>JAOPJZ010000015.1 GCA_025517525.1 Natronosalvus hydrolyticus
CAGACCGTTTGTTTACTCGAGCGAGTACCTCCCACTCGAGCCCTCAGTGCTCGAGTTCCTGGACGTCGTGCGTTTCGAGGAATCCTTCGAGCCAGTCGCGCTGGTCTGTCAGTCGAGGTGACAGGTCGCTGTAGACCGGGTCGAAGACGTCCGTGGGCTCGGGCGCTGGTGTCGTTTCGGCCACCTCGATAGCGTCCTCGAGTTCGGCTTCGACATCCTCTCGGATCGTTTCGACGAGGTCGTCGTCGAGCACGCCCTGTGCGCGGAGATAGGTTTCATAGCGCTCGAGCGGGTCGGCGGTTCGCCACTCAGGCAGGTCATCGCGCTCGCTGCGATAGCGCGTGGGGTCGTCGCTGGTCGTGTGCGCTCCCTGTCGGTAGGTCAGGCTCTCGACGAGCACCGGTTCGCCGTCTCGAGCGTCCTCGAGGGCTTCTCGGGTGGTTTCGAGGACGGCCAGTGGGTCGTTCCCATCGACCTGTACCCCATCGAAGCCGTAGGCCTCGGCTTTCTGGGCGATGGTCGCACTGGCAGTCTGGCGCTCGCGCGGGAGTGAAATCGCCCAGTCGTTGTTCTCACAGAAGAAGACAACTGGCGCGTCGAACACACCCGCGAAGTTGAGGCCTTCGTGGAAGTCGCCCTCGCTCGTGGCACCATCGCCGAAATAACAGAGCACGGCCTGCTCGTCACCACGGTAGTTCCGGGCCATGCCCAGTCCGGCAGCGTGTGGAATCTGCGTTGCAATCGGCACCGCCTGCGGGAACACGTTGTACTCGTGGTCGGAGGTGAATTCGGGATGGCCGCGTCGGAAGAGGAAGATGTCGCTCATCGGCACCCCATGGGCGATCTGCAGCGCGTTCGACCGATAGGTCGGCACGAGCCAGTCGTCGTCGGCGATGGCGTGGGCGGCCCCGACCTGGGACGCTTCCTGGCCCTTGTACGGCGGATAGCCACTCATCCAGCCTCGTCGTTGCAGCGCAACCGCTCGCTCGTCGAACCGTCGTGTCCGAACGATATCCCGGTAGACGGCCAGCGCGTCCTCCTCGCTGAACGGCGTCTCCTCGAGGTCCCGTTCCCCGATAATTCGCTTCATGGCGGAGGGGTCGGCCGCGGCCGTGAAAGTGGTTCTGGTCTCGGCTGCTCGTTTGCGATCGATCGCATTCCCTGAGGAGCCGACGTCAACCACCGCTCGAGTGCAGATCACTAGTACCCTCTAAAACGTCGACCGATGCGTGAAACCGGACGCCCGTAATCGGTTTCACCCACCAGTTCAGGCTTGGGACAGCACTATAGTAGACAGTGAAACGGTTTACACATCTAACGCGACGGCGTCTTGCGATGAGGTGTGCAATGACTTTCACTGGCTACTATAGCTTCCGACACCCCATCCGGTTCCGACAGCGAAAAGAGCACTCGGTTGCTATCGAACGTATGGACGCTTTCGTCGACGCTGGAGGACTGCTCCTCATAGTCGGCTTGCACACCTTGTTCGCGGCCGTCGCGACCCGCTTCTTCAGGCTTCGCCTCGAGACGAGCTGGGGCGCGCTCGTCTACATCGCGTTTGCCATCCCGGTCGTCCTCTTTGCTTCGATGTTGTTCCTTTCGGGGGCGCTCGGCCTCGGTCCCGATCTGGGCTCGAGGGAGGCGGTGTTCGTCGTCGTCATCGCCTTGCCGGTCATTCTCGGCTATACCATCGACGTGTTCTGGATGCCCCACCCTGACGACGTGGAGTTGCCGGACACCGTTGATTGAGATCCTGCCGCTGTCCTCACGTCGAACGTCGTCTTTCCGCTCACCGTCTCGAGGTCGCGCTACTCCCGCTCGAGGCGGTCTACAAGCACGGTTTCGACGTGCTCGAGAACTTCCTCCGGCGATTGGCTGGCGTCGACGCGGACGAACCGCTCGGGTTCGTTCTCGATGAGTCGCTCGTAGTTCGCTCGAACCTGTGAGAGATAGGCGGCGTGTTCGAACTTGTTGGTCGCTCCGGCGCGTGCGGCGGCCGTCTCGGGATCGAGATCGAGGTAAATCGTCAGATCGGGAACGACGGTGAACGCGCGGTGGATGCCGACGATATACTCCATCGGGCGGGTGATTCGACCCTCGAGGCTCGCCCCCTGATAGGCGTAGCGCGAGTCGGCGAATCGGTCGGAGATCACGAGGTCGCCGGCCTCGAGCGCCGGTTCGACGACACGCGTGAGGTGGTCGGCGTGGTCGGCCGTGTACAAAAACAGTTCCGCGAGCGGGTCGGCGTCGTCGTCCTGAATCGAGCGGTAGACCGCATCCCCGTACCAGGAGCCGGTTTCGCCCGCGGTGGGTTCTCTGGTGAATGTCGCGTCGGGGTAGGTGTCGTGTAAGGCTTCCCACACCGTCGTCTTGCCGGTGCCGTCCAGTCCCTCGAGCGTGACGAGCATATCACGTTATCACCCGCTCTGGTTTATGTGTCTGTCTGTCGCCGTTTCTCGAGAACCCTAACAGAGTTAGGTCATACGTATATCCGGGTGGCCGTTGTGTATACATCCATGAACGTACTGGTCGCTGGCGGAACCGGCTTCATCGGGCAGAACCTGTGTCGAGAACTTCGAGACCGTGGCCACGAGGTAACGGCCCTCTCGAGAAGTCCGGACCCGGATTCGGTTCCGGAGGGCGTCGAGACGGCCGTCGGTGATGTCAGTGCCTACGATTCCATCGCCGAAACAGTCGCCGTACACGACGCCGTCTTCAATCTCGTCGCGCTATCGCCGCTGTTCGACCCCCCGAGCGGTCTCACGCACGAGGGCGTCCACCTCGACGGGACGAAAAACCTCGTTCGCGCCGCGGAAGAAGGCGATACCGACCGGTTCATCCAGATGAGTGGCCTCGGCGTCGACCCAGACGCGCCGACGGAGTACCTGCGAACGAAAGGCCTCGCTGAGGAGGTCGTTCAGGACTCGAGTCTCGAGTGGACGATCTTTTGCCCCTCAGTCGTGTTCGGCGAGGGTGGCGAGTTCGTCGGCTTTACGAAACTGCTCACCACGCCGTACATCACCGGCTTGCCGGGTGGCGGCAAGACGCCGTTCCAGCCAATCTGGGTCGGCGATCTGGTCCCCATGATGGCAGACGCCCTCGAGGACGAGCGCCACGTCGGCGAGCGCTACGAAATCGGCGGCCCGGAGGTCCTCACGATGAAGGAGGTGGCGAAACTGGCCTACAAGGCCGAGGGCCGACCGGTCAAAGTCCTCCCCGTGCCGATGATTCTGGCGAAGTTCGGTCTCACCATGGCGGGCCCGATTCCGTTCATCCCGTTCGGCCCGGATCAGGCGCGGTCACTCAAAGTGAACAACACCGTCGAGGAGAACGATATCGCGGTGTTCGGCAAAAGCGAAGCCGAATTGCGAACGCTCGAGGACTATCTGGGACTGACCGAGTCGGTTTCGACGCAGGCCACGGCGCAGTCCGAAGCCGCCTGAAACCCACTGCGCAGTCCGAAGCTGCCCGAAACCCACTGCGCAGTCCGAAGCTGCCCGAAACCCACTGCGCAGTCCGAAGCTGCCCGAAACCCACTGCGCAGTCCGAAGCCGCTTGAAACTCTTTACTCATCCATCCCTCGAGAATACGCCGACAGCAATCGAGTGCGAACAGTAGCGTTGTCGGATGACGAGTCCGTCGGAGGCTTACAGCCCGGTAATCGTGCCGTCCGGTTTCACGTCGATCTCTTTTGCTGCCGGTTCCGACGGCAGCCCGGGCATCGTCATCACGTCGCCCGTCAGGGCAACGACGAACCCCGGTCCGGCGGAGGGGTAGAGGCGACGGACGGTGAGCGTCCAGTCGGTGGGGACGCCGAGTGCCGTCGGATCGTCCGACAGCGAGGACGGAACCTTCGAAATACACACCGGCAGGTCGTCGAATCCCTGTTCGGCCAATTCCTCGAGGTCCGACCGCGCTCCCTTGGTGAAGTCGACGCCGTCCGCGCCGTACACCTCGGTGGCGACCGTCTCGAGTTTCGCTTCGAGACTGTCCTCGAGGTCGTACAGCGGCTCGAAGTCGGGTGCGCCACGGTCGGCGGCATCGCGAGCGGCCCGGGCGAGTTCGACGCCACCCTCGCCACCGTTGCGGTAGACGTCGGAGACGGCAGCCGTCACCCCGCGCTCTCGACAGTGGGCACGTACGGCTTCGAGGTCGGCCTCGCTGTCGTCGGGGAAGCGGTTGATCGCCACGACGGGGTCGAAGCCGACGTGCTCGAGGACGTCCAGGTGATGGTCGAGGTTGGCGAAGCCGGCCTCGAGGGCCTCGAGCGAGCGGTCACCGGGTGTCATCGCGTCTGATACGTCGCCATCGGTTTCGAGGATGTGTTCGCCGTGGTGTTTCAGCGCGCGGACGGTCACGACGAGGACGACGGCGTCCGGCTCGAGATCGTGTCTCGAGACGATATCGAAGAACTTCTCGGCCCCGAGGTCGGCCCCGAAGCCGGCTTCGGTGACGACGTAGTCGGCGAGTGAGAGTCCGACCTGGTCGGCGACGATGGTGTTGGTCCCGTGGGCGATGTTCGCGAAGGGTCCGCCGTGGATGAATGCCGGCGTCCCCTCGAGGGTCTGGACGAGGTTCGGCCGGATGGCGTCCCGGAGGACGGCGGCGACGGCACCGGTTGCCCCGAGGTCGTCGACCGTGACGGGTTCGCCGTCGACGTCGTGGGCGACGATCACGCGGCCGATGCGTGTTTTGAGGTCGGGGATATCGGTGGCCATTCCGACGACTGCCATAAGCTCCGAGGCGGCCGTGATGAGGAACTCAGATTCGCGGGGAACGCCGTTGACCGAGCCACCGAGGCCGACGACGACGTTTCGGAGCGCCCGATCGTTCATGTCCAGCGCTCGAGGCCAGACGACCTCGCCCGGGTCGATACGGGGCTCTTGGTCCTGGTGGAGGTGGTTGTCGACCATCGCGGCGATGAGATTGTGGGCGACGGTAATCGCGTGGATATCGCCCGTGAAGTGCACGTTGATGTCATCCATCGGGATGACCTGGCTGTAGCCGCCGCCGGCCGCGCCGCCTTTGATACCGAATATCGGGCCGAGGGAGGGCTGTCGGACGGCGACGAGTCCGTCCTCGCCCAGTTCGCCGAGTGCCTGTCCAAGCCCGACAGTGGTGACGGTTTTCCCCTCGCCGGCGCGAGTCGGCGTCATCGCGGTAACGAGAATAAGTTTGCCGTCCCGCGATTCCGCCGTGTGCCGCTGGACCGCGTCGTGGGTCACTTTTGCTTTCGTCGACCCCAGCCGTTCGATTTCGTCCGCCTCGAGACCCAGATCGCGGGCGATGTCCTCGATGGGACGATAGCTCGCCCCGTTCGAAATTTCGGCATCGGACGGGATTTCCTCGAGGTGCGTTGTCGTGTCTGTCATACGGGAACCTCGGTCGGCCACCCTGTTAAAACACGGCAGTAATTGCGAGACAGTGAGAACGAGGGTGGACCCCGCTTCACTACAGTGAAACCGCTGATTGAGCTAATAACTGCACGCAGGGGAGACAGCTGTCAGTCGACCCACTCGAGTGGGCAGTATAAAAGTCAACTGAGTAACCTGTGGGCGATGCCATCTCACCGCTGTACGCTGAAACCGACGTACACATGTCTGGTGATTTCGGGGATATTCTGGGACGAGTGACATTCACCCCATCACAAAGTTTATATCCCTCATCGGTCTGGTTTCGAGTCAACGGAGCCCCCTATTAACAATGAAGCTGGCGATGATCGGTTTCGGACAGGCCGGTGGGAAGGTCGTTGATCGATTCCTCGATTACGACGACCGGACCAACAGTGGAATCGTCCGTGCGGCGATCGCTGTAAACTCCGCGAAAGCGGACCTCATGGGTCTGACCAATATCCCCCAGGAGAATCGCATCCTCATCGGCCAGGCCCGCGTGAAGGGCCACGGCGTCGGTGCGGACAACGAACTCGGCGCGGAAATCGCCGAAGAGGACATCGACGAGGTGCAAAACGCCGTCGACTCGATTCCGACCCACGAAGTGGACGCGTTCCTCGTCGTGGCCGGGATGGGTGGTGGTACCGGTTCCGGCGGTGCACCCGTACTCGCCAAACACCTCAAACGAATCTACACGATTCCCGTCTACGGCCTCGGCATCCTGCCGGGCACGGACGAAGGTGGCATCTACACGCTGAACGCCGCCCGCTCGTTCCAGACGTTCGTCCGCGAGGTCGACAACCTGCTCGTCTTCGACAACGACTCGTGGCGTCAGACCGGTGAGTCGATGGAAGGTGGGTACGATCAGATCAACGAGGAAATCGTCCGCCGATTCGGCGTGCTCTTCGGCGCAGGCGAGGTCGGTGAAGGCCAGGAAGTCGCCGAAAGCGTCGTCGACTCCTCAGAAATTATCAACACCCTCTCCGGCGGTGGCGTCTCGACGGTCGGCTACGCCTCAGAGGATGTCGAACTCAACACCAGCGGCGGCCTGCTCTCGCGGTTCACCGGCGGCGGTGGTGGCGGCAACGACGGCCTCGACGCGGCCAACACGACAAACCGAATCACCAGTCTGGTTCGGAAAGCCGCACTCGGTCGACTCACCCTGCCCTGTGAGATCGATGGCGCAGAACGCGCCCTGCTCGTCCTCTCCGGTCCCAGCGAGTATCTGAATCGGAAAGGAATAGAGCGCGGACGGAAATGGCTCGAGGAGGAAACCGGCAGTATGGAAGTTCGTGGCGGTGACTTCCCCCGGCAGGTGCCGGAAGTGTCCGCGGCAATCTTGCTCTCGGGCGTGACGAACGTTCCGCGAATCAAGCGCCTCCAGCAGGTGGCCATCGAAGCCCAGGACAACATGGAAGACATCCAATCGGAGAGCCAACAGAACCTCGAGAGCCTGGTCGAAGACGACGAGGACGAACTCGAGCCGCTGTTCTAATCGTCTCGAGGGGGGCACGGGGTCGAGGCCCGATTTATAACGGATGCGAGCCTCGCTTACGTGGCTACTTTCTCGTTCGGATTCTCTGTCTAGAGGCTGGAGTATCCGCTCGCAAAACAATAGCGACCTAATACACATATCAAAGTATTTTGCTCGCATCGTCTGAGAAAATGAATATGGGTGCTGAGGCCGCTCGAGGGGCGCCGCTATCAGCAGCCGGCCACTCCCACCAGCGCATCCAGGGCGCTATCGACTCCGATGTCCTTTTGCCCGCTTACTGGCAATCTCCCTCGAATGCAGGTCGTCGTTCCCTTTGCCGGCCGGACGCCGAAATCTCGTCTCGAGGCCGTCCTCTCCCTCGAGGAACGCCGAGATTTCGCTCGAGCGATGCTCGCGGACGTCTGTGGGGCCGTGGTGGCTACTGGTAACTCGCCGACGGTTCTCGCGACGGCACCACTGTCTGAGACGACGGTGACCTCGCTCGAGGCGGGGACCGGTGGGGAGTACAGGGTCGAAATCGACGATCGGCCCCTGTCCCCAGCAGTGAACGCACTCCTCGAGGCGGCGGACGAACCGGTCGCAATCGTCATGGCCGATCTCGCCCTTGCGACGCCGGTGACGCTCGAGGGACTGTTCGAGATCAACGGCGATGTCGTGATCGCGCCGGGTCGGGGCGGGGGCACGAACGCGATGGTGGTTCGTCACCCCTCGTTTCGGGTGGATTACCACGGTGCATCGTATCTGGACCATCGCCAGGGTGCTCGGGGGGTCGGGGCGACCCTCGAGACCGTCGACTCGTTCCGCCTGGCGACGGATATCGACGAACCCGCCGATATGGTCGAGGTGTGGCTCCACAGCGACTCGCGGTCGAAGGCCACACTCGAGGCACAGGGGTTTCACCTCGAGACGACCGAGGGTCGAGTTCGACTGGCTCGTGACTAACTCGCGACCGGCGGTGAGTGGTTCGAACTGGCGTTCCGTGCCACGACGAACCGAACGGACACGCTGGGAACCGACGACCGCCTGTCCGATGGTATCCGCAGCTTTTTGGCGTGTTACCGGCACTGTCGAGACGAAGCAATGTCGAACCACGCGAACACCCTCGACCTCGAGTGGCGACCGTACGACCTGACCGACGGCGAACACGTCGTGGGGAATGTTCGCGTCTCGAACGAAGTGGATTCGCCGCTGCTCGACTCCTCGCGACAGGTGGTTGCGTATCTGCCGCCGTCGTACGAAACGGGTGACAGCCGGTATCCGGTCGTCTACATGCACGACGGGCAAAACCTGTTCGACGAGGCCATGAGCTATAGCGGGGAGTGGCAGGTCGACGAAACGATGGAACGCCTCGCAACAGACGGCTCCGAGGCCATCGTTATCGGGGTGCCGAACGCTGGCGACGACCGCCGCCTGGAGTACACGCCGTGGGCGCATCCCGAGTACGGTGGCGGCGAGGCAGACGACTATCTCGAGTGGCTACTCGAGTCGCTGAAACCGGCGGTCGACGCCACTCTGCGGACGAAACCCGGATTCGAGACGACCGGGCTGGCGGGTTCCTCGCTCGGCGGCCTCGTCAGTCTCTACGGCTACTTCGAGTACCCCGAACGCGTCGGTTTTGTAGGCGCCTTGAGTCCGGCGTTCTGGTGGAACGATGAGGCGTGGTTCGACTATCTGGAGGACCAACCACCACGGTCGGGGCGAATATACATGGACGTCGGCGACAACGAGAGTCTCGAGGACGACGAATTGAACGCGGCCTATCTCGAGGATGCGAAAGCGACGGCCGACGTGCTGGCCGAGAAGGGATACGACGACTCGCTGCGATTCCACGTCGACGAAGGTGGCCGCCACCGCGAGGCTGCTTGGGCGCGGCGGTTCCCCGCCGTGGTACGGTTTTTGCTCCCCTGATAGGGATCAGTGTCACTGATTGGAGTTAGCGTCGATTCTCCTACTTTTTGGTGTGGCAGATCACGGATACGTCTAATCCGGCGTGATGAATATAGAGCGCGAATGTAGCACGAGTCAGAAAGCGAGTACCGGTCACGGTACCCTATAACGACTGAGGCTCGCGGAGAGAAACCACTATACGGTCTCGATGTGACAGATCGGTGATCTGTGTAAACGATTCTGATCGTGGCTGTGTGGTTGTTCGCCGTAACCCATCTCGACACGTTACTCGTCATCGACGCCTTTTGCGCGGACAACGATTACCGGCTCTGGGAAGTGCTCGTCGGACATTACGTCGGCTTCTGTGTCGGACTGGCCGCGGCGGTCGTCGGAGCGATTCTCGCTGCCGAACTCCTACAGAAGTGGACGTTCCTGCTTGGTGTCGTCCCCCTCAGTTTGGGGCTGTGGGGGCTACTCCGCCAGCCGCCGGAAACGACGGTCGAGGAGTCACCGATCGTGCCGAACCCCCTCGGCCGTATCAGCGTCGTAACCGTGGGGACTGGGCCTCAGCGGCGAAAACATCGCTGTCTTCGTCCCGTTTTTCGTTGATCTCTCACCATCAGAACTGACACTCATCATCATCGTCTACCTGATCGGTGCCGGAGCCGTGTTTTCGCTGTGTTCGTGATCGTATCTCGCGTCACCAGTGACAGCACTCCTGACTGGTTGGACCGCTGGCTCGTCCCCACCGTGCTGGTACTCGTCGGCGGGTATGTCGTGGTGGCCGGATGGATCCTCGCCTGAACTCCGGGCTTTCACCGAGCCCGCAGGGTTCCGTTCTCGGTTTCACCGACTCTGAGATCAACAGCTAGATTCTGACGTGCGCTGAATGAACGGGAGCTTGTTGCCTACCGTGTCGACTTCATCCTTCGCCAAAAGGCGGCGATATTCGCCTCACCCCAGTATGACGATCTCGGAAATCATTCGCACGTTCGGAAAGTCAGGCATCAGTTTTGCTGGCGATTTTCTCAACAGCCTGTTCTGCAAGCACATCGTTGAACTGATCAGTTCAGTCCGGAGGGGTACTCCCCCGTCTCCCTGTAGTGGGAGACGACCCTGGCGAACGCGGCGATCTGGAGCACAACGACGAGAACGAGCGTGAGTAGGTATAGCCAGTGGATCGGATCGTCAGACGGGAACCCAGGTCGGAGGTAGGCCCTGTCGTAGATGTGGACGGCGAGGAGCCAAAAGATTGCGTATGTCCCGACGGTCTGATGCCACTTCCACGCTTTCCCGCCCATGTAATCGTAGGCCCTGTTGTTCGAGGTGGCCGCGAGCGCGACCGCGATGATCACGGCTACGAACGAACCGAACGCCCACGGGCTCATGTCGGCCAGGTAGCCGATGACGTCCCAGTCCCTCGCCTGGAACACGAAAAGCAGATGAACGACACTCCAAATAGCGAACCAGATTCCCAGTTCCGACCGCCAGTTCACCGGGAAATTCCCCGAGAATCGGCGCCTGATTTTGGGCCAGAGTCTCACCGTTGGCCCGATGACCAGCACCAGGATCAGAAGGAACCACGGAACTGCTCCCACGATCCGCTGCTCGTGATACCCAGCCACCCACAGTAACGCGGCGAAAACAACGCTACCGATACCCACCGCCAGATGGCGACTGAGTTTATTGTTCGTGTCTACCGACATATCTGTTTCAACGGCAATGTTCGTTACTCTCTATTATAGTTCTACTTGTGATCCTGAGCCATAGAATACGGCTGTCACCGTGCAGTTACAACCTGATGAACTGGGCGAATCGCATCACGGTTTCGTGTGTGAAATGAGAAAAACTTCGATCCGGACGTCATCGTATGTGTCCTGGATGGGAACGACATCGCATCAGTCCTGCCCCAACGAAATCGCGTCGATTTCGAACCTGGATCGGACATTGTCGTTCCGAAAAGCGGTGTACAGCGGCACCGCTTACGGAATGGACGAGTAGATCGCTCTCTTTCGACTGGAAGAACAGGCGGGTTTGATATGCGACAGAGACTGTAGTTCCGTGCATGTACAACGAGATCATCGTCCCGACTGACGGGAGCAAAGTGGCGAAGCGAGCCGGAACCGTCGCCGTCAAAATGGCCGAATTCTTCGGCGCCGATCTGACCGTCGTCTCCGTTCGGGAGCCGGGCAACGAAGAGCGAGCGAAACAGGCCGTGAGGGATATCGAAGAGATCGCAACCGAGGCTGGGCTCACCCCGCAGACAGAGATCATCGACGACGAAGAAGCGGCGATCCACCGGGCGATCCTCGACTACGCCGAGGAACACGGCGTCGATGTCGTCGTAATGGGGACACACGGCCGGACGGGGATCGGTCGGTTCCTGCTCGGCAGCGTGGCCGAACAGACCCTCCAGGAGTCTCCGTTCCCCGTCGTGACCGTTCACGAGGATACCGTCATCGACTTCGATGTTGAAAACGTCCTCGTCCCAACCGACGGGAGTGAGGGGGCCGAGGCCGCCACGGAGCACGCGATCGACCTCGTAACCGAAGTCGGCGGAACGCTCCACGCACTGCACGTCACTTCGGGCGGACGCGAGAAGGGGTCATCGCCGTCCGACGACGTGCGCGATCGAGGCGCAGCCGCCGGCGTGGAGGTCGTCACGGCCACGCGGAGCGGTCGGCCACATGAGGCGATAGCCGGGTACACGGCGGAGGCGGGGATCGACGTCGTCGTGATGGGAACCCACGGCCGCACCGGCCTCAGGCGATACCTGCTCGGGAGCGTCACCGAACGCACGGTTCGGTTCTCGCCGGTTCCGGTCGTCTCTGTGAAGCCGGAGTCGGTCGACGCCACCGTCGAGTTCCTCGACTACGAGGTCATGGAGGACAAAGACTGGTCGCTGGAGGACGACGACCTCTTCGAGAAGGCGGCCGAGGCCAACCTAACGGCGGAGGCCTACGGGACGATGGCCGTCGAAAAGGGAGAGTACATCCTCGAAGCGGCCGAGGACGAAGGCTACGACTGGCCGTTCTTCTGTCGGGGTGGTGGGTGTATCAACTGTGCGGCGGTACTGGTCGATGGCGAGGTTGAGATGGAGGCCAACCGGAGCCTCTCCAACGAGGAGGTGGACGAAATGAACCTGCGGTTGACCTGTGTCGCCACGCCGACGACCGACGAGGTAACACTGGTCTACAACGCCAAGCAACTCGACCAGCTCCGGGAGCGGATTATCTAGACGCTCTGTCCCTACACGAGAGGCCGGGCATCGACAACTGTTCGGCGACGGCCTCCGCGGCGCTTGAATTTAGAATCCACCGAACCTTCGAGGACTAACTCCTTTACCTCGATAGAGTACCTCAATCACTACCTCAGTATTGTCGGTAAATTCGTTCCGACAAGAGGAATCAAACATGCATTGACTGCTGACTACAGCCTCTGTATCTTGCACGCGCTTTCTACCAGCTTTAGGATAGGTTGAGTGAGTCGTGCTGAACTCACAGCGCGTATCTTGCACCGACTCAGCCCAAGAAAGCGTCCAGTGAATCAAATAGATGCAGGAAGGTCGCTCTCGTCGGATGATAAGTACTACGACCAGTCTTCGAAAAGTTCGTCCTCGTGAGCCATCATCAGCTCGATCAAGGGCGCAATCTCGTCGTGACGTGGGCCTCGGGTGATCGTCTCGGTCTCCTGATCCCACTCGATGAAGCCCGACTCCGCGAGCTTCGGGAGATGCGTGTGCTGAAGCTTTACCAGAAACTTGTCCAGCCGTTCGTCGGTGGTGGCGAAATCTTCGGGCGAAAACTCATCTTCTTTCCGGGGATTCGCCTCGACGAGTGCCGTCAGAATCCGGCGTCTCACCGGATGACTAAGAGTCTCGAACGCCTCATTGAGGATATTACCTGACAAACTTCTCGAACCAGATTCAAGCCCAACCATTAGGCTCTATTACCGCCCAAACGGGAAGAGGAGCGTACCTGCCTTGGCTGGATTTTAAGTACGGCCTCGTCAACTCTCGGCGCTATCGGTACCGCTCGAAGTCACCTCGTCGTCACCTGACGTGCTGAGTGTCGAGGTGATGAGCGTCTTCGTCCCTCGCCGGAGGAGTTCGGACAGCGATTGGTGAGTCATATCGAGGTCGTCCGCAAGTTCTCGCGCAGTCACCTCGCGGGGTACCTCGTAGTACCCCCGATCGGCAGCCGCGATGAGCGCATCCCGCTGAGGTGGCGTCAAGTCTACGACCGAGATCCGGGGGGTGCCGGGTTCGATGAGATCCAGCAGCTCAAAGGTGTACCCCTGTTCGGTCATGAACTCCCGAAAGGCGGTAAACTGATCGCGTGAGACGAAGCGAATCTCCAGTTTCCAGCCGTTGGCAGTGGCTTGTGCATTGAGAATCGAGCCCTCCTTGTCGATGTAGGCGTCCACTTGTTCCTCGACGCCGTCAGCCCAGTCGAGGTGGTAGTACACCTCATTGTCGAACTCATGAGTTTCGACGACGTTGTCGACGGTGGGATCTGCGACCAACGCGTCGTCGACGGCGTCGAAGTCGGCGGCGGCAATCCACAGACACGGCATCGTCCACCGGGTACTATGGGCGGCGACCCGTTCGGCCTCGACTTTCATCTCGGGGACTGCCTCGAACGCCTGTTTGAGCGCGACGGCATCAAGATCCGTCCGAATGGTGGCGATCAACATACTCCACGTACGACGCCGAGTTGGAAGAAAGGGCCGGAGCCCTGCCATTCATTACTGCTGTGCTGAACTCATGCTCTGTATTCATCACCGTATATCTATCAATCTTTGGAGAGAACTGAAGCAAAATTATGAATTGCCCTGCTAATCCCTATGAGTAGAGGCCAGTGACTGACCGGGTCGGTCACTGACCACGACAACGGGTCCTATACGCCCTTCGTCGGGGGCGTCCGACAGGCTATTGACGCTGGAGACGACTCTCTCGAGATAATGATTCCCGGGGCCGAGGCCTACGACATCGATATCGCTATCGATGATACAGCAATCGACGGACTGCTCGAGGTGACGCCTGCCGACGTCGACCCGGCCCCCGAACTCTCGTACTGCAAGAACGTATTCATCCCGCTGACGACCGCGTGCCGGTACACCTGCACTTACTGCACCTACTTCGACCCCCCTGGTGACGCCTCGTTACTCTCGCTCGAGGAGGTTCGCGACATCTGTCGGACGGGAGCCGACGCCGGTTGTACGGAGGCGCTGTTCACGTTCGGTGACGACCCCGACGAGCGCTACACCGAGGTGTACGACCAGCTCGAGGCCTGGGGTCACGACTCGATTCACACCTATCTGCGCGACGCCTGTGAGGTCGCACTCGAGGAGGGGTTGCTCCCGCACGCCAATCCGGGTGACCAGACGCGCGAGCAGATGGCGACAGTCGCCGACGTCAACGCCAGCATGGGCGTGATGCTCGAGACGACGGCCGACGTGGCGGCACACGCGGGTCCCCGACAGAAGGTGCCGGGTCAGCGCCTGCGGACCCTCCAGAACGCAGGTGAACTGGACGTCGCCTTTACCACGGGCATCCTGGTCGGCATCGGGGAATCCTGGCGCGACCGGGCCGAAAGCCTGCTCGCCATCCGCGAGATGCACGAGCGCTACGGCCACATTCAGGAGGTTATCGTCCAGCCAGTCGCGAACAACGAACGCTGGACGGCGGGAAGTCCGGACCTCGAGACACTGCGCCGAGTGACAGCTATGGCCCGCGTCGCACTTTCCGACTCGATTTCGGTGCAAGTCCCGCCGAATCTCGCCCCCGCCAGGGAGCTTCTCGATTGTGGCATCGACGACCTCGGCGGCGTGTCGCCGATCACCGACGACCACATCAACCCGGATTACGCATGGCCCGCACTGCGCGAACTCGAGGCCATCGCCGAGGATGCTGGTGTTCCGCTTCGCGAGCGATTGCCCGTCTACGATCGCTACCTCCCCGAATCGTTGCGGTCACCGGCGTTCCACGGCGTTCCTGCTGCTGGCGTCGAGTCGGACGACGACCGCGAGTGGCTCTCGCCGCGAATACGACGTGCGCTCGAGGTCGTTGGGCCGTCGACGCGGTGACGAACTCACCTGTCCAACCACCGGCATGACGACCCATTGTCAGACCGACAGTTTAAGTAAATCTTCACCCAACTGCACCCAATGGCGCTGACGCCGACACAGGTCGTCTTGTTCGTGACGCTCGTCGCCGCGCTCGCCTTCGCCTGGCTTTTCGCCAGCGAGGCGCGCGAACGGTGTCGAGCGCACCTCGAGCGTCGCTTTCTCTATGGCGTCCCGTGGGGGACGCTGGTGACCGTTGCGTTCGTCTTCGCGTTCTATCTGTTCGCCCAAGGCGGTCTTCGAAACTGGAGTGAACCGCTCATTTACCCGTTCGTCACCTGGTCGTATTTCTACCCGACGGGCGTCCTTACGGCGGGTATCGCCCACGGCTCGGTCGCCCATCTCCTCTCGAATATGTCGGCGACGCTCGTGCTGGCTCCCATCGCCGAGTACGCCTGGGGGCACTTTTCGCCTCGAGACGAGGCCGGCGGTGAAAAAGACGAAGAGACCGTTCGATCGAGCGACGAGGGGACACCCACCGGGACGGTTGACGACGCGATGGCTGGTTCCGAAACCGGCCGACCACCGATTCGCACGGATGGAGCGGGGGATGATGCGGATGAAGCGGGAGCCGAAGGAGGTGAAACAGGCGCTGATGGGAGTGAGCGCGCTCGAACGGCGGGCATTCTGCATCGACCCTGGGTTCGCGCCCTCGTCATCTTCCCCGGGGCGCTCCTCGGGATGGCCCTGCTGACGTCGACGTTCTCGATGGGGCCGGGACTCGGCTTCTCGGGTGCCGTGTTCGCCATTGCCGGCTTTGCACTCGTCACCTATCCCCTCGCGACGGTGGTGGGTGTCGCCGGCGGTGCGGCAGTAAGTACGGTGTTGACCGCGCTCAATACCCCCATCGTTCGCGCGGGTATCGAGACTGGGCCACCGTCGCCCCCGGGCTGGGCGGGAATCGGGTTCCAGGCCCACATGCTCGGCTTTCTGGTGGGCGTCCTCCTCGCAATCGGATTGCTCGCCGTCCGAACCGACCGGCAACAACCCAGACCGTCCGCGGGGCGACTTTTCGGGGCGACGGTCCTCTTTGGCCTGGCCCAGTCGCTCTGGTTGCTCGCGTTCCCGGGCGGAGAGGACACGTTCGTTCTGTACCGTGGCGCTGGCGTCGTCCTCGTGTTCCTGTTGGCTATCGGGATCACGCTCGCCGCCACGGGAAGCACTCGACCCCTGCCGCGAGTCTTCTCCAGTGCGTCTCGAGTTCCCTCGAGGCGACAGGTGAGTGCGTTCTGGCTCATCTTCCTCGGAATCGTACTCGTCGGAACGGTCGTCGGCGCGTTCTTCTCTTCGGAGCCACTGGCCCCGGTTGCTGGCGTGGCGGGGTTCGTCGTGTTCCTGTTCGCGGTTCCGGCACTGGTTGCACTGTTCCCGGATCGCTTCCGGCCGGGGTCGGGGCCGGTTACGCGCCGACAGACGGTTACGGTTTGTCTGCTGGTGTTTACGGTGCTGGTCGCCGCACCCAGCCTCCCGCTGAGTCTGGGTGTCGTCGATGACGGAACGGTGCCCGCTGGCGAGGTCAAGGCTGGCGATTACGCGGTGAGTTATGCCGAGAACGCGACCAGCGGCCAGACGCCTGCCGTCGACTTTGGGGACGATGAACTCTTTTCGAGTCAACAGAGTGGCGTCATCGTCGTCAGCGAGGATCGAGAGCTCTGGACGGTCGCCGTTCGTGAGGAGGTGCTCGCCCACGAGGGCAACGAAACCGTCCACGTCGGCGGCTTTGGCTGGCGGGAAACGATTACCGTCGACCGACATGGCTGGAACGTCGTCGGTAACGACACCGCCTACGTCGTCGACCTCGAACTGGACGGCGAGACCACCCGGTCGTTCGCGTCCGAGCCGTCGACCGCGAACGTCCGCCTCGACGGCCACGAGCTAACGGTGGTTCCGGGCGAGGAAATCTCGATGCAGGTCACTCGAGACGGCGAGACGGTGGGCGAGGTCGCGATTCCTCCGGTCGGTGAACGTGTCTCGGTCGGCCCGCTCGAGGTCCGAACCGAAGCCGTCGATGGCGACGTTCGCGTGCTCGTCGACGATGGGGATACGCAGGTACAGGTCGCCGAACGCGAGCGCTTTTCGAGCTAATTGCTCCAGTCGCTATTCGTCTCGATAAAACGATTCGTGCACGGCGAGGCCTTCTTCCTCGAGGACGGGGCCATCGACGACGGTGTCCCCGTTGCCTGCTGCGATCACCTCGGCACACGGTATCTCGATGACGCCGCCGCCGCGAAGCGCTGCTAGGGACCTCCCCTCGACGCTGTAGACGACCCGGCCGAGACCGGCGTAGTGGATGGCCGCGGCACACATCGGACAGGGCTCGGTACTCGTATACATCGTGCACGCCACTCGGTCGTCGGGCTCGAGTTCGCTGGCTGCCCAGCGTGCGAGTATGAACTCGGGATGGGCCGCGATATCGTCGTCGGTGAGCGTTCGGTTGCGAGCTTCGCGGACGATTTCGCCGTCTACCTCGAGGAGCGAGCCAAAGGGCGTGTTCCCGTTGTCGACGGCTTCTTCGGCGAGTTCGATGGCGCGCCTGATAAACGCTTCCTGGGTGTCTGACATAGCGTACGGTTGGGCCACACGGATATAGAGACTGTCGCTGGCGACGGTACAGTGGCTGTCACCGGCGTGTGACTGATTCGAGCGTTTGACTCGAGGGAGGTGCGTTGTGCACAACGTAGTGTGTTGCCAGCGTTTCCGACCGTGAAGAGATGACAACAAATTATATGAATCGAGCACTGGTTTGGTGAGCCATGGAGCTCTCCGAACTCGGCTCGAGTAGCACGACGGGACGCAATGGTTCGGGAGCGGCTGCCGCCGGCGCTGCCGTCTTTTCCCTCGTGATTGGCTCGGTCGTCTACCTCTCGTCGGAATCGATGGTGACGACGGCGGCCGTGATGGCCGTGCTACTCGTCGTCATGGTCGTGTTCAACACGCTTTATAACCGATTCATTTTGTGAGGAACCGCTCGATAATCCTGCTCGAGCCAGTTACCTCCAAAAAGGGTACTTCACTGGCCCAAATGAGGGCCTACGCACTGCTTTCCAGATCGCTCGCGACCCGCTCCCCGACCTCGAGGCCGTTGGCGAGTGCGGCGTGAAGTCGCCCCTCGCCGGCAACCCAATCCCCGAGGAGGTACAGGCCGTCAGCTTCGGCGGCTTCCAGTGGGGCTCTCGAGACGCCATCCTCGGGTAAGGCGTAGCGCCAACCCTGGTAGTCCGTCCAGTCGGGGCCGGTCAGGCGCTCGTCCTCGAGAAGCGATGCGGTGCCCTCGATGAGCGTCCGAAGATTGTTCTCGCGCGGCGCGTCGTACTGTGCTTTTGACCACTCGTTGCCGGCCTGGATGACCAGCAGTGATTCACCGTCGGGGACGTGGCCCGGTTTGCACTCCTCGCGGGCGACCCAGCCAATATCGTGTGCCTTGTCGGTGTTGACTAGCGCGTAGTACGGAACGTCGAGTTTGAACGGATAGTGAGCGACGGCGGTTATCACGGTTCGATACGGGACGTTTTCGACGGCGTCCTGCAATGGACGACGATGCTCGCTCGCCCAGTCGGCACGCTCGAGCAGCGCTGCCGTCTGTGGGGCTGGCGGGTTCAAAAGCAGGACATCGAACGGGCCCCACTCGTTCCCGTCTGTGTCCTCGACCCGCCAGATTTCCCCGTCGCGACGAATCGCCTCGACATGGGTTTCCTGGTGTATCGTGGCCTCGGTTCGAGCGAACAACCGCTTTGCAAGCTGTGTGAGTCCGGCTTCGTAGCTCCACTTGTGGTCGTCGCTTTCCCGTCCCGGTTCGACCGTGCCCTCGCTGTCGAACGTCCAGATCGGTTCGTCGATGTTGACCAGGCCGTCGGTCTCGAGCGTGTTCGTCACGAGGTCGGTGACACGGTTGTCGTCGGCTTTCAGGTAGTTCGCGCCGTACTCGTAGACACAGCCGTGCTTTCGGCGGGTTGCCGCCCGACCGCAGAGTCCGCGTGATTTCTCGAGCACCGTAATCGCTGCACCCGGTTGCTGTGTTGAGAGGATGTAGGCTGCACCGGCGGCCGCCGCACCGGCTCCGACGATACCGATTCGGTTCATACTCGCCGGTTGGCTTCGGTGGGAATTAACTGTGGGGTCACCCCTCGAGGCTGCCGGTTCAGCCCTGGCGTCAGGCGTTCATCCCTCGAGACTGCCGGTTCTGCCCTCGAAATCGGGGTTCAATCGGCGTCGATAGTACAGGTGTGCTCGTAACTGACGTCGCCAACGGAGTCGATGGCCGGTTGGTCGCCACAGACCGGGCAGTTCGGATTGTGCTGGAGTTCGACCGTCTCGAAGGACATGTCCATCGCGTCATAGAGTAACAGCCGTCCCTCGAGGACGTCCCCTTGCTCGAGCAGCAGTTTGACGACTTCGGTGGCCTGGATACAGCCGACCGTGCCAGGTAAGACGCCGAGGACGCCCGTGGTCGCACAGTCGGGAACGGTGCCGGGTTCGGGCGCTTCCGGGAAGATACACCGATAACAGGGGCCGTCGCTGCCCTCACGGTTCGGTATCGTCGTCACTTGTCCTTCGAAGCGATAGATCGCGCCGTGAGATAACGCGGTTCCCGAGAGCACGCAGTAGTCGTTGAGCAGGTATCGCGTCGCGAAGTTGTCACTGGCGTCCAGGACGACGTCGTACCCGCCAGCCAGTTCGTCGACGTTCTCGGGGGTGAGCCGTGTCTCGTAGATTTCGACGGACACGTCCGGGTTGAGTCGGTGGACGTAATCGGCCGCACTCTCGACTTTCGGCCGCCCGACGTCGTCGTCGCCGTGGACGATCTGGCGCTGGAGGTTCGAGCGCTCGACGACATCGTCGTCGACGATGCCGAGGTGGCCGACGCCGGCCGCCGCGAGATACTGAATCGCCGGGGACCCGAGACCGCCGGCACCGACGACGAGGACGGACCCCTCGAGCAGCCGTTTCTGCCCCTCGGGACCGACCTCGTCCATGATGACGTGTCTCGAGTAACGGTCCAGTTGGGTCGCATCGAGGCGGAGATCACTCATACGCTTTCCTTGACGGGGGAGGCCAAAAAGTGCGCGGGCATCGCGAGCGGTTCAGGGAGAATCTGCTGTACGGGTCGCCCAGTGGACTGGTGGCCCGATCTACGACTGATACCCTGCACGAGCTGTTCCGTGCATTCGTCGTCGAGAGTCGGTACTGGCCCACGAATGACCACTGGGACCCGCTCACCGACCGCGTCAGGTCCTCGGCTGTTCAGTTCGACACAGGGGGTGTGTTAAACGTTGTCACTACCCTATGCTTTATGTGTGTTGTGTGCTATACATTGACTATGGCATCCTCACCCAACGGTGCCGGTGACGACGTGTTCGACCAGTTCCTTGCAGACCGCGGCCACGCGGTAGAACGAACAGGTTGGGAACGCGATTATAACAAAAAACAGTGTCCGGACTGTGGCGGTCTTCACGACACGTCCGCGACAACCTGTACCGTCTGTGGGTGGCGTCCGCGGCCCTGAAACGAGCTTTTCCGTTTTTTGCCGGCCTCGAGTACGGGCAGTGATACGGATGTCTCTGCGCACCCACACCTGGTGTTCGAAACGGTATTCGACGGAGACGGGGCCCCAGTCTCTATCATACGGTCTACTGTAACTGTTTGCCGTGATTGCCGACCCGATATGGACAATCACCGGTAAGAGACGACAGTAAACCGTATCACTCACCGTAAAACATGCTGGATTGTGTGACTGTTGGCCCTAATTTCAGCCCCCTACAGTCGATACAATTATTACGGATTATTCCTCACTGATGACGTAGGGATTATCAATGCCCAAATGTCAAAACTGCGGTGGGTTCGTGACGGATGCGTATGCGCGAGTGTTTACCCCTCGGGGTGTCGAAAACCCACGTGTCTGTCCCCAGTGTACGGATAAAATCCGTGACGGTGCGGAGGTTCGACAGGCACGCTCACCACGGAACAATTCCTGACGCCTCATTTTTGCGCGTTTTCGCGCTCGAGTTTCCCGATACTGTGCGTGGTGCTCGAGTGTTTCGCATCCATAACTGCCTCGAGAGATGACGGTCAAACCAACCCGAACGGGGCCTTCTTTCCGGTCGGTTCAGCCGGTCCAAACCCACGTCACTTATAAGAGTCGCGGCCCTGATACGCTACAATGGCTACGACGGAGGCGGACACGGAGGTAACCCGTCTATTTGGCGGTCCCGGCAGCGGGAAGACGACAGCTCTCCTCGATCACGTCGAAGAGATCCTCGAGCAAGACGACGTCACGTTTCGGGACATTCTGGTCGTCTCGTACACTCGAGCGGCAGCACAGGAAATTCGCGAACGACTCGCCGAACGACTCGACGAAAACCCGCGAGCGTTGCAGGGCAACGTCTGTACGATGCACGCGAAAGCGTACGATCTTCTCGATCTCTCTCGCGGCGACGTCATCGGCGAAAAGGACAAAGAGGCCTTCTGTGAGGAGTACGGCCTCGAGTACGAAGACGAGTACAGCGGGGCCGGCCGCCGGACGGCCCGGTCGACCACCATCGGGAACAAGATCATCGCGACGAGCCAGTGGCTCCAGCGAACTCGCCGTGATGTCGCCGACTGGTACGACGTGCCGTTCCAGTGGGACGTCGAAGAGGTCCGACTCCCACCCGAAATCGATCCGAACGCCCAGGAAGGCAACAAGTACACGCCGACCTGGCCTTCGGACGACGACCGGATCGATGTCCCTGAAGCGATCAGGGCCTGGCGGAACTACAAGGGCCAGGAAGGAAAAATCGGCTTCGCCGACATGCTCGAGCGAGTCAAGCAACGCTCGCTCGTGCCGAACGTCGACTACCTCGTCATCGACGAGTTTCAGGACATCACCACTCTGCAGTACGATGTCTACGAGGAGTGGAAACCATACGTCAGGCGCGTGTTGATCGCCGGCGACGACGACCAGGTCGTCTACTCTTGGCAGGGTGCTGACCCAGCACTGTTGCTCGATGAACGAGTGGACGACGATATTATCTTGCCGAACTCTTACCGGCTGCCATCGAACGTCCTCAACGCGGTCAATCAGGAAATCCGGCACATCGACGTCCGACAGGATAAGGACCTGAACCCCCGCAAAGAGGGTGGGCTCGTCGACGCCTACCAGAACCGGTCGATGCTCGATGTCGTCCGGATGGTCCGCCAGACGCTCGTCGAAGGTGACGGGACGATCATGCTCCTGTTCCGGGCACGCTACCAAATGTTCCAGTTCATCGATGAATTCATCACCGAAGGCATTCCGTTTACCGCACTGACCGACCAGCGGATGTGGACCGACCGACTGACCCAGTACGTCCGGGCGATCGAAGCGCTCGAGAACGACGATGACGTGACCGGGTTGCAGGCCCGACGACTCGCCGACATGCTGATGGACTCGGCGTTTGGCACCAACGAACGGGACGCCCTGTTCGACGAAATAGACGACCGTCAGGAGGAAGCGGGTATCGAGGACCTCGAGGATCTGCTCATCCCGGCAGACGTCATCCGAGACCACGCGCCGTTCCTCCCCGGCCCGGCTTCGGCCTCCGATATGGTTCGGAAGGTAACGAATTTCCAGAAGAAGTCGATCAAGGCCTACTTTGCCATCGGCACCTATCAGGGGATGCCGACCGACCGCGTTCGTGTCGGCACGATTCACTCGGCGAAAGGTCGTGAGGCCGACCACGTTTTCGTCGGCACCGACCTCACCGAGAAGGTCGTCGAGCAGATGGTCGCGACCGTGGACGACCCGACGGACATCCCCGGCGTCGAGGAGTTCACCAAGACCACCTCCCCCGTTCCCGTCCTCACTGACAACGAACGGCGCGTCTTTTACGTCGGCATGTCTCGAGCCCGCGAACGGCTCGTCCTCCTCGAGAACCTGGTGGACGGCGCGCCAACGCTGCCGATAGACGTCTTGCTCAACAACCGCCGGACCGACGCTGACCTCGAGGAACTGATCGAACAGGCCCAACAGCCCGAATCGGAACGCCTCGAGGAGGCCGAAGTCGAAGCGTGAGCGAGCGGCCGGTCGTGAGTTCGGTGCCTGATTCCGTTTTTGACACTGCCCGAGCGACGCGAATGCGAGACGTGCTGGCCGAGCGTGGAGCGACGGCGTTCGTCCACGCCGGAACGCTCGAGGATCCGACGGTTCGGTTCGCACTCCAGGCGGGCAGTGATTCGTGTCTCGATGATGACGCCCTCGAGTCCCCGACTCGGTTGCAGAGTGGGACGGTGTATGCCGTCGGTTTCGACGGTGAACGGTGGCACAGCGTTTCGAAGCCGCCACGTGATGGTGGCGATCACCCGTCACAGATCCTCGCCGAATTGCTGCTCGAGGATGGTACGACTGATGCGGGGGCGATGGAGACATGTTCGCGACTCCTGACGCCGGCGCACATCCCCCACGACGCGGCGCTGTATCTCGAAGGGGCCGGTTTCGAACTCGCCTCGAGTGACGCCCTTTCACGACTCCGTGTCAGGAAAACGGAGCCGGAACTGGCTGCGATCGAACGAGCACAGTTGGCCGCCCGTACCGGTCTCGAACGCGCGATGTCGCTGCTCGAGCGAGCTGACTTCGGCATCGAATCGGCCAGTGATACTGGGGAGGCGACGCTCGTCCTCGAGGACGCACCCCTGACGGCCGATCGCCTCGAAAGGGCACTCGAGGTGGGCGTGCTCGAGGCTGGTGGTCGTCCCGTCTCGAGTCGCGTCGTGTGGCCGGGCGCGAACGGGGGTACGAACAGCCCTCAAACGGCGGCACTGCCGGCTGGCGGACCACTCATCATCACCGTTGAATCGAGTGACGCCGGCTATCACGGTCGCCAGACGCGAACGCTCGTCGCCGATCCCGATGGCGGTCCCGAACGACGTGCACACATCGGACTCACGCACGGGTTTCGCTCGGTGCAGTCGCTGCTCACGGCCGGCGAGGCGACGGTGGGGACCGTCGAGGCCGACCTCGAGGCCGAAATCCGGGCGTTCGGCTTCGACGAGACGGCGGCTATCGACGTACAGGTCGGCGGTATCGGCCTCGAGCGGCTCGAACGGCCGCTTCAGGCAGGGTCGACAATCGAACGTCGGTCGCCGGTCGTCGTCGACGCGAGCCTCGAGACGGACGTGGGCCGGATTCGCATCGCGGACGTAATCGTTCGTGCGGAAGACGGCGAGCGAGCACGGTGGCTTTCGCCTGCCTCGCGGTCGCTGGTCCCGAACAACGGCTAACGTGATACGCGGGTACCGCGAGCAGTAATGGTTCCTCGAGGATGTTGCACTCACACGGAGTGGAAAAACGCCTCACTGGGAGTATCGACACTGTCTGCCAGACAGCGACGAATCGGGTGGTCGCTGACGATGAGACGACACCGAACCTATCAGTCGACCCGGAACAACCGGTAGGAGCCCTGCCCGGTCGCCACCTCGGTCGTCTCGCCGTCAGGGGTCGTACTTTCGACGGTGATCTCACTGACACCGACGCTCTGGCCGGCCCGGACGATGGTCGCCGTCGCCTCGAGGTCGCCCGTCGCCGGGCGCAGGTAGTTGACGTTGAGGTTGATGGTCGCGGCACCGGACTCGGTCGGTTTGTCGAAGTCGGTGTGGAAGACGAGGCCACCGACGGTGTCGATGAGCGTGGCAGCGACGCCGCCGTGGATATCCGGGCGGTGGTCGCCACGGCCGGGCCGGGTGTTCGTGAGCTTTTCGTCGTAGGGTATCGCCATCGTCATCTCGCCGTAGTCGACGTGCTCGACGGTCGTCCCCAGCCAGGAGAGAAACTCGTGGTCGGTGTCGATATGTGTCTGTAAAATGGCTCCCATCTGCTCGAACGACTCGGACATACTCTCGAGTGTGTGGGCCAGTGATTTGTGTCCTGCGTTTAGCCGTCCGCTCGAGTGGGTTGGGACAGCCGGGATTCGGATGTGTAGGCAGGGGTTGGCCCTCTGGTCGCCGTTGCGGGAGCGCTCGGACAGTCGTCGTCGCCCGATACCTGACAGGGGTATCGTGCTTTCCGACGTCCGAACAACGGGGAGCCGACACGGTGAGACGATTCATCGGCAGCCGAGGTAGATCTCTCGGGGCTGACCCGAGATGAAGGGTTTTCACTGCCGAGGGCAAGTGTATAGTATGGCCACTATCACCCCATCTCGATTCGACGAGAAGCGGGACTCGAGCGACCCGTTCGTGTTGGACATTCGCCCGAGCGACTCGTTCGAACGCGAGCACATCGAGGGGAGTTACAACGTGCCGGTGTATTCGGACCTCCAGCGTGGCAACGAGGATTCGTTTCGCCGACGACTGGACGAGATTCCCGGCGACCGTCCGGTTGTCGTCGTCTGCAAGGCCGGTATCGTCGCTCGCAAGGCGACGGCGATTTTGGACGACGAAGGCCACGAGTCGATGACGCTGCTGGGCGGTATGGGCGGGTGGAACGGCTATCAGCAAAACTCGCTCGGGTACAAAATCCGGTCGCTGGTGTGGAAACTCACGCGGTGAGTGGCTCACTTTTCGCACGCACGTAGCAGGCATCTCGGACCAATACTCGGCACTGTCACTCGCTCCAGGGCTGGATTTCGTCGTAATCGCCCGGCGGAACCGGTCCCTCGAGCAACGGGTCATCGGTTGCTTGCATCCACGCCTCGAGGTCGCTTGCGAGTCTCTCTCGATGGTCTCGATACCGAGGTTCGAACGCCACGTTGTCGGCTTCCTGCGGGTCTTCGTGAAGGTCGTACAGTTCTTCGTACGCTCGCGTGGGTGCGCCGTAGGTCTCGCGAACTTCGCGACCCGCTTCGCTCGCGTAGCAGTCTTTGGTCAGATACACCTTCGGGAGGTGCCAGAAGTTTCGGATGTACTTGTACTGTTCCGTTCGAATCGCGCGGACCGGGTTGTACATATCGTGCCAGGTCATCTCGGCGAAAACCCGCGTTCGCGGGTCGAACGCACCGTCTTCGCCCGTAAGCAGCGGTTCGAAACTTCGACCATCGAAATCGGGGCTGGACCCTGGTAGATCGATCCCGAGGAACTCCAGGAGCGTCGGTAACACGTCGACGTTGCTCACGAGTTCGGTTCGGACCTGCCCGGACTCGACGCCCGGACCACGCCAGATGAGTACGCCCTCGAGGCCGGCGTCGTAACAGGACCCCTTCGCTCGCGGGAAGGCGATGCCGTGTTCGGTCGTGAAGATGACCAGTGTGTCTTCGGTGAGACCAGTTCGCTCGAGGCTTGCGACGATGGTGTCGATAGCGTCGTCGACGGCGTACACCATGCCGCGCATTTCGGCGAGGTCGTGGCGGATACCGCGTCGGTCGGGCAGATACGGCAGCGGATATATCCCGTCGGGCTCGTCGGGGTCGTAGTAGTCGGCGTCGAACCCGAAACGGCCGTTGTCGGCTTCCACCCGGTGCAACTCGAAGAAGCCGACGCTCGCGAAGAAGGGGGAATCGAAGGCACCGCGTTCGAAAAACGTCGTGAGGACGTCAGCGACGTTTCGAGCACGATTGGCCTGGTGGACTGCGGGAGAAACGCCCGGATACAGGTTCCCCTCCGAGTGGACGAACTCGTAGCCAAGCCGGTCCGTATCCTGACTGATGTGCTGGAGGCCGAACAGGTGGGTTTCATAGCCGTTCTCGTCGAGATAGTGTGGGAGAATCCGCTCGTTTTTGTGGAGTTCCCAGTCGCCGTGAGCCAACCCCATCAACCCGTTGACGTGGGGGTAGCGGCCGGTCATTAGACTCCCCCGAGAGGGCGAACACTGCGGCGCAGTCACGAAGTGGTTCTCGAAGCGAGTGCCATCCTCGGCGAGGGCGTCGATGGCAGGCGTCTCGATATCGACACCATAGCATCCCAGATACTGGCCGAGGTCGTGGCTGTGTATCAGAACGACGTTGGGCCGCGTGTCAGTCGGGGACATACCCCCGTCGTACCACGAAGGGGCCCATAATCGTTCGTGGCTGCCCGACCGAATAGGGGCGAGTTACTGGCTTCAAACGCGCGTAGCCGTCGCTTACAGGTTCGTGGCTGCCTCGAGGGCGATATCGATCGCTCGAGCGACGTTGTTTTTGGCCTTCTCGGGCAGTTCGTCGTCGTCGGTGTCAGTGCCTTTCTGCGTGCCTTTCACGAGGTTGCCGTCGACGGTACAGATTGCGCCGGCGCGCAGCCCCTTTCGGCGGGTGAGCGAGAAGACGGCGGCGGCTTCCATCTCGACCGACAGGAGGCCGGCGGCTTCCCAGTCGTCGACGTACTCGTCGGTCTCGGCGTAGTAGGCGTCGTCGCTGGCGATGGGACCGACGTGGACCATCTCGTCGCGTGCCTCGGCCGCGTCGACGAGCCCGGAAAGGACGTCGTAATCGGGAACGGCGGGATACTCGACGGCTTCGTAGCGTTTCGAGGTCCCCTCGTTTTTCGCCGCACCCGTCGCGACGATCATGTCGCCGATTTCGACATCGGCCTGCAGCGCCCCGGTCGTGCCGACACGGATGAACGTCTCGACGCCGACGTTGGCGAGTTCTTCGATGGCGATTGCGGCGGATGGACAGCCGATACCGGTCGAACAGATCGTCAGGTCCCGGTCGTCGTAGGTGGCGTTGACGACTTTGTACTCGCGGTTTTCGGCGACCGTTTCGGCGCTGTCACAGTGACTCGCGATACGGTCGACTCGTCCGGGGTCGCCCGGAATGAGTGCGATATCGTGTACGTCACCGTCGTCGACGAGCAAGTGCGGTTGCATAGCCATGGTCGCCATTTTCGGGGTATCAGGAAAAAGGTCGCGTTCGACGCTCGAGGCTGGTACTTCGAGCGACCCGGTCGCTTGCTTCGTCATCCGTTCGCTCGCTTGCTTCGTATTGGGTCGCCCCGATTAACGAGTCGAGTGAGGAGTTACCGGTGTGGCCGGCCGAACGTATCTCCCTCGAGTCGGGATTCACTCGAGTTCGATGGGTTGTACGGTTCCGTAGCCGGATCTCGCGGTTCGACCGTAATGGTCGAGTCGGTAATGACGACGCGTGCCTGTGGTTGGGAGAGTCGTAACGTCACCTGGCCGCTCGGCCGTGGGAGCCCGTTCTGTCTGTCTGCAAACAGCGCGTCGAGTGCTTCCGGATCGACGAGATCGTACAGCCGTGTCGACGGCTGTGTAACGTCCTCATCCGTGAAGATCGCTAACGCGGTTGCTGTTGCGACACTGATCGGCTCTGAATCGGCGCGTTCGTATCGAACGCAGTAATGACGTTCAGTGCCCCCGCCCCGAACGTCTGAAATTGTTCCATCTGTCATGTCTCTCTGTGACGGTACCTGAGTAGCCAACGGGCGGCGGTATATAACTGCCGTCAGACAACACGCTGTGAGAATGTCGTGTCGGCCGTTCGACGAAGAACTGGGTTCCACCGACCCATACTGATTGCTTTCGCTGCTCAGAGCTATTCGAGCGTTTGTTCCTCGAGAAACGCCTCGACGGAGGCGTACGAGGGGGTAATTCTGGCACCCTCCGCACTCGCTGCGAGCGCACCACAGGCGTTGGCGAACTCGAGGACGACTTCGAGGTCGTCGGTCCCTAACGAGGTGGCGATAAAACCGGCGGCGAAGGCGTCGCCCGCTCCCGTCGTGTCGACGGGGTCGATGTCGAAGCCGGGATGGCGAATCGAGCCACCGGGAGAGTGAATCTCGGCCCCGTCGCCACCGTATTTGATGACGACCAGTCGGTCGTTGTACGTCGAGGCCGGGTACGACGACTCGAGGACGGCCTCGGCTTCACGGTCGGTCAGAAAGATGATATCCGCGTGCTCGAGGGCCGTCCCGTAATCGCGGTCTGCCAGTCGTCGGCCCGGGTCGACGCTGACGGTCGCACCGCTCTCACTCGCCAGTTGAGCGAGTCGCCCCGCGGTATCGGGTCGCTGGCTTGTCAGGTGGACGTGATCGGCCGCTCTGATTCGCTCGGGGTCGAGGTCCTCTGGCCCGACGGCCTCGTTCACGCCGTCGTTTCCCAGCAAGGCGACTTCACCCGCGTCGTCGACGACGATGTACTTCACGGCGGTTTCGGCGTCTTCGACGATGCGGACGCCATCGATGTCGACGGCGGCGTCCTCGAGTTCGCGTCTGGCGAGCAGCCCGGTGTCGTCGTCGCCGACGCTCCCGATCAGCCCGGTGTCGACCTCGAGGGCGCGACAGGCGACTGCCACGTTGGCTGCGCTGCCGCCGCCGGATTGCTGGCGCGAGCGAATCGCTACTTCCCCGTCGGGTTCCGGGAACTGGTCGACGCGGAGGGTGACGTCCCAGTTGATATGTCCGGCCGTGAGTACGGTGACCATCGGTGGTGACCGCCACAGACGGGTGCCGGTCAAAAAACGTTATCGTCTGCTGGGGGGCGGGACCGCTCTGGAGCGTTACAGTACCGCGAGTGCAACAGCGAGCGAGAACACGCTGGCAACCACGAGTGCGGTCATGACGACGAGCACGGGGCCGGGACCGAGGCGTCGCAGGTCTGCCGTTCGAATCGCCGTTCCCAGGCCGACGAACGCGAGCAAAAACAGCCAGTCGACGACACTCGAGATGAGGGCCTGCTGTGTCGAGGAAAACGCCCCGAGACTCGCCAGACCGACGACGACGAGAAAGCCGACGACGAATTTCGGGAACGTCTCCCAGAGCGTCCGGATGGTGACCGAACCGTTAGAATCGCTTCGCGCATAATAACTGGCGTAGCCGAGAACGACCGCGCCGATGAGCACGTTTCGGGCGAGCTTCGTAATCGTCGCCCACTGGCCGGCGGCCTCCGAATAGGCGAAGCCGACGGCAACCACGGGTCCGGTCGAGAGCATACTCACGCCGGCCCAGACGCCGAAAACGATATCGGGTAGTTCGAGATAGCTCCCGACCAGCGGGTACACGACGAGCGTGACCGCGTCCATCAGGAGAACGATGCCGGCGGCGTAGGCGATCTGGCTCTCGCTGGCGCGAACGCTGGTGCCAACGGCGACGACGGCCGAGACGCCACAGATGCTGGCACCAGCAGCCAGCAGCGACCCGAACCGGTCGCTGATACCGGCCACGTTTCTCGCGAGCAACTCGACGGTCGTCAACGTCACCACCACTGTCGCGAGCAAGACCAAGAGCACGGGCGCTCCCGTCTCGAGAATCGCCTCGAGCGTGAGTGATGCGCCGAGGAGAACGATACCGGCTGCGAGCCAGATCGAGTGTGTGTTCAGTCCCTGTTCGAGGCGTTCGGGCACGCCGAGGGTGTTCGCGAGGATGACGCCAAGGCCGATAGCCACGAGCAGTTCGTGAACGCCGATGAGTTCCGACAGGGCGCGAGCAAGCACGGCGCCGCCAGCGAGCACGGCGAGTCCGGGAGCGACCCTGCGGACGGTGGCATCACTCATACCAACTCGAGGCTGAACGTCGCGCTCAGGACGATTGTGGCGACGATGACTCCCTGCCAGTCGGTCTCGAGGCGATGCCAGCGGTCGATACCCCGTTGCAACCACCTCGAGACCAGCTGGTTGTGCATACTCGAGGCTGGTCGATGCGTAACCCTATACGTACTGGTTTCCGTCTTCGATAGCGGCAAGCGGAGTGGGGTTTCTCGAGCTAACCCTTTGGCGTATCCCCCGGATGCGTCGTTGTACCATTGCACCGCGACTCGGGGTGAATTCTCACATTCCGGTCGTAAAGAGCAGGACGTTGTGGACGCCGGGACCGAGGCCAACGGCCGCGACGAGTGCAAGAATTACGCGAGCCTGTCGTGGTGCGTCTCTGACGTACTCTTTGAACAGCGCGACGATGACCAGCGCGAGAACGATCTTGACCAGGACGAACAGCCAGCCTGCACCGATAAACTCCGCGGTTGGTAAGGCCTCGCCGGCCTCGAGAATCAGCCTCGAAGCGGGCACTTCTTCGGTAGCGCCCAGCACGTCGTAGCCGATGGCCGTCGAGACCCCGTCGAGACTGTGACTGAAAACGACGATAGCACCCGTGAGTCCCGTAATTGCGGCTACGTCGGTGAGCCACAGGCTGAGCCCGATCCAGGCTAGCCCGGCGACGATGCCGGCGACGACGACCGAGATGACTGGCCAGAACGGGTCGAAGTTCCCCATTTGCCAGCCCGAGATGACCGTGAACATCGCGAAGACGATGAAGAAACTCGTCCCCGTGATACCGAGGACGCGTTCGATAGAGCGCTGTAACCCGGCGGCGTAGAGAAAACTGCCAGCGATCCACGTGAGCCCGGCGACGATGGCCGTCGTCGCGTAGACGGTCGGCGCGCTGAACAGCACCTCGATGCTCGAGGGGAGTTCTCCGAGTTTGTACAGCACGTGCAACGTGGATCCGAGCATCATCCACGGGGTAAACGCGAGCACTGTTTCATCAGTCACCGGCGGTTCCAGCACCCACAACAAAGCCACAACACCAGTTAGCACTACAACCAGTGGCACGAGCATGTACCACGGTGGCAGCACGAATCCCTCTGGCAACACCATAGCAACAGAGGCACAGAGCAGCGTAAAACAGTTTCCGGTTGGTTGTCGGGTTGCCAACGTGTCTGGCTCGCTCGAGCACGCCGCTCAGCACAGGTTCTTTGCGCTACTCGAGCGACCGTCCCAGTTCGCCGAAGGCCCGGGGCTATTACCGCCAGGGGTCGGTCGTCGTCTCGCCGAACAGCTCCCGCATCAGGACGACGACGCTCTCGGGTGGGTACTGCCCGTGTTCGGTTACGATGGCGTCGACGTGGCGCGGTGGGGTGACGTCGAACGCCGGGTTTTCAACGGTGAGGCCATCGTCGCTATCTCCTTTCGCCCCACTCGTTTCGTCGCTCGCAATCTGGAGGTAGTTGTCGGCCTCGAGCACCTCGCGCTCGTCTCGCATTTCGATTTCGACGGTGTGGCCCGTCATCGTGTCCGGATGGAGTTTGATGGACTGAGCGGCGACCATCACGGGCACGCCTCGCTCGCGGGCGTTGACCGCCAATCCGCTCGTCCCGATTTTGTTGATGACGCTGCCGTCAGCAGCGATGCTGTCTGCACCGACCAGGACGTGGTCGGTCTCGTCGAGATAGCGGCGGGCGGCGTTGTCCACGATCAACGTGACGGGGACGCCCATCTCGCGCAACGCTCGAGCGGTGATGTGGCCCTGCAGTCGCGGGCGGGTCTCTTTCACGATGGCCTCGATGTGCTTGCCGTCCTCGACGGCAGCCTCGATACAGGACAGGGCGTCCGTCGAGTGGCAGTGGGTCATCACGACGTCGCCATCTCGCAGACGGTTCGCCCCGACGCGGCCGAGGGTGTCCTGGGCATGCTCGAGGTCTCGCTGGAATCGTCTGGCCCGGGCAACCGTCTCCGTCCGAAGGCGGTCGACCGATTTCACGGGCTCGCCCTCGCGATCGTCTTCGGGCTCGAGTCCGCGGAGGACGTATCGGAGCGCGTTTGGCAGGCTCACGGCCGTCGGTCGAGTCCGGTAGAGTTCGGTTGCGGCGGCCTCGAGGTCGGCACGAAACGCGGCGGGGGTGTCGGCTGTCGACGCTTCGGCCTGGTCGGCGAGTGCAGCCGCGGCGGCGTCCGCGATGGTGGCCGCTCCCCGAACTTCCATCTCGGCGATGTCGGTCGCCGTCTCCTCGACGGTCGGAGCCACGTCGGGTGTCATGTCCTCCTCTTTCGTCGCCGGCGGGTAAAAGACCGTGGGCCGACCGCGGTTGACCGCGCGCTTTTTTACGCCCGGCGTGAGTCGAAGGGGTATGGACCGACGCGAACTCGCACCCTTGATCGACCACACCGTTCTCGGCCCCGAAACGACGCCCGCAGACGTCGTGGACGTCCTCGAGGCCGCTGAGACGCACGGGATGAACGCCTGTATCCCGCCCTACGCACTCGAGGAGGTGGCCGAAGCGTACCCCGACGTGACGCTTGCGACCGTCGTCGGATTTCCCCACGGCCAGCACGACCACGATGTCAAACGCGACGAAGGCGTCGCGGCCTGGAAAGCCGGTGCCGACGAACTGGACGTCGTCATCAACGTCGGCCTGCTCAAAGCGGGCCGACACGAGGCCGTGGAAGCCGAACTACAGGAGCTCGTCGCCGCCGTTCCTATTCCGGTGAAAGTCATCATCGAGACGGCGCTGTTGACCGACGAGGAAAAACACGCGGCCTGCGAAGCCGCGCTCGCCGCCGATGCCGACATGGTCAAAACGTCGACCGGATTCGCCGACGGTGGCGCGACCGTCGCCGACGTCGAACTGATGAGCGAGTACCTGCCGGTCAAAGCCAGCGGCGGCGTCGGCAGCTACGAGGGCGCCATGGCCATGCTCGAGGCCGGTGCCGAACGCATCGGTGCCTCGAGCGGGGTCGAGATTCTTGAGGGGGCGCCTGAGGCGTAGGGTGCTCGAGCGAGATGACCTGCTGGAGATTTGGATATGGGCTGTGTAGTAAATAGCTATGAGAACAATAGTATATGTTCGCGATATCGAACCGAATCGTTTTGAAATCCGGACCAGTACGATCTGGTAGCTCTAATCGTTTTTTGCTTCGAATTGGCGTAACTACAACACCCCTTCTCAGATAACGTCGCCCCGAACAGTTGCTCCCTCCTGGTTCTCTCGCCAGGCATGGACCGCCTCGGCGGCCGTCGTCGACTCGCTTTCGTCCATGCCGAGCATCTCGAGGGCCGTCGACAGCGGAGGAAAGGCGAGTTCGCTCGAGCGGAGTTTCCCGAATGCCTTCTCGCTACGAACACCGTCAGCGAACAGACAGACTCCGCGGGGGTCGAGCAGCTGGGTGTAATCGTCCCGGAGCTGTGCGCCGCGCAGGCGCTGGGTGACGTTGTCCTCGAAACTGGCGTTGCAGACCTCGAGGTGGATGGGCTCTTCGTCTCCGTCCGTCTCGCTGCCAGCGCCAGCTTCATTCGAATCGAGCAACTGCGCCGCGAGACACCTCTCGGGAGCGGCATGGCCGTTGGCGTTCGCTCGAAGGTACTGGGGATGCTCGCGCGCCCAATCGGCGCGAACGGACTTGCCAACACCTTTGATTCCGTACTCGGCTTCGAACTCGGCTTCCACGTCGGGTTTATCGCGCAACAACACGTCCTTGGTCAGGTAGACGTCGAGGCGGTCGACTGGGTCGACGCCCAGCGCGAGATCGCCGTACACCCACACCTCGTGAACGGGTACCGGGAGGGCGTCCGAGGCGACGGTATCGACGATACGTTCGACCCGATTGACGGCCTCCTCGCGGGCAAATCCGGTCATTGTCGACCCTTGGCGAGTCGCGGGCAAAACGGTTTTCCTCGAGCAACCGTTTTCGTCCCGCCTTCCTCGAGTGGTGGACTGGCTACGCTGTGCTATCGGCCGCGAAACCACTCGAGCGGCCCCGCCGGGAACAACCGAACGAAGGCGGCTTGGCAGAGCACCACCACCCCGAGGACGGCACCGGCGAACAGTGCTACGATAGATGGCGGAATCCCGCCCACTCGAGCGATGTACATGAAGTAAACGCTGCCGACGACCCACCAGAGGGTGTTCGCGGCGACGACGACGAGGGCAACCGAAAAGAGCAGGTGAGTGATGGCGTTGTCACCGAGGTATGTTCGTTTACCGTCGCCGATGTACGTCGACACGAGACGCCAGGCGTGGGCCCCGACACCGAGGAGTACCGACACCGCGAGGAGGCCGGGCAAGAGCAAAATCAGGAGTTCGAACAGGACGGCACCAAACGCAGGAAGAAAGACGGGGACCTCGAGGAAGTACAACCCAGCGAAGCCGATTACGAGAATTGCGAGCAGTGGCTCGAGGCCCTGACGACCGACCGGCAGCGGGTGGGAACGTTCGCCCATTCGTGCCATCTTTTTCTGTCGGTTCGTCAATAAGTGTTCTGCGACGACGGGTACGTATCGAGTTTCGAGACGATTTTCACGGCTGGTTCCCGAGTGGTGGGTCTTCTCAGGCCCGTTTCGACTCGTCCGTACCGATGTACACCGTTTTTTCCGCGGTGGCGTGGCGAACGCCGTCGGCCGAGACGATATCGACGGTGTAGGTACGGGTGATCGAGGACTGGTCCTCGAGTTCTCGTTCGATAGTCTCGAGTTCCGCGTCCGGAATTCGGAACCTGGCGTACAGCGTCTCCGACCCGGGTTTCAGGAACTCAATCGACGCCGCACGGTCCCAGACGACGTAGTCGTTCCCGAGTGCCTGGGTCAGCATGACGGCGTATATTGGGTCGATGGCGGCGTAGAGACTCCCGCCGAAGGTCGTCCCGAAGATGTTTTTCGTTCGCCAGGAGTGCGGGATTGCTACCCGAATTTCTTGCCAGTCGCTCGCGATGTACAGCACGCGGCCGCCGGCGAGTCGGTAGGCCGGAAAGAGATTGAAGCGATAGCGGGCGAGTTTTGTGCGAATCGATTCGCTCACAGGTAGCCTTCTCGAGGGGGTGATTGTAGCCGCTTCGAATGTGGTTGCCAGCCGAGGGGCGACAGTCGGGATTCGAAACCACCGCGCTCGAGCAGCGAGACCGTTCAGGTTTTTATCCTTTCCCGACGAATTCGAAGCTATGAGAGAGCGAATCTTCAACGAAGATGGCGAGGAAGACCTCGTGTTCGTCATGGGGCTTGGCAACCGATGGACCCACGAGAACGTGGGCTGGCTCATCGAGAAACTCACGGACGCGGGCTATCGCGTCCACGCGTTCGAACTCCCGACGAACATTGCCGATTTCAAGGCCGATTGGCTCGAGCCCGTCGCCGAGTACGTCATCGACCTCGAGGAGTACCAGCTCCTGGCACACAGCGCCGGTTCACTCGTCGCGCAGGCACTCGACGGAGCGGACAACCACGTCTACCTGAGCCCGTGGTGGGGCTACAGCCCCGACCGCTCACCGCTGTTGCTCGATATCCTCGAGCAGATTCCGACCAGTGCGCCGTTCTTGCCACGCGGCGAGGTCCCGAAGTCGGCCATCGGGGACCTGGCGACCGACCACCAGATGGCCACGGGGCCAAATTGGCTCTCGCCCTCGTTCATCCGCGAAACCCGGCGCGCTCAACAGGAGTTGCTCGCCATCGACCACGACGCCGTCGTCTTCTGCTCGCTTCGCGACTCCATCGTCGACCTGCGTCCCATCGGCGAGCGCGTCCCTGCCGAACATATCGTGCTCTACGACGGCGGCCACGAACTGTTCTCCTCGAGCGTCCGGGACCGATACGTCGAGCTCCTGCTTGCGGCACTCGAGGACGGCGCTGACGCCATCGAGGAACGCCAGGTCGTGCCGCTCCCCGAACGCGAGGAGGTACCCCCGTCAGTCGAGTAGCTGCCGTTCTTGCACGCGTAGCCATCCGAACGAACCGTGCGTGCACGCCGAGCTATCGCTTTAGGACCTGTCGGCAGCCCCATCGCTTGCATGCAGAGCATCGCCAGTACCATTTCGAAATCTCTGGACACCCGTTTGAGCGATCCTCGAGTCGGTATGCACGCACAACAGCCTGCAAAGGCGGTGAAAGTCGCCCATAACTATTGACGCCTGTATGGAATCTGCGATAAATGGCCCCGGTACATCCCACTCGAGCGAGCGAGCAGCCGCCGACTCGGTACTCGAGTGTGCCCGGCCTGCTCGAGCGATTACGGCTCGGATTCGACCCGCTCGAAGGTGGCTGGCGGGGGAGTGATTCACCGGAGTCGACGCCCGAGACGGATCCCCTCGAGCAGGCGGCGCTGTCTCGGGCCGTCGAGACGCTCTTTCGGCCGGTCGAATCCGGCGGTTTCTGGGACCAGTCGGCGGGCCATTTCGTCCCCGGCTATCGGCTTCGAAAGCCCCCGTTACAGGTGGAAGCGACGTCCGATGGGGCTCACACCTCGTCTCTTCTTCCTCGCGTGCCCGGCTTCCGATGGTGCCCCCAGCGCGGCCTCGAGTACCGGAACGGGCCGCTGGCGACGATGGCCGCGATGCGCTGGCGCGTCTCACCCGCTGGAACGGGCGCGTACGATTCGCAGTTGCAAGGGCAACTCGCCCACTGTCGAACCCTTGGGACGTCGCTGGCACATCGAGATAGCCTCACGCCGGCCGAGCTGGGGGCGCTGCTCGAGGCGTTCTCGCTGGCAAGTGACGTCCTCGACCCGTCGTGGCTGGAGGTGGCGAACGTACTGTTCGACCGAACCCGTGGCTGTGCGCTCGACCGACCCGAATCGGGGCTCGTGCTGGTCGGCTGGGCGGCGCTGGCCGAACGCTGCCCCAAGTCGGCCGCTCGAGCGGCGCTCACCGAGGGGCTGGCCGTCCTCGAGGAGCATCGTCGGGCGGACGGCTCCCTGGGATTCGACGACGCGCCCCACGCGGCCCAGCAGTTCACGAACTGGGGACTTGCCCGTGCGGCACAGGTCCTCGACCGACCGCCCGCGTTGGGGGCCGTCGAACACCATCTCGAGCACACGGTCGAACACCGGATGCGAGCCGACGGCGCACTCTTTTCGACCGACCCGCGTCGGGCAGGCTTTCTCGAGCGCTCTCGAGCGGGCGAACCGCCGGAATGGCGAATCCTCAAACCGATTTCGCAGGCGCTCTTTATCACGACTATCGACGAGTACGTGGGCGCGGGCGGCCTCTGTGGGTACGACCGGGAGCGGGCGGCCGCCCTGCGGTGGCTCTGGAACGGACATCCGGGGGGTGACCTCGAGACGGTTGCACTCGATCCGGTGACCGAGTCGGGCCAGCGTGCCCCACCGGGCTATCGAACGGTGTCGTCAGCGGACCTCGCCTGGGTCGTCGCAGCGCTGGCCGGGCAGCCGTCGTCTGGGTAGTAGTTCATCTTTCCGTGATCGGGAGTTGGCTGTCATCGTCCGGACCGGGTCAGGTTCCTCCCACTCGAGTCGCCGCTGAGCCGTGCAGTCCCGTCCACGGCCAGGATACCGGGTCGTGGTAACGTGGGGCAATCATTTGGAAATTGGATACTACTCGAGACAGATCAATCTGTTTGTACTGACACTTATGCTAATTGCCGTTGTGGCCGTGCTATGTCCGAATTCGGTGCCCTTTCGCTCGTTCCACCGCTGTTAGCCATCGCGCTGGCGATCTGGACTCGTCGGCCCATCCTCTCGCTGTTCGTGGGTGTCTGGATCGGCGGGGTCATCTTCACCGGCGGACTCGGTGTCGGACAGACCTTCGACTGGATCGCCGGTTCGATCGCGGACATGTTCCACGCACAGATCCTGATTTTCACCTTGCTGTTGGGCTCGGGCGTCGCCCTCATCTGGCGACTCGGCGGTGCTATCGCCGTTCGAAACTGGGCGGTCGCACGCCTCGAGAGCCAACGAACGACGGGCGTGACGACCTGGCTGCTCGGCATCGCGCTCTTTTTCGACGACTACGCCAACACGGCCATCGTTGGCTCGACGATGCGGGACATCTCCGATCGGATGCGGATCTCTCGAGAGAAACTGTCCTACATCGTCGACTCGACGGCCGCGCCCGTGGCGACCATCGCCATCTCGAGCTGGGTCGCCTTCCAGCTCTCGATGGTTCGGGAGGCGTTCGCCGATATCGAAGAAACCGCCGGCGTCGAAACGCCCAGCGCCTTCGCGGTGTACCTCGAGTCGATTCCGTACAACGCCTACGCGCTGTTGGCGATTGCGATGGTCGGCATCATCGTCCTCTCACGGCGCGATTACGGCGAGATGCTCGACGCTGAACACCGGTCCTGGCAGACCGGGAACGTGACCCGCGAGGACGCTGTTCCCTTGCAAGAGGTGGAAAAAGACCTCGGAGAACCCGTCCTCGAGCGCCCGATGTTGCGGACGTTTTTCCTCCCGATCATCGTTCTGATCGCCGTGACCACCATCGGCGCGTTCTGGACGGGGTATCAGGCGGCCGAACTGGCGGGCGTCGGAGAGGTGCTCGGATTGACGACGGGCGAGTTCGCCGAGACGATAGCCGGGGAGGCCGACTGGGCGGCCGCGCTGGTCTGGGGCTCGTTCGCGATGGTGCTCTCAGCTATCGTTCTCGGACTGGTCTACGATCTGTTCGACCTCGAGGATGGCGTCGAAACGGTGCTCGACGGGTTTGGTCTGATGCTCACTGCGGTAACCATCCTGGTGCTCGCCTGGTCGATCAGCGCGGTCGCGGGCGACCTCGGCACCGGGGAGTACGTCGCCGCGGCGACCGAAGGCGTGCTCTCGCCGGCGATATTTCCCGTCGTCGTGCTTTTGACGGCCGCGTTCATCGCGTTCACGATGGGCTCGTCGTGGGCGACGATGGGCATCGTGACGCCGATCGCGTTGCCCGTCGCGTACAACCTGACGGGCGATTTTACGCTGGCACCGGTCGTCGTCGGAGCCGTCTTTTCGGGGGCGATTTTCGGTGACCACACCTCCCCAATCTCGGATACGACGGTGCTCTCCTCGACGTTTACCGGGGCCGATTTGATCGATCACGTGCGCACGCAGGCGTACTACGCCGTGACCGTCCTCCTCGTCGTGGTGTTTGCGTACCTGCTCAACGGCTACCTCGGAGTTCCGCCAATCGTGTTCTTACCCCTCGGCGTGTTGATCCTCGTCGGTCTGGTCTACGGACTCTCGAATCTCGACGCCGGACGCAAGGGCGTCGACCCCGTTGCCTCGAGCGTGGACGTCGACTGGGACGAAACGATGGCTGAGGGGATCGCCGGGCCCTCGAGTCCGGGAGCCGGTGAGGATCCTGACCCGAGTTCGCCCAGCGGGTCTGAGTCCGGCGATTGATCGGATTCGGGGCCGGCACTGGCTCGTGTTCGTTTCGCCGGTTCGCAGGCGGGCTCGGTTCCACGCTCGAGATCGGTCGATTTCCCACCACGTTCTCCGCCTTCGCTACTCTTTTGCCCCAAGCTACTGCATAGTCGACCATGGACGCACCCATCGATCACGTCATGCTTCGTGTCGAAGACCTCGAGGAATCGCTGGAGTGGTACCAGACGCATCTGGATTACGAGGAGAAAGGCCGCTGGGAGGCCGACACCTTCACCAACGTCTTCCTCGGGCCCGAGGACGTCCACGAGGACGGCGCGCTGCTCGAGTTGACCTACAACCACGACGGGCGCACCTACGAGATGGGCGACGCCTGGGGGCACATCGCCGTGCGGGTCCCCGAAGACGAACTCGACTCGAGTTATCAGCAACTGATGGACGAGGGCGTCGAGGACTACCGCGACCCCGAATCCTGTGGGAACCGCTACGCGTTCGTCAAAGACCCGGACGGACACGAGATCGAGATCGTGAAACGCGATTACGGGGCGAAGTGGAGCCTCGACCACACCATGATCCGCGTCGAGGACGCCACGGAGGCGCTTGGCTACTGGCTCCGAACCTTCGAGTACGAGCACACGGGTCGCTGGGAGGCCGACACCTTCGCGAACTACTTCATGAGCCGGGAGGGCGCGGCTCCAGAGGAGATGAGCGTCGAACTCACCTACAACTACGACGGACGCACGTACACGATGGGCGACGCCTGGGGGCACCTCGCCGTCGCCGTCGACGATCTGGACGAGGCCTGGGAGCAGACGCTCGAGCGCGAATCCGAGGACTATCGGGACCCCGAATCCTGTGGCGACCGCTACGCGTTTACCAAAGACCAGGACGGCCACGAGATCGAGATCGTGCGAAAAGACTGAACCGCTACAGTAGTCTTTCGACCGCTGCACTGTGACCGGTTTGCGATTTTCCCGTATTTCGACCGTTCTCGTTGATGCTGGCTGTCGACTCGAGACTGTCGACTGGTGTGTACTTCCTCGAGGAGTATCACCTCCCTAGACGACGAAGGGCATCCGCCTCGAGTACCACGTTCTCGTGGCAGTTGCCTATCCATTTCTCGAGGAGTGAGTGTCTCGAGGGTTTATATGTGGGTCTCGAGTAATCCAGGGTTTCCCGCTGGAGCAATTCGGGAGTATTCGGGCGTTTCAGGCTATGTGTGTGGGTTTGACACACCCCTATTTCACCACAAAGCATTTATAATAACAGTCCATCGGTATCTAATACCCCTACCCAGGGTGACAGTAGTTAGTATGGCCTTACACGCGGTAATGTGTAATTGGCAGGAACAGACTGTCGCCGTAAACAGATACAAACGATAAACATGACAGGAAATTTCAAAGAACAAATTGGTGCAGTCCTGATGGCTGTGCTGATGGTTCTCTCCGTAGTTGCGATCGGTGGCGCTGCCCTCGCGGGCTCCGCCGCTGCTGCGCACGATGACGGAGGACCTGACGTTACCCTTGACCGAGATTCGATCTCGGGTAACGACACATACGTTGGACAGGAAGTACTAGTAACCAATCTGGAAGACCCAGCCGACCTGATGCAGGGCGGCGAAGTTGTCCAGAACCTCCGTGTTAGCGACGGTAACGCAACGATCAACACGGAAAACCTTGACCCAGGCCGGTACTACATCAACGACAATGATGGGGACACCGGTTCCTTCTGGGTGAACGTACAGGAGGTCGACGCTGACTTCGAGCCAGCTTCCGTTGAGGAAGGCAGCTCCGAAGATGTCAACCTCACGTACGAAGATGTTAGTGAGGTCCCACGAGACTCCGTTGACGTCTACGTGAGTGCCGAAGATGCTGACGGCGAGGCCGTTAGCGCTGAGGACCTCAACGCCACCTTCGATGATGCCGAAGAGATGGCAGACGTTGACGACGCAGTCGTCATCGAAGGCGTCTCCGCAGATGATGTCTTCACCGGTGACTTCAGTGAGTGGGCCGTTGGCGAGTACACGTTCACCGTGAACGTCGCTGACACCACTGCTGAGGACACCGCGACCCTCACTGTTGAAGAAGAAGGCGCCTACGATGTTGTCTTCAGTGAAGACTTCACCAGCCAGGAAGTTGGTGACGTTGTCGAGATCACTCTCGAAATCACTGACGGCGACAGCGCCTACGTGACCCTCGAGGACGAATACGACTTCTACGAGGCAAACTTCACCGTTGAAACCGAGAACGAAGATGGAGTTGCCACGGTTCAATTCAACACGTACGAAGCAGCTCAGGGCAACGCAATGACTGCTTTCGAGGGTGGTGAAGATACCACCGTCACCGACGCAAATGAGAACGTCGACCTCGACGGAGACCGCATTATCCCCGGTGAAATCGAAATGGAAGCCGCTGAAGCCCAGGGTGAGGAAGTCCTCGACATCGCCTTCATCCAGCTCAACGACCGCTCCACTGACGATCTGACAACGTGGGTCACCAACCTCGACCCAGATGAGGTTGGCGCAGCCGACCCAGCTGACATCCCAGAAGCGGGAGTCGTGAGCGACGAAGTCGCACACGGTGACACCGTCGTTGTCCAGGTCGAAGCATCCGGTCTCTACGGATACTTCGCGGACGTCGATGACTTCGGTGACAACGGTCTCGAACTCGAGTTCGAGAGCACCGAGGAAACGATCTACGGTACCGCACCAACCACGAACGTCTCTGAAGTCAACGGCGCTGAACTCGTCGTTGATGAAGAGAACAACCAGTTCTTCGTTGCATTCAGCTCCGAGGAACTCGGTAACGCACTCGAAGACGCTGATGAAAGCGACCGATTCAGCTTCGAAAGCCCAGCTGAAGTCGACATCACGTTCTCTGTCAGTGACGAGAACGACTACGTCGACGCTGACGAAGACGAATCCGTCAGCCAGCTGCTGACGTCTGTTGAACCAGAACTGTCGATTGACGGCGACCTCGACGACCAGGACCGCCTTCAGGTCACCAAGAGTGACGAGGCAGTCATCTCCGGTGAGACGAACGTCGCACCCGGCCAGGATGTCGACTTCCGACTCCGCTTCACGGAGACCATCGTCCGCGGAACCGCTGAGGTTCAGGACGACGGAACCTTCGCAGCCGAGTTCGATCTCGACAACCGCGAAGCCGGTGACACGTTCACCGTCACGCCAGCTATCCAGGGCTACGACTTCGGTGACGTCACCGTTGACGCCATCATCGAAGACGACGGTATCGGACCGGTCTTCGACGGCGACGTCGACGTTGACCCAGCCGAGCCTGTTGAAGGCGACGACGTGACCGTCACTGTCGACGTCTCCAACACCGGCGACGAAGAAGGCACCACGAGTGCTCAGTTCGTCTTCGGTGGAGACACCATCATCGATGAAGAGGAAATCTCCCTCGAGGCTGGTGACTCCGAATCCTTCAGTGCAACCGTCGAAGACGCCGCCGCTGGCGACTACGACTGGGAACTTCTCCTCGACGGTGAGGAAGCCCTCTCGGGCACCCTGACCGTTGAAGAGGGTGAGGACCCAGCCGACGACGCTGACGACGCTGACGACGCTGACGACGCTGACGATGCCGACGACGCCGACGATGTCGACGACACCGACGACGCTGACGATGTCGACGACACCGACGACACCGACGACGCAGTCGACGAGGACGACGACGTTGACGACGCCGACGACACCGACGACACCGCCGACGACGACGGTGACGACGGTCAGCCCGGCTTCGGAGTCGCTGTCGCACTCGCAGCCCTGCTCGGAGCCGCCATGCTGGCACTCCGCCGTCAGGACTAAGTCTCACACACCACACTGAGACTTCGTCGCTAACAACCACCCGAACACGCGTTCGGGCCCCGCGGTGCGATTTTTTATAGACGCTACCCACCCAGCGACAGCTGTGCGGTTTTGCATACCAACGGCGTGATACGGTTTACCGTCGTCTCTTCCCGGTGATTGCCGACCCCGTATGGCCAATCACCGATAAAACGAAACAGCAGACTGTCTGAATCCCGGCCTCGAGATACCAGCCACCGAGTGAGTGCACTCACCACCTACTCACATCTGCCCCAAAGCACCACTCGAGAAAGCCCCACCTCCCCGAACTTCTACAGCGTCTCACGTCCACGTGGAATGAGGAAGGTCGTTCGACGCACCCTGTTCGGACCTTGCTACCAGAGAAACGCTCGAGTGGCGACTGTAGATACATACACAAACTGATTGTGAGGAAACCGAACTCGAGATCGAAACGGGCCGCGTGGTGACGCCGTCAGGCGTGACGCTTAGTCGTCTGCAGCCGGTACTTCGGCTTCCGTTTCAGCCGCCCGCTCGAGATCCTCGAGGTACTCGTCGGCGTCGATGGCGGCTTTCGAGCCCATCCCGGCGGCCGTGACGGCCTGCTGGTAGTGGAAGTCGACGACGTCGCCAGCGCCGAAGATGCCGTCGACGTCGGTTTCGGTCTGGCCGCCGGCGTCGCCGCCTTTGGTGCGAAGGTAGCCCTCGTCGTCGGTCACGACGCCGGTGCCCTCGAGGTAGCCGGTGTTCGGGGTATGGCCGATGGCGAAGAAGACCGCGCCGACGTCGAAGTCGAACTCCTCGGTGTCGGGGTCCTCGAGGCGGTCGGTCGGGTGCCCCTGCTCGTTTCGGACCATGGTGACGTGATCGACGCCGCCTTCCTGGGAGCCGTGAATCTCGATTACTTCGGTGTTTTTCATGATCTCGATGTTGCCCTCCTCGACGTGTTCGTGGACGCGGTCGATCCAGTAGTCTTCGGCGCGGAACTCCTCGCGTCGGTGGGCGATGTAGACGGTGTCGGCGAACTTGGTGAGGAAAGAGGCCTCTTCCATAGCGGCGTCGCCACCGCCGACGACGAGCATGTCTTCGTCGCGGAAGAACGCCCCGTCACAGGTCGCACATGTCGAGAGACCGTAGCCCATGAGTTCGTCCTCGCCGGGGATACCGAGCGTGCGGGCGCTGGCTCCCGAGGCCGCGATGACCGCGTCGGCAGTGTAGACGTCGCCGTTGGTCAACTCCACGCAAAACGACCGTTCGGACGCGCCGACGTCTCGAGCGTCGGCCGGTGAAACCGAGTCGCTGTCGCCGATGCGTTCGACGGAGTCGACGATACCGTTTTTCAGCTCCGCGCCGAACTGTTTGGCCTGGGCTTTCATGTTGTTCACCAGTTCGGGGCCGCTGATGCCCTCGGGGAAGCCCGGGTAGTTGGCGACGTCGGTCGTCAACGTGAGTTGGCCGCCGGGTTCGTCACCTTCGATCACCAGTGGCTCGTTGTTCGATCGGCCGGCGTAAATCGCGGCGGTAAGACCGGCGATACCGGTTCCGGCGATGAGCAGTTTCCGGTGTTCGACGATGTCACAGTCGCGTTCGGTGGCGATGCCCAGTTTCTCGTCGAGTTCACCCGTCTCGTCGAGGGCGCTGGTGTCGTCCCAGCCGCCGATGAGTTCGTCGTCGATGAACACTTCGGGGGCGGTTTTGCGACCGTCGGCGCGCTCGACCATCTCCTCGAACAGCTTGTCGTCGCCAGTGACGTTGTAGGTCTCGTACTCGACTCCCTTCGCGTCGAAGAGGTCTTTGGCCTTCTCACAGTACGGACAGTTCGTCTTGGTATAGATTTCGACTCGAGGCTGCTCGCTCATAGCCAAGTGTACGGAAACGCGGGGTAAACGCCTTGCGTTCTCAGCGGGTGTGAATGGTTGGCTTCGTTCGGGTCTTCGATTTGGTCACGATGAGGTGTCGACCTTACTCGAGTCACCGTGTTCGACGAACAGTTCGCGGTCCTGGAATGCCGTCTCGATACCTTCGTCCTCGAGATAGGACTCCGGGAAAGTTATTGAGGAACTCATATCATGAGCATGTCGGAGAGATACTCCTGGCCCTGTTCCGTCGCACCTGTTGCTCAAAAACATTTATGAGGCACTATAGTAGCCAGTGAAAGTCATTGTACACCCTATCACAAGACAGTATCGCGATAGGCGTGTAAATCGTTTCACTGGCTACTATAGCTCGAGGACGGTCGCTCGCTTTGCTGTCGGGACGAGGGTCTGTCTCAGACGGTTTGCTGTAACTTTTTTCCGGTGATTGCCCATACCGGGTCGGCAATCACCGGTAAGAGACTATAGTAAACCGTATCAGTGACGACGCACTTACGTCGGCCCGCGAGTCAGTGCCCGTATGGCTGCAGACCTCGAGGAGAAGACCGAACGGTACGGGCGATTGCTTACAGAGGCACTCGAGGCGGCCGATATCGCGCCGCCTGCGGGTACACCGATGGCTGAGGCTGCCGAGGAGTGTTACGAGATGGCTGCCTCCTATCTCGAGGATGGTCGCCATTTCGAGGCCGAAGACGATCTGGTCAACGGACTGGCGGCGTTTTCCTACGGCCACGCCTGGCTCGATGCGGGCGCTCGAGTGGGACTCTTCGACGTTCCAGAAGAGGGTCACCTTTTTACCGTTTAAGCGAGCTTTCTCCTTGACAATTAATCATTTTATAACCGATGTGTACATAACTGTTTCGCAGACTCTTTATAAAGCAGGCGAAAACTTTAAGTACTTTTCGCCCTTACTCTTTGTTAGCCGAGGCGACCGGGCATATTTTCTGGTTTACCCACCCGGGAGCCCCGAGTAACCAACCCGTGATACCATGACAGATACGAAAATTCAGACCTATAGTGGCGAGACGCAGCAAGAAAAACAGACGGAGACGAGCGAAGAGGAGCAGTGCCCGGAGTGTGGCGGCCGCCTGGTCTCCGACAGCGAGCACGCCGAGACCGTCTGCGACCAGTGTGGACTGGTCGTCGAGGAAGATGCGATCGATCGCGGTCCGGAGTGGCGTGCGTTCGATAGCGCTGAGAAAGACCAGAAGTCCCGCGTTGGCGCGCCGACGACGAAGATGATGCACGACCACGGCCTCTCGACGAACATCGGCTGGCAGGACAAAGACGCCTACGGCCGGGCGCTCTCGAGCCGACAGCGCCAGAAGATGCAGCGCCTTCGCACCTGGAACGAGCGCTTCCGAACGCGTGACAGCAAAGAGCGCAACCTGAAACAGGCGCTCGGCGAGATCGACCGCATGGCCTCTGCGATGGGGCTGCCTGAGAACGTCCGTGAAACGGCCAGCGTGATCTATCGACGCGCACTCGACGAGGACCTGCTCCCGGGTCGTTCGATCGAGGGTGTCGCGACGGCAGCGCTGTACGCCGCTGCTCGTCAGGCTGGCACGCCGCGCAGCCTCGACGAAATTTCGGCCGTGAGCCGTGTCGACCGGATGGAACTCACCCGGACCTACCGTTACATCGTCCGCCAGCTCAACCTCGAGATCAAGCCGGCCGACCCAGAGAGCTACGTGCCGCGGTTCATCAGCGACCTCGACCTTTCGGACGAGACCGAGCGTCGTGCTCGTGACCTGCTGGGGTCGGCTCGTGAGAAGGGCGTCCACAGCGGCAAATCGCCGGTCGGCCTCGCGGCCGCCTCGGTGTACGCCGCCGCGCTGTTGACCAACGAGAAGGTCACCCAGAACGACGTTAGCGAGGTCGCGAGCATCTCCGAAGTGACGATCCGAAACCGCTACAAGGAGTTGCTCGAGGCCAGCGACACGATGACGGCCTGATCACGGCCAGTTGCGTTGGGGTGACCGCGCGAACGCGGCAACGTTTTTGACGGTGGGTGTGTAAAAAAGTGGCATGGTCGAGACGACCGTTCAATTGTTGTGTCCTGAGTGTACGAAAGAGTGGCAAGTGACGCCCGACGAGTTGCCCGAAACCACGGCGATGTTTCATTGCCCCAACTGTCACGCCTCGAGGCGTATGTCCGAGTTTACGCGAACCGATCGCGATCTGCGAACGCTGAAACAACTTGGCTAATCGTTTCAGTTGAATCGGCTTCGTTCTGGAACAGTTCAAGTTGCACTTGTTCGACGTGGATTGTTAGTAGTATGCCAACAGGTATCTGTACGGATAGCGTATATGGCGAGTAATCTCGAGTTGGTCCCGCAGCCTGCCTCCGATTACGCTAACTATCAAAAAATAATTAACTTTACCCGTACCTGAACATGACTGATTTTTTCACACGAGAACCGTGTTAACGAGACTCAAGATAATAATATAACCCTGCAGCGGTTAGCAATTCATGGTTATGAAGAAACAAGAGCTCATTCACCTTCACGGCCTTCTTGCCGAGGTATCGAACCAGTGTGCCAAATGGAACGACTGTCCTGTAGCTCTCGACGAATACGAGTCACTCGGTATTCGGCCGACATCAATTCACAAATCGAAAACTGATCACAAAGCTGCAGTTTTTGCACTTGCTGGGGGAATTACGGACTCGATGCGGGAGGGGGAAGCCGAAGCAGTTCCCGCAACTGCCGACTGAGATTTACGACGCACTCCCACGACACACTCACTGCTGAGTGATATCGCTCTTCATCTCCATCTATTGTCGTTCTCGACTGACAACCGCCGAGATTCTTGCTCGAGACAGCGTCAGCTGATCGAAACACGGTGTAGGATCTACCTATTACGCTCAAAACTAACTGATAATAACGGTATAGATAGATCCTGACGACCTTTCTGCCTCGTCGCCGTGGACGATTCACTCGAGGAGGTCTTCGAACTCGGGGAGCACGTCGTCGTCGTCGTCTTCGTCAGTCGTCTCTGACTCGCTGTCAGCCGCCTCGTCACTCGAGGCGTCGTCATCGGCCGATTGGTCGTCTTCGTCGTCTTCAGCTTCCGCGTCGTCTTCGTCGTCTTCAGCTTCCGCGTCGTCTTCGTCGTCTTCAGCTTCCGCGTCGTCTTCGTCGTCGTCTTCGATAATCTCGACGCTGAGTACCTCGAGTGGGATGTTCTGGAGGCGTTGGCCGATCTCTTTGCGGGCGATCCGAGAGGCGTGTTCTTCGCGTTCGACGTTGAACACGGTCATCTCGAGTTCGAGGGCGACGAGGGCTTCGTCGGCGGCGATAAAGGCGGGTGCCAACTCTTCGCCGCCCGGTGAGGTTCGCTCACCCATGTTGATTTCGACGTAGTTCAGGTCAGGGTTGAGCATCTCGCCAGTCTTTGAGATGGCGATGCGGATTGCCTCGTCCTCCGTCTCGACGTCGTACACCGGCACAGCAGCTTCGACGACAACCCTGCAGTGCATAGGTAGGTATTGTGTCGCATATGCTATGAAGGTTCGCCTGCCAGCGGGGCGCGCCTTCGAAAGGCCCTTACTCGCGCTCGCTAACCTCCGGTCGATGGAAACGGGTGTCATCTCGAGCGACGAATTCGTCGGCGGCTTCGACCTGTATCGAACCCTCGAGAGCGGACAGAGCTACCTCTGGACGCGAAGCGATGGGGCGATGTACACGGATCAACCGGCACCGAACGCCTGGTACGAAACGGTCGTCGACGGTGTCCCGATTCGGGTTCGCCAGCCCGACAGCACGAACGCCGACCTCGAGTGGCGAGCCGGTGAGGACGCCGTCCCGACGATTCGCCGCCTGCTCAGACTGGACGACGACCTCGAGGCGATTGCAGCCGATGCACCTGACGACGCCTTGATTCAGGAGGCCTACGCGGCCCACGACGGGATGCGACTGGTCGAAGACCCCGCGTTCGGGACCCTCATCTCGTTTATTTGTTCGGCCCAGATGCGCGTCGGGCGGATTCACACGATGGTGTCGACGCTCGCAGGTGAATACGGCGAACCGTACACGCTCGAGGGCGACACGATCTACGCGTTCCCGACGCCGAAGGCGCTGGCGGCGGCGACCGAAGCCGACCTGCGGAATCTCAGCCTCGGCTATCGCGCGCCGTACGTCGAACGAACCGCACGGATGGTCGCCGAGGGCGAGGCGCACCCGGACGAGGCTCGAGCCCTCGAGTACGAAGCCGCTCGCGAGCACCTGACGCAGTTCGTCGGCGTCGGCGACAAAGTAGCCGACTGCGTCCTGTTGTTCGCGCTGGGATTCGACGAAGCCGTTCCGCTCGACACCTGGATCAAATCCGCGATTGCGGAGTACTATCCCGACTGTGACCGGGGGAACTACGCCGACACCTCGAGGGCGATTCGCGAGCGTCTCGGGGGTCAGTACGCCGGCTACGCTCAGACCTATCTGTTCCACCATCTCCGGACGGGTGCGGTCGACTCGAGCGCCTGACAAACTTTTTTGCCCGCTGCGACAGTCCGTTCTCCCATGACCGAAACCGACGAACGAATCCGCGCACACGTCTTCGTCTCCGGAAACGTACAGGGCGTGTTTTATCGTGCGACGACTCGAGACACCGCATCGGAACACGGTGTCGACGGCTGGGTGCAAAACCTCGAGGACGGCCGCGTCGAGGCGGTGTTCGAGGGCGAGCCTGACAGCGTCGAGGCGATGATAGAGTGGTGCCACGAGGGGTCGCCTGCGGCGAACGTCGAAGACGTCGAGGTAACCATGGAGGAGCCGACTGGGCTCTCCGGATTCGAGGTTCGGTACTGAGTTTTGGCCTCAGAACTTAGCTACGATTTCTATAGCAAATTGGTACCAATACAATACCGTGGGGAATGCTGTCGCTATCCTCACTCGAGTGTGCTGTGCCTCGAGCGGTATCGCCATCGAGCGTGCTGTGCCTCGAGCGGTATCGCCATCGAGCGTGCTGTGCCTCGAGCGGTATCGCCATCGAGCGTGCTGTGCCTCGAGATTCGTTGCTGTCCTCCTCGTATTGTCTCCCGAGGAGATACACCCTCCTCGAGTGACGCCTCCTTCGATCTCACGTCAGCACCGAGGACCCGACGATTACCGGCGATACCCGGAATCTTCAACGGGCCGGCAGCCGAAGCGAGGGGTATGATCACCGGCAGACGGATGGCCGCCGTCGACCAGAACGCCGCGGCCCTCGGCGTCACCCAGAAACAGCTCATGGAATCGAGCGGGCACGCCGTCGCCCGTGCGGTCGAACGCCTGCTCGAGGACGAAGGAGGCAGTCACCTCGAGGACGATAGTAGCGACCCCGATGCCCGGGATTCCAGCGATCCGCCGCGCGTCTGTATCGTCGCCGGCCGCGGCAACAACGGCGGTGACGCCTTCGTCGCCGCCCGCTTTCTCGAGGCCTACGACGTTACGACGGTGCTGGTCGGTCGAGCGGATGCCATCGGGACACAGATTGCCCGCGAGAACTGGGCTGCCCTCGAAGCCGCTGAGCACGACCTGCGAGAAATTCGGGACTCTCGAGACGTATCGCTGCCGGCGTGTGACCTCGTCGTCGATGCCATGCTCGGCACGGGCATCACCGGAGACCTTCGCGAACCCGCGGCGTCGATGGCCGCCGAGATCAACGCCGTGGACGCCCCGGTCTTGAGTGTCGACGTCCCGTCGGGGTTCGACGCCGACGGCGGCGACCACGCCACGAACGGCGTCGAGGCCGACCATGTCGTTACCTTCCACGACACCAAACCGGGGCTCGAGGCGCTGTCGGCCTCGCTCGAGGTCGTCGATATCGGCATACCGGCGGCCGCAGGGCGCTTCGTCGGCCCCGGTGACTGCCGACTGGCACGTCCCGAGGCTCGAACCGGTCGTGCGTTCGTGGTCGGCGGTGGTCCCTACACTGGTGCGCCGGCGCTGGCTGCCCTCGCAGCCCTTCGAACGGGGATGGAACTCTCCTTCGTGGCGGCCCCGAGTGCGGTCGCCGGCGAGATCGCGAGCTACAGCCAGGACCTGATCGTCCAGCCCTACGACGGCGATGTCCTTACCCCAGAGGAGGTGCCTGACCTCGTCGAGACGGCCGAACGCTACGACGACGTCGTGACGCTCGGTCCCGGACTTGGCACGGCCGATGCGACGCTCGAGGCCGTTGGCACGTTCCTTGAGGACTACACCGGTCCGGCCGTCGTCGACGCGGATGCGCTGGCAGTCGTCCCGGATCTCGAAACCGACGCCACGCTCGTCTGTACGCCCAATACACGTGAACTCGAGCGGATGGGCGGCCCGGCGACCGACGAGCCACAGGCGGTCGCCGACGAGATCGAAGCCTTCGCCCGCGACCTCGGGCACGTCGTCCTGGTCAAGGGGGCCACGGACGTGATCACCGACGGGGAGACGACCAGACTGAACCGTAGCGGCACCCCGGCCATGGCCGTCGGCGGAACGGGGGATTTGCTCGCCGGGATTACGGCCGGCTTGCTCGAGCACACCGATGCGCTCGAGGCGGCCGCCGTCGGTGCCTACGTCAACGGACGGGCCGGCGAGTCGGTCGCGGCCGACACCCACGTAGGATTGCTCGCGACGGACTTGCTCGAGGCGATTCCGCCAGCGCTATGGGGTGGTGACGATGAGTGAGGACCGACCGATGGCCCCGAACCCGTCCGAAGACGACGACGCAGCCCAGCCGAGTGAGAACCGGGCGTCGCTCACGCACACGACTGATGACGGCGACGTGCAAATGGTCGACGTCGGCTCGAAACCGGATACGCGACGGCGGGCCGTCGCGGCTGGTGACATTCACCTCCGGCCGTCGACGGCAGCGGCGATTCGCGAGGACACTGTCGACAAGGGTGACGTGTTGGCGACCGCTCGAGTCGGGGCGATTCAGGCCGTCAAACACACCTGGGAGACGATTCCGATGTGTCACCAGATTCCGATCACGAACGTCGATACGTCGTTCGAGTTTGACGACACCCCGGACGAAGACGTGACTGACCACGCGACGCTCTCACTCGAGGTGGCCGTCGAGACGACGGGCAAAACCGGCTGTGAGATGGAAGCCCTCGAGGGAGTGACGACGGGGCTCAACGTCGTCTGGGACATGGTGAAAGCAGTCGAAAAGAACGACGACGGGCAGTACCCAGCGACCCGAATCGAGAACGTGCGCGTCCTCGAGAAACGGAAACGCGAGCGGTAGCTCACAACGAGTTATCGCTATCAGAGGGAGAGTTCACCATCGACGATAGCCGTCGCGACCATCGCCATGTACTCGATGTGTGGTTCCCAGTCGGAGTCGCAACCGGCCTCAACGTCGTGTCGGTGGAGGTCTACCCAGACCGTCGCCAGCATGAACGCCGCGTGTGCCCGATAGAACCGCTCGTGTTCGAACGCGTAACCAGTTCGTTGTTCGTAGCGGGACACGAGCTCCTGACGGGTCGGACTCCCCGGTTCCGCGGTAAACGGGGCCAGCCCGCGTTCGTTCGTCTCTCGCAGTTGTTCGAGGGCGTCGCTGCCGGCGTATTTCGACTCGAGGGAATCGAGGCACGGCGTGGGGTCACCTTCGTCTCGCCAGCGCAGCAGGAGGTAGCCGAGTTCGGTCAGCGGATCGCCGAGCATCGCCGTCTCCCAGTCGAGCACGCCCGTAATCGTGGGCTCGTCATCGGCAAAGAGCAGATTTCCGGGTCGGTAATCGCCGTGAACCAGCGTCGTCCGTACTGTCGTGGGAGCGTTGTCCTCGAGCCACGTCCCAACGTCCCTGAGACGTGGAAACGCCCGTCCCGTTACTGTCGCCGCCGTCTCGAGGCGGTCTTTCGCGATGGCGACCTGCTCGAGCGGTGTCTGCCGTTCACAGACGTCGTCGAAGGGGGCGGTCGAAAGGGTATGTATTGCCGCCAGCCTATCGACGACGCCATGGGCGAGCGTTCGTCGTGCGGTCGGATTGCAGAACCGTTGGGGGTGGTCACTCCCGAGCGGGATGGGCGCTCCCTCGAGGTACTCCATCAGGAACCATTCTCCGTCGAAAACGGTCGTGTCGGTGCAATAGTGGATCGGCTCGGGAGTTGGAACTGAGGTCTCCGCCAGTTGCGAGAGGAGTCGATACTCCGCGCGCAACCCGTTGAACAGGTCACTCTCCCGGAGTTTGTTCGGTCGTCGCAGAACGTAAGCGTTCGATTCGGCCGGGGTCGACACGCTACAAAGCACGTTGAGCCCGTCGGCCATCACCTCGATTCCGGCCACGGAAATCCCCTGGCGCTCGAGGTACTCCTCGAGTCGGTCGATTGTGACCGCTGACTCATTTGCCGTCATATTCGGACCCACTCGCTCACGCACAAAAAGCCGTGGTTGAGTGTGTGATTCTCTCACGCGGCTCGAACCATAGACGTCTACCCGAACCACCCCACTGATCGAGACCATCTGCAGGTCCGTTATGGACCACTTACCGTTCGTTCGAGGCGGTACAGGGACAGGCAACGTTGATACTCGAGTGCGCGTCGACGGGTGGAACCGCTCGCCTACGAGGTGACAAGTCTGGGCATAACAATCTCCCTCTCACGTGGTATTCGTTTTCGGCGCAATGAAGCGACGAATCTATCTTGCTACGGCAGGCGCACTGGCCCTCGGCGGCTGTATGGGTTTCGGCGAGACCGACGGTCCAGGCGACGACGCAGCAAACGAGTCCACAGGTAACGGCAACGATGACAACGGCACCGGGAACGGCACCGGAAACGGGACCGGTGACGGCAACGGTGACGGCAATGGTGACGAAAACGGCGATGAGAACGGCGACGAAAACGGCAACGACGACCCCCTCGAGGCCGAAACGTTCGACGATTTCGAAAGCCTCGACGACTGGCGAACGATTTCCGGATCCGTCCGTGCGTACGACGGCTACAGCGTGGTCGGCTCCCAATCGGTCCTGCTCGAGGCCGACGAATCCGACGACCAGGTCCGGATGGTTCGCGAACTCGAGGAGCCACTCGACTGCAGCGAGGTCGTCCCCGGCCTCGCCGTGGCTTCACACGGGACGGCGAACGTCGGTATCCAACTGTACGACGAGACCCGGAGCAAGGTGGTCTATCGACAGCGAACCCACGGGATGTCGATTCGTCACGTCCCCTTCGGCGTCGAGTACATCGAAGGCACACCCGACCTGACCGAAGTCACGGAGATTCACATCTCCATCTGGGCGGGTGAGGGAACGGCCCAGGGCTGGGTCGACGATTTACACTTCGTCCCCAAATCCACTGGCAAAGTTCTCCTCACCTTCGACGGAGCGTACGAATCACACTACGAAGAGGCCATGCCTCTGCTCGAGGAGTACGGCTATCCGGCCACGGCGTTCGTCCCGACGGGTCGTCTTCGCGAGGAGGCCAGTCACGACGGCAGCCGACTCACCTACGACCAGGTCGCCGACCTCCACGACGCCGGCTGGACGATCAGTAGTAACGGTGCCCACGCCAACAACCTGACCACACTCGGTGGTGACCGAACGCCCTCGAGCGAAATCACTGAAGCCGTCGGCTGGCTCGAGGAACACGGCTACGGCGACGGGGCTGCCTTCATGGCCTATCCTGGCGGCTACTACGACGATGACGTCCTCGAGATTGCGGCTGATGCACATACGCTGGCGTTCGCCGGGGGCTATCCGGGCCACGGCTACGTGAAAAACCCGGCGCTGTGCTCACGTCGCTTGCAGCCCGATCTGGATCAGGCTCGCCACGCGCTCGACGTTACGGCCGAACTCGGCGGCGTCACGACGCTGGCCTTTTTCAACGTCGACTCGGATTCAGACGTCGACCTCGAGGACACGCTCTCGTATCTGGCTGATCTCGAGGCGGCGGGCGATCTCGAGGTCGTTACGCCCCAGACGATTGCAGACGAACAGTTGCTCTGATCGGCGTTGGGAGCGAAACGGGTGCGGGGAGGGGTTCGATTTTCGGATGCGGTATGGTGACGGGTGGGGGAGTCGCCCGATACGGAGGGGCTGTATCCATCCGTGAGTCTCACTCGAGATTCAGCCGTCGATAGTCGGGGAGGGTGTCGTCTTGCATCACGGCTCCGCGGCCACCGTCGACCAGCAGCGTCGACCCCGTAATGAACGCCGCGTCGTCGCTTGCGAGGAACGCGACGACTCCGGCGACGTCGGCAGGCGTACCGATGCGCCCGACCGGATGAATCGATTCGACCTCCTCGAGACGGCCGTCGGGCAACTCTTCTCGCGTCCGTTCGATCTCGATCCAGCCGGGTGCGACCGTGTTCGTCCGAATCGATGGGCCGAGATCGAGCGCCATGGCACGGGTCATTCCGTTGATACCGGCTTTGACGGCGTTGTAGGGGAACAGCCCCGGCATCGTCGACTCGGCGTGATTCGAGGAGATGTTGATGATCGACCCCTCGTCCATGTACTCGAGGGCGGCTTTCGCCGCGAGCCAGTAGGCTCGGAAATCGGTCTCGAGGACAAACGCCCAGTCGTCCATCGACGCCTCGTCGACGGGTGTCTCGGTCTGGACGCCCGCGTTGTTCACCAGGACGTCGACGCTTCCGTAGGTTTCGGCGGTGGCTTCGGCGAGCGCCGAAATGTCGTCTGGCTCTCGCATATCGGCCTCGACGAAGACGGCCTCGGCGTCGTCAGCTTCGATAGCGTCGACGACGGCTTTCCCGGCTTCGGCGGTGCGTCCCGAAACGACGACGTTCGCGCCTTCGGCGGCGAGTCGGGCGGCGATACCGGCACCGATGCCGCGCGTCGACCCCGTCACGATAGCGGTCTGCCCGTCGAATCGACCCTTGACGGCGTTTGCGGTAGGAGACTCGAGGCGTTCGGTCATCGTTTTCCCTCGACGTTCTCAGCGACGGTCCCCTCGAGATTTCCAGCGGCGCTCGAGGGAGAACCGGTTTCTCGAGCATGTTGGCGCGTTTTTGTGGAACGCCGTTGCCCCCGCCTTCGGCGGTCACTGCTTCGGTCTCCCGACGGCAGTTCGTACGACCCTCGAGCGAGGCGTGGCACCGTCATGATTACCACTCGGCGACGCTGCCGTCGTCGTGTCGCCAGATCGGGTTGTGCCAGTCGACGCCACCGGTCTGCTCGCGGACGTAGGACTCGTCGATTTCGATGCCGAGTCCGGGACCATCCGGCAGGTCGACGTAGCCGTCGCGGTACTCGAACACCGAGGGGTCGACCAGGTAATCGAGGACGTCGCTCGTCTCGTTGTAGTGGATATCCAGACTCTGTTCCTGGATCAGCGTGTTTGGTGAACAGGCGTCGACCTGGATACAGGAGGCGAGTGCGATGGGGCCGAGCGGGCAGTGGGGGGCCACCGATACGTCGTAGGCTTCGGCCATCGCGGCGATCTTTTTGACCTCCGTGATGCCACCGGCGTGTGAGAGGTCCGGCTGGATGACGTCGACCGCGTTCTCCTCGAAAATCTGTTTGAAATCCCATCGGGAGTACATTCGCTCGCCGGTGGCGATTGGGGTTGTCGTCGATGCCCGAATATCTGCCAGCGCGTCGTTGTGCTGGGGCAAGACGGGTTCTTCGATGAACATCGGATCGTACGGCTCGAGCGCCGTCGCGAGACGCCTGACCATCGGTTTGGAGACGCGCCCGTGGAAGTCGACCCCGATGTCGACTTCGTCGCCGACGGCGTCTCTGACGGCGGCGATTCGGTCCACCGCGTCCGAAACCGCGCGGGGATTGTCCACGGGTCGGAACTCGGGCGTGGCGTTCATTTTGAGCGCGGTAAACCCTTCGTCGACTTTCTCGCTGGCGGCATCGCCAACGTCTTGTGGCCGGTCGCCGCCGATCCACTGGTAGACGCGGACGCGGTTTCTGGCGCGACCGCCGAGCAGTTCGTAGACGGGGGCATCGAAGTGTTTTCCCTTGATATCCCACAGCGCCTGATCGACGCCGGCGATGGCCGACATGAGGACGGGTCCGCCGCGATAGAATCCGCCGCGATACATCGCTTGCCAGTGGTCTTCGATTCGGCTGGGGTCTTCGCCCAGCAGGTAGTTGTCGAGCAGTTCTTCGACGGCCGTGCGAACGGTCTTGGCCCGTCCCTCGACGACCGGCTCGCCCCAGCCGACGGTGCCGTCGCTGGTCGTCAGCTTGAGAAAGAGCCATCGTGGGGGGACTTCGAACAGTTCGTAATCAGTGATTCGCATTCAGGTAGATACCTCCGTGTGGATGTTGTCGGGTGACTCGTCGGTTTTCGTCTTCAGTGCGTCGCCGGTCTCGGCGTCGAACAGGTATAGCGCGGCCTCGTCGAACGCGAAGGCGACCTCCTCACCGGCGGTCGGTCGCTGGGTCGGACTGATTCGCGCCGTCATCTCGATGTGCTCGAGTTCCATGTAACAGAAGTTCTCGTTGCCCATCGGCTCGACGACGGTCACTTCCGCACGGTTCGGGCCGCCGTCGACCAGTCGAATGTCTTCGGGGCGGATACCCACGCGGACCCGGTCGTGCCCTTCGACGGGTGAGGCGTTTCCGAGATCGTACTTAAATCCGCCCGGCCCGAGCAGCGTCGACCCGTCGACGTCGGCCGAGAGCAGGTTGATGCTGGGCGACCCGATGAAGTCGGCGACGAACTCGTTTACCGGCTGCCGGTAGACCTCTTCCGGCGGCCCGACCTGCTGGAGGATGCCCTTGTCCATGACGGCGATTCTGTCGCCCATCGCCATCGCCTCGGTCTGGTCGTGGGTGACGTACACCGTCGTCACGTCCAGATTCTGCTGGAGTTCCTGTAACTCGGTGCGCATATCAGAACGCAGTTTCGCGTCGAGGTTGCTCAGGGGCTCGTCCATCAGGAACACTTCCGGTTTGCGAACGATTGCCCGACCGAGTGCGACCCGCTGTTGCTGGCCGCCCGAGAGCTCTTTTGGCTTGTCACCGAGCAGCTCGCTAATGCCGAGCATTTCGGCGACCGACTCAACCTGGTCGTTGATCTCGCTCGAGGAGAGTTTCGACGAGAGTTTGAGCCCGAAGCCGATGTTCTGTCGGACGGTCATATGCGGGTACAGCGCGTAGTTCTGAAACACCATTGCGACGTCTCGCTCGCTGGCGCTGTAGGTGGTGACGTCGGTGTCCCCGAACTCGAGGCGGCCTTCGGTGATGTCTTCGAGGCCGGCGATACACCGGAGCGTGGTGGATTTTCCACAGCCCGAGGGGCCGACGAGGACGAGGAACTCGCCGTCGTCGACGGTGAGGTTGCAGTCCTCGACGGCGACGACTGCCTCGCCATCGGGATCGTACACTTTGGTGAGGTCGGTGAGCGTTATGCGTGCCATGGTTCTCGGTCGTGGGATGGGTTCGTGTCGTGTGTTCGTGTCGGTGTGCTGTGTGCGTACATGGTTACTCTTTGAGCGATCCGGCCAGGATGCCGCTGACGAACTGTTTCTGGAGCACCAGGAACAGGATTGCCAGCGGGATGATCGCGAGGCTCGTCGCGACCATGATCTGGTCGTAGTACACCCGCTGGGTCCCCTCGAGTCCGGAGAGGGCCACGGGGATGGTGTAGTTCGCCGACGTCTCGAGGATGACCAGCGGGTAGAGGAACAGGTCCCACTGGAACAGGAACAGGATGATGGCGAGTGCGGCGATCGAAGAGCGCATCGCCGGGAGCGCGATCCGGTAGAATATCTGGAACTCCGTCGCGCCATCCATCCGTGCGGACTCGAGCAAGGCGTCGGGGATGGATTTCATGTTCTGTCGCATGAGGAAGATACCGATGGGGTTCGCCAGCCACGGGATGATGATGGCTCTGAAGGTATCAGTCCAGTCGATCTGGGACATCATCAAGAACAGGGGGATGACCAGCAACTGGATGGGCAACACGAGCGTCGCCAGGATGAGATAGAAGATCGGCTCTTTGAACCGGAACTCGTACTTCGCGAACGCGAAGCCGGCCATCGAGCACAGCAAGATCGAGAGGACGGTGTAGACGACGGCGATGAACACGCTGTTCCAGATCGAGCGGACGAAGTCCGTCCGTTCCTGGAGTGCAGCGAAGTTCTCGAAGAAAGCCGTTCCGGGGTACAGCCGTGGGGGGAACTGGATGAACTGCTCCTGTGGGAGCGTCGCGGCGACGATCATCCAGTACAGCGGGACGAGCATCACGAGCGTCATCACGAGGATGAACACATAGGTCGTGAACTGCCAGACGGCGTCCTTGCGGCGCTGTTCGCGCATCAGTCGTCACCTCCGATCTTGATCTGGATGATGGAGATGACGCTGACGATGGCCACGAAGACGACCGTTAGCGCACTCGCGTAGCCGAGGTTCCAGTTCTGGAAGGCTTCGCGATAGATGTACTGGACGATGGTGATCGTCGCGTTCGTCGGGCCACCATCGGTGATGACGTAGGGCTCGGCGAACAGTTTGAACGTGCCGATGGTCGAGAGGACGACGACGAACAACAGCACAGGTTTCAGCTGTGGCAAAGTCACGTACCGGAACTTCTCCCAGCGACTGGCGCCATCGATTTCGGCGGCTTCGTACAGCTGTTGGGGGATGTTTTGCAGTCCTGCCAGCAGGATGATCATGTTGTAACCGGTCCAGCGCCAGGTGACCGCAGCGATGATCGTCTTCCGTGCCCAGAACTCGTCTCTGAGCCAGGCGATCGGTTCGACGCCGACCGATGACAGCAGGTAGTTGATGAAGCCGAATTGCTCGTTAAACAGGAGCAAAAAGACCGTCGAGTAGGCGACGATGTTTGCCGAGACCGGAATCGCGATCGCCGTCCGGAAGAAGCCTTTGAACCGGACGAACGATGCGTTGAGCGCGATTGCCAGCGCCAGTGCGAGTCCGATCATGATCGGCACCTGAATCAGCAGGATGTACGTCGTGTTGAACATCGACTGCCAGAACAGGCTGTCGCCGGCCATGTGGGCGTAATTCCCGAATCCGACAAACTGCAACTCGGCGATTTGTGGGACATCGATGAATATTGGCCCGATATCGATCCAGAACAGGCTGTCACTACTGACGCTCTGGTACTCGAAAAACGAAAGGTACACCGTGTAGACGATTGGAAACGCCAGAAACAGCCCGAACAGGAGGAAAAACGGCGAAATGAACACGTAGGCGATCGACTCGATCTGGGGCATCCGCTCGGTGTAGCTCTGCCTGGCGAATCGAATCCGATCCCAGAGTCGCAAGCGAAGCGGGTCGCCGTCGCTCGAGACGGGCGTCTCCTCGTCAGAATGCTGTGTTGACATGAAGGGTGATGGGGAAGGGTTCAGGCCAGATCGCGGCCGGTTCGTTCGGCGACGGTCTCTGCGGCGGCCACCACAGCGTCTTCTGGATCGAGGTCGTCACGGAGCATTCGTTCGAACTCCGTGTTAATAGCATCCGTGACTTCCGGCGTGTCTTCGGAGAACTGGTAGTCAGGAATGTCTTCGGCCACGTCTGCGAACACGCGTCGAGCTGCCTGTCCGCCGAAGAAATCGAGCTCTTCGTCGAAGGTATCGTCGTCGTAGGTCGTCTCGAGCGCCGGGAAGAGGCCGAACTCGTCGTACATGAGTAGCTGCATCTCCTCGGTGGCGAGGCTCCACTCAATATAGTCCCACGCGCGATTTCGCTCGGCGTCGTCGATCTGGTTCGGGATCATCAGACTCGAGCCGCCCCAGTTCGAGGCACGGGGTCCGCCGGGCTCGTGTGCGGGAATCTTGTAGACGCCCCAGTTGCCAGCCGTACTCGGCAGTTCGGCTCGAAGCGTGCCTTCCATCCACGCGGCGGAGGGTAGCGACGCGATGTCGCCGCTCTCGTACGCGCCGAACCAGGCGGTCGACCAGCCGTCGAGGTCGGCAGCGATGCCGGCATCGTACACTTCTTTAATCGTCTCGGCGATCATCACCGAGTCCTCGTTGTGGATGTTGACGGCACCGTCGTCGGTGAACGGGTTGTTCCCAAGCTGGCGGAACTGATAGCGCCAGACACCGTCGAGGTCGTCCACAGGAAGGTTCAACATCGAGACATCGTCTGGCAGTTTCTCTCCTTCCGCAATGAAGTCGTCCCAGGTTTCGATGGCATCGGCGTCGAGGCCGTGTTCGTCGTAGACATCGCGCCGGTAGTAGACGGCCGTGGGGCCGATGTCCCAGGGGAGTGCGTAAATCCCGTCGTCATCGCTCAGCGCGTCCCAGACGCCTGGCACGAAGTCGTCGTAAACGCCCGCTTCTTCGATCCGGTCGGAGATGTCGAGCACCGAGCCGGTATCGATGTAGGATGGTCCGTCGATCATCTCGAGCATCGAGACGTCGGGAGCGCCCGAGCCGCTGGCGAGACGCGTCTGCAGGTCGTCTTTCATTGCCTCCCGACCGAACTCTTCGATGTTCACCGTGGCGTCGTGTTCGGCGTTGTACTCCTCTGCGGTGAGTTGCAGCGAGCGGGCTGCAACGTCCCAACCCCAGCCGTCGATCTCGTCGGCCATCGGGGCGTCACCGTTGCCACCGTTGCCGTTACCGTTACCGCCGTTTCCACCATTGCCGCCGTTGCCGTCATCTTCTGAGTCGCCCGTTCCAATACATCCTGCGAGTGCGGCTGCACCGGCTGCCCCAGTGCCGATCATCATTCGTCGTCGACTGTAGTTGCTATTGCGTGGCATTGTCCCACTGACTATTCTCACGGAATGGCGAGTACTACTTAAATGCACCGGTCGAGTTCACGGTGAACGCTTCACGTCTATCATTTTCCGACTGTTCTGTAGAGGGAAACAGGGGCCTTTTATAAGTGAAAGCCCACCGACTTACACTAAATATAGGACATTATTACCGGCTTTCCCTTCGTTTAACAGAGAAAAACGTGTATAAATCCCCACTCGATTCATGCCGTTCAGCTATGGAGAACAAAGGTTTTGTAGATGGAGTACCGTACATCAGAGACGAACGATGGGGAAAGATGCTGGCGTTTCCGTTCAGGCGACGGCGACGTCGTTTGCGATCGTGGAAGCGCTTCGAACGCGCGAGCAGGCCGGCGTCACCGAGTTAGCGACCGAACTCGACCGGTCAAAAAGCGCCGTTCACAACCATCTTTCGACCCTCGAGACGCTCGGATACGTCACCAGTACTGACGGTAAGTATCGACTAACCCATCGGTTTCTTCGTCTCGGGTTAGCCACACGCGAACGCAACCCGATCTATGCGGCGGCGAAAGCGAAGTTGCGAACGCTGGCTCGAACTACCGGTGAGAGCGTCAACCTCGTCGTCCCCGAAGACGACCACGGGGTGTACCTGTACCGCGTCGGCAACGGTGAGCATCCGATCGAGGAGGGCGGCAGCGTTGCCCTTCACGCCTCGGCGGCGGGCAAAGCGATCCTCGCCTATCGTGGTCACGAGGCCGTCGACGACTTCATCGACAGACACGGGTTGCCAGCTCTGACCGAACGAACGGTCACCGATCCTGCCACCCTTCGAAGCCAACTGCGCTCGATTCGTGACCGCCGTGTCGCGTTCGACCGCGGCGAACAGACCGAGGGCTGGCAGTGTGTCGCCAGCGCAATCGTCATCGAAGACGACCCCATCGCCGCCATCAGCGTCTCCGGCCCCGCCGACCGCATGCAGGGTAAACGCCTCGAGGAAGACACGACCGGTCTCGTGGTGAGCACGGCCAAAGCCATCGAACTCGAGGTCCTCTCTGACTGAAACGGACAGTGATGTCGGAAATCATGACTGCAGGTTTCCGGTGAAAACTTCTCTACATCTCCTGAAACGTTAGATCTCGAGGATATTGTCGAACTACTAGTATTTACTCACAGCGCGCGTATTTACTCCCATGGCTATTACCATCATCGACGCGATGACCGACGGGTACACTCGAACCGCTACTCGAGCGGGCGCAATGCTCGTCGCCGTCTTCGCCGTGTTATCGATCGCCAGTGCGGTGTTCGCACCGACTACACTTGGCCCGGCCGGAACGACCGAGACCGCGGTCGGCGCGTGGGGGCTGGTCACCGGCGTCCTCTCGTTCGTGTTCGCGATCGGGACCGTCGCCGCCGCCATCGTCGCCCTCCGAACGTTCGCCGCCGGAGAGACCGAGCGTATCCCGCGTGCCCTCGCCCGCCACAAGATCGGGTTCGCTACACTGAACGCCATCGTAGGTGCTATCGTGTTCGGAATACTGGTGGCTGCCGGCACCATCCTGTTCGTGATTCCCGGGCTGTTCGTCCTGGTGAGTCTCTACTACTGGGCCGTGTTCGTCGCCGTCGAGGACGACAACGCCCTCGAGGGATTCCGACGAAGCTATCGCCTCACTCGAGGCAACCGCATCCGCCTGTTTGGCCTCGGCGTTGCCGTGGTCGGTCTCGGCACCATCGCCCTCGCCCTGGTGAGCGCGCCGCTGGCCTTCTTCGGTATCGCTGGCGCACTCCTCGGCCAGGTCGCAGCAGCCGTCGTCACCGTCTACGCGCTGGCGACGACCGTCAGCGCCTACGAACAGCTACAGGGTCTCGAGGGTCTCGAGGTGGCCGAGAGTCGGGAAACGACGCCCGGAACCCCGGCCTAGTACCCTCCCAAACGTTGACTAATGAGTGAAACCGGACAACAGCCATCGGTTTCACGCATCCGCTCAGGTTTGGGAAGCCACTAGTACCCTCCCCACCGTCGACCGGTGCGTATTTTTCAGACTACTGGAACTGCCGACACAGGCAAATAACCTCTCGAAAAAGTCCAGATATGAGCAGGTTGCGTTCACGACAGCTCTCTCGACGTGCTGTCAGACTCGCGCGTACCAGTTCGCCATGGGGATTCCCCCTGCTGTATCTGGGCTGGGCCTATCTTTTCTGGCTGCCAGTGGTCGTCTCAGAAGCGTCCGTCTGGACGTACCCAAACGTGGTGTTTTTATTGATTGGCGGCTCGAGTCCACTCTTGGCTGGGCTCGTATTGCTGTGGACAAATCACGGGCGGGCTGGGTTCGTCGATCTCCGTCGGCGATTGCTGGAGGTCGGTCGGATCAGTAGCCGATGGTGGCTGATCATTCTGTTGTTCTATCCGCTGTTCACCCTCGTCGTGGCCAGCGTTGCCCTTCTCATCGGATTCACTTCCCAACCGCTGACCTTCATCGGGACCGACCGACTCTTCGACCCCGCAGCACTGTTCTTTCTGCTATCGGTTGCGCTTTTGTTTCCGGCGATCGAAGAGATTGGGCTTCGCGGCTACTGGTTCGATCAGCTCCAGGCACGCTGGAGCGCGTTCGTGAGTAGCCTGATTCTGGGAACCGTGTGGGCGCTGTGGCACGTTCCGCTGGTCTACATGCCCGGCTATTATGAGGGGACGACATTCCAGCCGGAACTCTGGTGGTGGCTTCCAAGCATCGTCCTGACTGCAATCATTGGAACGTGGGTTTACAATAATACTGCACGGAGCGTTCTCGCAGTCACCGTTTTACACTTCCTGGGGAACCTCACCGGCGAGACGATGGGCTTTGCTCCCGAACTGTATCCGTTCGTCCACGTCGGGACTGCTATCGTTGCGCTCGCACTCGTGATACGGTTCGGCCCGGAGTCGCTACGTGGTCGGGATACGCCGCGGCCGCTACCGGAGTGAACAGCTGCCCATCGACGTTAGTGACCGACCACCGCACTTGACATCCACCCACGACTCAAGTCGTGGGCTTTCTCCTCGAGTCTGTGTAACCCCGTTCAAACCGCCTGAATCGACTCGAGCAGCGAGCACTTTCGACAGATTTCTCGGGTCGTTGTCGACCCACACTCGGTACACTCGCGCAAGTCGGGATCGTCACCATCGGCGTCGTAGCGCTCGGCGACGATGCCAGCCAGTTCTTCGTAGCCGGAGAGAATCGAGTGTCGGGTGCCGGGGTGGTTCTCCTCGAGGCCGTACAACAGCTGTTGAATCTCGCCGCGATAGGCCTCGCTCGAGTGGGGACACTCGGTGATGTGGGCGGGCAGGTCTCTGAGGTGGGCGTACAGTGCCACCTCCTTTTCGGGGACGTCTCGCAGGGGTTTCGCTCGCGGGACGAACGCTTCGCTACTTCGACGTTCGGAGAGCGGACCGAGGCTGGCGTCGAAGTGCTTTGCGATCTGGGAGACGTCGCCCTCGAGGAAGTTCATCAGCGCGGTCTGGGCTTCGTCGTCGAGGTTGTGGCCGGTCAACAGGAGGTCGGCGTCGATATCCTCGGCGTAGTTCGAGAGCAGGTCGCGTCGGAAGACCCCACAGTAGGCACAGGCGGCCATGTTTTCGGGGTCGTCCTCGACCACCTGGTCCATTCGGACGTCGAATTCGTCTTCGTAGCTCAGCATCTCGTGGGTGAGGTCGAGGTCGTCGGTTAACTCGATGCAGGCGTCGAGGCTCTTGTCACGGTAGCCCTCGATGCCTTCGTGGATGGTGAGACAGATCAGTTCGATTCGCGGGTCCTCGTGGAAGGTCTCGTAGAGAATCTGGGTGAGGACGACGCTGTCTTTGCCACCGGAGAGGCCGATCAGCCACTTTTGCGGATTGTCGGGCGTCGCCGACCGTGGCACCAGATCGTCCCGGCGAACCCGCCGACGAACGCGTTTTTCGACCGACTCGAGGAAGTGTGCCTCACAGAGGTGTGCCCCGGAGTAAGCGGCGTGCATCACCGCGGGTTCGGCACACCGATTGCAGTTCATTGAACGGACCTAACGGGTTCCGGGGGAAACGCGTTTCGCTCTGCGCTCGAGTGGTGGCACGCGCTGCTGGGCGCACTGACGTAGCGGCAACATCAACTGCTCGAGTGGCGGCACACGCTGCCGTGACCGACAATATATGGTAGTTCCCGACACAGCCTCAGCCATGCACGGCACTGGCGTTCCACTCGCGACGCCGTTCGACGAGGCTGGAACCGTAGACCACGCGGCACTCGAGGAACTGGTCGACTGGCTCGAGACCGCCGGAATCGACTTTTTCGTCCCCTGTGGCTCGACGGGTGAAGCTCCGCTGTTGAGCCTCGAGGAACGAATCGATATCACCGAAACCGTCGCGAACGCGACCGAGAAACCCGTTCTCGCGGGGACCGGATTCGAGGGGTACGAACCGACGCTCGAGGCGACCGAACGGGCGGCCGACGTGGGGGCGGATGCGGCACTCGTTATCACCCCGTCGTACTACGGCAGTGACGACGGTGCGCTCGGCCGATACTACCGAACCCTGGCTGATGAGTCACCGATACCGATCTACCTCTACAGCGTCCCCAAGTTCACGGGTCACGTACTCGCCCCCAGAACCGTCGAATCGCTCGCCTCCCATCCGAACATCGCCGGCATCAAAGACTCGAGCGGGAGCCTCGAGTCCGTACAACGGCTGGTACGGTTCACCGACGAGATGGCCTTCTCGGTTCTCGCCGGGAGCGGAAGCGTCTATGCTCCGGCACTCGATGCGGGTGTCGACGGGGGCGTTCTGGCACTGGCAAACGCCGTTCCGGAACGGGCCTGTACGGTCTACGAGCGTTATACGGGGGGCGACACTGCCGGATCGCGAGCCCTGAACGCGGATCTGGTCGAACTCAATCGCGCGATCACCGCCCGCTACGGCGTGCCGGGGGTCAAAGCCGCGCTCTCGATTCGCGGTCAGTCAGTTGGCAACCCCCGCGGGCCACTCGAGGCGGTCGACGAAGCCGTCGTCGACGAACTCGAGGCCTTGATCGAGGGGGCACTCGAGGCTCGATAACGTCCTGTGAACGAGTTTTGAACGGATTCCCTTTTGGAGTCCGTTGCCACCGGGTGTAAACCAAAAGCAATTTCGAAACCCGAAATCGGGCGTGTTTGTGCTTACGGACAATTTTCATACTGACGGTCGGCGTAATGGCCCTAATGGCGTTCTCTGGCGAATATGCTCATTTCTCTTCGCTCGAATTTTCCACAGGTGAGCTAACTGGGGCGATAGGAGATTCAATTACGGTCTTGCCGTTGCTCGTTGCCCTTGCAGCGACGACGTCGGTTTCGCTGGCTCACGTCTTTCTGGCGTTCGGTATTTTTCAGATCGTCTGGGGGCTGTTCTACGGAATGCCGATTTCGCTCGAGCCAATGAAGGCCCTGGTTGGCCTCGCAATCGTCGGCGCGCTTTCGTATCCTGAACTGATTGGCGCGGGTTTGCTCGCCGGTGGCGTGTTGTTGGTCGTCGGCTGGCTCGGTCTCGTCGGTCGTCTCCAGCGAGTCGTCGGTGAACCGGTCGTCCGTGGGATTCAACTCGCGGTCGCCTTCCTGTTGCTCGAGGCGGCGTTCGGACTCTCGCTCGAGGCGCTGCCCGTTGCCCTCGCGGGACTCGCTCTTGTGGGATTCATGGTGGTTGCTGGGTACCGAAATGCCAGTTCGATCGTCGTTCTCGTCGTGGGTGGCGCTATCGCCGTGTCCCTCGCTGGGTTCCCGTCGCCGCGCCTTCCATCGATGACGTTCTTCCCGGCCGGTGGTCCGATGGTTAGTGCTGACGCACTCGAGGCGACCGGTGCTCAACTCGGGATGACGATCGGGAACGCCGCGATTGCAACGGCGGTGCTTGCGGGTGACCTCTACAATCGTCAGCTGTCACCGGACCAGCTCTCTCGAAGTATGGGCATCACCTGTCTCGCTGCCGTCCCGATCGGTGGCATTCCGATGTGTCACGGGAGTGGCGGACTGGCAGGCAAGTACGCCTTCGGCGCGAAGACGGCCGGTGCGAACGTCTTCCTCGGAATCGGCTACCTTGCGCTATCACTTCTCGCCATCGGAGCACTGCTTGCGGCGTTTCCCCTGGCATTGCTCGGCGTGTTGCTGGCCATCGTCGGCTTCGAACTCGCCCGTGCCGCACTCGTGCCACTCTCGACCTCTCACGAAGGTGCGATCGCCGTGGTGATCGGGTTGCTTGGTCTCTTTGGCAACGTCGGATTGGCTTTCGTTGTCGGTATCCTTCTCTGGCAGATACTCGTTCAGTTTCGGTGAGGCCTCGCCACGTCCGTTTTTGTGCCTCGAGGACGAACGCCAATCGATGACTGACGCGCTGACGTGGCAGGACCTGTTCGAGCGAGGCGAGGCGGTCGGCGTCGACCTCGAGACAATTCGAACGACGAGGGAACGACTCCGTGCGGAAGCGACCGAAGGAGGTGCGAGAGACGATGCCTGACCGGCCGAATCCGGCTCGAGTGGTCGCCGACGCGGACGTCCTGGCAGCGGACCTGTTCGTCGATGGCGATGCCAGAGCGGCCCTCGATCACGTCCGGCGACACGACTGGGTCGAACTCGTCGCGAGCGACGAACTGCTCGCCGAAACCGAAGTGCTCGTTGCGTCGCTCGCAAATAGCGACCTCGCGGCTGCCCACCGCGAGCGTCTCGAGGCTGAGCGCGTTCTCGTCGAACAACCGCCGGAGGACCATCCGGCACTGGCGTCTGCTTACCGCGGAAACGCGGCACACCTTCTCACGTACGAGGAGGGATTGCGCTCGGCCAAGGCTGGACTGACGCTCCAACCACGGGTGTCAGTCAGCATCCGGTCGCCTGATGCCTTCGCCACGCTGTTCGACCCGCAAAGCCTCTACGAAGCCGTCGTCGGTGGGTCCTATTCCGGTCCTGATCGAGATCCGCTCGAGTGACCTACTCTTCCGGAAAAGTTACCGCTCATACGGACCGATGCACCGTGTTGCCGGTGAGCACTGGCCTCGCCCGAACGCTCACTGTACCGAATCACAACAGACCGTATCAATCCGACGCCTCGAGCGGTTCGGCGATCTTCTCTGTTGGGATCACGTACCGATCCGGAAGCTCGGGAATCGGCTCGCGGCCGACGGTGAAAAACCGCTCGGTGCGCGTGAGTTCTTCGGTGGCCGGACTCGGCTTTTTGATCGCTTCGAACTCGACGGCGACGCCCTCGTCCTCGGGGGCGATGCGGACCGCCGAGAGCTGATAGCTCGGATAGAACACCGGCGGGAGGAGGCCGATGATACCGTCCCGACGGTGGAGTCGTCGGAGCCAGGTACCGCTGTTCACGAGGATACCGCCCTCGAGTTCCTGAATCATCGGTCGGTGGGTGTGGCCGAAACAGAAGATGGTGGTCTCCGGGTTGGCGTCGAACACCTCGCGAGCAGCTTCCTCGTAGGGGGCTTCGGGGTCGACCGTCAGATCGGTCTCGAAGACGCCAAATCGGTTGACCGTCTTCTTGATGTCCCGGCGGATGAAGTGCAACGGAATGCCGACCAGCACGAGGAGGCCGGCAATCGCAACGTTCGCAGCAAGGAGGAACCAGGCGATGGTACCCGCGCGGCCGAACTGCCCGAGGAAGGCCGTCGCCGCTTCGACTGGCGTCGACCAGATGCCGATCAGGTCGAGGCCGGCCAGAATCGCGAGCAGGACGCTGATGTTGAACAACAGCAAAAACGGGACCAGCGAGTATCGGAGCAGTGGGTTCATCTCCCGGTAGAAGTACTTCGAGAACAACCAGACCGGCATTCGTTCGGTCGGGGTGACCGCCTGGACGTTTTTCAGCCAGTTGTACCGGCCGCGGTCGGAAAGCTGGCCCGCACGACTCGTCACGAGCGTGTTGTAATAGTACCCAAGCGGGGTCGCGTGTGGGTTGCCCCAGTCTTCGATTCGGTTATTGTCGTCGCGCTGGTGACCGTGTTCGAAGTGAACCGCTTGCTCACCGATCTCCCGCGTGATCGACTGGTTGGGAACCAGATCGACGTTGTACTCGGCAAAGCGCTCGACGTACTCGTCGTAGGCGGCCAGTTCGTGGTCGTGATTCCCCGGCAAGAGCGTGATGGGGATATTCTCGCCGGTAGCCCGGAACTGCTCGAACAGGTCCTGGTAGGTTTCCTCGAGGACGTCGAACTTCTCGATGCCCGAAACGGTTGTGAACTCCCAGAGGCCGAACGCATCGCCGTTGATGATCAACTCGGCGTCTTCGTCCGTTTTTTCCATTCGTTCGAGGAAGTCGAGGAGTTCGGGGAGAAACTCGACGTGCTCGAGTTGTTCGTCACCGCCGATGTGCAGGTCGCTGATCACGTAGTAGACCCGATCATCGGTGTGGGTTGCCATCAGTACCACGATGTCGTTCAGCATCAAAAGGTGTTTTCTTCTCTCGCCTGTTGGGAAATTGTCTTCTTACCGCCGGGGAACGACACCTGGGGTCGCCACCCAGTGTCCAAGCCGACGTCTGAGAGAGCTGGGTAACAGCCTCGAGAGTGCGGGTATCACCCGGTTTCGGTAGCCCGGTACGAAAACGATATCACCGCGTTTGGCTGCCCGATAGCCCGACGCGGCGACCTGTTGCGGTGTGAACATAAATCGGCGCTCGAGCCACGTCGAACCCCGCCCACAGCGATCGTGGATACCCGTCGAAACTGGTCCCGGACAGAGCGCGGTGACGGTGACGCCCGTCTCGCGACACTCTTCAGCGATCGATTCCGTGAACGAGAGCACGTAGGCCTTACTCGCGTGGTACCCTGCCATCATTGGCCCCGGTTGCGCGGCTGCCGTGGACGACACCGTGAGTACCATCCCGTCGTCTCGCTCGAGCATCGCCGGGAGAAACAGTCGCGTTAACGCGACTGGGGCTTCGACGTTGATTCGTACCTGATCGCGCTCGGCGGCGAGGTCGCTTTCGGCAAACGGGCCGTAGGTTGCCACGCCGGCATTGTTCACCAGCGCATTGACGTGGCCCACAGCTTCCGACACCCGGTCGTGGAGGGCCTGTGGCGACTCGGGGTCCGAGAGGTCGGTAGCCATCGCGGTCACCGCACACCCAAACCGGGTGCGGAGCTGGGTGGCCGCCGCCTCGAGCCGGTCGTGATCTTGAGCCACGAGCACCAGGTCGTAGCCGTCGGCAGCAAACTCGGCGGCCAGCGCGAAGCCGATGCCGCGACTCCCCCCGGTGACGAGAGCCGTCCGGTGCCGTGGGGTGGCGTCTCTATCGGTCACCTCGCTCGAGGTCGGTGTTCGATTCGTCATAGGCTCAGTTGTGGCCTCGAGGAGAAAAATGGCTACCCCGGCTTCCAGACGGTGCATTCGACCTCGCCTTCGTTCGGCCTACTGCTGGCGCTGGGGTGAATATTTTATTCTCGAGGCCGTAGATTCCGGCGGTGATTCCAGTATGGAGACGAACGTTGGCGGCCTCGACCGTACGGGACGTATCGCTATCGGCATCCTGTTGATTGCAGCGGGTATCCTCGCCCTCGCGGGATACTGGGGAATCGGGCTCGGGATCGGCGTGATCGCCATCCTGGTTGGTGCTATCTTGCTGGTCACGGGTACCACGAGAAAATGTCCGGTCAATCAGGCCGTCGGTATCGATACGTCCGAGTGAGTGAACCCTCGAGTGGATTCCCAGTGTTACCGAGGGACGTATCGTTGATGCTCGCTCGAGTGCGTGATATGTTGTCAGACATTGTGAGAATTCGCCGCTATCGTCCGGCGAATTCTCTTTGTCCGGCAGTATAGTAGCCGGTACAACGATTCACACATCTATCGCGATGCCCTCTTGTGAGAGGATAACCAATGACTTTTACTGGCTACTAAAATAGCGGAATCAGTCGTCCGCCGTCTCCTCCGTTCGCTCGGCGTACCAGTCGGCAAACGCTGCTAGCGCCCGTCCTCGGTGGGAGATGGCGTTTTTTTCCGCGGCAGTCATCTCTGCGAGCGTCTGGCCGTTGTATGCGAAAATCGGATCGTAACCGAAGCCGCCTTCGCCCCGTGGCTCGACGAGGGTGCCGGCCACCGATCCCTCGAAGATTTCGACGCCGTTTTCGTCCGCGTAGGCCAGTACCGTTCGGAAGTGCGCCCGTCGGTTCTCTTCCGCACTGGCGAGCTCCCAGACCCGTTCGACGCCGACGGTTCCCTCGACGTAGGCCGAATACGGGCCGGGAAAGCCGTCCAGCGCGTCGACGAACAGGCCCGTGTCATCGACGAGAACGCCGTCTATCTCCTGGTCTTCGGCGGCGATAGCGTCGTAGCTCTCTCGAGCCCCGCGTCTCGCAATCGCTGCGAGGTCGTCGTGTTGGATTTCGGTATAGTCGTAGCCGACCTGTTCGACCGTTGCAAGTCCCTCGAGGTACTCGCGAGCCTCCTCGACTTTTCCCTCGTTTCCCGTGACGAATCGAAGCGTGTGCATACGAGAACCGGGTGGGGGTGCCCCAAAGTGCCGTCGATACCGGTTTGTCGTGGATTCCCGACGCCCCGACAGCTACTCTGCTGCGGCCGTTGCAACGGTGTGTCCTAACAAGGCAATCGAGCCGAGTGCAATGACGAGGCCGGCGACCAGTATCGGGCCAAGTCCCTCGAGAAAGATACCGACGACGACCGTCGTCAGGCCGACGGCCATGCCGATCACCGGGAGCGTGAAGCCGAGATCCGAGTCCATACTGACGCCAACGGAGGCCGTCACTATTGGTACGCACTCGCTTCTTGCGAGTAATTGGCCATGAACGGTCCGACAATCACGCCGGCTATCGGCTCGAGGCGACCGTATTCCGGAGGGTCCCGACTCCCTCGTAGGTGATCTCGACGGTGTTGCCTCGCTCGAGCAAGCCGGGATTGGCCGGGCTGCCGAAGGCGATGACGTCGCCCGGGCGGAGCGTAAAGCGTTCGGAAAGGAACGCGATGACCTCGTACGGGTCGAACAACATCAGTTCGGTGTTGGCTTCCTGTCGGCGCTCGCCCGCGACATCGGTCCACATCTCGAGGGCGGTCGGATCGACGTCAGTCTCGAGCCAGGGCCCCAGCGGGGCCGATCCGTCGAACGCCTTTCGGGCCGTCCGACCTTGCTGGTCGAGTGCGTCCACGTCGTTCATAATGGTGTATCCACGGACGACGTTCGGAACGTCCTCAGGCTCGAGGTTTCGACAGCGTCGGTCGATGACGGCCGCCAGTTCGCCCGCGTAGGTCAACTCGTCGGTGAACTCGGGGGACGGAATCGGTTGGCCGTGCCCGAGGAGGGATGACGGTGGCTTGATGAAAAAGTCCGGCTCCTCGGGACGTTCGTAGTCCATCTGCTCGAGAGTCGCCGCGAAGTTTCGACCGACACAGTACAGTGCCGACGGCTCGCACGGCGGGAGAAGGCGGCCGTCTCGTCCGACCTCGTAGGTGCCGTCGTCGGCGTGAAGGATGGCTCCGCGATAGCCGTCTTCGGGCGCGACGTCGCCAACCTCGAAGCGTCCGGATACCGGTCCTGCCGGCGTCAGTAATCTCGCGAGTCGCATACGGAACCACTCGAGTCGAGCGACGTATGTCTGCTGATTGGCGTCGTTGGTATCTCTCTATTCGTTCGCAAATGAATGGTATTCACTGTCACAGCTTATTTCTCACTTCCCGATGTAGCCCATCCATGGCAGTTGAGGACGGTCCACCGACGGCTGGCGATGCGGGTGCTCACCTCGAGGCGACCGGCCGGGATCGACAACCGGTCGAGCCGTACGCCGACCTGGCCCGAACGCTCGAGTCGCGCGTCTCGGGCGAGGTCGCTTTCGACGAGTACGCGCAGGTGTTGTACGCCACTGACGGGAGCATCTATCAGGCTCGACCTGCGGGCGTCGTCCACCCGAAAGACGTCGCGGATGTCCAAGCAGCGGTCCGGACGGCAGCCGAGTTTGACACGCCAATTCTTCCCCGCGGGGCGGGGTCATCGCTCGCGGGTCAGGCCGTCGGCCCCGGCTGTGTCGTCCTCGATTTCACGACGCACATGGACGATATCCTCGAGGTCGATCCCGACTCTCGCCGGGCGATCGTCCAGCCTGGCGTCGTCCAGGATCACCTGGACGCTCGCCTCGAGTCGCACGGTCTCAAGTTCGCACCCGACCCGGCTTCGGCAAACCGGGCGACCATCGGTGGCGGTATCGGGAACAATTCGACGGGTGCACACTCCGTTCGGTACGGGATAACGGACGCCTACGTCGAGTCGTGTCGGGTTGTCCTCGCCGACGGGTCACTTATCCGAACGCGGGAGATCGTCCTCGACAGCCCCGAGTGGGACGAAATCGTCTCGAAAGACGACCGTGAGGCCCAGATTTACCGGGCCGTCCGGAGTGCGGTCGAGGACAACGCCGAGGAAATCGAGACGCGCTACCCCGACCTCCAGCGGTCGGTGAGCGGCTACAACCTGCAGAAAGTCCTGTACGAGACCGACGACGGTGAACGAGCGATCAACCTCTCGAAACTCCTCGTTGGCGCTGAAGGGACGCTGGGTATCATCGTCGAAGCGACGCTCTCGCTGGTGACCGTCCCCGAGGAAACCGCACTCGCCGTCTACGCGTACGACGACCTGATCGACGCGCTGGCAGCCGTTCCACGCGCCCTCGAACACGAGGTGAGCGCCGTCGAGTTGATGGACGACGAGGTGTTCCGCCTCGCCCGCGGGTCGGAGGGGTATGCGAGATACGTCGAATCGATTCCCGAGGGGGCGGCGGCTACGCTTATGCTCGAGTTCGATTCGGAACTGGTCGGGGACGATGCCGACGACGGCTCTCGAAGCAAGCAGGCACAGCGAGCGGCCTTCGAGGCGGCTATCGCTGACACGACTGCGGACCTCCTCGAAGACGGCGACGCCTTTGAAGTCATCGAGGCCTACACCGAGGAGGCCCAGGCCAACCTCTGGAAGCTTCGAAAAGCGGCGATTCCGCTGTTGATGAGTATGGACGGCGACCCCAAACCGTACCCGTTCATCGAAGACGCCTCCGTTCCGCCGGCCGAACTCGCGACCTACGTCGAGCGTTTTCAAGAGATTCTCGCGGATCACGACACGACGGCGGCGTACTTCGCTCACGCCGGAGCGGGGACCCTCCATATCCGCCCCATTCTCAATCTCAAAGACGGCCCATCCGTGGAGACGATGCGCGCCATCACCGATGACGTGACCGACCTCGTGCTCGAGCACGGCGGTGCGTTCTCGGGCGAACACGGCGACGGAATGGCACGAACCGCGTTCACCCCCAAGATGTACGGCCCGGACCTGTGGCACGCGTTCAAAGCCGTGAAGACGGCCTTCGACCCCGAGTGGCTGTGCAATCCGGGGAACGTCGTCTTCCGAGACGATAGCGACGACGTGGGGCCGGACGGTGACCGAGGCGTCGGTGCCGACGTCCGTGAGAACCTGCGGTACGGTCCTGCCTATCGCTCGCTCGAGCCACAGACGACGCTCTCCTTCGAGGATGACGGTGGCTTCTCCCATCTCGTCGAGTTGTGTAACGGCTGTGGCACCTGTCGGCAGACAGGGGGTGACGTGATGTGCCCGACCTATCGGGCCTCCGGCGAGGAAATCCAGACGACACGCGGTCGGGCGAACCTGCTCCGGGCGGCGATTTCCGGCGAGCTACCGCCCGAGGAACTGCACTCCGAACGCTTCCAGCGCGAGGTGCTCGACCTGTGTGTCGGCTGTAAGGGCTGTGCCAGCGACTGTCCGACTGGCGTCGACCTCGCGAAACTCAAAGCCGAGGTCAAACACCAGTATCACACCGACGAGGGCTCGAGTCTCCGAACGAAACTCTTCGCGAATGTCGATCGACTGGCTGCACTGGGTAGCGCGACGGCCCCGATTACGAACCGCCTGCCCGCCCTGCCGGGGGCTCGAGCCGCGATGGAACGCACCCTCGGCATCGCTCCCGAGCGGCAGTTGCCGACGTTCGAACGTGAGAGTTTCCACGACTGGTGGGACGCCCGCGGTGGCGCTCGCGTCGACGAATCGACCGCCGACGCCGCGGTCGTTCTCTTCCCCGACACGTTCACGACGTACAGCGACCTCGGCCCCGGCAAAGCCGCCGTCTCGCTGCTCGAGGCCGCGAACGTCCACGTCAGCGTTCCCACAGACCTCGAGCCAAGTGGCCGGGCCGCCTACTCGACGGGACTGCTCGATACGGCTCGCGACCGGGCGAAACACAACGTCAGAACGCTGGCACCGCGCGTCGAGGCCGGCAGGTCGGTCGTCTTCGTCGAACCGTCCGACGCCGTCATGTTTCAGGACGAGTACAGGGACCTGCTCGGGGGCGGACATGACGTCGATTCGGACGCCCTCGAGGCCGTCTCGAGCGCCGCGTTCGGCGTCCTCGAGTATCTCGACCGGACCGGATTGGATCGGTCGCTCGAGTTCGAGGTCGACGCCACCGCCCAGTCGCTCACCTATCACGGCCACTGTAACCAGAAAGCCCAGGGGACTGACCACCACGCGGTTGGCGTACTCAGACGGGCGGGCTACGCCGTCGACCCACTGGATTCGACCTGTTGTGGCATGGCCGGGAGCTTCGGCTACGAGGCCGAACACTACGACCTGTCGATGGCGATCGGCTCGCTGCTCGGCGATCAGGTCGAGGCCAGTTCGGGCGAGCACGTAACCGCCACCGGGACCTCCTGTCGAAGTCAGCTTTCACAGGTACTCGAGACCGAGCGGCCGCCCCATCCGGTGGAATTGCTCGAGCGAGCGCGCCTCGAGTGAGATGGCCGCAAGACTCGCCCTCGGCGGCCGGTCTTACCCCTCCGCAACGTCCTCGAGGACGGCACGGACGAACGCCCCCTTCTTCGCCGTATAGGTCGCCCGGTCGTCGGGATACGTCGCTGCAAGCCTACGTTTTCGATCGGCGTACGTCTGGGCGAGTGCCGGGTCCGCCCGTAGCGCGTCCCTGAACGCGAGTTGATTTTCGACGACGGCACTCTCACGCGTCGCCAACGAGAGGTAGTGCGTGCGGTTCGAGGCCGGTCCTTTCGCGAGAAAGTGCCGACCCTCGATGTCGTCGGGGCGGTGTTCGTAACCGGAAGACTCGAGGGCCGCCACCAGGTCGTCCGTTTCCTCGAGGTCAGGGACGATTCCAAAGATGTCGATGATCGGTTTCGCCGGAAGTCCCTCGACGGCGGTACTGCCGACGTGTTCGAACGCGAGAACTCGGTCGCCGACAACCGCCTCGAGTCGCTCGATCTCAGCCGCGTAGCACTCGCTCCAGACGTCTCGGTGTGGTTCCAGTTCGACGGTGCCGCGTGCCAGGCCGACGGCGGGTGTCTCTGGCGAGATAGTGACACGTCGAGGGGATGGTGAAAAGCGTTTTCGACATTGGTTGCGACCGGCGGTATCGGTTGCGACCGCCGTGTTCCTGATGGCCATCCTCGAGTGAATCGGGTACAGTAGCCCTTATCACCCCTTAGTCCTCAGGTTCCGATATGTCCATGCAGGTCGGAGCCCACGTCTCCATCTCCGGATCGCGCGTCTCCTCCGACGAGGAGACCCCACCGTACGACGACATTCGTAACGCCGTCTCCCGACAACTCGCCTTCGGGGGCAACTGCGGACAGATTTTCACCACCTCGCCGCAGGTCTGGGCCGAACCCGAGATCAGCGACGAGGCCGCCGCCGGGTTCCGCGAGGAAACCGACACCCAACTCGAGGGGCCGTGGGTGATTCACTCGGCGTATCTGGTCAACCTCTGTACGCCCAAAGATGACCTGCGGGCGAAATCGATGGCCTCGATGCAGGCGGAACTCGACGCCGCCGAGGCACTGGGCGTTCCGTACGTCAACGTCCACCTCGGGGCCCACACCGGCGCCGGCGTCGAGGGCGGCCTCGAAAACGCCGCGAGCGTCATCGACGATCTCGAGGTTCCCGACGACGTAACCATCCTGATCGAATCCGACGCCGGCAGCGGAACCAAACTCGGCGGCGAGTTCGAACACCTGGCGGGTATCATCGAACGTACCGACGAGGACATCGGTATCTGTATCGACACCGCCCACACGCTCGTCGCGGGCAACGACTTGACGACGCCCGAGGCTGTCGACGAGACCGTCGAGCGCTTCGACGACGTCGTCGGCCTCGAGTACCTCGAGTACATCCACCTCAACGACTCGAAGCACGATGTCGGAACGCACAAAGACGAACACGCTCTCATCGGCGAGGGCTACATCGGCGAGGACGGCATCGCCGCAATTATCAACCACCCCGAACTTCGAGACCTGCCGTACGCCCTCGAGACGCCGACTGAAAACGGCAAAGGGTTCGCCTGGAACATCGCGAAAGTCAAAGAACTGCGCGAATAGCTCGCTGATTCTGTACTTCGTTTCGGACGGTTCACAGAGGCTATGCCTCGAGCCGAGAAACACCGACGGTTCAGCAACGGTCGAGGCGGATACTTCGACCGCAAGGGTCGGGTTGTTCACAGGCGGTCAAGGCGGATGCCCCGAGGCTTGACCTCGGGGAGGAAGCCGACACTTGAGAATCAAACCACGTAACAAATCCAACCCGACTTCCCAATCGAAACACGAATTTTTTATTAAGCAAGACCCCTGCATGTGAAGTAGATGGTGGACGACGCTCCGCGCCGCACGGTACCTATCAAACTCGACGTGCCCAGCGACCGCAAAGCCGACATCCACCACACCAAAAACCAGTTCCTCGACTGCGCCAACCAGACGAGTAACTGGGCGTGGCGCTACGATGATTACTGTATCACGTCGAAAGCCAAAGCTGAGAAAGCCCTCTACGACGACCTCAAAGCAGAACACGATTTAACAGCTAACCTCGTCCAAAAGGGTATTCGTCGTGCTATCGAAGCCGTCGATGCAGGCGTTGAGAAGTTGAAGAAAGGAGAGAAGACGAGTCAACCCGTGTTCGAGTCGTGGAGCGTCGTGTACGACAAGCGGTCAGCGACGTTCAACACTGACCACGCGACACTCTCCACGGTTAACGGCAGAGTCAAAGCCGACTACGTGTTGCCACCTGAAGGCGAGCGGGAAGAAACACCGTTCGGTCGCTATTATGAGAGCGATGAGTGGAATGCGTCGAGTGCCACGCTCCAGTATGATGAACACAGTGAGGAGTTCTATCTGCACGTCACGTTGAAAAATCCCGAGTACGAGGTTGATGGAACAGAACGCCAAGAAGCCACGTCACGTGGTGAAGGTTCCGAGAACGGAGTGGTTCTCGGTGTTGATCTGAACGTGACTGGTGCGTTCGCCGTCACCTCGACTGGGAAATTCATCGGAAGTGCAGACTACCTCACCCACAAGCGAAACGAATACGAGAAACGCCGAGGTTGTCTCCAACAGACAGGCACGCGCTCGGCGAACTTAACCATCAAGTCGATTGGAAGCAAGTTCAGTGATTGGTCGCTGGACTGGCTCCACAACCGGGTGAACGAGTTGCTCGAAGAAGCCGAACGTGTGAACGCTGATGGCATTATCTTCGAGAACTTGAAACACATCCGTGAGAACATTGCGAACGGGTCGAAGTTCCAGCAGTGGGCGTATGCGAAGTTCGTGGAATTCGCGGAGTACAAGGTTGAAGACCGCGAGTTGTTCGTGGATTATGTGAGTCCAGCGTACACGTCGCAGCGGTGTTCGTGTTGTGGGTTTACCCACGAAGATAACCGCGACGACAAAGCGTTCGTGTGTCAGAAGTGTGGGTACGAGGTGAACGCCGATTACAACGCGGCGAAGAACGTCGCGGTTCGGTACTGCGGGTATATCCATCGCGGGCAGAAGTCTCGCGGTGGATGGGCTGGCTGTCAATCAGCCTTAAAGTCAGGGACGTTGAACGTGAGTGGCGAGTTCAGCGCCTCCGCCTGAAGGCGGCAGAACGGGAGTCCACTGACAAGCCCCGACCCTTGAGGTCGGGGGCATTGACTTCACGGACAGTGACCGATTCGATGGGATCGACTACGCGATCATCGAAACCGAGCATGGGCCGATGTTACAGATTGAAATCGCTGCAGTAGACGACGGGAGGGACGTTTTCTGGGTTAACGCCCAGGTCGATTCCGATCGCACTATCGAGACCAAATCGCCACGCGGGAGTGAGCCGGTACTCTCTCCACTGGAACTCGTGGGTCCAGAATACGACGACCGCTTCCAGGAAGACCGATGGCCAGACCGCCGAAGCTTCGATGCCACCAGTACAGCCTACATCGAACATGGCGGAGACGAGAACGTCGAAACCGGTGTCAGCGTCAGCTACCGGGGCGGAAACGACTGGTGGACCTTTGGCTGGAGCTGGAACGAGTACGAGACAACCGTTGGCGGAAACCAGGCTGCACACAATCCCGATGGCGTGTGGGTCGAGTTGACTGGCTGGCACACCGAAGGGGCGGGACGGTATCCAACGTTCCCACCAGCGCCCTCCTGAGTGGTTTCCCACCCCTGCATTCGTGGGTAAAATCGAACCACACCACCTGATTTCTCCCTCTCTTTTGAGGCCGATACGCTGCTGTTCTTCGTGTTGAGTACCAAATCCACCATTTTGCTTCCAGAGCGGACGGGCCACAGCGGTTTTGTCACTGGAATGAGACCCTCCACTCGAGTCATGGCTGGCGACGGAACTGAGGGGTGGGGATGTGGCTGTACCCCGAGTGCGTACTCGAGCGTTCGCGAAACCCACGAACCGCCCAGTCGTCGAGGGATGGCGACTCGGGTCTCCGGACTCGATTCCAGCGGGGCGAGTACTGGGGAGGCGACCGAAGCGGGAGGCGAGGCGACGATTCACGTCCGGTGTTACCCGCAGGCCCGTATGGGGCCGACGGGAACGTTCGGCTGGGCACCCGCCCACCGACGTGCCGCCCTGGCTGTTCGAGATGCCCTCGAGACGCTGGCTGACGAAGCGGAATCTCGGACTGACCTCGACGCCGTCCACTGGCGACTCGAGGCCGGGCGACCGGTCGCGCTCGATATGTCCGAGCGGGAGGGGACACTCGATGGTGTCACCGACGCGTTCGACGAGGTGCTCGAGGACCGAGAGGTGTTGACGGGCTCGTGTTGTCATCTGCTGTTGGCCTGGCAACCGCTCAATCAGCAACTGGGCTACGGCGGCACCCCATCGGCTCATCGCCGGGTCGGCGCGGGTGATGCCCTTACGGTCGCTAATATCGGAGCCACCGAAACGTGGGACAACCGACGAGTGACGGCGAACATGGCGATCCACGAGGTCGTTCACACGTTTCTCTCACGGGACAGCGTGGAGGCGGTCGTCGACAGTCGCTGTGATCACGACCTCGGCAGCGTCCGCGAGGTGGAACCGGGTGTGCGTGAAGTCTCGCCGATGGCGACGGCCTACGCGGGTGCCGGCACAGACGTTACCGACACGCAGTTTGCGGGATCTGGCTGTGGGCACCACGAGGCCTTCTATCACCACGACGGTACCGATGACGTCGAACGGTGGCTTCACACGCGCGAACTGAGCGAGGGGACCCTCGAGGCAGCCAGTCACTATCTTGCGACCGCGCTGGGCAATAATGATCCATAGCCGATGCGGCGACAGTGATCGGTAGGACACGGCGACAGTGATCGGTAGGACACGGCGACAGTGATCGGTAGGACACGGCGACAGTGATCGGTAACCAACAAGTCGTCCCGGAGCCGTATTGTGTTCCTCGTTCTCTCCCGTTGAACTCGAGTGACCCAGCTAGTCTCGAGACGCATCGCTTTTTACCGTTCCCCCGGAACGCAAACTCGTGCGAGCGTTTTCCGAAGCCTACCTTCGACGGACTCGAGCGGGGATGTGGGCCGACTCCCGCGATGCGCTGGCGGACCTCGAGTTAGCCAGCCGTGAACGAATTCTCGACGTGGGCTGTGGCTCCGGCGAACTCACTCGCGTTCTCGCCGAGGAGTCTTCGGGGACCGTGATCGGGTGTGATGTCGACCGTTCGTTGCTCGAGTACACGCGGGGGTCGACTGAGAACGACATCGAAGCGTCCTCGAAGCCGTCGGTGTCGGTCGTCCAGGGTGACGCGACGCGACTCCCGTTTGCGACCGACAGCGTGGACCTGCTGACCTGCCAGGCGCTGTTGATCAATCTGCCGGACCCGGTGACGGCCGTCGAGGAGTTCGTCAGGGTCTCGAGCGATCTCGTCGCCGCCATCGAACCCGATAACGGCGCAGTTACCATCGATTCGACCGTCCCACAGGAAGCCACGCTCGAGCACCGGGCCCGGAACGCGTATCTCGAGGGTGTCGAAACGGACGTCACGCTCGGTGTGAGTGCCCGCGACGTGTTCGAGACGGCAGGGCTCGATGTGCTTTCGACCCATCGGTACGACCACGACCGAACCATCAGCCCGCCGTACGACGAACACGCTCTGACCGTCGCCCGGCGAAAGGCGACCGGAGCGGGGTTAGCAGACGACCGTGCGACGATGCTCCAGAGCGACCTTACGGGCGCCGAGTACGACGACCTCCGGAGCGAGTGGCGGGCGATGGGACGAGACGTCATCGAAGCGATGCAGGACGGTCGCTACGAACGAACGGAGACGGTCCCGTTTTACGTCACCGTTGGTCGCGTTCAGCCCTGACGCTCTCTGCGCTCGAGTATCGGGTGTTTGAATGCGCGTTGTCTGGTGTTTGTATTGCGTGGTCGTTTGGGTACGGGTCTTGGTCTGTATGCGTCTCTGACGCTCGAGTGCGTGTCTGGGGCGACATCACTGGTGTGTTTCCACTTGGGCGGTTGGTGTGACGAGCGTGTAAATTGCATCCCTGGATGATCGATTTCTGAAGACACGTCAGTGATGTGTTAGTGTTAGCCATACCTATACGGTGCTGCGTGAAACCGGCACACACGCCTCGAGAGTGGCTTTCAGGCCCACGATATCGGTCCCCATGGTTCGTGTGTTCACACAAGACCTTTCACACTTCCGACCGTATCATCTCGTATGAACAAAGGACTTGTCGTCATCGAAGACTCCGACCACCACCGATCGCTCCTCGAGACAGCCGGCGAACTCGCTGCCGGTTCGGGTGCCGAACTCGTCTTGCTCTCGATGAAATCCACCGACGACGTCGCTGCCGACCGCGAGGCCATCGCACAGGTCAATCCCGACCGTCTGGGCACCTTCGGCACCGATACCACCGAACAACAACTGCGACACACGACACACACGGTTGCTCGCGACGCGCTTGCCGACACCGAGGTCGATTACGAGGTAGCCCCGAAAATCGTCGATTCGAAGACCGAAGCGACGGCGATTCTCGACAGCGCCGAGGAACATGGCTGTGACCATATCTTCATGGTCGGTCGCAAACGCTCGCCGACCGGGAAAGCCCTCTTCGGCGACCTCGCCCAGAGCGTCATGCTCGCGTTCGAGGGTCAGGTTACCGTCGAACTCGAGTAATCGGACTCACAGCGAATTTCGAGAAATCGGATCGTTTTTTGGAGGGTTGCCCGTCGAGCCACCGCCGTCGGCGTCGCTCGTCGATGAGCATCTCGAGCCCCCGGACGGTATCGACAGCCTCTTTCACGCTCCCCGTCCGAGTGCGTGTATGACCGAGTACTTTGAAGTCCACGAGCGCGATGGGGCCGCGCGACTGGGCGAACTTCGCCTCGAGACGCCGCGAACGACGCCCGCCCTCGTTGGCGACTTGCTCGAGGACAGTGGCTCTCGCTGGTCGGCCGACCGCGAGATGCCGACCGGTGACGAATCGGCCCTGACGGTGCTCCCCCATCGCGGGTTCCCCGGCGGCACCGCCGAGCCCGTCCGGGAGAGCTTCGCCGTCGACTATCCTGACGTGGCGTTCCCGAGCGTCGCCGTCGTCTCGAGTGCAGGCCCGGCCAATCACGGCACCGACGCGTACGTCGTTTCGGACGTGCAGTCTGTCGTCGGCCACGGGGCTGCACTCGTCGAAGCAGTCGTTCGCTTGCGAGAGGCCATCCCGTCGGATACCGCCCTCATCTTCTCCGGTGTCGCGACCCCACGGAACGTCGCCCTCCTCGCGTACGCCGGCGTCGATGCCTTCGATGCGACCCGCGCCACGGTCAAAGGCACCCAGGGGAAGTACCTCACAACCGAGAGCGAGCACTTCCTCGAGGACCTCGAGGAACTCCCCTGTTCGTGTCCAGCGTGCCAGGGCCCGCGTGAGGCGTTTACCCGCGCGGACTGTGCCGAGCACAACCGAAACGCCCTCGCCGCGGAACTGGCGGTCGTCCGCCAGCGAGTTCGGGACGGTCGGATTCGCGATTATATCGAAGGCCAGGCGCGTCACGACCAGTGGCTCACCGCCGCTATGCGCGAACTCGACTCCCAGTGGAGCTACCTCGAGGAGCGAACGCCGATCCTCCGGGAGGGTGACCTGGACGCGGCCACCGAAGATACGCTTCGACGGGTGGAAATCCAGCGATTTGCAGACCGGGTGACCAGCCGGTATCGAAACCGCTTCGACGCCCCGCTGGTACTCGTGCCGTGTTCGGCGCGAAAGCCCTACAGCGAATCGCAGAGCCACACCCAGTTCCACCGGGCTATCCAGTGGCGCGGCCACCTCGTCTCGATGACCTCGCCCATCGGCGTTGTGCCACAGGAACTCGAAACCACCTACCCGGCCCAGCACTACGATACCGTCGTGACTGGTCGGTGGTCTGCCGACGAGAAGGACTTCGTCGCTCGCATCCTCGAGCGCTACCTCGAGCGAAACGAGTATCCATACGTCGTCGCGCACGTTCCCGACGAAGGCTACCGCGACGTCGTCGAACGCGTCGAAGCCGAACTCGACCTGGACGTGACGTACACGGTCGACCGAGACGCACACCCAACCGACGACGACTCGCTCGGGGCACTCAGCGAGGCGTTGTCTGGTGAACCGGCATACCAGAAACGCGAACGCGAGCACAACACCGTGCGCGCACTGGCCGACTACCTGCTCGGTGACGGGGCTGGCGACGAGCTGTTCGATAGCTTCCAGACGACCAGTCGGTATCCGCGCTTGCAGGTCAGAGAGAGCGACGAAACCCAACTCGCGACGATGGTGCCTCAGTACGGCACGCTCTCGTTCACCCTCGAGGGTGCCAGACGCTGGGTCGAGAGCGACGCGCCCACGAAACGCGTCCAAATCGACGGCTTCGTTCCCCAGGGCAGCGTCCTCGCACCAGGTGTGGTCGACGCCGACGCGGACATTCGCGTCGGTGACGAAGTGATCGTAGAGGGGCCACGAGCATTCGGCATCGCTCGAGCCGAGATGTTCGGCCGCGAAATGGTCGAGAGTACACGCGGTGTGGCGTGTGAGATTCGCCACGTTGAAGAACTGTAGGCAGGTTCAGGATCGTCGTTTCTGACTCGAGGGATATCCTCGCTCGAGGGTCTGTCGGTTCACTCTCACCCTCCAGTGGGTTAATTCACGGTTACTGGCAACCGTGACCGTCTCGTCACGCTCATCCGCAGGAGGCTCCACCAGGTATCTTCATCGGTCCGGAATCCGGACCATCCGAAACGCCCGAATACGGCTTTATCTCCGCTGGAGGCGTCTCTGTACGTATGGCAACAGCACCAACCGCACCGGTAGACGAGTCGATCACGACCGACGCCCTCGAAATGGGGTGGCGCACACTTGCGACTGCCGGGGCGATTATCGCCACACTTGGCGTCCTCGCCATCATCTTCCCGCTTGCGACCGGGCTTTCGCTCACGCTCGTCTTCGGGATTTTGCTCGTCGTCGCAGGCGTTGCCCACGGTGGACACGCCGTTGCCGCCCGCTCTTGGCGCGGAATGCTCTGGCAGACCGCACTCGCGGCCGTCTCGATCATCGCGGGCGTGCTCGTGCTGGCGAACCCGGCGATTGGACTGGTGAGCCTGACGCTCTTGCTGGTGGCGTACCTCATCGTCGACGGGGTCGCCGAACTCGCCGTCGCAACGCGGATGGCGAGCGGTCGTGGCCGACAGTCGATTGCGCTGAGCGGGGTTCTCTCGTTGGCCCTCGGTGGCCTCCTCTGGGCTGGATTCCCTGGAAGCGCTGCGTGGGCACTCGGCGTCGTCGTGGGTGTTAGTCTGCTTGCGACCGGCGTCTCGATGTTGCTGGTAGCCTCCGGCGGTCGCGCGGTACTGACCGAGTTCGACGACGCTGACCTCGAGATGCCGGGCGAAGAACAGCGCGCTGGCTGATCGCTGCAATCGGTTTTTCACTCACCAGAAAACACTTATCTGTCACTCAACACCTTCGAGCTATGAAACGACGAGGGGTGTTGGCGGGTTTCGGCTCTGCCTCGGTACTCGGGCTAACGGGCTGTCTCGGCGATCTCGAGGACGACGCTACCGGAGAGTCTTCGAATCAGACGGACGCCGATTCGGGCAGCGATGGCCGCTCGGACGGGGACGGCGAGCGGCCGGAAATCGTCGACGTATCCTACGAAACCGGAATTGAGACTAATAAGCGGGTCAGTGACGACCCGGCCGTTAGCTTCGAAGAGACGGCCGTTCATGCCACCGGGCGGTACTCGACGGGGAGTGCTTGTTACGACGACCAGTTCCACACCCCGAGATACGACACCGAAAAAGACCAGTTGCAGATTTCTCTGACCCGAGAGCGAAACGACCGGGAAGAGTGCGAGGACCTCGAGGAGACGACTTCCTATCGGGTCGTCGTCGAATTCGATGGTAGACTCCCTGGTAGTGTCCGTGTGAACGAAGACATGGGCGGGCTGACGGAAGTCGACCGCCCGTGAGTGGGCTCCGATTTACTGCCACAGGCAGCAATTTTCCGTCCGAGCCACCGATGCTTTACGTTCGGCGGCTAATTCCCCACCATGCATACAGCTATCCAACTGTATACGATTCGTGCACTCGAGCGACCGCTCCCCGAACTGCTCGAGGCCGTCGCCGACACGTCACTCGACGGTGTCGAGTTCGCCGGTCTCGAGGGGAGCGACCCGGCCGAGGTTGCCGCGACACTCGAGCGGACGGGACTCGAGGCGGTCGCCGCACACGCCCAGCGCGAGGAACTCGAGGAGGACGCCGAAGCACTGACGCAGACGTACGCCACCCTCGGCTGTGATCGAATCGTGTTGTCCTGGCTCGACCCCGAGGCGTTCGCTACGCACGAGGCTGTCGAAGCGACCGCTGACCTGCTGGCGGGACTGGGTGAACGCGTTGCGGACGCCGGTGGCTCGTTCGCCTATCATAACCACGACCAGGAGTTCACCACGCTCGAGTCCGGCCGCGATGCGTTCGATGTCCTCTTCGAACACCTCGAGGGTGAACCGGTCGACATCCAGCTGGATGCGGGCTGGGCTGTCGCGGCTGGCCGTGACCCGACTGCCCTGCTCGAGCGCTACGGTGACCGAATCGACCTCTTGCATCTGAAAGACGTCGACGGGGACGAACCGTGTGGGCTGGGAGACGGTGACCTTCCCCTCGAGGCGTGTGTGGACGCGGCTCGAGCGGCAGACGTCGAGTGGCTCATTTACGAGTACGACAATCCAGCGGATCCTGCCGGTGCTCTGGAGCGCGACTCGGCCGTGATGGCGTCGTTGCTCGAGTAGCTTCGGGCTGTTTTTGGCCGTGAATTCGCCGTACGCTTCGACTATCGCTCGACTGTCTGGCTCAGCCCACGTTATCGAAATTTCATACAGCGTTATTTGGTTTATGTGTTTGGGGCTGGCCGGTCGGTATCACCGACGAGCGTCGTTTGCTCGAGTCCTTTGCTCGTTTGGCCGGGCGCTTACAGGGCTTGTGCTTACCGTTTCCGAACGATTGGATCGTTCTAGGGATTCTCGTAAGCGGGCATAATTTTCCCACGAGGGACCAAGACACAGCGTCGAAGAACGAGCTTCAAAACGTCCAGTTGGCTACGATAATCCCTCTCAGTATCTCGGGGTGGCTGCTTTCAGGAGTACGAACAGCTGGAGATGGTTTCTGATGGGACTCCGAACTGCCAGTACCACTAGCGGCTTTGTGCTATCACCAGGGCGTGTCTTCACTTCTCGAATACGGTTGCCCGTGTTGGCTGGCACGGGGGATGCATTCTGGGGCCACCGCCACGCAGTCTTCGTCACACAGTGCAACCGAGGTTGCTCTCCAGAAGCCTCCGGGTTCGGCCCTCGCGTGCGGGCGTGATACTCTCTCTGGATTGTTGACGACAGGACACGATCTCCCAAGATGGATTGTTGATTCGAGACGGACTGTTGACGATGGGACACGAGTAAATGATAGTTGGGTTTTGTGAGATCCTGTCTCTCGGTATGTTCTTGCGGTGGCTGACGGCGATCGCGTGGGCGGAGTGCTCGCGTATCGTGCTGGAAGGTGTTTTCCGGGATGGTGCCCCTGGGGGTGGCGTCTCGAGATCCCTTTCTCGAATGGGCTTGGTGACTCTTTGTGGCCGTTTCTTCCGATTGGCCCTAAGTGCTCTACTCTTAATAGTTACTACTTATTTTGTAGCATTAGCGACGATATTCATGACAGCCTACGACTTGAATAGTTACTGACCGATTTCATTTCCACCAGATGGCGATTCATCGATGGCCGTCGCGAGTTCCGCTTTCGTCCGTGATTTCCGTCTGTCTCTCGTTCTGGTGTGGGTGTTGTTCGAACTGTCGGTTAGTCGCTCGAGCGTTGAATTGGATTATTCTCGAGTGTAACCCGATGTTACGCTGGCAAAGCCGTTTGTGCGCACTTTCGGGGCTCGTGGGACGCAGTACGAGGTTTCTCTCGAAATATATGATAAACTAACTATCGCTATATGGAATTGGCGGCGGTGCGGCGTTACAAGCGGTCTCAGCGAATGCCCCGGATTTGATCCCGAGGCGATTCATCTACATCGTTGTCGGTCGGACACGCTGGGTTTCTTTAGGCTCCCAGCCAACGTTCGCGTATGGACGAGATTTCACTGGGTGTGCCCGCACCGGTTCTCGAGCGATTGCCCGAGGATGGTGACGATGCAGCAGCCGACATGAAACAGACGGTTGCCGGTTGGGAGGGACGACTCAACGAAGCAATCGAGCAAGCAGAGGATACAGCCGAAGCCGCTGGCTACGTGCTGGACGCAATCGAACACTTCGAGGACCGCCTCGAAACCTACGATTCCTTCGTCCCCGAGCTACGAGCGTGGGGGCAGTCGCCAATTTACGCCATTTCCTGGCGTATCCTCTATGCCGACCTGATCGCTCAGCTTTACGAACACGAGGAACTGGCCGAGCGACTCGACCGTGAACGGAACGCGCGGTTGGTCGACGACGGGATTCGACTCAGCGATCGATAAGCCGGATTTGGCTGCTCAGTCGTATTTTTTGTCCCTCGAGATACTCGAGTGCTTTCTCTCCTTCGGCTCGAGTGGCCACCTCGATACGGTTTGTGCGTTCGCTTGCCGCTGGTGTTGTGTATCCGCTTGTCGACGGTGCCGTAGCGGGCCGAATATTTGGTACGTCAGCATGATGAGCACAAAGATTTTGACTGTCCAGTTGTTATACGTGGTCGTGCAATCGAGGGAAGAGCGACCAGTTGAGGGGACCGAACTCGATCTGACGACGCGAGTTCGACGCCGGGTGCTTCCGACCCTTCATCGGATCAAAGAACCGCTTGGTGGCTTCGCTACCTGTACGCAACATCCGTCGGAGTATGTCGGCACGATCGATCGACGCCTTCGAGAGTTTCGTCCGGAACTCGAGGACATGTCGTTTTCGCCGGAGCCGGTCGCCTCGCTGAAAGTCCACGAGGATGGCCGGTTTTCGGCGGGAAGCTGGGTCCGCCGACAATCACCACTCGCCGACTGGCAACTTCACGTCACGGTGTTCCAGGATGGCCACGAGACGCTCGAGGTGTTCGCCCATCGCGAATACTCCTGGCTACGCCATCCGTACAAACACTACGTTGGCGAGGGCTGGGACACCACTGCAGGTGTCGAGCGAATGCGGTCGATTCTCTCCGACCACGGTGTCACATTCAGCGTCCGATAACCGGGCGCGCCTGCAGTGATCGCGTCGATAACTGCAGCGGGCTCGAGTGAACGCGTCTTTTGACTGCTGTCGGTTCTCGAGTCAAGTCGGTCAATCGACACGAATCTATTCAGTGACCGCGCTCGAATCTCTCATTTATGACGCGAACGGAGTCGGTGGTCGCCTTTACTGATCTTTATCTCCCGACGGTCAACGGCGTGACGTACACGATTCAACTCTGGCGCGAACGCTGGCAACAGCGTCGGGATTCGATGTCCATCGTCTATCCGAAAATGGAAGGCTACGAGCCAGAACAGGGCGAGTATCCGCTTCGCAGTGTCCGTGCACCCCTGTACCCCCAGTATCGTCTCGGCCTTCCATCGGTTCCGGACGACCTCGAGACGCCGGACCTGGTCCACGTCCACACGCCGTTTTCGGTCGGTTTCGCCGGCATTCGATACGCCCGAAAACACTCGATTCCGGTGGTCGCCTCTTATCACACCTTGCTCGACGACCGGGCGAGCCAGCACGTTTCGGGAAACGTACTGGATGGTGTCAAACGAACCTGTCGACTCTACGAACGGACGTTTTTCGAGCGTGTCGATCACGTGACCGCACCGACGTCGTTCGCACGTGACCATTTGCTCGAGACGGTCGACGCCGACGTCGACGTCACCGTCGTTTCGAACGGCATCGACACGGATTTCTTCCGCCCGGTGGACCCGACGTCGTTCCGGCGGCGACACGACCTGCCGGACGACCGGCCAGTGCTGACTCGATGGAAATTCTGCTATAGCCCATGAGAGCGTGAAACAAGTATGG
>JAOPJZ010000016.1 GCA_025517525.1 Natronosalvus hydrolyticus
AGTTAGAGCTGGAGTTCACTGACAAGCCCCGACCCTTGAGGTCGGGGTTGTTGACCATACGCTAATGACCAACCAAGCGTCTGGCACACGTCTTCAACGGTGTCTGTCTGCGATCGATGATACCTGGCTGGTGGCATCCACACTCATCGGAGCGATTGGAGTCATTGTCGGTGTGTACCTTCCATGGGTCAATGTGGATCCCGCACGAGAGGTGATTCGCCTCGTCTACCTGCCAGGAATGTCATCGGGACTTGAAGTAGACGTGACAGCCGTTCTTCTCCTGCTCATCGCCGTCTCGGTGGCTGCAAGTGTACTACTGGGCCGCTCACGGTTTACAGGAACTGTCTTACTCCTTGCAGGGATGGGTTCGATAGTGCTTCCTGCGTACCTCTTACTCGACATCTACGTCGTGTATGGAGGTGAGTTCATCCCCCACATCGGCAGTCTTTTGACCATCTTCGGCGGCACCGTACTTCTCATAACCGGTATAACCGTGCTCGTCGACAAGTTGTAATAAACGAAAAGGCAAGATAACAGCCGGTTACCCCAAGAGGAAAGTCACCGTTCTCGACGAACTCGAGTGGAAGTCGTTCAGGAAAATACAAATCAGGGGGACGTTGACAGAAGATGTGACTCGAGAGCGGTGATACGTAATTCAAATGGTCAACAAGTGAGTGACAGACACCGAGTTCACTCCGTTTCCGATGGGCGAACGAGGTCGTCGACGGCAGTACGAAAGCCCTCACTGGTGCCATACCAGAGCCACAGGCTGGCGACAGCAGTCACCAGCGAACCAACGATGACCGCGATGGTCGCGTACAGATAGGCACCGGAACCGGCCCCGCTCACCGCGCCGACGTTTGTCGGATTGTCGTGAATCAGGAAGAAGTAGATCACGAACCAGCCGTTGGCCGCCGCCGTTCCGAACAAAAGCGGCGCGCCATACGCGTAGTTTTTCAGCCAGATAAGTCCCATCGCGATCAGCGGTCCCCCGTAGCCGACCAGTACCAGAAACTCGAGTTGACCCTCGGTGAAATTGACACCTGCCGTCGACTGGGCGATAGCAAGCATGCCACCGCCAAGCAGGTGGGTCATGAACGCAACCGTCACGATGAGTCGTCGATCCACGTGACTCTCTGGCCGCTTGAAACGCTTAACTGTTGTCGCCGACCGCACTCGAGGGGTTTGGTTTTCACGCGTCTTCCGTCCTCTCCTCGTCAACGCCCGTCTGTGACTGGGTTCCAGGCGAGGCCGGAACCGCCCGCGCTGCCGTTGCCTTGAACGAAGCCACAATGTGACGCCCCGGCTCGAGCCCGAGTCGCTCCGCACTCACCCGGGTAACGACCGTCTCGAGTTCAACACCCTCGGCCACCTCGAGAGTTACCTGCACGACAGACGTTCCCGCTCTTCGCTGCGTCACCCGGCCGTGCAAACGGTTGCGTAGACTCGTCCCGTCGCTATCCGGAACGCCTGCTGGGTCCGTGAGGACGACGGCGTCGGATCGAATTCCGATCTCCACCTGCATAGCGCCCTCGGGGACGATGGCTACGACTGGGCCGGCAGCCGTTTCGACCGTCGCGAGTTCGCCATCTCGGCTGTCGACCGTTCCCGTAAGGACCGACTCAGTCGCGTTGACGATTCCCTCGAGGTCGGTTCGGTGGCGCTCGAACTGACTGATGAGGTCGAACGCAGCCTCGGTGAGATCGGTCCCGCCACCCTGGGAACCGCCACGGCGGCGTTCGGTTACCGGACCGATTGCGTTCTCGAGGGCGTCGAGTCGGCGCTGCATACGAGCGTACGACCGGCCCAATGCGTCGGCAGCCGCGTGTATCGAGCCGTGCGTTTCGATGGCCTCGAGCATCTCTACGTCGCGGCGATCGATCGTGAGCGAGCCAGCGGTCAATTCGGTTCGGTAGCTTCGTTCGGTCGTCATTAGTAGATCAGTTCCCCATCGATGAACTGACGCGTTCGGTCGTCGCGAGGGTGTTCGAAAATCTGGTCGGTCGGCCCGAGTTCGATGATGCCGTCGTCGAGCAAGACGCCGACCCGATCGGCGATCCGTTTGGCCTGATTCATATCGTGAGTTGCCATGACGATACCGATATCTCGTCGGCTCGCCTCGAGGACAGCCTGTTCGATCAGGTCGGTGTTTCGGGGATCCAGGTCCGAGGTGGGTTCGTCGAGTATCAGTACGTCCGGTTCGTAGGCCAGGGCTCGAGCGAACGCGATCCGCTGGGCTTCCCCACCGGATAGTGAATCTGCCGACCGGTCGATTGCGTCTTCGAGTTCGACGACCGCGAGGGCATCTACCGCCGGGCCGGTTCCGTTTTTGCTCCCGAAGAAGTCGGCAACGTTTCGCCGGAGCCGTTCGGGCCAGGGTTTGCGTACGTGCACGCCATACTCGACGTTGCGTCGAACACTCGCGTCAAACAGGCTCTGGTCCTGAAACACCATTCCAAGTCGGCGCCGACAGGTAAGCCGTTGGCTCTCACTCGCCGCCCAGACGTCGACACCGTCGTAGGTAATCGTCCCATCACTTGGTGGTTCGAACAATGCGAGCAAGCGAAGCAGCGAGGTCTTTCCGACCCCCGATGGCCCGATGAGTGCGACGACTTCCCCTGACTGCACAGACAGGTCGACGCCCTCGAACACCGGATCGGTGTCGTAGCACTGCGTTACGTCACGGGCGGTAATGACACCAGTCATCGTCCACGCACCCCTCCACGATCTCCATCATCGCCAAGGCGGAGAACGAGTGCGTTCACGACCAAGACCAGCACGACCAATATCGCGCCGAGGATCATCGCCAGTTCGAACTGGCCTTGGCGAGCCTCGAGTTGAATCGCCGTCGTCAGGGTTCGCGTCTTCGAGGTCCCATCCGGACCGGCGATGTTTCCACCAACGATGAGGACACCACCGACTTCGCTAATCGCGCGGCCGAAACCGGCCAGAACTGCCGTGGCGATGCCGTACCGTGCCTCCTTGATCGTCACCAGTGCAACGTCGAGTCGGGTACCACCCATCACGTACGCCGCGTCGTGCACGTTCTGGTCGATACTCGAGACTGCGGCGAGGCTGACACCGGTAATCACCGGAGCAGCGAGAACGATCTGTGAGAGAATCATCGCCTCACGCGTAAAGACGAGATTCAAGGAGCCGAGTGGACCCTGATTCGAGACGGTGAAAAGAACGATGAGGCCAACGACGACGCTTGGAAATCCCATTCCGGTCGTAATTATTGCAGTCATTGCACGCTTTCCTCGAAATTCAGTAAAGCCAAGCGCGAGCGCGATGGGGAGGCTGAGGAGCGTGCTGATGAGGACTGCGGTGACGCTGACGTACAGCGAGACCTCGATAATGGTTCGCACGTAGTTCCACTCGAACGGGAACGTTGGCAAAAGCGCCGAGAGCGTGTGTAGCCACATCATCATGGAGTCATCACCATTTCTTCCAGGCCGGGCGGCTCGTCCGTCGCTCGAGGCCACGGTCTACCCGTTTCGATTCCTGTTGGTAGCCCAGGAATGGTCGACGCGTTCGTGGCTAACGAGCGACGATGTATCTTCACGGATACAACGAGAGCGTGACACAACATAGCTATGTCGGATGGCAGCGTACGCATGGCGGGTATCGATCAGACGAGGTTCCGATTACTCGTCCGCATCGTTCTCCTCGTTACGCCAACCTTCAGGAACGTACTGGTCGAAATTGGGATTTTCCGAGAGCGATTCTGGGAAGAACAACTGCTCGCCGTTGACGGTGTGCTCTTCGATAATTTCCTGGGCTACGGGTCCGGTAATGAACCCGATGTACGCCATCGCCAGGTCGTACGAAACGTTCTCGTGGACGGCCGGATTGACCGCGACGATACCGTACGGATTCATGAGCGCTTCAGGCCCGCCTTCGACAGGCCCCTCCACGAGAATCTCGAGGCCAATATCCGAACGCATCGAGAGGTACGTTCCCCGGTCGGCCAGCGTGTAAGCACCCTGTTGGTCGGCCTGAGTGAGTACTTCGCCCATTCCCTGACCGGCCTCGAGGTACCATTCGCCGCCGCTACTGATTTCGACGCCGGCCGCATCCCAGAGCCCCAACTCTTTGGTGTGGGTCCCCGAATTGTCACCGCGGGAGATGAACATCGACTCCGTCTCGGCGATCGTCTCCAGCGCGTCGGTGGCCGCTTCCATGCCCGCTATTCCGGCCGGATCGTCCGCCGAGCCAACGATGACGAAGTCGTTAAACATCAGATCGCGCCGGTTGACGCCGTAGCCCTCCGAAATAAACTCGTCTTCGAGCGATCGGGCGTGGACCATCACCACGTCGGAGTCGCCGTTTCGAGCCGTCTGCAGGGCCGCACCGGTGCCCTGCGAGACGGTATCGACGGTTACGCCAAATCGGTCTTGAAACGGGGCGTTGACTTCGTCGAGTAACCCGGTGTCGTAGGTACTCGTCGTCGTCGTCAGCGTCAGTTCCTCACCGGTGATAGCACCCTCAGCAGTATCATCTGTGAACGAGCCCAGACACCCAGCAGTGCTCGCCGCGACACTCCCGCCAAGCGTGGCCAGGAACGTTCGTCGTTGTATCGACATAGATACCACGACATAGCGAACCCACAAATAGGTGTGGATTCGAGTAAATTATATTCAGTTACTAATGCATCTACATGGAACGTCCCGTTGTTGCCGGCGAACACATTCTCGAGGCCCATTTAGCCCAGTAATACGCCATCGCTGGTGAGTGGAAAACAGGTTAAAAGATAACCAGAACCAGTTATTTTCTATTCCGTCTGAAGCGGGAGCAAATCAATCGCTTCGCGACGTCCGTCGAGTACGTCGAAGCGTTCGCCTCGCCGACGTTCGAGCCAGTACAGGAGTCGTTCGGCCCACTCGAGTTTGGCTGCCTTCATCGGGTCGACGGCCGGATCCTCGAAATCCCACCCGACGAACCCGAGGGTGGCCGCTCCGAGGTGGTCGGCCAGAAACGCCGCCCGGTCGCCGTCCGTGAATCCACCGAGATTCTCGACGGGGCCGACCGGACGGGCCTGGGTTGTCGGCACCACGAACGCCCCACGACAGTCGGGGACGACCGTTCGGACGCTCGGGATGTTGTCGCCATGAGCATGGACGGCCACCGGCGTCCCACGCTCGGTCAGTTCGACGACGGTTTCCGGGTTTTTGTCCAGATCGGTTACCATGCAGTCGACGACGATATCGTTCGCCTCGAGTACGTCGACGGCCGTAGACGCGGCGATGATCACGTCCGCCCGTCGCGCCGTCTCGAGTGCGTCGGTCGATTCGAGTGAGGGGCCAGCACCCGCAATCACAACGTGTGCGTTTTGGACGTGCTCGAGGCAGTCCCACTCGAACGGGGAGGACAGTGCAGCGAGTACGTCACGGGCGCGTTCGTCAGCACCGCGCTCGAAGCCGAAATCATCCAGGATTCGCTCGTATACGGGCTCCCACTCGTCGAACTCCATACTCGATAAAGAACCTCCGTGCGTCATGGGCCTGTCGCTACGGCGCTTCCAGAGCGAGCCGGTGTCAGTCCGCTCCAGGCGTCTCGAATCGACACAGCAGTCGCTCGTCGATTTATCATCACAATAATCCGGTAGTGGGCCAGGAGATGCCTCGCAAGTACCCCTACCCGTGAGGCGACCTGGCTTCCAGTCCCTTCTTTCGAAGCCGATGGCATAAGCTTTCTCTTACTCAACCACCCGCACGAGATGGTCGCGGAGCAGTCCGATATCCCCGTCTCCGGCATTGAGATGCCGAGAAACGCTGGATATAGCCGTGCTCGAGCCGAACAACAGCGAGCGACCGTCGGCGAAGTCGACCCAACCGGCCCCCTGTTTCTGGGCGAGCTGTCCCAGGCGATCACGCGCAGACGGGTCGAGGCCGTCGATCTCGAGGGTGTGCTGGACCCAGTCATCGGCCTTTGCCGGATCGACGCCACCTTCGCGCAAGTGGGCGCGTAGCTCGCGCGTGGACTGAATTTCGAGATGAGAGATTCGGACCCCGTTCTGGGTGCACGCTGCTCGTTCGGTGAACGCCGATCCGATCAGGGCTGCGTCTCGAGTCTCCGCGACGTCGTGGGTTCGAATCACGTGTGCGCCACGTTCGACGGCCATAGAAGTCGCAGCGAGGCTCACTGGTAACCGCTCGTCGGTGCCTCTATCGGCGAGTTCTCCCAGGAAGTTCTTCCGATTGATCGAGACGAGCATCGGCCGCCCCAGGGCACGAAACTCTCGGAGTCGTCGGAAGGTCTCGCGGTCGTCCTCGATCGTCTTCGCCTCGCTCCACCCGCCGAATGCCGGGTCGATTATCGTCTTGTCTGTCAACCCGTTTTGTTTGAGCGCTTCGTACACCTGGTCGACGTAATCGGCCGATTCCGCCCACTCCGGCGACCGTCGCTCGGTCCAGTCGGTTTCTTCGACCGCACCGGGGCGTTCGAGGTCCGGCGGACTGGCCATCTTGGCAACGGCAACGTCGTAGTCCTGACAGACGACGGGCATCTCGGGATCTGCAAACCCACAGATGTCGTTGACCATATCGAAGCCCTGTGAAAGCGCTTCGTCGGCGACCGACGCGTAGCGCGTTTCGATAGAAAAGACCGCGTCCCCAGAAACACTCTCGATCGTATCTAACGCGACGTGCAGGCGCTCGAGTTCTTCTTCGGCGCTCAACACTTCGAAGCGTTTGTTGGCGGACTCGAGGCCGATATCGACGATGTCCGCCCCCTCGTCGATGAGCTGTTCGTCGACGTACTGAGCGGCCTCGCCAGAGTCGTCGAATACGCTGGGGTCGTATGGCGATTCTTCGCTCACGTTCAAGACGCCCATGATTCGTGGAGGGTACTCGTCGCCGATACCCAGGCCCGCTGCGTCGACTCGTTCCATACATCCACTGAGACAGGGACGCAAAAAGGACCCTCGGTACCGGCGAACGGGACGGTTACTCACACGAGATACACAACCCTCGAGTGTGTTGGCCCCGAGTATGAATTGGTAACGTATCACATGACGGCTCTGCCAGTGAAAATGTTTTTCAAAACCCTGGAGGTAATGGACGATTGTTACATATAACCCGATATTCCCACACAATGGGAACGATTGTCCCCTTATACGTGGGTAGCCACCGAAGCTGTACCTGTAACAGGTGACCGACAATGTCCACAAACACTCAAAACCGACTTGAAAGCCGCTACGGCGGTATCACACTCGAAGGCTACCCACACGCACTCTCCGCCTGGTTCGTCGTGGCTCTACGGTTCGTCATCGGCGGTATGATGCTGTTCGCCGGCATTAGCAAATATACCGGTGAAGGGTTCGACGCAAGCGGCTACCTCGTCCACGGTGTCGACGCTGCCAGCCCCGTCAGCGGCCTCTACGCCTGGATGGCCGGCAGCGGCATGTTGATGGAATTCATCAACGTCATCATCCCACTCACGCAGGTCCTAATCGGCATCGCGCTGATCGTCGGCGGCTTCGTCCGCCTCGCGGCACTCGGTGGCGCGCTCCAGATGACCGCGTTCTACCTCGGTGGCTGGGAAGGCGAAATACTCGCCCTGTTCGACAGCACCCTCATCTACGCAGTGGTGTTCCTGGCAGTGGCCGCATTCGGTGCCGGCCGCATCCTCGGCGCTGACCGCTACATCGAACAGATGCAAGTCGGCGGCGAAAAACTGGTCGAGAAGTACCCCAAGATGCGGTACCTCCTCGGCTGAACTACCCTCCCCCACATCAGAATCGGATTACCGGCACTCGAGTCGGGATTTCGAAAACCGAACGATTTCTAAAACGCAACCGGAATCGATAGTGTTTGTTGTCGTCTCTTCCCGATCAGTGGCCGAGGCAGTCCCTCACTGACCGCTAATCAGGTACAGCAATCCTTGTGACCAAACGACGAACACGCTCTTTTTACTCTCGCGGCCGAAATCCACGTCCATGGGAAAAGTCAGCATCGGCATGCTCGGCTGGCGCTTCGACGAGGAGGAACTGCTCGACGAGAACGGTGAGTTCCGCCCACTCGAGGAGATGCCGCCGGGGATCCGTGACCGATTAATTCGTCTCGACGTTATCTACAACGCCCCGTGTAACGCCTGCTGGCTGATTCACGGCGACGAAAACATCGACGAATGCAACCGGTCGAAGTACGTCTACGGGGAGCCGCTCTCCGAGATTATTCTTTGTGAGGAACACGAGCCGGATTTCGTCTACTGGTTCCGCGAAGACGGTGGTGACGCGTATCGGGGCACCGACGAGTTCGAGGAGTCGTTTTACGAGTGGTTCCTCGAGGGGAACCGTGCACCGGAGGGATACGAGGGCATGGAATACGTCTCGACCGACCCGGACGACCTTCCGGAACCGCCGAAGGCTGACCCTGACGAACACGGAGACCTGATGGGAGACGATGTGGCAGAGCGCGTCGGCCTCTCGGACGAAGAAATAGCCGCCTCGGGGGTCGACTTCGGGGCCGAATATCCCGGTTCGAGCGAGGAATGACGGGGACGGAGCCGACGGCCGACGAGACGCCGACAACCCGTTCGATCCCAGCCGTCGCCGTCGTCGACGCCCAGACGCCCGGCAACGTCGGAACAATCGCTCGAGCGATGAAGAACTTCGGCTTCGAGGAACTCCTCCTGGTCGATCCGCCCGAACTCGACCCGGACGGCGAGGCCTACGGCTTCGCCGGGCACGCTCGAGAGGACGTGTTACCGAACGCCCAAGAGATATCCTTCGACGAACTCGTTTCTTCCTACCACACCATCGGCTGTACGGCCGTCACGAACGAGGGCGACCACAACCACGTCCGGTTTCCGTTTTCGACGCCGCGTGACCTCGCACAGCGGCTCCCGACCGTCGATGCCGACACCGCCATCGTCTTCGGGCGTGAGGGCGTCGGCCTCACGAACGACGAACTGGCTCGCATCGACGAAATCTGTTCGATTCCCGCGAGTGCCGACTATCCCGTCTTGAATCTCGGACAGGCCGCGACGATCACCCTCTACGAACTCCGGGAGATGACGCTGTCACCCGCAGGGACACAGCTACCGGATCTCGAGCGCGTGCGAGCCTCCCAGCCGTTACTCGAGCGACTGTACGACCAGTGGGACGAGTTACTGGTCGAAATCAACCATCCAGAAGAAAAACGTGAAAAGACCGCCCGGATGATACGACGCGTTTTCGGCCGAGCTGACCCGACGACTCGGGAGGTCAACACGTTTCTCGGCGTCTTGCGGCGGGCAACTGAGCGCCCGGATCAGGAGGAGTGACCTGGTTACATAGTGTCTGTAATCGAACGAGAGCACCAGCTCATAGGGATTGTCGTAGTCACGTACCCCCGAGTGCAACCCCCGTAGAGAGCGCTCGGCGGTACATTGTTGCAATACTCCCTATCAGTGGCCAGTAGTATCTTAGGCCTCGAGTGACCAGCAGGAGTAATGACTGAACTGAATCGACAACAGACCGGGACGTATCGACGCCACCTGCTGGGACTGATTGGAGCAGGTACCGCAGCCCTCGCCGGCTGTTCGGACGCCGATGACGACGAACTCCTCGATGATGGAACCGACGACACCGACGACGATTCGGACGCCGACGGGACGACCGACGAATCGGAACCGAGCGACGACGAGACCGCAGACGACGAAAGCGATGTCGAAGGCTCGCTTCCACCGTACAGTTCGACGCTCGCCTCGATGGACGATCTCTCGAGTACCGACTATTTTTATACGGCAGCGGATCTCGACACCATCGTCGAGACCCTTGACGACGACCCCGGTGACGGTGAGATGCCCAACGATCCGCTGTTGGTCAATCCCATCGCGACGGTCTCACTCGGTATTTACGGGCTGTTTAACCTCGGCCTCTCCCCGGTTGCCGAGGCACAGGCTACCGCCGAGCAGCCAGCCGAACACCCGACGTTGCTGTATCTCGAGGGAGCGTACGTCCTCTACGGATCGTACGACCGGGACCTCGCAGCGGGCGAACTCGAAAGTGCAGGGTACGACCAGACTGGTGGCGGCGACGACGCGGGCTACATCGTGTTCACCGACGAAACCTCGAGCGAGGTCATCGGCGTGACCGACGAGGCGTTCATCTACAGTTTCGGCGACGACGAATCTCGAGCCGAGAGTGTTGTCACGACCATTGCCCGCGCAAACACTGGCGACCAGTCTCCGAAACACGACACCGATGATGTATTTGAGACACTGCTTCGAGAGAGCGACGAGACGGGGATCACCTGCGGACTCTATGGAAACGGCGAAACCCTGTCCGACCTCGAGACGGACCAGGTCAACGAAGACGACATCAACTTCGACTTCGCCCCCTACGAGGGGGCGACTGGCGTGGTGCAGGGACTCACTGTCGACGGTAATCGATCGAACGCTCGAGCAACGGTCACCTACGAGACGGCCGACGATGTCGACAGCGAGCGCCTCGAAGACCGCCTCGGAACCGAGGCCGGAAGCGTCGATATTGAGATTGCCGAAAACACGGCGACTGTGGCCGCAGCATACGAAACCGACGTCATCGACTGATAGAAAACTGCGTTGATTGACTCCGAGATCGGGAAAACAGTCGTGTTCGAACGCCCTACGCTCGCTTTTGAATCTCTTCGCGCAGAATCTGACTGACGAGGTCGCCGTCGGCCTTCCCACGGAGGGCACCCATACATTCGCCCATCAGACCCGAGAAGGCAGCCATTCCTTCGGCTTCGACCTGGGACTCGTTGCGCTCGACGACCTCGATCACGGCCTCCCGCACGTCGTCTTCGGCTGCCGAACCGAGTCCGGCTTCCTCGGCGACGGTCGCTGCATCGCGGTCGGGTTCGGCCGCCAGTGCCGAAAGCAGGTCTGGAACGCCTTCTCGAGCCAGGTCACCGCCGTCAGCCATACCAAACACTTGCTCGAGGTGTCCTCTGGTCAGGTTCTCGACGGGAACGTCGTCACGGCGAAGTTCGGTCAGCGTCGACTCGAGTGTCGTCGCGGCGAACGTGGGGTCGATGCCGTCCTCAACGGCCGATTCGAACAACGGCATTCGTCGCCCGTAGGCCACCTGCTCGGCGAGGCCGGCATCCAGATCGAAATCGGCCTGATACCGGTCCACCTTCTCGGTCAGCAGTTCTGGCACCGCCACGTCGCTCGGGTCCGGTTCGACCGGCGGCACGTCCGTCTCGGGATACATCCGTGCAGCACCTGGAAGCGGCCGGAGATAGCGTGTCGTTCCGTCCTGGTTCGCGCCGCGAGTTTCTTCTGGGACGCCGTCGAGTGCCGTTTTTGCCCGTTCGGCAACCGCCTCAATCGCAGACGACGCAACCGCGCTGTCAGCAGCGACGATAGCGACGGCGTCATCCGGGCTCGCATCGACTGCCTCGCGCAGTGACGACACTTCGTCGTCAGTGACGCCGTATGCTGGCAGTTCGTCCGTGTGGAAGATACCACCGGCGCCGTGGCGTTTCGCGTGATCGGAAAGCTCGGTGCCGAGGCGTCGATCCGGCGCGATTTCGCGTCCGACCAATCCATCGAATCCCTCGAGACGGACCCCGAACACGGACCCACCGTCGTTCAGCGCGCCGGCGATGACGCCGCTGTCGGTTCCCTCGAAGACCCCCGTTACGTCCCGTGGTTCGTGTACGGCTCCGTCGCGAGCCTCGAGTTCGTCCTGGATCTCGACCAGTTCGGCCTGGCGACCGACTTCGGTTCGGACGATGTCGGCGATGTCGTCCAGGCTCTGGACGCCTTTGATCTCGACTCGAGCTCCCTCCGCGATGGAGACGTTGACGTCCTGGCGAATTGTGCCGAGTCCGCGTTTCACTTTACCCGTCGAGCGCAGCAACATCCCGATTCGCTCGGCTGCCTCCTGCGCTTGCTCCGGACTGCGGATGTCGGGCCCCGTCCCGATTTCGACGAGCGGAATTCCGAGTCGGTCGAGGCTGTAGGTCACGCCAGCGTCAGTCTCTTCCACGCGCTGGGCGCTTTCCTCCTCGAGCATCATGTCCTCGATACTAACGGGGCCGTCGCTCGTTTCGATCGCTCCGCCGGTCGCCACCAGGGTCGACCGCTGGAAGCCCGAGGTGTTCGATCCGTCAACGACGATTTTCCGCATCACGTTGGCCTGGTCGACCGGCGTCATATCCATCAACTGGGCGATCTCGAGGACCGTCTCGAGAGCTTCTTCGTCCAGTCGGTGTGGCGGTTCGTCGTCCGCTTCGACGAGACAGGTAGTGTCGTAGGCGAGGTAGGTAAACTCCCGCTCGACTTTGCTCTCCTCGACAGCCGCGTCGTCGAGTTCGCCCAGTTCGCTCCGCGTCGGATGAAGATATCGGGTGAACTGGTGGGTCGCTTCCTCGGGTTCTCGAAGCGTCGTCGGGCAGTTACAGAACAGTTTGGTCGCCGTATCGAGTTGCTGGTGAATCTCGAGGCCGGCGACGAGGCCGAGTGCCTCGTAGTCGTAGGCTGCAGTCATTGTGCAACGTTCGGAGTCGAGGGGGTAAAAAACCGTTCAGTCTGACTGGCGGCCACAGGAGGGTATTTCTCACCGGGATCGGGATCTCGAGCACGGTGCCCGACCAGAGACAGTGACTTGACCCGAGACAGTAACTCACCCGGAAACACTGAAAACCGGTTAGTCGTCCGAGGACGTCTCGACCGACTGCCTTTCCTCCCTAGTGGACTCGTCCCCTTTCGACACGGGTCGGTCCAGAGTAGCGTGTTCCGGCCCATACTCACTCTCCTCGATGGTTCGAACGATGCCGTCGAGTACGCCCGCACGCGTGGTGATCACGCTCTTTTCGAGGAGCGCCGCGTATCGGTCGTTGGCCTCCGCACCCACGAACTCACCGGCGTCCTCCGACGACTCCACAGCCACGAACGTCGTCTCCGGCAACTCCTCGAGCAGGAGTTGCGATCCGGTCGTAATCGGGAAATCGGCAAAAACGGTGACGTCGGCCGCCTCGACCAGAGAAATGACCCGTTCCCTGTCGACTGCCGTAATCGGCGCGAAGGGCTCCGTTTCGACGCACTCGAGATCCTGTCGTCGAGCGGTTTCGGCAGCGATTGCGTTTTCCGGGACCGGTCCGATGGTGACCGACGCACCCTCGGCTGCGAGGCGAAGGGAAACACCCGCAGCGGTTTCCCCGGTTCCCAGTACGTGAATCCTCAGGTTGGTCGGCTCGACGCTTACCGAGTCGACTGCAGCCGTCGACGGTGGAAGGGCCGTCACCGTCGGTGTCCCTGTCACCGGGTTCGACCCGATAGTCGCCGTCGTGTCGAAGGCGTCCTCGAGCGCAGCCCCGGTCAGCACCGTTTCCGGGCGCCCGTCTGCACGTATCGACCCGTCGGCGAGCAATAGCAATCGGTCGCAGTAGCGGGCTGCCAGGTCCAGATCGTGAATCGCAGCCACAATCGCTCGACCGTCGCTGACCAGGTCTCGAGCCAACTCGAGGGTTTCGACCTGATGGTTTACGTCGAGACTCGCCGTCGGTTCGTCGAGCAACATGAGCGGCGTGTCCTGAGCGATAGTACGAGCGAGGAGGACCCGCTGGCGCTCCCCGCCGCTGACCGCATCTATCGAGCGGTCGGCAAACTGGGCCGTTCGCGTGCGTTCCATCGCCCGGTCGACCTGGTTTCGGTCGGCAGCCGATGGCGGTGAAAACCGTGAACGGTGCGGATGGCGTCCCATCTCGACGACGCTTCGAACGTCGAACGAAAACGAGAGAGCGGTATCCTGTGGGACCACGCTGACGAGTCGACTCGAAGCTTTCGATGGGAGTTCGTCTATCGCGTTTCCATCGATGACGACGCGACCGTCCGATGGAGACAGGGCCCCGCTGAGCGCGCGCAGCAGCGTGGTCTTGCCGGCCCCGTTCGGACCGACGAGGCCAACGAACTCGCCAGGTTCGACCTCGAACGACACGTCCTCGAGGACGGATAGCTCGCCAAACGTGACCTCGAGATCCGCAACGCTGACTATGGGTTTGGCCTCCTGTGTCTGGTCGCTAGCTGTCGGACGGTGAGCCGTCACAGCGAGTGCACCTCCTGACGCATCAACAGATACAGGAAAAACGGCGCGCCGAGTGCGGCGGTCACGATGCCGACGGGTACCTCAGCCGGCCCGACGCGGGCGATAGTGTCCGTGATGACGAGAAAGGACGCCCCAGCGAGCGCGCTCGTTGGAAGAAGAATTCGGTGGTCGGGACCGACGATCAGGCGCATAATGTGTGGCACAACGAGGCCGACGAAGCCGATGACGCCGGCGACGGCCACCCCTGCTGCGGTAATCACGCTCGCGATGACCAGCAAGAGCAGTTTGGTTCGTTCGACGTCAACCCCGAGGTGATGTGCGTCTTCCTCCCCGAGCAACAACACGTTCATTTCTCGCGTGTACGCAGCCAACACGAGGACGCCGAGTACGGCGACGGGGAGAGACATCCAGACGTCACCCCAGCTACTGTTGTTCAGATGCCCCATCAGCCAGACGATGGCCTCTCGAAGGCTCTCGCCGCTGTGGACGAGCATATACGAAATCATCGCGCCCAGAAACGCCTGGATAGCGACGCCCGCGAGGAGTAGCGTGGCGACGGGCGTCCGTCCGCCTTCGGTAGCAACCGCGTAGACGAGCAGTGCCGTTCCGATCGCACTGATGAACGCAGCAGGTCGAAGCCCGATGGGAACCAGAGTGGGGAACGCTAGTGCGGCGACGGCACCGGCAGCCGCGCCCGTAGAGACGCCGATGATCGACGGATCGGCCAACGGGTTGCGGAAAAATCCTTGCATCACTGTTCCCGCGGCAGCCAGGGCAAAACCGACCGTCGCTCCCAGCGCGATCCGCGGGAGCCGAATCGTGCCGACGATGGCCTGGTGGCTACCCTGGACGTCGAACGCGAACACGGACCGGTACTCGAAGCCTGGCCACGGAACGGACACATCGAGAAGCCAAACCGGCCGCGACTCGAGCACGATTGCAGAGGGGACGACGACTTCGTTCAACACCGCCGCTGCGACGGTAAGCGGGTCGATGCGTACCGGACCCAGCGCGGCACTCACGATAGTGGTCACGACGAGCAACGCCGTTAACGCCGCCGACCACACGAGGACCTGACCGGGCCTATCCATGATAACAAGCTCGCTTGCTTTAGATAAATATTTGTTGGAGTAACGGCGTAGGTCCAGTCGATGAAACGGTTGTCAGTGCTGTTGATCGCAACGCTCGTCGTCACCGCTATCGTCGCCCCTGCCATGGCAGGCGGTGTCGCCGCAACATCCGCGCAGGCGGAACCCGCCTGTGAGTACCCGGTTTCGCTTACCGATGCGACCGGAGAAACCGTAACGCTCGAGGAGCCACCGGAGCGCATCGTGACGTTGAACCCCAGTGACGCGAATACGATCTTCGAAATCGGCGCTGACGACAGACTCGTCGGCATGCCCGTCGGAGACGGCACCTCGAGACTCGACGCCGAAGGTCAGACCGATATCACCGAAGACGACGGCTTCACCGTCGATTCCGAAACCGTGGTCGGTCTCGAACCAGATATCGTGCTCGCTGGGAACGTGACGCCCGAGGACCAGATCGATCAGCTTCGAGAGGCGGGTCTCACCGTCTATCACTTCTCAGAAGCCACGTCGCTCGAGGATGTCGCCGAAAACGTGGCCCTCACCGGGACGTTGAGCGGCGAGTGTGATGGCGCGACGGAAACTCTGACCTGGATGGATCAGCGGCTCGACCTACTCGAGTCCGCTGTCGCGGATGCTGAGCATCCGACTGTGTATTACATGATGGGAGGCGGATTTACCGCTGGTGAAGGAACCTTCCAGCACGAAGCGATGGTTGCCGCCGGACTCGACAATATTGCAACTGCCGCCGACATCGAGGGATGGGAGATTATAAGCGACGAGGTCGTCGTCGAAGAAGACCCCAACTGGATTCTCCGTACGAGCGGCCAGTTCCAGCCTGAGATCCCAGAGAGCCTCGAGGACACCACGGCCGTCCAGAACGAGCAGTTCGTGACGGTCGATGCCAACGACTTCAGTCAGCCCGCACCACGGATCGTGTTTGCCATGGAATCGATGATCGAAACCGTCCACCCTGACGCCTACGACACGATTGCGGACGACCTGGAAACCCTCGACGCCGACTACGAAGCCGGCGAGTTCCTGCCCGCAACGGAAGAAGAAACTGACGACGATGTCGCCGACGACACCGACGACGATATGGGTGATGACTCGTCAGCGGCCGACGATGACGAACCAGCAACGACGGCGGATGACGACTCTGGAGCGACCACCGATAACGCAGACACCATTCCCGGTTTCGGTGTTCCCGTTGCCATCGCCGCAGTGCTGAGTGCCCTCGGATTCACTCTCCGTCGACAATAATGACCACCGTATAGAGACGCTTAGCCCGTCTCACATACGGTTTTTCGACTCTATACCGATACGCCTCGAGCAACCGTCCGTTTTCGTCTCCCCGGGGCCCGCAACAGAAACCGAACCTCCATCCGGTTCGAGCGATCGCTGAGAGCGGCCGTTTGCCATCCCAAAGAGTTCCCACCTGCCCGTCCCGTTTTGAAAAGCGTTTACTGACCCGCCCGCAGAGACACGGGTATGGTCGAGAACGTCATCTGGCCCGCGTACCTCGATGCGGATCGAACGCGGGCCGAGGGGCGACGCGTTCCCCTCGAGTTGGCCGTCGAAGAGCCCACCGTCGAAGAGATAGCCAAAGCCGTCCAGCAGATCGGGTACGATGCCATCGTCGAGCGCGACAAGGCCTACTCCCGCGAACACTGGCAACCCCGTGGCCGCGTCGTCGTTCGTGGGACCGAGGATTCGACGAAAAACGATCTGGTCCAGGCCGTGGCGGCATACGTCGTCGCGCTCAGAGAGTGATGCACCGCGTTGGCCAGGTCGTCCGAACGGCCCAGGGACTCGCCGTCTTGCGTGCCGAACCGGACGGCAAAGACCACCGCCACGTGATCGGCACGATGGTGCTCGACGACTCGCTCGAGGAAGTCGGCCGCGTCGTCGATGTGTTCGGTCCGGTCGAGCAGCCCTATCTGGCGGTCACGCCCGACCGAGGTGTCCACCTGCCCGCGCTGGTCGGTTCGACGCTGTACGCTCGCTAGGGTGGCACCCGCTTCCTTTCTGTTTACGAACCCCTCGAGGAGCGAGTATATACTCAGCACCGAAATCCGACCCACCTCGAGAGCGCAACACCAATACCACGGGCCGCCAAAAACCGGGACATGAACGAACGGGCCCGGTTGCTGGCCGCCATCTGCGGGACGTGTCTGTTGTTTATCGCCGTGCAACTCGGTTCGCTGACCCTCATCGAGCCGTTTACCGCCGCCGACATGCAGGCCGTCGAAGATCCCCAGGACCCTACCTATAGCCTGTTTTACGTCGGGGCAATTCTGGTGATGACCGCGTTTATGCTCGCGGCGTTCAAGTACAACCTCCAGTGGATTATCCGCGCGCTGATAATCGGTGTCAGCGTCATGCTCGCCTGGTTCGTCTTCGCCGAACTCTTCCCGCCACTGGTGATCGTGGATGGCATCGGTCTGTTTCCGCTGGTAGCAGCGCTGGCGGTCGGTGTAGGCTTACTCGTCTACCCCGAGTGGTACGTTATCGACGTCGCGGGCGTGGTCATGGGGGCTGGTGCAGCCGGGCTATTCGGCATCAGTTTCGGCCTGTTGCCAGCCATCGTCCTGCTCGTCGTCCTCGCCGTCTACGACGCGATTAGCGTCTACCGGACCGGCCACATGCTCGACCTCGCGGAAGGTGTCATGGACCTTCGTATCCCAGTCTTGCTCGTGATCCCTACGTCTCTCTCGTACTCGTTCCTCGATGCCCCGCCGATGCCCGACTCGGGTGAACCAGCCGAACCTGGCTCGAGTGAACCGAGGGAAACCGAGAACACTGCAGAATCCACCGCCAAAGACGAATCGGTCGAGGAGAATAGCGAGCATCCCCCCGACGAACACCCCGAAGGCGTCCGCGATGCGCTCTTTATCGGACTTGGTGATGCCGTCATTCCAACGATTCTCGTCGCAAGTGCCGCCACATTTATCGACGAAGGGATGCTCGAGGTGCCACTGATCACGCTCAACGTTCCCGCACTTGGCGCAATTGTCGGCACGCTCGCCGGGTTACTCGTGCTCCTCTATATGGTACTCCAGGGTCGTGCACACGCCGGGTTGCCACTGTTAAATACGGGGGCGATCGGTGGCTATCTCCTCGGCGCCCTCTGGGCAGGCGTGCCCTTGCTGACGGCGCTGGGACTGTAACCCATCCGAGTCTGCCGACACAGCCCTGACGAGTTCACCACTCGAGCCTGTTTTCTCACGAGAAACTGTGCCAACTCGAACGTGCCTCTCGAGAATTCCGACTGCTCGAAGCGACATGCCGATTGGGTCCTGAACGCTCGAAACGAAATACCGATTGGTTCCTGGACACTCGACACGGCCTACGGCAATCGGTAGGTCGCGCCGTCCTCGGTGTCCTGGATTTCGACACCCAGTGCCGACAGTTCGTCTCGCAATTCGTCAGCTCGCTCGTAGTTGCCCGCTTCGCGCTCATTCTCGCGTATCTCGAGGACCAGTTCGACGACCTCACCGGCGAGTTCGACGTCGCCCGTCGGCTCTTCGCCGCCGAAGGTGAGGCCGAGCACGTTGCCGAGTTCCTCGAGCGTGTTCACGGCCCGATTCAAACCGCGGTAGTCGTGACCGTCGGCCGAGTCGCTGGTGTCCGCACTCGTCTCACTCTCGTCTGTAGCGAGATGCCGATTGATCGCGCTCGCCACCTCGAGCAGTGCCGACTGGGCCTCTCGAGTGTTGAAATCGTCGTTCATCGCGTCGACGAACGCTGCTCGAGCCTCCGCGACCGAGTCTCGAAGCGCTCGGTCCTCGACTTTCGAGTGCGCACGCGGGGAGTCGATGGTCTCGACGGCACCCTCGTAGGCTCGCTCGAGGCGTTCCCAGCGTTCTTTGGCCTCGCGAATCGTCTCGTCGGAATACAGTTGCGAGCTGTTGTACGACCCTGCGGTGAGGAAGATTCGGATCACATTAGTGCCCCACTCCTCGACGGCGTCCTCGACCGTGACGAAATTGCCCAGGCTCGAGGACATCTTGGTTTCGCCCATCTGGAACAGTTCACAGTGCAGCCAGTAGCGAGCGAACCGCTCGCCGGTCGCCGCCTCGCTCTGGGCGATCTCGTTTTCGTGATGCGGGAAGACGAGGTCCCGACCGCCGACGTGGACGTCGAGGGTTTCCCCCAGGTGGGTCATGCTCATCGCCGAGCACTCGATGTGCCAGCCGGGTCGTCCCTCCCCCCAGGGCGACTCCCAGGTCTGGCCACCCGGTGGCCGCTCCCAGGTCGCGCCTTTCGCGTGTTCGCGAACCGCATCTGGGGACACCGCACCGGCTTTCCAGAGCGCGAAATCGGCCGGGTGCCGTTTTTCGGACTGTTCGTCCGGGTCACCCTGCGCCTCGATCGCCTCGAGGTCCTGGTTCGACAGTGTCCCGTAGTCTTCGAAACTGGTCACGTCGAAGTACACCGACCCGTTCGACTCGTATGCGTAGCCCCCGTCGATCAGCGTTTCGACGAGTTCGATGATCTCGGGAACGTGTTCGGACACGCGAGGATACACCTCCGCGCGCAGGAGGTTGAGCGCCCGCATGTCGGCTATCGTCTGCTCGATATACGTTTCGGCGACCTCGTTCTCGCTCTCGCCTAACTCGTCCTGGCCGATTCGGGCGACGATTTTCTCGTTGACGTCGGTAAAGTTCTCGACGTGGCGGACATCGTAGCCCAGGAACTCGAGCCAGCGGTGCATCACGTCCACGTGCACCCACGAGCGGGCGTGGCCGAGGTGGGGCGGGTCCGAAACCGTCAGGCCACAGTAGTACAGAGAGACGTTTTCGGGGTCCTGTGGCTCGAACGGCTCCGTTTCGCCCGTCAACGTGTTGCTCACGTGCAGGGTCATTACCCGAGAGTATCCGCGACCGAACGTTAAAGCGTCGGATGTCCCTCGAGAACTGAATCCCAGTGAGTGGCCTAAGATCTTCGGTTTGTAGTATGTGAATATTGAATTAGTAGCCACTACGGCCCTGGTACTAAAACTAAAATATAATATCCATAGCTACTATTGTACCTGTATTAAAACAATCTCACTCCAGCACTGTCTCGAGGCTATCTTCGACGGTTCGGACCGCGTTGGCCCCCTCGAGTCGTTCGACGACCACGACCATAGTTTCACCCTCGAAACCAGCCGCGATGACGTCGATTTCTTCGAGCGAGAGTCCAGCTATGGCGTTTGCCAGCGATCGTCCATCCACGGTGCCGGTCGCGATGATAGCCGTGTACGTCGGAGTGTCAACCCCGGCTTCGTCGGTGGTAGCACCGTCGGTTTCAGGGAAGCCGAGGGCCGTCGTCCCAACGACGATGAGTGCCTCCTCGAGGGACTCGACTGGTCCGATTCCGCTTTGCATACGAACCCGAACGGACGAGTCTCGGGGGGCCGGTTCCTCGAGTGAGTCGGCATACCGTCTGAGCGCGGATGCAACGGCATCGATTTCGCCGTCGACGTCGAGAAATCGAGCGACTGCCGTGTAGTTCGCGGTTCCGGTCCGGAGCGCCATGACCAGAAACGGATAGCGCCGCGCGGCGGTTCGCGTCCGGGCAGCGAGTGATGTCATGGTGGTCATAGGTCGCCTCGGGCGCTTAAAATCGACGGCTCATAGGGCCAGTTGTAGTCACGTACCGCTGAGGCCGACCCAGTGACGAGCGCTCGGCGGGACGTTGTTATAGCAATCCCAGACTCTCGAGTGTCCGTGAACCGAACGAGATTACAAACCATATTTCCCGATTCGAAGACCGCGTCGTTTTTTATCGACTCGCCCGAGTGAGGATACATGGAACCTGCTGAGGTCGAAGCACTCATCGAATCGGGACTCGAAGACGCCGAGGCAACCGTTCGTCGAGCACGCGGCGAACACGACGACGACCATCTCGCGGCGACCGTCGTCTCCCCGGCCTTCGAGGACACCCCGCTCGTCCAGCAACACCAGCTCGTCTACGACGCACTGGGCGAACACATGACGACCGATATTCACGCCCTCGAACTCTCGACGTACACGCCCGAGGAGTACGAGGCGCAGGAATAGCGAAACACAGTACCGTACACCCCCTCGTCGCTCAATCCAGTGGCTGGGTTCGGGTTTCGTCCGCAACATCCTCGAGCGATCGGTTGTGAACTGCCTCCCCAGTTTCGGCGTCGAAGAGGTGAATCGCCGACTCGGGGAATCGAACTGTTACCCTCGTCCCCGCGTCGACCGAGTGGAAACCGTGAACGGTCGCGGTAAACGAGCCGTCCTCGAGCGTGAAGTATACATTGTTCTCGTCACCCATCGGTTCGACTACATCGACGTTCGCGTCGAACGCGTGTGACTCGCCGTCGTAGTTTGCGGCCCGCGACGGTTCGACCACCTCGATGTCCTCCGGTCGAATGCCCAACACCAGATCAGTTCGATCGCCGACGGCCTCGAGTGTCGAGGGTGACAGCGGGTACTCGAAACCGGTGGCAACGAGCTGCCCGTCCGTTCGCGTCACGTCGAAGAAGTTCATCGACGGCTCGCCGATGAAGCCAGCCACGAACAGGTTTGCGGGCCGGTGATAACACTCGAGCGGCGTGGCGACCTGCTGGAGTCGTCCATCGTTGAGGATGGCGATCCGATCGCCCATCGTCATCGCCTCCGTCTGATCGTGGGTGACGTAGATGGTCGTAACGTCGAGATCCCCCTGAAGACGTTTGAGTTCCGTCCGCATCTCTGCGCGCAACCTGGCATCGAGATTCGAGAGCGGTTCGTCCATGAGAAACGCCTGGGGATCGCGCACGATCGCGCGTCCGAGCGCCACGCGCTGTTGCTGGCCGCCCGAGAGATCCCGCGGGTGGCGGTCGAGCAGGGCGTCTATCTCGAGCATTCGGGCCGTCTCCGTGACCGTTTGCTCGATCTCGTCGTCGGCCACGTTGGTCGACTCCTCGAGCCCAAAGCGCATGTTCCCCCTGACGGTCATGTGGGGATACAGCGCGTAGTTCTGGAACACCATGGCGATGTCCCGCCGCTGCGGTGGTCGATCGCCAATCGGCTCCTCGTCAAGCAGGATCGTTCCCGACGTGACCGACTCGAGACCGGCAATCATTCGCAGCGTCGTCGACTTCCCACACCCGGAGGGGCCGACGAGGACGAGAAACTCACCATCTCCGACCTCGAGCGAGACGTCGTCGACGGCGACGATCTCGTCGCTTCCATCGGCGAACCGCTTCGTTAGGTTTTGGAGCTCGAGCGTCGCCATTAGCTACCTCACCCCCGACGCTGCGTCCGGGTGGCTCGGACATTCATCCGATGGTATACTCGAGTTACCTACCACGCTCGGATCCGTTCGCTCCCGGCTATCGGTCTTCGCTCGATTCATCGATTTTAACCTCGGACACGTTGGTGTGGTGGTTTTGTCTCGAATCATCCCGATTCACCTCCGAGTCCTCTCGCGAATTGTCTCCCGAAGACGACGTAAATGATCAGCGTGGGCATCGCAACGATGAACGCGCCGGCCATCTGCAGGTTGTACTGGCCGACCATCGCCCCCTGCAGTTCGTTCAACGCCTGGGTCGCGACGAAGTTGCGGCTCGTGGTCACGAGCACGAGGGCGAACAGCAGATCGTTCCATATATTCGTGAACTGATAGATGAGCGTCACGGCGAACATCGGTTTCGAGAGCGGCAAGACGATGCGCCGGTAGATGCGGATGGTGCTCGCCCCGTCGATCTTCGCTGCCTCGATGATCTCGTCATCGATCGTCAGGTAGTATCCTCGGAACAGGATCGTACAGATCGGTATCCCGTAGGCAGTGTGGGTGATCGCAAGCTCGAGGAGGTCTGCGCGTGCGGCGAGGGCAGGAGCGAACGCGAGAAGCGACGCGAGATCGACAGCTGACCAGAACTGTCGAAGCGGGACCAGCACGGACTGATAGGGGATGAACACTCCCGCAAGGAACAGGAGGAGGATGCCGATCTGGCCACGCCAGTCGATCTTCGTCAGGCCGTAGGCGGCGAGACTACCGAGGAACGCAGAGAGAACCGTCGCCGGAATTACGAAGAAGACGCTGTTGATCATCGCAAAGCGCATCCGCCCCCAGGCCTCGTACCACGGTTCGACGGTGAAACCATCCGGCGGTGGCGGCGTCAGCGGCGACGTTGTCGCGAATGTGACGGCGGTCTTCAGCGACGTCGTAAAGCCACTCCACAGTGGCGAGAGGTACAACGCCAGCAACAACACCAACGTGACGTACAGTGCTAGCCGTCGCCGCCCGATCCGGCCGATTCGCCTCGAGAATCCTTCCATCGACTGTTCCCGATTCTGGTCGTCTCCCGCACCACTCTCACCTCCAACGTCTCTCGTACCTCCATTCCCTCCGGTGTCCGCCCTGGGAGCGTCTTTCGACGTCATCAAAGCTCACCCCGACGATACTGCACGTAGATGTACGGTGCGATGATGGCGAGCGCCATCAGGAACAGGACCATCGCGATCGCCGAGCCGTACGCCCAGTTCGTCCGGGCGAACGCCTCCCGGAACATCATAATGGCGAGGATGTCCGCAGAAGGCCCCGGCGTGGTGCCGTACATCACGAAGATGAAGTCGAACGCCTTGAGGGCGAACACCATCAGGACAACGGCGGCACTGGTCGTCGCCGCCCGAAGTTGGGGGATGATCACCCGCCAGTACATCCGTACCGTTGAGGCCCCGTCGACCTTCGCGGCCTCGTAGTGCTCGTCGGGAATCGCCCGCAACCCGGCCAGGTAGACGATCATGCAGTAGCCACTAAACTGCCAGGTGAGCGCCACGATGATCGTCGCGAGTTTCGTGCGCGGATCGCTCATCCAATTCATCGCGAATACCTCGAGGCCGAGCCCGCGCAACACCACGTTGATCATCCCCGTTTCCGGGTTGTACATCCAGGCCCAGAAGATGGCCGTCACAACGAACGAGAGGCTCATCGGAAGCAGGTATATCGTCCGGAACGTGTTCTCGAACCGAATGTCCTGATCGACCAGGATTGCCAGCAAGAGCCCGACAACTAACGCGCCACCGGTGAAGACGACGAGCAGTGCAACGGTGTTGCGCGCGGCGGCGATGAACGATCGATCGTCGAGCATCCGCCAGTACATCTCGAGGTTCAACGAGGCGTAATCGGGCTGGCCGAGCCCGCTCCAGTCGGTCAGCGAGATGACGAAGTTCCAGCTGATGGCCCCATAGACGAACCAGCCCATTAGCAGCGCCGGTGGCACCCAGAACAGCGCCGCCTGCAGGGTCTCGTTGAATCGGAGGCGGTCGAGCCGGTCACGGACGCGAAACCCGGTCGAAGTTGCGGTACCACCGTCGGCCGCCACTCGAGCGGTTCCATTGGTACGTACGCTGTCGCGAGCCGATTCGTCGGTCCCGGCAGCGGCCAGGTCCTCCGAATCACCCTGATCTCGACGACCGTTCGAGGAATTCCCCCGCTCGCGTCGGTCGGAACCCGAACCCGTCACGAGCGATATGACGCGCTCGCGCACCCGTCGAACTCGGTGTCGGAACCGCGAGCGGGATGGCGACATGACCGGCCCCTCTGCTCAGTAGCCAGCAGCTTCGTGAGCTCCGAGGAGATCCTGGGTCGTCTCCTCGACATCCCAAGTTTCGATGAATCTCGAGAAGGCCTCCTCGATCTCACTTTTAATCTCCGGGCGAACCGCGCTCCCGTGGGCGATCGTCGTCGGCTGTTCCTCGGACGCTTCGAAGTCCTCCATCTGGTTCTGGAGGAACGGTGGAAACTCGTCGATCGGTACGTCAGTTCGCGGCGGGATCGATCCCTTGATTGGATTGAACCGCTCCTGGGCGTCGACCGTACCACAGTACTCGAGGAACGCCTCCGTCGCCTCGGGCGATGGGTTCGGCTCCGGCATGACGAACGAGTCCATCACCATCGAATACACGCCCTCCGTCCCGGGGTACGGGACGTAATCCCACTCTTCCGCGTACTCGAACTCGGCCTCTCCGTACTGGCCGGCCGCCCAGTCACCCTGGTGGATGAACGCGGCGTCGCCGTTGATCACCTGCGCGTTCCCCTCGTCCCACGCGATCGCCCCTGCGTCGGGACTGAAGTACTCGCTGTAATCGACAACGAGGTCGAGCGACTCGCGCACCTCGTCTTCCAGGTCGTCCGTTTCACCCGCAATGTACGCTTCGAACACGTCGGCGCCGTGTTGACCGACGAACACGGTTTCCCATAGCTGCACCGTCGACCACTCCGTCGTGGTCTGGTGAGCCATGCCGACGTAACCGGCGTCGTCGGCTGCCTCGAGCGCCTCGAGCACGTCCGCTGGGTCCTCGATTCCCTCGGGATCGATGCCTGCGTCCTCGACGACCTCGACGTTGTAGAACAGGTTGTTCAACCGGTGGATGTTGATGGGGACGGAGACGAGTTCGTCCTCCGGGCTAGCGGCCTCCATCACGCTCTCGAGATATGCGTCCCGCATATTGTCGTCCCAGATATCCTCGACGGACGCGAGTACACCCGCGTCCGTGTACGGCCGCAGGGATTCGCCCGGCCAGATCTGGAACGTGCTCGGCGGCGTCTCGTCCACGATTCTGGATCGAATCGCGACGTCGAGGGCCGACCCCGCCCCGCCTGGAGCCGGATTGTTGTCGATCTCGACGTTTGGATTCGCTTCCTGATACCCGTCGAGTAGCGACTCGATTGCTTCCTCTTCGCCACCGGCGGTCCACCAGTGAACGATCTCGAGGGTTTCCTCCTGGACGCCTCCATCGCTGAGGTACCCGGAGAGGCCGGTCAGACTTATGCCCCCTATTACTCCCGTAGCCGTAATATACTGCCGACGTGACAGACGTTCGTGTGCCATGGTAGCTGATTACTACACCTCATCGAACACTCCGTTATGCTGCCCCTAATAATTATTCATATTAATAGTGAATAAAACGTATTGTACCATTTGATTTTCAAGAAATCCGTTGAATGAGCATCGACGTTCCGACCGTCGACAGGGTTGAAACCACCCTTACTGTTAATCATCGCCGACCCGTTGCTATCGTATGACCTCGTCACCAGCTGTCGGCTCGTCAGTGGTTCGGCACCCCTGGGTACTCCGTCAGCACGTGCGCTCCGTTCTCGAGTTCTATTATCCAAACGCGCTGGACGACGTATACGGCGGGTTCGTCGCACAGCTCGACGAGGAAGACGGCCATCTCTACGACGGACGCACGAAACACGTCGTCGCTACAGCGCGGTTCGTCGTCACCCACTGCATTGGCGTCCGAATCGAGGGGCCTCACTGGTGTCGTTCGGCTGCTGAACGGGGCCTCCACTTTCTTCTGGATTATCACTGGGACGACGACGCGAACGGATTCGACTGGATCACGGCGGGAACCGACCCTGAGGATCGTACGAGGTACTGTTACGGACACGCCTTCGCGTTGCTCGCCTGTGCTCACGCCGCAAGCATCGGAATCGAGAGAGCGCAGAAGGGGCTCGAACGAACCCAGCGCGTCATCCGCGATCGGTTCTGGGAAGCCGAACACGGTCTTCCCATCGCGGAGACGAGTTCCGATTGGTCGGCTGTCGATCCATATCGAGGACTGAACGCCACGATGCACCTCTGTGAGGCCTCGATCGCCGCTTACGAGGCGACCGGAGAATCGCGGTTCCTCGAGCAGGCGGTCGCGCTCGCGGAGCTGGTCAGAACCCCAACCAACCCTGCGTCCGACCACGGGTTCGTCTGGGAACACTACACAGCGGACTGGGAGCCAGACTGGGCGTATAACCGGAACGATCCGGAGCACACGTTCCGGCCGTGGGGGTACCAGCCGGGTCACCAGCTCGAGTGGGCCAAACTCCTGTGTCTCCTCGACGATCATCGAGACGAGGCGTGGTTCCTCGAGCGAGCAACGGAACTGTTCGACGCCGCCGTCGAGTACGGGTGGGACGACGACAGCGGCGGCTTCTACTACACCCTCGACAGGGACGGTGAGCCACTCGTCACCGACAGGTACGGCTGGCCGATCGCGGAGGCGATCGGCGCGGGGGCGTTACTCGCCACTCGAACCACCTCTCCTCGCTATTGGGAATTGTACGACGAGTGCTGGCAGTACGCCCGTGAGAATCTCATTAACCACCGATACGGGAACTGGCGAACCGGTGTGACTAGCGAGGGGGACTCCATCGACCCGCGGCCGCGGCCGGCCGTCGAGCCGGGCTATCACCCCATCGGAAACACCTTTGAGGCGATGCGGAAACTCGAGCGGACGACTGAACGGCGATGATCAACGGTAGACTGCAATCCGCACTTTTATCGTTCGCACTTGATAGGATTGAGTATGGAAGCGCTACATCCGCGTATCCGGATTCTGTGGATCGCCCAGCGGGCGATCACCGCCCTCGTGTTGGGACTCGTGATCGCCGCGGTCGATCGGTGGGTGATCGCGGTACCGACGGTCATCATCCTGGGCACCGTCGCACTCGTGCTGGCTCTCGGAATCGTCTACGCGATCCTCCTCTACGGACGGTGGCGTTTCGAACTACAGGACGACGCCCTCTATCTCGAGCGAGGGGTCGTCACGTTCGTCGAAACGGCCGTTCCCTTCGTCCGCGTCCAGCACGTCGACACCCAGTTCGGCCCGATCGAACGCGCGCTCGGGCTCTCGAGCGTGGTGGTCTACACGGCCGGGTCGCGAAACGCGGACGTCAGGGTCCCCGGATTGACTCCCGAGCGCGCCAGGAAACTCCAGGATACGCTCCGTAATCTCGCCGTCGAAAGCGAGGCTGACGACGCCGTATGAACACGCCACATCATCTCCATCCGTTGAGTGCCGTTACGATAGCCCTGCGAGGCGGATTTATCGGCTTCACCATCCCGTTTTTCCTCGTCAGCATCGCGAGCGGCATCTTCGATATCGGCTCGCCTGCCTGGGGCCTGTATCTTGGCCCGGTCGGATTCGCCATCGGTGCCGGGTACGGCATCGCCTACTACTACCGCTTCGAGTACGAACTGACCGAGAACACCTTCGACGTTTCCTCCGGCGTCGTTTCGCGCCGCTCGAGGGAAATTCCGTACCGGCGGATTCAGAACGTCGACGTTCGTCAGGGGGTCCTCGCCCGTCTTCTCAACCTCGCGACGGTCTCGGTTGAAACGGCTGGTGGCGGCGATACCGAAGCGACGCTTTCGTTCGTCAGCGAGTCGGAAGCCAACCGACTCCAGCGAGACATTCGTCGCCGTACCGCCGACCGTGGTGACTCGAGCATACCTACAGGCCCTGAGAGCGGCCGTGTCGCCAAGACAACCACTGAGGTATCGGGACTTCGTGCGGGCGACCCACTCCCGGAGCCCCGGAGTGCCCACGTTGGTGGACCTCGGTCAAGCGAAGGGGCGTCTGACGAAGTGAGCGAACCATCGTTCGACGACGGCACACCCGATCTGCTGTTCGATCTGAAGCCTCGAGAGTTGCTGCTGTATTCGTTTACCACGCTCCGTCCGGCGGCAGCAGCCGGGCTCTTTGCCCTGTTTTTCTTCTTCAGCGAGTCTGCCATCGACATTCTGTTGACGACTGCGAGACCCTTTGGTGGGCCTGCGGAGCTGACCGAGGGAACCACGACGAGTTACGGTATCCTCGGTCTGGTCTCGATCATCAACGGGATCGTCGTGACCTACGCCGTCAGCGTCGCCTATACGTTTGCGACGTATTACGGGTTCAGACTGGGTCGGGCTGACGAGGACTTCGTCTACGAACGCGGATTGCTTCAGCGCTACAGCGGCTCGATCCCCGCCGAGAAAGTCCAGTCGGTCACCGTCACCGACAATCCGGTTCAGCGTGCTATCGAGTACGCCGGCCTCTGGGTCGAAACCGCAGGCTACGGCCCGGATACCAGCGGTGGCAGTAAATCTGCAGTCCCGCTCGCCCGTTCCCGTCGCGTCTACACCTTCGCGGAGAATCTGACGAATGTCGAAACGCCGCGGTTCACCAGTCCACCACCGCTCGCCCGACGACGGTATCTCGTCCGTTACAGTATCGTCGCCGCCGTCTTCGTCGCGCTGGCGTTTGGCCTGTCGCTGGTGAGTCCGCTCGAGCGCTGGTATCTCGCGGCCATCGTGTTCGGCGTCGTCCCCCCAGCAGCCCACCTCAAGTACGTGCATCTGGGCTACTACGTAGGCGATGATCATCTCGTTATCCGACGCGGTTTCTGGCGACGTCGGACGACGGTTATTCCGTACTACCGCGTCCAGACGATTTCGAATCGTCGGTCGATATTCCAGCGACGGCTGGGGCTCACGTCCGTCGTCGTCGACACCGCCAGTTCTCGCACGTTCGCCTGGGCTGCCCCGACGATTTACGACATCGAACTTGAGAACGGGCGAGCGGTCGCTTCGACCGCCAGAGAGCGACTCCAGACCGCACTGAGCGAGCGCCGAGCCAACGAGGACGAGGCGGGCTTTTCGGTGGATTTTACCTGACAGACACAGACGCTCTACGTATGGTAGACGAGTTCCGTACGGAAACCGACAGTCTCGGCGAGATGCAAGTGCCAGCCGACGCCTACTGGGGCGCACAAACCCAGCGCGCCATCGAAAACTTCCCCATCTCAGGAATCACATTCGACCGGCGCTTCATCAGAGCCCTGGGCGTCGTGAAAAAGGGTGCCGCACAGGCCAATCGCGACCTCGGCATGATCGAAGAAGACGTCGCAGACGCAATTATCGCGGCCGCCGACGACGTCATCGCCGGCGAACTCGACGACCAGTTCCCTGTCGACGTGTTCCAAACCGGCTCCGGCACCTCCTCGAACATGAACGCGAACGAGGTCATCGCCAACCGGGCCGCCGAAATCATGGGGGCAGCTATCGGTGACCGCGTCGTTCACCCCAACGATCACGTCAACTTCGGACAATCGAGCAACGACGTGATTCCGACGGCGATGCACGTAGCCGCCCTCGAGGCCGTCGAAAAAGACGTGACACCTTCGCTCGAGACGCTCCGGCAAGCGCTCGAGGCGAAAGAAGACGAGTTCGATGACGTCGTCAAAACCGGCCGTACCCATCTGCAGGATGCAACGCCAGTTACGCTGGGCCAGGAGTTCGGCGGCTACCGAACCCAGATCGAGAAAGGGCTGGCACGCGTCGACCTCGTCCGTGACCACCTGAGCGAGCTCGCACTCGGCGGCACGGCTACTGGAACGGGTCTCAACACCCATCCGGAGTTCCCCGAGCTCGCAGCGTCGTACATCAGCGAGGAGACCAACGTTCAGTTCCGCGAGGCTGACAATCACTTCGAGGCCCAGGCGGCCCACGATGCGATGGCCGAAGCTCACGGCGCGCTCCGGACGGTCGCGGGTTCGCTCAACAAAATCGCCAACGACCTCAGACTGCTGGCCTCGGGGCCACGAAACGGCCTCGGCGAGATCGAACAACCCGAAAATCAGCCGGGGTCGTCGATCATGCCGGGCAAAATCAACCCCGTCGTCGCCGAAGCCGTCAACCAGGTCCACAAGCAGGTCGTCGGCAACGATGCCGCCGTGGCCGCTGGCGCAGCCGAGGGACAGATCGATCTCAACCTCTACAAGCCCGTCCTCGCACACAACTTCCTCCAGTCGGCCTCGCTGCTGTCTAACACGAGCAGCGTCTTCGCCGAGCGATTCGTCGCGCCACTCGAGGCAAACCGAGAACACTGTGAGAATCAGGTCGAACAGTCGATGGCGCTTGCGACGTCGCTCAACGTCCACATCGGCTACGACAAGGCCAGCGAAGTCGCAAAGACGGCGCTCAAAGAAGGGAAAACGGTTCGCGAAGTCGTCCTCGAGAAAGGCTATCTCACTGAGGACGAAGCCGACGAAGTGCTCGACCCACGCAAGATGACCGAGACGGGCATTCTCGGTCAGGATCACTGACACCGAATCACGACAGACCGTGTCAAAAACGGTCACTTCCACTCGAGTTCGATACGGTAACTTGAGAAAACGCCGAACCGACAGCGGGAACCGGGTACGACAAACTTCGAATATCGAAAACGGCCGGCTAAGGCGTGATTCAACGGCGAAATAGCGGAATAAACGAACCCAAGCAGTTTTCACTTATGATCACGTTGGATGAAATATGCACACCTGTCGTGACTGCAACCAGTCGTTTCAGACCGAGTTAGCCCTCGAGATACACCGAGACTCGTGTGAACAGGGTGGCCTTTACTGCCAGGTCTGTGGCGACCGGTTCCGGGAAGCCGATGCAACACAAGACGGGTGGCACTACGCCTGTCCGAGCGAAGACTGCGACGGTGAAGGATTGCAAGAGGATCTGTTTCAGGTCGACGAAATGCGCGTCGCAACGCACTGAGTGTTTCTCAAAGCCTGAGAGGGCTTGTTGTCACTATGTACCGATCAGCAACCGGTCCGTCGCCGACCACGACAACGGACCCGCTGACGCCTCGAGCAAAATCGAGCGAAGACGGCCGAATATGTGCAGGCCTGCCAGGAGACGGCGGTCCGCCTCGGGTCGTGTGACAGTTTCAGGAACTGTCGAGCGCCACATCGTTTATCCGGGATTTTGTTGTGTCTGCAGGTGATGGAACGACTCGAGCCCCGGGTTCGAACGCTGTGGGTACTCAGTGCGCTCGGTAGCTCGACGGTGATCGGCGTCGCTTTCACCCTGACAGCGACGACCCTGTATGGACGCTTCGGCTCACCCGATTCGCGGTGGATGGTTCTCCTCCCGGCACTACTCATCTGTTGTCTTACCGCTAGCTGGGTTGGGTTTGCCTGGTATCGGTACCGCAGGTTCAGATTCGACTGCCGAGACGAATCGCTGTACGTCGAACACGGCGTTCTGACCCACCACAAAACGGTCGTTCCCTACAATCGACTCCAGCACGTCGACGTTCGTCGTCGTCCCCTCGAGCGAGTCGCTGGCGTGGCTACGCTCGTGGTACACACGGCTGGGACCTGCCGAAATCAGGTGCAGATCCCCGGACTCACCCCGACTCGAGCATCGATGTTACAGGACCACCTTCGCCACCTCGTCACGGAAAAGAGGGACGACGGCCCACGATGACGCGGCTCCATCCCGCAACGATCCCGCTCAGATCGCTTGGGCGTGCAGCGAGTCTCGGATTCGTGTGCTTTCTCGTGGGTGTCTTCCTCTCACCGGGGGCGAACGCCTCGACAGTGCTCGTCGTTCTCTGGACCGCTCTCGGAGTCTGCGTGGCGCTCCTGAACGAAGGACTCCGGTATTTCCGCGTCGGGTACTCCCTCACTCCCGAAACGATGACAATGACCTCGGGTATCCTCTCGAGACGCACTCGCAAGGTACCCCGACATCGGATCCAGTCGGTCGACATCCATCGGCCATCCTCACTTCGCCCGACCGGTCTCGCCAGCGTCACCGTCGAAACGGCGGGCGGAAGCGATGCGCCGCTCACACTCGAGTACGTCTCACTGGGAGAAGCGACCAGAATACGGGACTGGCAATGTGGAGTATCGGAGCGACAGTGTATTACCACAGTGGAGGAAAGCGAGCCGTCGAGCGACACCGGACATCCTGGTTCCGACACCGAAAGCGAGACGATCTTCACCCTGAAACGAACCGAACTCATCGCCTACAGCGTCACGTCGATCGGACCAGGGGCGGTGCTTCTGTGTGGGATCGCGCTCTCGTTTATGGGTGGGCGCTATCCTCAGGGACTGTTCGCGCCGGAGGTATACCACCTTGGAGCGGCGCTGCCAGACCCTATCCAGATGGAGGTGCTTGCTGTCGCATTTCTGGTCACTGCCTGGGCACTCAGTGCCTGTCTGCACGCCGTTCGCTTCACCGGTTTTCGTCTGGCCCATTCTGACGACGTATTGCACTACGAACATGGATTGTATGGCCGCTACAGCGGAACGATTCCCCTCGAGAAACTGCAACGGATCACGATAGCGGAGCCGATTCCGTTGCGATGGCTGGGCTATGGATCCATGCAACTGGAAACGGCCGGTTCGGACGGCGGCCAACAGGCCATGGAAACACACGCGGTAGTCGTCCCGCTTGCGAGCCGAAAGCGTATCGACGCGCTCGTCAGGAAAATAGCGCCAATAGATGGATTCGATTCGGGCTCGCTCGAGTTACCGCCACGGCGAGCCAAAACGAGGTACATATTGACGTATCTTATTGCGGCCGGACTCTGTCTCACCGTTGCCTTCTGGCTGTCCGTCAGGACACCCGTGGTTCGGGATTGGTACGCCCTCGCTCCAGCAGTGTTGATCGCCCCGATAGCTGCACACCTGAAGTGGTCGAACCGAGGCTACCGGTTACAGCGACGGTTTCTGCTCACTCGAGACGGTTTCTGGCACCGGCGTACGAGTCTCGTCCCGTACGGACGAATCCAGTCGCTGGCGTACACCCAACGGCCACTACAGCGCCGTCACTCGCTGGCAACGCTGACGGCCGACACCGCGAGCGTATCCACAGCCATCGCAACAGCGTACGACGTCGATGCGGAACGTGCCAACGAGGTCTGTCGACGTCTCGAACGCCAGATGTGTGGTCGATCAGGGACGACAGAAGCATCGTCGACTACGTAACGCCCCGCTTCTCACTGTTTTCGAGGGATTCCGAATCGAGAATATCGGCCATTGCGTCGACGAACGACCACACGTCGTGGAATCCAATATACAGCGGTGATGGACACACGCGGACGACGTTGGGTGGTCGAACGTCCACGATGTATCCTCGCTCACGGAGCGCGTCGCCGAGGGCATACGCGCGGCCGTGCTCGAGAGCGACGTGCCCACCCCGCTTGGCCGGTGCTCGAGGCGACCCGACGCGTACCCCCCGCTGTGCGAGCCGTTCGTCACAGAGCGCGATGAGATACTCGGTCAGGGCGACCGATTTCTCTCTGATAGCGTCCATGCCGACCTCCTCGAGCACCGACAGTGCACCGTCGAGCGGGGCAGCGGCAAATAGGGGAATCGTCCCGATCTGCCAGGCCCCAGCCGATTGTGCAGGTGTGTACTCGAGTGACATCTCAAACTGCGTCTCTTTGTCGTGGCCCCACCAGCCAGCGAGTGCTGGCGTGACTCCGTGGTGTCGTTCGTTGACGTACAGCCCGGCAACAGCACCCGGTCCGGCATTGACGTATTTGTAGTGACACCAGACGGCAAAGTCGACGTCGAATGCGTGCAAGTCGTGTGGAACCGCTCCCACGGAGTGTGCCAGATCGAATCCCGCAAACGCCCCGTACTCGTGGGCAATTTTCGTGAGGGTCTCGAGGTCGAACAGTTGCCCGCTGCGGTACAGTACCGACGGGAAAAAGAGGATTGCCACGTTCGAATCCATCGCCTCGCGGATGTCGTCTTCCGAGATCGTTCGCCCGTCGTCGCTCTCGACGACGACCAGGTGGTCGGCGGGGTCGAGGCCACGAGCCCGAAGTTGTGAGCGAATCGCGTAGTGGTCGGTCGGAAAATCGAGTTCGTTGACGACGACTTTGGTACCGTCGGCGAGGTCGAGAAACGTCCCAATGAGGGTGTGGATATTCACCGTGGTCGAGTTGCCGACGACCACTTCGCCCCCGTTCGCGCCGACGAGGTCGGCGACGCGGCCACCCAGTCGTTCGCCATACCAGAACCACGGCGGATTCCCCTCGGTCCAGCCGCGAATGCCAAGCGTGCGCCACTCCTCGATGACGTGCTCGAGGGCGGCAACCGACTCATCACTTGCCGGTCCAAGGGAGTTACCATCGAGATACCACTCGTCGGGCAGATCGAATCGTGCTTGCAAGGAAGCTAGCGGGTCTTCGTCGTCGAGCGCTCTCGCCCCAGCGGCTGTCGCGTCGGCCCCATCGATGTCCATACCCACCCGTTCGGAGCCACCGACATTCATCTTTACGCCCCGGCAAGGGAGTCCATGGAACCATCGACGCTGCGAACCCCACTAGATACGGAGGTCCAGACGCTCCTCGAGGAGCCGACATACAGAACGCTTCCTCCCTGGCACAGCCTGTCCGTAGACGGTGCGCGGGAACTCGAGGACGCCGTGTTCGGCGGAAAGCCCACACGGTCACTTCCCATGGTCCGCGACACGAGAATCGCCGGACCGGCCACCGACATTCCGGTTCGGCTATACTACGGAGCGACCGATGACTCACTGCCCGTGCTGCTCTTCTTTCACGGCGGCGGGTGGACGCTCGGCACGCTTGATTCGGCCGACGATATCTGTCGTGAACTCGCCTCCCGGACCAACTCGCTGGTCGTCTCCGTCGACTATCGACTCGCCCCCGAACACCCGTTTCCAGCCGCGCTCGAGGATGCCATTGCAGCGCTCGAGTGGCTGGAAACCGCGGCAGACGATATCGGCGGAGACGGGACTCGAATCGGTGTCTGTGGCTCGAGCGCCGGTGGGAATCTTGCAGGGGCACTCGCTCGATGGGACGCGAACCGGAAGTCACCAACAATCCTCCAGCAAGCCCTTTTGTATCCGATCACGAACCACTCCTTCGAGACGGAGTCCTACGACGAACAGGCCGATGGCCCGTTACTGACGCGGGACGATATCCGCTGGTTCTGGATCCAGTACCTCCGCCATCCGGTTGATGGGGCGAATCCGTACGCATCCATTCACCGGGGCGATCACGCCGACCTTCCAACGACGACGATCGTCACCTGTGGCCACGACCCACTTCGTGACGAGGGCCTCGCCTACGCTCAGCGCCTCGAGGAAAGCGGAGTGCCCGTACGGAGCCAGCACCATCCCTCGCTGCCACATGGTGCACTGAGTCTCACCGACTCGGTTGCGATGGCGGATCAGGCGATGGACGACCTGGCGGGGGCGATTCGAGCGAATTTCGGCCTCGAGTGACGTATCGTCGAAAGGAAACCATTCGAGGCCAATAATCCCGTCTGCCCAGTCTGTACTCGAACAACGATCTGCAAAAGATCCTCCCGGAAGTTGATATAGCATTATACGATTTACTTGTTCCATGCAGGCCGTCACTAGTCGTGCGTGGCACTAACACACAAGGTATAAAAACAATAGTACACTGCAAACCGATTGATCTGTTGACCGCGCACACGGCTTCGCGTCTGTGAACAACACCGCAGCCCCACAACTCGAGGAACCGAACACGAGCTCAACAGATTGAGTAGATATTGGATTCGTACACCGTCCGGACCTGGCCACCCCAGTCGTGGGTGTAGGTGTCGATGATATCGCTCGCGACGTCGCCACGAAGGTACTTTACAACGCCTCTATCACCCGTTCTATCCCGCAAATGCGTCGTGAAAAAGTGCCTGAAGTAGTGCGGAGTCACGTTTTCGCTCGCCCCACCACCAGTTCGGTACCAGCCCTGCTCTCGAGCGTGTCGTTCGACGATATACCGAACGTCGGAGGGCTCAAGGCGATGTCCCCAGTCCCCACCTGTATCCACGAATAGTGGCTCCGCCGGCGAAACGGTGTCAGGACGGATCGCAAGCCACTCGAGGAGTACTCTCGTCACCTCCTGATCAACAGGAATCACCGTCTCTCGCTTGCGTTTGTTCGAGGCATACCGCTTTTCTCCGTTATAGACGTCCCCACATGCTGGTTCCGAATCCACGTACAGCGACTGCGGTCGGCTCTCGAGGGCAACCCTCGGTGCCCACTCCTGGTCGAGACCAAACGCATCCGTGTCGACGTGGAGATCACGCAGATCGAGATTACAGAGTTCACCCACACGAACGCCGGTTTTGAGCAGTGTCACGACAACTGCTCGCTCTAGTGGATGGGTGATTTCGTCGACGAAATTTCGCATCTCAGGTATCGAGATCTCCCGTCGCGTTGGGTTTGTATCGATAGACTCGCCCATCTCTTCCATGACCAGCGCCATCGGGTTTCCGTCGAACGCTTCGACGCGCGTCATGTACTCGTAAAACCGATGGACGTAGGACGCATAGGAGGCTATCGTACTGCTCTCGCGCCGCCCTCGCAACGAGTGGACCCAGGCCATACACTCTCGACGCGTCGCGTCTGCCGGCGTCGCCCCTTCCGCACGTACGAACGCCTCGAACTGTCGGAGCACCCGTTCGTAGGCGTCGATCGTCCGTTCTGATTTCCCGTGATAGCGTTGCTCCTCGAGGAAGTACGCGATGGGGTCGTCGATAGTTGTCCCATCTTCGACACCGGGTTCAGTCGCCATCGTTAGGCATCACCGCCAACGTAAATGTACCCGCCATCGCGCCCGCTATATCGAACCTGGTCCTGGCTTTGCAACGAATCCAGCGCATCTTCGAGTTGTGTTTCGATATCGTCACTGACTGCCTCGAGGAGTTCATTCCAGGAATATGTGTCTGAACGAAGTAACTCGAGGACCTGTGTTTCGAGGCCGCTACCCCCAGGGGTAGCGTCCGGAGAACGGGGTTGCACAGAAGACGATTCGAACCCGTTCCGACCCGCTTGTACCATACTCCTGACAAACTCGCTCTGGCTCATATCTAGATCCTCAGCGTGTGATTCCCAGGCTTCTTTCTGGTAGGCAGGAACGTACGTTCTGACGACGACAGTCTCCGTGTCGGGATCGTCGGGCATGGATGACGGTTCGAACTCCGTGACCTTCACTTTTGCTATGATTCGAGATAAAAGACCTTATCTCGATTTATAGGACCACACAACGAAGCTAACTAGACTCATTAGTCGGGATATCGTGTATAAAATGACTGTGAGTCGAGATACAAATCATTCAAAGGTAAGTATGCCAGTTGAGATATTATTTAGATTGTAATCACAAGACGTTCGAGAGCAGAAACCCAGGCACAGGTCAGGTTTGTGTGCTTGCGCTTGTTGACAGCAAAAGCGAGCGTCGCTCACTGCGGCCAGACCGTTCCCTGTACTAGCGGAATTGTCTGAAAATCCTCATAACGCACGTCACGATGAATATCCCTGTATAGCGGTCCTGGAAAACGAGCTAATTTCTCCCTGCACCCAGGAACGACCTTCCAACGATCTATAGTAGCCAGTGACTCGATTTACAACCTATCGCGACGCTGTATTGCGATAGGGTGTGCAATGACGTTCACTGGCTACTGTAGTGGCTTCCCAACCAGTATCCGTGGGTGAATGCAAGCGGTGCGATTCGATTTTACCCACGGATCGACGCTTGACGGAGTAGAGTCGAGCGGACATTACCCCCGACGATTGACCGTGTTGGCAGGCCGACTGTTTCGAAAACTGTCGCCTGGTTACTCACGAAAGTCCATCGTTCGGGAGATTCTGGAACGGTGTGTGACCGCCTCAGAAGGCCCTGAAGGCGGTTGGTGCAACCAAGGGCCCCGTGGCTGATAAAACGAAAAAACGTTACTACTGACTGATACGGGATACTGCCGCCTCCCCCCGGTGATTGGCCTCACGGCGTCGACAATCATCGGAAAACAGTTACACAAACCGTATGAGAGGGTTCAGGAGATCGTACTCGAGAGAAGCGGTGGGGGTCTGTGAAAGGCGAGCTCGAGCAACCCACTCGTGGCGCTATCGCCACGAGCGTTCGGTCGCCACTGTGGACGCCTCCGGGTGCTGCCGGAGTGTTTCGAAATGATTGACACAGCGTTCTGAGCGTTCGTAGTCCGGCAGCCGTTCACGGTTGCAGTGGTGGCTCGCTTGGACTCTTGTGCCGTTGAGGACCGTTTCTGAGTGCATAGGCGGGCCCTACAGTGGCGGTTCGATCACCCCAACTATCGGGGGAAACGCCTCTCGTTGGGTGTCCGTACGCATTCCACTCGCGATAGCGAAACCCAAAAATAATCAGCCACAGTGACCGTTGTGACCACGAAGGTATTTGTGATGGTGAACGTCGATGTGATAGTCCAGTCGCTCCGCTACCTGTTGTGTCGGGTATACAGCGTAGCGGTGACTGTACTCAATCGCCGTCTCTTGAGTAGAGATGTGTGCACGTGAACTACCCCACCCTACTTCGCTCAGGCTAACGCCTTCGCTTCGTTGAGGGTGGGGCTTCCTGTTTCGATGACGCGCTTTGCAGACACCACACGGGTGTCCGTAGGGAGCGCAGTCTCCACAGGCGTAGATTCGGGCCATCCCAGCCCTAGTTTAGAAAAGCCTCGTTGCAAGACATTCAACGCCGCATTCGCGTCACGGTCACACTCAAACTCGCACGACGGACACGAATGCTCTCGCACCCAAATCGGTTTCTTGGTTTCAACGCCACACGACGCACATTCCTTCGTCGTCCCGTGAGGTTCAACTTGCACAACGTGGACTCCATACAACTCTGCTTTGTATTCGAGCAGGGTGATGAACTGCCGCCACGCGGCATCCTGCTTGTTCCGAGCGTTGTGCGACTCCTCAAGCATCGGTTTCACGTCTAAATCCTCGACAAACACGGCATCATACTCACGGACGAGCCACGTCGTCAGCTTCTGCTGGAAGTCAAGGACTTTCCGACGAATCCGACGCTTCACCTTTGCAACCGCAACTCGTTGCCTCTCCCAGTTGTTCGACCCTTCCTCTTTCCGAGAGAGGGTTCGTTGCTCTCTGCGGAGTCGCTCGTACTCTTCGTCAAGGTCGAGCCAGTCCACGCTGAGTCCATCAGACGTGTGGATGTAGTTGAGGATCCCGAGGTCGATGCCGATACTATTGCTCGTCTCGAGCGAGTTCACGTCGGGTTTCTCGGGCAGGTCTTCGTCGTCGGTTTCGAGACCAAACGAGACGAACCACTCGCCTGCTGTCTCCTTTTTCACCGTGACTTCTTTGATTGTAGCTTCGTCAGGGATTTCGCGGTGATAGCGAATACGAACGTCACCGATTTTGGAGAGTGTGAGTGTTGCAGTGCGGCCACTCGTGTTTTTGAGTTCGAAGCCAGACTGCGAGTACGTCATACTCTGAAACTCCTTTGGGGACTTCCACTTGAGCCGCCCGACGTTGTTCCCGTTTTGTTTCTTCTTGGAGAGGTTTGAGAGGTTCTGATAGAACCGCGTGACGGTTCGTTGTAGCGCCTTCGAGTTGACCTCGGAGAAGATGGGGAACTTAGTTTTCCAATCGGGGAGTCTGTAGTGGTGTTTGTACGCGGAACCGATGTTGTCGGCGTCCACGTTCTCGTATTCGTATCGGGTGTAGTTGTACGCTTGGCGATGAATGTCGATGTGATGTTCCAGTCGCTCCGCTACGGGTTGTGTTGGATAGGCAACATAGCGGTGACTGTAATCCATCGCTGTCTGGTGGTTATGGGCCGTTGTTAGTTAATTGTTTACATTTCGACCGGCGATTCATCCCCTCCCTACTCACTCTCTGCGCGATGCTCCGTTCGCTCCTTGAGGAAGGGGCATTCTCGCCTATTTACTGGTAAAGAGTGGGCATTGGTGAATCACGAGATGGCTCTGACTTTTGGAGAATTCACCTCGCTCGAGGCATCTCGGAAACAGCGGTTACCACACCCTCGAGACATCCAGTGATATCGAATCAGCTGGACGCGCTCAAAAGGACAACGAGCCACTACACCGTGACGCACTATAGCGATTCACCCCCTCCGCGGAGAGCGGTAGTAGCCCGAAAGCACATAGTAAATTCGTTGTTAGTGGTAGCTATTAGCCGGTTGAAATCTACTTTGTAAACCGTATTTCGCTATACTAAATAGGCGTGCTATCTGGCCAAAAGGACCGGAAATCAGAACCTAACAATGAGGGTGTCTATCCACACACAGGACATGACTCCGCCGCGGGACGCGTCACTCGTCTACGTCGGGTGTACCGCCCCAGCCAAAGCCGTTCTCGAAACGCTCATCGACCACGAGTATCCCATCGAGGCCGTGGTCACCATCGGTCCGGAGATGGCTCGAGCAAACAGCGTTTCTGGCTACGCCTCACTCGAGGGTGTAGCAAGCGAGCACGACATGCGGGTGTACCAGCCCCAGGGATACTCGATGGAAGATTCCGCCGACCTCGATTTCTTCCAGACGGTCGACCCGGACCTCCTCGTCGTCAACGGGTGGCAACGACTCATTCCTGAGTCAATACTCGAGACCGCAACCTACGGCGCACTCGGCAACCACGGGAGCGCGTTCGGGTTGCCAAAAGGCAGGGGGCGCTCACCGCTCAACTGGTCACTGATCGAAGACCGGGACCGATTTTTGCTTTCGGTTATCCACCTGGATCCCGGTGCAGATTCGGGCGACGTCCTTCTCACACGCAAGTTCGATATCACCGATTTCGATACCATCGAAACCCTGTATTACAAGGTCACGCTCTTACTCGAGGAAATGCTCCTCGAGGTGGTGCCACAGATACTGTCTGGGACGCTCGAACGAGCGCCTCAGCGTGGAACGCCAACCTACTATCCGAAGCGCAATCCAGAAGACGGAGAGATCGATTGGCGCAACGGCACCAGGTCGATTTACAATCTCGTCCGGGCGGTGGCCGACCCGTATCCAGGGGCGTTCACGTTTGCGGATGACCAGCAGGTGATGATTTGGGAGGCGATCCCGTTCTCGAGTGATATTGCAGTTGACGCGCCCGCAGGAACCATCGTCGCCGTCTTCTGGACCGACGAGTTCGTCGTCGCGACGGGAGATGGGACGGTGCTCGTCCGTAACTGGGACGCAGACGACTGGACACCGACAGAGGGCAGTCAGTTCGACACGCCAAGCGCTCCCCCAACGGATCGTATCGACAGCCAAGACCATCACACGAATCTCTCGAGCACCACCGACGATGCCTGAACTCGCTGCACTCGGTCGGTTGTCCTACACGTTTGGAGAGTACGAGCAACTCCTCCAGTCATTGCTGGCCGATGGCTTCTCGTTTATCCCGTTCAAGGGATCGGTCGACGACGACGAAATCGTCCTTCGCCACGACGTGGACCTCTCACCTGCACGAGCACTCGAGATGGCGAAAATTGAAGCGGCGATGGATATCCAGGCGACGTACTGCGTGCTCGTTACGACGCCGGTGTACAATCTACTCGAGGTGACGAACGCGTCGATTTTACACGAGATTCAGGCACTTGGCCACGACGTCGCGCTCCATTTTAACACGCACCACTACTGGTCGACACAACCGAGTGACGACGAACTGTGCACGCAAGTCCGCGCCGAGTGTGACGTTCTCGGCACCGTTCTCAACAGACACGTCGACCTCGTTTCGTTCCATCGACCGCCCGAGTGGGTCCTCGGCGTGGATTTCGATGGCTTCGAGAACGCCTATCAGCCAGCGTATTTTTCGGCGATTACGTACCGCTCTGACTCGAGTCACAAGTGGCGAAGGCAGCCACCGTTTCCGGACGGTCGACCCGACAGGCTACAGCTGTTGACCCACCCTGGACTCTGGGGGGAGACGCCCCGTCCGATGGACGAAATTGTCGCCGGCGTGGGCGAAGAACGGCAAAATCACGTCCGGACGTATCTCGAGGGGCTCGAATCGTAAGGAGAAGGAGGGGGCCCGACTCCGAGTGGGTCAATCAGGAAACCATCAGCACAGTTTCAGTTTCGAGACCGCCGAGGAGCGTCTTGATGGCGTCGCTCTCCGGCGTGACCTCAGCTGCGTTTTCCATCAACACCGTCTCACTCGGGAAGAGCTGTTCACCGAGCATCAGCCCGTGGTTTCTGGCGGTCGAGCCCGTCACGGTGAGGTAGACACCAACACCAGCGTCGGCGATAGCCTGTTCTTCTTCAACCCCCGCAGACGGATATTCGAAGTTGATCCCATCTAGCGAGTCAGTTCCCAGTACAGCCTGGACGAGTCGTTCGTACCGTGGCGTGATACACAGTGGGCCATCGTAAGCTTCGATAAAGGCCCTGTTTATCGGTTCGTTTGTCGGTGCACTCTCGGGCGTTGCCATCAGCGTGTGATACACCGTATCGCCGAGGCCGGTGACGACCTGAACGTCCGTATCGGTTGGGTTGATTCGGGCGTTGATATCGGCGATTTTGCCAATTGGATCGGGCCGAAGTTCGACGACCTCCTCGAGGACGAGGTCTGCACTGTCGAATCCCAGGGCGAACTCGTGGGTTCTGAGGGCCCGAAACGGTTCCTCCCGACCGACTAGTACGAGTTCGGAGCCGGAGGGCAGGTCGTCGAGCAAGCGTCTGCCATCGGGTTCGACGTCATCGAGCGGGATACTGACGCTGTCGAAGACGATCCGACGCGGTTTGCCTGCCCGGTCGTCACGAACCAGCGTGTATTCCGGAGCGGCGGGCTCGTCGGCGTTAGAATAGGTGGCGAGGCGATGGTACAGGTCCGACGTTTCAGGGTCGATCGTCCCTTTGGTAATGGCTTTCTCGTGTCGAAGCGTCGAACTGACGTCGTCTGCAAGATCTGTCACGCCGAGACGACGGGCCAGGCAGTCGAGCACTGACTCGAGTGGCCGTCCCTTTCGCGGCACTGCAATCGGTATTCGCTCGCCCATTGGCTAGTCAAGGCGGTTGCGACCACAAACCGATTGCGTTTCCCGCAGGACTCGAGATCGAAGAGGTCTCGTGACACGATTCGAGGCACCAGAGAGCGTCGAAAACAGAGGTATACCCGCTAATACGGTCTATTCTGAGAACATCGACCCGAGCTGGTCGCGCCACTCGGTGAGGTCGGTCACTGCCTCGTCGACGTCCTCGAGGTCAGATTCCAGTGTTTCGACGCTTGCTTCGACCGTTTCCAGTCCATCGTCAAGCGTCTCGACGTCGTGCTCGAGGGCTTCCGTCCGACTGTCGACGCGGTCGACGTCCGCAGAGACGTTTTCAACCGTGGCTGAAACGTCATCGACATCGTCGCTGACGGACTCGAGGCCAGATTCCATCCTCCCCATCTGGGACTCAACCGCACTGATGTCGTTCGTCGTCGCCTCGAGCGTCGATTCGGTTCCTTCGAGACGGCTTTCGAAGGCGTCCAGGTCGGCCTCGAATGCCTCCACCTGTTCGCGGAACGATTCGATAACCTGTGCACCCGTCCCCTCCTCGTCGAGGAACTCCTCGAGTGCGCCCGTGTAGGCGGCAACTTCCTCGATACGAGACTGGAGATGGTCGACTTTCGCAAGTTCGGTGCCAGCGGCCGTCGTATCAGCTCCGAGTGCCGATTCGATTGCACGCCGGTCCCTTCTACTGACCTCGCCAGCCTCGAGTTCGGCGGCGAGTTGGGCCGCTACCGATTCGGCTGTTTCGTCATCCGGCGTCGAGGCGGCTGGCGTTTCTGTGGTCTGCTCGGCTTCGGTTTCGTCGGCTGCGGCCTCGAGGTCGATGTCGATGGTTGGTTCGTCTTCCTCGAGTGCCGGTTCGTCCGGGGTTTCGTCCGCAACGGGTTCCGTTTCTACCTCGTCCACAGCTTCTTCCGCTTCTTCGTCATCCGTTTCCTCGTCGTCCACAGTATCTTCTACCCCCTCGTCGTCCACAGATTCTTCGGCGGCTTCGGCCGCCGCCTCGAGGTCGAGCTCGATTTTGGGAACGTCCTCGTCGTCGTCGTCTCCTTCCTCTGCATCGGCTTCGTCGGCTTCGAGAGCCTCGTCTTCCTCGACCTCGTCGGCAGGTGGAATCTCCTCTTCACCGAAATCCAGATCGATATCCGGCGTGTCATCTTCGTCTTCTTCGTCGACCTCCGTCGGCTCAGTTTCGACACCACCGAGGTCGAGATCGATACTGTCGTCTTCACCGAGGAAGCCGGCTCCCTCATCTACGTCCTCGATATCGTCGTCCTCGTCGTACTCGAGGGTATCCTCCGAGCCAGCACCCATCGCGTCCTCCATCTGGGCGTCGTCGGCCTCCTCGCCGTCGGTATCTTCGTCAACGACTTTGCTTTCCTCGGTTTCCTCGAGTCCCGGGACGGAATCCGCTTTACCCGACAACATATCTTTGACGACCTGGTTGCTGTCGTCGTCGATGATATCGTCGATCATCGTCTCCTCGACGTGCTCGGCACCCTCACTATCGTCGTCTTCGGTGGCAGACGACTGCGTCTCCGATAGGTTCGTCAATGTCGGCTCTGTGAGGAACGCTGATGGATCCGTCTCTTCATCGAGACGAATGCCGTACACCGTGACGAGCGACTCGTCGGGTTCGACCGTTCCGGAAAACTCGACGTGATTGTCCTGGAACGCCGTCCAGCTCTCGCTGTGGTACTCCGGATGGAAGCCAACGCTATCCATCGGGAACGATTCGGGAATATCTTCCGTGAGACTGATCGTTACCGGCTCGTCGTGATCCGAGTCGATCTCGAACCGAATTGCCGGAACGGGGAACTCATCGGCAGTAAAAGATTTCTGGACGGTCACCCCATCGTCGTGCACCTCGACCACGTCATCTGCGTCCGCAGTACTACTCATGCACGGAACGTTAACTGAGCATTACCTTAAAACGAACGGGCAATTTCGCCGTTCGTTACCTCCGAGTTACAGATCGACCCGGTCACCGATCTCGACGATCTCGAGACGCCGTGGAGATTCGAAACTCTTCGCGTGGTGGTGCAACACCTTCGGATCCGAGGTGAGTCCGCGCCACATGTCCCAGTGACTCGGCAACAGTCGATCGACCTGGAGGGCACTTGCACACTCGACTATCTGGTTTTCGTCGTTGTACCAGCGCGTGCGGACCGGCTCTCGAGTCTCCTTGTCGGGCACGTTGCCAACCGTACCGAAAGCGAAAATCCCGAGGTCGATATCGTAGCGCTCCCCGATATCCTCGAACTCGGGTGATGGCTTGGTGTCTCCGCCGTGGAACACCGTCCCTGCTTCGTGTTCGATGACGTAACTAACCGGATGCGTCGCATCGGGGTCGTTTGCTGATTCGACGGATATCGTGAACGCACCGATCTCGAGGGTGTCCCCTTCGGTTACTTCCTCGAGTTGATCCTCGGAGACGTCCCACGTGTCGGTCCACTGTTCGTCTTCGCGAGCGACCGCGAGACTGTCGTCGGGCGCATACAGAGTTGCATCGGATTCGGCGAGAATCGGTGCCTGAGAGGGGCCGTGGACGTGGTCCGTGTGCTCGTGGGTTGTGAGTACCGCATCCGCGTGGTCGATATCGACGGGGTCGAACGGGACCGGTATCATGCGAACCGTTCGGGGCGGGTCGCCCAGTCCAATGTACGGGTCGATGTAAATCGTCGTGCCATCGCTCGCTTTCAGCGTGAAGCCGTTGCAGCCAAGATACCAGACGGCGACGCCGTCCGGGGCTGCCGATTCGATCGCTCGAGGGAGCCAGTCTCCCCAGTCACTCGTAGCCATACTCGAGGGTGAGAGAGGCGGCTGGGTAAGTGTTATCGTTTCCGCCGTTCGACTCGAATCCGCCTCAAGACTTGCTATTGTAATAGTACCGAAATGGTACAACTATCGTATCAAGTTGGTTCGACGGACGGCCGCTACCAGGTCCCGTGGAAGGTGTCGAACTCGAGGCTGTCGAGCGGTTCGTTGCCGACGGCGATTTCGTACTCGCCGGGGGTAAGCATCGGTTTGTGGAACCGTGGGCCGTCGTCAGTCGTGATTCGTGGACAGCCGGTGTTAACGAAGGCGTCCATGTCGAAGTTCTGGAGGCGGTCGGGCGTGACTTCGTCCATCGTGATGAGATAAGCGTCGTCATTGTCCGCGAGGATGTCCTGAGCAATTTCCCAGCGACCCTGGCCGATTTTGGTACAGAAGATGACTCCCCACTTTGTGGCGTCCATCGCACGGTGGACCGCCCCGTAGCGCTGTTTCATAAACTTCTCCGTGTCCGCGACGGTGACGACGTTGTTCACGGGGTCTGCAATGACGACGTGCTTGTCGGGGTGTTCCATCGCCAGGCCGAGCGGATGGAACTTGCCGCCACCGACGTAGAGGACTTGGTCTGCAGGAACGTCTGCACTGGCGTAGTTGCAGCCTAACACCTGTCCTTCGTGTGTGAGTCGTTCATCGCCGCGACGGGTCTGCACCTCGTACCCCCGTTCTTCGAGATAGTCGGCCATCTCGGAAAAACGGTTCATGTGCTGGGCCGTCGTGACGAGGCCGACTTCGGGCGTTTCTTCAGGTGGTTTGAGCGTCTCGAGTGACTCCTCGAGAATCGGGATGACTTCAACGTTCGAAAACAGCGGCACGTAGATGACCTTGTCCGTGTCCTTCATCGGCGAGTGACCGAAATGAACGAATACGTCCGTCCGTTTCATCAGATAGGTATCGAGGTCACAGGCACCGTAACAGGGCTGGCCCGACAGCATGATCGTGACGTCGTCGGGAACCAGTTCGCGCAGGTCGTCAGCGACCCTCGGCCCGCGTCGTTTCAGGCCTTCAGGAAACTGTAGTCCGATCTTTTTCGCGTTTTTCTCCTCGACCTCGTCGACGATGCGCTCGAGTTCGTAGTCCCACTCGCGGTCGTGTTTGAGGGCCATCCCGGTATTCCGAAGATCCCCCTCGCTGTAAGAAGCGTCCGACTCCTGGCTCATTATCCCCGTTTGCGCCCGCGAACGTAAAACGGCGCGGGTTTTCACTGGGACACACATGGTGGTGACCCGCCAAGTTGAAACACCCTGGATCCTAAGCAGAGATATGAACGTCGAGACCACGTCAGTCGAGCAACTCGGTCGTGAACTGGGAGAGGCAATCACCCAGCTGCCCGAGTACGAGGCCTTCGAACAGGCACAGCAAGCCGTCGAAGACGACCCCGCAGTCCAGGAGCGAATTTCGGAGTTCGAACGAGTTCGCCAGCAGTTCATGCTGGCCCGACAGGCCGGTAGTGCCACCCAAGAAGACCTCGAAGAACTACAGGCGACCCAGGAGGAACTGCACGCCATGGAACCGATGGCCGAGTTCCTGCAGGCCAAGAGTGAACTGGCGGCTCGACTCGAAGCGGTTAACGAGGCGATCTCTGACCCACTCGCGATCGATTTTGGTGGTGAGGCGGGCGGTTGTTGTAACGACTAACGCGGTTTCTCTCAATGTGAGACGTATCGAATAAACTGACGGATGCGCGACTATTTTTCGACCCAACAGTCATAATACTGGAGTCGAAAGAGGGGCTCAATGGCAGCGGAAAACCCTGCAGACGGGTACCTGTTCGATCTCTACCGGGAGTACATCGGGGAGCCGGACGACCGGACTGACGTCTACGTCGGGTTCGGGTTGTTCCTCGGTGGAATCGGGCTGGCAGTCGTCGCACTCGTGTTGTTTCTGTGGAGTACGGCTCTCGAACCACGCTCCGATGCGTACTGGGCCTGGGTGCAACCCGCGTACGCTATCGGGATGATCTCACTGCCGGCACTCATGCTCGGCATCACGGTGTTGTTGCCCTCCGAACAACGGACGGTCTACATCTCGCTTGCTGGGGTGGCGCTCTCGGTGTTCGCCGCCATCGGCTTCGTCCTCGCCTACCCCGACAACTGGCTATACGGCAACGATTACAGTGTCGCGGTCGTCGCAACGTACGCCATCGGTCTCGCAGGGGTCACCGCCTCGACTGGAGCCGCGCTGATCGCGCACTACCTGGACATGGCACAGGCCGTCCAATCGGCCGAAACCGGCGAATCGGACGACGAAAACGACACCCTAACGTACACCGACAAAGAGATACAATCCGACATTGACGACGCGATGGAAGGCGTCGAACTCTCCTGGGGTGGCGTTCGGAAATCGGAGAACAAACGCCTCAGTTTCAAAAGTGACGAACTCGACGGCCAACACCTCGATTCGAATCTGGCAACGAAGAAGACACGCTCGAGCGGTGTCGATGCCCAGGTCGCAGGGCTCAAGGGGCTGAAAGGTGGCGAGAAAAAGACCGCCGTCTCAGAGGGTGGGGTCGACGACCAGACGCAGAAACTGAAGGAACTTCGTAAACAAAAACAGGAAGAAGAAGCTGCGAAAGAACGAGAAGCCGCTGCAGCCGGAAGCCGATCAAATCCCGTTGCCGGGTTGCTCGAGCGAATCCGGGCATTGATAAAACGGAATTAACGACACGTCTGCAGGATTAATATATAATTATTCCTGGCTAAATTCTGATGCAATCTAATCACATAGATTTATAATCCGTCACGGGAGTTTGACAAACATGGCCAAAGGCCTAGACGTTGGAACCATGAACATCCTGTCTGCACAGCAGGATGGTACCGACACCGTATTCGTGCAGCAGCGCAACTCCTTCGTGGAAATCGAGTACTCTGATATGGCAGAACAGATGCTCTCACGAAGTGAAGTGCTCCACATCCGAAAAGACGACAAAGTGTATGTCGTCGGTGACGATGCGCTTAATTTCGCGAACATCTTCAACAAGGAGACCCGTCGACCGATGAAACACGGGATCCTTTCGTCGTCCGAGAAGAGCGCAATTCCGATGATGAAACTCATCATCGAACAGGTCGTCGGTGAGCCGTCCTATCCCGACGAGAAACTATACTTCTCGACACCAGCCGACCCCATCGACGACGATCTCTCGACGCTCTATCACCAGAAGACGATCGAATCCTTCCTCAACGATATCGGCTACGATGCTGAACCGATCAACGAAGGGATGTCAGTCATCTACTCCGAACTCGCGGACAACAACTTCACCGGACTCGGCATCAGTTTCGGTGCCGGGATGACGAACGTCTGTCTGGCATACTACGCCGTTCCCGTGATGAAGTTCTCCGTCGCCCGTGGTGGCGACTGGATCGACGAGCAGGCCGCCCGCGCAACCGGCACGCCAGTCGACAAAGTCACTTCGATCAAAGAGGAGGACTTCGAACTCGACTTTACCACCGACGTCGGTGGTGTAGAGGGTGCCGTATCGATTTACTACGAGAATCTGCTCGATTACGTGATCGAACACATCGTCAAAGAAGTCGACGAAAGCGACGTCGAAGAAGGACTTGACGTCCCAGTCGTCGTCACCGGCGGTACCTCGAGTCCCGACGGCTTCGAGGCGCTGTTCCGTGACCACCTCAAAGATGCCGCGATTCCGTTCTCCATCAGCGGCGTCACCCACGCCGACGAACCGCTGTACAGCGTCGCCCGTGGTGGCCTCGTTGCTGCCCGCTCAGATGAGGACGTCGATTCTCAGGAAGCAGAAGCTGAGGCACCAGCGGCAAGCGAGTAAACGCGTTCATTTTTTCTCGTTTATCAGGGACTCGAGAGCAGTTCGTTTCCGAGATACGGGTGACAGTCGAGTCCAACCCACCAGAAGGTGGCCGGAAAATCCTGCCACCGTAGTCGTTCACGGTGGTTTCCAACGTTAGTCCTCGTACGAAAGCGGGCACGAGATCGAGTCGCCTCGAAACAAATAGCCGTATACGCTGACTCCCGCACAGACGCTCGGGGATACGTAACTACAACGGTCCGTACCAGTCACTCCTGGTAAAACCGGTTGAATGCATCCCGCCAGGACTCGTACTCTCGAGGTCGACTTTCGTGGTCGACAGGGACGTCCGCAAACCCACAATTGTTGCATGCGAGCGTCGTCACCTCACCCAGTGAGAGACGCTCGAGAGGTGTCTGGCACCGTGGACACTCGTCCATGCTTACAGGTTGTAACGCCGTGTGCTTAAGTGTATACCCTCGAGAACCACGTCGACACTACGGCACCGTATATTACCATTGTGCATTTACAAAAGTATTTGTATGCGGCACATGTATGTGGTTGTATGAGCGCTACCTCGCCGTCGCAGTTTGACCAGACGATCGAAGGCTGTCGACCAGCAGATGTCACCCCCGTCGAACTCGAGGCGACCGACCTCGAGTCAACTGCTCCGGAGTACCTCCGCGATCTGAAACGCGAATGCACCCGTAACGGGCTGTTCCCGGCCCGTCTTTCCGTTGACGCCTGTTTTGACGAAGATTGTTCGTTGCACACCCAACAGGAAGTCGACCGAATCCGTGGGTACGTCCGTGCTGGCGCGTTCCTCGGTGTCGGGACTGTCACCGTCGACTGTACGAACGTGGCCAACCCGGAGAAAGTCTCACCAGCACTCGAGGCCTGTGCGGAGCGCGCCGAGCGTGAAGGATTATCGTTCGAACTCGACGCACCCATTAGCCTCGAGCGATAACCGCGGGTCATGACCCGCGGCCCGGCTCGACGAACCCTCGAACGACAACTCGAGTCAGTTGCTGATTTTTCCGATCCTCGAGCACCCCTCGAGCAGTATCTCACGACTCCAACCATTGCGGCCCACATCGCGCACCTGGCTGCAATGCACGACGACGTAGCGGGAACGACGGTCATCGACCTCGGAACGGGGACCGGGATGTTAGCGCTCGCTATCGGCCAATACGGTCCCGAGCGCGTGATCGGTCTCGATATCGACCGGGCGGCCTTACAGACGGCTCGAGCGAACGAACACCGGGTGAGGGCAGCGCTCGAGGACAACGGCAAGAAGGGGCCACACGCCAACGCTGACCGAACCCAGCCAAACTACGAGTGGGTGCAGGCTGACGTCCGTACCTTGCCGCTCTGTCTCGAGAGCAGTCGCTGGGACCGGACGGAGTCGACGCGAAAGCGTTCGACCTCGAGTGCCGTCACCATCGACACCGACCAAGCACCGGTCGTCGTCGTTTCGAACCCGCCGTTCGGTGCCCAGCGCGGAAACCGACACGCCGACCGGCCGTTTCTCGAGGAAGCCAGCGTCCTTGCGGACGTCTCCTATACGATTCACAACGCGGGTAGCCAGGAGTTCGTCGAGTCGTTCGCGACAGATCATGGCGGCACGGTCACCCACGCGTTTCAGGCGATCCTCGAGGTCGGCCATCGATTCGAGTTCCACGACGACGAGCAAGCCGACCTCGAGACGGAGGTGTATCGAATCAAGTGGGATCAGGCTCAAAACAGCGCAGTAGCGCGCTAATTGTACGATTCCTTACTCGCGATCTGAACGATGGTGTCGTCCACGTGGACGTACAGTTCGTCGTCGACACGAACGAACTCGAGGCCGTTTGCCGTCACTGATTCGTTGTGTTCAGGTATGGAGACGGTTGCCGTCTCCGTGTCGTTCCCGTGAACCTCAAGGATGAACTCCCCGTCGTCGGCGACGATCGTCATGTTCTGGCCGGCGATCTGTGCGTTGGCGGTCGATGGATCGCTCGCAAAGGCGTGCGTTCGCTCGCTGCCTGTGTCGAGCCACACCTGATAGACGGTGTCGTTCCCGACCGGGGTCCAGCCCTGGCGTTCGGCTCGCACGGTTTCACGCCAGCCCGGGCCGCCGACGATGATCGTTTGTGAGCCGGAAAAGGCCAACCGCTGGGCGGAGACGGCTTCCGTCCAGAGCTGTCTGTCCGGGTTCGAGACGATCACGCCGCTCGATTGGACGGCTTCCGGATCGAACGCCTCGAGGTCGACCACGGACGCCATCGGGTTCTGCACGCCCTCGGCGTACTCGATGGTGTACCCCTCGACGGTCACCGACGCCTCGTTGTCCGTCATCCCGTCGCCGACCACGAACAAGTTGACGGGAATTGCCGGCCCCGTGATGAGCGCAACGACGACGAGAACGACCACGAACGCCGACCACTGGTGAGACGTTTCCGTGATTGCCGTCGGCAATTTCGCTTTCGGTCGCTGAACGAGGGCCCGGATACGGGCGGCATCGAGTGCAGTCGCTCGACTTTGCATCGTCTCGAGCGTTCGAGAGAGTGGTCGACCGAACGTCTCGACGGTCGGCCGAGAGAGGCGGTGTTCGATCCACGCCGGAACGATCGAACGTTGTGACCCGACGACGGCCACGGTTGCTACGAGAGCCAGAGCAGTGACGGCGATAACGCCCGGCCCCTGAAAGAGGATGTACTCGTTGGCTCCACCGAACCAGTAAACCGCCCACAACGATTTCGAAAAGCCGTAGACGAGAACTGCAAGCCACAGATACAGGGGGTTCGGACGATAGTTCCGGTGGCGAAACACGAAAATCGCCAGCAAGAACCCGAGGAAAAAGCCGAGTGCGTGTCCCTGAATCGCGATGGTCGCCCACGACGGCGGCGATGGCGGCCGGGGCTGGGCCACGTAGACACCGATCGGTAACTCGAGGGCGGAGTAAATTCGTGAAACGGTTCCCTGGACGCCGATGGCAGCGATGACCGTCACGACCGGATAGCGGACGATGGCGAACCCGGCGAACGCGAAGACGACGCCGGAAAAACCGATGACGGGGCCGAGCGCAAACAGGCTGGTCAGTACTCCGATTCCGATAACGGCTAGCGGAAAGATCACGAACGCTCGGAGAATCGGATTGGTCCACCACCGTGCGAACGATTCGCTGCCACGCTCGTTCGGGTAGTGCCCCCAGGCGTACTCGGCTATTGGCGCGATAACGAGCGTTCCGATGAGATTCCCGGTCAGATGACTTGCACTGGCGTGGGCAAACGGAGCTGTCAGCATCCCCAGTGGATAAAAGAACGAGTAGGCGCGAAAGGGTTTGACGACGGGCCTGTTGAAGTTCGTGATCCCGTCCTGGACGAACAGATAGATGACCAGAACGAACCCGATAGAGACGAGCGTTCCCCACGGCACGCCGAACAATAACCGAGAGCGCAGGACGTCACCCCAGCGATGGCTCGGTCGAGACAGTCGTCGGACGGCGACGAGAGAAGCGAGGATCGTCGCGACGACGAGGATGGCAAGCACGTCCCCGAGCCAGTCCATAGTCAACCCTGAGGGGGAAGCTGTATAGGGGTTTCCCCTTTTTCCGAACGGAACGCGTCCGCAGAACACTCGAGAGACGGCTTCGAAAGGTACAAGCGAATAACGAACACAGACATGTGTATGGAACTACGGGTCACCGAGAGTAGCGAGAACGAGCTCTCGATCGAAATTGTTGGTGAGGATCACACGTTCATGAACGTGCTCAAAGGGGCCCTGCTCGAACACGAGGACGTCACGGCGGCGACCTACGACATGAATCCCGAGCAGTCCGGCGGCCAGACCGAGCCTATCCTGACGATCAAAACCGACGGAGTCGATCCCCTCGACGCGCTCGAGGACGCAGCAGGCGACGTTCGCGAAAAGGCAGGCGCGTTCCGCGACGCGTTCGAAGCGGCGAAAGCGGCCTGAAACGGTCGTTTTGCGTCCGCACCGGTGATCGGCCGTTAGTTCGATCACCCGAAAACGGACGACGAACGTAGTGGACACGACCAATTTTTAACCGCTCGAGTCACCCAGTTGCTGCAGTGGTCGATTCAAACGGTCGACGCCGAACACAGAAACCGAACTCAACAGGCCGCGTAGGCGACGTAAATCGCGCCGTCAGGGCCCACGTGGAGGTCGACCCCCTCGGCCGTATAGCCGGTTTCGACGTTGGCGCCAAACGCCGACTCGAGCAAGGCCGCTGCAATGTCAGCACCGAGTTCTTCGGGGTCATCGTATGAATCGATGGTGCCGTCGAACGACTCCAGCGGTGCCCAGGCTGGCTCCGCCTGACAGGCACTCGCGTAATTCGCCGGGTCCGGAGGCGAGCCAGGGTCGCTGTCGGTGTACTGGGCGATGACGTATCGCTGGTTGTGTTCGGTGGCGAAGGCGGCGAGGCCCTCGTCGTACGCCCGCGACTCGAATCCGTTCGCATCACGGTGGGCCTCGAGCGCCTCGTGGATAGCCTGTTCGACCGCTTCGTGTTCGATGCCATCGCTCGAGTCGCTCTCCCCGGGTACGTCGACACCGATTCCGGGAAGGACCGACGCAGGAATGATACCGGTGGCAAAGAGCGCCAGAATGACGACGACGATACCAACGATGGGGAGGTAGGGTTTCGCAACCTCGAACCAACCGGGGACCTCGAGGTCACGCTCGACATCCTCGTAGGAGGGTTCGACTTGCTCGAGCGTCGGATTGAGACAACGCGAACAGGGCGGATTGTTCTTGACGTGTTCGCGGCCACAGTTCGGACACACCCAGACGTACTGCGTGCCGGTTTCGACGGTCTCCTCCCGTTCGGGATCGACCCGTTCGAACGTCTCGCTGTCACAGGTGTTGCAGGCCGCTGGCTCCTCGTCGCTCGAGTACACCCGACCACACCACGTGCACCGCCAACTCACTGGTGAAAAGGGTCGACCGCGGAGGATTAAGTGTATCGACTGCCGGACTGACTTTGACTATGAAATCGAAACCTGATTCGAAGTTAATAGCTTACTCAGTAGCGGTTGGAAGCCGCTTTCGGAACACGTAGCGATACGTCAGAGTCGAACCGGAATATCCCGCTCGTCGAGATAGGACTTGGTCTCTTCGATGGAGTACTCACCGAAGTGGAAGATCGAGGCGGCGAGGCCGGCGTCTGCTCCAGCGTCGGTGAACACCTCGTACATATCTTCGGGACCGCCACATCCCGAAGAAGCAATGACGGGCGTGCTCACGGCGTCACAGACGGCTTTCGTGAGCGGAATATCGTAGCCGTCTTTCGTCCCGTCGGCGTCGATGGAGTTGACGAACAGTTCGCCAGCGCCGCGGGACTCCGCCTCTTTCGCCCATTCGACGACGTCGATACCGGTCCCTTCGCGGCCGCCTTTTTTCGTACACTCGAACCAGCAGGACTCACCGTCGACGTCGACGAAGTGTTCGCCCTCATCGTCGAACCGGCGACGTGCGTCGACGCTGATCACGATACACTGGCTGCCAAACGCTCGAGCGCCCTCGTTGATGAGTTCGGGGCGCTCGAGGGCACCCGTGGTGATCGAGACTTTGTCTGCCCCGGCACGGAGCGTCTCTTTGATGTCCTCGACGGTGCGAATCCCACCACCGACGGTGAGCGGAATAAACACTTCGTCGGCAACCTGTTCGACGACCGAGAGCATGGTTTCTCGCCCGTCAGCAGAAGCCGTGATGTCGAGGAAAACGAACTCGTCGGCACCGGCCTCGTTGTAGGCGTGGGCCATTTCGACGGGGTCACCGGTGTACTCGAGGTCCTGAAAATGAACGCCGGTGTAGACGGCCGGATTCCCGTCGTCGTCCAGATCGACGTCGATGCACGGGATTATGCGCTTGGTGAGCATCTACTCGAGCGTTGGGCCGAACGGGGTTTGACCGTTTCGACCGTGACAGCGCGCTCGGGACTGCTCGCCGGTCGACCGTATGGGAGTGTTTAAGGTCTCGAATCTGCAACCACGAGGTATGGCTGACGATACGGCGCACGGACACGACAGCGAGGAACCACAGGGACGAACGACTGCACCGATGAGTGCGTTTTCAGTTCGCGATGCCGCATTCGGCTTCGTCGTGATGGTAATCGGTGTTGCGCTGGTGTTTGGAATCCCACTCGCCTTTTTCTGAGTTGGAGCCCAGCTCTCGGCTTGTTGTACCGGTAGATTGTCGGACGGCATCATCAAACCCAACTGGAAACACTGACGATATCGCCGAGGAGGGCTGTCGCGCAAACGTGGCGGTTGCTAATGCGATCGGTTCACGAATGGGTTGAGGCCTGCAACGGAGTCCGACGGCTATCGAGTCACTCGAATGAAAAACAGGTACTCGAGTTACACTCGAACGGTACTGTATCAGAACACGTACTCGTCGTCGTGGCCCATCATTCCGTCGTTCTCGAGTCCCGGTTCCTCATCGTCCATCGGTCCGCTGGTTTTGTACGCCTTGATTCCGGTCGAGAGTAGGTCTTCGATCGCTTCCTCCCGGTTGACGAACTCGCCTCGTTCAACCATCTGGGCGATCTGCATCTCGAGATGTTCCGGTATCGTGATCTCTACTTTCGGCATCTGATTCGGCTTTCGGTGAGGGGGTATTTAACATTGACGGGGACCAGAGTAGGCCTCATTTCCCGCGTCTATATTCCACAATTGTTTGTGATCAAGCAACAACCGTATCCACTATCAGCTACACTTTTGAGGGCGCTTCTCGCTGAGTACCGTTCAGAACCGGGCGTGCCGGAAATATCTTCTCACAGACTGTACTATCGATACGACGGTCGAAAGGGACAGTTGGTGTCGGGCAAACCGCTATCGGTTGCCGACGACGGATTCGATCGTTTCCTTGATTGAGGCTGCCGGCTGGGTCAACGTCTCGAGTTGGCGTTTCATCCCGCGCTGGTTGAAGTAGCTCGCGAAGGCCAGAATCGTTGGCGGCCAAAGGCCAACGAACAGCCCCCGTTGTCGGTCGCCGCGGAGGAAAAAGTAGTACCACGAAAGGCCAACGGAGGCCATAGACGCGATTGCAGCTGGACCGAGCGCGTCGGAACTATCAGTCTTCTCTGGACGTGTCGTCGTCTCTGCAAGCCGCTGTTTACTCGCCATGTATCACCGCTGACGGGACAGCCCGTATTGGTTATAAACTACGTATCTGTCGGTAGTATCGAGTTGGCTCGAGTGGAAGATTGTTCCACCCAGTTCTCGGGGGTGTTCACGGGGGGTGAATTTGTGGTTACCACCGTCCGTACGAGCGACCGGCGAAGCATCGTCGTCAGTTCCTCTCGAGCCACTGGACCTCCTTGGAGCTGATCTCAAGAGCGAGCTTCGAGGCGGTACGGTTACGGTTGTCCCGCAACAACCGAGAGTATGAAAGACGTCACGGACCTCTACACTAAGTTTGGTTCGGACCGGCTCCCACCGGGACAGCGAGAGACATCGAAATTCCCCGTGCTCTCAAAAGGAGCAACGCCACAGTGGGACCCCGATAGCTGGGAGTTTTCGGTCACCGGTGCCGTCGAAACGCCGCTAACGTTCTCCTGGGAGGAGTTTCGCGATTTGCCAGCTCAAACGCAGGTACAGGACTTTCACTGTGTCACCGGCTGGAGCAAGTTCGACTGTCCGTTTACTGGTGTCACCTTTCCCATGATTGCCGAACTGGCCGGCGTCGACGATGACGCCTGTCACGTCCTCTTTTCCGCTCTGGACGACTACACGACCGACCTCCCGCTCGAGGACTGCATGCGAGAGGAGGTGCTGTTCGCCTGGGATTTCGACGGCGAACCGCTCGAGCGTGAACACGGCGGCCCCCTTCGAGTCGTCACGCCACACCGGTACGCGTACAAAGGCGCAAAGTGGGTCAACGGCGTCGAGTTCCTGACCGAACCCGAACTGGGGTACTGGGAACGGCGGGGATACTCGGAAACGGCGAATCCGTGGCGAGAAGAACGCTACAGCTAGTGTTTCGTCAACCCCGAATTTTCCGGACCTGCCCCTCGAGCACACGACTGCTCGCAAGCGCCACGTATAGAACCTCGAAACGCTGAAGGCAACGCCACACTGAATTGCGAGCGATGGAGCGACCGTCGGGACAGGGACGACTGGACGCACGGACACCACCGGGCGAACGACCACGCGGGAACGACCTCGTCAGTCGCAGTTGCGAACTGGGCGACGTCTCTTTTGGTGAGTCCCTCCGAAATGTCACGGACGCCCGCATACAGTGGGCAACACCCGACGGCCTCGAGATCGTTGGCTGGGGCACCGCGGCACAGTACAGCGCGGCCGGCCCCGACCGTTTCGACGCGATTCGATCCCAGGCAACGGCCACGTTCGACCACCTCGAGTACGACGGCCCTGATGTGGCCCGACCGCGAGCCTTTGGTGGCTTTTCATTCCACGACGGACACGAACCCGCCGGCCCGTGGAACGGGTTCGGCGCAGCGACGTTCGTCATCCCCGCAGTGTTACTCACCCGGACCGATGACGGAACGTGGCTGACCGCCGTCGGCGACGGCCGCCAATCGACCGAAGCAAGCCTCAAGTCCTGGGCAGAGCACCTCTCGAGCGGTCCTGCAATGCGCCCGAGTGGACAGGGCCCGGGCATTCGTGAGACGAAACGAACGACCACACGCGAAGAGTGGATCGACGGGGTGGAAACCGCGATCGACCGCATCGAGTCCGGCCAGCTTGAGAAGGTCGTCCTCGCCCAGGCCCTCGAGGTCGACCTCGAGGGGTCAGCAGACGTCCCGTCTATCGTCGAACGCCTCAGGCGACGGTACCCGAACTGTTACCGGTTTCTCGTGGGCCACGAAGAGAGTGGTACCTTTTTTGGAGCGCCCCCCGAGCGACTCGTATTGAAGCAAGGTGACGATATCCGGACGGAGGCACTCGCCGGCTCGGTCCCACGGGGTGGATCCCCGGAGACCGACGGCGAACTGGCAGACAGCATGATCGAGAGCGAGAAAGTCCAACACGAACACAGCGTGGTCGTCGACGCAATTCGAAACCAACTCGAGCCGCTTTCGAGGGAGGTAACCATCGACGATCAGCGCGTGCGACGACTGGCAACAATCCAGCACCTCTGGACACCCATCGAAGCCACCCTCGAGAACGGAGGCCACGTCCTCGATATCGTCGAAGCGTTACACCCGACGCCGGCAGTCGGTGGAATACCGCCGGCTATCGCCTGGGAGACGATTCGTTCGATCGAATCGTTCGACCGCGGTTGGTACGCCTCGCCCGTCGGCTGGTTCGACGGGGCCGGTGATGGTGAGTTCGCCGTGGGCATCCGCTCCGGCGTCGCGACGAACGGCACGGTGACGCTGTTTGCGGGCAACGGTATCGTCGGCGACAGCAACCCAGCGGACGAGTGGGACGAAGTGTTGCTCAAGTACCGTCCGATTCTCGACGAACTTCGCGAACCATGACGGCACCGAACCGGGCAACCCTCTGGGGTGAGACCCTGGTCGAGGAGCTCGCTGCGGGCGGCCTCGAAGCCGTCTGTATCTCGCCGGGCAGTCGCTCGACGCCACTGACAGTTGCTTTCGCGAAGCACCCGGATATCACGGTGTACTCACACCTCGACGAGCGCTCGGGCGCGTTTTTCGCCCTGGGTCGGGCCCGTCGGACGGGCGAACCGACTGCCCTCGTCTGTACCTCGGGAACCGCAGCAGCGAACTTCCACCCGGCAGTTATCGAAGCGAACCAGGCCCGTATCCCGTTACTGGTGTTGACTGCGGATCGACCCCCCGAACTGCGCGATAGCGGCGCAAACCAGACCATCGACCAGGTTTCGCTGTACGGCGACGCCGTTCGCTGGCACGCCGACCTCCCCGTCCCCGAAGCCGACGAACGAGCCGTTCGCATGCTCCGGACGACCGCGGCTCGAGCGCTCGAACGGACGACGACCCGACCCCCTGGTCCGGTCCATCTGAACTGTCCGTTTCGAAAGCCACTCGAGCCGACGCCGGTGCCTGATTCGGTTCCAGAGACGTTCGAGACGACACTAGCCGGGCGCGGTCGTGACGGTCCGTTCGTGACGCGGACGCCTGACGACGCTCGACTCGAGGCGGGACCGAAGACCGTCCGAGAGGTTGCAGCGGCACTCGAGTCGGCTACGCGACCACTCCTCGTCGCCGGGCCTGCCGACCCACCGGTGACGTCTGTCGATCCAGATTTCGTTCTCGACCTCGCCGAAGCTGTCGGCGCGCCACTCCTGGCGGACCCGCTGTCCGGGCTCCGCTTTGGGCCACACCTCGAGCGAGCACGCGAGAGCGACCGAACCGGTGTGTTCGGTGGGTACGACACCTACGCAGAATCGGTTGCTGACCCGGATGTGGTCGTCCGCTGGGGCGCGTCACCGACCTCGAAATCGCTCCGCAACTGGTTGCGCGACGGAGACTGTCGCCAGTTCCTGCTCGACCCCGCTGGCGAGTGGCGAGAAGCGACGTTCACCGCGACTGACCTGATAACGGCCGATCCAGGAGCAATGCTCGAGGGTGTCACCGCGGCGGTTGACCCGAACACGGTAGACCCAGGAGGGATCGACTGGCTCGAAGCGTTCGAAACTGCAGAAACCCATCACTGGCAGGTGTGTACTGACTACTGGAACCACGGCGACGACCGTGCAACTGCTGACGGTCTCGAGGGGGCTCTCCTCGCGACCGTGATCGAGCGGGCTCCTGACCCGGCAACGATATTCGTCTCGAACAGTATGTCAATCAGAGATGCCGACCGATTCGGGCGGCCACGGTCGGCGGATCTGACCGTGCTCGCGAACCGTGGTGCGAGCGGTATCGACGGCATCCCGAGCACAGCACTGGGTGCTGGAAGTGCGACCGACGATCCGCTCGTCCTCGTAACGGGCGACCTCGCCCTGTATCACGATTCGAACGGTCTGCTCGCCCTGGAGCGCTGTGGCGTCGACGCGACGATCGTCGTCCTCGATAACGACGGCGGCGGTATTTTCCATCTGCTTCCAATCGAATCGTTCGACCCGCCGTTTACTGACCAGTTCAAAACTCCACACGGCCTCGAGTTCGATGCGCTGGGGGACCTCTACAGCTTCGACGTGAGCCACGTCACTCCGGATGCGTTTCCGGCGGCCTATGAGGCCAGCCTCGAGACGCCGGGTACGCAGTTACTTTCGGTGTCGTTCGACGCCGAATACAGTCACCGCCAGCGGGAAGCGCTCGAGGAAGCGGTTCTCGAGAGACTCGAGTAACACATCGAAAGCCGTAGTGCAAAAAGTAACACTTCCCCCAAGCGTCAACCGATGAGTGAAATTCGGACAACTGCTATCGGTTTCACTCACCAGTACAGGTTTGGGAAGCCACTAGCGGGGTCGGAGTGCCCACCAGACGGTACCCGCATAGCCGAACGGAACCCAGAACGCCGCCAGCGCCAGCCCACCGAGTACCGGATCGATCGGCCACAGATACCAGATGGCCACCGAGGCGACGAGTGCCCACCCGCCGAAGGTCGCGAACGCGACGCGAGGCATCGTCAGGAGGTAGCCAACCAGCGCCAGGGTGCAGGTCCCAACGATGACGTTGACCGGAAGCCAGAACGCTGGCGAGAGACTCGAGTAGACGAGCAACGGGTACAACAGTGCGATACAGGCGACTGCAATTTCGGTCGGTCGGTCGAGTTCCCGGTGTGGTCGTGACAGCGTTATCTCACCGTCCCAGCCGTGAACGGCGTACCGAAAGGAACGGGACTCGGTTTTTGTCGGTTCGCGGGTCGCCCTTTGGTTCCCTGGCCGTCGCTTGGCGTTTCGAGTGTTCCCCGCCGTGCTCGAGGTACCCGTGGCGTTCGCCCCGAGCCACGCCATACGCTCCCGGCGTCGGCGCTGGCCGGCGTGATGACTCTCGGTTCGGTCGCGGTCACCCGTGGTTTGGGCCCCCGCGTGCTGCCAGTCGGTGTTCGAAGTGGACGCGGTAGAATCTGTGGGTCCGGAACTGGTCGCCCGAGTCGTCTTTCGGCTGGCGGTCCGGTCACCGTCTGCCGTCTGCTCGGTGGTCGAGGTTCGCGCGCTGCTTGCACCCCTTGTCGACCCCGATGTCGTTTGCGAATCGGCATCTTCCCCCTGGTTCGAACCAGTCCTACTTGCGTCCGAATCCGATGACGAAGTCGAGGCACACAGCGATTCCAACCGACAGTAAGCATCGTGGCCCAGTCGGTCGTACCGTGCCCGTTCGAGGTCATCAGTCAGCACCGCTCTCGCATCGGTTACCATATCGAAGCGCGCTGCCGCGTTGGGGTCCGCGCTTCGGTCGGGATGGACCTCGAGCACCTGGGAGCGGTACGCCTCGGTGATTTCGTCCTGCGTGGCGTCGGTATCGACCCCAAGGACGTCGTAGTACGACTCGGCCATTGATGACAGGTTCTCGAGGGGAGTATAAAAATTACGCCGAGTCGATTGCCGATTCGTCGTCACTTTTGCCCCATGCTGGCGTCGGGGTCGGTATGGATCTCGCGATCGTCGACACGCTGGCGCTGACGATGGCCGACGACCGACTGGGCGTCCTCGAAGACGCCACGATCGGTATCGACGACGGCGAACTCGTCTACGTCGGCCCCTCGAACGGGTTCGATGGAGAACCTGAGCGAACGATCGACGGGAACGGTCGCCTGACGATGCCGGGGCTGGTAAACGTTCACACGCATCTGGGGCTCACCCTCTGTCGCGGCGGCGCACAGGACGTGCCCGAAATCGAGTGGATGAACCGCGCACTCGGCCCGCTGGTCGAGCACACGACGGCCGAAGATTACGTCGTCGGGGCTCGCCTCGGTGGTCTCGACGCGCTCCGGTCGGGCGTGACGACGGTCGGGGAGTACGCCGCCGACGTCGAGCAACTGGTCGATCGGAGCCTCGAGCCACTGGGGCTGCGCGTGGTCGCGACCGAAACGATCAACGCGGTTGAAGAATCAGCGGCTGATCTCGGCCCCGACGAGGCCTATCCGCTGGACGAAGAGGCTGGTAAGGCGGCGCTCGAGCGCAACGAGGAACTGTTCGAGACCTACGCGGATCACGAGCGGGTCTCCTGTCTGTACGGCCCGCAGGCGCTCGATATGGTACCGCCGTCGATCCTCGAGACCATCCGCGAGCGTGCAGAGACACACGACCGAGGAATCCACATGCACGTCGCCCAGGGCGACCGTGAACGCCGCCAGATCGAGGCCAGATACGGGTCGGGGGCCACAACCGTCGGCGTCCTCGAGGAGCTGGGGATCGTCTCGGATCGACTGCTCGCGGCTCACCTCCATGGCGCAACAGCCGACGAACGAGAGCGCCTCGCCGCTGCGGGCGTTCGGATGGCCGCAAACCCGAGTTCGATCGCCGCAATCGACGGCGTCACCCCACCGCTCTGTGCGTACCGTGAGTACGGCGGCATCGGCGGAATCGGCACGGATCAGGCTCCGGGGACCGGCGGTCACGACCTCCTGCGCGAACTCCGTACGGCGAGCCTACTCTCGAAAACCGACCGTGGCGATCCGACAGCGTTCCCCGCCTGGACGGCCCTGCGCGTCGGGACGATTGAAGGAGCACGGGCGCTCGGAATCGACGATCTGGTTGGCTCACTCGAGGTTGGCAAGCGCGCCGACGTCGTCTGTTACGACCTCGAGCACCCGGCCGTCGCGCCGACGGTCTCGCGGCCGTTGCACACGGCCGTTCCCAACCTCGTGTACGGGGCGAGCGCCAGTCTCACCGACACTGTAATCGTCGACGGCGAGGTCGTTCTCGAGGACGGGTCGGTGACAACGGTGGATGAAGCGTCGGTGCTCGAAGAAGCGAACGACCGAGCGACGGCGCTCTTCGATCGAGCGGCCAACGACTGGGAGGCTGCCGATTCGGAACTGGTCGCTCGCATCGAAGATGGTTGGCTGTAGACGGTTGGGAAGGTACTGAGAGCTTTGTCAACGCTCGAGGGAGTATCGAGCGGAATCCGGCGACGGTCGAAACCGGGCGCATGTGAACAAGAACAGCCCTGGCCGGACGAGAACCTACCCCTATTTCAGGCCTTCGAGCCCAAATCCGAGACATGGTTTCGGAAACGTTCGACCCGAATCGCTGGGAACAGGTCGAAGGATTTGACTTCCGCGATATCACGTACCACCGATCGACCGAGTCGGGAACGGTTCGGATCGCGTTCGACCGTCCCGAAGTGCGAAACGCGTTTCGACCGGGGACCGTCGACGAGTTGTACGATGCGCTCGACCACGCCAAACGCCAGACTGACGTCGGCTGTATCCTCCTGACGGGCAACGGCCCCTCACCCAAAGACGGCGGCTGGGCGTTCTGTTCCGGTGGGGACCAGTCCATCCGCGGTGACGCCGGCTACGAGTACGAAGGCGACGAAGCCCGCGCGTCCGAACAGGGTCGGCTGCACATTCTCGAGGTTCAACGCCTGATTCGCCACATTCCGAAAATCGTCGTCTGTGTCGTCCCCGGCTGGGCCGTCGGCGGCGGCCACTCGCTGCACGTCGTCTGTGATCTGACACTCGCCAGCGAAGAGCACGCGAAGTTCCTCCAGACCGACCCCGACGTCGGCAGCTACGACGCCGGCTTCGGCTCGGCGTATCTCGCCCGACAGATCGGTCAGAAAAAGGCTCGAGAGGTCTTCTTCCTCGGGAAAACCTACTCGGCCGAGGAAGCCGCCGAGATGGGCATGGTCAACGAAGCCGTTCCTCACGACGAACTCGAGACGGTTGCCCTCGAGTGGGGCGAGCGCATCAATACCAAGAGTCCGAACGCGATGCGGATGCTCAAGTACGCGTTCAACATGGCCGACGACGGATTCGTCGGTCAGCAGGTGTTCGCTGGCGAAGCGACCAGACTCGGCTACATGACCGACGAGGCCAAAGAAGGCCGAGACGCGTTCAACGAAGGGCGAGAGCCGGACTTTTCGGACTACCCCTGGCACTACTGATAGCGGCCTCGGAAAAATCTCGGGTCACTCGAGTTGTACGGCTTTCTTTCGAACACGATTCCGCCGTTCACGCACTCGAGAGCGGCACGATCGTCAACGGTATATCGGTCTCTCTCGCCAGTCGATCGGTGGTACTACCGAACACGGCAGCCTCAATGGCGTCGGCACCGCTTTGTCCAACCACAATGAGATCTGCCTCGATCTCGTCTGCGTATGCAAGGAGGGATCCGGTGGGTTTCCCGCGGCGTATCTCCGCTTTGATGTCCATGTGAGCCTGTTCCTCGAGTATGTCATCGACGATATCCCGCGCCGCTTGGTTCAGTTCGTCGACCTCGCTTACCCCAAATTTCAACGGGTTCGGCCCCGTTTCGACCACCGTCATCACGTGAACGGTGGCACCGACGGCCGCTGCGAGGTCGACTGCGTGCCCGAGTGCCTCGGTTGCGTTTTCGCTTCCGTCACTGGCGACCAGAATCGTCTCGTACATACAAGCGGATTCGTGCGCGAGTGGCTTTGTCGTTCTGGTGTCAGGGGAAGTGAGTGTGTGTCGTTGCTACCGCCAGCTTCCACAATCGCCGATCATCGGGCCTATTAGTTTAGTGGTACCACCTAGTTGTATGCACCACGACCCTGCTAACTGGCAGACGTATCTCGTCACTCAGGAATCTGCAAGCAACGGCCGGAGGACGCCCGAAATCGTCGAACGGGCGCTCGAGGGCGGTATCGACGTCGTCCAACTTCGGGAGAAGGGCCTCGACGCTCGAGATCGATACGAAGTGGGCCGTGTGGTACGCGAGTTGACAGCCGAGGCGGACGTTCCCCTGATCGTCAACGACCGGATCGATCTCGCGCGGGCACTCGGTGCAGATGGCGTCCACGTCGGACAGTCCGACCTTCCTGTAGCCGTCGCTCGAGACCTCCTCGGGGAGAGTGCTATCGTCGGCTGCTCGGTCTCGACGGTCGAGGAATCCCTCGATGCCGAGCGGGCTGGGGCCTCGTACCTCGGCGTGGGGGCAGTCTACGGGACGACATCGAAATCGGTCGCCGCCCGAAAAGATGGCATCGGGACTGAAAGAATCGAAGCGATCGTCGACGCGGTCGATATTCCCGTCATCGGCATTGGCGGCATAACTGACGAGAACGCCCGACCGGTCGTCGACGCCGGCGGGACTGGCGTAGCGGTCATCAGCGAGATTACGGCGGCAGACGATCCAGCGAGCGCAACCGAGACGCTCGTCGAGACGGTCGACGGACAGGAGAAACCACCTGAATGATCAAAAGCGGGTTCGTAAAATGGGGACTCCCCGCCCGCGGAAAGACCATCGCCAATGCCAACGTTAACACTCTCTCGAGTGGCACTTCGAACTAATGAGTTCGGTCGAGCGCGACGTATCACGGACGAAAGCCTGGGTGATGGCTGCCCGGCCACAGACGCTACCCGCGGCAGCCGCGCCCATCCTGGTGGGGACTGGGCTAGCCGTTCACGACGGCGTCTTCGCCCCGTTGCCGGCACTGATGGCGTTCATCGGCGCGGCACTCATCCAGATCGGGACGAATTTTGCGAACGACTACTACGACGCGATCAAGGGTGCCGATACCGACGACCGGGAGGGGTTCACTCGAGTCACCCAGTCGGGTCTGATCGCCCCGTCACAGGTGAAGGCTGCGACAATAGTCACCTTTGCACTCGCAATTCTCTCGGGCACCTACCTCGTCTACGTTGGGGGCCTACCGATTCTGGTAATCGGACTCGTGAGCGTCTTCTGTGGCTGGGCGTACACCGGCGGCCCGTACCCACTGGGCTATCACGGACTGGGCGATCTCTTCGTCTTCGTCTTCTTCGGCCTCGTCGCTGTCGTCGGCACCTACTACGTCCAGGCTGTCGCCCATCTGGAACCCCTGACGACCACGATCCCACCGGGGACGATTACCACGAGCGCAATCGTCGCGAGTCTACCCGTCGCTGGCCTGTCGACCGCAATCCTGGTCGTGAACAACGTTCGCGATAAAGAGACGGACGCCGACACGGGAAAGCGCACGCTGGCCGTCCGATTCGGCTACCGGGCCAGCCGACTCGAATTTACGCTACTGGTCGGCCTCGCCTACGTGGTCCCGCTGTGGTTCTGGCTCGGCCGGGGCTTCGGCCCGACCGTCTTGCTCCCCCTCGTGACCCTGCCGTACGCGGCGTTGATCACGCGGACGGTCTGGACGCGAACGGACGGCGAGGCGTTGAATCCGGCGTTAGAGCAAACCGGCAAACTGCTAGCGATGTATGCGGCCCTGTTTACGGCCGGATTGGTGATCTGACGTGACCTCGGAAGCACCCGACGTGGGCCTGCAGATTCGCCCGTATGAACTCGAGCTTACCGAGCCGTTCGAGACGGCCCAGGGAACGATAACGACCCGCCGAGGGTTTCTCGTTCGGGTCGATGCAGACGACGTGCTTGGCATCGGTGAAGCCGCACCGCTTCCCGGCTGGACCGAGTCCTACGATGCCTGTCAGGAGGCACTCGAGAACGCAATCGACGTCATCGACTCGGGAACGGCCGCGGCACTCGAGGCCGTCGAAGAAACGCCGGCGGCCCGTCACGGACTGTCTCTCGCAATCGCCGACCGGTACGCGACGAAGGCAGCGCGACCGCTGTATCAGTATCTCGGCGACGGGTCACGGGTCGCCAGAGTGCCGGTCAACGCGACGGTCGGCGCTCGATCGCTCGAGGAGACAGTGCTGGCAGCGACCACCGCCACGGGCCGTGGCTTTCGGTGTCTCAAACTCAAAGTCGGGAGCGGGGCGCTCGAGGACGACCTCGAACGGGTTCGACGCGTCAGAGCGGCAGTGGACGAGGACGTCGAACTCCGGGTCGACGCAAACGGCGGCTGGACCTACGACGAGGCCGAAACCGCCCTCGAAACGCTTGAGTCGTCGGGAGTCGCGATACTCGAGCAACCCTTGCCTGCGGGGGCCCTCGGGGGACACAAAGCACTTCGAGAGAGCGATTACGACGTCGATATCGCGCTCGACGAAGGCTTGCTCGAACACGGTGTGGACGCCATCTGTGACGCGGAAGCGGCCGACGTGGTCGTATTGAAGCCGATGGCACTTGGCGGCCTAGACGTCGCTCGAGAACTCGTCACCTGGCTCACCGAACTCGACATCGATCTGCTGGTGACGACGACCATCGACGGCGTGGTCGCCCGAACCGCAGCCGTCCATCTCGCCGCTGCGGTTCCCGACGTTCGCGCCAGTGGACTGGCGACGGGCGACCTGCTTGCGAGCGACCTCGGCCGCGATCCGGTGGTGTTCGAAAAGGGCGCAGCCGTCGTCCCACAGGCCAAAGGCCTCGGTATCGACGATATCTGGGGTGAGCCGTGATGCCTGCCGAGAGGAACCGGGAAGAATACACACCGCCGGCGGGACTCGAGTGGGCCACGGGCGACTTGCTCGCCCAACGGACCCGGACTACCCCGGAGCGAACGGCGCTGATCGACGTCGCGACCGAGCGCGAGTGGACCTATCGCGACCTCGATGTGGCCGTCGACAGACTGAGCCGCCGGCTATCTGGCTCGATGGGCGAACGAATCGGCGTGCTACTGGAAACGCGGCCGACGTTCGCCATGCTCCCGTTCGCCGCGATGCGGACGGGACGAACCCTCGTCCTTCTGAACTGTCGGGAAGCGCCCGTCGAACTCGCAGAAAAAGCGACCCGCGCTGGCGTCAAGTCGTTCCTCTGTGGGCGGGAAACCGAATCGTTGGCCCGGGACGTTCGTGAGGCGATGGGCGACGGCGTCTCTAGTGAGGGCGATGAGAGCGAGACGGATACGGACTCGAGGTCTGTACCGGTGTATTCGATCGACGAACCGGAAACGACGGGTGTAAGATCGTTGTCCGAGCCGGGGGGAAAAACAGGAAACGATGCCGAAACGAACGAAGGCCACGGTACCGAAACGAGTGAGGACGTAAATAGCGATTCGAACGACGACGCCATTCTCCTCATCGCCTTCACGTCCGGGACGACGGGGACGCCGAAAGGCGTCACGCTGACCGCAGCAAACCTGGTCTCGAGTGCGGTCGCCTCGGCGTTCAGACTCGGCGTCGACCGTACTGACCGGTGGCTCTGTTGTCTCCCGATGTATCATATGGGTGGGCTCGCACCAGCGTTCAGATGCGCGCTGTACGGGACGACCGTGGTCCTCCAGCGAGCGTTCGAGCCACCGGAAACGGCACGAGTTCTCGAGGAATACGACGTCACCGGCGTCTCGCTCGTTCCGACGATGCTCGATCGATTGCTGGACGCCGGGTGGGAACCTGCGTCCTCACTTCGGTTCGTGTTACTCGGGGGAGCGTCGGCGAGTGCAGGTCTGCTCGAGCGCTGTGAACGAACCGGCGTGCCCGTCTACCCCACCTACGGTATGACCGAAACCGCATCCCAGATCGCCACGGCAACACCCCAGGAAGCGTTCGCCCACGACGGGACCGTCGGACAGCCACTCGTTTGCACGACGGTTTCGGTACTCGATGATGACGGAACAACGGCTGAACCCGGCACTGCGGGCGAACTCGTCGTCTCCGGACCGACCGTCACCCCTGGCTATCTCGATCCGGAGCGGACAGCCGCTGCTTTCAGCACTCGAGGACTCCAAACCGGTGACGTGGGCTATCGCGACGAGGACGGACGTCTGTGGATCCGTGACCGTCGGATAGACCGTATCGTCACCGGCGGCGAAAACGTCGACCCGGCGAAGGTTAGGCAGGTCCTCGAGTCCCATTCAGGCGTGAGGAAGGCGGCAGTCGTCGGCCTCGAAGATCCCGAGTGGGGAGAACGCGTGGCTGCATTGGTCGTTCCCGAGGACGGCGACGGTTCACTCGAGATTTCGGCGGTACAGAACTACTGCCGAGAACGACTCGCCGGGTTCAAAGTGCCGAAAACGATCAGGCAGGCCCCAGCGCTTCCGCGAACCGCCTCAGGCACCGTCGACCGTGAGGAAGCGCGGGCGAAACTCGAGGAACGGGATATCGACCTCACCGAAAGCTAAAGTCGCCACCGTTACTCCTCTTAGCCGTGTGTACGCTGGTCTTCGCCTGGCAGGTCTTCGATGGCGCTCCGATAGCAGTCGCTGCTAACCGTGACGAGCGCCTCGACCGCCCCGCAAGTCCACCAGCGGTCTACGCGACGGACCCAGTCGTAATCGCCCCCCGAGACGCTCAGGCCGGCGGGACCTGGATCGGCGTGAACGAGGCGGGGCTATTCACCGGGATTACGAACCGCTGGCTGGACGACGACCTCCCCAGCGAACGCTCCCGAGGGAAACTCGTCGCGGACGTGTTATCCTGTTCGTCGGCAACCAAAGCTCGAGCCCACGTCGAACGGGCGCTCGAGAATCACGCTTACGACGGCTTCAACCTCGTCATCGCCGACGACGGCGCGGCCTGGTGTCTCGAGTGGGACGGCGAGAGCTCGTGGACCGCGTTCGACCCCGGCGTGCACATCGTGTACAACACGGGGTTCGACGACGTGGCCGAGATCCCAACCCGCCGAGGTGCGGTCGCGAGCGACCAGGCAACGAACGCACAGCGGGTCAAACAGCGACTCGAGGAGGCTCTCGAAGACCAGCAATCCTCATCGGGCGACGTGAGCGTCCCGGCATGCTCGAGCGATACACCGGACTCGGACGCACCGGCATGCTCGAGTGCCATGCCGTACTCGGACGCACCAGTAGACTCGGGTGCGGTTTCCGATTGGCTCGAGACCGCCGGTAACGTCCTCGGCGACCACGAGTACGGCGTCTGCGTTCACGGCGACGGATTTGGGACGCGGTCGTCCTCACGGCTTGCCCTGGGTGGAGTGGCCCAGACACAGTATGCGGTGACCGACGGACCACCCTGTCGAAACCAGTACAGAGACGTCGACCTCGGCGATGAATTTCGCGACCGCGTCGCTCGAGTGCTGGCCGACGAAGGCCACATTTAAGCGGGTTGCGACCGGTGTACGTCGTATGGACGCAACGGAGCCTGTAGCACTCGGTACGGAGTCGCTCGAGGTGGTCGATCGATGAGTGTGTCGGCGGTCGAAGCCAACCTTTCGGAGGACGAACGTGCGGGACTCGAACTGGTGCGAATATCGGGCGGCATTCACCAGAGCGATTTCTGGAAGGAACTCGATGTCTCCTCACGGAAAGGAAGCCGGATCGTCGAATCGCTCGTCGAAAAAGAGTTGGTAGAACGAGAAGAGACGGTATACGACGGTCACAACACCTACTTCATCACGCCGACCGCTCGAGACCTCGATTTCACGCTGTTGATGGCCGGCGACATGCTTTCGCCGTTCATCGGCGAAGAGGAGGTCGATCCGAACAGTGACGCGTTCTCACAGTGGATCATGAACCTCGCCTACCAGGAATAGTCGAAGCCGTCGAAAGCAGTATTTTCCTTACCGACCGGGAATCCGTTCGATGAGAACGAACGGATCCCGTTCGCGATTGTAGTAGGGCACGTCACCATCGATGGATTCGATGAGTCGGCGGTGTACTTCGCGTGCAGCCCGGCCTTCGTCCGGGTTAAGATGATGGAGACCCCGCATATCGATCCAGAAGCCGCCATCGAGCCAGAGCAACGTCTCGTCGTTGGACTGATAGACGACATCGCCCTTCTCGGTCAGTCCCTCGATTGCCAGTTGCCGTCCAGAGAGCTGAGCGCGAGCGAGCACCGCCACCAGTTGCTGTCGTGAGACTGGTGCGTGCAGCGCGACGTCGTCGATACTGTCACCGAAGTACTCCTCGACGAGATCACACGCTCTCGAGAACTCGTCAAATTCGACGTCGTGATCCTGGGTAATCTTCATGAGTGGAGGGAAACGAATTACCTATGGAGATATTCTCAAATCCTTCATATAAATCTATGGGAGTTTCTCAGCAGCGATGAGCGATAAATCGCTTTACTCGAGGGCGCTTCCTGCTCGGATTAGCTGTCGTTCGCCGAACGCCGGGCCGACCAATTGCATTCCCACGGGGAGACCATCGGCGTCGCCAACCGGGACGGAAATGGCAGGGAGGTCAGCGAGGTTGACCGGAACGGTGTTCGCATCGGCGAGATACATCTGCAAGGGGTCGTCGAGACTCTCACCGAGTTCGAACGGTGTCACGGGCATCGTGGGCGAGGCCAGCACGTCGGCCTCTTCGAGGGCACTGTCGAAGTCCTGTTTGACCCACGCTCGAGCGTTCTGTGCCTTTTTGTAGTACTTGTCGTGATACCCCGCAGAGAGGGCGTAGGTGCCCAACAGGATACGGCGTTTAACTTCGTCACCGAAGCCTTCAGCACGGCCGGCCGCAAACGTCTCGTTCCAGTTGCCGTCGAAGCCACCCGAGTGGCCGTAGCGGACGCCGTCGAATCGGGCTAGGTTAGAGGAGGCCTCGGACATGGCGATCACGTAGTAGGCCTCGACAGCGTGTTCGACCGAGGGGAGACTGACGTCGTGGGTCGTCGCACCCTGCGATTCGAGTTGCTCGATACCATCCCAGAAAGCGTCGACGACGCCGTCTTCGGCCCCCTCCAGCAGTTCGGTCGGAATCCCGATCGAAAGTCCGTCGACGTTCCCGTCGGCCGCATCGGAGTAGGCGACGTCTCCCTGTGGTGGGTCCCGAGTCGTCCCGTCCCGCTCGTCCACGCCGGCGATGACCTCGAGCAACGTCGCCGCGTCCTCGACGGTGCCCGCAATCGGACCGATCTGTTCCAGGCTGTTGGCGTAGGCGACCAGGCCGTACCGTGAAACCAGCCCGTAGGTCGGTTTGATTCCGACGACGCCACAGAAGGCGGCCGGACAGCGAATCGAGCCGCCCGTGTCACTGCCCAGCGCCAGGTCAGCAGCGCCAGCGGCGACGGCTGCGGCCGAGCCGCCTGAGGAGCCACCGGGGACGTGGCCCGGTGCTGCCGGGTTGTCGGTCGGGCCAAAATACGACATCTCTGTCGTGGTCCCCATGCCGAACTCGTCCATGTTCGTCTTTCCGACGATGGTTCCGCCCGCATCGGTGATTCGCTCGACCACGGTCGCATCGTACGGCGGCACGTAATCGGCGAGCATCTTCGACCCGCACGTGGTTTTCACCCCATCGGTCGAGATGTTGTCCTTGATCGCGACCTGCTTCCCGGCCAGCGGGCCATCCGATTCACCGTCGATTGTCGCCTCGGTAATGAAAATATCGTCACTCATAGAAAACACCGCTCAGGAGACGTTTGGCCCCTTGAAGTAGTCGTCTTCGTGATCCGGAGCGTTCTGTAACGCTTCGGCCGTCTCGAGGCTCGCTCGCACCTCGTCCGGTCGCATCACGTTCGTCAACTCGGCCTCGCTGTCGACCTCGGGTACCGCATCGAGCGTCTCGAAATACGCGAGGATGTCAGCGAACTGCTCGGTAAATCGTTCGACCTCATCGTCCTCGAGGTCCACTCTGGCCAGCCCGGCCACGTGGCGAACGTCTTCGGGCGTGACAACGTCGTCGCTCATATGTGAGCACTCTGGGCAGCGGGGAGTAAGGGTTTCGATACGCCCTTCGAGAGCGAATGTTAGACGGGTGGGTCAAACGCCGTTGTTCGAACAGTCGGTTCTCGAAGAAACGACCCTAACAATGTGAGCCCTGTTGGCTAAGTGGGCTTCATCCCTAGCCTTTCGTACGGAAACGGTCCCCAAAACACCCCCTACAATGACTGATACAACTATGCGGACGCGACAGTGGCAATCGCGGACCGACACGAAGACCGACGTCGACACGCGCGAAGAACGCACAGCGTGTCCCGAGTGCGGTGGACGACTCGAAACCGACCTCGAGCACGGCGAAACCGCCTGCGGATCGTGTGGCCTCGTCGTCGAAACCGACGAAATCGATCGTGGCCCGGAGTGGCGCGCATTCGACAGTAGCGAGCGAGACGAAAAGAGTCGTGTCGGGTCACCGACAACGAAAATGATGCACGACGATGGTCTCTCGACGAACATCGGCTGGCAAAACAAAGACGCCTACGGACGGTCCCTGTCGAATCGCCAGCGCCAGAAGATGCAGCGCCTTCGCACCTGGAACGAACGGTTCCGCACGCGAGACGCCAAAGAGCGGAACCTGAAGCAGGCCCTCGGTGAAATCGATCGGATGGCCTCCGCGCTCGGTCTCCCGAAACCCGTCCGCGAGACCGCCAGCGTCATCTATCGTCGCGCCCTCGACGAAGATCTGCTCCCCGGCCGCTCAATCGAAGGCGTCGCGACCGCGTCACTGTATGCCGCCGCCCGCCAGGCCGGCACGCCACGGAGCCTCGACGAAATCAGCGCCGTTAGCCGCGTCGAACGCGACGAAATCGCGCGCACCTATCGGTACGTCGTCCGCGAACTCGGCCTCGAGGTCCAGCCTGCCGATCCGGAAAGCTACGTCCCCCGGTTTGCGAGCGATCTCGATATGTCCGACGAGACCGAACGCCAGGCCCGAAAGCTGATGCAAACGGCCAAATCCGAGGGCCTGCACTCCGGAAAGTCACCCGTCGGCCTGGCTGCTGCAGGCGTGTACGCAGCCGCACTATTGACGAACGAAAAGGTAACTCAGAGTGCAGTGAGCGACGTCGCGAACGTCTCGGAAGTGACGATCCGTAACCGGTATCACGAACTTCTCGAGGCCGAAAAAGGCCCACAGCGCTAACCAGTCTCCTGAATCCAAACGGTTGCGTAATCCCTCGAAAGGGTCGCCTACTCGTCCGCACTCGAGGAGTAAGCGGCACATACTGAGGGTAGGTGAGCCCAACACTGGACGTATGCGCTGTGACAACTGTCAAGAGCATGGGGGACGGGCCTACGTACTCAAAACGTACGTCGAACGCGGTGGCGAGCAAACGATCGATCTCGAGTTCTGCTCGGCAACCTGTCTGCGCGAGTGGACCTGAGAGTAGCGCAGGGTACCCTCGGGAAACGCACGTCACCACCTGAGAAACGTACCCGTCACGATTCGAGCGACTTTCGTTCACCCCTCGAGTAGCGACTCGATGTACTGTCCAACGTGGTCGTCCATACGCCGTTTGTAGCCGGCCTGTCGGGCCAGACGGTCCAGTTCTCGAGCCGTCAGGCTACCGTACTGGACGGCCTTTTTGTCACGTTTCGCCACCGATTCAGGGAGCACACGAGCAGCCACCGCTCGTAGGGCACGCTTGCGTTCGCTCTCATCGGCCAGCCAGCGGTCGGGAAGGGCGAGAGCGGCTTCGACGACACCGTCGTGGAGCAGGGGAGCCACCGGTTCGACCCCCGCGGCCTCGAGCGTCAACACGTCTCGAGGGAGTTGCTCGGGAAGCGTCAGAATTTGCTCGCGAACGGCCCCACGGACGGTCTCTGCGTCGACTCGGTGGTCGAGTCGAACCACCTTCTCGTAGCCACCGAACAGTTCGTCGGCACCCTGGCCGACTGCCAGTGCGTCGAAGCCATCCGCTGCGACGGCTTCGGCGACCAGATACAACGGTAACGCGATCTGGACATCCATCGCGTTCGTCCGCCCAGTGGCTCGGGCGATTTTCGGGACCGCACGTTCGAGATCGGCTGGCTCGAGTTCGACGACGTGCAGGTCCCTTCCCAGAGCCGATGCGGCTGTTCTGGCGGCCTCGAGGTCGTGACTGTCGGGAAAACCGACGACGTACAGCGGCGCGTCGAGTAACGCTGCGACGAGTGCCGAGTCGACGCCACCGGAAAACGCGACGGCGACTGATTCCGTCTCGACGGTTTCGACTGCTCGCCGAATCCGAGTATCGACATGATCGATAATCATCTCGTCATCGTTCGGAGCGTCCAGTTGGTCGCCCTCGGGCAGTTCCCAGACTCGTACTGGGGTTTCATCAGAGGGACTGTTACGCGAAAGCGCGTGTCCCGCAGGAAACGTAACCGGATCATTGAGGACGGCCGGTCGAAACGCCACCCGGTCCGGCGCGAGCGAGGCCGCTCCCTCGAGAATCGGGCGCTCGACGAACAGTGGGACCCGGCCGAGAATGTCACGAACGAGCGTCTCGTCGACCCAGCCGGCAAATCCCGACGTGCCAGGTAGTGGGTCGCGTCGCTCGAGGGCCTCACGGACAACGGTTTCATCGGTGCCGCGGATACTCGGCTCGGTTTCCCGTTGGTTCTCCGTCATCGACTGAACAGGGTCCCCAGCCCGCTGATCGCTCGTCGTTTGACGCCGCCGGCCGCCTGCCGGAAGCTAATGTGCCAGGGCGTTCGTTTTCCCTCTATCGTCGTCCCACCCCGTTCTATCGCCTCGAGAATCGCCTCGGCCGTATTCGTCTCAGCGTCGACTCGAGTGACCGCCTGACCGACCATCTCGCTAATGTGGGCGTCACTGCCGGCCGTCATCGGGATTCCTCGAGAGCGAGCAAACCGCTCGGCCTGCCGGTTCGCTCGTCCCGTAATCAAACGGGAGTTATAGACCTCGATGGCGTCGGCCTGCGCCAGTTGTTCGCGGGTGATTCGGGCCATCACCCCGTGTCGAGACTCCTGAAACGGATGTGGGATCACGGCGACGCCACCCTGGTCTCGAATCGCCTCGAGGGTCGCCTCGTAGGATAGGCCGGGCGGCACGGCTTCGGTGACCCCGAGGGCGAGAATGTGGCCCGCTTTGCTCGAGATTTCGATTCCGGGGATACCAGTGAGTCCGTACTCGGGGGCGCGTTCGACGGCCTCGAGACTCGCATCGATCTCGTCGTGATCCGTGATGGCGATGGCATCGAGCCCGACCGCTGCGGCTTGCTCGAGGATAAGATCCACCGGATCACGACCATCGTGCGAAAGCGACGAGTGCGTGTGCAGTTCGACCGTCAGCATCTATCGGATATTCGTGCTGGACCGAACAAAAACACCCCGGTACGCATGTCGAACCGGCGTGTGTGCCGTTCGATGTTCCATGGGCCGGGTCCGAGTGTTCTCAAGCCAGCTTTACACGTTGACCCAACTACCCTGTTCGTCGCTCCGCTCAACGGCCTCGAGCAATCGCTGGACGGCGAGGCCGTCTTCGAAACTCGGCGCGAATTCGTCCCCGTTAGCGACTGCCGAAAGGAACTCGTAGTTTTCGTGGACGAACGTGTGCTCCCAGCCGATGACATGCCCTGGCGGCCACCAGTGATCCAGGTACGGGTCGTCCTCGTCGGTGACCAGAATCGTCTCGTAGCCGCGGTTGTCCTCCCGCAAGAGTTCGAGTTCGTTTAGCCGCTCGAGGGAGAATTTGAGGCTGCCTTTCGACCCGTGAATCTCGATGGTGTGGTCGTTCTTGTGGCCCGTTGCGAACCGCGAGGCCTCGAAGCTCCCGACAGCCCCGTTTGCGAACTCGGCCTGGGCGGTGTACGCATCGTCGACGGTGACGGGACGGGTTTCGTCTTCCCCTTCTACGGGGCGTTCCTCGACGAACGTCTGGCAGTGCCCGTTGATGCGCTCGATATCGCCCGCCAGATCGTCGTCACCGACGAGGAATTGGGCGAGGTCGAGGGTGTGCGAGCCAAGGTCGCCGAGTGCCCCCGAACCCGCGAGTTCTGCGTCGTTACGCCAGGACCACGGCGCCTCCGGATCGACCAACCAGTCCTGGAGATAGCGACCCCGAACGTGGTGAATCTCGCCCAGTTCGCCAGCCTCGAGCAAGTTCTTCGCGTATCGAATTGCGGGTACGAACCGGTAGTTGAACGCGCAGCCAGCAGGGACGTCACTGCCCGCCGCGTCGGCGGCCGCAGCCATCTCCTCGGCTCCCTCGAGCGTCGGAGCCAGCGGTTTCTCACAGAAGACTGGTGTGCCGGCCTCGAGTGCCGCGATAGAAGGCTCGGCGTGAACGTGGTTCGGCCCGAGATTGTAGAAGACGTCGACGTCGTCGACGACGTCGGCCCAGTCGGTCGCCGTGGAGGCGAAGCCGAGTTCCTCGGCGGCCGACTCGAGAGCAGATTCGTCCCGGCCGACGAGGACGCTACGTTCGACGTCGGGTGCGTCGGGGAAGAACATCGGGAGTCTGGCCAGTGCGTTCGCGTGGGCTTTTCCCATAAACCGATAGCCAAGGACGCCAATTGACAGGCTCATGTTGCGATATTCATTCGGGGAGTAGTTAGTGTTTTGCGCTCCGTCACGTTTTCGAAGGGAAGGCAAATAGACAATTACCAAATATGCATTATGCTCTGGTATTAATAACTAGAAAGATTTTGATGAACCGGCCTTCGCTTCTTTTCGTTGGCGCAACAACCGCCGGTACATTCAGAGTCGGCACTTATTGCTCCTTATCGTCCGACGTAGAGTTTGTCGTCGCAAATTGGCCAGTCTCGGCGGGATCAAAATTCCGGCCAAAAAATGTGTTGAGTGCCATTGTCGAACCGAGGTACGATCCCGCAACGACGACCACGAACGCGATTACAAGACTAATTGCGAACTCGAGAACCATACCCCACAATTGAATTGATAATGGAAAAGTGTTGGTTGTTCAATCACTCGGGGTACTGTGCGCCATACTTCAGCGAAAACCACTTTCGACAAACGAAATTGTCGTGCTGAACTCTTTCGCTAAACCTTGTTTGAACGCGTGATTTCACGGGTGTGCCCCCTCGATGGCGCGTTCGATGTTGCGGACGGCGGATTTCATGACAAGTTCGCGGAA
>JAOPJZ010000017.1 GCA_025517525.1 Natronosalvus hydrolyticus
GACGAAACTGAAGACTCAGATCGAATTAGCTGGTAACGCTTTGTGAGGTACTGAGAATACTTTCAGAGATATCAAAAGCAGGTCTGGAAAAGAAGTACTGAATGCTGCTGTCTTCACGGGAAGTTCCTATGAAGCACAGCTGCAACGGGTTGGACGCTTTCTGCCCTTTGAGCGGTCGGATGATCTTGTTGAACTCGTCGACGTCGTCTTTCGAGCTGGGATCAAGTCCGACTTCCTGCATCAAGTCTGCACGGGAAGCGGTTGACGTGTTCTGAAGATACTGTAGTACGGTTTTGCCTTTCTCTCTATGTTTTTTCGAGGCAGGTGCTCTGCCCCATGTGAGCCATACGATACGGTCTAACGCTTTCAAAAACTGCACCTCTGATAATATTCGAAGTGGGGTTTCGCAACCCTCTGAAAAGTACTGGTGAAACCACGTTTATCAAAATATCCTGCTCCAGTTGTCCCGGCTTGTAGATCGGCTTCGAACAAGTACTGAACCACCTGTTTCAGACCAAACCCTGTTTTCCCAGTATGATCTCGGGTCTGATCACCACCATACTGCAGCAGTCTATCTCAACCTGTCCTTCAACAATTCAGGAACCAACTTCGAAAAACTACTTGGAGAAAAACCCGGTTCGAGAAAAGCCGGAAAATTCGAAAAACAGGGGTGTTTTCCCGTCTCAAAAATTTCGAAGGGGGTTGAGAAAGACCCGTTGTAAAATCGCGGTACAGAGGGGGAAGACCTATTGTGAATTGATAGGAAGAGCATCTCAGTGAAATGTCTCAAACAGAGGACTATCTGGAGCGATTAAAGGCCTTCTTCGAAACAGATGAAGCAATACCCACTGTTTCTGCCTTGCTCATCGCCCTACTGTTCGTGTTCTTCTACGAGATGGGGTACCGTTTGATCGAGATGGGTACAATGCTACTCTTCTATGCAGTACTGGTCCGGATGTGGACTGCGATGACACCGAGTGATTCTGACTTGCTACAAGGACCTTTCTCACACGGGTTTTTCCTCTTCATAAGTTTAGGAGCGGTCGCGATGGGTTTGATGATCGAGCAGTGGATAGCATCAATCTCCGGTTCCATCCTACCTGCTCAGTTTTTAGCACTCGCTGTTCTCGTTAGCCGGGTTTATCTAAACTTCCGTGACTCCAGAAACTTCTTGGAAGCAGTTCTTTGGGAGAATCTCTACGAGCGTTACGTCGTTTTGATACCGTGTCTGTTCGTTATCTTGGTACCAATCTTAATCCACCAACTCGAGATATCCACCCTACTGTTCTTCGATATTAGATTCCTTGTCTCGCACAGCACCACTTCTTTCCTATCACTGTCCTCTCTAGGCCTCGGGCTCGGAGTTGTAATCTACTTCTACATCGAGGAATACCGGTAACACCCAATCCAGTGATTAACACTCTACAGCTCCTTCATCAAGTTCGACCGGATTTTTATATTCTGACTGAAACAGTCCACCAACAGGATTGAACAACAAACCCAACATGACTACTGCTAAATTTGTAGCTGTATGCGAAGAGGGCCATACCTTAGACTCGGGAGATTCAATTGACGATCTCTCTACGGTGAATCACTGCCATCAATGCGGTGAAAAAGTATATCGAGTCTGCCCCGAGTGCGCTGATTCGCCGATCCCTGCTTGGAAAACCACGCTAAAAGACGGTTCTGTCCGGTGGAGTTTGCCCGATTACTGCCATGGCTGCGGTGAGGTATATCCCTGGGGTCCATCTCGAGTCGGCCAATGGCTTCAGAGAGCAGATGAGAAGATCTCGAAACTAAGCAGTCCCCATCCTCAACCAAGTGGAACTTTGCTAACCCAGTCCCGGTGGGAGAAATTGACGGAGGTGAAATATGGTGAAGAGGTCGTAAACCATGTTCGTGAAGGAGATAAGTGCTACAAGAATCGGCTGTGGCAATCTGCTTTAGCTGCTTACATCCATGCGTTTGAATGGGCGTCTATTGCGTATCTCGAGGAAGAAGCTGGCCTGGACATAATTGAGAGAGAACGGGACGGGGTTTACTACAACTTTGCTGGTGGCCGTCATAGCCTGTTGGACGAACTTACCAGTCATGTGGAGATTGATCAGAAAACCCTCTCCAAAATCCAGAGCATGAATCGGGCGGAACGCCGATGGATGGCGCACCACAAATCCGGTAACACCCTTCAAAAAGAGGTGGATGCTCTACGAGCCCGCTTGAACCAATTCTTGAAAACCCTGTTCGATCACTGAACACCAATTGTGACACCGATAAAACGATCTATCGCATCTGTTCTTTGAATTGGTTGAAGGTTTTCCACTTCGGGATCTCTTCAAGGTGTTCTGGTATGGTTTCTGGCAGTGACCAGCAGGTAGCCAGTATTCGGTTGAATTCGAAGAGCATCTGACTGGCTTCTTCTAAGCCGCGAAACTCGTGGTACAGGGTTGCATCTGTACTGTTGTGGTAATATTCTATCCGGGCATCAAGATGCTCGTAGTCAGGATGTTTGGTTAACCCAGTTGGAAGAGCAGTTTCACCCGTGGTGATCTTGATGTGCAACCGACCGCTGTATTCAGTTCTTCCCAGCAGCCGATTCAGTCTGTAAAGAATCCCTGAGTTTTCCTTAACTGTGATTCCCTCAATCCGGTATGAGAGGTTCTCATGGTCGATATTGAGATCAACAGGTTCTGGATTTGCGTAGAAGTCGAATAACAGCTCTTCGTAATCTGGTCGCTGTCGAATCATCTGCATCTCCTCTGCACCAAAAATCGGTAGATGAAACTCTTTCTCCACCAATGTTTCTGTCAGTTCCTCGGTCAGGATAGAGCGATATCGAAGCCTGTGGTATGCTTGTTTAGCCAATCCCATTTCTTTCAAACCAATATCCTGACTGGTAGGGTAAGTATCTTGTCGCAACAATGGTAACCAACTACAGAATGACATCAGTAGAGAGGGATACTGCGATCGACGCTGCTTTGCTCCTTGCTATCCCTTCTTTCCTTGCTGTACTGCACTTTTTCGTACCCAGCGATGTACAGAATCAGTTAGTATTCTACTATGGTGATCCAGACCCGGTTACAGCATGGACTTCAGCACTTCTTCACGGGTCAGATACGCACCTATATTCGAACATGGTGGGATACGGGGTTGCGATTATACCAGCTTACGTTATTTACTCGCAGTGGGGTCGTCGCCGTGAATTCTGGGCTTCGATTTTTGTGCTTATTGTCGCTGTTCCTTTTGTGACCTCGGCAGTTGACTACTGGATATTCCAAATACAGTTCGAAGTAGGTGAGGACATCTCTTCCAGAGGTTTTTCGGGTATTGCTAGCGCATTCGGTGGAATGCTTCTTGCTTCAATTGGGTTGTTTCTGGTCGACGAGTATGATCGACAGACAGCGTTCTCTGCTATCAATCTGATCGTGTTGGTTGCGATGGCGTTTCTCGCATGGAATATTGGTGGTCTCACACCGGTTATTGCAGGTTTAGTTGTTCTTGGTCTGGCACTGATTTTGAGCAGGCTAGTTTCCCTGAGCTGGATCCGAGAACCGTCGAGCTTCGTTGACGCCTTGAGAGAAAATCAGAGGGGTGTAGTTCTTGCTCTTTACGGTGGTTTCGCTGTTTGTGTGATCGTGGTAGCGATCTTCCCGGTAGACGTGGTTGAAGCAGGTGTGCTTACAAACATATTCGCACACGGTGTTGGATTCGCAGTCGGAATTGTCGGAGCATTAGCTGTATACCTATTTGCTACAAGAGGAACTGATGAAACCCCGATCGTTTCTGCCGACTAAGATCAGTTCACGACTTCTCCGTTTTGAAACAGAACGTTTGGACTCGTAGATGGTTCTTCCTCTTCAGCTGTTTCTTTTTTCGACGGTGGGCGGACTGGGTCTCCCGCTCTTGAATTGGGATCGAAAATGTACAGGTCACCATGTTTGTCCGTGTAGAGTTCTTCGTCACTCACTGTTCTTCAGCTCCTGACGTAGTTCGGTTTTCTCCAGGTTGTAGATATACAGCAACGTAGCTGTAGATATCCCGGTAAGTGCAAAGTGGATCCAGAACCACTCAATAGCTGAGAGACACCAGTCGAACGGCGGCCAACAAAGCTGCGTACTGGTGCTCCGAATAGAGGCGTTGTAGGTTAGTTCCATCCAGGCAATATTCAAACCAAGGAAGAGGATAGTACAGTCTCTGAACCCGGGACGATTGAGATATCTTCTTAGTCCAATACGGCTATCACCCATCCAGCTGGGCCAACACGGTGGAGAGCGGTTTTGCCACTGTTTTTCCTTCCTTGGTCAGTTTCAGCATTTTCTTCCTACCGGTTTTTTCGGATTTGACCAGTCCCATGTTTTCCATTTCTTGGATCAGCGTTATCGTGTGTGAAAGCGTGGTGTCAGCTGCTTTTGCCACATCTGATGGGTAACTGTTTGTCTGTGGGTTGCTGATCTCGATTAGGATTTTACAGGGTTTTTCTTTCAAAAAGATGTTCTCGTTGTGTTGTGTGTCGTCTGTCATAGTAGTATAATCCTCGAAAATTAGTAGTATCAGTTTTTTAGTTGGGCGAGTTCTCTCGGTCGATTAGTACGTGTCTTGAGTCGCAGCTGGGACACTTGATTTCCCACAAAGTGGTTGTTTGACCGTCTACCCAGATCGTAGCGTTCTCATCCACCTTGACGATGAATTCGTTGTTGCAGTCACGGCACTCGAAGTCCAGATCGTATGGAAGGCACTTGCTGCAGAGACTTGGTGCCACCCAGAGACAACCACCACTGCAAGGTGCCTGATCCGTACATCCGCATCCTTGGCACTGCACTACGGGTTCTCACCTTCGTCTTGAAGTAGTTGTTCGAGTTTTCGGATTTCTTTGTGGAGTTCGTGCATGATCTGCTTCCGCTTCCGTATCTGAACCTTGACCGACTCCTCTGTTACCGAATCCCGGTTCTCAAGTGCTTCCTCGATCTCGTGGACAGGTGCTAATGAGTCTGCAGAATAAGCAACACGGATAGGATGCCGTTCGTGGTTCGTGTAGTTGATCAAGTCGCTCATTGGCTCACCGCCTCTTCGAAAATTCCCTTCGCGGATACTCCGGGCTGTTCGGTTTTTTCTGCCCAGATCAAGTCTGTCCGTTCGCAGGATAGGCACTCGTACTTGACCACAGTGGGTCTGACATCCAAAATGTGGTACCCGCTGTCGATTGGTTCAGCGCACTCTGGACATTGCTGGAAACGGTCTGGACGTACTTGGGTTCGTGCTGCGATTTCTCGGATGGTAGGGTCCAATCGCTGTGTGGAACGCATCTCGGTTTGATCACCTCTCTTCGTGTTTCTTTTTGTCGTGGCTGCAACCGATAGGGAAGGGAGGGTGGGATTACACCCCTGACTGGTTAGATCCCCGCTTTGCAACGGCACGCCCTGAGAAAGAGAAAGGGGGTCGGGTGTGGAGGTGTTGTTTCCTGTTCCCTCTGGAAGGGGGCTGACAGCCATTTCGACAAGAAGACGGGGATACTCCAAGTTAGGATGTCACCTTTTCGTGCTCTCGGTTCCAGTCGTCTACAATGTTCTTTTTCCGGTCTTCTGCATCGGTTCTGCGTCCTATATTTTTGTCCGATACGATGTGCTGGTTGGCTCGGTAGATTCCTTCCAAGGTGAGGGCTTCTTCCCTGGTGTCAGCTACGAACTCTTCACCGTCGTACGGGCAGGTGGCCACCCATTTCCCGTCATCTCTCTGCTCCAAAATCTGGTCACTCACGACAAGGATTACGCCTCTTCTAATGTGTTGACCAGGTCTTGAAGGGGTTTTGCGGCTTTCTCTCCCTGTTCAGTTAATTCGTAGTACTTGGTTCTGCCGTTACCTTTGTCTACTTCTTGGATTAGTCCATTATTTTTGAACTCTTTTAGTAATTTGATTGTGTGGGCGTATGTTGTTCCCACTGCTTCTTGGATATCTGATCCGTAGGCCGGTTGATTCCTTTGCAGGATTAGAAGGGTGTTTACAGGTTTTTCTTTCAAGAATATATTTTGAATTGTGGTTGTTGGATTGTGTTCTGTCAAAATTATTTCACCATACAATGTGATTGTAAGAAATCATTTAAATATGTTAACATTATTGCATGGTTCTCATTGCAACTACTGAACTGATTGCACACCAGCAGTAATACCAGACACAATACCAGCTACCAAGATCGCCATCACAACAAACACGGCAACCAACTGGATCTGCGTCCTTCTGGCCTCAAAATACACAACCCCGCTACGACCATATCCAAACCAATTGATGATAGCCACAGTACCGAGAGTTGCTAAGAACATTGCGAACCAGAACTGCCCGCTCAGTAAATAAGTAATCAAAGCTTCAAACATGCAAAACAAATAGTCAAATTCTATTTATAAAACAACATGATGAAGTGGGGTGCAAAAAGGACAAGAAGGAAAGAACGGTGTTAACTGGATTTCTTACCCTTAGCGTCAACAGCCTGCTTAATCTGCTCCAACTGCCTAATCCGCTGCATCGCCAACTCATCATCCAATTGCGAGTTCTTCATCGCCCGTTCAACCTTGCTGTAGATATCAGATTCGTACTTAATCGCCATCTCAAGCAAGTCCTTGTAACCCTGAGACTCGTACAACTTCTTGTAAAACACTCCCATCGAACCTTTCTGCATATCGTTGGGTAGCTCATGGAACTGATCCGGGTTCAAAATGATCACACCACGAGGACTAACCACTCCCGGCGGAATCCTGTGAATATGCCGTGTATAGCTCTGTAACAAGTTGTCAGTGTGCTCCGGGTTCTTCACATCTCGAGGATGCCAGTGAACCTTCGTCCGGGTTACACCACCCTCGCTTAGCTCCTTGAACGGGTCTCTCCCAATCTTGTTCTGGTCTGCGAGAACTCCTGCTACGTGGTTTTCCTCATATTTATGGGTTTGAGAAAAGTTGAGAATAATAGGCTTATCTTGTGTATTCTGTTGGAAAAACTTCATAGTATTATTTCACCTCCTGTTCTTCAGCTTCCGTGCTTGACTCCTGGTTTTGACGCCTTCTCAACGCTACTCTGATCGGCTCTGACTTCTCACGAACCACGTTCCCTTCGTCATCGTACTCGACAGTGGTCCGTTTCTGGGCCAATGACTTACCCAGTGAGGAACGGATCTCATCCATTTTCTCATCAAAATCGTCAACCTTCGAACTACGCACACTCCGAATATTGTGCACCTGTTCTAACGCTTGTTCCAACTCGAACGGATCTCTCGGGTCCTCGATACGGATATCCTCCTGCTCTAAGCTCAGGTACAAACCGATCGTCTCAGATAAAAGCTTAGGCTCGAACACCAATTTGAACAGCCTGATAGCCTCACTGCTGTCAGTCGGATCAGTCACGTTGTCTACACCGGACTCATGTATCTCTCCAACCTTCACACCGTACTGGTTCAAGGCGTAGTATTCTAACAGGTTCTCAGCTTTTTTCGAGGTAAGCTGTTTCTCAGTCTTCTTCCTGAAATCGTAGCCCGGCGTAGAGTCCTGCTGGTATTTGTAGTACCCGTACCCGAGTCCGGAACCTAGTACCGCGATGAACCCTAACGCGATGATGACCGGGTGGAACAGGAACCAAGGAAACGGTATCCAATTATAGTACATTAAGACTGCTAAAAAGAGGAATAGTATTACAAGCAGGAACGCTGCCAATGCTCCGATCAACTGCTTATGCTTCTTCTCCACTATTTACCACGGCTCCGCTGAATTCGAGTCTTGTAAGATTTTAACCATTAGCGCTACCAGACCGAGTAGTGAAACGAAAATGAACCACACCAGTCCGAGAAGGAAGATTATGGTACGGTTCTGCTGCTGGCCTTCAATGTAGTCCAATACCTCGTTGTTCGACTCTGTGTTCTCCTCGTATGCTTGTTGCTGCTGTTGAAATGCGGTTTCAAGATCCCGGGTCAGGTTTTCCAAGTAGGAAGCTGTCCGGTTATCCTGCTGTGCCAGCGCCGCTTCCACGTCAGCTGTAGTATCAATCGAACTGTTAGAAAGTGTGCGTAAGTCCGTTATCTCTTCCTCAGACAAGGTGACGTTGGTCTCTGTAGTTTCCTCTACGACTTCTACTTCTTCCACGATCTCGATCATATCACCGCCACAAATCGGTAGGTCCGGGTTCTCTGAACAGTACTCCTGAATCTCTAACATCATGTCCACCAGGTCTCGTTGCTGTTCCTCTTCGTCGTACTCTTGGAACGGTACGAAAATCTCTATATCAAAACCGTCCTGTTCAAAATTGTCGCCTGAGACATTTACTGGCAAGGTGTAGGTCTGGTTCGTGGATTCTGTGATGTTCTTGTCCGGCATCGGTACAGAAGCATTGTACTCGATCAACTCCTGCTCACCCGGTTCCAGATCAAACAAGTCGTCATCGAATCGGGCGTTATCACCAGACAGATTGACGTTGTAAGCGGTTTCACTACCCGTGTTCTCGATGGAAAGCACTGAGCTGGCTTGTTCCTCGAAGTCTCTCTCGAACTCGTTCTGAAAGACGTCGACGGAGATCTCGGTTTCCTCGTAATAGGTTTCAGCTATGAATTGGATCGGATTTGCAGAAGACTGGTTCCCGTCCTCTGTTTCGTATAGTGTTTCGAGGATCGTGTTGATCTCCTCTGGTGTTTCCGTTTGGAACGTGGCGTTCACATCACGTGTTTCGGCCTCGTTTAGCTGGAATCCGGTTTGGTTCCAGGAAAGCCAGTCACGTTCCTCCAAGGTCACGTCCTGGATGGACTGGTTCTCGTTCGTATTCGTAAATGAGAACTCCAACACGTGTTCCTCCCCCGCCGCCAAAGTCTCGTTCACACTGTTCGGTGCTACTTCAAGATCGGCTGCAACAAAACCAGTGAAAAACAGTAGTAGAAATGCTAAAACGCTAATCTTTCGAATATTGTTCACCGTACTTTCGTAGTTCGTCTTCGATTTTATCGAGATCTACTGTCACGGGTGCTTCTTCATCATCGAGACAGTGATCGATCATTGCGGAGAGAACTTCTCTTTGATTGTAGTCGCTTTGAGCAACAGCGATATCCAGGTTGGTTTTGAGATTGCTGTTGATTTCGTTACTCAAATCGGTCATCTCGTTGTCTTGATTTCCTGCCAAAAAGGAATCCCTCTACCAAGGAATTACTCTTAGTTATTTAAAAAAGCAGTTGTCAATTCTACACATGGCGGAGGAATCACGATTCTCAATAGGCCAAAAAATACAGATCAGCCTCAGCAGCCTTGCAGTCCTCGTTCTAATTCTACTGTACACAGGATCTGTCCTCCTCAACGGGTTCAACTACACCCACACCATCATACTAGAAAACCCTGTAGTAATCTTATTCTTCGTCCTGACGCCGCTCGCCATCGGACCAGTCTACTACAAAGCCCAAACACTCACCGAAAAAGCACTCAGACAACTCACCTGGACAGGACTCGTCTTCGTAGCAATAAGCATACCAACCTGGATCTACTTCCAATTCCACCCGCCAGAAACCGGCTGGGACCGGATCACCGAAAGACTCTCATACATATTCATGTCCGCAACCATATTCAGCTGGATAACAGCATATATCATCAACCAGAACACCACAGAACAAGAAAACTAACCCACTTTTACACTTGCAGAACAGACTTTCTTCACACAATGTACGACCTCACCGGGTTCCAACGAGACCTGCTGTACGTAATTGCTGGACAGGAAGAACCACACGGGCTCGCGATCAAAGACGAACTCGAGAAATACTACGAATCCGAGATCCACCACGGACGCCTCTACCCCAACCTCGACGAACTGGTCGACAAAGGACTCGTCGAAAAAGGCACCCTCGACAAAAGAACCAACTTCTACACCGTCACCCGCAGAGGAACACGAGAACTCGAAGACCGCAGACAATGGGAAAACCAATATGTCGACCTATAACCCTGTTAATCCATTTCTGCTTCTTCTAAAGCAAGCGACTCAGCAGAATCCTTCGCTCTAATAATCGGATCCTCAACCTGTTCCTCATATTCACGACGCTTCTCCAACTGCTCTAAATACAATTCTTTGACTCGAGTGAAATCCTCTGAGTCAGGTGTTGTATTTCTAAAGTAGACCGTAAACAGGCTGTACCAGAACATCGCAAACACCGGGTTCTCAGCCTTCTCCAAAACCTCGCCACCCTCCTCTGCCACATCAGCAAGAACTCCAGAATTCAGCAACACCTGGTGATGAAGGTTATCAAACATCTCTCGACCCATTTCCATTGCTTGATCCCTGACTTCGTAGAAGTCTATACTGCTCTTTGTACTACCCTCGAACTCTTCACCCATCGAAGTAACAAAGCCTTCTAAGAAATCCTCAAATTCGTCCCCTAAGTCGCTATCACTTAGAGTGGATTTACACCGATCACGGAACTCGAAAATGAGTTCCTCACTAATGCCATATGTCTCAAAGGTTTTCCCCACCTGCTCCCGATGTGTTTTACTCCTATACGGCTCCTCGGTCAAGAAAAAGCTGAGAATATTAATCCAGGCTGTTCGCATCCTTTTCGCATGCTGGTCACTAAGTTCCATGTCCTGAACAGGCTGTTCTCTTTCAGGGATATCATCTAAGCTACCCTCGACATTGATATCAGACAGCTCCATCGGATCTTCATCCCCGAACTGGCTGAGACCCCACTCCACAATACGGCACACCAATTCTGCCTGAACCTCGTTCTCAGTATTCTCAAAGACCCAGTCTTGAAAGTAGGGAAGCTCCTCTTGCCACAAATCCACAACATCCTTCGGTAACACACTAAACCCGCTATAGACTACAACAAACCCTCTATGCGGGTACTCCAGATCGATCTGATTGATCTCTTCTAAGAGTTCGTCAGCTCCCGCATCCTCACCATATATCGCTCCCAGATGGTGCTTCACATAGAAGGAGTGTGGAAGGGACTCTAGTAACGAATCCTCACCTCCCTCCGTCACATGATAAGAGATTTCTTCTAAGTGATGGTGCAGTGCCTGTCTACACACTTCTTTCTCATTTCTGTGCTTACGGATCAGAAGATCACGGAAAACCTCATGAATCTTGTAGATCTTATGACCCTCATCCGTCCGATTCACTTCTTGCACGATTGTCCGACGATTCAAACCTCGAAGAAGCCGGTCAATCTCAACCGACGACCAGTCTTCAGTGACACCGCTGCAAGTTTTCTCATCTAACTCCGGCAAAGGTGCCACCTGACGCAGAAACCGGTACTCCTCTGGGGACAATCCGTCAATGTAGTTCTCCTCAATACTGTCAAAAACCTCGTCTTCCGGAAGAACAAGATCCTCCTCGTCATCAGTTGACTCCGTCAATAAACTAAGATACAACGGATGCCCATCAACCGCTGAATGTACACTGCTCACAGTCTCTTCTTCCAACTGGCCAAACTCTTCCTCCAAAAACACCTCTGTTTCAGCTATCGTGAACAGGTTAAGATGAATCTCCTCTACTTCCTTATCCTGAATACCCGAAATCTGTCCTACCGTCACTAAATGAACATTGTCACCCAAAACGGACGAGATCTCCCCAATTACGTCTCTAACCACCTTCTCATCTTCATCGATTTTATGAATATCGTCAATACAGAGTACCAGCGGTTCTCCTGACCAGTTTGAGGTCAAATCCCCTAACTTGTAAAGATCTCTCACTCGGTCATCCACCGTACCTCCACCACTAATCCCTGCTACTCCGCCAGAAACACTCACAAGCTCGTTACGCTTTGCGTGACGTTCTGGTGCAGCACTTCTTGCCAAGTGAAGCAGATCACGCTCAAGTTTCTCAGTAGTATGATGGACTCGAACATCCTTTTGCAGCACGTTAAACTCGTCCGACAGATCATCTACCAAATGCTGCAGAAACTCCGACTTTCCAATCCCTGGCTCACCAGAGATATGGATATTCTTCCCATCATTGGAGATCTTACTATAAGCCCGATTTAGAGCCTCTGCACGGACCCTTGCCATTACCTATGGTGTTGTATCTAAGATAGGAAATATCTATCCCCATCAAGAGACTCTTCAACTATGATACGAAACACTCGACCTCCTTTCTGAACCTGTCTTCTCGAAGAGAACGTTCAAGAAATGGATGAAGTTTATTTACCGAGGATTTGTTGTCTCCCGTATCAGCGCACCTTCCCGAGGGCAATCATCTACCATACATGAGCACAAATACTGACTCTCCCAGCCCGGACACCTCGGTTGCTACGGAATTCGTCCTACAAGAATTCGAGACAGAAGTTGATCCAGACGACGTACAGCACTTCGCAGAACAAATCGAAGGCATCGTCCGCACACTCCGTTCGCGTGTCGTTTCCGACGACCGTTTAGAAGAACTACTCCGAAGCGGTCCAGGAACCAACGTCCTACGTGAAAACGATTCCAAGGAACGTAGCGATCCAGAACCACTCACACAATCTGTAATCATAGAGCCTCTCTTTGACCTTCTCGGGTACGATGTGGAACCAGAAGCTGGTGGTCTTTCTGATCGACGTGGACAACAAGCTGACTACGCGATCCCACTTCGGGACGTAGATACAATCGACTCAAGCCGTCTACTGATTGAAGCAGAACCTCTAAACAAGAGATTAGATCAGCACTCACACGGACTGGGACAAGTCAAAGACTGGCTTGCCATTGATGAATTCGAAGCCGACTTCGGCATAGCAACAGACGGCGTACGCTGGATCCTTCTAAAACGTGACCGAGACACCTACGGCTACGATACTATCTCAGAGGTCGATCTCCAACCAGTCTTCCTCGCTGCCTTCGAAAACATCACCGGGCGGCAAGTCAGCCTCAACGAATGGCTGGAAGACGATTACGAGGACTACATAGAAGCCCTGATTAGAGGATTTGAATACGATAATTTCCTCTCCATAGCTGGGGACGCTCCACAGATCATCCGGAAAACGAAAGAAGAGATAACGGATGAGTTCTACGACCACTACGTCCATCTTGTATTCGGTATCGTCGACGAAGAGGAACGCTCTGAACGAAGCCTAATCGGTGAAGGTGTAGTCCCTCCGAAAAACGCTGACGGCGACGACATCCGCCTGTTCTCAGTTGGTCTGATGAACCGATTGATCTTCATCAAATTCCTTGAAGACAAAGGCCTCGTCAGATCCAGCCTGCTACGTGATCTTGCAGACACCCATGAATCCGGTGTGAATCCTGGATCCTTCTACAAGACCTATTTGGAGCCCTTATTCTATGGAGTCTTCGACGAACGACCAAGTGAACGAGAAGAGCGAATCCGTGACATCGATATGTACCGGGACGTCCCGTATCTCAACGGCGGGCTTTTCCGGCCAACGATAGAGAACGGAGGGGATTTCCACGAACAGGACTTCGATGTTCGAGACTCCGTACTTATCTCTATTATCGACTTGCTGGAGCGGTACACGTTCTCTGCAGACGGGTCTCCCCGTGACCTTGATCCAAGCATCCTGGGAAAGGTTTTCGAGAAAACAATCAACTACATCACTGGAGAACCCGGTGACCAAAAGAAAGACCTCGGAGCCTTCTACACACCTGATGAAATCACATCATTCTCTGCCCAAGAAACCGTCCAACCAGCACTACTAGATCGTTTCCAGACCTACCTCGTCGAGAAGAGAGATTGGCCAGAAGCCGAAGTAGAAGGTTACGATGACGTCTACGATCTCCTCGACACCCTGCCTGAAAGCGCAGATCTTGCTGAAGCACTACTGAATGAAGTCGACAACTTCCGCGCTCTTGACCCTGCCTGTGGTAGCGGCCACTTCCTCACATCCGTCTTGAGCGAGATTGTAGAGGTTCGGAAAGCGCTTCACGGACTACAGGGTAATGACCTTCCCACCTGGAAACTCCGGAAGAAAACCGTCATAGAAAACGTATACGGGGTGGATATCGTTGACCCTGCAGTTGAGATTGCGAAGCTCCGGCTGTGGCTATCAATCATCTCGGAGGTGGACCCGGAGGCCGTCGACGAATACAGCGAAGATGAGCTCGCACTCCCGAATGTAATCTTCAACATCCGACAAGGTAACAGCCTGATCGGTTACACGGAGCTGATCGAGACCGGTGCAGAGGAAGAGCAAGCCCGTCTGGATGCGTGGGGTGAGGACACAGTCCGGTCGATGTACGGTGATATCATCGCTGCCATCACCCGTCACAAACGCGCAGAAACAACCGAAGAAGCATTAGACCATCTTCAACAAGCAGAATCCCTGCTCGAAGAATACCGAGGAGATCTCAACGAAAAAGTTCTAAGAGACTTCCACAGCGCCGGAGCCGAAGACGTAACACTGGACCAAATCCAATCGTACGAACCCTTCCACTGGGTCTTAGAATTCGCAGAAGTTTACGCAGACGGTGGTTTTGACATCATCGTAGGCAACCCTCCCTGGGAAGAGTTGAGCCCGAGCAGGGACGATTTCTTCCCCAGATACGATAAACGGTTCCGAACCCGGATGCCGAGCGATAAGGACGCCAAAGAAGCTGAACTCTTAGACAATCCTGAAATCGCTGAAGCCTACGAAGAATACAAACAGGACATACAACGTCGGGCTCAGTACTTCCGTGACGGAAGTGCGTATCAGCTTCAGAGCCCATCCATTGACGGAAGGAAAGTAGGTAACGAACGCGACTTATCTATGCTCTTCTTCGAACGAGTCTTCCAATTAGCCTCCGAAGACGGCTACATCGCACAAGTTCTTCCAGGTGTCATCTTCAATGGGGCCGCTGGCAAGGATCTTCGACTGCACACGCTCGAGAACACTACTGTAGAAAACCTGGTCGGGTTTGAGAATAGAGGAATATTCGACGGACTGCACTTCCAATACCGGTTTGGAGTTATCACGCTCAAAAACTCTGGAGAGACAGAAATCGTTGAAGGCGTATTCAACCAGACCGATACAGAGATTTTGGATCAACTTGATGAGAAAGGATTAAAGATACCAAAAGAAGTGCTGCGAGATTATTCTCCTGAGGCCCGTATCTTCCCGTATATTGAGGATGCCCGGGAAGTTGAGGTCTTAAGGAAGGTTCTCTCTCATCCGCCTGCGTCTACTCGCGAAAGCATGCCATGGTATTTGGATCCATATACTGAAGTTCACCGTTCCCAAGATTCAGATCGGTTCATAGAGGATGAACAGCAGGGCGATTATCCGGTAATAGGCGGTCGAAACATGTGGCAGTATACCTATGATCCTACTTTCTTCGAGAACTTAGAATCACCCAGTCTATGGAGTGTTGATGAAGACGTTGATCCGGATAAAAGTGCAAAACTCCGCATCCGTGAGAAAAACGTCCGCCGGCTAAAGAGAGATCTCTACGATGAATTGGATGGAACAGGTTCGCAGAAAAGCTTCGTCAACGAAAAGCTGGAACAGAACGGACGTGGCCCGCTTTCAGAAGATGACGTGCTGTTAGATTGTACTGAATACCGTCTTGTGTACCGGGAAATCGCACGGCCAACAGACGAAAGAACAGTTATTGCTACTGTGATCCCGAAAGGCACAGTGTGTTATCACAAGCTCTACACAATCCGTCCATACGAGATCAACCCAGAACCAGAAGACCTCTCTGAAGCACCGCTTCACAGCGTATATGATCGAATATTCGATGATAAGGAGCTGTTCGTAGCAGCAGGTTTGCTCAACAGCATCCCGTTTGATTTCCTGATGAGAACGAAGATCGACAACAGCATTGTGAGATACAAGTTCATCGAGTCTCAGATGCCTCGTCTCACGGAAGGCGATGAGTGGTTCGACTATATCTCATCCCGGGCTGCTCGGCTGAACTGTTACGGAGATGAGTTCGAAGAAATGCGGGAACGACTCGGTGGAATCGAAGCAGCAACAGATCCGCAAGAACGTCAACGGCTACGAGCAGAAATTGATGCAGCTGCCTTCCACGCCTATGGGCTGAACAAGGAGGAAACCCAGTTCGTCCTCGACGACTTCTACCGAGTTAACGATCCACGGATTATGACTGAGGAGTACTTCGACTTGGTCTGGGAGAAGTACCAAGATTTAGCTTAGAACTTTCGTGAGAGAAGGTCGACGTCCATGTAGTTTAGTTCGGACTGCTGGAACCGGTCTTCGAAAGTTTCTATCCAAGCCGGATACTCCTCCTCGATCATTTCCTGGTAGTCCATATCCGGGAAATCCATGACCGTATCATACCGGAACCCTGGTCTCTCCCTCTCGGGGTTACGAAGCCTGTCAACATCACTTGCATGTAAGTGGATCTCCCAAAACCGGTCTTCCTCCGGCAACAGAACACCTTCACGAACATCCTCGAACTCCCGATAATCAGGGTAGATCAAGATTCCCAAGTGTTCCTCTCTCAAACGCCTCATACCGGTATACTTCTCTACCTGGTCTGCAGCGTACATCGCATAAGCTGACTCTGGAATATTCTCGCGTCACCCCCCACTCTTCTATAAGTCCATTTCTTCGAGAACCCAGTCTTTAGCCTTCTTTTTGATCTGACTTGGGTTTTCTACTACGCTCCGCCAAGTCTTCCATTGCTGACTAGACTCATACCGGTCCTCCTTCTCAACCACTTTGTAGAAGACCAGATAGTTGTCTTCAAAAGAGCCTACCAAGATCAGCAGCGCCCGGTACTGGTTCCTGTGTGCTTTGAAACTGGCTTCAGCTACGTGTATGCCTTTGTAACCGAAGAAATTGTGGAATCTTTGACCAAGCTGGTTCTGCTCGGAAATCAGCTCCAACTGCCTCTGCTTCGTCTCAAGCCTTTTCTCAAGCTGGTCTGCTACTTCTTCACTGTGGTAGCGTACAACCTGTTCCCGGTGCTCCTCAGTAAACAAAATCTCATAACTCACTCCTTCACAGTCACCTCAATCACATCACGAGAACCAGTAGAAGCCTGCTTCGTAGAGATTTGACTATCTCGTCGTGCTCTCTCTCCAAGCAAATACCCCAAAATAGCGGATAGAGATGAGGCTCCGATCATCAGTACAGACCCGATCAAGTTTTGCTCAACAACTGCATCGTTAATAAATACTACGAAGGAGACACCGGATAAAAAGGCAAAGATCAAACCAGATATCATATCGTCTCTCTCATCACTTGTCACTGGTGTTCTACACCCCCTTTGAAACGGGAAGGGGTTTTTGCGTATCGCGTAACGCCGTCAGTTCGTTCAACTTTACAAGTCAAATACATTTCACCTTGAGAAATAATTGGGAAAACCTGTTTAAATATCTCCGCGGCTCACAACCTCGAAGAAAGAAAAAAGAAGAGATAGTAAATCCGTACACTGGGTCTATACGTCACGGGCTTTGATCGTCTTTCTACCGTTTGCCCTGGATCTTTCAACTGCTCTCTCGATCTCTGCTTTGACGTGTTCATCCAGTTCTTCATAGAAATCGCTTCCCACGTTCACGTCGCCAGCTGCTTCTCTAACGCCAGACTTCTTCAAAACATCCACCATCGGAAAATTTGCTCACCTCCTGTACAAGGCTTGTCAAAGCCCATTTTTAAAGATACCCTCCAACAACACGAAAAACATCACACACTATCGGTTCCTGCCAAAAACATCTCTACTGGTTTCTACAACAATGGTTCATCTGAAAAATCATCTACTGCTGCTTCCCCATCAGGGGTTAATCTGAACCGTCCATATCCAATACGTTTCACCAGCCCTCTGCCCTCCAACGATTTCAGCACACGCTTCGCTGAAGACTTGTTCCCACAGATCTCTGCTAACAGACCTGTGGACTCCATCGAACCACGCTGATAAATCTTCTTCAACACTTCCTTCTGCTTCTTCCCCAGTCCTCTTCCAATCACTATCACCCGTTCATATGCTGATCCAGGATCTCCTCTGCCTCATTAGCAGCCTCTTGTTCTTCCAAGTTCAGTACAAGATTCTGGTCTCTGATCTTTTCAAGCAATCTTTCGCGTTCGAGATTATCTTCTACAGCTTCTTTAAACACTTCTAAATTAAAAATTTCCTCGTAACAATTCGGATTCTTTGGCTCAGAATAGTCCTTCGTCTTCTCCAATAGTCCAATTTTTACTAAATACTCTAGCTGTCTGTAGACAAAAGATTTTCTTGCTTTGTAATCCTCGCCTTGCTTTTCGACCATTGCATATTCACATGCTTTGCTGTAGGATTGTGTTACGTACTTCAAATGAGGTTTTCCCTTCTTTAGTTGTTGATAAAGAGAAGACATAACTAAGTAGAAATGCTTATCCTTGGAGTAGAACACTTGCTGTATCTTATCTCGTTGTATCTTTTCGATAGTTGATTCAACCACATCGATCTGCTTCTTTTGACTGTCAACCACAACTGAGGGGGACTCAATACCATTAGGAACGTTTTTTAGAATATCGATCCCCTTTCGGATGTCACCGTGAAAATTTTGAGCAATTTCTCTAGCGATTTTCCTTAGTGCAGGCTTTGATAGTATCTCCTCACTGTATGCCTCTTGTTGTCTTTGAGACAGAATATCTACGATCTCCTCTTCGGTGTATTTCTTAAAATTGTATGTAGCATGGCTTAGTGAGGATTTCACGTCAGGAGCAATTTCTTCAATTATATTGGCCTCATTACTGATTCCGATGAAGGTGATGTTTCCTTTAAACCCATCCTCTGCTACCTCACTCACACATTGATGAGGTCTTGATAAGGAGTAAAGAACAGGACGACTCAGGTAGTCTCGGTCACTTCTGGTACTATGCAATTCATGAATTTCGTCAAGTATTACTAACAGATCGGGTGTGGATTCAGAATTAATATATTCCATTATGGATGTTATGTTTTTTGATAGGCCTTGGCCTCGAACAAATTTCAAACCAAGGTCATCGCAGAGCTTTTCGTAGACTGCTTGTCCTGATGATCGGTCAGCGCAGTTGATGTATATTGTTTTGATGTGTGATGTATCGTTGTTTTCTCTGACTTTCTGAAGGATATGTTTGATAGTTACTGTTTTTCCGGTTCCAGGTGGGCCAACCAATATGGCATGTTGCCCTTGGTTTTCGTTGATTACTGGGGCAAAGGTATTGTTCAGTAGTTCTTCAATTATATGTTCTCTATGTGGGATTTTTTCAGGAACATACCCTATATCGAGTTTTGTGTCATCTGATATGATTCTCTGTGTATTGTTTTGATCGGTACAGTTTGTAAGATCAAATTTGTTTCCCATATTTCTATATCTATTAAAGTCTGTTTATAAATATATACGTCAGTTGGGCGTAGTGTACGGCAGCCGATCTTGGATATAGAAAAATAGACAACCTTGATTTCATGTAGACCACACACGGGTGACGTACGGAGTCGGCGATGAGCGGTTGAGCAACCAACCGTGAAATTCTGTTACTACTACCCCGTTTATGTATTACTACTAGTTAGTTAACTAATAATAACACCGTTATACCTAGTATATAGAAGAAGAAAGAGATTCTCTTTATAAATGGAGTGGGGCAGGTAGATAGACCTCTTGGCACAGTCCATACGACACCCGTGTGTGAATCCTCTTCACTTATTCCAAGTGAACAATTTTCACTACTATCCAGTACTTTTCGCCTCGGTTTCCAGTGGAGGGGAGGGCTTCTGCAATACAAATTATAGCTGTAGAAGCCAAATCATAGTCCATACGACACCCGTGTGGATCTGAGCTGCCGAAAAAACAAGGGTAGAAAAGTTGGGTAACGGGGGTGACGTATGCACGTGTGGACTTTTTAGAAGTATTCGTCGAGTGCTGATTGGCTGTACTCGTCCTGGTCCGCATCCAGGTTTTCGAGTTCATGCCGTGTAAGCCAGAAGGTCTTGGGTACTCCTTCCACACCGAGATCGTCGTACATTTCTTGGACGAAGTGCCGGTCACGGTCTTTCTTGATCCCGAACCGCAAATCTTCTAATCGTTCTTGGTCGTAGCTGCTGAGTTCGGGGTCTTCACATAGTGGTGGTGGCTGGTCGTCTGGTTCCAGCGGTGTCCAATGGTCGAGGTACTCTCGGAAGGTGTGCTGGTACAGGTCTTTCACCTGCTTGTTGGCGTACCGGGCGTCCATGGTCATGGTAGAGAGATAGAGAAGTGTTTCGGGCCATGTTGCGTACTCGATCCTTTCGTCGAGAGGTGTTTCCAGGTTCTGTGCTACACGCGCCATCTTGATATCCTGATAGATATCGTGATCGTGTCCAGGTGCCCAGTCCGTTGTGGTCTCGTGTGCTATGACGGGGTCGGTTACTGCCCTGGTGGTTTTGATCGCTCCGAGTTCGGAAAGATCCAGATCGATTCACGCATCCCCTCCGAATTCGCTGATTCCGGTTTGATCCGAGGACTTGGAGTACGGTTCTGCGTCTACAGGCTCGCCCTCTTCTTGTTCGAGTTCCGCTTGTAGTTCTTGGCCGTTGAAGCCGAGTAGGTCTTCGGCGTTGCCTTTGCGTTTGAGCTCGAGTTCGACTACTTCGTAGTCGTCGAGGTTGGTGACTCCGTACTGCTTCGCGTATTCTCTGGTGAATTGCTCGAGGTCTCTGAGTGTGTTGAACAGGTAGTATGGTTGGTTTCCTCCGAGTTTGTCGATGACTGGTTGTTTGTTTTTGCCGTTTCCGAAGCTGTGGAACAGGGCGTACGCTGTCGGATCTTCGTCTTGTTGTCCTCCGTCTGCGAGTAGTATGTTTTCGCCACCGTCTGTCTCGGGCTCGTCCTCTATGTGGTCGAGTAGTGCTTCATAGCTGTCTTGGAGCAATTCGATTGTGTGGTCTCGGTGCCAAGGAGCCAGTGAAACGTCTTCTACTGAGAATTGCGGGCCTCCGTTTTCGTAGATAATCTGGGTTCCAAACGGTAGCTCGTCTTCTTCGTCGACGTAGGTATGGTCGGAGACGTATTCTTCTCGGAAGTGGTGGTCTCTGTCAATGAAGTAGTTGTGAACGATATCGTCTATCAGTTGTTCTTCCAGTGTCCGTCCGAACTCGTCTACAAGTGCTCCTTTTTCGATAACCGTGTTTCACCCTTCCCTATGCTTGAAGCCCGTATTCTTCTACAAGCTCGTTGATGGTTTCTTCTTCGCCTTCCCAGTATTCCTCGGCGTCGTCAATATTCCTGAGTTGGTAGGCACGGTCCTCGATCGTGTTCTTGACCATTTCATCGTAGTCTGGAAGCTCCCCGTTCAAGTCTACGAGTTGGGATGCTTTCTCCTGTGCCGTGTTGATCACGTGCCGAGGTAGATCGTTTCGCGAGTTGTGGGTTAGCTGCTCTGTAGCTACTTGCAGTGTTTCGTAGACAGTCGGGCTACTCGGTTCTTCCACGACGTCATTGTAGGTCATAGCGATATCTCCGTGTCCTCCATTGATGTAGAATGGGAGATCCAGTCTGTGCTCAAGGAACTCGAATGCCACCCACTCACTGTCCAATTCGATCTCTTTCATCTGGTCGTACCGTTCTTCCACCATTTCGGAGTTCTCGACTACTGAGCGAGCAAGTTGGTGGAACATTGTGGGGTCAAGTTCATCATGGTGTGTTTGCCTGACCGACATCTGACCTACGGGCAAGGTTAGACCGTTGCTGCAGACCTGTCGTTCCTCAAAATACGATCCTTCAGTGGCTTTCCTACCGTCGTTTCCAGAAGTGATTTTCAAACCGATCGTGCTGGGATCGTCCGTTTCTCCTGGGTTGATTTCCAACCCTTCGAATACTCCTTCGTTGGTGTACCGGTGGTAGTTGTTTGAGGTTTCGAGTTCGCCTGTGAAGTTGAAGTCGTATTCTTCTTTCAGTGCTTCTACTGCGTCTGCTGTGTATTCGGTGATATCTGAGAATTCGTGTGGTACGAACCGGTTGTCGTTAGATGATGTGATCCCGACAAGCAGGTCTCCGACCCACCAGGAGTTTTTGTACCCGGCTTGATTCCATTTGTCTCTGCCGGGGTGGTATCCAAAGGTTTTGCCCTCTTCCATTTCTGGAAGTTGTTCTCCGATTTCTCGGAGTTCGTCTACGTCGTCATAGTTGAGTGTTTCGCCTATTGTGATTGTGAATCGACCTCATAGACATGTTTTCTTCAAGAAACGCTTTTATCAATATGTTCAAACTAGTTATTGGTTCTTATAGACAACCCCTATCCATCATTCCATGTGGATATTGTTTCATTGTTGGAAAATGCTACTGTCGGGGCGGCCTTTTAGATGAATTTTTGGTTATCCGATGTCTATATTTTCATCTTCAATAATATCGTGGACTGCCATGCGAACTGACTCATTATGATTTTTAACTCTGAAAGTAGAAGATCCGTTCACTAACCATCGAGACTTGTACTGATCGCAATTTACAAAGAGGTCGTATTGCCCATCTTTTGGAGCGGGTGAGATTTCAACTGTGTAGTATTCATTAGGAACTGTTCTGAACGTTGCTTTAGACGTATTGTATGCGTGTTGGATGTTGTGAAATCCTTTTTCGGGCTTGATTGTAATTTCATCAGCAACAAATGGGTCTCCGTCGATTGATTCCAGAGGTTCAATAGTACATTCTATCATAGATCCAGCTAAGTACAGCTGGTACAGCGACCCTAATCCGCCTACAATTGGTTGGCCAGAGACAGGTGTGTTATCTTTCGAGGCAAGTTCTGGGATACGGTATTGATTATAGTCAATGTTTTTATAGATTCTAAGGTGAGGTTCTATCTCAAGCTCGTTTACTTCCACAATTAGAAACTCGTCTCCCTTGTTAGCGATGAATTCGTCGACCCATTGCTTAGGGATTGATAGCCAGGTTTTGCTCTTTCTTTGAAAGATTTTTTGGTAGTTGAAGTACCCAGGTTTTCGGCTTTCTGCCTTTTGAATAGGCCCTGGTAACACTCTGAGGTAGGGGGCTTTATCATCGATTTTGTCAATTCTAGTACCGTCTCCAATGGCAAAACCGGCTTTTTCGATTTTATCTGGAAGTGCAACACGATAGTAGTCGCCTGATGAGCGGCTAATTCTCCGTACATCTTCTGGATGGTAGCTAACTTGATGCTTCCAAACCTGGGGGACACCAGAGCTCATATTTAAATGTTTTGTGCCGGGTTTGTGCTCAAAATAGGGAACACAATGCCAAGGTATAATTTTACCTGATGGTTCAAAGACCTGGAAAGGGCCTATACGAAGGCCAGAAACTCGCGGTTAAAAACAGGCTGTACAGACACGGTACAATAGCTGTAATCGCATTACTGCTCTGGGCAAATCCAGTAGCGGCTTCGCATGAGAATGCGGAGTGCCCGCCTCCGGAAGAGTTCCTACCGCTTCTCGAGTTTCTGCACTCGGTGGAGCAGCTGGGAGTGGTTATTGCGTTTGCACTTCTCACAGTCGTTCTGATCGCTGCAGGAGTTTCGTGGATGATTCCAGGAGAGGATTGGAATCGTAGAGCAAAACAGATTCTGAAGAACGGTCTGGCCGGTTTCCTACTGGTTCTGATGGCACCGATGATGTCTGCGTTCATGATCGGAGCTGCTGAGGGGGTGTGGTCATGCTGAAAAAGCGTTGCACACGAACAGCAGTACTACTGGTCGCAGGGTTTCTACTGCTGATGCTGGTTGCCGGTGCTGCAGCAGCACAAACACAGGGTAACGAAACCAGTGAAGACAACGACGAGGAAGAAGGGATCTTGTCCTCAATCCAAGATCTGGTCTCGGAGCTCTCAGAGTTCAATTCGAATTACGAGGAGAGGATGGGTGAAACCCTGACTGACGGGATCTCGGATGTTTTGTTCGGCCCGTTCGAGTACATGGTGATCCATTTGATCCCGGAACTGATTCTACTACTAAGCCAAGCACCAGGTATTGAAGGAAATGGGGCAGTGGAAACGCTTCACCAGCAAACCCTGTTGATCGCATACCTGATGTCGGGTACTGCGTTCGTGGCTGCTGGTCTGTTGTACATGACAGGTCCGTTGTTCGGTGTCAGCTTTCGGGAGGCTCGGATGATTGTGCCACGTCTCATAGTTGCGTTGCTGTTCGGGACTTTCGCGATCCCGTTGCTTCAGTTGACAATCGATTTCTCGAACGCTATGACCTGGGCGTTCCGAACTGAAGGGCTCGGTTTGGATATGGAGCAGCTGGTAGGGCTTTCCGCTGGGCTTGTACTGGTCTCAGTATTGAAAGCAATCCTCCTGCTGATCTTGGTGATAATGTACGCACTTAGGGATGTGTTCATATTGTTCCTTCCAGCTATCGCACCGTTGATAGCGTTCTTCTGGGCTTTCCCACGATCCAAAAAGTATGCTGACCGGTTTATCGGCCTGTTCTGGGCGTTGCTGGCGATGGGGCCGCTGAACATGATGGCTCTGAGCTTCATCCTGGAGATGATGAGGTTCTCCGTGGATTCTCCGTTGCAGTCTGTCTCGAACTGGATCTACGGGGTTACAGCGCTGGCGTTGTTGATTATCTTGCCGTACCAGTTGTACGGTGTTAGTCAGGCTGTTGCTGGCCCGGCGACCGCGTTTGCTGGTGCTGCTGTTCAAACCGCCTCGAAGAGGGTACAGCGTCGAGGTGAGAGTGGCGAGATTAGACGTGGACGTGGTGTTCGAGGCGGGTATACTCGGGAGGATATGCTGAAGATGAGGGATGTTGCTCACAGGGAAGAGCGACGTCGAGTGAAAGAGGATTATGAGCAGAGAACTCGGAAGCCAGAGGTCAAACCGTATGAGTGGGCTCGGTTGGATCCTGATCAGACGGATCTGAACGAGTTCGACGAGAAAGGACGTCGTATTCTCTGGGATGGGGGTCGGTAGTTTATGCAGGTTAGAATTCCTGCTGACGTTGAGGTTCCGATGCGGCTGTTTGGCCAGTTCACGTTGAAGGATATCGCTCGGCTGGGTATCCCACCGGGGCTGGTGTACGTTTGGTTGGGTGGTTCTGGAAACCCGTTGAACACGATACTACCAGTCATTGCTGCAGCACTGGTCGGTGTTGCCTGGTACAAGTCCTCGTATAAGGGTTTAAAGCTGGATGAATTGGTGTACCACGCCGTTAGATGGACGGGTGAGAAGCGTGAGCTCGAGGGTACTGACGTTGACAAGGTTGAGAAACGGTACATCAAAACCGAGAACGGGGATTTGGTGGCTTTCGTCCGGGTGGATTCGGTTAACCTCTCTGCCTTAGACAGTTTGGAGCAGGAGTCTGTCCACCAGGTGTATGCTGATTTGCTGGATTCGATCAACTTCCCGATCGAGGTTCACTCCCGTCAGGAACGGTTTGATCTGAGAGAGTACACCCAATCGCTGAAAAACCTGGGTGAAACACCGGAGGCCTTGAGAAGAGGGTACATCAACCACTGCAGAAAGCTGTCACGGGGTGAGCTAGTTACGACAAAGCACTACATCTCGGTCAAGGCTTCGCCCCAAAACATCCAGTTCTTGAAGCAATTCGTGGGTTCGGAAAAAGCGAAGACACCGGAAAGAGTCGTTGCCTCGGAACTGGACAGTCGCTGCCGAGAAGTTCTCAAAGCGTTGAACCGGGGAGATCTCTCCGCTGACCGAGTCCACGATGATGAAATGTATGAGGTTGCGAAAGAGCTGAGTCACTTCCAACCAGGAACCCAGAAGAACTGGACCACAACACCCGTCCAAGATCAAGACGGCGAATATCGGAAAACACTGTACATCACAGAGTACCCGTCACCTGCACGTCTAGGATGGGTTTGCGATGTTATGCGGGTGAACGGGCTCGTCGACGTCACCCAAGTCATCCAGCCCAAAGAACCGGGTGAGACCGTAAGCAAGCTGGAAACCCTCAGTGAGAAGCTGACTGCAGAGATTGAATCCTTCCTCACCGCCGGATACATCGGCGGAGTCAGGGATTTAGAAAGAAGACTGGATGATACCAACTGGCTGCTAAACCTGTTAGTAGACCGGTCTGACCGGCCCTTCCGGTACGCTGTCTACATCACAGTCCATGATACGGACAAAGAGCGGTGTGAACAGACACTGGAAGCGGTTGAGACACGGTTGAAAACCTCTCAGACCGAGTACGAGCACACCTTGTTCCGTACGGACAAAGCGCTGAGAACGTACTCACCGCTTCACACAGACGGGTTGAACCAGAAATTGCTGATGCCCACTCGTTCGGTAGCAGCTGCTCTTCCGTTCGCTACACAGGACACGAACCACGGTTCTGGCGTGGTCTACGGGATGGACACTACTGACGGTGTCCCGCTCCTACTGGACAGGTTTTCTTGGGATAGCTCGGATTCCGTCCGGTTCGGTAAGAAAGGATCTGGTAAGAGTTACGCTTCGAAACTGGAGCTGATCCGGTCTTGGCTGTCAGATGACGATCTGCAGATCATTGTTATCGACCCGAAGCAGGAGTACGGGGAACTGGTTGAAACCCTTAGCAACACCGAAAACCCGGTTCACGGGTTAGACGAAGAGTTCAGTCTTGATAACCGGATTACGAGTTTCGAGCCTGAAGAGCGTGGTCAAGACGCTGATGTTCCAAAACTGGTTCGATTAGTCGAACAGCTGTATCGTGAGACTTCGCAGGATACCCGGCGGACGCTGGTGTTGATTGATGAGGCTCATCAGTTGATGAACCACGAAAAGGGTCGTGGAGTCCTGGCTAAATGGGTTCGTGAAGCTCGTGACACCAATACTGCTCTCTCACTTGTTTCGCAGAACGTTGCGGATTTCACGTATTGTAGGGAGGGTCGTGCGATCCTGGATAACACTCAGATCAAAGTCTTCCACTACCACGACCGAGTTCCGGATCACGCGGTAGACTACTTCGACTTGTCTCGTAGCGAAGTCCGGCAGCTGAAAAACCTGAAAACAGGTGGGGACACGCGGTACAGCGAGGCCGTTCTCAAAGTTTCCGGTCAAGTCAACACAACTCTCCGGATCACAGCATCGCGTCAAGAACACGAGATAATCGAAAGCAGCCAATACGGACAATGACTCGAGACAAATTACCAGACATCGATCGCTTGGAACCGGCTGAGAAAGACGGTGAGACGGTTAAGAAACCGGTGCAGGTAGAGGAACTCGAGGAAGTAGTAGAGAGCCCTGGTGATGTCACGGTCAACTACTACGAGGACAACCACTCGAACGACCGGGTCTACGTGGTGAAAAACTCGGGGAACGTGAGCAAAGAAAACTCACAATCCTATTCGATCGTGGATGACATGGTGTTCATCCTGCTCACCATAACAGTAGCGGTGGTCCTGTCCGCATTGTTCCTTTACGGAGTTGGCCTAGCTAGCACGGACGATTGGCTGGCCACCTTTTTCGGCCTCATGTTGGCTGTGTGGTCAGCGTACTGCGCGGTCTGGATCTACTTCCGAGGTGAATGAACTCATGGGTTGGAAAGACCGACTCCTCTGCTCGCATACCGAGCTGTCGGAGGAAGAGGCTGAACAGCTTCAGCACTCCGTTGCACCAGGCTACACGGTAGAGGTGCGTCCACCAGTTCAAACAAGTAAGTCTGCATCATTGGAACAGTTTGTTAGAGGGATTCAAGAGCTGCAAACCCGGTGGCTTGGTGTTCGGAACACTTCCCCTGTTACAGCGTTCGAGATCCGAAGGACAGGCCGGGATATCAGACTGCAGTTTTCGGTCCCGACCAAACGTCTTGAGCGAAAAGTACGTGCACACTTGTCGAACCAGGTTCCGGATGTCGGGTTCAGCAGTGGGAGTAGTGGGCTTCCCGTGTTGGAAGGTGAGACGGTCGGTGGCGGGATTTTGACTACTGGGCGGTTGGATCACTATCCGTTACGGCAAGAGTTCGATCAGCCGCCTGTGAACGCGTTAGCAGCTGCTCTGCACAGGCACTCGATGCAGGATACCAAGATCGTGGTTCAGGTATTGTTCCAGCCTTCGGTTGGCCGGCCGCTGCGTAGTTGGTGGTGGACCCGTCGGGCGTACAAGAGGATCGGGTATTTGCGGAAAGAGAAGGAGAAGTTGTGGGGTTCTCGTTCCCCAACTCCTCGAGAAAAACGGCAGGCGAACGCGATTGAAGCGAAAGCGGGTAACAATCGTTTCCACACGGTTATCCGGTTCGTGGTTATCGGGGCTGGAGAGTACACTCGTAGCCGTGTGAAGGAGTTGTCCGGAGCGTTCAACGTGTACGAGAACCCGGAGACTGGGCAATACTTCGATACGGTAACAGTTCAGTCCCTGTGGGAAGGCAGGATCGTTGATTTTTGCAGATCGGTGGCTGACCGGGAGTTCGACAGCTGGGCTTTGAAATTCCAGACAGGGGTTCCGGAACTGGCCGCACTGGTATCGATCCCGAACCGACAGCAGGAGAACATCAGCTACGCTCAACCATGAAACCTGAAGAAGTGAAAACCCTCGTCCAGAACTGCAGCGACCTCACGACCACGTACCTCGGTACCCGTGAAAGCCGAATGGGAGTGGAGGAGAACATAGGCATCTCCGATGAAGACCGGTTGACGCACGTCCTCGGAATCGGTGCGACCGGGACTGGAAAAACACAGGCCATGGTGCACGCCGCGTTACAGGACATCCAGAAAGGCCGGGGAATATGTTTCATCAACCCGAAAGGCGATGTTATCAACCAGATTCTGGAAAAGCTGCCTGAAGACCGTGAAGACGATGTTGTCTACATCAACCCGGATAACCCGCCGGTTACACCAATCAACCCGTTGAAACCGAGTATCACCTCAGAAATGTCGGGTGCAGCACTGGAAAACCAGAAAGAGATTATCGTAGGTGACATCCTCGCGATGTTCAAGCGGCAAAGCCAGAACTGGGGTGATCAGTGGCCTCGGATTCTGTCTACTTTGCTGCGTGCCCATCTGGATTTGAACATTCGATACGATGAGAACAACACGTTAGCAGATGTTCTTCACTGCGTTTCCAGTGATGAGGCATTGACCGAGTTGATCAACCGGACAAGCGATGCGAATATCCGGAGTCACTTGATCGATATCCGTGATAATGTCACCGATCATGCGAAGCTGCCGTTGAAACGGCGTATCCAGGACTTCATGGGGAATGATGTGATCCGTCGTGTGATCGATGCTGAAGAGGACGGGGTGGATATTGCGGAAGCGGTTACACAGGGGAAGATCATCTTGGTTGATGTGCAGCGTGGTAAGATCGGGCGAAACGCCTCTCCTATCATCGGTTCTCTTGTGATCACGCAGGTTTGGGCTGCTGCACAGTCACGGGTCGGTATTCCCTTAGAAGAACGGGAGATGTTCTCCTTGTTCATCGATGAGGCGAAACATTACATGTCCGAGTCCAGTAACTTCGATGAGTTACTGTCTGAAGCCCGGGAGTACCGGCTGAGTACTTGGATCGCTACACAGTATATTGACCAGTTGGATGCTGAGATGCAAAGAGCGGTGGTGAACAACTGCCGGACCAAATTGGTGTTCCAACCGGAAATCGCTGATGACGGGTCTCGTATTTCGAACATGCTGCTTGGGGTTACGAAAGATCACCTGCAGCACTTGGGACAGTACCGTGCGTTCCTGCAATCACCTGGGAACAACGATGCTGTTTCGTTTTCCACTTTCCCGCCGTGGACAGGAAGCCGGGAACCAGACGAAGTTCTGGCATTGAAGAAGAAAGGTACGAAAGCCCCGGAACAGGACAAAAAACAGGGTGCTCTAAACGAGTTGCTGGAGCTTGGACCTGGTGACAATGCTGGAAAAGTGGAGCACACCCGGTTGTTGCAGCGGGCGAAGGAGTACTTGGAGAAGCGGCCAGCGGTTAAGCAGGTGAACCTTGAGCATCAGATGCCTGGTGCAGAGCTTCCGGATGGTGTAGTGATCAAGACGAATGGGAAGGCGAACCTGGAGGCAGAGGTTTCCACTTTGTCCAAGCCTGCACGTGTATTGACGAATCTGAAAAGGGCGGTGGAGAACGATCGTAAGTGTATTTTCGTTGCTCGTGAAGGAACTGCGGACTTGCTGGACAACATCATTAGCGATCCAGTTGATCGTAGAGGCGATACGTACGAGGACGAGAAAGGCAGTTTCGACTACTATGATGATGACGGTAAGGAGTTCACAGAAATCGAGGAACTGCAAGATGCTGAGTACCGGATTCTCTCGGTTGCTGGTAACGGTTCGATTCGTGACTACGGTACAGGCTCCGAGCCTGAGTGTCCTGAGTTGAAGGATGGTAGCGATTTGGAAGAGTTGCAGTCGTTCTGCATGTACCGAGAGGACAACGGTCATTGTACGATTCTGGAAACCGAGTGCGTGGTGACCAGTGATGATTGAGGATCTTCGTAACCAGGTTCGGGAGAAGGATGCTGCCGTACTGCTGTGTATAGAGAGAGGCGAGGACGATGTTCAGAAGATCACGTCGACTACCAGCTTGTCGAACGGGGAGGTGAACTACAGCTTCCGCAAACTCGAGAACCTTGGACTGATCGAAGTGGAAAAGCAGGATGGCATGGTGGAACGCGTAGTGGATGGTACGAAGCAAGTGTTTGAGGCTCCGAAAAAGGCAGAGTTGACCGGTCCTGGTGAGAAATATGTGGAGCTGTTGAACGACGGTACGTTGGAAAGCTTCGAGGACATGAACCGGGATGAACTGGTGCGTAACGTTCAACGCCTGGATAGGGAGGTTGAGGAGTTGTGGGAAGCGTTAGAAGCGTTCAGGAAACAGGTTCAGAGAAAGCTGAACTGACGTAATTCCCTCCTACGGGTCGAACAATTGTGATTCGGAAACCTTCCAGTCACCCTCGTACCAAAACATCCCATAGTCTAACAGGACTTGTTCACCGTTGTGTTCGCCGACTTCTTCATCGTGTACCACCCAATTTGGATCCTCATTTTTGAGTTCGTCTTTGAGAGGGTCTGCTTTTCGAGTACCGCCATCGCTTCGCTGAATATTGGATACCACTGGCATGGTGATCCAGCTAAACTCCTGTCCGTCCCATCCTGTGATTGGTGCGAACAGATGACCGACATTTCTGGTCACGGCTTCGCTATAGATGCGGACCTTACCAAAATTCTCCACAGCATAGGTTGGATGGTCGTCTGGAAGAACAGAACTCGGACTGACCTTCTTGGTTACGTCTTGTGACCTGTCATGAGTTGATATGAGTAGGTACTGAGGTTCTTCAGACGGTTTGATTAAGCGCCCAAAATCAGGGTGTGCCTCCGGAACCATCCCATTTTTGAAATTGATCGATTTCCAGGATTTGTGATGTCCAAGTTCCTTCGATTTATCGAAGTCACTGTTTCGGAGCGCTTCAACCATTACGTCTACCCATTGCTCTCCTGCGTCGGTGAAAACATTGGGTGCGGTTTCGTTTTCTTTAATCATTTCTCAGTAGATAGAGGTCTTTCTACGAAGGAGATCAGTTTATTGGCTTGTGTGACTCCTAATATAGTGCTGTACAGCCTTTTTCTGTGTGTCAAACGCGGTTCTGCAGTCGTCGCACACGTATTTCTTGGACACGTTTTTGTGGGCTTCTGCGAATGGGTCGATGATCAATAGTCACCGTCTTGGAGTTGGTAGTCGGTTTCGAACGTAGAGAGGTATTGCTCGGCAAGTTGTTCCATGTCTTCCAGGTACTGTAGTCGCTCTTGGTCGGTTTCTTGGCGTTTCATTTCGTGAAGTTCTTCCAGAATATTCACGATCTCGAGTTGGTGTCCGTCCAAGACTTCTACGTACTCGTCCTCGAATTCGTCTCTTCCGTATTCAGAAATAGAGGTGCATCACCTTGGTCACGTACAGCAATTGTAAAACGGATATTTATAAAAGAAGAATCGGGAATGAGGAGGATGTTAGTCCCCCATGTTTGCGTTCCCGGCTACGTCTTGTAGATCGGATTCATCCAGGTCTGCTGGATCTACTTTTGTGATTTCCAGTTGGTCTCCTGCCTCGATCCGTCCTACTTCTGCTCCAGGCTCGATTTCTATGTCTCTCCGGTTTCCGCTGGTTTTCTCTTCTTCGACTACGTACAGTGTTCCTGCACTGTTTTCAAGGAATCTAATTTCTTCTTCTCCCATACGCACATCTTCCAGGGGTAGGATGTCTACGAGCTCTTCTACAGGTTTCTGTAGCTGTGCTTCTGCCATGATTTGTGTCACCTCCGTTTGGTTATCTTGCCCTGTCGAGTACGTCTACTCGGTAGACGCCTCTGTCCAGGGTGAGTTCCAGGTTTTGATGCTCGTCGTGGATAACGTATAGTTTAGACCGATCTCTGACGCTTACGCGTCTTCGGCTGTGTTGGATCGCGTTTGAGAATAGTAGTATGTGGTTCCCGAGTTGGACGTTGTACTGTCCTTCGCTGTTGCTCCAGTCCTTGTTCACTCGTTTTTCAGCAGTTCTTCGAACTTCTTGCTCGTCGATTAGATCTGCTATTTTCTCTTCGACCGGTTCCCATAGTATCTCTTTGATAAGCTGTTTCCGGCGTTTCGCGGTCAGGACTTCCCAACCGTCTCTTTCATCCTGAAGATCTCGAATCTTGTTTTCAGAAATACCAGCTTGTCTTTGAATCTGTTTCAGCTCCTCTGATTCGCTAGATTCGATCTTTAAAGGATCAACTGTTTTTTGACAGGAATTGACTGTTATTTTGTCAGAAATTCCTTCGATCTGGGGCTTTGCTTGCTCGATAATCTTCTTCCTCAGCGCTTTACGGATATCGGATTGTTCATCAACCACTTCCCGGGATTTGCGGTATTTGATTCCGCTCTTACTCTTGTCTTCCTCCTTTTTGATCGTGATGTCTCCTTGTAGTCTGTAGGTTTCTCCGGGTTGCAGGTCGCCTCCTTGGTATTCCCGTGTGAAACCCATCTTCTCCCGGATCTCCTCTTCTGTCCACTCAAAGTCTGGGTCGTCGATTCGCTTGTCTGATTGAAGTTCGTGTATGAAGAACCCGGATTCTTGGTCTGGATCGTATCCTACAACCCACTCGGTGTGTTCTTGTTCGTGGATGTATCTGGGCTCGTTGTAGCTGGGTCTTGTTCGCCGGTATTCTTCGGTTCGTACGATTAGATAGTTCGGTGATTGGAAAACAATCTGCACGTCGCTGATTTTCTCTTTACGCCCTATCCGGTGGTAGAAGAACCGATCAACATGTTGTTCGTCTTCTTCATCACTCGCGATCAGTTCCTTTGTCTTCTCCACATCCCGGTTTTCAATGTGGATAGCGATGTCACTGAGTGTGGTGTCACGTCGTATTTCCGGGATTCCAGAATTGTCTTGATCGGTCGCCATTGGAAAATAAACATCAAAATAATGGTGGAAATTAACTTAAATAGCAGTAGGGTAGCTGTTCGTGTCCTGCGCCTTCTCTATACGGTTTTAGGGCAGAGATAGTTAGAACCCGCTGGTTTTCGTGGGTACGTAGTACGGTTCCTCAGACTCGAACTTGATTGTTTTCTCGAGTTCGACGTCTTCCAGGTACTCGTCGACGGCTTCGCTGGCTCGTTCTACAGTGATACTGCCACCGGTACCTGTAACATGGTTTTCTGGCGACTCGTAGATCACGTCCATCACGGGACCATAGTCGCGTTTGTTGAACACGCCTGCTCGGCTGCTCCACGGGCCTTTGAGCGTGATCTGCTCTCCGTCCACTGTCTCTATATCGAAGTGGCGTCCGGCGTATCCGTCTTGTTGACCTCCATCCCATGCGAAGTACTCGGCGTACCCGGATTCGTGTTCTGCGTACCACAGTCCGGTTTCCTTGCTTCCTTCGAACCGTAGCTCATCACGAGTAGGAATGTCCTCAGCTGTCAAGTGAAGCCGAGGATCGTTCAAAACGTCTTCCTTCCAATCCACATCTGCATCGTAGATCTCGATTCAAGCATCACCTTTGCTGGACTGGTCGACTTCATCCTCGATTTTGAGTGTACCTCTTCTAACCAGGTTTTCAGCTTCTTTAGGCACCTTATCTGTCCTTTGTAAGGCTCTTAGCAAACTGTCAACGATCTCTAGGTGATATGCATCTATATCGGTAGTCTCTAAGAGATCCCAGAATTCGTTGATAAACGACTCTGGGAACACGTCCTCTCCTTCATCCATTTTGTAGAAGTCGAAGATGTCCTTTTCACCGGTGTACTTATCCGATTTCTCTAAGTTGCAGTCTTGGCACTTTACTTCCAAGTTCTCAAAGTCGAACATCTGTCCTCCTTTGCTAACCGGTTTAATGTGATCAACGTGGAACTTAGAGTCGAAGTCCGGTACACCGAAGGCTTCTACCTTGTCGGGGTGTTTTTCACGATGCTCATTTATCAGGTCTTGCTTGCTTACACCACAGGCTTGGCACGTCCAATTATCTCTCTCGAGTATCTGCTGCCGTACCTTTTGCCAGAGAAAGAATTTCTGGGTGGCGTAGGCTACCTGTCTGCAGTGATCGGAGCAGTACCGTCTTTTTCGAGGTGCTGTGATTTCTTGTTTGCATACAGAGCAGTGACCAGATTCGGTCTGTGGGAATAGAGTTCCCACTTTGATTGCTTTCTTTCTACCCAGATGAACCACCCTCTCCTCTGTTTCCAAGTTTTTCCATAGATTTGAACAGTGGTAGATGACCGGTAAGTGAGTCTACTTCTGATTCATCAGCTGGGCCAATAGCTAAAGCTGTAACCGTACCTCTCTCAACTTCGGTACGTCCGGCATCTCTAACCATTTGAGAAGGAATGCCCTTGGTTCGTGCTTTGTCAGCTAATTCATGTAGAGTGTCGCCTCCTGCGTGGACTACTACTTTCATCTCGTTTCCTTGAGCTTGGTTCGCTCCGTGCTTTTCTTCGCGTTTGTAACCAAGAACTGATGCGTGGCATGCCTGAGCCACCAATTTCCCAACTGAGATATCCAAATCGTTCCTTACTATAATAGCCTGTTTCACAGACTCTCACCGATTTCCGTGTAGTCGAGGTCGGATATTTCGAATCGGTCTTCGAATTCGGAGATGAGTGCTTCGTACTCGTTTTGCACGTCCTCGGTGGTTCCGTGGATTAGGTGGCTGCCTTTGAATTCCCACTCTCCGGCAGGTCCTTCATCTGAAAATCCTGTTTTGCATTCGAGTCGGTAGTCAACTTGGAAGCTGTCACCGTATTCGTGCTCTTCCAGACTGGTTTCTGGCTCTATTTCAACCAGGTATTCTGTGTCGGGCATGAACCGGCCTATATGCTTTTCCAGAAGGTCTAGTGATTGTTCTGCGTTCTCTTCGTATTCGTTCAAATCGGGTCGTCACCTGTTCTACAGATTAATTCGGGTTTTTGTTTTTAAATAGCTCAGACTCTGCTTGGTAGTCATGAGTTCTGTACCAGTTCGTAGGTTGCCTTGATTTCTACTGAGACGCTGATCGGTGTGGGTTGGAAGTCTGTGTCCGAGCCTGCTTGTAACGCGTCATCGACGATGGTTTGCATCCCACTGGGCTCGCTCTCCTCCAACTTGGAAACCGGTCCAACCGTAGCGTCCTCGGCTTGTACCAGTGTTTCCGCCTTCTGTCGGGCGTTTTCTGCTGCGTGTTTCAAAGCCTCTTCTTCGAGGCCGGTTCGGGTGGACTCTGTGAGTGAGAACTCTACGTATTGGATTGAAGCCCCGGCGTCCGTTGCTGTAACAATGATGTCTCCTGTTCGTTCGGGCTGGGTGTGGACTTGGAATTCTTTGACTGCCCGGTACTCTGATTCTATTTGCCCGGGATCGAACTGGTCTTCTCGGTGCCGGACTTGAAACCCGGTTGCCCGGATCTGGTTTTTCGACAAGCTGGTTTCGGTTAGCAGTGCGTCTCGAAGCCGGTTTTCGTGATCGTTGACTGCTTGTCGTGTCTCATGTGCTGTGTCGGCTTCAGCTGGTACTTCAATCTCTATCTTTACCTTGTCGGGAAGAGCTTCGACATGTCCTGTAGCAGTGATGGTGACCGTGTTCTCCATACCAGTCTAATTGGCTGGCTTGTTGAAAGAAGATACTGGTCAAAAAAGAGAAGAAAGGGGTGAAGAGGATTACTTCGTCTGGTCTTTGATAGGTAGAGGATGAACGTGATCTTTGAGGTCTTCTACGGGGAGTTTTTGGAACCTGTCGCTCTTATCTCTGTAACTGTCTCGAGAGTGTACTGCACTTCTTACGAGTGCTATAAGCCCTGCTCGTGAGTTGTGCATCTTCAGATCGAAAGGGAACACCACCTTGTCAAATTTGACTTGGTAGTTCTCGTATTCCTTATCCCAATAGTACTCGCCTCTACCTGCCACGATCTTCTGCTCCCACTCTTCCTGGTTCCAGGGAATTATTCCTAACCTGGTCTTGGCACGCTTCATTGCGTGGAAATTAAAGTAGACACCATCAATCAGCTGGATCCGGCGTGCCCGTTGCTTCTTGTTCAGTGCTACGGCTCATCACCTTCTCGTCGGTTCTTGAAGTACTCTATGCCGGTGGCAAACCCGGTGGTAAGTAGCATTGCTACGAGTGCTCCTGGAAGAAGTACATGACCGAGAAGGGCTCCGGCTGTGAAGAAAAACAGCATGTCTCCGACTGACTTTTTTGAATCACGGCTCAGCCAATCTACAAAACTCACCTGGTTATACACCTTCGATTAGTTCTCCGCATTTACAAGTGATTTTGAGAGAGTACTCGTCGTCCTCGACGTGTTCTACGTTGTCGAGGGTTCCGGGATCATCTACGCAGTAGTAGTTTTTCCTACCACAGTTCATGCAGGTTAGGTAGTTCAGCTGCTTTTCTGTATCTGGTTTCTCGGTGTGTTCTGCGTCGATGTGTGCTTGGAGAACGGGCATAACTTCGAACCCATCTTCCCCACAAATCCTACACTCCACCTAAGCATCACCCTCTTTGCCGACTATTTCGAGGTCTTGGAATCGGCATCCGAAGTTTTCTGCGTGGTATCCGGCTTTCTCTCCTACCGCTTCAATAAGTGCAAGGATAGGTTGGTTAAGCTCTTCTGGGTTTACGTGCCGGTCGTAGCTGCTCGCGATTGTCTTCCCACAGCTCGTGCATCTCAGTTCGAAATAGTGCTGGTCTTCCTCCCCAAACCCGATTTTGGTTAATTCACTTGCATTGCTTCCGCCGGGTTCTGCGTCGGTTTGTGGTGGACAGTTTTTCCCATGTAGAGGGCACTTCTCTAACTCCTTGGGTCCGTCCCCAGAGTCTATATCGATTTCTTGGTGCAGGAAAATACTCTTCGTACTCAGATCTATGCTGAGACCGCACGGGAACTCGAGTTCTACCGCTGTCCGTCCTATTCTGCATCACCCTCTGTTGTTTTGTTGAAATTGATCATGGCTGGTTCGAAGGGTGGTTCCAGTTCTTCTATGCTGTCGAACACTCCTTCGTCTACGAGTTTCTGCCTGGCTTCTTCGCTTTCCGGGAACCATCTCTCAGGTACTTCTAACTCAAAGCCGTGGGTTTCGTCCGGTAGCTGGATTTCTTCGTCGTTGACTCCGTGTACTTCTATCAGGTCGAAGCTCTGGCCTTGGTAGACGAGCTGTTTTACAGTGTCTGCGTCAGGGTTGGCTTCCGCTATTTGTTCTAAAAGGTTTTCAAGATCTTTGTCGTTTGAAAGTGGTTCTGAAACTTGTGTCATATCGTTGTGTGTATCACCTATGAATAAGTGGAACGAGAGTGGCGGGACTCGAACCCGCAAACGCCAGTACAGTGGCTGATTGACTCCGGGTTACTGACGTTTCCTTCACTCAGTCCGGACTGAGCTACACCTACAAAAATAGGAAAAAGAGGGTAGAGTGACTACCTGTGTTGTCGGAGGGCTTGCCGGATATCCTCTCTCCTGACCGTTTCTCTGCCTTGGTTTTCGGCTATTTGGATGGCTGTCTCGGCTATTTCTTCACAGTATTCTTCAGTGACTCGCAGGATTTTGTTGGCAGCAGGCTTTGAAACCCGCATGTTAGATTCAGATTTGATGGTTCGTTTGCCAATAGATGTTGAAAATTGTGTAGTATTTGTCATTGCATGATAAGATGGATTTCCGTCATTTATATAACTTGTAGGTTAAGAAAAAGGCGGGAAAGAAGAAGAGCACAAGCTCATATCTTACAATTTCTTCACTAACCAGATCAGGAAGGATAGTCCGATAGCGACTAAACCGTACAGGAGAAGCACGTTCAAAGCTCCGAATAGTAGCGGGTTGGAATCTAAGTATTGCATGAATTCGCCGCGTTCTCCAGGAGTAGTCGCCAATAGGACAAACCAGATTATTAGGGATAGAACGCCTGATCCAGCTAAAAATTTATTCTTACTCATACTACATGGTTTACTTAGTTGTTTTTTATAAAAGTCCAATGTATGATATTCATTTAGAGGTGAGAAACTCCGTCTTTGGTAAAAGTTTGCGAACACACTTTTGAAGACGAAGATCCTGCACACCCTGGTTACAGCGCCCGAGAAGTGGATCTCTACCCCTCAGTAGGAGGGAAGGGTGAAGCGTACAGCATGCGGCACAACAAAATCGACGATCTCTACGAGATTTTCGACTTCAAACACAGCCCCGACCCGTACACTGACGAAGCCGTACAGTACAGCGACCCGGACATCGAACAAGTGATTGATGAAGCATACAGGTTAGAAACACAGGCCGAAGGACACAGCAGTTTTGAGTACGGTCACACCCGTCTGCACTGCCCAGAGGAAGTATTTCTTGACGACTTCTCAGATCCTTTCGAATAGGTCAGGATTGTAGGTGTTCTGTCCAGCGTTGTCGATCTTCTTGCAGCTGGTCTTTCCGGTGCTCTAAATACCGGGTGTTTTGCTGCTTTTTACGGCGGAAACGGTACGACACATCTTGCAGCTCTTCCACCTGTTCACGGGAAATCAAGCCCTGGTATTCTAACAAGTGAAATAGGTGGTCACGCGTCTCAATTTCAGCCTCGAACAGTATTTTGTCACCCAGTTCTTTCGGAAAACGTTCCTCTGGCAAATGTGAATTCATACAAACGGGTTGTAGCACGTGTTTTCTGTTAAGAATTAGCCGTGGACCGGTACTGAAACACACTCTGATCCCTCCTCACGTATTTATAATTAAAATGATGTTTGAGTTGTTGTGGGCGGTGCGGTTGAAGCTTGGCTTGAGAGAGAAGAAGAACTGATCGAGCAACATTTGGAAACTGCTCGTGTCTACAGGTTCGCTTCTCCTTTCCCTGACTCTGACTACATGGCCGAGTTTTTCAGTTTGATGGAGAACACAGTTGATGAGAGAGATTTCGTTATACAGGATTGGAAGTACCGGAACGGAGAACTCGAACTGGATGATGACCCGCTCGGACTGGAAGACCGGGAAACTGCTGACGATATCTCCGACCTGTTCTGCGATGAGTGTACGCACCTGTCCTGGGTGGTCGGAGTAATCGGTGACAAGCACATCTGCAGCGACTGCTGGGATGAAAACGATTGGGAGAACCAGGATCAACTCACAGGGTACGAGACACCGGAGCGTACCGACTACGTCCTGGTAGGTTGTGGGAAGGACAAGAAGGACAGGCGGCACCAGGCTAAGGATCTGTACAAGTCCGGGTACTTTGAGAAGAAACAGGATTTCGCTGAAGAACTGGGTGATAGCTGGAAGATCATCTCTGCCGAACATGGGCTTCTTGAGCCGGAGAAAGAAATCGAGTACTACGATACAACCATCGAGGACGTCGACACCAAGGAATGGCTGAGCCAGATCTCTGAACAACTCGACCAAGTCTACGGTGGTATATCCGAGTTTGACCGTGTATGGGTATTAGTCGGGAAACGCTACCTCGACAATAAAGACTCGACTGGCAGAACACTTCGAAACCTACTGGACTCGAAAGACTGGACCACCGTCTACCCGTTCAACCAGACATCGGGGATCGGGAAGCAGAACCGGTACCTCAAACAAGCAGTCGAACAAGATGAGATAGCCATGCCGTACAAAATCCTCGACGAGAAAGAGGGGCAGCTAACCTTCAACGATTTCTAACCTTTAGATCGGAAGCAACGTTTTCAGGCTCTGAACGGCTCAGATTCGCTCCACTCTTTGATGTTCGGCATGATCGTTTCCTCCAAAGGTAGCTCAACAGCAATATCGTCAAAGTCACCACGGAAATACGGAATATCTGACTTTTGGAACACAACGGTTTCGGAGAACTGTTCGAACTCTCCACCAGGATGATTCTCCGTTGTACCTCCAAGTGCGAACATACCTACATTAGTATTGTCTGTCACTTCAAGTTCTACTTCTATCTCATCGCTCCGTTCTTCAATGATCTCTGCTTTTATTTCTCGAGTACTGGTTACAGACCCGTCATAACCATCAAGATTTAAATCGGAAACGGAATACGAAATCAGTACATCGTATTCATCGGTCTCATACGCGACGTGTGATGTGGGATCCTCGTTCAATGGACTTGGCATTTCAACTCATCGTTGATATTGTCACGTTATAATTATTGGCATGACAGCACCTTTTCCAGATCGGTTTTCGTGACTTCCACCTCCTCGACTTCAATTCCTTGTTCGAGTGCTCTGTCTGCCGCGTGACGGGCTGCTTCCATGCACACGGTCTCGATATCTGCAGCTGAGAAACCCTGACTCGCCTCTACCAATCGCTCCAGATCTACAGTGCTGGCGATCGAGCGTCTGTTGAGGAAGTGTTGGAACAATTCTTTCCGAGCTTCAGCATCTGGCAGTGGTACTTCGATCAACTCTTGCACTCGGTGACTGCCTTTCACTGCTTCGTCCACGCTGCCGATCCTGTTCGTGGCTCCGAGAAAGATCACGTCCTCGTCTTGGATCCGGGTCAGCTCCTTCAAGAACTGGTTCACACTTTGGACGTACCCGTGACTCGAGTTAGCAGCATCTCCACGGTCCGGTACGACGTCGTCCAACTCGTCGACGAACACCAAGCTGGGCTGAGCACTAATCGCCTCGGAGAACAACTGATGGATTAGTTCCGGTGTCTCACCTACCAAGCTGGAAGTCAGTTCCGCAGATCCTGCTGTGAAAAAGTTGAACCCAAGTTCCCCGGCCAAGCACTCCGCACTGTGCGTCTTTCCCGTACCTGGTGGGCCGTACAAGATGAACCCGTTCACCACCCCGATGTCCAGTGATTTGTAGATCTCCGGGTGTTCCAATGGTTGGATGATTTTCCGGTGGAACGTGTCTTTCAAACCGGTCATGCCAGCTAAGTCTTCGAAACTTTTCCCTGGAACCGGTTTATCAAACTCAAGTCCTTCACTTCCCTGTACACCTGTGGTTTGTGTTTCGACTGATCCAGGCACATCTTCGTCTCCGCCTGGATTTTCTACCAGGTCTGATGCTGCACGTCTCATCTTCCGCGAAAGATCCAACCGTTTCTGCTGCAGTACTTCATCCTGTTCGTACTCCGCAATGCTTTCAGACGCCTCTGCAGCCTTGAGGTAGGATTTCGCTGCCTCGTGCTCCCTCCCGTTTTCCAAATGGGTTTGCGCTGCTTCTTTGTGCTCTTCGTACTGGTCTACCAGCAGTTCCTTACCGACGTTGGAGAACTCCGACATAGACTAGGGGGTGTTTTCTACCCAAGTTGTTCTGACAAGGGTTCATGACCGCCTTGCTGTTCCTGTTGTTCGGTCGGGTTTTCCAGGAACTCGTCTATCTGCAGTTCTAAGTCGATCTCGTCCTCGTCCAAACTTCCTTCCTCCAACTTTTGTACGATCTCTTGCTCCTCGTCCAGGCCTTCTGCCATGTCGTTGTCCTCTAAAGCACGACGGATTGCCTGCTCCATCTCCAGCCCTTCGATACTGTCTGTCGCGGGTTGCTGTTCGTTCAGGAACTCGGCGATCTCCTCGGACACCTCGCTTACTGGGATGTTTGCATCTTCGTCCGCACGGATACGGGATACGTCCGAAACGGTTTCCCAGTCCATTTTCTGCTCGTACTTTTCGAAGTGAGCGAAGAATTTCTGCAACTGGCTGTACGCCTTTTTCTTCTGCTGGTTCGCATCCAAGAGCAGGCGTTTCCGTTTCAAACCGGATGCCTTGGCTGCTTTTTCTAGCAGTGTTCTCCGGGTTTCGCTGTGGTTTTGGAACTGTGCTTCGTGCTGCTTCATCTCTTCGCGGTGGTACTCCAGGTCTTCTTCCAGTTCTTGTTCGGTGTAGTTTGTGTCGAACAAATCTCTGCCCTCCATCTGGTTTTCTTGTGATCCGGTTTGTGGCGGTGTTTTCCCGAAGACGGTGTATACCCAGTTACGCGGTCTCATGAACTGATAACCTCGTTTTCCGTGTTGGTATGGTGGTGTTCTGGCTGGAATGCCAGTACTGTGAGAACGATTCCTGTCCCGGCCCCGATTGCTGCGGCGATTACAGCGGATTCCACTTGTTGGACGGTTAGGCTGAGGTAGTGTCTACCGACGTACCGGGATAGTAGCACGACGCCGGTGGTTGCGGTGATGGCTACGATTCCTCCGAGGAATGGACGGTGCTCAACTGCTTTGTACGTGAGCAGTACCACTGCGACACCGGTCAGGGCGTACAGGGCGGCGATTCCCATTGTGAACATGTTGATCATGGTACCTTCTCTTCTCCAACTGTCAATACGATTTCCACCATAGATAAGGTTTTTCCCCAATGTATGGCTATGGCCTATTCTGGGTCTATCGCCGTAAACACTTAACACGACCTAACGAAAACTAGCAAACCCTGAGAACAACGAGATCTACGCTTATGGATGAAGATTATCTGGATGAAGTTGCCCGGCATTGGAAGTCTCTCTCCACGTTGAAACGGGTGAAGGTGTTCCTATACCTGTCAGAAGGAGTTCCGCCCTCACAGTTCCTGGAAGAGGATGAAGATTTGGACGTGACACGGCCTACGATCCAGGACTACATCAACGACTTCAAAGAGTTAGACATGATTGAGAAGCAGGGTCGGAACTACGTAGTCACTGAGAAGGGAGAGGAGTTCGAAGACTTGTTGGAGGATACTGAACGGGTTTTGAAGGATCGTGACCGGCAGGAACTGGAAGAGTTTGAGGAACGAGCCGAGCAACTGCGTGAACGGCTTGACCAAGACGAACACAAAGAATAGAGCGGTAGTGTTTATCACAGCTCAGCCACCTTTACACGAGGTAAGGGAATGTCGACACTGACGGAAACTCTCTCGACAGAGAACGTAGTCGGTTCCACAAGTATAGATCAGGAACTGGACCTGGAGTCTTTAGCTGATGATCTGGACAGTGTGCGTTTTGATCCAGAAAACTTTCCCGGGCTGGTGTACCGAACCACCGATCCGAAAGCAGCGTCCCTGATCTTCCGCTCGGGTAAATTGGTCTGTACTGGTGCCTCTTCCGTGGACGATGTTGAAAGAGCAGTGGGTCAAACCTTCGACACGCTTCGAGACCTCGGGTTAGAGGTGCCTGATGAGCCTGATATCACGATCCAGAATATTGTGACAAGCGGGGACTTGGGAGAGACGTTGAATTTGAACGCGATTGCGATCGGGTTCGGGTTGGAACATGTTGAGTATGAGCCGGAGCAGTTCCCCGGCTTGGTGTACCGGCCTGATGACCAGGACGTGGTCACCCTGCTATTTGGTAGTGGGAAGCTGGTGATCACCGGGGCGAAAAACCCGGATGATGCTGAAAAAGCGATTGAAAGCGTAGCAACAAGGCTTGACGAACTGGGTTTGCTAGGATAGAACCGCTTTCTTGATCTCCTGAATCTCTCGGTGGGATTGTCGAGCGTTCTGTATTCGGGCAAGTATGCGTTCTTCGTCCCAGTTCTGGCCTTCCCCAACTACGTACCAGATACTGGTGTAGAACAAACGTGTTTTCTGCAAGAGGTCTGCTTCCACCCACTCGTGTTGGAACTGGTTTTCTCGTTTCTGGAGTTCTTCGGATTTGTGCTGGGCGATAGCGCTGTGAAGGGCTTCGTGCTCGATCACGTATTCAACCGCTTCTTCTAATGATTCAACTCGGTATCCTCTCCACGTGTCCTGAGACTGGTAGATGCTGTTGATTACAGGCAGGTTGAGATGGATGTCACCGTCATAGCTGCTGAATGAACCGGCTGTACGACTTCGATCGATGACTTTGGTTAGAATGCCTTGAGGGTTGTACACCGAGTCTCCATGACTGTGGCAGGTAAACCTCCATCCAGACAGGTAGAATTTGACACGACTGAACCCCTCTATTGCAGATGAGATATTACCGGACTGGTTCCGTCTCACAAGGAAACCGATCAAACTGAAAAACGTGAAGAAAAACCAGGTGTGGAACACCGTGCTCAGCACTATTCGGCACCACCTCTTTCTACGAAGTCGGATATACTGTTTTGAGGTTTCGAGGGCTCAATATCTTTCTCCTGAACGGATTTATCGAAGGAATCCTCTCTAAGCTTCCATCTTGCTTTGTGGCACTTCAGATAACCGGTTTCAAAATCTCCTGCTTCTAAAATAACCTTCATGTTTTCCCGTTCAAGCGAAATCAGACCAACTCCTTCTTCTCGAAATTTGTCGAGATTATCAGCTGGCTTTTCTACATGATCCGCATCCATCACTACGTACCGAGAATCAGCATAGTTAGCTCTGCTTGCCTGCTTAAGCGCTTTCTCCCAGTCTTTCTGCTTCAATTCAAAAGCAATAACCTGGTTAATAACGTCAGGGAACGGTACTGGTTCGAAAAGTCCATCTTCGTTCTTCCTCAGATACCCGTTCTTTCGAAGCCAGTTATAGATCGTTCTGCAGTAACTACTGGCATAGGGATAGTTCCTGCTTTCAACCATCTCATCGATCGAAGCTGGCTCCTTCGACCTCAAGCCCTCATAAGTAATCAAACGTCTCCACTTACTCGTCAATGGTTCAGTGCAACCAGTAGCGTTGACCCGCTCTTCTACTGCTTGAAAATCAACGTCAACAGCAACAAGATCGGTACGATATACACCTCCATAGAGCACTTCGGAAAACCAGAAATCGTTCTCGAAAAAATCTCCAAGCACCTTTACAGCAGTCTCAGTCATATCTTCAATCTCGTTCTCAAAAACAGTGATCACGCATCACCCTGTTTTGCGACTTTCTGTTTCACGGTTTGCTTCACCACTTCGATATCAGTGGCTTGGTCTTGGAAGTCGAAGTACTGGTCAAAGCGGTTGGTCACTGACTTCTCACCACGCTTCCGGTAAAACTCGGCAGCTGATTCCACGTATCCTTGCAAACCTTGGTATCTTCTTCGCGATCCGGTAGACTGGTTGAACCTGGTCTGCAGTTGTTCGGGGTCTGTTGGTGGGAATTGACAGTACCGGACCTGTATCTCGTTGCATTTTGACCGGAGAATTCCTTCACCGATGCGTTTCTCAAAATCGCTTTGCTGGTTTAGATCAAGGTCTTGGACTTCGGTCCAGATGATGTGCTTCAACACGTCTAACTCGTTTCGTGCAGGTTCCCGGTGCTCAAGCACCGCCTTTAGAACGTCTGTGAACAGTCTGTAGCTGTGCTCAATCCCCATCAGTTTGATGTGGTAGTTCCCGCACTGGGTGGCGTCGACGTATTTGAAACCGTTTTCTTTCGGGGATTCCTTGGGGTGAGGCCGGTTGACTGGTGTTAGTGCGTTGCAACGGATTTCGCCTTCTCTGACGTTGATGATCTTGGATTCCGCTCTTACTCGTTGTCCGTCGCTGAACAGGATTTTCCTGCCTTCACCGGTTTGCTCTGGTTTTTGGTTGACTTCCCGGTAGCTGACGAAACTGCCTTTCGTCCTACCCCGGAGTTTGGACTTGATCGACTCGAGGTTTTCCTGTACCAGGAGATCCTTCACTCTTGGTTCTCACCTTTTGGTTTCTTGTTGATCATCTGTTTGAATTCAAGACCGCATCCGGGTTTTTCTCCTCGGATCATCAGTACGTTCAAATTATATTTCCAGCTATCTCTGAACGTCAATCCCCAGATGGCGTTAAGCCAGAAGACGGTAATGTATTGATCAAGACTCATGTATCTTCCTGAAAGTCCATAACTCCAATCTGCATCCATATCAGGCATTGTTTCTCTGTGATCAATTTCTTTGAGTAGAGCGTTCCTCAAATCAAACCGGTACTTGATCCCTTTATGAAATACGTTGTATAAGTCCGAATGCAGAATTCTATTCTCCATCTCGATTCTCACCTTGTTCTGTGAGGTGGTAGATTTTGATAGTCCGTTTCGGTGAGAAGCACGCCCAATCAGCATACTCTTTGTCAGGCTCACACTCCTCCAAGCTAAGATCGGTGCAGCACGGCATAGCTACAACCAAGATCTCCTCAGCGTCCACAGCATCTACCGATTCTTGTAGATCAGCATGGCTGTGAACTGCTGCCAATACCACTCGATCTGCTTCAAAGGATTGTTCCTGAATCCGTTCCGGTATGCACTGTAACCGGTCTATCTTCGAGTGATCTCCTTCGACCCTCAGCTGAGGGTCTACACTGATACACTGCCAGTGGGTCATATAGGCGAAGAAACCAGCTGTTCGAGGTGTTGAACCGTCACCCACTGAGATCATGGTCACATCTTCGTCCGTTGTGTTAAAGTCTGGATGTTTCCGGACTGCGTCGTAGACTGCGAAGGTTTCTGTAATCTCCTTTCCGTTCGGAAACAGGTCTGTTTGGAGAATGTCTACTGCACAATCTAACCCAAGGAACTCGCTGATATAGCTTAGCCGGGGTTGCTTCAGTTGAAGTTGTAGATGGCCTTGTGCATGTTTTGACTCCGCTACAACATTTGGATCTCCCACTACCGGTTCTCACCTGTGTCTTTCACTGCTTGAAGGATTTCCCAGAGACTGTCTTCGGTGAAGCAGTGGTAGCTGTCTTGATGCTTTTGATGCGGTATTCCGACTTCCTCAGCTACTTCTCGCGAGAGACTGCTGCCTTCTGTTCTATCGGTTTCCTCTCCGGTCAGGTAGGTGAGTAACTGGTGTAGCTGGTTGCTAGTGAAGCAGCCGTGAGTAATCGCATGCTGTGTTGGTGGAATATCGGTTATTTCAAAGATTTCACGTATAATATCTCTCCTGCTGTAGCTGCTTCGAACTCCTTCCTTCGGACCGTAGTGTACTCCTTCAACATCCCATCCTTCAGGAGCCACTACTGGTTCTCACCTTCGATTTCTTCCAGCCTCTCAACTTGAATGTCGAGTTCGTGGTGGATTCTTAGTGTTCTCTTGTTCCTATTGACCTGAGCGTGTACTTCGAGAAAACTTGAAACTGCTTCCAGTTTCTTTCTTGCTTCTTCGAGGGTAAGTATCTCTTCTTCATCTTCAATGCTGTCCACTACTGGTTTTCACCTTCTGAGCAAATTGTATAGATGAGTTTGCTGAGGGTGTTGGCGATCTCGCTATCCGAGTTGAGTTTCCAGTGGTCGATGCTTGATTCGACGTCTGCTTTCTGGAGTAGACCGATTTCTGTGAGTGTGTCCCATCTGCGTAGTAGTGCGTCTCTGGAAACATCGGCTGCTTCTGCTAACGTGGATTGATTGTACTGTATTGTGGGGTTTTCGAGTAGTGTTTTGGCCACTTTGAGTGTGACCGTGTCGAGTATGTGTTGCGGGTTCACCGCACCACCATCTATGTTTTTTGACATACAATACAGTATTTCGAAAATACATTTTTATAGGCAGCCCAGTCAAACACCCACGACAACAGATGGAGAAGTCTCAATGCCTGCAATGCCGTCGAGAATACTTCTCCGGGAAGAGAGACTGGGAAGACATCCAACCAGAACAATACGAAATAGTACCTGACGAGGATGAAGACGGAACACTCCGCCAAGTCCGTACCTGCAGTGACGGCCACCGGATCGAAGACAAATTCCAACCCCTATCCTAAACCCGGATCATACCTCTCCAAGTCCAGCAACTCCTGCAACAACCTGATCGAATAGATCACAGCAACGTCCGAAGCCCCGTGTGACTCGTTAAAGATCAAGTGCACCAACTTCCGCTGTACAGGTGCTTGGCACGTAGACCGTTCCTTTGTATAGCTCAAACCCGTATTAATAGTGCAATCAGGAAGAGAAGGCGAAAGACGCGGAAGCTGATGATGAGGTACTTCCGTAAACTGCAACGTTTCACCCGTCTCAATCTCCAGCGGGAAAGTAATCTCTTCTCGCCGCCGAACCTCATCCATCCGGTTCAACAAGCCCTGAACGTACTCCTCGCTACAAGAGTCAAACATCACAATATTCTCCGCACTGTGAAATTGCAGCAAATTCAACTCATCAACAACATTCTCTGACTTCACCAAGACCTGGTGCTTCGAATTGCTATCAAAAGAATACACAAACGAATCATAGAGCAGAAGCATCCGGTCTGGACCGATCGGACAATAGATCTGTAGACCACGGTTCGCTAACCCGCCGATCTTCAGCTCTCTTCTTTCTTTGAAAGCTGGGTTTTCGTGCACCACAGGAGAATCGGAAACCACGAACTCATGACTGGTAACGTTCCGAAGCATCACCGCTTCCAGGTCACCGATACCGATGTACCCAAAGATGCCGTGGGCGATATCTCGGTGATGGATTCCGAGGATTGAGGCATCTACAAGAGCGTCTTCTTTCTCTTCATCACTCAGATCTCCTTTCCACTTGATAATATCCTCGTATCTTCCGGATTCCAGGTCGTCACGAGCCCCGTCACGGAAAAACTCGTCTCCCTCCTCTATATCTGAACGCTTAGCCTTGGTTCTAAAACGCTGAGTGGTGACAAACGAGTATAATAATTTCAGTTCCTTGTCGGTGAGATCTGTTAGTGTCCAACCGTTACGAAGCCGTTTAATCGGACCAGAGTGAAACCCTTCTAAGTCCGCAAACTCCTCCTCCACCGCGGTGTTAATACTGTAGAAGTAGTTTCTGGCGCACACCTTGGTCAGGTGTTGATCGAACACGTTCCCGGATTCCAGGTGAAGCGTGTCCACCTTCTCATCGGTGGCCCAGGCATCCAAATAGAACTGGGGTACGTAGTGCTGGTTCTTCCGCTCCGGCATTTCCCTGATTCACGCTATCTTGCAAACCTCTTGAATCTATCACCTTCCAAAGAGTGCGTCTGCAAGAATTTTTGACCTGTTAGAACTGAGAACCTGTTATGGATGAACTGGAGTTGAAAGGGGAGTGGTGGTTGAAAGAGATGGCCGAAGACAGCGACGATATCATACCGGATGATGCTGTTGCTGGAACACTTTCGTTCTCTCCAGAAACCGGTGGCAACCTTGAGCTTATTGGAGGTTTTTACCACCCTTTCGAACTCTTCAAAGACGATGATGAGGATACGAATGGGCCTGTGACCATTCACGGGGTTTCTACAGACGGCGAGTACGTGTCCTTGCTTGATTGTATGTACACCAATGGTGGTGCAAACAGTAAAGACATCACCTTTAGAACCGAGACATACGAAATCGGTCAGATCATTAGAGGTGGCTTCGTGGACAAGAACACCCGGTACTGGAAATGCTCTTTCTCTTTCGACAACCTGGATAAATGGACCGGGCTTAGAACCGTAGCAGTCCCCGGTGACTTCGATGTTGCACCCGGACCATCACTCACTGCAGAAGCCTCCACAGATGAAGCAGATATCATCTTAAACGTCCATGAGGACATCCACTACCCCGTAGGAACACCGGTCGGACGAGTATACTTCACCGTATATGTAGATCAACCGTTGACACAGAAGGAATTCTCTTCCCGATACATCCGACCGTTACAAAACCTGGTAACCCTTGGTGTCGGTGAACCGGTGTTCCCCACATTTCTAAACCTGTACTCGGAAAGATACGGCCCCTACGAATCCCAGCACAAAGCCACTCACAGAGTGTCTTATTACCGTGAACAGGAGGACATCTCATCTCAACAAATGGACTTTACATTGCAGGATCTCGATTTCGAAACTTCAGTGAAGCAGTGGCACACACACTACAACGATGTAAAACGGCTTCACCACAACTATTTTGGAACCGAGTACAACGATAAAATGTACGTCAGAACCCAGTTCTTCTCTCTAATGTCTGCTCTCGAGGCGTACCATCGTGCAGCGTTTCCGGACCGGCAGAAGATCATGACAAAATCCGTGTTTGACCGGTTCAAATCAACCTTGTTCCCGAGAATTCCTTCGGTCGCTGCTCGCGAACGGATAGAGAACTTGGTCAACAGTATCGGGAACGAGCCCTCGATTGGTGACCGGCTTTTAGATATCACAGGTCGACACGAATCGGTATTTCCCAGAGAGTATGATATAGAATCGAATCTCAGCACCATCAAGAAAATACGCCACAACATTGTGCACAGCTTGTCTGAAGAATATACGACTACCGAAATCGCTGAGGCAAAAATCCTGCTAAGAATCGTTGTTCTTGCCGTTCTGCTTGATACTGTTGGACTGGACGATGCTAAGTCCCGTGAGATTTTGAAAGAAGAATACGAGAGTGCAGACAGGATTGTCCCATTATGATCTGTTCTCAGAGGGTGTCGTTTTCTCCTGGTTCGAGCATTTCTGACACCGGTTCCAGTCCATAGTCCTCCCTTGCACGTTCTACGTTCCCTAAGCTGGTGGAAGGTGCCTTACTGAGCAAGAGGGATTTCTTGGCTTCAAAGTACAAGTCCTCGGGGATCTCGTACCTGTCCAACACCGATTCTATGACTTCCTCTTGCGTGTCTGCATCCAAGTAGTGTTGTAGATACAAGGGTGGTTCATCGTCCCCTGCGGGTTCGTCTACCTCGTTGAGATCGATTCCGGGCGTGGCTTCGTGGTAGAGTTCGTTTAGTGCTTCGTCGTATGCCTGCGACCACTCCTCGCTCAACTGGTTACGATCCACTACCTGGCATCACCCTCTTGGTTTGGCGTGCTTGTTGCATAGTCCATAGAAAGTGTATTTCTCACAACCTTTTTTACAACATTTCCTCGCAATCGGGATCACCGTTTTTTGTTCTGGTCAAAGGGTTCGGAATCCGCTTCTTCAGATAGTGCGATAGGGCGTGTAGAAGCAGTCGTGACCCTGATTTCGTAACGTACTGGTGCTCTATACAGACCCAATATTCTTGTTCCCAACCTAACGGTCTGAACCAACGTCGCCACACAGCTCTCAGTCTACCGTATTTCGCTGCGTAGCCTCGCCAATCGTCGATAGTTAGTGTGTGCTTCTGGAACTGTACATTGTCGTCCGCTTTTTCAGCCTCTTCCAGAATCTCCTCACGAACTTCACTTACTGGTGGAACCACTACTGGTATCACCTTTGTAGTATCGAGCGTAATACAACATTGCAAGTCCAGCTGCAAGACCGGATATTACAACCAGTGCGTTCAGTGGCCAGGAGACTTGAGCTGCCAGCATCAAACCAGTACCAATATACATACCACCAACAAGTGCAAAAAGCAGTCGCAACCGGAGAGTAGCGTTCGGGAAATTGGCGTAGTCTGTGATCGGTGATGGGTTCTCTTTCTCCCAGTTTCCTCCTAAGAGGAAGGCGTTCAATAGGTACAGGGCCTTGGTTTCTTCGAAGTAGTCTTGTTGGTCGAGCTTCTCTAACGGGAGTTCTACTACGTCCCCGTTCTCGACCTTGGTGTTTGCTTCGAACCACTCGTAGAAACCGGCCAAGTCGTCCAGTCCGCGGTTCCGCAACATCTTGCAATGTTCTTCCGTACTGCCAAGACCTCCTACTCTGTCGTCTTCACCCACTATTCAAAGTACACCTCCGTCTTCGTCTGTTACTTCGATTTCTTGGAATCCGATTGGCACGACCATGTGGTATTCTTCGTTGTTGGTTTGGACGATGTCGCCTACGCTCATGCTGCGCTCTCCGTGAATATATTGTGGAAGCTGCGTGTTGAGAAGTGGGTCGTATTCGTGTTGGTTTCGGGCGTGGACTTCTGCCTCTCCCGGTGTATCGATGTACTGGTCGCACGGCTCACAATACATGAGATCCAGGTACTGCTGAGATTCGCGGCCGCTTCCCGTGTTCCAACCTGCCCATACCTTCTCCAAGGCTTCGGGTTCACCACTTTCTATGTCGATCTCTGCGACCTCCCGGTACAGTTCGTTGAACTCGTCTTCGGTGAAGGATTCGGGAAGATCTTCGTCGACGTGCAATTCGTGGAACAACGTAGAAGCCGGGTCAAAGTTGTCCTCTTCTCGATCCCAGTTCAGGTAGTACAGCCGTCCCACTACCGATTCTCACCTGTATGATCTCCGATTTCTCGGACTTTCTCTTTCAGACTTTCTAAAGTTTTGGCGAAGTCATAGTCTCGGGGCTTGACTTTTTGGTCGCAGTATCGGCATTTCTTGTATCTGAAGAACCATCTGAGAAAACCCTTCGTGGCATACCAGCTATCATAGTATCTGAGTTCAAAGTAGCTTGGTTTGTGTCTTCGACCTTTGTGGCCGCAGTATCCGAGTAGATCGATGATTTCGTAATTGACATACTCGATTATCTCTTCTATCTGCTTTTCTCGTAGCGGTGCCTCCACCAATTCAACCAGTTGCTCAGCTGTTTCATCAACAACGTCTTCACTCACTCCGAGACACCACCTTCGAGGATTTCTTTGATGTGGTTTTCAGCTGCTTCTTGGTCGTCTTCGAAGAATTCGCCGCATGTGCAGCCGTACTTGTTGGATGCGTATTCCATTTTGTACAGGCCTTCTCGTTTCAGGTAGGATGGTGACCACTCCTCTTCTTCGGGGTCGTAGTCTTTCACGTATTTCCGGAACGTGGGTTCATAGATCTCTAACCGGTGCAACTCGTCATTGTCCTTTTCTAACACTACCGATTCTCACCCTTTGGTTCCGAGTTGAAGTCTGGAGTTGGATAGTCCGATTTTCCAGCCACTATTATGCCAGAGTCTGTTTCACCGCTTCTTGTGATGTAGAGATGAACAACGTTGTCTGAACCCTTAATTAAGTGTATATCCTTTTCATTCTGGGCTGTTATGCCGTCATCTACTGCTTCTGCTAACTCAATTGCTTCTTTCAACAGGTCAAAATCGATTCGAGCAGATATTCCTTCCTTCACGTTCTCGGCGATTAGCTCAACCAGGCCTACTGTATCCTCCTCGTTTGAGACTTTGATATCTACAAAGTCCTTACTCGCCACCGGAACTGTCACCCTCTGGTAGTTCTACTGTGACGGGGTTTGTCTGGACTTCTCGGCAGGAGTCGGCTTCCCTCCAGTTCGGACTGAGTTTGTCTAAAAACTGTTCTACCTGTTCGCTCTCGGTGTCTGAGGTGGCGGTTTCTAACAGGTGTTCTACTATGATCCAGCGTTCTTCTTCGGACAGGTGTACTGCCTTTGTGTCGAAGCTACCGGTGTTGAGAACTGCTACCTCCAAGTTTTCGTCTGCGTATTTAACGGCGGGTAGGCTGATCCGTCCTCGCTGGTCTGCTTTTCGCTCAAAAATAGCGTTTTTAGGGATCTCGACGTTCAGCTCTGATCACCTTCGCTATACTCTTGGTCGATTCTTGCATGGAGTTTGTGTAAAAGAACCACAGCTTCTCTATAATTCAGGTTCTTCTTTTCCAATCCGATGACTACGTCTTCTTCGTATTCTTCTACTTTGTTCCAGTTGATGTCGTTAGAGCGATCTTGGTTCGCTACTCCTTTTTCGTCTTGTTTGGGTTGTGTTTCCACTGTGTGATTTTGTCACCTTGTAAAAGGATAATTGTCGGGGATATTTTATATAACCTGTCCCCCTCTCACTTCCGGTTCGAGGTTAGGACTTAACCCAATCCACCCGAAACTTTTCGTCTAATAACATGCTCTCACCCGCTCTCGACGAAATTACTCTCGAAGAGATCCAGCTGCTAATCGAAGAGAGTACACCAGAACGGCAAGATCTCGAGTTCAAACGTCAACTCGATCCTACCAACAACAATCACAAAGACAAGTTCCTCGCAGAAATCACCTCTCTCGCCAATACCACCGGCGGTGATCTGCTTATCGGAGTGCCCGACCCCGACGACGTCGACGACACAGAAAACACTGACCTGTTCTGGATCACAGACTACGAACCCGACGACTACAAACTCCGCTGGGAAAGCATCATCCGCAACAACACACACCCCCGACTCTCCACCCACGAAATCCGCACAATACCCCGGTCAGAAGAAGACGAGGACGGGTTCATTACAATAGTACGGGTACAGCCAAGCACACTCTCGCCTCACCGAGTAACTCGACAATCCAAGAAACCGTTCTACGCTCGGAACTCCGCCGGCAAATACGAACTCAACGTAGAACAACTACGAGAGAAATTCATCGAACAATACCATCTACGAGAAGATATAGAACAATTCCTCGCAGATCGGATCGCCAAAATCCGGGCAGGTGACGTACCCGTACCTTACGAAACCGGCCCGGCCATGGTACTTCACGTAATCCCGGCCTCAGCGTTCACACTACGATCAGAAATCGATATCTCCTCCGACTCTGAAAACCATGGAGGGCTTCCACTGCTACAAAGAGATCGAGGAGGACAGATGCTGGCATCCGCACGCCGAAACGTGGACGGAATCGTGAACTCCCACGATCTACTGCATACCGACCCAGAAAACCTGAACTCTGAATACGTCCAATTGTACCGGGATGGCAGGATCGAAGCAGTCCACACGTTCCATTTCCGTAAAGACTTCAGCGACGATCAGATCGGGTTCTGGACGTTGTACGAGATACTTCACGACCGACTACCGGACTATTCCGGCTTTCTCTCCGTCCGTGAAATCAGCCTACCAGTTTTCATGTACCTCACCTTCATCGACTTGGAAGGCTACGTATTAGCGTCTGATACGGTTCGTGACTCGAGAGAACTAGATAGGGATTTAGCAACACTGCCGCCTGTAACCCTTGAAACGTTCGATAAGGGTAGTAAAGAAGTGACGAACGAGTTTATGCGGAATATCTGGCATGCGTTCGGAGAAATGGGTGACCCGTTCGATCACTTCGACGAACCCTAACCGGCACACTGCTGTAACGTGTTTTTCACGTCTTTCACGTATTGTCCGATCACGTCTCGTTCGAACACGGCGTGCGCCCGACCGTTAACGGTGAGGATGGCTGTGAATCCGGTAGTTCCGCTCCACACGTTCTCATACTCGGCATCAAAACCCGCCTTTCTAAGCTCCTGAGTGTACTCGTCGATGTCCTTCCAGTCTCCAGCTTCGACTTCCTCCACCGAAGGAATGGGAGTAGAGGTTTGACCCATCTATGAGGTCTCACCTTTCTCTACTGGTTCTAAGTGGATTTTGTAGGCGTTGATGTCTGAATTTCCTGATTGTTCTCGAACCGTGTCTCGTGCCTGTACTGCTTTCTCCTTGTTTCGGTAGACTCCGTTACGGTCTGCGTGTTCACCACAAAGAACAATCGGGTCGTGAAACCAGTTGGGTGGGTTGTCGTTGACAACCGCATAATAGGTCTGGTACTGGTGTTTCAGCTGTACTCGTTTCAGTGACTCGTTGGCTACTGCTTCCAGAAACTCCCAGTCTGTTAGCTGGTCTTCGTGGTAGTCGTTGAGGTACAGGCTTAGATCGTCGATCAACTGGTTTCGGTCTACTCCTCCGTTGTGGCTTTCACGGTAGCGTAATGGGATTTCCACCCATTTCTGCATCTGGTGTTTCCTATGTGCGTCTTTCAGGTCGGTAAGAGCGGATTCAAAACTGATCTCGTTATCTCCGTAGTGTGCCAGAATCTCTTTCGCTCGGTCTTCAAATGCCTCGATTTCCTGTCTTCCCATTAGCTGGTCTCACCTGTGGCTATTGTCTCCTGATCGGTGTCCACTATCTCGTATTCTTCTTCCGCTAACAATGAGGCGAAGCAGGTAGGGCAGTTGCCATGGTCTTCCCTGTCGTCTGGCGTGTGTTCTGCTATCTCTTTTTCTGCCTCTTCTCTGTTTTCTGCCATCCAGAAGGTGTTGGAGACTCTGTAGTTGCAGCAACTGGCTTTGACACCGTTCTTGTGGTGGAGTTTGAATACCTTCACTCCTGACTTCTCACCTTCTGCAAATGGGATTTGGCTGATTCCTTTGTATCGAAGCACTTCCCGCACTCACACTCAAAGTAGCTTCTGTCGTGCTGGATCTCAGGGAGGTTGAGTGGCTTGGTTTCCTCAATGTCTCCGATTCGTAGTTCACCGTCCTCAAAGACTGTGGCTTCCTCCACAAGCATCGGGCGGTAAGACCAGACACGGTGGACTGTGGCCGTCACTGCTTTTCACCTACTGCGAAGTGGTCAAGGATTTCATCGGCTGGAATCTCTTCCAGTTTGTTGTAGAATTGTCTGGCTTCTTCCTCCGTATTGTATTCTGAGCAAGTGTAGCCGACTGATCCGCCGAACACGCCCCAGTTCCCTTCGATTTCACCGTTTTTCAGAAGTGGGCTGTACTCGACTCGGTACTTGTATCGTTCCTTGACGTAGATGAGACGAACGGCCAATCCCTTATCCTCGAACCTTTGAGGTTCCTCCAGTATCTCACCATCAGATTCCACTACTGGTTCACCCCTGTTTGCTCGGCTAATTCTTCCTCGAATTGATGGATAAAACTGAAGGCTCCTGCTGCGATTTTCCTTGCGTTTTTCTCTGTTAGTTCTAAACCATACGCCTTTGCTATCTCTTTAAGATTGGCAGTAGCTCCTATAGGCAAGATATAGTGATCTTCGGGATGGTAGTTCTCGACAATTTCTCGGTGCAGAGGTTCAATCTCTTCAAGTGCATCGAGTATTTTCTCTTTCACCTTCTCTTCCACTACTGGTTCTCACCTCTCCTTCTAATCCTAAGTCTGCGGCGTAGTCTTCCAAGTGCTGGATCGCTTCATCGGCTAACTCTGGAGCGTTGTCTATTGTGAATCCTTTTTCCTTGTTCTGAGTTAGTTCGTAGAAACTTCCGGCGTGTGGATCTCTGGTCAGGTCTGCAAGTGTTTCGGCGTAGTCGTGGTTTTTCTGGCGTGCGACCTCTTTCACTACTTCCTGTTCTAATCGGCTAAGATTCTCCAGGTAGTCGAATCGCAGGTGTTTTTCTATGAATCGCTTGACTGCTCCGTAGAATTCCCGGACTGAGGGTGCGGTTTCGTAGCTGTATTCTTCGATGGCGGCTTCTAAACCTTGGGCGGGTAGTTCTGCTTGGATTTGGATTGTCCACGGTTCAATGACCTTAGCGTAGACTGTGACAGGTGTCTCGCTATGGTTGAATGGTAAGGCGTTCGCCCGATTCAAACACTGGTTTGATGTGTAGCCGTAGATCTCGACTTCACCAGCCTGCTTGAATGGTTCTTGTTTCATCTCGGTACTACCCTTTCTCGTGGTGTAGGCGACGGTCTCCTCTAAGAGAGAATCCTCAATCTGGTTTTCAAAATCTATGGGGAATCACCCCCGATGTATTGTGAGAATTGGCTTTGAAGGTTTGACTCCCACGTCTCAAGCAGTCCATCAAGCCCATTTACTCCGTTCTTGTCTGCTTCGTAGACTTGTGGGATGGTGTCGTGGTTCTGGTATTCTACCGGTGTCCACTCGTCGCCGGAAATGTCGAAGCGGACTTCGGGGGCTGACATCCTGTCCATCCGCTTTGTGTAGTATTGTTCGACGCTGAGAATGTCGTCGTAGACTTTTTCGATTACGAGGTTGTAGTGGTGTTCTCCGCCGTCGAATTCGTAGTTTTCCCCGATCTCCATCTCATACGGGTCGGTGTCTCCTTTGGCTTCAAGAAGCTGTTCTACTGTCTCCTTCACTGCTCGGTGTCACTTCCGAAGTAGATCGCTTGGTTGTCGGTTTTCTGGCTTTGTTTTTTGAGTCGTTGTGTGGCTCGTTCTGCGGGTGTTTGATTTTGTTTTTCTTGTTGTTGTGGGAAGTATACGGGTAGTGTGTTCTTTGTCAAATTTGTTTCACCTTTGTAATAGGTATTGGTCACTACACTTTTTTATATGTATCCTCTGTTGCATGGTTTCGAGTACAGGGTTGTAACAGGGTTCACCGGAAAACACAGGGCTTCAAAACAGGCTCACAACAGGGTTACACCGGAACATCAAGGTTCTCAAAATGGGTTCTCAAAGGCTTCTCTCGGCTTACGACTAACTACCGTATACGGATAAACAGGAAACTGAGGACGTACTCAACCAGCGGAATTGAGAAACAGCAAAGCACGGAATCAGCACCACTACTTTAAAAATACTGATAACAAACACTTCACTGTACTATCCCTGTACCCTTGAAGGGGGAGCAGGGGTGCATGGTATCACTTTCACCTGTCCTTTAACCGGGCTAAGTACCCCTATCCGTCCTTGAGCCACGACCAAAAACTGGCTCACATACTCGCTATATTTTCTTCTCAGATTTATAAACGAATCCTCCCCATTTGTTTATCAGAGAAACGATAATTTATGGCGAAAAACCCGACCATCAGACAGGGAAGACGTGCAACTTTCATCGCATCCCTGATCGCAATCATAATCACAGTAGTAATCGGGATAACACAGTTATTCGGGATCGCAGAAGGAACAGCATGGACAATCGCAGTCCATGTAGCAACACTTGGAGGTACAGCACTACTTCTAAACGAAGTCTTCCTCGAAGGAAAACACACAGGAATACGGAACAGGAGCTTCACACTTGGAGAGATCATCGAAGTAGTGATCGCAGTTCTCGCACTTGTAGCAACCCTTGCAGGACTGTTATCCGACTTCACAGGAACAACACTGTTCGAAGTACCGGGACTGATCCAAGGACTCATCATACTGATAATCCCGCTACTGCTCGGACAAGAACTGTTCTCCGAATAACCAACCCGAATCAACCCCATCTTTCTTCTTTTTCTTTAAAGATCAGTTCCACCATATTCTATACCAGTGGAACCGATCAAAGGAGTTCACCCGGAACTCATCAAACAAATGCTTGTAGTGAAGAACCTTTCTCGTAGGGAGATACAAGACCGATTCCCACATCTCACAATGGAAGACATAGACCAAGCACTCAACCAAACCAGCCAAACCGTCAAAATCACAAACCAGAAACAGTGAAAAAGCTCCTACCCTACTTCTTCTAATTATTCTCAATGGTTGACGTTGACCGACTACTAAGACTTGTAGAACAAGCTGGTTTAGAGGATGATCCAGAAGTACAGTACTTGTTGAGAGAAGCAGTCGTCACTCGTTCTGATCAACGGCGAAAAGAGATCCAACGACTCATCGAAGCCAAGGCCGCCGAGAAAACAGAGTACCCGTTCACCAAGAATCCAATTGTCAACAACCTCAACCAACCCGACACACTGGTACTCGGGAAAACCTTCCAACCCCGCCGGCCATACACTCTTACAGAGGACGATCTTGCACAACACCTGCTCGCAGTAGGGGAGACAGGTAGCGGGAAGACCACGATGATCCGTCAGATAATGACCCAGCTCACGACTCCTTTCTGGGCTTTCGACCGGAAACAAGACTACCGCCACCTCACAACGGAACTCGACCAGTTACTGGTTTTGCCTTGGAAACAACTGCGTTTCAACCCGGTAAAGCCACCGCCCGGTGTTGATCCGTATAAGTGGATACAGACCTTTACCGATATTTTCGGGCACAGTCAATCACTGCTCTCAGGATCGAAGAACTACCTGCTCAAGTCCTTGGTCTCGCTCTACATAGACTACGAATTGTTCCGGGAGGTGGAACCACCCTTCCCCTCCTTGTTCGAACTTAAGCACTCGATCGAGGAAAACCAGGTCAACTACGTCAGGAAGACATCGAACTACCGAGACACTGTTCTCAACCGGTTAGAATCAATGCTACTGTCTTCCGGCCAAATCTTCGACTGCAGCCAAGGCTACTCCATACCCCAATTGTTGCAGAGGAACGTGGTACTCGAGATTGACGGATTGACACGGGACACTCAACGGTTTCTGCAGCAGATCCTGTTCGCCTACGTCTACGAGTACCAGAAGCAAAACACAGACAGGGGAAACGGGGTTCAGATAGTGTTCTTCATCGATGAGGCGAAGCAAACCTTCTCGGTCTACTTGGAGAAGCAGGACGCTGCCGGGATACCAGAAATAGATGACTTGACTGCTCGTGCACGTGAAATGGGTATCGGCTTGGTAGCTGCTGATCAGGAAGCCTCCAAACTCACCGACTCGCTCAAGGCGAACACGAAAACCAAGGTACTGCTCCCAGTCGGAGACCAGAAACAGTTCCAATCCATCGCCAAGTCGATGAACCTCTCCTCTCGACAAGCCGATTTCGCCCAAAAACTCGGAACAGGAGAAGCAATCATCCAACACGGAAACTCAGATCCAGTACCGGTCAAACTGCACAACCACCAGCTCGAATCCACCGTCTCAGACCAAGAACTCGAAGAATTGCAGCAAAACGAGTGGGAACAACTCGAGGAAACACACCGGCAAATACCGGATTCGAATACTAACAACACTATATACGGCACTTCAGAAACCGCCTCTCAAGACACAACCCGGTCTGAAAAAGAAGGTAGAACAACCGAATCCGCCGAAACCGATCGGAACAACTTGTCCGAAGAATCTGAACTCTTGCTCAAGCATATTGCGGAAAACCCGTTCCAATTCGTGACCGAACGGTACGAGAACTTGGGCTTCAGCTATTACAAAGGGAACAAGGCGAAAAGCAAGTTGAAAGAGAAAGAGCTGGTAGAAGAGAAGAAGCTGGAGAAGGGGAGTACTCGAGCTACCCTGTTCGAGTTCACTGACAAGGGCAGAGATCTTCTTGAAGAGATTGGTATTAAGTTCCACGTGAAAGGAAGGGGTTCAATCAGTCATCAGTACTGGCAGCATCAAGCGAAGAAAACTCTCGAAGAACAAGGTTGGCAAGCCCAGTTGGAGAAGGAAGATGCCGACGTCCACGCCACAAAACAAGATCAGAAGGTGGCAGTGGAAATCGCAATGGGGCCGAACGGTAGGGAGATCGAACACATCCAGAAACACCTGCGTAACGGATTCCAGACAGTGGTGGTCGCCTGTAAGAACGAACAAGTACAGTCCAAATTGCAGGGCAAACTGGACTCAGACAAAATCGATGGAGAACAGGTAGAGTGGACAACGGTTCAAACGCTCAACACCATTGAAACACTTCTGAACCCGGAATAAAACCTCTAAAACCTTCTACCGTGTTTGTACGAGCGAGTTAACAAAGAGCCAGATAGTTGATACACGGGCTATGGACGACCTCACAGGATTTCAACGCGACTTGTTGTACGTGATAGCCGGGCAGGAGCAACCCAGCGGTCAGGACGTGAAAGAAGAGGTTGAGCAGTACTACAGCTCTGAGATCAATCACGGCCGCTTGTACCCGAACCTGGATACTGTGGTGAACAAGGAGCTGGTCGAAAAAGGCCAACTCGACCGCCGTACCAACTACTACGATATCACCAGCGAAGGGTTAGAAACATTAGATGAACGCCGAGAGTGGGAATCTCAGTACGTAGACTTCTAAAGATTATACCGGTGTGAAATCTTCCCGGTACTCGACGAACTTTTTCTGAGCCTCACTTTGGAACGCCATTTTCCCGTATTCCAGGTATTCTCCGATGTAAGCGTATTCCAATTCTTCCCGGTCAGGGATGGGGTCGCCTCCCTTGTCCATGAAGATCAGGTCATCCGGCTCGATCACTGCTGGTCCGTACAAATCGATGGGTTCGGTGTCCGGCCACAAACCCTTGCCCTGCCAAAACTCCTTGACCTCTTCCAAACTCCTCCTCACGGTTTCCCGGATCGACAAGTGATCCGCTGGCTCCCAACCACTGGGTGTCCAGTACTCTCCGAAGTACGCACCCTTTTGCAGCCCGTTCCCATCTACTCCCCTGATATCGGCTGGCGGATCCATATGCAGGTTGGGCTGGGTCAACTCCTCGATCACGTCAAACTGAGAGTGGGGGTTGCCTCCGAGGACGTGGACTTTCCTACCTCGCCAGTCACGAACCGAGCTGTAATCATTGGGCTTCAGTTCTGAATATCCGTTCGGATATCCCAGAGTCACTTCATGGTCCAGGATCTCGAACGCCTCCTCGAATTTCGGGACCACGATAATCTCTTTCCAAGGATGTTCCTCGAGTAGCTGGATCGCTGTCTCGTTCAAACGTTTTGCCTCGGATTCGTTGTAGGCGTCACCGAGTACCGCCACACTCGGATCATACGTTTCGAACTTGCTCAAGTACCTGTCTAGGTCAGGGCTGTCAAACTGGTTGTCGAGGAAAACCACTGGAAGATCCACATTAGGAAATCCATCGTCCAAGAACCGATAGTCCTCTCGCACACCAACAGCAAAACCGAGTTCGTACGCATCACACGCAAAAGGATGCCGATGAGAGAACCCACAATATGAAAGTTTTCGAGCCTGACCGAGTTCTATCCGCTAACCACCCTGCAATAAGTATAATTGACAACAGGATTTTTGAAACCGTCAGACTCGAGCCTTTTCCTGGACTTCTACCTCTCCTGTGTTGGAAACGGTGACCTGGTAACCTTGGTATTGGAACTCAACAAGTCCATCCCCGTCCATGGACTCGATGATCCTGTCTAATGCCTCAGTATCCACTACGTCGTGAAGTGGTGGTCGAAGGTCAACAGAATCCACGCCTTCTTTCTCTGAAATCTGTTCTACAACGGTAAGGGTCGGGCTGCTCAGTGTTTGCCTGTTCACAAAAATCGTGCCCCCATCTCCATGTCTCTCTACATCATGGTTGGTCACCATGCTGGGTTATAAAACTCCGTAAAAACATTATCGATGATTATAGACAGAGATCTCGATCTTCCCTTCCTCCAATAGCTGTTTAACCTCTTCTGGAGAAAGAAAAATCGGTGCTCCTACAACCTGGTCTGAACGGTCTCTGATGACGTTGACTTCGTGCTCTCCAATCGCTGGTTCTCACCTCCACCGTCTGTCCTGGTGTACAGGTTGAGGGGTTTGATGATCTCGAGGTACTCGTCTCTGACTTCGTCTCGTGGAATCTTGGTGTAGAGGTCCATGACTTCTTTGTCTCCGTCTCCTCTGAGGTAGCGGGTGTAGTGGTCGGGCATCCCGTTGTTCCGCATCAGACTGGTGAAGATCGTCCGGTAATAGTGCGGTGTGAACTTCTTATGCCAGTCTTGTTCATCCACTTTGTCCATGACTCCGGCTTTCACTGCTGCTCGTCGGACAACACGCCGAACACGCTCTCTTTTGATTCGGTCACCACGGATTGAGACGAACATGTACGGAGAATCGTTCGAGGACAAGGCTTTCAACCGGTTCAAAGCCAGAATCGTTTCCTGGTCTACAGGGTTGACTGTGGTGGTGCCTCCTTTCCGGTTGGTGAACCGTACGAACCCGTCCTCCAACAAGAGGTCTTCTTCCTTGAGTGTGAGGACTTCTCGGATTCGGGCTCCGGTTTTCGCCATTAGGATGGCTGCAGTCTTGTCACGTGGATCCGGGATGTTACGGATGATCTCTCTCCCGTTTTCCCACGTAGCTGTTTCTGGTCGTGGCTTCTTCTCCTTCGGAATCTCCTCTAACACTACTCTTGCTGGGTTGCCTGTGATGTCCTCGAACCGTGGTCGGAACAATGCCCACGTGTAGAACGCTGACAGACTTTCTACGTATCGGCGCTTGGTGTTCTGAGCCACGCCTCGGTCGTTCAAGTCGAGAACGTATTCTTCGATATCTCCTACAGTAACTTCGCTGGGATGGGTGTCGGGGAAGTGTTCGTGGAAGAACTTACTGGCAGTCCTACTGTAACTGTTGAGTGTTCGTCTGGAGGCTCCGCCTGTGGAGTCCTTGGATTTGAGCCACTGGTTGATGCAGTCGTGCTTGTTCTTGAACACCTGTTTCTCCCACTCCTCATGATCGAGCAGGATTTCATGCTTCCGAGGAGGAGCCATAACTATTGACTCACCTCGTTTCCAGTGAGTTTCCAGCCCCAGCCACGCTCGTACTCTACCTCGTTCTGAGCGGCTAAGAAGTACAACTGGTTCTCCACCGGGACACGGATCACATCATCCAAGATACCGGTCTCCACAATCCTTCGAAGGATCTCTTCCAGGGACTGGTACTGCCCTGTTAGGACTTCTTGTTTCAGGGTTTCTGGATCGAAGCTGACGGCCTCACTGGATTCAGACTCTTTCTCCTCCAACCGTTTCTGGAGCTGGCCTATTTGCTGTTCTAACTCTTGGATTCGTTTCTGACTCCCGTCTTGGTGTACCAGGCCGTGCTGCCGGTAAGAACGGGCTTCATGGATCAGGTTCTGCAGGTAGCGAGATAGCGAGAGTTCCTGTTCTTCGGCTTCATCTTTCCATTGCTCCGCAACTGATTCTTCGGGGTAGATTTTGACCGCGCACCGGTCTTCAGAGAGTTTTGCATAGCCGTCGCTATTCGTCATTGTTCAACACCTTCGCATCGCCGCATGATTATTATCGGTGCAAAACCTTTTATTTCATTGGTGACCTTCGGATTTCTTATGAGTACCGAGGCCGACTTTCTATCCACGCATCTTCGAAGAGGAGTGGACTAACGACACGGAATCGATTTTCTATCGGTCTCAACGTACGCGTCGTAACCAGTACTTCAATATAGTAGACAGTGAAACGGTTTACACACCTAACGCGACGGCGTCTTGCGATAGGGTGTGCAATGACTTTCACTGGCTACTATAGCTATCTGCTACCGGGCTGTCGCCCGCGCGGTCAGGGGAGTATTAGGATCATCTGGCTCGTCGAATGTGATGCTGACACTCCTCGTCTCTCGTGCTGATATCGGCTTCGGTGGCATCTTCGTCGATGGCCGCCAGACGGGCAACCGAAGCACTTCCAAAGGGCGTCCACTTTCGGAGTCGATCAGGCACTCCGTTCACCGACTGGCGGGAGGATTGGACAGTGATGTTACCGATTTTTGAGATAACGGCCAAGGTGATATCCGTAGATCCGGCAAATCATTCGCATTAACACTGTTTCTGTTTCAGGGAGTGAGAGACCCATATAAATGGCTCTGATCGCCTACGACAGTATCACTCGATATTCACATTCATGCCTCAGTCGTCTTCGGTCTAGATGGGCCGGATCGGACTATCCATTGAGAGCAAAAGAGTCATCAATAGAGTGATCAGCAATGACTGGCCAATCCGACGTTCCACCTAACCACGAAACGCTCGACTACACCCTCGTCGATGCACCCTGAACCGATAGAGACCCCAATCAGATCGACACCTTGTGTACACCGGATCTGATTGTTCACGACCCTTCGAATCCGGACGCTAGAACCGGGTCGGACGCCTACCACCAGTTCGTCTCTCGGATTACTGACGGCGCCACTCACGTGGAGATGGCGAGCGACGACGTCGTCGAGGCCGTGGACTTGACGAGCAGTCATGACCTCCTCGTGACGGTCCGCGGCGGCGGCCACAACGTCGCTGGAGCCGCGGTCTGCAACGGTGGAATCGTTCTTCTGAGGGACGATCTCGTCGCAGGCAGACGACTCCTCGGAACGACCCGTGTGAGCCACCACCGTTCGACCCCGAACCCGGAGATCAACCGCGCACGATCAACCCCAGTATATTATTTGTTGGTCGTGGTCTTTCCCCTGTGAGAACCCTTTACGTACGAGTGCCGGAACGCTGTCGAAACGAGGTTCTCGAGACGCTTGCCGAGCTGGATGTCGAATACGCTATCCTGGGAACCGAATCGCCCGCGAAGGTACCTGCGGCGGCGGAATCGGGAACCGGTTCGACCCACGAAGGGGCCCTATTTCAGATCCCGGTTCCAGCCGATGCCGTCGGACCAGTGCTAGACGCCCTCGAGGACGCCGGTGTCGATACGAACCAGTACACGGTTATCTTGAGCGGGGAGGTCGCGATGACGTCGACCTGGGAGATGCTGATGGACCGGTACGCGAAGGATTTCGACCCGCTCACGATATCCGAACTCCGGTCGAAAGCGATGAATCTCAGTCAGGATTCCGCCTCGTACTACGCGTTGATGTTCCTCAGTGCACTGATTGCAACCGTTGGACTGCTCGCAGACTCGCCAGCTATCGTCGTCGGTTCGATGGTGATCGCCCCAGTGGTCGGACCGGTGTTGACCGCGAGCGTCGGCGCGATCAGCGGTGACCGTCGGATGGTACTCGGTAGTCTCCAAATGCAAGCGTACGGACTCGCGGTTGCGGTTCTCGCCGCGACGGCACTCAGTTTCACCCTGCAAGCGTTCCGGTTCGTACCGCCGGTACTCGACCTGAGTGCGATCGAATTGGTCGGCGTGCGACTCGCGCCAAATATACTCGCATTGATCGCCGGACTGGCGGCGGGAGCGGCGGGCGGAATCGGCCTGACCACTAAAGGTCCGATGTCGCTAATCGGGGTGATGATGGCCGCTGCGCTGATTCCAACCGCCGCTGCTTCCGGTCTCGGTGTGATCTGGGATCGACCGGTCGTCTGGATCGGGACGCTTGCACTCTTGCTCGTCACCATCGTCATGATCAATATCGCCTGCTTTGGGGTCCTGTGGGCGCTCTATCGACCCACGCTTATCGGAGAGGCAGGCGTTTTTGACTTTCAATCCACTCGAGAGACGGCGCTGTTTTTCGCCGTTCTCGCGGTCCTCATTATGGTCGTAGTCGGGACTGCCGGTGCCTCAGCCCAACAGATCGCGTTCGAGCGGACTGTCAACGAGGCAGTTCACGACGTAATCGAGGGGCCTGAGAACGACGATCTGACGGTTGTGACGGTTCGCAGCAAGTACGCAGATCCCTCACCGTTCACCGACCCTCAGACGGTCACCGTGGTGGTTAGCGACACCGACCCCGAGGAACCGCCACCTCCCGATCTCGCCGGCGGTATCGCCGAGGAGATTGCGACCCGGTCCGACAGTGCGGTTACCGTCCGTGTACAATTCTTGGAGTACCAGGAAACCACGGCCTCGGTGACCGACAGGCGTGATGCGGTTGACAACGACGTGTTAATCCGCCCGAATTCACGAACCGGAGACTGGGAAATCGGAGAGTGGGAACGACCCCACTCGATAGGCTCACCTATCGACGCTGCCGGGAACGATGTCAAGACTCCCTACCGTCGTAACCAGATCGGCGATGTATCCGACTTCATCAATCTCCGGTAACGCGGATACGCTGTGAAATCAAGGGCTTCGTATCTTGAACCGGATTGCCGAGTTCGACCCATCGGATGATCGTCATACCGGGTTCTCCGTACCAATTCCGACCGCCTGATAGGTCTCTGCATCCGCCGGCGGTTTGATCGTTCCGGGGACGTTGCTCCTGACGGTGCGCTCGTCCTGGAGCAGGGTTAGACACTGATCGACGATTTTCGCGCTCTCTTCGATTTTTCGAGGGAAACCAGCGCTCGAGAGTGATTTACACACCCGTCTCTCGTGATGACGTTTTACTCGAGGGAGAGAGTAGCCGTACGGATAGTCCCGCTGAAGGTCTTGACATCCACCCACGACTAAACTCGTGAGCTTTCTCCTTGATTCAGTGCAATCCCCGACGGAGGAACCGACGAGCGGTCTGGATCCGAAGGCACGAAACCCGTTGTGGGAGTACTTCGAGCGGACGAACAACCGCAGGACGACGATTTTTCTGACGACGCAGTTCCTCGAGGAAGCGGACACCTGCTGTGAGCGACTCGCGGATAGGCTCCGTGTCGCTGCGGGATCACCGGCCCGTCTCACCGATTGACACCCAAAAAAGGCGTCCGAGAGTACCACCTCGAATCGCCCCTTCGTCTCCTCCTCAAAACGTTCGTTACAACCCGTTGATCTCCATACACCTCGTTCGGCAGATCGCGGTGTCACCGGTCAGGGACGGTCGAGTGCCGTTTAACAGCCCGCATATCGGCTCGGTTCGAGTTCGCCACCGTGGATAGGTGGGATCTTCTCGAGGAGGAATCGCTCTGACCGAGCAAGCCAGCCTCGTCAGCCCCTTCACTCGGTTCTTCGTCTGCTCTTGGTTCGTCAGTTTCCTTACTCGGGTCATCCGTTTCATCGTCGGATTCCGTCTCATCGTCCGCTCCTGATTCGGTCTCTTCGCTATCCCCACCGTTGATGCTCTCCGAAACGACATCACCTAACCCGTCGCCCACTCCCTCGAACTCTTCGCGGAACCCGTCGATAGCAGCTTCCAGTACCGACCGGATCGCATCGCCGCTCGAGTCCTCCGCCGTCGTGTTCTTCTGATCGTCCCCGTTATCGTCTGCGGAATCCGCATCGACGTTCGAATCAGATGCGTCCATCGACACCCGATCACCGTGCGCGAGCGTTTCGCGGAGGTCCTCGACCGTTCGTTCGAGCGTCGACTCCGCAAACGTCTCTCTGTCTCCGCCCGTCGAAAGCCGCGACAGCAATACCAGCGCCCGGAGATCACGGACCTGCTCCGGGTCTCCTGTCGCGATCGCCTCCGGGAAAGTCGTCGATCTGTCGGTCGCTGCCATACCCAGTCCGCCAACGAGATCGTCCGGACTAGTCTCCTCCAGGATTTCGGCCGCTTCGGCCCCGATTTCGGCGAGTTTGCTCCCCTCGAGAGCGGTATCGATTTCCTCCTCGCCGTCGGTCACCGACTCGAGTTCCGCCGAAGCTTTTGTTAACAGGTCGCGAACGCGGTCGCGTAGTTCAGTGCTCATAGTGTTTCGTGGGGATGGCTATGTCGACTCCGCGACGGTGTCGACGATTCGGTCAGTCATCTCCGCTCGCTTGAGGTTTCCCTTGACGCCCACCTCCTTTGCAATCGACTGGAGCTCTCGGTAACTAAGCAACTCGAGATAGCTCTCGAGCGTTTCCGTCCGGAGTTCGGATAGCTCCGCTGCATCGGCCTCGTCCGGATCGACCGACGCCGCGACATCCTCAGCGTCTGCCGCTTTATCGTCGCCCACTTCGTCTCCATCCACCTCCTCGTCTTCGCTCACTTCGTCCTCGTCTGCCTCTTTTCCGTCCTCGTGGGCCTCCTCGTCGTCTCTCTCCTTTGCACCCTCCTGACCGTCGTCCGCTTTGTCCTCGGTCGTCTCGTCTTCACCAGCATCTTCCGTCGTCGATGCATCTTCATCCGTTTCTTCACCCGCAGGTTCGTCGTCCTCCTCGAGCAGATCACCGTCTCCTTCGGAATCAGGGAGTGCGTTCAGGAGCGATGATACCGTCGAGTCGCGGTCGCCGATCTCGTTGATGGCTTCCTGCATACCCGACCGAAAGGCACCTTTGATTACCGAGAGGGGAGCTTCGTCGCCGTCGGCATCCCCTCTGATGCTTTCGTTGATCGCGATGGAAACGTGCCTTCCAACCGACTGGCCGGCGGTTCGGCCGATCGATTCGCCGACTCTGGCACCGACCGCTGCGCCCAATTTGTCCGGGTCGAGTTGGTCTTTGATCGATCCGCCGGAAACGAGGTCGTCAGCATCCATCTGATCGGTGACTTCCTCGAGGACGATGTCGGTCATATCGTCGTCGGTCACTGTGACCACCACCCGCCAGTATCCCAAATAGACCGGCGGTTGCCACCGTTCGGGACTCGTGGTTGAGCGGTCCCATCGGACGCGTCCATGCGCGCTCCGCTGGTCACATACCGGGGCGACATGGCTTATTCCTCGTCTTCCTCGACTGAATCATCACTCGATTCCGATTCTTCCTCCTCATCTGCCGGTTCTTCCTCCTCATCTGCCGATTCTTCCTCCTCATCTGCCGGTTCTTCCTCCTCATCTGCCGGTTCTTCCTCCTCATCTGCCGGTTCTTCCTCCTCGTCAGCAGCCGCCTCTTCATCATCTTCGCTCTCTTCTTCCCCGTCTTCTGCTTCCGATTCCTCACCTTCGTCCGCCTCCATTAGCTGCTCGATAACCATATCGCCGACCGCTTCCCCGATCATCATGCCGATCTGCCGACCGGCTATCGCTCCGATTTCGCCTCCAATCACCTCTCCGAGGTTTTGGCCCTCGCTGACCTGTTCTTCCCACTTCGTTCCCTCGAGCATTTTCTCGATGTCGAGGCTCTCTGCGATTTCTTCGTAGTCGATGCGGTCTGCCAGTGATGATTCACTCATAATTAACTCGTTGATGATGGGTCCGACACGCTGTCGGCTTCAAATTCGTTGGTTGAGTCGCGATCAGGGTCAGTTCCACCGTCAGTAGCCGCTTCTTCGCCAGTTTCCTCGCCGACGTCTTCGTCACGCTTCTCGCTCGCGTACTGGTCAACCCGCTTGATAATCGAACTGGCAGCGGTTTGAACGACCGTTGCGACCAGTTTTTCGATCGGTAGCTTCATAATGACGTTCCCTCCGAATTCACGAATCTTTGCCCCCATTCGACGGAGGATTCCAGGTCGATCATCTGCTTCCCCATCGGCCCCAGCATCTTCGTCAGCCTCGGACTCTTCATCCTCCTCCGTACCGGAACTGATCAGGTTCCGAAGTCGCCCGAATACCTTTCCGACCAGTCCGCTTCCCGGAATCAGGCCGAGTACCTTTTTGCCAGCGGATGCCACCGAGTTGAGGAGTCCTCTTCCGCCATCGAGGAGTCCGGCAACGGCCGAGAGCAGATTACCGAGTAAGCGTTTCGATCCGGGAACGGCCGAGATATCCAGGTCGACCTCTTCCAGGCCGACCTCGAGACCCAGCAGATTGAGATCTAATCCTGCCAGGTTGAGGTGAAGAATCGTTGCTCCACCCGTCTCCTCCTCGTCACCATCGTCAGACTCCTCTTCGGATGCTTCGCCTTCGGCAGACTCCCCCTCATCCTCTTCCGACGGTTCCGCCTCAGACGCTTCGTCTTCACTCGTCTCAGTCGATTCATCTTCTTCCGATGCCCCCGCTTCGTCGTTTGCCGATGCCGATTCATCGTGCCCTGATTCACTGGACTGGTCCGATTCGTCGTCAGTCTCCTCATCTTCCTGATCTGATTCAGAACCCATGTTGGAAAACTGATGAGACGTAGGGACCAGTTTCTTGGGCTTGCAGATGCCGTATCGAACATCGTAGGGTCCACATACTGCCTCCGAAACAGGGATCTCGAGGACTCGTTTACACGATATCTGGGAGGGAAAATCGCTTCGTTTCGTTGCGTTCAAAAAAGGTCTACCTGAGTCGACGGTACACGCGGAGCAAGATTGAAGCCAGCATTCCAACGCCGGTGGCACGCAAGGAGAGGAGCGCGGCACCGAGAAGCAAGAGCCCAGTCCGTCGACGCCCCCTCGTTAGCTCCACTACTGCGTCGATCAACGTCGTTACGGCGGTCGATTTCTTGAAAACGTTCGCGTGATTACGTGTTATTGCCATCGAATAAGCGCAAGCGTCGTATCGATAAACGGAACAGCCCTGCACTTGCCGGGAAACGATACGGTAGCTGCTCACCTTTCGAGGAGTACAGTGAAAGTCATTGCACACCCTATCGCAAGACGCCGTCGCGTTAGGTGTGTAAACCGTTATCACTGTCTACTATATAGCTCCGCCGAGGTCGACAGCAGAGTTCGTCGCGTTCAGCCCCACGTTGTCCCCGTTGTGGCCGTGACGAACGTGATCAGTCGCGATCGCTCGTGTCGTCACGGCGATATCGATCGAGCCGACGGTAGCCCTCGATTTCGCCGTCTTCGCTTACTTCGATAGCGTACCGACCGAGAATATCCTGCGTATCGGGAATCGACGCCCGTTCGATTACCTCGACGACGCCTCGCCACCCGTCGTCCCTCCGCTCGATTTCGGTGACACCGTCGAGCTGTCGACCGATCAGTTTAGCGGCGGTAGCCTCGATCGTTTGGCGAACGGTGAGCACCGCTTCGATATCGCTCTCGTCGATCTGGTCTGTTTCGATTTCGATCGATTCTGATTGACTCACATTTGACTCCTCCGCTGTCGAGTTCCCACTCTCTTCGTCTTCGGCTTTCGCTTCGTCGGCAATCGGATCGTCCTCATCGTGTTGATGACAAAATCCGTCGTCTATCGCCTCTCGGGAGCAACGGTTACCGCTCTCGGTGAGCGCCTTACATTGTTCGGTCGATTGTGTTTCCGCCTCGGCCATATTCAGGGGATGATGTGTATATCTCGAGTATCGGTGGGGATCAGTTCGCGTTCGGAGCCAGCGTCCGACCACTGAGGGTCAAGCCGGTTACCGACGGGGACTCACGTCACCCGACCGTTTACGCGGCCGATTCGGGCGAGGACTCCGGCCGTCGCTCGATCTCGAGTTCTTTCAGATCCTCGAGATCGCCTTCGGCCGTCGCTCGTTCAATTTTTGCGATCTCCTCCGCGTAGTGGAGGAAGGTGTCCACGGATGCGACGACGATTCGAGCTTCGACCGTGAGTAACTCGATCCCGACGACGGATACTCGTGCCCAGATATCGATGACAACGCCTTTGTCGAGGATTCGATCGAGCACTTCGGCGAGACTCGAGGAATCGGGTCGTCGTTGTGGTGATGCCATACCCCTACTGCCCCTTCCGAGACATATCATGGTTGACTTTGCCATTGCAGGCATCACCGTAAGGCGAGTTCGTACGGTACTTCGAGCACCGGCAAGGCGTTCCGTACTCGGTGGCAGCCGTTGCGGTACCGTGCGAACCGTGACGTGTTCCGCGTTACTGTCGCCGTTCTAGGGCAGTCCCCCACGCCAAGATACACCATAACGAACTGAAAACAGCGATACGACTATGGATCCACTACCCTACCCACGACCGACGATAGTCGGGGAAAAGCGACGACTGGATGCACCCATCGGAACGAGAGAGGTGGCCGTTCAATGAGCCACCGATACGTCTACGGCGTAGTTGACGCCGACGATGCACTCGAGTTCGAAACCGAGGCGGTCGCCGGTGCCGAGAAGGTGTACCCGATAACCCACCGGCATTTCGCAGCACTCGTCTCCGACATCGAGACGACCGACCCCGAACGAACGGACGAAGACGCAAAGCGCCACGACGAGGTGCTTCGGGAGATCATGCTATCGAACGGTTCGCGAACGGTCGTTCCGATGCGGTTCGGGATGGTCTTCGAAAACGACCGGGCGTTGAAGAACGTCCTTCGAGGGGCCGACCGCGCGTTCAGGCGCTCCTTGCGCGAAATCGATGGAACGGTCGAGTTAGGACTCAAAATCGTCGCGGAAGAATCCGACGAAGTCGATCGAGAGGCGGTTTGCGACGCGGTCGCGGACGAACTGGAACCGCTAGCCGTAGACGCCGTTGACAACGGCCTATTCAGCGATCGACTGGTGTTGAACCGCTCGTACCTCGTCGACCGCGACGAGCGCGACGCCTTCGATGAGGCGATCGGTCGAATCGAGGACGATTACGAGGAGCTGATAATTCGATACACGGGTCCGTTCGCCCCGTACAGCTTCGTCAATGTGAGAGTTGGTGCCCAGTAATGTTCATCATAGACGACCTCCTCGTCCGGCCGTTCATCAACATCGTCGACGCGATTCACACGCTCGCACTCAACGAGATGTACGACGTCGAAGCCATCGAGGACGAACTCAAGGAGAATCAGTTGCTGTTCGAACTCGGCGAACGATCTGAAACGGAGTATCGGCAACGGAAAGCGGTGTTAGAAGAGGAGCTAGCGATCGCGAGAGAAGTCCAGGAGGAGTTCTCGAGCGGCCGAATAGAGGTTAAATCATGACCGACAAAAATCACGACGATCGTTCGGCTCGAAACGGACCGGACGACGAACCGATAGACGACGCTCGAGGCGACCAGCCGGACGATCGATCACCCGAACGGATCGGGATTCAGGATGATTCCGAGGAGGATCAGCCCGAGGGAGACGATCGATCGGACGACAAATACCCCGCTCGAGACACGGACGGGGACTTCGACTCAGGTGCCGAAAACGAGGGCGAGGAGCGTCGGTCAGGGTCCGTCGAGGATGGATCCCGAGAGCGATCCGAGCCGGAAATCCCACGGTGGCTCTCGGCGCTCCGTCGGTCGTTCCACCGACTCGAGCGTCACCAGTCAATTGACATCGATGTCTCAGTCGGCACGTTGCTCGATGCAATCGACGATCCACCGCCTTCTGAAACGTCCGTTTCCTCGGCTCAAACGCGAGGTCGGCAACCCGTCCGTCGGCGGCCGGAGGTACAGCGAGATAGGTCGTCGTCGATCGGTGTCAACCGAGGCGGTTCGAGCGATGACGTTCACGTCTCGACGCGAGCGACGGAAGACCAACTCCTTCTCATTGCCGATGCCGCTGGCATCGACGAGGATGACATCGTCGTCGGATTCCAAGGCGAGGAACTCGTCCTCGGCGTTGATGGAGCGGAGGTGACGCGAATCGAAGTTCCGTGGGAAGACCGATCCACGAACACCTACCTCCGAAACGGCATCCTTACCGTCTTGATCGAACCCGATACCAATGACTGACTTAGAAACGACGATAGCGGACGCAGGATCGGCGATTACGTCACTGCTCGAAAACGACGACGAAAGCGATTTGCAGGACCGGATTGCCGATACAGTCGGTGACGGGATCGACGCGCTCGAGGGCGACGATAGATCGAAGTCTGACGCAATAGCCAACGACCTGGACAACGTCGTCCGGCTACTCGAGGAAACTGAAACCATGCTTCGCTCGATAGATTTCTCGGCGATACCCGATGCGATCGACGAGGATGAACTACTCGAAGCCATTGAGATGGGCGAAATACCGGCAGCCCTCCAGGGAGAGGAGGACGAAGAGGTTGTGAAGCTCAGGCAGATCGTGAAAGCCGTTAACGTCCTCAAACTATTCCAGACGGCCGATATTAGCGAGCTCTGGAATGCAACCCAGGAGTTCGACGAAGCCACGGATGAACTGACCGACGAGGATGACGGAGACGACGGAATCATCGACGGAGTGACGGAATCCATTACCGGCGAGGATGACGGCGAAGAAGACGGCGTGTTTGGGACCGAAGACGACGAACTGCTCGAGACCGACGTAGTCGACGTCCTCGAGATGGGTTCCAGAGAGGCTTTGTCGGAATTTGATCCCCAGGAGAACAACATGAAACAGTACGAAGAAATCATCCAGGCCCAGGCGATGGAGGGTGTCGACAGCTTTCGCGACGCCCTGCTCAAGACCCACGGGAAGTTCGAACGCCTTGTCGAAATAAACCGCGAGAAGACGCGGCAAACCGATCGGACGCCCAACTCCCGAAACCCGACGGCGGTGTCGACGCTCGTAATCGATCGTCCCGAACTTCGATCACCAGAGAACTACGCCACGATGCCGCGACAGGTTCGGCACTCGAGCGCGCCGAATCGGACGCACATCTACGGGAGACGGTTCGAACTCGAACGAAAACGACGGGGATATGACGATGAGTGATTTCCAGCCAAGCCGACAGCAATCCGACCTCGCGGACGTTCTCGAGATGCTCCTCGACAAGGGTATCGTCATCAACGCCGACATCGCTGTCTCGATCGGCGATACGCAGATGTTGGGCGTCCAGGTTCGGGCAGCCATCGCCTCGTTCGACACGGCCGCGAGATACGGTCTCGAGTTCCCGGAAGGGACTGACATGCGACGGATGGCCGAAGCAGTTGGCGATCCCGAAATCGCCGAGATGAACCGGCCACGCCCGCCCGTCCGTCCCCAGCGGGGCGTCAACGTGACCACCGCTGGCGAGGGAAACTCGGACGACGAACCGGCCCACAATACCGATGACGAAGACGGCGGGAACCGCGAACAGAGCGACGGGCGCGGTCACGACGGGAGTGCCGACCAGGTTACCGACCGCCTCGGAGCGAGGCCGGATCCTGACCGGCCGACGATGGGCGGATTCGATATGATTAACGACGGTTCAAACCGGCCAAATGAGTCGATCGATGAGACCACCGAGAACGATGAAAGCGAGGGGAACGAACCGATGGAAGACGCCATGGAGGAGCCATGACGACGGTGGACATCGACGGAGACGAGGCCAGTACCGGACTGGTTACGCTCGTCGTAACCGTCGTCGAGATCTTGCTCGATGCCCTCGAGCGCGAGGCGGTTCGTCGGATGGAGTCCGGACGCCTCGCCGATGAGGAGATCGAGCGACTCGGTCAACAGCTACAGGCTATCGAGGCGGAGGTCGAGTCGCTCAAGGAGTCCGAAGGGATCGAAGACGGCGTCTCGAACCTCCGGGACGATCTCGACGGGTTGATCTGGGATGCAATCGAGCGCGTCGACGAGGAGGCTCCGCAATCTCGAAAGCCAGGCTACACGGTCCTCCGAGGTGACCACGAGTGACCCGCGAGCGGTCATCCCTCGAGAACGAGGCGGTGAACGGAACGCAACGATCTTCCGACGGGCGAGAGTCGTCTCAGTTTGAGAGCCACCGCCGGGAGTCGACGGAGACGACGGCATTCGACGAGGGCCGGTACATTTACTGTGTCGTCGACGTCGAGGCGGGCGAGGAACTGGAGGCGACCGGAATCGACGATGAACCCGTCCGGGTCATCACGACCGACGGTATCGGAGCGGTCGTGCACGACTGCGATGACGTGTACGACTCGAACGACCACACCGAAATTCACCGCTGGTTGCTCCGCCACCAGTCGGTCACCGACGAGGCGGCCGAGGCGTTCGGAACCCCGCTTCCGTTCCAGTTCGCCACCATTTTTCGCGGGAACGACGAGGTCGTGTGCGAGTGGCTCAAGGCCGAACGCGATAATCTCGAGGACGCTCTCGACTCCCTGGCCGGCCACTGGGAGTACCGCATCGAGATCGTTCGAACGGAGCTGATCGACGCACAAGCCCTTGAATCCGATGACGACCGTTTGGCCGAATTGCGAGCAGAAATCGAGTCGGCAACACCCGGGAGAAAATTCCTGCTCGAATCAAAATACGACGACAGGTTGGGGCGTATCCGATCGGACCGAAACGAGTCGATTATCCACGACGTCCGCGAGCGTCTCGAGACCCACGCACGAGAGGTCCACGAACTCGATCCGTCACCGGACACGAGGCTCCAGACCGATGCGAAGCGTTCGAAAGAGGGCAGACCGATCGGTCGGTTGACGGTCCTGGCCCGAGAGGACCTCCAGAGCGACATTGGATCGGTGCTCGACGACGTGGCCGGAAAACCGGGCCTCGAGGTCACGTTCACCGGTCCGTGGCCACCGTACAGTTTCACGCCGTCGTTCGGCGAGGGAACCAACGATTCGACGGAAGGGTGACCGCCCGTGGAACCGACTAAAGACGAAAACGCGCTCGTCGACGTTCTTGACGTCCTCCTCAGAGACGGGGTGGTGATCCGGGCGGATGTCGTCGTCTCGGTGGCGGATGTGCCGCTGATCGGCATCAAGCTCTCGGCAGCCATTGCGGGCATGGAAACCATGACCGAGTACGGTTTCTTCGAGGAGTGGGACGTGAAACGTCGCAACGCGGCGATCGCCCGCAGACAGTACACCGAGTCGGGATCACCGCGTCGAATTCGCGGGTCTCGAGTCGCCATCGAGGACGGCCGTGGCTCGAGGCGGTCCCACAACAGTGAATAACGATCGTTCATCGCTGGTCCCGTTACACTAAGTGACTTTCCAAGGCTGGACTAATGGGTTAACTCATGCGTTGTCGGTCGATTTAATCCACCAGTCGACGCTTGACGGAGTACCAAGATACCCGCCCCACCGCTGTAGAAGTCGAGTGAATCGAAGCTACATTCCGGTTGCGCTCACCGTCGGACTCGCTCAAATCCCTGTCGGTAATCCGCTCACCACAGCGCATTTCCCTCAGCGACGGATCGGCCTGGAGGAACGCCCGCATCGCTTCGGGGATCTCGGGACAAAGCGACGAGGAGGACAACCATCGCGTAGGTGATAACGATAGCACTGATTGTCCGAATGGGGCGGGTAACGACACGACTGCCGTGGTTTTTGACGGATGCCAGGATAACGTTAGGATGGCGGATCACGCGATGAAGGATGCTCGGTGATGAACGCATATCACCCTCTCTCGTGCCAGCGATATATGTTATACTCAGTACCTCACAAAGCGTTACCAGCTAATTCGATCTGAGTCTTCAGTTTCGTC
>JAOPJZ010000018.1 GCA_025517525.1 Natronosalvus hydrolyticus
GCCTACCGCTCGACCCGCGCCTGAAGACGCGGGTATGCGCTCGCACTATGTATCAAGACGCAGCCTACGTCGCAGGGCAGGGGCGACGATGGCAACCGAATCCGGGCACCTACCTCGGTCTGGCCTTCGCGAGTCTTTTCGCCCCCATTTTTCAGCCACTGCTCGCCAGCGCCAATCTCCTCGAGCGGTGGCGAACGGTCGGTCTCAGCCTCGAGTGATCGGGGACAGTGTGTCGATCAGGGCCGCATTCCTTCGGGAAGTGGAATCCGTTCCGGTTCGCTCCCGTCACAGCTGTGTGAGTGGAGGAACCTCGAGCTTCGCTCCCGGTTCTCGAAGTCGTCGATCGTCTCCATTGCCACGTCCTCGGTGACGACGTACATGTCGATGTTCGTGATCGTAATCCCGTGTTCGTCCTCGTAGGTCTGACAGATGTGATTGGCGAGCAACGTCGGCGTGTTGCTTGCCGAACTCGCCCGACGGACGCTGTTCATGTAGAACCGTTCCCGATAGGTCCCATACTGCGTTTGCAGTGACTCGTCGGGCCGGTCGAACGTCAACGGCCGGTCGTTGTAGACGTCGAGCAGTTCACCTTCTTCGGTCTGAGCGACGAACACGTAGTACCGATCCGTGGTCCGTGGATTCGGCGCGAACACCGTCCAGTCCGGCTGGTCGATCATGTAATCGTTCGCCGTCTGCTCGATCTGTTGTTTGTGCGGCGAATCGCTATCGACCAGCGCGCCGGCCGGGAGATACGGGCCGACCGAAAACAGGAGCACAGTGAGCACGATAACCGCAATCGAGAGCGAGTACAGCTGTTTGCGCATCTGGACGTAGCTCTCGTCGGTGATCCGCACGTCCGGAACCGAGCGTGCGACCGCCTCGAGTCGGTCCACTCGACGAGAAACCGCCCCCATGTCCAGGCCGAGATGCCCTGCAACGGCCTTCGAATCCGCCCAGAACTCCGCCTGCAAGAACAGCAGCAAGCCCGCCAGGGCGACGTAGGCGAACGCGCCGATACGAACGGTGATGGCGAACGAGAGATGGCCGACAGCGAAGATGCTGATGAGCGCCATTCGTTTCCGGCCGACGAGAATAATCAGTAACGGCGAGATGACGAGGATGGCAAACCAGACGAGGCCACCGATGCCGAGCAGCGTCGGGAACTGTCGAACCACGGGAGCCAGGAAAAACGTCATGTCGTCGAGGCCGAGGACCAGCGGAGCTGCCTCACCGGTCCCCCAGACGTCGGACTGGAGCTTGTGATAGCCATTGTAGAAGTACATATAGACCATCTGGAACAGGATCGCCCCCGAAGCAATGCTCGCGATAGCTGCCCGCGACCGGCGTTCGCGGTGAACGGCATCTATCGACCAGCGCTCACCGAGTGGCAAGAAGATCGCCCAGAACAGGAGCAGTCGAAACAGGACGTCGGCGTAACTGGTAATGAAGGGATTGTGGTAATCGAGCGAGATCACGAACAGGAACGAAAGAATCGTCGCGATACGGGTCCGGTAGCCGACGATCAACTGGATCGCGATCAGCACCTGCAGTACCATAAGGCCCGCAATAACGGTCGGATCCGTCGAAATGTGGTAGAACGAGAACGCGGTATCCGAGGTAACGGCCATCGCGTGCGAGCGAGGAACGACGCCCTCGTCGGTGTAGAAATACCAGAAGTTTCGCGAGCGCGCGAGCACGTCGGCGACGATCAATACGCCGACGAAGACACGAAACACTGCCAGGGTCCGGGTATCGATCCCTATCGACCGCTCGAGGTTGCCCCGTGCTCGAGCCCCGAGTGCCGAGAGCGTCGAGCGAACGTCACGCTGCATCTGCTTGCAGAGTGTAAATCGGTTGGTATATCTCTTGTGGTCCTCGCCAGCACGGACTCGAGAGAGAACCCACCCCCTGCGTCGACACTCGAAGGTAAACCGAGGGATATACTTAAGTATCCATCGGACAACGGGTCTGCTAGCAATGGCCATAGATCCGCAGTTCAACGAGAATCGAGAGAAAGTCGGAGAGGAAAACGGTGTTGCCGTCTGGGGACCGGTCGACGAACCCGAGCAACTGGGCATCCGTGGCACGCACGTCGCCGTCGACTACGACATCTGCATCGCCGACGGTGCCTGTCTCGAGGACTGCCCAGTCGACGTCTTTACCTGGGTCGATACGCCCGGTCACCCCGAAAGCGAGCGTAAAGCCGAACCGACGAAGGAGGCCCAGTGTATCGACTGTATGCTGTGTGTCGACGTCTGTCCCGTCGATGCAATCGACGTAGACGCAGGTCGAACAGCCTAAAAAGGACTCTTATTCCGCGCGGTCGACGTTGACCTGCTCTTTGAGCGTCTCGAGGCCATCTGCCTCGGCGAGTTCCTGCAACCGCTCGCGGAAGTGCTCCTCACAGAGCCCGACCTTGAGGCCGTCAGATTCGGCGGCAAACGCCGCCTCCTGGTCGCAGTAGTGACAGTTCATATCCATGCCTACGTAGTCAGTTGCATTGAACCCTGCGTTCTCGACACTCGAGGTACCCAAAATCGAAACTCGTTGTTCGTTTACTCCAGTGGATGCCCGGACGGTTGGGGAGACGGTAGCTCGAGTGCATCGTAGGCGTCTCGAGAGAGACCCGCGAGGCCGAGGCGGTCGTCGTGGGCGTCGCTGCCGCCGGTGACCAGCAAGTCGTGACGCTCGATGGCGCGGTCGACGGGCGTCAGGTCGACGGGGCCACCATAGGCGTACTCGCGCTCGACTGCGTCCAGTTTCGCCGTCAACTCGAGCGCGCGTTCCGGATCGGGGTACCGTAGCGGGTGGGCAAGCGAGACGACCGAACAGGCCTCCGAGAGAATTTCGCGACCTGCGTCGAACGGACACACGTCTCTGGGAACGAAACACGGGCCATCGTTGCCGATGAGGTGGTCGAACGCTTCCTCGTAGTCGTACTCGGTGTCAGGATGGGCATCGATGGCGCGCGCAACGTGTGGTCGCCCGAATCCGGTTTCGACGTCGAGATTCAGGTCGATCCCGAGGCGGGACTCGACGTTTTCGACGATGGCTCGCCCGCGCTCGATTCGGTTTCGCTGAATGCGTTCGACTTCCCCCGTGAGGGCGTCTGTCGCCTCGAGGCCGTAACCGAGCAGATCGATTCGCTGCCCTGCCTCGGTTTCCACCCGGAGTTCGATGCCGTGGACGATGGTCACTCCCTCGCGTTCGATCACTGGGCCATTGAAGGGCTGGATTCGGTCGTGGTCGGTGATCGCGACGACCGAAACGTCGGCACGGCGGGCCACGGCGGGCACGTCCGAAAGCGCGAGCGAGCCATCCGAGCGCGTGGTGTGGACGTGCAAATCTGCGTACGGCATACTCGAGGGTGTGTGCGGGCTCCTAAAGCGATTGTGACCGAGAACAGAGCGTGTTGTACAATGGCATATAAGGACTCGAAGGTATTGGGACGACTCGTAGGTTGTTTATGGACAATGTTTATAATTATCGTTCAGGTTGGTTAGGGTGTGATGTTGCGTAACCGAACCGGCGAGCGGATCGATGCCCACGAGTACCCGGCGACGACGGCGGAACTGATCGAGGCCTACGGCGAAGAGCGTCTCGAACTGCCAAACGGCTCCGAACGTATCGCAGACGTACTCGGCCGTCTCGAGAGCGAGACGTTCGAATCCGCAGACGACGCCCGGATGGCCGTCTACTCTGCGGTGAGTAACAAGGCGGTCGGCCGCGTCGGCTACTCCGACCGCGATCCGACGCCGCTTGGGAGCCTGTACGCACCCGAGCCGATGTCGTTCTAACGGGAATAGCGAGAATCGAGGGGTCAACGCACCCGAATCAGTTTTTCGAGACAACGCGTCGAACCTTACAGTTCGATCGCTTTGTTCGCGTCGTCGATTTCGTCCCAGGACACCTGTCCCTCCTCGAGGATTCGGTCCGGCTCGAGGGCTGCATCGTTCAGTACGGTCACCGCAGCACCGACCGGTGGCCGGGGTTCCGGTGCGCCGTTTTCGGTCTCCGCTGGTTCGTCTTCGTCAGCACCGTTTTCATCGTTACCGTTCCCGTTATTCCCGTGTCCGTTATTTCCATTTCCGTTCCCGTTCTCGTCGTGTCCGTTCCCGTTCTCGTCGTGTCCGTTCCCGTGTCCGTTCGCCATTTCGGGAATCGGCTCGGCACCCGGCCCGCTCGCCTCTCCGACGACGAGTCTGGCAACGTGCCCAAACAGTTCGTGGGGGCCACAGTGTACGTCGTACACGCCCGGTTCCTCGAAGGTGTACAACCAGGACGCGCCGACCGGCAGGACCGGCGAGGAAAACGGCGGGACACCGTCGGGCACCCGTTGTTGGATGCCGAGTGCCGGGTGAAACGCCGTCACGCTGTGGTGTGGCGTGACGAGTTGGAACTGCACTGTCTCCCCGGGCTCGAGGGCGAGTCCCGTCGGTTCGAAGTAAAACTCCGGAATCTCGCGGTCCTCCCGGGGAGCGATGTATGCGTCGACCGTATGATCGGGTTCGACCGGGAATTCGACGTCACCGGTCAACGCCGAAAACCCGAATACTGGATGGACGTCGTCACCCGACCGATCGGCCCACGAGCCGTTTTCCGATTCGTCAGTGCCGTCTGTTTCGTCACGCTCGTCGTCGTCACCCGCCAGTACCGAGCCGGTGCCGAGCGTGGCAAGCACCGCGCCTGCACCTATTGCCTGTACGACTGACCGTCGGTCGAATCGAACTGTTCCACTGGTTGCGCCGCTCTCGTTGGTGTGCATGTCTCCGCCAGTCCAGGCGACGGGACAGAGCATAAAGCTATCATACAACAAACATTTGGACAGTCACGACTGTCATCGCAGTTGTCACCAGCGGACACCCAAATCCTCGCGCCGTCCCCCATAGACACCGCTCGAGTCTCCACCGACTCCGTCAGGCATCGAGAAAACGGCCGAACCCGCCGACCGTTCCGGGTTCACCCTCCATGCAAAGTGGTGAACCATGTGCGCGGGAACACGCTCGTGAAAACGAACTAGTGGCTTCCCAAACCTGCACCTGTGGGTGATGTCATGCGGTGCGGTTCGATTTCACCAACAGATCGGCGTTTGGGAGGGTACTACGCAACGAACGAAATGACGTCCTCGAGTTCCAGCGGGACCGAACCTTTCCGGTAGCCTTCGACGTGCCCGTTCGGGCGTGCGCGATAGACTACTGCAGGTCGATGCCTGACGTCGGGTTGTTCGCCCCGCACCATCGCCCAAGCGTCGTCGGGGAAACTCGAGCAGTCGACGAAGAGTGTCGCGCCACCGCCGTGGTTGGCGAGTTGCCCACTCGTTTTGGTTTCGGCCGTATCCCGGACGGCTGCAACCGGGCCAGCAGCCGCACGGTTTGCCGGCGGCTGCGGGCGGGTAACTTCGACGAGGACGTTCGTATTCGCGGTCGGATCGACGGCTCGGTAGTCGAGGGAGTGTCCCGTCGTTACCTCGATTTCTGGCGTGATTTCGTAGTCGGCGTCGACCAGGATTTTGGCCGCGATGAACTCCGCCATCGCTGCACTCATCCGCACGCGGTCGACGTGGGAACTCGTCCCGAGTTTGCCGGCCATCACGTGTCGGTAGTCGTCCAGCGCGCCGGTCTCGAGGATACTCTCGATGAACCGGGTCGTCTCCCGACGGCTCGCGTCGGGGAAGCCTGCGGCGTGTTCGCGGAAGAACGCACGCGTCGACTCGCGGCCGTCTTTGGACATGAAAACCGGGAGGAAAAACCACGAAAGGTACGGATAGTCCGCGAGCCACGGGTCGCGTTCGTGCAGGGTTGCGAGCAGTTCACGGTGGGCCCAACGCGAGACCTGGAAAGGGACCGTTTCCCAGTCGACCTTGTCCGTTCGCCACAGCGAGGAGGGCGTTTCGGTGTTGCCCATCCAGTAGGCCTCGTTGCCGGAGCGGGCAAACAGCGCGAGGTCGCCGTTTGCCATCTCGAAGCGGTGGGTGTCCCACGAGCCGCCGATAGCGTACCATGGTCCGGCGTCTCGAGCGCCGAGGCTACTATCGAGCGGTTTGAAAATCTCCTGTCTGACTCGTTGATCGCTCCAGGACTGGGGCGAGTATCGAAAGCGAAGCGGCCGTGCCACGATCAACAGTACGCCCCCAACAGTGATACGTGTTCCTTTCTTTCGGACCGCAGAATGTGAACGACCGTTACATTCATATGCGACAACTGCCTACACTGAGTATACTTACCATGTCAATGGGTGCCTATGATGAAGACGAACACGAGCGCCGCGAACGACAGGCCTCCAAAGTCGACGCCGACTTCGACGACGAGCGAACGATTCACCACGGAAAGATAGAGTACGACTCGGGCGATTCAACCGACGCGCTGCTCGATACGTTCCGTGAGATCAAATCCAACTAGCGTATCGACGTTTTTCGGTAGCCAGTGACTACTCCCACGACTGAAGTCGTGGGCTTCCCTCACTGAGGGTTAAGCCCACGTCTTCCGGGGAGTTCGCAGGTTCTATCTCACCGTTGGCTCCCTTGAGTCTGACCTGCGTTTCGGGCTGAGTCACAACAGCCCCCACCGTCGATAGCGGGCTCGTGATGTCCTTACCGACGGCTCGTTGCGCGATGTTCGATGCCCCGTTCTTGTCCGCATTATCATCCAACCCACAGTCGTCACATTCTACCCGCCCCTGCACCTCACGATTCGTGTTCTGCGATCCGCACTGCCAACACGTTACCGACGTGTCGTATTCGTCCACGGGGATGCACTCTCGCCCATCGAGATGCGCTTTGTACGTGAGGATGTTCGCCATCTTCGCGTACGGCATCTTGTGCGTCTTGTCGTTCACGTACCGTCCCTTGTCGTTGTCGAAACGCAACCCAGTCATATCACCGAACACGATGACTGCGTTGCGTTCCCGGGCTCGAGCAACGAGTTCGTTCGCCACCCGATGCAACTCGTGTTCGACCGTCCGTGATTCCTTGTCACCAAGGCGTTCGATGACCTGCACTCCCGAGCGCACTTTCGCCTTGCCGATGGACTTTCGGAGTTGCTTGTAGTGTTCCCGAATGCGTCGAACTTCCGCGCCGTGGAACTTGGTGTCGCGGTCGGAGAGGAACGTGCTGACGGCTATCCACTTCGCACCCATATCGACGGCGAGTACGTCGTCGTACTCGTCTGCTGTGGCCACAGACCGCTTGCAGACGAGGTGGACGTACCAGTCACCATCTTGGTGGACGAGTTCCGAGTCACGGATATACTCGTCTTCGAGTAGGTGCGTGTCCTTATCAGGGACGTGAACGGGAACCCATATGCTATCTCCTCGTCCTATTTCGGGGTTGTAGACGGGGAGTTTGAACCACCACGACGAGAGAACCGTATCCTCGTCGTGTTCGATGGTGATACAGTCGTTACGGAGGACGACGGGTTGTTCGGTGTCCTTTCGTGGGTTCTTGTTCGACCGGACTTTCCCCGCCTGTTGCTTGGTGGCGGAGTAGAGGTTCGTCTCATCGTCACCATGAACGGCGTCTTGGAAAGCGCTGTATTCGCGTTCAATGAGTCGGGCTTTCCGCTCGGTGAGCGAGTGGAGTTTGACCCGTACCGTGGTGGTGACGTTGCGGTGCATCGTTATCGTCCGGTCTGTGCTTCGATGTACTCTTCGATGGTTTGAGTCGATACCTCGCCTGCTGAGGAGACGAAGTACGAGCGTGTCCACAGCGAGGGTAGGCCGAAATCGAACTCGTCGCGGAGGTTCCGCGAGGTGTATCCTTTGACCTGTTGGATGATTTTGTTCGGGGAAAGTTTCGGGTTGCCCGTGATGAACAGGTGGACGTGGTCTGGTTGGATTGCCAGTCGGAGGATGTCGAGATCGAGTTCGTTGGCTTTCTCCTCGATGAGTTGTTCGAGACGGTCAGCAACCTCGTCTGTCAGCACCGGTTTGCGGTACTTCGGACACCAGACGAAGTGGTAGTGGAGGTTGTGTACCGACGTTCGTTCTCGGCTATACCCACGTGGCATAGTCTTAGACAGATGCTATTCGTTATTAGATGCTTTGGTTCTATCAACCTTGCGACGTGCTATTGAGGGGTGATTGTGTCGGCGTTGTCGGATTCATCCCACGACTGAAGATCGTGGGCTTTCTCCTCGAATCTGTGTAACTGACCGATAGCGGAGAGCATATTCTGGACGCGAGCACACGTTACCCCCTACCATCCAGGCGTTTCGGGCGCACCGCGTCCGTCCTCGAGGACAGCCGCCAGCGCCGGGTCCGGGGACTCGTCCGCCGCGACTCGAGCCCACTCCTCGATTGCCTTTCCGGCCCAGGAGTCAGCCGCCAGCACCGACTCGTATGCGCGTTCCCGGTGTGGCTCCGAGACCGCTACCGTGCCGGGAGCCGACCCCGCCGCGACGGCGACGAACGTCGCCCGATCCTCGAGCGTCGCTTCGCCCGCGGCGAGGCGTTCGATGCGTCCCTCGAGTTCGTCGGGTGCCGGGTGAACGAACAGTTTCTGCCCGATAGCTTGCGGGCCCAGTAGGAGGCCATCGACGGCACCCTCGTCGACATCGACCGTCTGGAACGGTGTATCAACCCCCGCTTTGGGCTCGCCCGAGGGTGGTTCGTCGGTCGAGTCACCGTCATCCCGAAGCAGGCGCGTCCCCCCAAACGCCGACTCGACGCGCTCACACTCGGTTTCGTGCTCGAGGGCCACGTTGTGGGCAGGGTACTCCGCACACTCCTCGGGATAGTGGTCTTCATCGTGAATGCGACACTGCAGCGTGGTCGGGTCGAGGAACGCGCAACTGGGTAGCCACTCGGGTTCGTCACGACCGAACGGGGCTACGGGCTTCGGCGGTTTGGCAAGGCCGACGAAAAACACCGGCCGGCCGTGGATAGCAGCGAGTTCGTAGCCGTCGATATCCACCGAATCGTCGCTCGAGTCGGCCGCCCAGAGTCGCGGCACCAGCACGTCGCCATACCCGGTCTCGAGCAACCCGCGAACGTCGTCGCGACTGAGCGAGACGAGATTGTACACGTCGTCGATGGCCGCGCGCCGTCGGGGGCCCTGTTTGTCCCCCGTCTCGGCGTTTGGATGGCCTGACCCGGTGTGTGACACCCCCTCGTCCTCGAGCAACGGTCGCCAGTCGATACAACAGCCGGCACAGCCCTGGCAGGACACCCGCATACCGTTCGCTTCGTCGTCAATCGGTATCAATCCGCGGCCGACATCGTTGACATCCGCGGCCGACACTCGAACCGAAATCGACCCGTTGGCCAATAGGTCCCCTCGAGTGTCTCGACGGTTCCAGGAATCACTATAACACTTACACCGCTCGCCCGCCAACCGCTTGGTATGGGCCGAAGCACCTGTGATGGCTGTGGCCGGCCGGTCTCGATCGCCGGCGGCATCGCCAATCTCTGGACGTTCGGCGACCGTGACGGGAGCGACGGCTCCGCGATGACCCTCGAGTTCGAGGACGGCTCGAGTCACCTGCTGTGTTATCCCTGTATCGAGGCACTGCCGGAGAATCCGACCGCCGCAGACCTCGAAGAACTATAGTAGCCGGTGAAAGTCAGTGGACACCGTCTCGAAAGACGGCATCGTGATAGGTGGGTAAATCGCTTCACTGGCTCCTATAAAACACGTGGATGGATAGGTCTCGAAGGCGACACCTCCGAAAAGCGGAAGGGGTGGGATTCGAACGCCACGAGGCCGGAAAGCCACCGCGTGTCACGCGGACACCACGGTACTCTACCGCTGAGCGACCCTTCCGTGGCCAACTCGAGTCCGCGGGGCCCAATTGTAACACCCCGCCTACCCTCGAGTACGCACTACCTTCTCGAGTGAGGTCATCGCGTCTCACCGACCCGAGTCCGGAGCCTTTAGGACGACGGCCGTCGGTTCCTCGAGTGGTGAATCCCGACCGGATCTTCGACGCGTTCCCCGCGCCGAGCTATCGCGGCAATCAGCAAGCGGCGCTCGGCGACATCCGTGACGCCTTCGAAGCGGGAAACGACGTGGTCCTCGTCCGCGCCCCAACGGGCAGTGGCAAGAGCCTCCTCGCCCGAGCGGTCGCCGGCTGTGCGCGAACGGCCGCCGAAGGCGACCCCGTCGACGCCACGGGGGCGTACTACACGACCCCGCAGGTGTCACAGCTCGACGACGTCGCGGGCGACGACCTCTTGCAGGACCTCAACATCATTCGCGGGAAATCGAACTACACCTGTATCCTCCCCGGCGAACTCGACACGCCAGTCAATCAGGCCCCCTGCGTTCGCGAACGCGGCTACGACTGTTCGGTCCAACACCGCTGTCCGTACTTTTCTGACCGCGCCATCGCGTCGAACCGCGAAATCGCGGCGATGACGCTGGCGTATTTCATGCAAACCGCCGGCAGCGATGTCTTCCGAAAACGCGACGTGGTCGTCATCGACGAAGCTCACGGCCTCGCCGAGTGGGCCGAAATGTACGCCACAATCCAGCTTGGACCCCGTACCGTCCCGTTCTGGGACGATCTACGCGTTCCCGCCGTCGACTCCGTCGAACGCGCCGTCCAGTACGCCGACGCGCTCGCCCAGCAGTGTACCCGTCGCAAAGACGAACTCCTGGGCCAGCAGTCGTTGTCCCCGGGCGAAGTTCGCGAACGCGACCGACTGCAGGAACTCATCGGCGAACTCGAGTTTTTCGTCAAAGACTACCGAGACCCACAGAGCCCCACGACGTGGCTGGTCGATCAGAGCGAACCCGAGACGGGCAGTACTGACTCGAGCGGGGATGACGACCCCGCTGGCGGACCGCTCACGATCAAACCCATGGACCCCGAGCGCTATCTCCGGTACACCGTCTGGGACCGGGGCAACAAGTTCGCGCTGCTCTCGGCGACCATCCTCAACAAAGACGCCTTCTGTCGCCACGTCGGACTCGAGCCCTCCCGGGTTGCGCTGGTCGACGTCGGCCACACCTTCCCCGTCGAGAACCGGCCGCTGTACGACGTCACACAGGGAAAAATGACCTACGAGGAGCGCGAGGAAACCCTTCCAAAGATCGCCCGAACCATCGTCCGGATCATGCAAAACCATCCCGACGAGAAGGGCTTGATCCACGCACACTCGTATGCGATTCAGGACGAACTCGAGTCGTTGCTCACCGACTTCGGCGTCGGCAACCGCGTTCGCTCCCACACGCGTGACGACCGGAACGCCGACCTCGAGGCGTGGAAAGCGAGCGACGATCCGGACGTATTCCTCTCAGTGAAAATGGAGGAGGCACTGGACCTGAAAGGCGACCTGTGTCGCTGGCAGGTCCTGTGTAAAGCACCCTTTTTGAACACGAGCGACTCCAGGGTGGCCCACCGCCTCGAGTCGGGGCAGTGGGCATGGTACTACCGGGCCGCATTACGGACGGTGATTCAGGCCTGTGGCCGCGTGATTCGTGCTCCCGACGACTACGGCTCGACCTACGTCGCGGACTCGAGCCTGCTCGACCTGTTCGAACGCGCACGGACGGATATGCCCGACTGGTTCGCAGCACAGGTCGACCGCCTCGAGACGCCCGACCTGCCCCCGTTCGAGCCGCGAACAGCGCTGAATTCGGCCGACGGGAGTACCGGCGGCGGGTCGACTCGCTCGAAGACGAGTTCCTCGAGCAGCGAAACCAGCACGTACGAACGAAGTCGCAATCGCTCGGGGACACGCTCACGAAGCGGGCGCTCCTCGAAACGGAGTCCGTTGGCCGACGTCTGGGATACCGACGGTTAGCGGCCCTCAAACCGGAACCCGTGGGCGATATCAGGTAACTGCCTTCGATTCACCACGGGTCGATGTTTGGGAGGGGACTAGAAAATAAACATTGCGCCCCAGGCGATCATCGAGGTGACCATCAGCAGCGAAAACAACACCGCGATGATCTGGTTCATGCTCATGAGCGCAAATTCACGCTCGGAGCCTATGAATTTGACGACCAGTACGGACGAAATCCGTCGTGCAGTTTCAAAGATGGATTGCGTCGCTGTTTCAGGCTGCTCGAGGCGCTGTCTCTCCATGAACCTCGATGCGATCGAAAGTGGACCCTGTCCCGTTTTGGGAAATAATGGCTCTGTTGAAATCCTAGAGGGTGATAATTTCTGATCGGTCTGCTGCATACAGAGCATGTATGTATCACTGGTCTCCGCGCGAGCGAAGCGAGCGCGGTTCCCGGGCAGCGAGGCCGAAGGCCGAGCTGTCCGCCTTTTTCATCGAAGTTTGGTTCCCGGGCAGCGAGGCCGAAGGCCGAGTCGTCCGCCTTTTTCATCGAAGTTTTTGCACCGAGTGGTTCGCCTGTGGCGAACCCGAGGTGGAAAAAGTTCGCGCTGTGTATTTAGCACGCCGATTATATCATTTTATGAGGAATTAACAGAGACGAAACAATAGTGGTTAAGGCAGACGTGTTACCGAACCATTCGCTCGATTTCGGTGACCAGAATGTCGCTCGCACCCGCGTTCTTGAGTTCGGTAATCGTCTCGAACACCGACCGTTCGTCGACGACAACGTGGACCGCGACTTTTTCGCCGTCGCCGTTTGCGATGTCCATAATCGTCGGCCCACCCATCCCCGGAATCACGTCACGAACGGCCTCGAGGCGGTCGCGTGGAACGTTCATCATCAGATAGCGTTTCCCGTCCGCGGCGAGCACCGACGAAAGCGCCGTCCGAATCTCCTGTACCTTGGAGTCCTCGGCGACGTCTTCGTGGGCGAACAGGCGAACGGAACTCGAGAGTACCTCCTCGACGATAGCGAGACGGTTCATCTTGAGCGTCGTCCCCGTACTCGTGATGTCGACGATGGCGTCGGCCATCTCGACGTGCGGAGTGAGTTCCGTGGCCCCGGTTACCTCGACGATAGAGGGATCCAGACCCCGTTCCTCGAAGAACTGTCGGGTAATCGTTGGGAACTCCGTCGCGACCGTTTTCCCTGCGAGGTCAGCGGCCGCGGTGATGTCCCCGTCTTCGGGAGCCGCCAACACGAGGCGACAGCGACCGAACTCGAGGTCGAGTAGCTCTTCGATGGCGTCGACGTCCGCTTCACGAACCTGGTCGAGGCCGGTGATACCCACGTCGGCCGCCCCGTCGGCGATGTACTCCGGGATGTCGGCCGCTCGAGCGAACAGGATGCTCACGTCGGGGTCGACGGTGTCGGCGTACAGTTTGCGAGCGGCCCCGTTCTCGAGATGGAGCCCCGCCCGCTCGAGGAGGTCGATGGTCGGATCGTGCAGACGGCCCTTGTTGGGGACGGCGATACGCATTAGCGGCCTTTGGTGGCGGGGAAGGAACTGTCTTTCCATGTCGAGGCGTGTTCGAGGACTCGGTGACCGGTGACTCGAGAGTCGTCGAAACCGATAGCGAGGTGTTGTATTCACTATTCGTTTTTTGATTTTAAAGTAAGTGGCCACAACAGGCCGGCGTACTCGGTTCGAACGGTCGAAATCGACGCCAAAGAAGAATAAAAATCGGCAGTAGAACGATGGCAGAGATAGTTGAAAAGCCGAGAGGGAGCCGAAAACCGGTTCCGATGGAGCGTATCGCCTCGATCAGGTCCGGGCAGCACACCTATTTTGGAATCAAAGATCTCTCGCCCACACATTCTTGTTATCAAAGGCACAAACCGCTTCAACCTACACCTCATATCTCTATCCATGACGACCAGACGCGCACACCTCGAGATTACCGGGATGTCCTGTGCAACCTGTTCCGGAAGCATCGAGGATGCCGTCGGCGCACTCGAGGGCGTCGAAACGGCAAGTGCGAACTTCGCGACGGATGAGGGAACAGTCGCGTACGACCCCGAAGTGGTAACGCTTGAGCAGATCGTTGATACCATTGCCGAGGCCGGATTCGAGGCGAACACGGAGACGGCGTCGATCACCGTCATGGGGATGTCCTGTGCCACCTGTTCGGGGACGGTCGCCGAGGCGCTCGAGGCGCTCCCCGGCGTCGTCTCCGCGGACGTGAACTTCGCCTCGGACGAGGCGCGAGTTCGATACAATCCGATGGATATCTCGCGCCCCGAGATGCGTCGAGCTATCGAGGAGGCAGGATACGAACCCGTTGCGGACGACGAGGCAGACGGGGCTGAAGGAAGCCAGCGCGAGCGGGCCGTCGAGCGAGAACTGTCTCGACAGCGCAAACTCGTGATTGGTGGTGGACTCCTCACGCTCCCGTTCGTCCCGATCATGCTCGCGATGTTGGGTCTGGTTCCACCGCTGCACGAACTGCTGGGGATCAGCGAAGGCGTCGTCCACTGGAGCGAGTTCGTTCTGGCGACGGTGCTGATGGTGACTCTGGGACGTGAGTTCGTCGTCGGCGCTTACCGCGCCTTTTCACACAACCGACAGGCAAACATGGACACCCTGGTCGCCATGGGGACGTCTGCGGGCTACGTCTACTCGACGGCCGTCCTCACCATCGGGCTTACCGGCAGCCTCTACTTCGAGGCCGTCGCGTTCATCCTCTGGTTCATTACGCTTGGCAACTGGCTCGAGGTACGCTCGAAAGCCCGTGCCGGGAACGCCCTGCGGGAACTGCTCGAGATGGAAGCCGAGGACGCGACGGTCGTTCGGGGCTACGGCGAGGACAGCGGCAGCGAAGAAGTCGACGTTCCACTCGAGGACGTCACGGTCGGCGATGTGCTAAAAGTCCGACCGGGAGAGCGGATCCCGACCGACGGCATCGTCCTCGAGGGTCAAAGTGCCGTCGACGAATCGATGCTGACCGGCGAGTCCGTCCCGGTCGAGAAGAGCGACGGTGACGACGTCGTCGGGAGTACCATCAACGAAAACGGCGTTTTGTACGTCGAGGCGACGAAAGTCGGCTCCGAGACCGCGCTCAAACAGATCGTCGAGCGCGTCAAGGAAGCCCAGTCGCGCCAGCCCGAGATTCAGCGGCTGGTCGATACGGTGAGCGCGTACTTCGTCCCCGCCGTGATCGTCAACGCAATCATCTGGGCGACCCTCTGGGCACTGTTCCCCGACACCCTCTACGGCGTCTCCTCGTGGGTCGGCTCCTGGCTGCCGATTCTCGCACCGGTGGGTGGCGGCCCGGTCGTGGGCGGCGTCCCCATCCTCGAGTTCTCCGTCGTCGTTCTCGCCTCGGCGCTGTTGATCGCCTGCCCCTGTGCGTTAGGGCTGGCAACACCCGCCGCGACGATGGTCGGTTCCACACTGAGTGCGACCAACGGCGTCCTCTTCAAAGGCGGCGACGTGCTCGAACAGGTTCGCGGCATCGACACCGTCGTCTTCGACAAAACTGGCACGCTAACCCACGGCAAGATGACGTTGACCGACGTGGTCGTCTTCGACGACGGACGGCCCGACGGCGGTGACGAAACGCGCCCCGACGGCGGCACCGTTGCCCAACGGACCGAGTCGCTCGAATCGCTGGTGCTTGGCGCGGCGGCGACCGCCGAATCCGGCTCCGAGCATCCGATCGCTCGTGCCATCGTCGACGGGGCGACAGACAGGGATATCGAGGTCGGCGACCTCGAGACCTTCGAGAACGTTCCCGGACACGGGATTCGAGCCGAAACGACGCGCGGACGAGTCGTGATCGGCCGGCGAAAACTCCTCGAGGACGAGGGGATCGATCCGACGGCTGCCGAAGCAACGCTCACGCGACTCGAGCGCGAGGGAAAAACGGCGATTCCGGTCGCCGTCGATGGCGAGTTGCTCGGCGTCGTCGCCGTGGCCGACGAGGTACGTCAGAGCGCTCGAGAAACCGTCGCCGCCCTCAAAGCTCGCGGCCTCGAGGTCGTGATGCTTACTGGGGACAACGAGCGAACGGCTCGAGCGGTCGCCACGGACGTCGGTATCGACGCCGAAAACGTTCGGGCGGGCGTGTTACCCGAGGACAAGGCCGACCACGTCGACGACCTCCAGGAAGACGGATCGCGAGTGATGATGGTCGGTGACGGCGTCAACGACGCCCCGGCGCTGACGACGGCACAGGTCGGCGTCGCCATCGGTTCGGGAACCGATGTGGCCATCGAATCGGCCGACGTGACGCTGATGCGTGACGATCCGGCGGACGTGCTGAAGGCGGTCCGTATCTCAGAGGCGACGATTGCGAAGGTTCGCCAGAACCTCTTCTGGGCGTTTATTTACAATACGACGCTGCTCCCGATCGCCTCCCTTGGCTTGCTCAATCCGGCACTCGCCGGACTCGCGATGGCTGGCTCGAGTGTGAGCGTGATGGCCAACAGCCTCTCGTTTGCCACCTACGATCCCCACGAGGACTACCGACCGGTAGTCTTGAAACCGCTGTACTGGCTGCGACGATAACGTTCGAATGGCTGACTGCAGCAATGGACATTTGGGTAGCCAACTATCGTATCCAGTGAAACGATTTACACACCTATCGCGACGCCGTCTGCGATAGGGTATGCACTGACTTTCACTGGCCACTAGAGCCGAACAGCGCACTCGAAAGTGGCGCGTCCTCGACCTCACCGACGTCGCCGACGAGGGCCTCCGCTATCGGAATCGTCAGATAGGCTTCGATGAACGCCGCCAGGACGAGCAGGAACCAGCCGAATATGACCAGCATTCCCGTTCGGTACAGATACTGTCTGGTGACGAACGCGTCTCGAGAGCCGCCGACTCGCTGACCCAGCCGGTAGACGATTCGGAAGCCGACGCCCGCAGCGATGAATAGTGCGGTGAGTTCGAAGACTCCGTGGGGAGCCAACAGGAGAACTATTTCGGTGAATCCGGCTATCTGTCCGACGCTGTATGCGATATTTCCGACCAGTATCCCGTTGAACACCATCACCGCGGCCGTCAACAGTCCGAGCGAAGCGGCTCCGGCAATCGAGAGCAGATACGGTGGCGTATTCTGTCCGATGAAAAAGCCAGCCGTGAGTTCGAACTCGGCCGGCTCCCCGGGTTCGCCCTCGAGGAACTCCTCGCCGAACTCCTCGCTCAGCAACTCGAGGAAGATGTCGATCAGGTCGACGCCGACGAGGTACAACAGGACCCCCAGCAGGCTCCCGAAACCGAACAGGCCCGCTGCAAATCCCACGTAGCGCCGGTGTTCGGCCCACGCGTGCGTCAGTGCCGTCAGTGGTCGACCCACGTCTGCGGCCTCGAAGGCGACGAACGTGGCGAACCCGACAGCCAGCAGGGTCGCCCCGAGCGCCGGGAGCGGACTCGGCTCGGTGAACGCGAGAACGAGCGCCGTCACCAGCGTGATACCCACGAGGGCAATCGTCAGCCGACCAGCGCCACTGGTCCTAACGGTCTCCGTGCGTAGCTCCATACTCCCGCTTTCGGTCAGGGAAGCGATAAATCCGCCGACTGAAGCTGTCAGGGTCGACTATCGTGAACCGCCTCAGACCGGTACCCCATCGTGGGCCTCAAGCGCCTCCTGAATCGCCTCCCAGGTAGGGTCGACCGTTGGTGCCTGGAACCAGCCACCGACGCTACGGTGTCGCCCCTCACTGTCCTCGCGTCTGTCATCGGCTGTCCACATTCGATCGCCAGGGAGCGCAGCGCCGTCTTTGAACCCGCTCGAGGTCGCAACGACGGCGACCGGAGCCTCGAGGTCGAGTGTCTGCCCCTGGAGTGCGTTGCCATCGGCTGTGACGGCGCGGACGGGGCCGTCTTCATCGTGGTCATCCTCGAGAACGTCTGCCAATGCACGGAGCCCCGCGATTCCGGCGGCGCCGGATGACTCCTGCCAGAAGCCCGTCCGGGCGAGTCCGTGCTGGGCGGCCTCGAGGTGGAGTTCTGAGAAGCCGACCGCGAGGCCATCGCTCTCGTGGATCGCCCGCAGACCACGGACGCTGCTCGTCGTCGCCTTGATCGAGTACGCCTCGGTCGGTTCGGCCTCGACGTGGGCGACCTCGGCCCCTGACGCGAGGGCACGACAGAGCGGTGCCCGAACACCGGGTTCGCTGGCAACCAGCCGCGGGGTTCGATCGACGACCTCGAGTCGCTCGAGTTCGCGAAAACCTTTCCAGACCCCGTAGAGCAGTTCCGCGTAGCACGTCGGGATGACGACCGTCCCCGGAACCGACCCGCCAAACTGGCAGTAGAGTTCGTAGGCGATCGTCTTGTAGCCCTCCGGCCCCCAGGCGTGACCCGTATGAACGGCCGTGCGGCTGGTGACGGGGTGGAAGCCGTAATCTTCGGTCAGTCGGTCGACAGCGTGCTGGCGAACGTCGATGTCGTCGACGGCGAGGACGACCGCGCCGTAGCTCCTGATGAACGCCTGCACCGCCGCTGGAGTCTGGGGCGCGGTAAACACGACGCAGGGGAGCCCGGCTCGAGCGGCGTAGGCGGCGGCCGCAGCCCCGTGGTTGCCCGTCGACGAGGCGACGACGCCCACGGCATCCTCGCGCACGGCCGCGCTGACCGTACAGCGGTTGAGCCGATCCTTGTGGCTCCAGGTCGGGTTCTGGGACTCGTCCTTGAGGAATAGCGTCGGGTCAGAGCCGCCATCGTCAGTCGATTTTCCCGCTGACTCGAGCCACGCCTCGAGTCCGAGCCACTCCGTGAGGTCGTCCACCGGAAGTAACGGCGTGTTCCCCTCGCCGAGCGTGTCGGCTGCGAGCGGCGGGAGGAGGGGTTGCCAGCGCTCGAGACCCGGCGTCTCCCACGACGAACCGGTGGGAATGAACAGGCCAGGATCGACGGCGTCGTAATCGTAGTCGACGCCCACGGGGTACTGAATCTCGTCGGTGCTCGTCTCCGGGCAACCGGCCGTGCGTGCCGGCTCGAGTGGATAGGTGATCGACGGATCGGCAAGCGATCGGTGACGGGTCGCCAGAGAGTCCTCAGGGGCCATCGAGTTGGGGAACGGTCGACCGTCACTTATTTCTAAAGAAAACAGCGAGAGTTCCACGGGTCACCTGACCCCTGGGTGAATCGCGTACGCTCGCCTAATGTTCAGTATCCTCGATGTACCGACGAACCACGTCCTCGGAAACTGCACCCGTTGTTCCGACGTAGTAGCCATCCTTCCACAGGCCACTTCCCCAGAAATACCGCTGTTTGAGTTCAGGATGACGCTCGAGGCCAGCACGAGTCCAGGACGCGAACAACACGACGGAAATCATCGACGGATTCGAGACGATAGAATAAGGCCGCTCCGGCGGGAACCCCCGCCCAATGACGACACTGGCGATCGTAGACGGGCAGGTGCTTCGCCCGGACGGAACCGTCGAGTATGCGGACGTGCTCGTTGATCAGGACGACGGAACGATTCTCGATATCGGCGACGACTATCGCTCGGCCGCCACCGCGGTCCTCGAGGCCGACGGCTGTCTGGTCGCCCCCGGCTTCGTCAACGGCCACACTCACGTCTCGATGAGTCTGCTTCGTGGCTACGCCGACGACAAACCCCTCCAGGCCTGGCTCCAGGAGGATATCTGGCCCGTCGAAGCCGCGCTCACGCCCGAGGACATCCGTGTGGGAGCCGAGTTGGGTATCCTCGAGTTCATCAAAGCCGGCGTCACCGCGTTCGCGGATATGTACTTCGAGATGCCAGAAATCGCAGCGGTCGTCGAGGAAGCCGGTGTCCGCGCCCGCCTTGGGCACGGCATCGTAACGGTGGGCAAAGACGACGACGCTGCCTACGCCGATGCCGAGGAAGGGCTCGAGGTGGCACTCGACCTCGACGGCGCTGCGGAGGGGCGCATCTCGACGGCGTTCATGCCCCACTCGCTGACGACCGTCTCTGAGGACGTTCTGGCGGCGTTCGTCCCAAAAGCCCGCGAAGCCGATATTCCGATTCATTACCACGCGAACGAGAACCGCGAAGAAGTCGATCCCATCGTCGACGAACACGGGATGCGGCCACTCGAGTACGCCGCCGGACGCGGCCTGCTCGAGGACGGCGACTTTCTCGCCCACGGCGTCCATCTGGACGAACGAGAGATCGAACTTCTCGCGGAAACGGACGCGAGCGTGATCCACTGCCCAGCCTCGAACATGAAACTTGCCAGCGGCATGGCCCCCGTCCAGGACTTGCTCGATGCCGGTGTCACCGTCGGCCTCGGGACCGATGGCGCGGCCTCGAACAACGACCTCTCGATGCTCGACGAGGCCCGCGACGCCGCCATGCTCGGCAAACTCGCCGCCGACGATGCAAGTGCCGTCTCCGCCGAGTCAGTCGTGCACGCCCTGACCGCCGGCAGCGCCGACGCTCTCGGCCTCGAGAGCGGTCGACTCGAGGTCGGCGCACCCGCCGACTTCGCTGTCGTCGACCTCGACGCGCCACACCTGACGCCGGTGCACGACCCGGTGAGTCATCTTACCTACGCCGCCACCGCGAGCGACGTTCGCCACACGATCTGTGACGGTCAGGTGCTAATGTGTGACCGGGAGGTCCTGACCCTCGACGAGTCGGCTATCTGTGACCGGGCGAGCGAACAGGCGGCGGCGTTGCTCGAGCGAGCCGGCGCCGAGTGACGTTTCACCGTTGCGTCCGGCTCGAGCGAGTTCGAGTGAACGGTTCGGAGAACGGTTCCGCACGATTCGAACTCGAGCGAGCCGAATCACCCGAAACGACGGCCAGTCTGCCGGGTAATGTGAGACTACGCCCCCTCGTTCGAGACGAACGGACCCGATACTTTACCCCCTCGAGCACCTACTCATTGAAACTGACCCTCCCAGATGAGTCCTCGAGTATCCTTTGGCACGCTCAAACTGGTCGCCGTGCTGGTGATCGTCATCGCCATCGTCGTGGCCGCTGGCATCACCGTCGGCCAGGCACCGGCGCTGTTCGGCGTGGACGACCCACCCGAGGCATCGATCACGTTCCCGGACCAGACCACTGACGGGAACAGCGTCGAAATCGAGTCGGTTTCGCTCTCCGACGGCGGATTCATCGTTCTCAGAGACAGCACCGGGACGGCACTCGTGGTCTCCGAGTACCTCGAGCCCGGTACCCACGAGACTCTGACCATCGAACGAGCGACCGACGGAGCCGACCTCTCTGGACAACTCACGGCTGTCGTCCACCAGGATACGACCGACGACGGCCGGTACGCCTACGACGCAACCGACGGCGCCGAAGACCGACCGTACATGGACGCCGGCTACCCCGTGAGCGATTCCGCGAGCGTGACGTTGGCCGACCGCGATCCCGAAGCGGCCACCGACTCGTTCAGGGTCGACTCGATCGACGGCCCTACGTCGGCGACGACCAACGAAACGGTCACCTTCGAAGGCGAAATCCGCAACCCAATCGGCGAGGACGCTCGCCAGCCCGTCGAGCTCCGCATCGACGGCGAGGTGCGCGAACGGCAACTGCTCGAGCTCGACGGGAACGAGGACCGAACCATTGGTTTCGACATTGACACCGACCGCCTCGAGCCCGGTGACCGAACGATCGGTATCTACACCAGAGACGACGGTGCGCTCGCAACGCTAGCCATCGAGTACGATATCGAACCCGACCTCGAGGTCCTCGAGCGAAACGATTCGGCGGTCACGGTCAATGCAACCCTCCCCGAAGACGGCTTCCTGACGGTCGAAACCGACGGCCAGGACGTCCGCGGCGTGACCGAAGAACTCGAGGCCGGCGAACATGAAAACGTCACCCTCGAGTTCGAACCCGACGGAGACGACACGCTGTTCGTCGTGATGTACACCGGGATTCCGGACGACCACGATCCCACTGCAGACGATCACGGTTTCCCGAACGCCGAACCGATTACCGTCGACGGCGACCCCGTTCGAGCGTCGGTTCCAGAAGACGATCCACTCGAGGTCGGATAAGACCTCGAGGGACGGAGATTTCGCCAGGTATCCAATACTATTTGATTGATAGCATAGTGGGACGGTGGCCATAGAGCTGTGTCCGCACACACCGTGCGGGCACGGCGACCTCGGGGAAAGGCAGGCGGGTCGGTTCCGCGGGCGAAGATGGACCGCACGCTCGAGGCGGGGTGGGACAGGCTATCGATCCAGTATCGAGAGAATTCGCCATGGCAACCTAACCGACCGATTCTTACGGTCGCCATCCCTACCATCGCCCGATGGACGCGCCGCTGTGGACCGAAACGTACGCGCCAACCCTCGAGCAGTTGCCACAGGACGACGCTCGCGAGTACCTCGAGCGAGCCGTCGACGAGCCGATCAACCTCATCCTACAGGGCCCGCCCGGAAGCGGGAAGACTGCAGCGGTAAAGGCACTCGCAGCGGCGGCCCACGAGGACCCGGACAACGACCTGGTGATCATCAACGTCGCCGACTTCTTCGGTCGGACGAAAACCGAGATCAAGAACGACCCCCGGTTCGCGAGCTTTCTGACCGGGCGCTCGTCGATGTCCAAACGCGATATGATCAACCACGTCCTCAAGGAATCGGCCAGTTACGCCCCCGTCTCCGGGACGTACAAAACCGTCCTGCTCGACAACGCCGAAGACGTCCGCGAGGACTTCCAGCAGGCACTCCGCCGAATCATGGAACAGTACCACCGAACGACCCAGTTCGTCATCACAACCCGCCAGCCGACGAAGCTCATTCCGCCGATTCGCTCCCGGTGTTTCCCCGTCTCCATGCGCGCCCCCACGAGCGAGGAAACCGTCGCCGTCCTCGAGCACATCGTCGAGAACGAAGGCGTCGACTACGACGAAAACGGCCTCGAGTTCGTCGCAGGCTACGCCAACGGCAACCTGCGCCGGGCGATCCTGGCTGCCCAGACGACGGCCGAAACCGAAGGCGAGATCACGATGTCGACGGCCTACGAGACCATCGGCACCGTCGGCTACGACGAGGAGATCGAATCGATGCTCGACGACGCCGAAGCCGGCGAATTCACCGACGCCCGCTCGACGCTCGACGACCTGCTCGTCGACGAAGGCCTCGACGGGAGCGAGGTCCTCGAGGAACTGCTTCGGGTGGCACGGAAACGCTATCAGGGAAAGGACCTGGCGCGGATTCACCGACAGGTCGCCGACATCGAGTTCGAGATGACCGAAGGGGCAAGCGATCGGGTCCACATCAGCCACCTGCTTGCCGAACTCGGACGCGACGCCTGATCGACCGCGGTTTTCAATCTGATCTCGATGTCCTCAAGCGGCCCGTCTCGAGTCCCACACCAACTGGACAGACGCCATCGTGGCCAGACTCCAATCTCGAATGCGTCCAGGCAGCCGAACACGATCTGCCGAGATAGCGCCACCGCAATACCGTGCCACCGCGATATTATACGGCTCGACTGAGTGCACACGGACGATGCCGACGCTACTCGACACCCACATCGTGAACCGCTTTCGCGTCCAGCCAAATCACGCGAACAACAACGAAACGCTCCACGGCGGCAACCTCATGAAGTGGCTCGACGAGGTCGGGGCCATGTCCGCGATGCGCTTTGCCGGCCAGACCTGCGTCACCGCCCGCGTGAACGAACTCGATTTCTCGAGACCCATCGGTATCGGCGACACGGCCCTCGTCGAAGCCTACGTCTACGAAGCGGGAACCTCGAGCGTCCGCGTTCGCATTCGAGCCTCGCGCGAGGAGCCCCGCACGGGTGAAAGCGAGGAAACCACCGAGTCGAGTTTCACATTCGTAGCGATCGGCGAGGATGGGAAACCGGTACCCGTCCCCGAACTCACCGTCGAGAGCGAGGAGGGGCAGCGACTGCAAGAACGGGCGGTCGAGGCCGAGACGAACTGAGGAGTTGCTCACGCCTGCACGTGTGACCCGAACCGATAGCGGTTGTCGGGTTCGGCATACACGTCAACGCGTGACGGAAGACTGAGGACAGCAAGCCGGTTACTCACCCAGTTATCAGTGGCTGGGGACGAACTCGAGTGTCGCCACTGTCGGTCCGATATCGTCGGTTCGAGCGTGAATCGCCAGACCCGTCTCGAGGAAGCCTCTGACAGTACTCGAGGCGAGTCAGGCCAGCACTCGAGTGTCCAGTATCGGCCATCAGAACCAAAAGATTCCGTTACTCTCGAGATTGAACGAACACGGTTCGGCCAGTAGACTTACATGTCCTTTCTTCGTTTTAGATTCGATGAGCAGTGCTGCCCAGTCCATGGCGTTCGTCATGCTCATCTGTGCGATGCCGATAGCGGGGGTTGGGGCGTATGCGTTTAAAAATCGGGAAAAGCCCGGTGCAACGGGGCTTTTCTTCTGTCTGGTGGGGATGGCTGGCTGGTCAGTGCAGTTGGCGTTTATTACGTGGCCGACCCAGTTCGGCCCGGTGTACGTGAACACCACGTTCAGACACGCGTTTCAGGCGATGGTGATGGTCGGCTGGGTGTTGCTGGTCTGGGAGTACGTTAGACGCGACCGGGTACAGGTGCGACCAGTCCATCTCATGCTGTTGCTCACCATCCCGACGCTGACGGTGTTGCTCACGGCGACGAACCCCTGGCATTACCTGGTGTTAGCCGCGGAGACACCGTCTAATCCCAGCGGGATAAGTGAGTTCGTGCTCGGTCCATGGTACATCGTCCACATGGGGTTCGCCATCGCGCTCGTGCTCTTGCCGGCTGGAGTGTTGCTCAACGACGCGCGTGGTTCCCACGGCACCCATCGACGACAGACCGGGCTGTTACTGGTCGGGTGTGCAATCGGGTTTCCGGGCGCGCTCAACACCCACCTGTTTCGGAATATGGCGAGCGTCCCGACGTACGTCGACCTGACGCCGATTGCGTTCTTGCTCACGACGGTGCTGTGGGGGCTGGCCGTGTTTCGCTATCACCTGTTTAGCGTGGTACCCGTCAGCCGGCGCAATGCCATCGAAATGATGGGCGATCCCGTCGTTTCCGTCGACGCCGCCGGCACGGTCGTCGACGTCAATCCCGCCGCTGCGGAACTGTTTGGCGCACAATCGGACCCGATCGGGACCGAGCTGGCAACGTTCTGTACCAACCAGCCACACATCCTCGCGCTGTACGAACGGGACGGAAAACAGACGGGCGAGATAACCATCGAAACCGAAACCGGCACCAGACACTTTTCGTTACACGTTCGTCCCATCACCCAGGGCACCTCGGAAACCGGGTCGGTTATCGTCCTCCGGGAGATCACCCGGCTTCGCGAGCGCGAACAGGAGCTCACGCTGTTGAAGGAGGTGTTTTCGCGAGTTCTCAGACACAATATCAGAAACCAGATCACCGTCGTCGAAGGCCATACGCGAGCGATGGTCGACGAAAGTGACGACGAACGTCTGACCGAGCACACGACAGCCATCCTCGAGACCACCGACCAGTTGCTCGCCCACAGCGAAAAGGCCAGAGACCTCCGAAAGACCATCGATGCCGAGACGATGCCCATAACACTCGACCTGACTGCCACCGTAGACGAGGAACTCGAGGCCTATCGCAGGGCCAACTCGGTCGTCGAAATCGACTGCCATCGAACCGAGGGCGTGGTCGTCCGCGCCCACCCGGAGATTCGAAAGGCCGTCCAGGAGCTGCTCGAGAACGCGACCGACCACTATCCGGGCGACCCCGATGAACTGCACCTCGAGGTGACCGTCGAGCGTGCCGAACGGTTTGGCCGACTCCGTATCGAGGACAACGGTACGGGTGTCGATCCACAGGAAGTCGACGCCCTGCGATCGGGAAGTGAAACCGACCTCGAACACGGCTCCGGCGTCGGCCTCTGGATGGTCGACCTCCTGCTACAGAAATCCGGCGGCGAATTCACCATCGACAACGACTCCTCACTCGGTGGCGCGTGCGTCGAACTGGCCCTGCCGCTGGCCGACTCGACGCTTCCACGGGAGAGCGAATCCCGCTCGAGTGTCGGATCACCGCGACCGTAGCCCCTCGAGCATCAGGAAGCTGCGATACCGGACCCCGAGCCGATTCGTATCGGCATCCTCTTTTGCCCCAGACTCGAGCCTCGAGTATGTCACGTTCGCGTGCCGATACGCTCGAGGCGGCCGGCATCGTCGTCGGCTGTGCGATCCTGGTCGCCCTGCCAATGGGGGCACTGTTTGGCATCTATCAGGACGGCTTCTTTCTCTCGTGGTGGCTGAGCCTGCTGGCACTCACGCCCGGGACGATACTCGGCTTCGTCGCAGTCTCTGACTCGCGGCTCACCTACACGCACGTCTGGCGGTTCGGCGTCACCCACTGGCTCACAGCGGTCTTGCTCTGGCAAGGACTCGGTATCGAGGACGGACAGGAAACGCTCGCGCTGGCGAGTTGGGGTGGCGCGTTCGTCGTCGGGATCGTCGTCGCGGCCGCAAGCTGGTGGATGCCAAAGATACGAAAGTAATAGTGTAGTCGTTCGAGCTGTCGGGAGCTATATCCGAGACAGTGCGTCGCTAGTACCCACCCAAACATCGACCCATGGGTGAAATCGTACCGCACCGCATGATTTCACCCACGAGTGCAGGGTTGGAAGCTACTAGAACGAACACAACCAACCTAAAAGACCGCACAAATCCGAGTGAGCCTCGTTGAACTACTCGAGGCCGTAATCGGCCAGCGAGTGGTAGTGTTTCCACGCGCCGACGACTTCGTCGGTGCTGAACTCGAGTTCGCCATCTGCGAGTTCGAGGCTGATGACGTCGTCGGAGATTTCGGTGTCGTGGAGGTGCAACTCGAGTGGCTGGTCGAACTCGGTGACCTTCACTATGAGTTCGCCGCTTGCTTCAAGTTTCGACTGCAGTGATTGTGCATCCATTGGCGTGTCGATATTCGGCTCGCCAATATATTAACCCCAGGCAGTCATTCCCAACTCGAAGGAGTTTCGTGTCGTCGAGGCTGGATACTCGAGACTCACGATTTTGCCGACAACACCAGCACGTACCGCGTCAACGAACGGTGAACGCGCCGTTCGAATGCCGCCTCGAGCTCCCAGCCGGCGTCTCGCGCCGCACTCGCCCACGAGCGGTCGGCCACGACGACTGCGCGGTCGGCGACCCGCCGAGCCTCGGCGAGTGCGCCAGCAACCAGGTCCTCGAGTCGGTGGGTTTCGATCTTCGACTGCCGACCGTATGGCGCGTCAAAGACCACGCTATCGACGCTCGAGTCGGCGACCGGCAATCGCGTTCCGTCACCGCGGGCGACGTGCCAGTCGCCACAGGAAACCCCCGTCGGAGACGGACTCGAGTCGTCCAGAAAATGCGCGAGGTTCGTCCGTGCGCCCGCGACCATCTTCGCCTGGGCATCGGTTCCGAGCACGTCCGCGCCAACCAATCCGGCCTCCACGAGAACGCCACCGGTGCCACACATCGGGTCGAGCACGGTCCGACCGGGTCCGGCACCGGCGATGTTGACGACCGCCCGCGCGAGCAGCGGGTCCATACTCCCCGGCTGGAAGAAGGGCTTGTCCGTGGGCGCTCTCGAGCCGAAATCCCGGACGCTCTCTGCGGCCAGCCATCCCAGCGCACACACCGAAACCGACTCGCCGCCGGAGGATTCGTCGTCGGCCGCTTCGAACAGGTCCCCCTGCTCGTCCCGGTCATCCAGTTGGCCCATCGAGAAGGCGGCTCTGAGGACGTGGTCGGGGTCGTCGAGGTCGACCGAGAACCCGCGCTCGACCAGCACCGACCCCAGTTCTCGCTCGGTTCGCGTTGGGCTGATCCCGCTCGAGCCGTGGACGTCGGTCGCTCGAACGGCGACGCTCCCCGTTCGCTCGAGTGAGGCTGTCTCGAGCAGTGCCCGGGCGCTCTCGAGGCTCGCGTCGGTGTGCCCGAGCAGGCTGCTCGCTCGATGGGTGTACGCCAGTCCGCGGAGTCGATCGTTCGAGATCGCGTTCGCCAGTGCGAGGCCGGGCGCGAGCGGGCGCACACCCGTCGCGGCCTGTCGGCTCTCACAGCGGGCGAAGGCGTCGTCCTCACCGCCCAGTTCCAGAAAGTACACGCGTTACTCCAGCAAAGGCGCTCCCGGGCCAATGAGCCTACCGTTTTCCGAGGGGGCCTGGTTTTGTGTCGTGTGCTCACTCGAGGCCAGCGATCGTATCAGCGTCCGTCCCACCGACGCGGATACGATTGTTTCGCTCCCGTCGTCTTCCGGGCGAGCAAGCGCACGCTCGCTCGCCGTTTGTCATCGGGCCGCTCCTCGGTCGACTCGTCGTAGGAGAGTACGGTCAGGTCGAGGCTGGCCCGCAGGAGTTCGTTCGCCCCGAACCGATACCGGTCGCTGCTCGGCCCGGACGGCGTCGGGTCCGTCGACCGGAGGTGGTGTTCGACGAACAGGTACCCACCGGGAGCCAGTGCCTCCTTGATGTCGGTGAACCGGTCGAGCGCCCGAAAGAAGCTGATCGTGATCAGGTCGTAGTGCTCGCGGGGGAACTCATAGCTCGAGACGTCGGCCTGGATGAGATTCAGCCGGTCGCCCGAACCACGTTCGGCTGCCCGTTCCCGGGTGATCGCCAGCCCCTCACGGGACTGATCGATAGCGTCGACGATGTACCCCTCGTCAGCCAGAAAGACCGCGTTTCGACCGGTTCCCGTCGCGATGTCGAGTGCCCGACCGGAGGGAATCTCCTCGAGGTAGCCGCGAAGCACCGGCGAGGGTTCAGGTGCCTGTGGATACGACCCGGTTCGAAATCGTTCGTCCCAATCGACCATACTGGCTGTTCACAGTGAACGTTCGTGAATGTGTGCCCGAACTCGAGGACGCGAGTCAAAACGTTGGGCGTTGGTTCCACTCGAGAGCGCTGTTGAAACCCGTATGTTGGAAAACAATCGTGTCGAAGTGATCGTGTTGAGTACGGAGACGGACTCAACCGCTATTTCGTCACTGGTACTATCATGCATCCCTGTCTGCTCGAGGAAAGAGGACCGTCACCAACAGTAGAACGACGACTACAGACAGTGCTAGTCCAATCCACTCGGCGATCACCGGCAGGAAGAATGCTACGGTCTCCCGGCCAAGGGTCCACCAGAGTCCGAGCGTCGCCAGCCCGAGCCCAGCAAGAACTACCCGAATGGGACGGTCACGTTCGGATAGCGGAGCGAACGATCGCTTCCCGGTGAAACCCCCGTACGCGAGTCGCAGGGAAAGCCCCGCTGCGATACCCACGAGGATCCAGACTGGCAGACGTACCCATCTCCTCGCGCGTGTCAGTGAGACTGTTGGGAATTCACGCTGTTCGATCCACGCCTCGACCACGTCTGCGATCAGCTGCAAACTCCGCTCGCTATTTGTGAGGACGACGATACCGTCGCCGGTCCCGGGAACGGCATGAAACCAGTTCCACGAACCGGCTCCCTGTCCACCGTTCATCACTGCTTGGTCTCCGTCCGAGAGCGTCTCGATGAAAAATCCGAGGCCCGCACTGTCAGTCGCGAGACCGTAGAACCCCGTCGTCTCCACCGTTTCGGTGTATAACTCCGTAATGACCTCGGGAGCGAGCACGCCGCGCCCGAGTGGTTCCTCGGTTGTCTCCGTTCCAGCAGCGACGAAGCGTGCAATATCTTTGGCAGTCGCGTACAGTTCACCGTGGGCACTGGCAGGGCCGTGTGACGCAGGGACCGGCGTTCCATCAACGAAGTGCTCCGTCGCCAGCTTCGAACGGACCTGTTCGGTCATATCGAAAGTGGCGTCGTCCATCCCCAACGGGTCCATGATCTCTTCGTCCATGTACGCTGCATAATCGCGGCCCGTAACGTCCTCGATCAGGAGTTCGAGTAGCGCGTAGCCGGGATTCGAGTAGCGAAACTCACCGGGCCCGTCAGTCGGTCGCGCCACAGGACCGCCCACGTTTCCGGACAACGCCTCCCGAAGCGGAGGCGGCTCTTCGTCGAGTGGAACACTCTCGTACCCACCTGCTGGCAATCCGGCGCTGTGGCTGAGCACTCGCCGTACGGTCACATCTTCCCACGAATATTCGGTGTCCGGGGGCTCCCAGCTTGTGATATGGTGGCCGATCGGATCGTCGAGAGCAATCTCGCCCTGTTCGACGAGTTTCACCACCCCCCATGCAGTGACTGACTTCGTGATCGACTGCACCCGGAACAGGGTATTTTCGTTCGTCGGGCGTTCTTCCGCTAGGTCAGCAGTGCCGTAAGCACCGCTCCACATCACCTCACCGTCCTCGATCAGGGCAATCGACGCCCCCGGCACGCCATAGCGGTCGAGCAAGTCCGGAACGCGTTGGTCGAGATACGCCGAGGTCGATTCGCCAGACCCTGTGACGTTTCTGGTGCCGGCGAACTGCCCGAAGAGTCCCTCGCCAACTCCAGCGAGCGGAACCGAAAGCATTCGACGGCGAGTGGTAGTGACGGTTTCCGCGTGATTCGACCCCATACGATGATTTAGGTGGATCCGCTGAAAAAACGGTGCCACTATTATTCGTTCAAGAGAATCTTTGTCGAATCGCGACTGGACGAGGTGTTGTCGTGAGAATTGTACGTTACATTGACCTCCTCCACGGCCTGAAGGCCGTGGAATCCCACCATGGGGTTTCCACGTCACTGCTGTTACGTGTTCAAGGTTTCAAGACGCATGCGTTCACACGTCAGCCACTCCCTCCCCGCAGAGCCGAACCACTGGGTGCTAGAGTTCGTGTCAATGTGAGTGTCTTGTGGCGCGGTCAAACACGCCCCGTCGCCAGTCATGTCACCGCCACCCCCTTCTCGTCGGATGAAAACTCCGAGTCTGTTTGGACGTGGCTCTCACAACTGGCGTAGTACCGCTTGACTAAGTTGAGTGCGGCGTTTAAATCCGCCTGATACTCGCCAACCCAACACTCCGTATTCGAACACTTGAACACCGCTTGTCGCGAGCGGTATCCATGTTCGCCACACGAGTGGCACTCCTTCGACGTGTACGCCGGGTCCACGGTTTCCACGGGGATACCGTTTTCCTTCGCCTTGTACGTGATTTGCGCGTGGAGTTTCGCGAACGCCCAGCCGTGCAACCGCCGGTTCATGAATTGACCGTAATCCATGTTCTCGCGGATGTGCGTCAGGTCTTCAATGATGAGTACAGGGTTCTCAACTTGCTGGGCGTACTCGACGATTTCCTTCGACACGGCGTGGAGAATATCGTCGATTCGCGCCCAGAGTTCGTCGCCATACTCTTCCGCAAGGCGTTCGCTGTCGCGTTCTTGGAGTCGTTTGACGGCGCTGAAGTAGGTTTCACGCAGTCGTCGGACTTCTCTGCCTTCTCTGCTCCAGAGTGTTGGATTGGCCGGGGAGCCGCACTCAGTACGGTGACACACCGTAGCTAACGCAGCTTCCCCGAGATCCACTCCAATCGGCGTCTGCTCTTCAACAGACACCGAACTGGACTGTTCGACTATCATCGTCGCACTCACATGGAAATACCACTCTCCATCCCGTTCAATAAGTTGACACTCACCCATCTCAGCGTCGCTGTGATACAAGGCTTCCAACCACTCCCGCTGATTCGATTTGGGTTGGGCTGGGAGCCATAAGTGGTAATCCTCGTGGTGCGGGATTTTCACGTACCACTCAATAGCGTTCTGTGGTTTGTGGTCGAGTTGTGGGCCCTCATTCGTGAACCTCACGGGGTGATTTCCTTCTTGGAGTTCTTCCGCCCCGTACGTATCATCGTCGAGGAGGTTGGGAACGTATTGTTTCAGCGCGTTCTTGGCATAACCGGATAAATCGTAGTTGACGACGACGTCGTTGGCTTTGGATTGCGTGTCGCAGTCTTGGGTGAACGCGTCGTGGAGGGCGAGTTGGTATTCGTCTCTGGTTTCACGGAGTTTACGCTCTTTGTGCGTGTTGGGGTTGACGAGTTTGAGCGTGAGGGTCTCCGTGAGAGGGTCCATGTGTTATTCCTCTGTTGGTTGACTGGTGCGGACGATTTTGACGTCTGCGCCACGCCAGTCTTTGGGGACGAGGACGTGGGCACCGTTGCCGGTGGGTTTGACCTCGCCCGTGATGACTTCGTGGCCGTTGATTTCAAAGCGGTCCTCCATACCAGTGTTTACACTTCGTATCAACTTAAACGCTTTGATTGGGAAATCAGGGTGTCTGGTACACGGTGGGAGATTCACCATGCCTATCGCTCGACCCGCGCCTAAAGACGCGGGTATGCGCTATTGTTCTGTATCAATTCGAACCGCAATCGCACTCGCTCGAGTCTGCCCCATCATCCGCCCGAACCGCCATCGCACCCCCTCGAGCGGGCGTCAGTCACCCGTCAGACACACTCAAGATAGCGGACAGATCAGTGTGTAGTACCAAGCTTTATAAACCTTAAATACGTCCTTTTAAACGACTTATGACGGATCCGAAGGACACCATCAACATCGAAAACGTGGTGGCGTCGACCGGCATCGGGCAGGAACTCGACCTCCAGAGTGTCGCTATGGACCTCGAGGGGGCCGACTACGACCCCGAGCAGTTCCCCGGTCTCGTCTACCGCACCCAGAATCCCAAATCCGCCGCCCTGATCTTCCGTTCGGGGAAGATCGTCTGTACCGGCGCGAAAAGCACCGACGACGTCCACGAAAGCCTACGCATCGTCTTCGATAAACTGCGCGAGCTCCAGATCCAGGTGAACGAGGATCCGGAAATCGTCGTCCAGAACATCGTCACGAGCGCCGATCTCGGCCGCAACCTCAACCTGAACGCGATCGCAATCGGGTTGGGCCTCGAGAACATCGAGTACGAACCGGAACAGTTCCCCGGCCTGGTCTACCGCCTCGACGACCCCGAAGTCGTCGCCTTGCTCTTCGGGTCCGGCAAACTCGTCATCACCGGCGGCAAGAAACCAGTAGATGCCGAACACGCCGTCGACAAAATCGTCTCTCGACTGGAAGATCTCGGCTTGCTCGAATAAGCCACGACGCGTTTTTTTCACACCACTCGCGGAGTGACAACCGGACGTCTCCGAAAGCGACAACCGGACATCCATGAGGATGTCAATCGGACGTCCCTCGAGGGACGGCTACGTTTCTCGAGCGATACCCGATCACCGGACGTTCGAACCCCTGTATGACACCAGCGGCCGCCACAGCACCGATTTCGTCACACACAAAGGGTCTGGCTCCCTACTATCGGTATGGATCCGTTCGCGGCCCTTGCACAGGTAACCGGCGGTGATATCGAACCCGCCACCGGGGGCATGCTCGCATACCTCGGCACCTTTCTGGTGACGACGCTGTTTTACGGCATCACCCTGCACATCGCCGCGAGATACGTCCTCGAGTACGTCTCGATCAAGCGAGCGTTCACCGTCGCACCCGTACTCGCCGCCGTCTTACTCCTCCTCCAGCAGTGGGGGCCGCTAATCGTCGTCCCCTTTACCGTCACCCTGGCGTACGCCCTGATTCTGGTCGTCTACGACCTGAGCTACAAACTGGCGGCGCTCGTCGCACTCATTTACTATACCGTCGCCGTCATCGTCGGCTTCACCATCTTCAACATCTGGTTCCTGCTGGGGACGGCACCGGGATAGTCAGGGTTGACTCGAGTGAGTGACAATTGACTCCGTTGAAACCCTCAGTAATTGACACAAACCGCGTGGTGAATACACAGCGCGAACTTTTTCCACCTCGGGTTCGCCACGGGCGAACCACTCGGTGCAAAAACTTCGATGAAAAAGGCGGACAGCTCGGCCTTCGGCCTCGCTGCCCGGGAACCACGCTCGCTTCGCTCGCGCGGAGACCAGTGATACATACATGCTCTATATTTATCAGTTCGCTCAGAAAGTACCGCCTCTCGAGAAGTTCTACAGAGCCCAACAATGCTATTCCTCGAGCACGTCGAACCGCGCGTCGACCACGACGTGTTCGACACCCGCACTGTGGGATTTGACCCGTCGCGTTTCGAGCACCGTGAGCGCTCGTCCCGCCGCGTCGGCCGCCCGTTCGAGGCGCTCGAGCGGCCGGTCCCACAGTTCGGCCTCGGGCGTCGCCTCGTGATAGTGGACGATTCCACCGGGGACCAGCGCCTCGAGCGCCGCGGGGAGAAATACCTCTGCCTCGTTCGTTCGCATCCCGTGTCCGTCATCGTCGGTGCCGTCGCCGACGCCGTAGTAGCCCATCACCACGCGGTCGACCTCGAGGGATGGCGCCAGCTCCCGACAGTCGCTGTGGTAGGCGTCGAGGCGCTGACTGACGTCGTTGGCGACGGCGTTTTCGAGGAGGTAGCGAAACGCCGTCGGGTTCAGTTCCGTCGCGGTCACGGACGCACCCGCTCGAGCCATCGGTAGCGAAAAGTAGCCGATACCAGCGAACATATCGAAGACGTGCTCGCCCGAATCGACGACGTCGGCCATCCGCCGGCGCTCGGCCTGATTTCCCGGCGAGAACATCACCCGCTGTGGATCGAGTCCGTAACTCGTGCCGTCCTCGACGTGGACCGTCTCGGTGTCGCTCGAGCCGGCGAGCACTCGCGTTCGTGGCTCGCGATAGGTGCCCGCCGCGCTGTCGTCGGGGGTGTCGTTCGCGATTCCCTCGTCGGCGAGCACGGTTTCGGCCTCGCCGTGAAGGTCGAGCAAAGCGTCCGCCACAGCGGTTTCGTCCGGACAGCCCTGGGGTAGCCGAACGAGGACGACCGACCCGATGACAGCCCAGGAGCCGGGAGCCGACTCGAGGTCGGCGTCGCTCCAGCCGCGCTCGCGAAGGTGGTCCTCGAGACCGCTGGTTCGGTACTCGGGGTCGACCTGTCGGATCACCTCACGAACGGCCGTCGATTCCGGCGGAGCGGTCACGGGCAAGGCGACGCCGTTCTCGCCGTAGGGCCGAACCCGTCGGTCGTCGTCGTAGACGTCCTCCGTGCGCAACGCTTCGATCGCCGCCTCCGACCGGGGCGCGTCGACGACGGCTGCCAGGGGACCGGTCTCGAGCGCCTCGAGGGAGTCGGCTTCGTCGGTCGAAGCCCTTACTATTGTTTCTGTATCTTTTGTTTCGGCGTTCGAGGGGTCGCCTGACTCGCTCGAGTCGGCGTGACCCCCACTCGAATCAGGAGTCGGCTCCTCACGAGAGTCACCGCCGCCATCCTCAGACATCGTCGGGTAGAACGTGAAGCCCGGCACGACTTTTCAGGACGGGGACCGTGTCGGGGTCGTCGTCGACGTAGTCGGGCCGTGAGATGGTCTTCGCCTGGTAGGTCTCGGGGTCGAGCACCTGAATCGAGCGTTCGTCTTCCACCGTGACGACCGTCGTTTCGACGGCATCCCCTCGCTCGCCGAGTTTGCGGGCATCGGGAGCGTTGCCCTCCTCGTAGCTCGCCTCGTAGCGCTCACCCGTTCGCAACCGGATACCCTTGAGGTTGCCGTGGGCGCTACTGACGAGGACCGGCCCCTCGTCGTCGTCCGTAAGGTCAATGACGTCGCCAGGAATGTACGGCGGCAGTCGAACGGCGAAGGTGACCCGGTAGACGCCGTTACCGTCTTCGTCTTCCGTGACGAGCGTTTCGGCGTCGTTGACCGTGCCGCCGAACTCCTCGACCATCTTGTTCGATATTTTCTTGCCGATTTTGTTCGTCGAAACGCGCATGTTGAGGCCGTCGTCGGTCTCGGTCGTCTTCGTGATGAACGCGTTTCGATCGCCTGTCGCCTCCATGTCGGCGACGATCTCCTCGGCGATGACTTTCGCTCGCTCGAGTTCCTCGGTCGTGGGCGTCCGTCCCTCGGCGCGAATCTGGACGATACTGGCGTAGTAATCCCCGGCGATTCGGCCACAGCGGGTACAGGTCTGGCGGGCGATTTTCACGGGGATCATCACCTGCTCTTCGACCGGTGTATCCCGGACCGTCCCGGTGAAATAACAGTGCATCCGGACCGTGTTCGGGCCGACCTCCTCGGGTTCGACCTGCCAGGCGACGTCGTCGACGTCGACGTGGACCGCTAGGGCCTCGCTCACCTCCTCGATGGCGACGTCGGTGTAATCCTGTGCACCCACGTCGACCCATCGACGACCCCGGTGGACGGCCCCACACTGGGCACACACCCGGACGTCGATGCGGTCCGGTGCGTCGATAAACTCGAAATCGTCGAAGTAGCAACTATCACAGATATCGACCTCCGCACCCGGTCGAAGCGGGTCATTCGCCCCGCCCTCCCCCCGGCGGTCGGGGACGGGATCACCACAGCGCGGACAGAACGCACGTGACTCATTCATGACACCCAGTTTGTGACTGAACGAGTTAAGGACCGCGTTCGCGGCCTCGGAGGGTTCGATTTTTCGAGAGGGATGCCGGCTCGATGGATTCTCTTCTCAATTATTGTGAGGTCCACCCGAAACCAGGGGGTTCTCAGTGCCGATAAATGCCGCTACGTGTCGGAAACCAACCACGTATGTGTTGTTTGTGACACCTGAAACCTCTCCCAGGCCTGCGGTTTTGTATCAGTCTCGAGTGCAAAAACTACTCGAGGCGTGTTAGCGTCTGACAGTTCGACTGGAACACCGGCACCCCCCGGCTTCACCAGCGAAATAGTCGCCGTCAGACATCCTCCAGTCATCGGTTTCTCGAGGGGAAGTCAGGGGGTTCAGTTCGGATTACGATTTCACGGACAATGAACAGTCGAAAGATGGCTCAAACCGCCACTCGAGTAGACGGGAAAACACGGCGCGCTAGCCGGGAGGAGTCACGACACGCCAAGCGAGTGTGAACGACGACGATTCGAGCCAGGATGAATCTCGACATCCTCGAGAACCCTCGAGTGACGACGCCTCGATTAAGGCCAACCTGGACTCAAGCAGTACGGAATCACAACGCATCGAGTGCTGCCCATGCCGGCCCTGTCACACGATTCCACGGCGGATTTATCCGGAGGGAGCGCCTATATCGGGTATGGACTGGCAACCGGACTGGGGACTGCGGTTTCGGATGTTCCTCACGATGTTTCTCCTGTTCGCCCTCTACATCGTGTTCGCTGGCGTGATTACTGCCTACGTTGGCGGTGGCCTGTTCGTCTTCGCTCTCCTCTTTGGCGGGATGTCGTTCGTCCAGTACTACTATAGCGACACACTGACGCTCAAGACGATGGGGGCGAAGGTGATCGACGACGACGAGTATCCACAGTTACACGCCGCCGTCGAACGCCTCTCCCAGCAGGCCGACCTCCCGAAGCCGAAGGTCGCCGTCATCGACTCGAAGGTCCCGAACGCGTTTGCGACCGGGCGCAACCAGAAAAACGCCGCTGTCGCCGTCACTACCGGCCTCATGCGCCGCCTGAACCAGGAGGAACTCGACGGCGTCATCGCCCACGAACTCGCCCACGTCAAAAACCGGGACATGATGGTGATGACTATCGCCTCGTTCCTCTCGACGATCGCCTTCATGATCGTCCGCTGGGGGGCGTTCTTCGGCGGCGGTCGCCGGGGACGCGGCGGTGGCGGCGTCGTCGTCGCCATCCTCGTCTCGCTCGTGGTCTGGATCATCAGCTACCTGCTGATCCGGGCCCTCTCGCGCTATCGCGAGTTCGCCGCCGACCGCGGTGCCGCCGCGATCACCGGCAATCCCGCCGCGTTGGCCTCGGCGCTCATGACCATCTCGGGTGACGTCGAGAAAATCCCCGACCGGGACCTCCGCGAGGAGGCGGAGATGAACGCCTTTTTCATCATCCCGCTGCAGTCGGGCATCGTCGGTCGCCTCTTTTCGACCCATCCGGACACCGAACGACGCGTCGAAGCGCTTCGGCAACTCGAGCGCGAGATGGAAACCGTCTAGATCCTCGCTCGAGCCTCGATCGACTCGAATTCGGTCGGTAATCCGTGACGAACGCCGAAAACTATTTAACCCGACGCAACGAATTATTACATGTAGATATCTTCCGAATTAAAATCGGTGCTTTCTTTTTCCACTGCCAATACGTGTAGCTACAGCGCTCGAGAAACCGTGTTTCGGGCGCACTGTGACACGACAACCCCACTCCGACCCCACAGCCACAGCTCTCCGAGAAGCAACCGTTCGGGACGACCGGTTCCCGATCGAATAGATAGCACACCTCACGTATGACAGAGACACCCTTCGAGCACACCATCGACTGGAACCGCTTCTGGGAGACTGCCGACGCCGATGGCCGCGCCGGCGCAACCCCCAGTACCCACCATCTCACCGATCTCCTCGAGGACTTCGTCGCCACAAAGGGCGTCCCCGATTCGGTCGCGGACGTCGGCTGTGGCCCCGGCGAGGTCGCCTTTGCCGTCGCGGAACGTCACCCGGAAACCACCGTCGTCGGCTACGATACCGCCGGCTCGATTCTCGCCGAGAATCGAAAGCGAGCACGCGAGGACGGGGTCGAAAACGTTCGCTTCGAACGCGCTACGCTCCCCGCGTTCGACCCCAACCAGAAATTCGACCTCGTCTGCTGTTACGCCACGCTGTGTTACGTCGCCGACTCCGAGACCGCCTTACGAACGCTGTACGACGCGGTCGCCCCAGGGGGTCACCTCGTGCTCGGCTACGTCACCGAGGACGGGCGCAAACACTACGACGGCCGCCTCGCAGATCCCGACGCGTGGCGCGAGCACGACCCGACGTTCGATCCACACGAGTTCGCCAGGCGATTCCGGCTAGTGCTCGAGGGCAAAAGCACGCTCTCCGAAACGGCGATCGAAGACGCGCTCGGCACCCCGCCGCGGCAGTTCTGGGAGTTCACCGAGAAGCCGGAGGAGCGCTGGGCCTGGGACCACGTCCCGCTGGTCTGGGTGCCGAAGTGACCGACGACGATCACCCACGATAGCGCCGAAATCCATTACCCATGACAGAGAAATCACAGGACGCCACGACGGATACGCGCACCGACTCCCTGACCAACCTCGAGACGCTCACCGACCCGGCTCGGTTTCGAAACCACGACGGCGTTCGCTACGAGGAACGCACCGAAACTCACGCTGACGCGGACCACTACCGTGCCCATAGCCGCGGTATGGCCGTCGTCGGGGTCACCGCTGCCGACAGCTCAGTCCTGGTCGCCACCCACCTCGAGGAACCTGTCGCCCTGCTGCCCAACGCCCGTCTCGAGGATGGCGAGGGCTGGCTAGCGGCCGCCGAGCGGGCCGTCGAAACGCTCACCGACGAACCGATAGACGTTGGCCCTCCGGTTCTAATTCGAGACCTCGAGCACCGCCTGGAGGGCGACGACACGGCCCACACCACGAGTCACACCGTCATCTTCGAAGCCGCTCCGGAAGCGGACGGAGCGACAGCGGCCAACCTCACCGCCAGGACGACCTGCAACTGGGACGCCGACTGGGTCCACTCGTTCCCCGACGGCTGTACGGCGACGCCCGAACGGGCCGCGGCCGACATTCGATTATTCCTCGAGTGAGGCCGTTCCTCGGTTGGGGCACGCTACCGCCCTCGAGCGAGGGAAAACGCGAGCTTTCAAATCCTCGCCACCCAACGGATAGATATGGGACTACTGGACGGACTTCGGGCCGTCCTCGGGATTCGAGCCGAGTCGGACGCCAAACGCGAGGCCGACCCCGAAGACCTCTTCGGGATGAGTACCGCCTATCTGACGATGGAAGCCGACCTCGGCTACCGCCACGTCGGAGCCGGCGCGCTCTGTTTTTCCGGCGTCGACTCGAGCAGCTTTCGTGACACCGTCGAGGACGTCGAAGCCATTCTCGAGGCTGGCCGCGAGGATACGGGCACCGACTTTCACGTCACCGAAGACGACCACGGCTATCGGTGGGTCGTCCTCGAGGACGACGACCCTGAGGACCTCATCACTAGCCTCCACTTCGCCGCGGACACGTTCGTCGAACGCGGGTATGGCTCTCGACTGCTCGCTGCCGTCTTCGGTTACGAGAACGAGAAGGGGCCGGCCTACTGGATTTACTCGTTTCGACGCGGCGCGTTCTATCCGTTCGCCCCTCGAGGCGGTCGAGAGCGTGACACGAACGTCGAATTTAAACTCGAGTCCGTACTGGACGGCGAACTCGAGGTCGAACCGGACAAGGAGTACTGGTATCCGCTGTGGCCGTCGGCGAGCGGGCGCCACCCGTGGGAGTAGGGACTCTGGGACCGAACCGCCACGCTCGAGGCCGTTTCAATGAGACGTCCCGCTCGAACCGTCTACAGTGAAACGTCCCGGTCGAGAGCGAGATACGCACCCACGAGCGGCAGGGTGATCCAGAACGCGATGACGACGAACACGAACCAGTGCTCGAGGTACAGCGGAACGGACGCGAGTTCAGCGTTCCCCGTTTCGGCCGTCGACCGGCCCTCGATGTAGACTTCGGTGACCAGCGAGACGCGTGGCACCAGTTCGCTCAGCCGGGACAGCGGGAGTATGACCAGCGAGTCGGTAACGACCGTCCCGAAGTGAAAGCGCTGGATGAGCGGCGAGACCGACCACGGATGGAAGGTCGCGAGTTGTTCCTGACTGCTCGGCAGCCACGTCACGAGTTGGTAGTACGGGAGCGCCAACAACCCGAGGCCGATGGCCCAGGCTTTCGCTTTCGTCTCGCCGAGGGTCCCAGCGAACGTCCCGAAGGCGACGAAGATACACGACAGCGCGAAGACGACCGCGGTCGTGATGACGAGCGTCAACGACGGGAACGACGTCTGGACGAGCGCGCCGAGCGCGATGGCGAGCGCGCCCGCACCGACCACGACGCCGAGACAGAGACACCGCCCCAGGAACGTGCCGACGAGTACGTCAACCTGGCCGTATCCCCTGGCCTCGAGGGACGCATACCGATCCGATTCCCGGTTGGTGAACGCCGACGTCAGCCCCATCGTCAGCCCGGCAATCGGGACCAGCGTGATCGCCATCGCGAACAACAGGGCCACGCCGGTGAAATCGGCGACCGCCGTCGGTGACGTAAGGAGGCCGTGGAGGGCCTCGATATCCTCGGCGGTTAACTGCCGGCCGTATATCCCGCCAATGATAACGTTGTCAGTCAGCGCCGCGGGGTCTTCAGTCAGCGTCTCCGCAGCCGATTCGAACGCGCCCTCGAGGACAGTCGCGAGCACGAACGCGCCAACCGCGCCGACGACCGCGGCGAGGCCGGCAAAGACTTTGACTGCCCGGCCGCCTCGAGCGTGGGTGAACTCGCTCTCACCGATGGCGTACCAGCGCCGAAGGCGCACCTCGAGGCCGACGTCCTCGGCAGCCGGCCCGTCGACCGTCTCTCGAGCGGGTTCGACCGCCGTGCTCCCGGCGGCGTGGACAGAGCCGGCCGCACCCGGACTGGTAGCGTGCGTTGCCTGGGTTGCACCCTCGCCTTCCGGGGCCGGGGCAGGTTCCTGTGCTGGCTGGGTTGCGTGCTCGCCTCCCTGGTGTCGTGGCTGAGTTGCGTGCTCGCGTGGCTGTGTTCCCTGCTGGGTAGCCTGTTCCCCCTGCTGGATGGCCTGTTCCCGATTCCCGCCGGCCGCCTGTTGACGAGACGGCCCGTCGGCGTTCGATGGCTGATCGCCCGTCTCCTGGTCGGCGGTGGCTTCGCGGACCCACCTGCGTTGGGGTGTCTCGTCGTTTGCCTCGCCATCCGTGTCCTCTCCTCGAGAGTGATCGTCTCCTGTCATCGTTTGTCCCCCCTGGGATGCTGTACAATCACGTCATCAGACTCGCCGTCGTCCCATCCTGCGACGCACATTCGTTATCGGGGTATCTCGTGGAATTTTGATAAGTGTTATCCCCGAACAGAAACGGTTACGATAAAGCTGATTATCGTTTTCGGGCCGAGTAGATGACCGTCGGGGGAACGGTGGCCATGAGGTCAGGGTCGAAACTCCCGAACTCGGAGACGTAGTCGTCGGGGGTGTCGTACCCCGGTTCGTGCACGCCCTCGATGTGGAATCCAGCTTCCAGGAGGAGGTTGACGGTCTCACCGATTTTTCGACGATAGATGACCATTTCGGCGTCTACCGTCTCGCTATACTGTCGACGTGGTTCGTCGTCGAAGTAACTCTGTTTGAACGCGTGGGTCTCGGGGTCGACGATTTTGTAAAACGGATGGTCGACGCTAAAGACGAGTTTCCCGCCCGGTTTGAGTACCCGATAGGCTTCCTCGAAGCACGCCTGCAGGTCTTTGACCCACTGGAACGCAAAGGCTGAAAACGCGAGATCGTACGTCTCGTCGGAAATCATCGGCATATCAGTGACGCTGCTTTCGACAAACGTGATGTCCTGTCCTCGTTCGTCGGCATGTTTTCGTGCGTAGGACAGTTGTGCCGCCGAGATGTCGACACCCGTCACGTCGACACCACGCTCGGCGATAGCGATACCGAACTGGGCTCCACCACACCCCAATTCGATCGCTTTCTTGCCCTCGAGGTCACCGAGCAACCCCATATCGTCGTCCTTCGGCGCACCCGGACCCCAGTCGATACCGACCTCGATTGCACCGCCGCCGTAGGCCTCCTGGAACTGTTCGGCCCACGCGTTCCACCACGATCGAGCGTCGTCTTCCATGGCACGGTGTCACGACGGGGCGATAGAATAGTTTGGGGTGGAATGGGTACGGATCACACACAAGGATCAGCCCACACCCTTCACGGGCACTCGAGGAAAGCCAGTCACCGGAGCCCTCGAGTCCCGTCGGCCAGAGAACCAGTCACCGGAGCCCTCACAGACGAGTGTTGGATGCATCGTCACCCTCGAGATCCCACAAACGAGTGTGTGCCCACTCCCGTTCGACCGGCCAAGCCGGCAGCGCCGTTCAGAAATCCTCTGCCGGCGGGGCTACCCCTTCGTCACTCCCCTCGAGTTCGAACTCCTTGCGAACTTCTCGCAAGCGGTCACGGATGTCCGCCGCGAGTTCGAACTCGAGGTTGCTCGCCGCCTCCTGCATCCGCTCTTCGAGTTCCTCGGCGTACCGGGCGGCGTCGTCCTCGTCCTCGAGTTCGGTGCCCGCGACGCTCGAGGTGTCGGTCTTGCTTCCCGGAAGATTGGTCTCGCCCACTTCTTTCTCGATGGTCATCGGCTCGTGGCCGTGCGCTGCGTTGAATTCGCGCTGGATTTCGCGGCGGCGACGGGTCTCTTCGATGGCCGACTCCATCGCGTTCGAGGGCTCGTCGGCGTAGAGGACGACCTCGCCGTTGACATTGCGGGCGGCCCGCCCCATCGTCTGGACCAGGGTCGTCTCGCTCCGGAGGAATCCCTCCTGGTCAGCATCGAGAATCGCCACGAGGCTCACCTCCGGAATGTCGAGTCCCTCCCGGAGGAGGTTGATGCCGACCAGTACGTCGATCTCGCCCAGTCGGAGCGAGCGAACGATTTCGTGGCGCTCGAGCGTGTCTGTCTCGTCGTGCATGTAGGCGACGTCGACGCCGGATTCCTCGAGGTACTCCGTGAGGTCTTCGGCCATCCGTTTGGTGAGCGTCGTCACGAGGGTCCGTTCGTTGCGCTCGATACGCTCGTCGATGCGATCCATGAGATCGTCGACCTGGCCCGTCGCCGGCGCGACCTCGATTTCGGGATCGACGAGGTAGGTAGGGCGAACGATCTGTTCGACGATCTGGTCACTCTCTTCGCGTTCGTAGTCACTGGGGGTCGCGGAGACGTACAGCGTGTTATCCGTGCGCTCTTCGAACTCCTCGAACGTCAGCGGCCGGTTGTCGTAGGCCGTCGGCAGGCGGAAGCCGTTGTCGACCAGCGAGTCCTTCCGGGATTTGTCGCCGGCGTGTTGGCCCTTGATCTGGGGGAGGGTGACGTGGGACTCGTCGACGACGGTCAGAAAGTCCTCGGGAAAGTAATCGAGCAACGTGTACGGCGTGTCGCCGGATTCGCGGTCGTCGAGGTACACCGAGTAGTTCTCGATGCCCGAACAGTAGCCCGTCTCCTGCATCATCTCGAGGTCGAACGTCGTCCGCTCCTCGATGCGCTGGGCGGCGATCAGGTCGCCCTTGCGCTCGAAGTACGAGATACGAGAGTCCAGGTCGTCGCGAATCTCCTCGGTCGCCTGCTCGAGACGCTCTTCGGGCAGCGAGTAGTGTTCTGCCGGGTGGACTAACACGGCAGGTTCGTCGGATTTGAGGTCGCCCTCGAGCGGATCGACTTTGCGCATCCGGTCGATCTCGTCGCCCCAGAACTCGACACGAACGGCGTAGCGCCCGTACATGGGGAAGATTTCGATGGTATCGCCGCGCACTCGAAACGTGCCGTTCGTGAAGTCGATATCGTTGCGTTCGTAGTTCAGGTCGACCAGGCGTTTCAGCAGTTCGTCACGGCCCACTTCCTCACCGACCTCGAGGCGCATCGCCATGTCGACGTAGTTGCTCGGGTCACCCAGCCCGTAGATGGCAGAGACGCTGGCGACGACGATGACGTCGTCCCGGGTGAGCAGCGATCGGGTTGCCGAGTGGCGAAGCCGGTCGATTTCGTCGTTGATCGAGGCGTCCTTGTCGATGTAGGTGTCGGTCTGTTCGACGTACGCCTCGGGCTGGTAGTAGTCGTAGTAGGAGACGAAGTACTCGACGGCGTTGTCCGGGAAGAGGTTTCGAAACTCCTCGTAGAGCTGGGCGGCCAGCGTTTTGTTGTGAGCGATGACCAGCGTCGGCTGTTGGATTTCCTCGATCACCCACGAGACGGTGTTGGTCTTGCCCGACCCAGTCACGCCGAGCAGCGTCTGGCGGTCCATCCCCGCATCGAAACCCCCCGCCAGCGCCTCGATAGCGGCCGGTTGGTCACCCGCCGGTTCGAACGGCGCGTCGACCGTAAACCGGGTAGCTGCATCGGGTCGGTCCGGCTGGAGCGGCCCTCGAGTGTTGCTCATTGCTGTCTCGAGGAAGGGACTCGAGCACTGTAAGCCGCTCGTCTCCGGCCGTCGAGGCGGGATATCGACTGGCTATCGACGGACGGGCTACAGGTCTCTTTCCTCGAGCCAATATCGGTCCTCGAGCCAGGATATCGACACTCGAGCGCGCCGTCACCGCCAGATGTCGTGTTTCAGTTCCGCAAACTCGATAGCGGTGTCGAGTGTGGCGACGTAGTCGGATGCCTCTCCGTCGGTCGATTCCTGCTCGTCAGTAGAGCCGTCTTCGTCTGCTGGCTCGCCTTCCTCATCTCCGTCACCTCCCTCGCTTTCCGCGCTTTCCTCAGACGCATCCGGATCGAAGTGGCGGACGAAGCCAATGGCGTCTGCATCCCGAAGGAGGACGAACGGCTCGAGGGAATTCAATCCGTAAGCTTCGGTCCCCACCTCGAGTTCCGAGGATTCGAACGAGGCGGCGAGTGCCTGGACGCTGTCGTCCCACTCGTCTCTGGCGTCCTCAATCGAGTCGTAAACCAGCACGGTCGAGATGAGCTGTTGGACCCCATCGTCGTGTTCGAAGGTGGCGGTTGCCCGCTCCCGGCTTACCGTTTCCTCGATCGTGACGATGGGCTCGAGGCCCGCCTCAGGCTCGATTTCGATCGTCGCGCCGGGTCCCGATTCCTCGTCAGCAAACGTCCGTGACCAGTCGTCACCGAGCGTGGCTTCCGACAGGAGCAAGTCGCCCGCGTTCGCCTCGAGCGGGTCGTTCTCCTCGAGCGAATCGTCGGTGGTACAGCCGGCGAGCGCCGTACCCGTGGCGAGCGCCACAGCCGCATGGAGATAGCCTCTTCGCTGCATCTAGATATCGTATCGCCATCGCTCGAGTGATAAATAGCCATCTGTTGGCGCACGTCGAGCCGTATTTCCGGTACAACGGCTGTTTTCCGCGGTCACGTCATTTGACGCCGTGGCCGCGCTCGCCTCGAGTGGGAGACTCGGACTGTTGGTCCGTCTCCAGTCTGGACTGCTGGTTCGTGGCTGACCCCGACCGTTGGTCCGTTTCTGGTTCGGACCGGCGGCTTCCACGCTCGCGAACGACTCCCCGGATGTGGCCGTCATCGACGTCGATTCGGTCGGTGAACGGTGTTTCGCGCCTTCCCTCGAGAATCCGGCCCCTGACGACGATTTCTGCGTCGCTCACGCGGTCAATACTCGTCGGAACGGTCTGTGGGTTCGATTCGCCCGCGTCGGGCGAACGCATCGAGCGCTCGCACACTGCCGACCGTCCCTGATAGGTTCTCGAGCCGTTGACTTCCCGGTCGACCCAGGTGGCGTCGACGGTGAGCAAACGAGTGATTGTATCGGTTGCAGACTTGTTGCACGCGGCGTAGAACGCGAACACCACCTCGAGTGGGAGTGTGTCCGATGACGATTGGGATGACATTGGCGAGTGCATACCGGCGAGACACTTAATCGCCCGCTCGGTTATCAGGATTCGAGACTGTCTCGAACCGGTAGTAGTCAGTTACCGGTGTTTCGGTGACCGTAGCGGCCTACTACGCCTCGCCGTGGGCCCGCAAACGGTTGACTGCCCCGGGTAGCGAACCTATAACAATACCCCGATGGTCGAATTGTCCGGCCATGCAGCCGTCTGCTCACATACGCACCAGGGACGCCCGCGCCGAACGGGCGAGCGTCATCGTGCCGGGAATTACTGCTCCCAGCACGGTCGCCTGTATCCGGTCACTCAATCCACGGGGGGTCGAAACTATCGTCGGCTCCGAAAATCGGACGACCCCTGCCTCCGTCTCGAGTTACTGCGACCGGTTCATCACGCTTCCAGATCCGCGACGGGACCTCGAGACTTACGGCGAGACTCTGCTCGCACTCGCGGCACGCCCGAGCGTCGAGACGATCATCCCCGTCCGCGAGGAGGACGTGTACGCCCTGTCTGTCAACAAAGCCGATTTCGCCGAGGAGATCGGTACTCCCTTCCCTGACTTCGACACGCTACGACGCGTTCAGGACCGGGTCGAACTGTTCGCCGCGGCCGAGGCTGCCGGCGTCGCCGCCCCCGAGACCCGCCTGCTCGACGAGTGGGACGACTGGGATCGGGAAACGATCATCAAACCTCGCTACACCGTCGCAGCACCCGAGTATCTCGGCGCTGACGCCGACCTGAGCGACATCGGGTCGACGATCTATCACGAACCCGGCAGCCCGCCCGCCGTCGAGTCCATGCTCAACGAGTGGGGCCACGTCCCGCTCGCCCAGGCGTACGTCCCCGACTTGCGCGAGTACGGCTTTTTCGCCCTGTACGACCAGGGCGAACCGGTCGCCACGTTCCAGCACTGCCAGAAACGCGGCTACAAATATAGTGGCGGTCCCAGTTCCTATCGCGAATCGGTCGACATCCCCGAACTCGAGAACGCCGGCCTCGCCCTCCTCGACGAACTCGAGTGGCACGGCCTCGCGATGGTCGAGTTCCTGCGCGACCCCGAAACTGGCGAGTTCAAACTGATGGAAATCAACCCCCGCTTCTGGTCGTCCCTGCCGTTTACCGTTCAGGCCGGCGTCGACTTCCCGCTGTATTACTGGCAACTAGCGACCGGGGAGCCGGTGACCGCCGACTCGAGTTATAAGGTCGGTATCGGCGGGCACCTGCTGCGAGGCGAAGTCTGTCACCTCCACAGCGTTCTCGCCGACGACTTCCCGCTGGTCGAGCGACCGGCGTTCACGACGGCGCTCGCAGATGTCGCCACATCGATTATTCGAGAGCCGCGGTTCGATTACGCCGTCGCCGACGACTACTGGCCGTTCCTCAGAGACGGCGTCAATTTCGCAAAGTCAGCGCTGGCCGAGCAGGCCCAATCAGTCCTCGGCGAGGGTGAATCCACAGCCGACCATCCGCTCGAAACTGGTGCCGACGGCGGCGGGGACGGGATCGAATCGGCGGCCCCGCTCGAGAATGCGCGCGGTCAAACCAAAACCAGTTGACCGAGCGGATGAAAACAAGTTGAAAAAGCAGGTGGAGCCGTCTCGTTTTCGAGGTTACCAACGGTGAGTCGTCAGCCCGCTACGACCCGTCCGCCCGCGGATACTCCGCGCTAAACACGTCGGCGACCTGCGGGTCGTTGTCGTCGTCACTCAAGTCCTCGGCGAGTCCGTCGCCAGGACTGACGCTGCCGGTCCGGTAGCCGTGTAAGTCGAGCGTGACGTGGTCGAAGCCGAGGTCGGCGAGCGGGTCTCGAATCGACTCGACGAACGCCGGGTCCAGGGCGTCCTCGAGGTCCTCGGGAGCCACCTCGATACGGGCGAGGCCGTCGTGGTCGCGAACCCGAAAGCCCTCGAATCCCCGCTGTCGAACGAGGGCTTCGGCCTGCTCGACACGGGTCAAGCGTTCTTCGGTCACCGCCAGCCCCGTCGGAATTCGGGAGGAGAGACACGCCATAGAGGGCTTGTCTGCGACGGAGAGGTCGTACTCGTCGGCGAGTTCGCGCACCTCGGCTTTCGAGAACTCGTGGGCGAGCAGCGGGGAGTGAATCTCGAGTTCTTCGACCGCCTGCAAGCCGGGTCGGTGGCCAGCGCCGGGGTCGTCCGCGTTCGTTCCGTCACAGACAGTTTCGATGCCGAGTTCGCGCGCTTTCTCGAGCATCTTTCCCAGACGCATCGTCCGGCAGTGATAACACCGGTCCTCGTCGTTAGCGATGAACGCGTCGCTGTCGAGTTCGGAGAATTCAACGATTTCGTGGCGGATACCGATCTCCCCCGCGACGCGTTTTGCGTCCTCGAGTTCGGCTTCGGGCAACGTCTCGCTCTTTGCGGTACAGGCCACTGCGTCCTCACCGAGTGCCTCCGCGGCGAGGGCGGCGACCGTACTGGAATCGACGCCGCCGGAGAAGGCGACCAGCACGCCGTCGTGTTCGGCGAGATCTGTGAGTGCGCCCTCCCGTTTGGCCTCGAGCGTCGTCATACACCCCGGTTTGGGGTCGACGGGCAAAAGCACGTTGTCACGGATAGACCAGTACGCTGGATCTTGTCACGGATGGACCAGTACGCTGTTTCCTTCCTCGAGACAAGAACGACTTCCCAAGGAGTTTATGCCCCGTATCCGCACTATCGCGTATGGAGTGGAGCGTGGTCGCCGGCGTGGTTCTCATCGGCCTGATTCACGGCATTCTGCCCGACCACGGCTGGCCGATCGCTGCGACATACGCACTCGAGCGCCCCCGGCGATTCTTCCACGGCTTTCTGGCCGCGTCGATTCTGGGTATCGGCCACCTCGTGAGCAGCGTCGTGCTGGTGCTCGCGTACTTCTGGGTGAGCGGATTCGCATCGTTCGCCGAAGGACCCTGGCTGAAATACGTCGCTGGGACGCTGTTGATCGGACTCGGCGTCTACGAGTATCGGTACGGTGGACACGGACACGTTCACGAGCACGACGATGAACACGTCGATGAAGACGGAGGCAATCACGGCCACGCCGGCCACAGCCACCAGCATGACGACCACGGACACACGCACGACGACCACAGCCACACCAACCAACATAGCAACGGACACGGCAACGACGACCACAGCCACCACGACGATCACGGACACACGCACCTCGACGAGTCACACGCCGAGCGCGGCCTCTTCACCCTCGGAACAACCGCACTCGTGCTCGGGTTCGCCCACGAAGAACCCATCCAGATTCTCGCCATCTGTATCGGCACCGACCGCTGCCTCGAGTTGATGCTAATTTATTCGCTGGCAGTCATCGGCGCTATCATCGCCCCGACCTTGCTGTTGATCGCCGGCTACGAGCGCCATCGAGAAACCGTCGAGCGTTACACGCCGTATTTGCCAGCCCTCACCGCCACTGTCCTGGTACTCATGGGATTGGCCTTCATCACGGGAGTCGTCTGACCAGCCGCGACGATCGCATTTTCGTCGGACACGAAACTGAAACGAACGGAGACGATACCGGGATGAACGGAGGCGATACCGGGACGAACGTTATGTCGCTGCTCACCGTCGGCATCCAGTACCGATGACGCTCCACGCCGGGCAGGTACTGGCTCGCCTCGAGCGACCGACAAGCCCAGAACGGACACGTCTCGCCGTGTGTTCCGATATTCACCTCGCAACCGACGCAAACGGCACCTGGAAGGTGTTCCACCGGACCGAGCGACACCTCCGGGCCGCCGTCGACTGCGTCAACGAGCGTGATATCGACGGCGTCGTGATTGCGGGCGATCTGACGCGAAACGGCCGGCCGGTCGAGTTCGATCGCTTCGACGAACTGGCACGGTTCGACCCGCCGACCGTCGCCGTCCCCGGGAATCACGACCAGCCGACGACCTTCGACGAGACGGAATCGCTCCCAGTCACGAATTTCGAGGAGCGATACACGCCCGGCAGCCTCCCGTTTCGGGTTCAAGTCGGCGGTATCGACCTCATCGGCCTCGATAGCCACGCCGCCCAGCCAGGGTCGCCGGCCGACACCTGGGACGGGCGAGTCGACGCGGAAACGATCGTCTGGCTGGATGAAACGCTCGGGCAAACGACTGCGGACGAAACCGTCGTCACCATTCACCACAACCTGCCAGCGACAGGCGCGCTGTACGAACGCTGGGGCGAGGTCCTCCCGGTTACGGGTGAAGTCCCCGGATTCACCAACCCTGAGCCGTTGCTCGAGGTCCTGCGGACTCACGACGTTGCCCTCGTCATCACCGGCCACCTGCACTTTCCCGCCATCGAAGACGACGACGGCATCAGGGAGTTGACCGTCCCGGCGGTCTCCTCGTTTCCCCACGCGTTGCTCGTTCTCGAGGTCGGCCCCGAGGGCACCGTCATCCGTCAGTTGCCGCTGACCGACGGGGACGGAATGGTCGAGTCCATCGCCCACGGCCACGAGAAAGACCGCGTGTTGCTGTCTGCGGCCCAGGGCGCGACATATCCGCTGGTAGACGAGTTCGAGGAACAGTGGTAGATGCTCAGGAGCGCCAAAAAGCACCATGAGTGTCTCGAGAGTGCGGAGCTGACATTGGTATTAGTATAATAGTCAAAGCTATTATTTTGGTATTATCGAGAGATACCGGTTTTGAAAGCGATCGCTACGGTGAACTGACTCCACCTCACTCGAGCGGCTGGCCAGTCGAGAACGTGCGCTTTTCATACTCGAGGCTCGCACTACTGGATATGAGAACCAAGGGGACGGTCAGGCTGGCGACGCGAGGGTCGACACTCGCCCAACGACAGGCGGCGCTCGTGGGCGAGGCCCTCGAAAATCGCCGCTACGAGGTCGAACTCGAGACCGTCGAGACGACGGGCGATCAGATACGAGACGAGTTGATTCACCAACTTGGCAAGACCGGCGCGTTCGTCCGCGAACTCGACCAGCGCGTGCTGGACGGCGAGGTCGACGCCGCCATCCACTCGATGAAGGACATGCCGACCGAACAACCGACCGACCTCGTGACCGCCGGGGTTCCAGAGCGCGGCCCGCCCGGTGACGTGCTCGTAACCCCCGACGGAACGAGTTTCGAGGCCCTCCCCGAGGGAGCCGTCATCGGCACCTCGAGTCTCCGCCGACGCGCGCAGGTGCTCGCCGAGCGACCCGACCTCACGGTCGAGCCGATCCGAGGGAACGTCGACACCCGCCTCGAGAAAGTGCTGGCCCCGGCCTTGCAGGCCGAACTCGAGGAACGTCGGGAAGCCGACAAAAACCGAAAGGGTGACACGGGGAGTTACAAACCCGAGTACGACGACGATGCAGACGAGAGCGACGCCGAGGATCCCATTACCGTCGACGACTGGCACGCGGGTCTCAGCGACCTCGAGCGACGCGCGCTCGAGCGCGATATCGACACCGAGTACGACGCCCTCGTGCTGGCCGAGGCCGGACTCACGCGCAGCGGCCTGGACGAATACGTCGAGTACGAGCGGCTGCCCACCAAGGAGTTCGTGCCAGCTCCTGGCCAGGGTGCACTTGCAGTGACTGCGCTCGACGACGACACCGCTCGCGAACTCAACGAGGTACTCGACCATCCCCGAACGCGCGTCGAGACGACCGTCGAACGGACGATTCTGGCCGAACTCGGCGGCGGCTGTATCGCCCCCATCGGCATCTACGCCATCGTTCAGGGCGAGCACGTCCACGCGTCCGTCCAGGTGTTCGACGGTGACGGCGAGGAGTCCGTCATCGGAAGCAAGGACCTCCCCGTCAGCCGACACGCCACGGCCGCCCGCGAATTCGCACAGGAGCTGGCCGAACGCGGTGCTGCCGAGTTGATCGACGCCGCTCGAGAGGCCGACGAATGAGCGAGAAAACGGCAACGACGGCCGAGAGCGACGAGGAGCCGACGGTCGGAACGGTGTACCTCATCGGGAGCGGCCCCGGCGACCCCGAACTCATGACCGTGAAAGCCACGCGACTGCTCGAGACGTGTGACGTCGTGTTGCACGACAAACTTCCCGGGCCGAAGATCATCGATTCGCTGCCCGAAGACGCCGAAGACGTCGGCAAACGTGCCGGGGGCGAACGAACCTCCCAGGCCGAAATCAACCAACGGCTGGTCGAACTCGCCCGCGAGGGCAAAGACGTCGCTCGGTTGAAAGGCGGCGACCCGTTCGTCTTCGGCCGCGGCGGCGAGGAAGCCGAGTATCTGGCCGACCACGGCGTGTCCTTCGAGGTCGTTCCAGCCGTCACCTCGGCCATCGCCGCGCCTGCAGTCGCCGGAATTCCTGTCACTCACCGCGACCACGCGTCCTCGGTCTCATTCGTCACCGGACATGAGGACCCAACCAAGGAAGAATCCGCCGTCGACTGGGGCGCGCTGGCGGCCACGGGCGGCACCATCGTCGTCCTGATGGGCGTCGGTCGTCTCCCCGGTTACACGGCTGCCTTGCTCGAGGCCGGGATGAACGCCGAAACGCCCGTGGCCCTGATCGAACGTGGCACCTGGCCCGGTCAGCGAGTCGCGACGGGCACTCTCGAGACCATCGTCGACGCCCGCGACGAAGCCGACATCTCGCCACCCGCGGTGACCGTCATCGGCGACGTCGCCGCGACGAGAGAACGCGTGCTCGAGTTCCTCGGTAACGAGTACGACGGCGAGCCAGCCGAGTTCGAGGTGTGACCGATGCGGGACCTCACCGTCGCCGTCTTCCGACCCGACGACGAGCGCCTCGAGGACGCCGTCGAACTCATCGAGTCACTGGGAGCGACGCCGGTCCCCGACCCGATGTTGGCCGTCGAACCGACCGATGCCCGCCCCAGGACCGATGCCGACTACGTCATCCTGACGAGCAAGACCGGCGTCGAACTCGTCGCCGGCGAGGGAACGAACGCCCCGACAGACGGCGAGCGAAAGCGATGGGAGCCAGGTGATGCCACCATCTGCGCCATCGGCCCCAAAACCGCCGACTCGCTCGAGGTCGCCGGCTACGACGTCGATATCGTCCCCGAGGAGTACACCTCGAGCGGCCTGGTGGCCGAACTCGAAGACGAAGTCGACGGCGCTCGCGTCGAAGTCGCCCGAAGCGACCACGGCAGTCCCGTGTTGCTCGAGGGACTGGAGGCAGCGGGGGCGTACCTGCACGAGACCATCCTGTACCGCCTCGTACGCCCACCCGAAAGCGGCGAGTCGGTCGCACTCGCCGCCGCAGGGGAACTGGACGCCGCCTGCTTTACCTCCTCGCTCACCGTCAAACACTGGCTCGAGGCCGCCGAAGCTCGAGGACTGCGGGAGGAAGCCGTGGCAGGCCTCGAGGACGCGATGGTGGGTGTCATCGGAGAGCCAACGGCAGAGACCGCTCGAGCGCACGGCCTCGAGGTCGATCTCGTCGCGAGCGAGGCCACCTTCGAGACGCTGGCGTGTGAGACGGTGGAAGCGGCCGCACCGACGTACCACGAGTGAATGATATTACTATTGTAGTATATTGGTATATATCTCGTAGCATTCGGTATTATTTTCATAGTTCAAAACAGCTCCGTTCACAACCACTCCCAGTGGCTTCTAGTCCAATCACGGGCGATAGCCACTCATTCGAGCTATCCGGGCGGGACTGAAAGGGGCTTCCGACCTCGAGGTCGGGGGGCTTTCGGCGTAGTTGCGGAGCGCGTTGCTCGAGTGAGTGCTCCAGGACATGATAACTTCTCGAGTACCTGGGGTGTCCGCCACAGCAACGGCATCGTCGAGCCGCAGGTTTATACGCGAAGCCGACCCAACCGACAGGTATCCATGGCAGGCCCGATTCCGGCACTCGAGGAATGCGCAACCGCCTGCGCGGAGTACCTCTATGACAGCGAGCGCGTCCTTTTGGCGTCACACATCGACGCCGACGGCCTGACGAGTGCCGCCATTGCCGCCAGCGCCCTCGAACGCGCGGGCCTGCCCTTCGAAACCGTCTTCGAAAAACAGCTCGATGCCGACGCGATTGCAGCCATCGCCGACACCGATTACGACACCGTCCTGTTCACCGACTTCGGCAGCGGCCAGCTCGACGTCATCGCCGAACACGAGGCGGCGGAGGCGTTCACCCCCGTCATCGCCGACCACCACCAGCCCGCCGAGGCCGAGACGACCTACCACCTGAACCCCCTGTTGTTCGGCATCAACGGCGCGTCGGAACTCTCCGGCGCCGGCGCGAGTTACGTTCTCGCTCGAGCGCTCGCGGCCGTTGCTACCGACGGAGACCCGGTGTCCGAATCGCCCGCGGCGACGACTGACGGCGGGACGACGCTCACCCCCACTGGAGAACCACCGCGTGCGGACAACCGCGACCTGGCCGGCCTCGCCGTCGTGGGTGCCGTCGGGGACATGCAGGCTTCGGGCGGCGAACTCCACGGCGCGAACGCCACTATCGTCGAGGAGGGCCTCGAGGCAGGGGTCCTCGAGACGGCGACCGACCTGGCACTGTACGGCAAACAGACCCGTCCCCTGCCGAAACTGCTCGAATACGCCAGCGACGTCCGGATTCCGGGGGTTTCGAACGACCAGAACGGGGCGCTTCGATTCCTCGACGGACTGGACCTCGAATTACGCGAGGACGGCGAGTGGCGCTGCTGGGTCGACCTCACGAGCGAGGAAAAACAGACCGTCGCGAGCGCGCTGGTCCAGAAAGCCGTCACCAGCGGCGTGCCCGCCCACAAAATCGACGACCTCGTGGCCACCAGCTACGCCCTGGCCACCGAACCCCTCGGCACCGAACTCCGGGATGCAAGCGAGTTTTCGACGCTGCTCAACGCCACCGCGCGCTACGAACGCGCCGACGTCGGCCTCGGCGTCTGTCTCGGCGACCGGGATGGGGCGCTCGAGCGCGCTCGGCAGTTGCTTCGCGAACACCGGCGCAACCTCTCGAACGGCATCGACCTCGTCACCGAAGAAGGCGTGACGAAAGAAGACCACCTTCAGTGGTTCCACGCGGATGATCGCATCCGCGAAACCATCGTCGGAATTGTCGCCGGTATGGCTGTCGGAAACGCCGGTATCAGCCCTCGCCTCCCGATTCTCGCCTTTGCAAACAAAAACAAGGACGAGGTCAAAGTCTCCGCTCGCGGCACCCACTCGCTGGTTAGACAGGGACTCGACCTCTCGGTCGTCGTCGGCGAGGCGTCTCGAGCCGTGGGCGGCGACGGCGGCGGTCACGACGTGGCTGCCGGCGCCACCGTTCCCCGCGGGAAAGAGGAAGCGTTTCTCGAGCGGGCCGACGAAATCGTCGGCGAGCAACTGTCGTAGGCCGTTTTTCCGATGTGGTGACTCCGTTCGTCATCGAGAGTGCTACGTTTCCGTATGCTCGAATGAACAGCCCGATGAACCAAATTTTGTATTGCAATATAGAGTTTATCGGATGTCGTTCGTCGATACAACAGGCGAGCGCAACCAGTTCGGGTTTGAGAAGACGTCAGTGCGGGTTCTGGTCCGAGCCATGGTGGAGTTCCTCACGAGCAGATGTCTCATTCCGAAGCGCCCCAGATCGCCCTCGAGAGAACGGCACGGCCACTCTGACGGTCGGTAAAAAACAGGCCGAGTCGGTTGTTGACATCCACCCACGACTCAAGTCGTGGGCTTTCTCCTCGAGTCTGTGTAACTCGAATGGCGATATGTCAAACGCCAGGTTCACTCTCGCGAACAATCGGGAACCGCATTCGATAGCGAGATGTCCTCAAGCGCGCTTTGCAGTTCGATCGGACCGTGGGTCGCCTCGAGGCGGTCTGTGAGCGTGTGCATACACTTGAGTAAGCCGTCGATAGCGCCGCGTTTGGTCGGTACGTGTCCGATCTGCTCAGTGATCGAGAGTTCGCCGATGCGGTGGCGACACTGTAGTTCCCAGCACCGGCCGATGCCCAGCGAGGGGTGGGCGCGGTCGGGGATGTCGCGTTCAGCGATCAGCTCGAGTGGTGGTTGACGCTGCCGGTAGACGAGTCGGTCGTCTCTCACGTCAACCGGCCCCCATCCCGGCGGAAGCGCTTCCTGCGGGATTGGGCGGTGATCGAGGGTCATGCACTGATGGAGTCGCCACCCCTGGATGAATGGGTTCGGCTTGCGTACGCAACCCCGTATGGACTTCCTACTCGAGTATCGACCGCCGAGAGCCTATCGCCCGATTTTTAGCCTCGAGATACCATCGTCCCCATATGGCTACCTTCGACCCCGAAAAGTTCGAGGACAAGTACGTCCACTACTTCCCCGAGTTACAGCGAGCATACAAGAACGCGTTCAACCGAATCAACGAACAGTACGATTCGACGCTGGTCCACGCCATCGACCAGCAGGTGTTGAACGAAAGCGAACCCTTCTACGAGGAGGGAGAGTTCCGAATCGAGCTTCCGGATGACCCGTACGATCGGATCACGGGCGTCGTCGTCGAGGAAGAGCAATTCGAAACCGTCCTCGAGGCCCACATCGAGGCAATCGAGGCCGAACTCGAGCGCGTGTTCAACATCTAGTCGGACCATCGAGAGAGTCCAATGTGACGAACATCGACGACGGAAGCTTTAGGGAGCACGACGCCCAACACGCTTGTATGAGCACGGAGACCCAAGAGGGAGACGACCTCGAAGAGCGCGTGGCGAACTTCCTGCGACGGAACTTTCCACAGATCCAGATGCACGGCGGCAGTGCGGCCATCCAGGACATCGACCGCGAAACCGGCGAAGTCCACATCCAGCTTGGCGGTGCCTGCAGCGGCTGTGGCATCTCCCCGATGACGATTCAGGCGATCAAAAGCCGCATGGTCAAAGAGATTCCCGAGATCACCAAAGTCCACGCCGGCACCGGCATGGACGGCGGAGCGGGCGGCGGCACGAGCCCATCGTTCCCCGGTGAAACCGTCGACGATGGCGGCGACGACGAAGGCCCACAGGCCCCCTTCTAATCGCTCGCGTTTTTTCGTTCCCACGTCTCGAGCAACGCCACGAGCGTCCTGTTTGTCGGCGTCTCGAGCCCTACCGTTTCGGCTTTCGCCAAGACGTAGCCGTTGATCGCCTCGATTTCGGTCCGTCGACCGGCGTTGACGTCCTGGCGCATCGAGGACGTGTTTTTCGCCGTCGCCCGTGCAACTGACTCGAGTGACTCGAGTGCCACCCGATTCGAGAGTAACACGTCGTGTGCCCTGGCCGTGCGGGCGGTTTCACGGACACAGGCACGCGCAAGTTCACGGGCCGGTGCCTCGAGAATCGCGCCGTTTGGGATGTCTGCCAGGGCCGTAATCGGGTTGATACCGGCGTTAACCGCGAGTTTCTCCCACAGACGGTGTGGCATCGACGCCGAGACCGTCGTCTCGAGGCTGCTCGCGTCGAACGCGGCTCCGACCCGGTCTGCGACCGGCGAGGTACCTCCATTGCGAGGACCCAGAACGATCTCACCGAGACCCGTACACCGGACCGTTCCAGGTTCGATCAGCAGGGCGCCATAAGTTGCCGTCCCCGCCAGCACGGGTGCCTCGAGATAGCGAGCGAGGCGTTCCTCGTTGCCCATTCCGTTCTGGAGCGAGAGGACCGCCTCGAACGACCCGGTGGCGAGGGTTTCGGCCGCGCGTTCGGTGTCGAACGATTTGACCGTGACAATCGCCAGGTCGGCCGCGAGCCCGTGGCCGTCGGTGACAGCCTCAGGGTGTACTGTCGTCTCGAGGGCACCCTCGAGTTTGAGGCCGGTGCGTTCGATGGCTCGAGCGTGGGACTCTCGAGCCACGAGCGTCACGTCGTGTTCGGTCGCCAACACCCCACCAATCAGACTGCCGAGACTGCCAGCACCGAAGACGACGATTTCCATGACCAGTGGTTCAGTCGGATCGATAAAACCGTTTTCCTCCACAGTTCCGGAAGCCGAGATCCACAGAGAGCGCCCGGAAGGAAGGAACATCGGGAGCCACCAATAAATCAAATAATGCGATACAGAATAGCGCGTGCTGCGTCAGTCTTCGGTCCAGTACGTCAGGTTTTCTTTGGCCGTTCCACAGTTGGGACACGTCTCGGGAAGCCCGTCCGCGATCGCACCCATCTCGCCACAGTCGATACAGCGCCACATCAGCTCCGCTTCGCCGAACTCGTGGCCCGCTCGAGCGTGTTCGATGCTCATTGACTCGACGCCCTCGCGCGTGGTGACGAAGAAGCCACCACGGTCGATCCCGCGGATTGTGCCGAGTTTCGTGCCCTCCTCGTCGTAAACGGTCTCTCCGAACTGGACCTCGTGAACGGCCTCCACAGCGGACTCCTCGCCGTTTCGTAGCGGTGTTTCACCCATACGCGCGACTCCCACGAGCAGGGAGATAAAACTACGACGCGAGAAAGCGACAGGTGAGAGAGCCAGAACGTACGGCCGTGAGCGGACGTTCGCCTTTAGCGAACGACCGCTCACCGGGGGAGGGCAGGCGGTCACCCAGGGAACCCGAAGTTGCGGACCGATCCGACCGCGAGCGTCGGCGACGCGAGCGGGCCGACGAACCACCGACGGTGGTGAGGACGGCTTTTGGTGGAGATTTTGCCAGTGAGCGGCGTCAGCCGCGAACGCAGCAAAAGGTCCTACATGAAATCCGCGATCCCGCTCTGTTTGTTCTTGTCGTTCTCGAAAATGCTCTCGAGGGACTTCTCGAGCACCTCGAGTCGCTGTTTCGTGTAGTCCCGACAGCCGTACTCTTCGGCGACGTTGATCGCCGTCTGCATGTACTTGTTCACCGACCCCTGGTGGACCGTCAGGTTGACCCGGCCGCCACACTCCCGACAAGATTCAGTTAGTGGCATCCGCCGGAACTTCTCCCCACAGTCGAGACACCGGGTCTCCTGGCGCGAAAACGCCCGCAGGTTGCCGATCAGGTCCGGCAGGAAGTGGTACTCGATCACCCGTTCGGCGACGTCAGTCTCGTCGACGGCCTCGAGTTTGCGCGCGAGCTCGAGCTGGGCGTCCATCTTGTCCATCATCGAGCCAAGCGTCTTGTACGCCGAGAGATCCGGCCCCATCGCGATATCCGTGGTGTCGTGGGTGTGTTCGAAGCCGGTGTACTCCTCGTCAGTGCCGAGGGTGTCTTCGGCGATTTCGACGATATCCTCGACCGCACCCGGGTCGGCTTGCTCGAGGGTCGCCTCGAAAAACTCGCGCGGGTATCGCGACGAAACGTCCATATTGTGTGCCTCGTCGTCGATTTCGGAGGGGTCGATCCTCGAGGACATCACGAGAGGGGCGTCCATACGACCGCCTCGCTGATCTGGCAAGAATGTTATACTAAAGTTCAATAACCCGTCCATGAGAAGCATCACACAGTCTTCGTCACCGTCACAATTCCTTCGTTTCGCGGCGTGAAAGAACGGATGCGCATATCCAACCGCAGCGCTCGTGAAACCAATCACTCTTCCGACAGTTGCTGCCGAGGTGTGCGGTGCCATCCCGAACACCAGTTCGCCGACGAGGTCCTGTCTATCCTCGAGTTCGTAATAGCGCTCGAGACCGTAGTACTGCTCGAGCAGGTCATCGATAAACGCGGCGGTCTGCATCATGTGTTCGGCCGCGCCATCCGAGAGGACGATGTCCTGGACTTTGAGTTCGACCAGCTGGTCCTCGTGGGTGAGCGGTTCGCCGTGGATGTCCTCCTCGTAGCCGAGCGCCTCAAGTTGGCCGACCGTGACGTCGAGTTCGCTGGCCCGGACCGACGTGACCGGGAGGTCGGTCATGTCGTAGCGAACGGTTCCGTCTTTGAAACTCGAGACGTCGTGTTTCGCCCGAAGGATGCCCTTTTCCATCGGTTCGGGAACCTTGATCGCCGAACTCAGGCCCTTGACGCCTTTCAGAATTTCGAAGGCGTTCTCGCGTTCGCCGACGGCCTCGAGGGCGTCGCGATAGGCCTCGTTGATGTCGATTTCGGTGTACTCGACGCAGGTGGCTTCGACGTCACAGTGGCCACACTCGACGCGGCCGGCTTCGTCCGGTTCGATCTGGGTTTCACAGTCCGGACACCGATAGTCCGGCGTCGTCCGTTCGTTACACTCCGGGCAGCGGTTCTTGTAGGTCTCCTCGCCACAGGACTCACAGCGCTTTCGGCCGACCTGGACCTCGACGACGCCGGGCGTGTCCGACATCGTCTCGGCGTATCGGCCCGCGTCGGCCACGTTTCGCTGGGCACCGCCGGCTTCGCCGATGGGAAACAGCGTGTGGACGGGTGGGCTCAGGTCGCGACGTTCTGATTTTTCGGGTCGACCCATTCGGCAGCCGATTCTGGTGGGGGCGCGTTCGCGAATCGTGAAGGGGGCAACCTCGTTTGCGGCCTCGACGGCGTTGTCGCCCACTTCCTCGACGCCCCAGGTCCGCGCGTGCTGACTGAGGTCGTCGGTCGTCCAGGTTCGCTCGAGGTCCCGTGTCACGCCCAGCGTCCGAGCGAACGGGACCCAGTCGTCGACCTCGAGTCGGTCCTCACGCTGGCGGTGCTGGATGACGATTGCCTCGAGCGCTCGTCGGGTAGCGTCGGTGTGTTCGAGGACGAGTGTGTCGCCGTCGTTTTCGACGGTTCCCTCGGTGACCGCGGTTGCGAGGGTCGAAAACGCCTCGACGGAGAGGTCGTGCCACTGGTAGGTGTACTTCGGGTGCAACGGCGCATCGTACTCCGTTGCCCACTCGAGAGCTTCCTCGGCGCTCGGGCCCTCGAGGTCGATTCGAGGGTCGTCCTCGAGGGCCTGGACGTCCGCACCGGCGTCCTCGAGGTCCTGAATCCACCACTCGAAGACGTACGAGGACGGCGCAAGCGGATGGTTGTTCTCGACGAACTCGCCGTAGTTGACGAGATACTCGCCAGCATCGAGGATCTTTTCGACCCCGTTTCGCACCTCGAGGGCCTCTTCGACCTCATCGATCCGGCGAACGTCGCCGTTGGCAAGCCGGACGGTGGGGCCTTCGATGCTGTCGACGGGAATAATCCCGTGAGCCTTGCCGGGGCGCTCGGTTTTGATCTGGGTGCCCGTCGCGAGGAAATCGTCGACGATGTGCATCGTCGCGGGGTGGACGCCACCCGTGGCGAATCCGTGATTGCGGGCGCGACCGTACCGGAGTCGAAGGCCACCCTTGGCGGAGGGGTGAGAGAACACCGGGCGACCGGCGATCAGGTCGCGGAGGAACTTCGTCGCGGGTTCGACTCGAGGTGGCCCCACTAGCTCGTTGCCAGTCGATTGGTCCGGGTCGCTCGAGTCGGAATCATCGTCACTTCCCTCGCTTTCGTCATCGGATTCGTCAGGGCTTTCAGCTCCGTCATCGGTTCCCGTTCCCTCGTCACCGGTGTCCTCGTAGTACGTCCCGTCGATGAGGTCCTGGAGCCACGGCCAGTCGATTTCGTCGAGTTGGGAGGTGTATCGCTGAATTTTGGGCGCTTTGAGTGCGATCCCCTCGGCCATCACCAGACACATGCCGCCACGGGCGGAGTTGGTGTCGACACGCTCGAGGTCACGAAAGCCCGACACTTCCTCGTCGCCGGTTGCCTCCCCGTCGAGCATGATCGGGAGGTGTTTGGCGATGAATTTGGTCTCCTTGTCCTTCGGGGAGTACTGCAGGCCGGTCTCTTTGTCGTAGAGGGCGATCTCTTCGGCGTAGCGCTCGATCTCCTCGCTGCGGGCGTCGTAGGTCTCGAGGCCCACGAGCGCACGAGTGTAGTCGGCGACGAGCACCGACAGCGCCTGTGCCGTCCCACCCGCCGAACGAATCGGGCCGGCGTAGTAGACGTTGACGAACTCGGTGCCGTCGTCGTTCGAAAGGATTTCGACCTTGTCGATGCCCTCGATGGGAGCCGCGACGACCCCCTCGGTCAGCAGTGCGACGGCCGTCCGGACGGCCCCTTCGACCTTTCCGGCTTTCGTCTCGTAGTCCCCGACACGGCCCTCCGCGAAGTCCTCTGCGAGCGCGAGAGCGGCCTCCTCTCGAGACATCTCCTGTTCGAGTTCCCGGACGCGTTCGGCAACGCCGCTGATACCCAGAATGTTCTCGACGCGGTCGGCCATGTCCTTGGCGACCGGAATCTCGACTTCCGGCTTCGGGTCGCTGCCACAGGATTTCGCCGTTTCAGCGACCTCGAGTGCGTCCTCGAGGCCGGTTTCGAGTCGCTCGAAGTATCGTTCGTCTACCCGACGCATCTTAGAGCCAGAGGTCGAGGTCGGTCGTCTCGTCGTGTGCCCGCTCGAGCGGCTCGTCGAACGTTCGCATGTAGACCTCACCCGCGAAGACCGTCGCAGCGTTCAGATGGCCCGCGAGGGCCGTCCCGTCCGGTCGCGAGAGGACGGCGTGGGTGTGTGCAAAGCGGTCACCGTCCAGCAGCGAGACGTTACCCACACAGCTCGCCACCTCGAGCGGTTCGTCGAACGTGACCGGTTCGTACTCGAGAGTCTCCTGATCGTAAAACCAGACTTCGGCGTCCTGAACGGCACCGAGGGCGCTAAACCAGGCCGCGTCGGCCTCGACAGCGGTCGCGAGCGCCTCGAGTTCCTCGCGCCAGTCGGCTCCCGTCTCGAGCCGAGCGACGTACTCCCCCGTCGATTCGACGGCACGATAGTTCATATCGGAGTACTGAACGCGCCAGGGGCAAAATCGTGTCGCTCCGATTGCGGTTGCTCGAGGCCCCTGAAAACGGAGAAAACGGATCAGCAATTATCGCCAGGCGGTAAGTGTCGGTGCGTCGTCGGCTCCCATCGAGAGCCAGGCACCGTCCGCGGAGATGTCCGCGATGACGTACTCGTCACGGCGACCATCCGAGTCGATCGAACTGAGAACCGTCTCCGAGGAGACAGTCGATTGGCGGGTGTGATCCGTCACCATGCTAATGAGTCACGCGCAGAGACGTATAAACCCGTCGAACTAATCCGAAGCGAAAAGCACGCGGGCGACCGGATCGGGCTGGCCGAGAAACGGCAGGTAACAAATCAGTATGAGGAAGACCACTCGAGCGCCGCCCACAGGAGAAGCACTGCCTTTATACCGATTTTCGCCGTATCGACGTGACATGAACGTAGCCGATGCGATGACCCCGCGCGACGATGTGGTGAGCGTGTCGTTGCCGGGCACGCGGACTGACGTACTCGAGTACCTCCAGGAGCAATCGTTTTCCTCGGTGCCGGTCGTCCAGCACGAGGACGGCACGGCCGACTATCGAGGACTGGTCACTCGAAAATCGTTGATCGAACAGCCGGACGAAGACCAGTTGGTCATGCTGATGGCCGACGTGCCGACGACGACGGCCGAGACCAGTCTCCGGGACGTCGCGAAGGTGATGGTCAAGGAGGACGCCCGACGGATTCCCGTCGTCGACGGTGAGTTCGAAGGCATCGTGACGGTTACCGACGTCGTCAACGCGATCGCCACCGGCGACGAGCCGACCGACGCCGAAGTCGGCGCGTACGCGACGCGAAACGTGAACACGACCTACGAGGGAGTTCCCCTCCCAGTCGCCGAGCGAGAACTCAACTACGCGAACGTCCCCTACGCGGTCGTCCTCGGCGACGACGGCCGAATGAGCGGGATTCTCACCGAGGTCGACATCATCGACGTCGCCCGAATCGTCGAAGGCGAAGAGGAGACGGGCAACAACTTCCCAGACCAGGACGCCGATTACTCCTGGGAAGGCATCAAAGCCGTCGGCAGCCGTGCACTACCCACTCGAGACATCGAGTTACCGGTCGGCCCGGTCAGCGGGTTCATGACCGACGACGTGGTGACTGTGTCGGCGACGAAATCGATCGAGGAGACCGCCCAGTTGCTGATCAGTAACGACATCGAACAGATCCCGCTGATGACCGGGAACGACCTCACCGGAATCGTTCGCGATATCGACTTGCTGTGCGCGCTGTACGACTAATAGTAGCCAGTGGAGAGTAAACGCTATCACGATGGCTCCTTGTGAGAGGGTGTGCAATGACTTTTAACGGCTACGATAGGGCTTCCCAACTCTGAACTGGTGGGGAAGGTTCTGCGCTGTCGTTCGATTTTACCCAGGGGTCGACGGTTGGGAGAGATGCTATCGATAAGAGCAATTGCGCGACGATCTACGTGCGGTCGACCAGTGTCCGATACGGACTGTTGTGATCGTCGTCACGTTCAAGCTACTATTGGCACCCATCTGTTAGCAAAACACACCGTTTCGCCGCGAGAAATCCCCGACTATGTTCACTCGAGACTGGTCGAGATCGACCGATGATGAGTGCTAGCATCCGACTCCGGCACTATCGACGCCAGTCGCACTCGAGCAAACAACATCGCTAACGGGATGTATCGGCCGAAGAGGAATCTCCGGGGCCGAACACGTCGGCAATTGGTAAACACGTGTTGCCCGACACCCATCTATAATTATTGAATAGAATGTATCTTTACGTATTTGTAAGTGGACAGTAACATAGAGCGGTGTGATCGAATGTTTCACTCGTCATGCCACACCGAGAGACAGGCGATGGCACGACCAGGCGACAGCTGCTCGCTGCAGGGGGCGCAGTTTCAGCAGTACTGCTGACCGGACAGTCGGGTGCGGCAACGGACTCGACGGTCGAATCGCGAGCGCTGCAGGATGGATCGTTGCACATCACCCAACAGGTCGAACCGGCACACGATTACGATCCAGTCGTACTCAACGACGCGTATTCGGCACGAATCGCCAACCACATTTTCGACGGATTGTACGAGTTCGGTCCGGAACTGGAGATCGAACCGAAGATCGCGGTCGGCGACCCGGAGGTCGAAGACGACGGGATGCGCTATATCGTCGAGATCCACGACGGTATCGAGTTCCACAACGGCGATCCGTTGACAGCCGAGGACGTCCTGCACTCCTTTACCGCACCGGTCGAGGAGGAGACGGACAACGCACCCACGTTCGACATGATCGACATCGATTCCTCGGACGTGATCGACGAACACACCGTCCAGTTCGATCTGCTCGAGCCGTACGGACCGTTCCCAACGATGACGCTCGCCACGAACATCGTCAACAAGGATCTCCGGCTCGAGGAAGAAGACACGGCACCGGCCGAGCGCTCGTACAACGTCGACGATCCCGTCGGTACCGGTCCGTACCAGTACGTCGACCACGGGGAAGGCGAGTTCTTCGACATGGAGCGGTGGGACGACTACTGGGACGACCCGATGCCCGAGATCCAGTCGGTTCGCTGGGTAGCGACGGAAGACGACGCCGCTCGAACCGCACAGATTCGGGCCGGTGATACGGACTTCATCACGGGTATCCCGCCCGCCGATTACGACCTGCTGGCCGGCGAGGAAGACGTCGAAGTCTACAACGAGCCGAGTATTTCGTACTTCTACATCGCGTTCAACTGCAACGAAGGACCGACGACGGAACCCGAAGTGCGCAACGCGATCGAACACACCTTTTCGGTGTCAGCGTTCGTCGACGACATCATCGGCGAACTCGGCGAGAACGCCGTCGCACCGATGGGGCCGAGTGTCATCGAGGAGTGGGGCTTCCCCCGCGAGGAGTACGCCGACATGGAAAACGAGTACGATCCCGAACAGGCCGCCGAGATGATGGAGGGACACGTCCCCGACGGCTGGGAGCCCGAACTCATCGCGCCGCCGGACGACATCCGCATCGCGCTGATGGAACGGCTGGCAGCGCGCCTGAACGAAGTCGGTCAGTTTGGCGTCGAAATCAACCCACAGGTTCGGAGCCTCTCGTGGGGTGAATTCCTCGAGCGGTACGTTACCGGCAACGAGGACGACTACGCCGCGTACACGCTCGGCTGGACGGGCCACAACGATCCGGACGCCTACTACTGGGCGCTGTTCCACGAGACCAACGAGGGCGTCACCCAGGGACACTACTACGACAATCCGGAGTTCCACGACGCGATCCGCGACGCCCGCGAGACGTTCGACGAGGACGAACGGTTCGATCTCTACGATGAAGCGACCCGGATGCTGCTCGAGGACAAGGTCCACATCCCGACGTACAGCATTCACAACAGCATCGCCGCGATGCCACAGGTGGAGGATCTCGAGGTACACCCCCACTCCTCGATCAAGCCACGACTGGTCTCGGACCACCACAACGTGAGCCTCTGAGGCCACCGTCCCCGTTCCGGGGACAGATATAAATATAGGAGTGTCTAGCATGCGGGTAGAGATGCGGCAAGAGTTGCCGGGTTTCGATGACTGTCACGATTGTCGGCATATCGAGTGCCGATGTGTCGGTTATAGACATATCGAGCGGTGTACTCCCGCCTCGGTACTGACCGCCCGTAGCGATGCCGGATGCAACCGGCCCCGGGAAGCGATGGCCGACGGCCGTCGGTCCCAGGAGGAGCGCCAGTTCCCCACGCAGAGACGTGACAATCCGCTCGATCCAGGCCATCCCCTCGAGGCGTATAAACCGTTTCGACGCTCGCTGCTGACTGCTGGGGAGATCGAACGCACACTGCCGGAGATCGAACCCACGGTTGAACGGGCACGTGACCAACCCTCGCGCTTCGAGACGCTCGAGCGACCGACGATGACATGACACTGCTTCGGTACACGATCAGGCGAATCCTGCAGGCGATTCCGGTACTGATTGGAATCTCGTTCATCACCTTCGTTCTCGTGAACGCGTTACCGGGCGATCCGGTCGCGATCATGCTCGAGGGCCAGGAAGTCGATCAAGAAACGATCGAGGCGGTCGAGCGCCGTTACGGGCTCGATCGGCCGTTTCACGAGCGATTCGTCACCTACATGCTGGGTCTGATACAGGGCGACCTCGGCTACAGTTTCCACCGGGATATGCCGGTTTCGACGCTCATGTGGATTCGATTGGGGCCGACGCTGCTGCTCGTCATCTCGGCGTTCGTATTCGCGCTCGTGACCGCGGTGCCGCTGGGCGTGCTCGCAGCGAAACGGCGTAACGAGCCGACCGACCACGTCTCTCGAATCATCGCGCTGATCGGCGTCTCGACGCCCTCGTTCTGGATCGGGATCATGCTCATCCTGATCTTCGCGGTGTGGCTCGGCTGGCTGCCCTCTGGGCGGCTGGTATATCCCTGGCGCGACCCCGCTCACTACGGCTTCGACGGCCGCCTCGAGCTGTACTACCAGACGATCCGGCACCTTCTCTTGCCGATGGTCGCCCTCGGCACGCTTCAGATGGCGACGATCATGCGGATCGAGCGCTCTTCGATGGTCGAGAGCCTGCAGGAGGAGTACGTCCAACTGGCTCGAGCCTACGGGGTTCCCGAGCGGACGATCCTCCGAAAACACGCGTTTCGGTCGGCCCAGTTGCCGATCATCACCATCGTCGGATTGAACCTCTCGACGGCGCTTGGCGGGGCAGTCCTCATCGAGACGGTCTTCGAAATCAACGGCATGGGGCGGTTGCTGATCCAATCGATCCAGCAACTGGACTATCAGGTGGTGATGGGCGTCACCATCGTTCTGGCGACGATCTTCGTTATCGGCGTCATCATCACAGACATCTCGTACGCGTACGTCGACCCGCGCGTGAGCTACGGTGACAGAGACTGATCATGGCAACAACAGAAGGACAACTCGGCGACGGCGAGGAACCACAGGTAGGCTGGCGACACACGCTCGCCCAGGTCAGGAACGATCCGACGGCCCGCTTTGGCCTCTACATCATCGCTATCGCGACCTCGGTGGCGATCTTCTCGGCCGTCGACGCCAACCTCTCGCGACTGACGCTCGGGGCCTACCACGACTACACCATCGGAGAGTGGCTACCGGTACTCGAGAATCCGGAAACGCTGCCGCCGCCGGGCGAAATGCAGACCTACCAGCCTCCCGTATTCGCCGAGGGCGGTTCCTGGGACAATCCGCTGGGGACTGACCAGTCTGGCCGCGACTACCTCTCGAGGATCATCTACGGCGCTCGCATCTCGATGGCCGTCGGCTTCTTCGCGACGTTCCTCGGCCTAACCGGCGGCGTGGCCATCGGAGCGGTCGCGGGCTACTACGGTGGCTGGATTGACGATGTCCTGATGCGCTTCGTCGAGATCATCTACTCGATCCCAGCGCTCGTGCTGGTGATCGTCTTCACGGTCTTCGTCAGCGGCGGCAATCCGGACGTTATTTACGCGATCCTCGGCGTCGGCATCGCCACGGTACCGGTGTTCTCCCGTATCATCCGCAGTCGCGTTCTCAGCGTTCGTGAGATGGACTACGTCGAGGCGGCTCGAGCCGCCGGTGTCACCGATCGAAACATCATCAGACGCCACATCATTCCGAACAGCTTCGCGCCCGTGCTGGTGTATGCGACCCTGCAGATCGGCTTCGCGATCTTGATCGTCGCTGGCCTGTCGTTCCTGGGCTACGGAGCCCAGCCGCCCACCCCCGACTGGGGCCAGATGCTCAATCACGCCCACGGCCAGATGCACGTCAACCCGTGGATGAGTATCTGGCCGGGGGTCGCGATCTTGCTCACCATCATGGGGTTCAACCTCTTCGGCGACGGGCTGCAGGACGCGCTGGACCCGCGCATCGATAACTGACCTATGAGCAACGAAACAATCCTCGAAGTCGACGGCCTGAAAACCCACTTCTACACCGAGCAAGGCGTCGTCCGCGCCGTCGACGGCGTCAGTTTCGACGTACGAGAGCGCGAAATCGTCGGCATCGTTGGCGAGTCGGGGGCCGGCAAGAGCGTCGCAACGACCAGTATCCTCCGACTGATCGAGGAACCGGGACAGATCGTCGACGGTGAAATCACCTACCGGGACCTGACGATAGTGGGTTTTGAGGAACAGGACGACGGCACACTCACCCCTCGCGAAGCGATGCTCTCGAACCGCGAGATGCGTGATCAGGTTCGGGGGAACGAGATCGCGATCATCTTCCAGGATCCGATGGAGAGCCTCAACCCCGTCTACTCCGTCGGCCACCAGGTCACAGAGTTCATCGAACTCAACCGGGAACTCTCCGGAGGCGACGCCAGACAGGAGGCCATCGACATGCTCCGAGAGGTCGGCATTCCCGAGCCCGAAAATCGGTTCGACGACTATCCCCACGAGTTCTCCGGCGGGATGCGCCAGCGGGTGCTCATCGCAATGGCACTCGGCTGTCGCCCGACACTCATCATCGCCGACGAGCCGACAACGGCGCTCGACGTCACCGTCGAAGGGCAGATACTCGACCTCGTGAAAGACCTCCAGACGAAATACGGCACCAGCTTCATCTGGGTCACCCACGACATGGGTATCGTCGCGGAAATCTGCGACCGGGTCAACGTCATGTACCTGGGCGAGATCGTCGAACAGGGACCCGTCGACGACATCTTCCACGACACGAAACATCCCTACACCCAAAAACTGCTCGAGTCGATCCCTCGTCCGGATCGAACTGTCACCGAACTCGATCCGATTGCAGGGACGATGCCCAGCGCGATCAACCCGCCGCGAGCCTGTCGGTTCCACACCCGCTGCCCCGACGCCCGGGTGGCCTGTACGGAGGTCGAACCCCGGTTCGTCGCAGTCGGGAACGACGCTGACGGCGATGGCGACGAACACGAGGGCGAGCACAACGACCACCGAACGGCCTGCATCAAATACGACGACGTCGGCTACTGGGACAGCGTTCCCCTCGAGAAGGTCGGCGATAGAGATATCCAGTACGTGGGTGATCGGTCGTGAGCGGGGGAACCGCCGACGAAGGCGTGGCCACCGGCGAGACGCTCATGGAGGTCGACGGGATGTCGAAGTACTTCCAATCCGAGGGAGGGTTTCTCGCCAGCCTGCGAGGGGCTGCGGACGTAAAAGCGGTCGACGACGTCACCTTTGACATCAAAAAAGGCGAAACGCTCGCACTGGTCGGCGAGAGCGGCTGTGGAAAGAGTACGCTGGCTCGCACGATCTTGCAATTGCACCGACCGACGGAGGGGAGCATTCGGTTCAAGGGGACGGATCTCACCGATCTCTCCTCCCGGGAAATCCGTCCGCTGCGCCAGGACATGCAGATGGTCTTTCAGGACCCCCACTCCTCGCTCAATCCCCGCCTGAAGGTCGGCCAGATTATCGAGGAACCGATGAAGGCTCACGACATGTACGACGCCGCCGGTCGGCGCGAACGCGCGGAAAAACTCCTGGAATCCGTCGGTCTCGAGGCGGCTCACTACCACCGGTATCCCCACGAGTTCTCCGGCGGACAGCGCCAGCGGGTCAATCTCGCTCGAGCGTTCAGTACCGACCCGGAGATCATCATGTGCGACGAGCCAACGAGCGCGCTCGACGTCTCGGTCCAGGCCCAGGTCCTGAACGTGATGAAACGCCTGCAAGACGAATTCGGCGTCACCTACCTCTTTATCTCCCACGACATGAGCGTCGTCCGGTACGTCGCCGATCGCGTCGCCGTCATGTACCTCGGCCACGTCGCCGAACTCGCCGAGAAGGAGGCGCTCTTCGAGAACCCCAAACACCCCTACACGCGGGCGCTACTCGATTCGATTCCCGTGCCCGATCCGCGTTCGACGGGCGAGCGAGGGACGCTCGCGGGAGACGTCCCCAGTCCGACCAATCCACCCTCAGGCTGTCGGTTTCGGACGCGTTGTCCCAAGCTCATACAACCCGGCACGTACGACGTAACGCGCGAGGAACTTGCCGACGACGCCGCCGGAGCCGCGTTGCAGTCGTACGATCTTGACGAGCCAACCTGGCGGAACGTGATCGGGTTCGTCCGGGCGGTCGACCGCCGGTCGTTCACCCTCGAGAACGTCGAGGACTCGCCCGATGCCGTCAGAGCGTTTCTCGACGAGCGGTTCTTCGCGGGGAGCACTCCGTCGGGGGAACCGGCGGACGTGATCGACGATGCTGCACGGTTACTGGCCGAGGAGCGATGGGACGAAGCCGCCGATCACCTCCGAACGACGTTCGAAGAACCCAGTATCTGTGCCGCCCGACGGCCGGCGTACGTCCTCGAGGAAGACGTCGAAGAGGAGCGATTCGTCGCCTGTCACCTCTACCGGGATTCGGAGACCGATAGTAGTCATTGAAACGGTTTACACACCTATCGCGACGCCTTCTTTCGATAGGATGTACAATGACTTTCAATGACTACTATAGGCCCGGCCCGCTCGGTTACGGGGCCGATTTCGGCCGACGAGAAAGCTTATATTGATCCCTTCGTCACCCCGAAGTGACATGGTCAGCGAACTGACTGTCGGCGCAGTACTCGAGCGAGCACGAGAACGGCGACGACGCAAACGGTGCCCGGATTGTGACGCGCCCATCTCGATTCGCGGACTGGACGGCGAGTACTCCTGGGAATGTGTGGAGTGTAATGCACTCGGTATCGGCTACGGGACCCGGGCAGCGGCGCTCGAGGGAGCCCAGCGCCGTCACTGACCCGAACACGAACGCAAACGCGAACGCGAACGAAAATCCGAAACCCTGAGTGAGCAACCCCTTCCTTTAGAACGGCGTTCGTGGTAGCGTTGATCGGATCGAACATGGCAATCACAGAAATGGCCACGACCGACGTCGTCACAGCAAGTACAGAGACCGATGTGCGCGAATTGCTCGAGCATATGGATGAACAGAGCGTGGGCAGCGTCGTTATCACCGACGGTAACGAGCCGGTCGGCATCGTGACGGACCGCATGATTGCGATGGCGTTCCGGGAGAACGATTCGATCGACGATCTCAGCACCGACGACATCATGACGTCGGATCTCCTCACGCTCGAGGACGACACGACCCACTTCGAGGCGCTCGAGATGATGAGCAGCGAGGGAATTCGGCGGCTTCCAATCGTCGATGCGGACGGTTCGCTGGCCGGGATCATCACGCTCGACGATATGCTCATGGTGATGGCAGCCGAGTTGAGCAACGCCTCGGACGTCATCGCACAGCAGACGAACGCCTGAAGCGGCTGTTTGTATCCGCACCTGCGACCTCGAGATCGGCCACGCGACGCCGATCCGTGGCCAGGTCATCACCGTATCCGCACGGTCGTCTCGTCGACGATCCGTCCGTTCGCCGTCGAGACGAATCCGCGAACGGTGTACTCGCCGGGATCAGCGGGCACCCACCGCGTCGGCGATCCCGTTCGCTTGAACCGTCCGTCCCACGTACACCTGAACGTCTTCGTCTCGAGCGCCCCCAACTCGAGGCTATTGGGCCGGCCGGGCGCGTACCGCGGTTCATCGCTCGCTTCGAGTTCACCGTCGACGCTCCACCCCCAGATTCGCTGCTGATCGGTGACGACGGTTACCGGCAACGGGAGCCGATTGGCGAGGGAGATAGTGATCTGAATCCGGTCGTCGACTGCGTACTCCCGACGTTCGGTGGTGACCGAAACGCTGAGCGCTCGCTGGACGAGCCACTGGGGAACCAGCGTCCGAATGCTGCGAGTAAGGTACCCCCGGCGCTCCTCGTCCATCCCTGCCGGATCGGATTCCTCGCTGCGTTCGGACGGTCCTCCAGAACGCATTCTTCCACTAGATGCGTCACCGTCGAATCGGATGAGTGTTCGCCCTGACATCGGGAACACGGTGTTCACGCAACGCCGATCGTCCCACCCCTGGGACGCCCTGACGCAGCCTCGAAAGTGACTTTTGTCAGGCGGGGCTCGATACGGGTGAGTATGACCGAATCGCTGCGCTCGTCGCCGTCCACTCGAGTCCCTCGAGTGCCGACGATCGACCGAGCCGAGTCCCGAACGGAGTTGATCGACCGATGAGCGAACAGGCCACCAGCCAGAAGCTAACCGAACTCGCCAAACGGCGCGGGTATTTCTTCCAGTCTTCGAGCGCCTACGGCGGCGTCGGCGGGTTCTACACGTTCGGTCCCCAGGGTGCCGCTCTGAAAGGCAACCTCGAGGACGCCTGGCGCGAGCGTTTCGCCGTCAGCGAGGGTAACATGGAGATCGATGCGCCGACGATCATGCCCGAACCCGTCTTCGAGTCCTCGGGTCACCTCGACACCTTCGACGACATGCTCATCGAGTGTCCCGAGTGCGGCGAGAGCCACCGGGCCGATCACATCGTCGAGGATAACACCGAGTACGAGGACGCAGAGAGTCTCCCGATTCCGGAAGTCGAGGAAATCGTCGCCGAATACGAACTCGTCTGCCCCTCCTGTGGTGCCGGCCTGGCCGGCCAGGCCATCGACGACTTCAACCTGATGTTCGCGACGAACATCGGCCCTGGTGACGCCCAACCCGGCTATCTTCGCCCGGAGACTGCACAGGGTATCTTCGTCGAGTTCCCGCGGCTCAAAGAGTACGCCCGCAACACGCTCCCATTCGGCGTCACACAGATCGGCCGCGCCTACCGTAACGAGATCAGTCCGCGCCGCTCGATCATCCGCACCCGCGAGTTCACCCAGGCCGAACTCGAGTACTTCATCGACCCGGAAGACGAGGGTCCGGATCTCTCGAGCGTCGAGGACGTGTCCGTCCGTCTGTACGCGGTCGGCGAACAGCAGGCCGATGATGGCTCGATCCGCGAGACCACCATCGGGGAGGCCGTCGCCGACGGCACCATTGCCGACCCGTGGGTTGGCTACTTCCTCGGTGTGTCCCAGGAGTGGTACGCCTCGGTCGGCGTCGACATGGACCGATTCCGGTTCCGTCAGCACCTCGCCGGTGAGCGCGCTCACTACGCGAGTGACTGCTGGGACGCCGAAAGCGAAATCGACGGTAACTGGATCGAAATCGCCGGTTTCGCTCACCGTGGCGACTACGACCTCTCGAAACACGCCGAAGGCTCCGGTGACCGGTTCACCGTCTTCCGCCAGTACGACGACCCACAGACGGTCGAACGAGCGACCGTCGACCCCGACATGAGCTATCTCGGTCCCGAGTTCGGCGGCGACGCCGGTGCCGTCGTCGACGCACTCGAGGACCTTGCTGTGAGCGACCGCGAGGCGTTCGAAGGCGAACACGTCGAAATCGAACTCGCAGGCGAGTCCCACGAGATTCCGGTCGAGAAAACCGGCTTTTCGGTCGACGAGGAGACCATCGCGGGCGAGCACATCATCCCTCACGTCATCGAACCCTCCTTCGGTGTCGACCGACTGCTCTACACCGTCTTGCACCACGCCTACGCCGAAGACGAAGTCGCCGGCGAGGAGCGAACCTACCTCGAGCTCGAACCCGAAGTCGCCCCGACCTTCGTCGGCGTGTTCCCGCTCCAGAGCGACGATGACCTCGAGGCGACCGCTCGAGAGATTGCGACAGAGCTGCGAGCGGCAGGCCTCTCGGTCACCTACGACGACTCGGGCAATATCGGTCGGCGCTACCGCCGCCAGGACGAGGTCGGCACCCCGTTCTGTATCACCGTCGATTACGAGAGCCTCGAGGACGGCACCGTCACCGTCCGCGAGCGGGATTCGACGGCTCAGAAACGCCTGCCCGTAGACGATCTGGCCGAGACACTGGCAGCCCTGCGAGCCGGCGACGTTGCGTTCGAGGCGCTCGAGGGCTGAGTCCTCGGCCGGCGTTCGGTTGCTCGTTTCACTCGAGGTGGAACAAATCGATAGGGGTGTGTGGCAGTTCACCCACCCGCATTACACCCACACACCATCCCACCCGCATTACACCCACACACCACCCCAATCGTTACCTTCCCCCAACTCGAGTGACAGCACAGAGCTGAGCGATGACCGTTCTCTCCTGAGGCCGTTCGTGCCCGTCTCGAGTGTTTCGACACCCGTCTCGAGCGGCCAGTGACGCTGTTTTGTGAGCTAACCACCGACCAGACCCAACTGCCAGAACCATCATACACATGCCAGGACCGACGTTCATCACGACCGACCGACTCGAGTTGCGACCACCCGAAGAATCGGACATCCCCTTCCTCCAGAAAGGAGTGAACCACCCCGAGGTGCGCCGGTACATCAGCGCCTTCGAGGGACCATACGACAAAGAACGCTACCGGGACGAACTCTGGGCGCGCGAAACAGACGGCGACGGAACGACGCTGCTCGCCGTACCGAAGACGGGTGCGTTCGCGGACGAACCCGTCGGCTCCGTCTCGCTCGCGCCCGTCATCCAGCGTGACGGCTACGCCAACTTCGGCGTCTGGTTCCACCCGAAGGCCTGGGGGAACGGCTACGCACTCGAGGCGAGTGCACACCTCCTCGAGTACGCCTTTCGAGAGCGACGACTCCATCGCGTCTCGGCGACCGCAATGACGCCGAACGAGGCCTCCCAGCGGCTCTGCGAGCGGCTTGGATTCGTCCACGAAGGCACCGCACGCGAGGCCCAGTTCGCCGACGGCGCGTACGTCGACGTCGAACGGTACGGATTGCTCCGAGACGAGTGGGAAGGGGCCGAGGCCGTCGTCGAGACCGACCCGTAAGCGCTCCGATACTCGAGATGACCGGTAAGCGCCACCTGTCCAGACCAGGGACAACGCTTTTGTCCGACTTCGTGGACGCCCTTGCTATGCCGACGGGACCCAGCGCCTGGGAGTACGAGACGGTCAGACCACCTCGCGAGGCGACGATGCGGGAGGCCGACGATCCGAAGGCGTTGCTCAACGAGTACGGTGCGAACGGATGGGAGTTCGTCGACACCATCGATTACACCGAAGGGGGCACCAAATACCTCGTTTTCAAGCGACAAGTTGGTGGCGACGATGGCTGACGATCAGGTCAGTACGGCCGATACGATGCGCGAGCGCGCCGACGAGAGCCGCCTCAAAATCTGGTTACTCATCGGTGCCAACCGCCTGGTCGTCACCGGCGTGGTTGCGATTGTATTTTTTGTACTCTTCATGCTCGGCTCGCTTCTCGAGCCCCAGCTCTCGACGCTGTTACAGGAACGAGCCGTCATCGAATCGATGTTCTCAGCGACCCTGACGGCGATCATCACCGCCGTCACCCTCGTCGTCACGATCGGCCAACTCATCGTCTCCCAGGAGAACGGCCCGCTCGGCGAGCAACGTCAGCGAATGAGCACAACGATGGACGTCCGCGGCTACATCACCGAACTAGTCGGCGAACCCGCTCCTGCCGATCCCTCGGCGTTCATCAACAGCCTCGTCAACGCCGCACGGATACGGGCACTCGACCTCGAGAACGCCATCGAGGGCACCGACGAGGATGAACTCGCGAACGAAATCCAGGAATTCGTCGACAGCCTCACGGGCAACGCCGACACCGTCACCGACAAGATCGAAGGGGCCAGCTTTGGAACGTTCGATGTCGTTTACGCCGCGATGGATTTCAACTACAGCTGGAAGATCTTTCAGATCGAACGCATCCAGGACGAATACGAGGATGTACTCGACGCAGACCAACAGGAAGCACTCAAGGAACTTCGCCGCTCGCTCGTGATGTTCGGGCCCGCTCGGGAACACATCAAGACGCTTTACTTCCAGTGGGAGCTAATTAACCTCTCGCGGCTGATCCTCTACGTGAGCGTCCCCGCGTTGCTCGTGAGCGGGATGATGCTGGTGTTCGTGGGTGAGCAAACCGTCGCTGGCACCACGCTCGGGGCCGAAAACCTGCTGTGGGTCGTCGCGCTGGCGTTTACGTTTACGCTCGTTCCGTTTTTCGTGCTGATGGCCTACATCGTCCGCGTGACGACGGTTGCCAAACGGACGCTTGCCATCGGTCCATTGATTCTTCGAGACTCCCAGCGGTGACAGGGGTGCCAGGATTCGCTCGAAAATCTGGACACTCACAGAAATGCAAAGAGGAAGCCCACGACTTTAGTCGTGGGAGGAATCCGAGAAGGCTTTAATCAATCC
>JAOPJZ010000019.1 GCA_025517525.1 Natronosalvus hydrolyticus
CGGACTTCACCCCCGACCTCAAGGGTCGGGGTTCTCGTCCTGCACCGCCTATAGACTGAGGGTTTCAACAAGGCCAGTTACACAAAAACGACGTATTTCGGGTCTGTCCAAACTGTCTCGAGTGGAACCACTCGCCATCGGTCAGGCTTCTTCGGCCGCGTACCCCATCTTTCGAATACACGTTCGCATCTCGTCCGGACGGTCGTGTCGGTGCAGTCGCGTTGGCGTGTCACAGTAGTAGATACCGTCGTCGTATCGAAGCGTCACGTCGTGTTCGTTGCCCATGGTCTCGACGGTGACGACGATACGCCGTCCCTCGTGCATCGCCTCCAGAATCGCATCAGTCGTGAGGTCGCCGGCTGAGATGTACAGTGGAGCTCCCATTGTCACCTCTTTTGCCCGGTGAAAAAAGTAACTTCGTTCCCGTTACTCGCGTTCGCCGGCACCCAGCGCGCTTTCGCCGACCTTGCTGTGCCCGTCGATCAGTTCCTGTCCGTCCATGTACGGGCGGAGCGCTTCGGGAACCGTCACCGTCCCGTCCTCGTTCTGGTAGTACTCGAGGACTGCCACCATCACGCGGGGCAACGCCAGCCCCGAGGCGTTGAGCGTGTGGAGGTATTCGGCCGATTCGTGGCGTTCGGGCCGGTAGCGAAGTCCGGCACGACGGGCCTGGAACGCCTTGAAATTGGACGCGCTCGAGACCTCGAGCCAGCGGCCGCCTTCCTCCGGTCCGTCGTCCATGTCGTCGGCGGGGGCCCATACCTCGATGTCGTAGGTTTTCGCACTCGCGAACGTAAGGTCGCCGGTGCAGAGCTCGAGAATACGGTAGGGAAGCCCGAGGCGTTCGAGCACTGCTTCGGCCTCCCCGAGCAGCGTCTCGAGGCGGTCGAAACTCGTCTCCGGTTCGACGAAGTTGACGAGTTCGACCTTGTTGAACTGGTGGACGCGAACGATACCGCGCGTTTCGGTGCCATGTTCGCCGGCCTCGCGACGGAAGTTCGGGGTGTACGCCTGGTGTTTTAGCGGAAGGTCGTCTTTCAGGAGGATTTCGTCGGCGTACATGTTTGTGACGGGTACCTCGGCCGTTGGACAGAGCCAGAGGTCGTCGTCCTCGTACTCGTCTTCATTGCTCCCGCCGAGTCGATAGGCGTCGTCGGCGAACTTCGGAAGCTGTCCCGTCCCGCGCATCGACGTGCTTTTGACCGGTACGGGCGGGAGCACGTCGACGTAGTCCTGTTCGCGGTGGATATCGAGCATGAACTGGATGAGTGCGTGCTCGAGTCGCGCGCCGTCTCCTTTGAGGAAATAAAAGCCAGCGCCGGTGGTTTTCGCGCCACGGGCTTCATCGATGATATCGAGGTCCTCGCCGAGGTCGTAGTGGGGGACGACGGTATCGGGCAACTCACGCACATCGTCGAAGCCCCAGCGGCGGTGTTCGACGTTGTCCGATTCGTCCGCGCCCACGGGGACGCTCTCGTCCGGGACCTGTGGGATTTCGAGCATTGCTTCCTCGAGTTCGACCTCGAGTTCGTTCGCTCGGCTTTCGATCTCCTCGATCTCGGCTTTGAGCGATTGTGAGCGCTCGATGGCTTCCTGGGCGGCTTCCTCCTCACCGGCCTGTTTCAACTCGCCGATTTTCGAGCTGACTTCGTTTCGCTGATGACGCAGATTGTCACCGCGTGCTTTCAATTCGCGCCACTCCTCGTCGGCGTCGAGAATCCGTTCGAGGTCGACGTCAGCACCTCGATTCTCGAGGGCGGTACGGACCCGTTCGGGGTTCTCGCGTAGCATCGTCCGGTCGATCATTGCCCGAGGGTTCTCTGTGGCGGGCAAAAACCGTGTCGGATGTGTGTCAGTGGTCGCCATTCCGGGACCGCTGGTGTCGATCACGCAAGCGGGAAACGTTTTTTTCCACGGGGTGGGTGGGTACGAGTATGGACCCACTCGCGGACGAGGCACCGTCGACGCCGATCGAGTACGAACCGGTCAGCGTCAAGGACGTGTTGATCGAGATGAAAGACACCGCAGAGCTGTTGATCGATCTCGCGTATTCTGCCGTGCTTCACCGCAATGAGGACCTCGCGAGGGAAGTCGTTCGCCTCGAGGCACGTATGGATCTCCTCGAGATGCGCGGCCGGATGAGCCTCATGATGGCTGCGCGCAATCCGGACGACGCCGAACAGCTGGCGCCGGTGCTCGGCATCGTCGCAGCGGCCGACCAGATCAGCGACGCGGCCGGCGACATCGCGAAGATCGTCCTCGAGGACATCGGTCTGCCGGACGCGATGCGGGCGGCACTGCCGGATGCCGTCGAAACGCTCGTCCGTGGTGTCGTTACGACGGACTCGACCTACGCCGCGCGCACGCTCAAGGACATCAACCTCGAGTCCGAGACGGGCGTGCGGGTCATCGCGCTCCGGCGGGGCAACGAGTGGCTGCTCAACCCCGGCCCGGAGACGACGATCGAGGCCGAGGACGTCGCGTTCATGCGCGGCCCTGACGCGGGCATCGAGGAGGTCTACGAGATCATGACCGGCACGCCCCACGAGCCGCCGGTGATCGACACACCGGATCTGCCGGATCTCGAGCGGGCCGTCGACACCATCGTCCTGATGAAGAACCTCTCGGAGCTGGCGGTCGATCTGGCCTACAGCAGCGTCCTCTTCGACAGCGAGGGGCTCGCCGAGGAGGTACAGAACCTCGAGGTGGAAGTCGACGCGCTCGAGTCGCGGTTCGAGGCCTGGACGCTCCAGGCGGCCGCCGATGCGGAGGATCCGGTTCGCCTCCGGGGCCTGATCCACCTCGGGAGTGCGACAGAGGTCATCAGCGACGCCGCTGTCGACATCAGCGAGGGCGTCTTCCGCGACATCGACGTCCATCCCGTCGTGCGGATGGCCGTCGAGGAGAGCGACGAGATCATTACTCGCGTCGAAGTCGAAGCCGGCAGCACACTCGACGGGCGAACGATTCTCGAGGGGGTTCCCGACACGGAGACGACGATGTCGGTCATCGCTATTCGCCGCCCCGACGAGGGCTGGCTCCTGGTCGGAGACGCCGACGCAACCGCTCGAGCCGGCGACGTTCTCATCGCGAAAGGAACCCGGACGGCGGCCGCCGAGTTCGACGAGATGGCTCGAGCCTGATTTTCCTCGGTCCGTGATGACCTCTCACACACTGACCGAACACTATTTACCGTTCCTCGAGATTGCTCGATATGGTATCCCGTGAACGGGTTCGGCGTGCCTACGACGACCTCGCCGACGTGTATGCTGCCCAGCGAGCCGTCGATGGGCCGGGTATGGAACTCCTGGGGGAGTTCGTCGACACGCTCGAGGGACCGACGAGGATTCTCGATGCCGGATGTGGGCAGGGAACGCCGGTGCTGGAACGACTGAGCGAGTCGGCGATGGCCGTCGGCCTCGATTTTTCCCGCGAGCAGCTTCGATTGGCAGCCGACAGCGTTCCCGGCGGCGCACTCGTTCAGGGCGACATGACGGCCCTGCCGTTCGAATCCGATAGCTTCGACGCCGGCGTTGCGTACTGGTCGCTGATACACGTCCCGAACGCAACGCAACCGGCGGTGCTCGAGGCGTTCGCTCGCGTGTTGCGGCCCGGTGGCCGACTGCTGGTCTGTGACGGGACCACCGACTGGGCCGGCGAGAATCCAGATTGGCTCGACAGCGGCATCGAAATGAGCTGGGATATCGCCGGCGCGGCCACGACACGCGACCACCTCGAGGCCGCCGGCTTTGCGATCACCGACGCCTGGGGCGTCGAGGACACACTCGAAGCCGACGGTGCCGGGTATCAGCGACTCGAGCCAACCGCGGTGGCCGACAACGACTTTCCGTGGACGTTTTTCGCCGCGACGCTCGAGGAATAGATTCGCTCGAAGCTCCGTCAGTTCGGGCGGGTTTGGCTGAAAGAATCCGGCTCCTACATCGACTCCGGCGCGGCCACACCGAGGACACCCAGCGCGTTCGCGATGGTGTGTTTCGAGGCCGCAACTAGCGCCAGACGGGCCTCGCGCACCTCGGGGTCGACGTCGTCGGCGAGGACGGGGCACTCTCGATAGAAACCGTTGAACGCCTCGGCGAACTCGCGGGTGTAGGTCGCGACCTGGTGGGGCTCGAGATCGTCGGCGGCTTCCTCGATGACGGCGGGGAAGCGAGCGATAGTCTCGACGAGATGTCGTTCGGCCTCGGTCTCGAGCAGGCTCGCGTCAACGTCGGTTTCGAAAACGCCGTCGACGCCGTTGCCGGCCCCGTTCGGACGTTCCTCGTCCGTTTCACCCGAGGCGCGTCGCGCCTCCTCGAGGATGCCACAACAGCGGGCGTGAACGTACTGGACATATGGCGCTGACTGAGCCTCGAAGTTGAGCGCTTGCTCCCACTCGAACGTGATTGCTTTCGTGGGCTGTTTGGAGACGATGTCGTAGCGAACCGCGCCGATGCCGACCTGGTGGGCGATACGCTCGATATCGTCCTCGTCGAGGTCGTCGTCACGGATGCGGTCGTCCAGTCGGCTCTCGACTTCCTCGCGGGCGCGGTCGATGGCCTCGTCCAGCAGGTCGTCGAGGTCGATGCCGGTCCCGCGGCGGGTACTCATCTTCCCCTCCGGCAGATTCACGTAGGAGTAGAGTACCTGGCGAAGCTGGTCGGTGTCGTTGCCCAGCAACTCGAGGGCCGCCCGAAGCTGTCTGGCCTGCAGTTTGTGGTCCTCGCCGAGGACCGTCACCGCGCGGTCGTAGTTGTCGAACTTCCACTCGTGATGGGCCAGGTCGCGGGTCGGGTACAGCGAGGTATCGTCCGAGCGCAAGAAGACGAGGTTCTTATCGATGCCGTGCTCCTCGAGTTCGAGTTGCCAGGCCTCTTCCTCGTAGACCGCGCCCTCGAGTTCTTTGAGACGGGCGACGACGTCGTCGGTCGAGCCGTCGCGCATGAACTTCGTCTCCTTGACGAACGCGTCGAACTCGGCGGGAAGTCGTGCGAGACAGGCCTTCATGCCGCCGAGAACCTGATCCACGACCTCGCTCACGCGGGCGTAGGCCGCCTCGTCGCCGGCCTCGAGGCCCTGCATGATGGACTGAATTTCGGCCTCGGCGGCTTCGATGTCGTCCTCGTCGGCTTCCTCGAGAAAGGCGTTTCCCTTGCGGTAGTAGCGCACGAGGTCGTACTCGATGCGGTCGCGCTCTGGGTCGTCTTCGATATCGGACTCATCGAAGGTCTCGTAGGCCCAGGTGAAGACGGCCATCTGACGGCCGGCGTCGTTGACGTAGTAGTGACGGTCGACGTCGTAGCCGGCGATATCGAGCAGGTTCGATACCGCGTCCCCGATGATCGGGTTACGAGCGCGGCCGACGTGGACAGGGCCGGTCGGGTTCGCACTGGTGTGCTCGACGACGACGCTCGTCTCGCGATCGGGGAGGGCGCCGTACTCGGGGTCGACGCCGGCGGCGAGCGTCTCCGCGATGTAGGCCCTACTCGGGAGGAAGTTCAGGTACGGCCCCTGTGTCTCGATCCGGGCCACGTACTCGAGATCGTCGGCGTCGATTTCCCCTGCCAGCTGCGCGGCGGCCTGTGGCGGGGCGACGCCCAACTCGCCGGCCAGTCGGAAGGCGACGCTCGAGGCCAGGACGGCCGGGACGTCTTCCGGTGGCTCTTCGATACCGAGGTCGTCAGTGGGGAGGTCGAGTGCGGAAAGCGCCCCTTCGAGGGCGTCCTCGACCTCCGTGCGAAGCGCGATGAACATACCCTCCGTTTTCGGGGCTCGAGTAAAGGGATGTCGGGTTTTGGTCGCCGTTCGGGGGTGTGATACAGTGTGTCGTCCCTTTAAGTTGTTCTCGTCACAAGGTGAAGCTATGAAGGGCATTTTAGTGCGCCAACGTTCCTCCCTGAGCGTCGAGCGTGTCTCTATTTCCCACTGAGCTGCCGCGGAACGCCGCTATTGCCACACGCTGTGCGCTCCGGTGGCAATTCGTGTTACATCTCTGTTTATTCAGGCGATATTTATAGTGCCCACAGTCGATACGACCGCTATCGAAATCCGAGCGAGGTTTTTTCCCTCTCCTCGCCAGAGTCGTTCGTATGTCCCGTGAGCGCTCGAGTGACGCCCCAACCAACTCGCCACCATCGCGGCTGTCCGTGAGACGACGGCCAGACGAACCGGCGCGCCTGGAAACGCGACCGGGTGCGGGGGCGCTCTCCCGGGCCGACCACCAGCGCGACGGTGCCGTTCGGCGCTGGGGTGTTCAGACGCCGAGTGCGACGACGATCGGTCGCCCGGAGCGTCCCGATGGCGACCTCTCGGACAGCGTGCGCCGCCTTCACGACGAACAGCACCCGGCGACCCCAGGCTACGCCGAGCGCGCCCACCATCTCGACCGCCTGCGAACCACACAGGCGCTGTGTAACGCCCTCGAGTTGACACCGTGGCAACGCGACCGCGCGCTGGGCGTGATGGACGTCCTCGACCTCCGTGAATTCGGTAGCCAGCGAGCGATTCCTATCGTTGCGCTGGTGGTCATCCGCCACGTCGTCGACCTCGACCGGCGAGCCTATTTCGGCCTCGAGGACCTGGACGTGGGTTCGCTCTCGCCGGAACGGATGGACGAACTGTTCGGTCGATACCGTGCCCACGACATCACCGACGAAGCCTCGTTCAAGCGCCTCGCAGCACACCATGGCCTCGATACCACAAACCTGAATCGGCTTCGCCGTATCGTGAAACGCCAACTCAAGGACGCCCAGCCGGCGTTCGGTCGCGAGCCAAACCGTGACCCGAATCTGCCTCGAGCGCGCGAGGAACGGGGGTCGACACTGGTGGATGGTGCCTCTGCATCGGACGACGGAGACGCCGACGAGGAATGAGAAGAGACGCGGCCAGCCAGGCGTCTGCCTTGCTGGAGTTTTCCGGTCCGTTTGTATTCCATCGCGACTCAGTCTTGCAATAGGGTGTACAATGACTTTCGATGGCTACGATAATCGCTCGAGGACCTCGACGGACAGTCACTCGAGTTTTTCCAGCGCCTGAAAGAAGTCGACCGTGGGTCCGGTGAGCGTAATTGAGTTGTCAGCCCGCGTGACGGTTACCGTTTCGCCGGGCGCGAGTGGCTGGCGGTTGCGCCCGTCGCTGATGGCCCAGGCGGTTTCAGCATCGGAGACGGTGAGGGTAATTTCGCTGTCGCCGTCGACGACCAGTGACGGCATCGCGTCGGCTGCACACATCTGGGTGATGACCAGTCCGTCGACAGTCGGGTGGACGAGCGGCCCGCCGTCGCTCAAGTTGTAGGCTGTCGACCCTGTTGGCGTCGCGACGAGGGCACCATCACCCCAGCTCGAGGCATAGGGTTCGCCGTCGACCGCGATGTCGACGGTAACGCCACCGGCCGGCCCGCGGCGGGGTCCGTGGACGAGAACCTCGTTGAGCGCTGGCTCGAGACTCCAGTTATCGCCGCGTGCCGTCAGTCGAGACACCGAGCGACCCGAAACGGCACCCTGGCTGTGTGCTTCCTCGAGGAGCGCAGTCACCGCGTCGACGGCATCCGCCGGGGCGACGGCGTTGAGAAAGCCCACTTCGCCGAGGTTCACGCCCATAAGTGGGGCGTTGCCGGCTTCGCGCGCGACGAACAGGAACGTGCCGTCACCGCCGATGCTGACGACGAACGCACACTCGTTCATCGCGTCTACGGGGACCCCGCTTGCGTCGATAGCTTCGGCGGTTGCGTTGTCGACGAGGACGTCGTCTCCCCGTTTCTCGACCAGTCCGACGAGGGAGTCAGCGAGTTGCTGTGCTCGCTCGTTCTCCCGCTGTGCGACGATACCGACGGTGACAGCCATCACGTGCCGGTTGTCCCGCAGGACGCAAAAAGCCACCTCCCGTGGTCCTCGAGCAATCGTTCCAGACTGCTCATCACCGCTATCGTGGCAACAACATTCATCGTCGTGGAACGTTTCGTTGCTGGTAGACCGCTGGTAATGTCGCTCGCACCGTTTCACCGTGTCGACCAATCGTCTTCAGGCTCACACCGCTGCTCGAGGGTTGAGCCGTTTCATCCGCCGATACCCGCGGTACACACCACGACCGAGTTCATGCGCCGAAATCCACTCATCCGGCTGATCCACGCAACGCGACTGATTCTGCCCACGCGGCGCTTTCGCGCTCGAGGACGGGCTTTTTGCCGCGATGAGCGTGAGCTACCGATCGAGAACCTCCAGGTGAGCGCATGACGCGAAAACTCGAGGACGACTGGTTCGAGCGGGCAATCGGTGAAACAGCGAGCGATAGCGAGGAGGAAGGGGACGCCGAACGATCGGACTCGAGTACTGCGGAGATGGGGGCGGAACCGGGTGACGCTGGCGAGGCGGACGAGACGACGGACGTGGGTGGATCATCAGAGCCGCTTTTCGACGACGACTTCGGGAGCGCACTCGAGGGTGTGGAGCTGCCTGACCTCGACGACGCTGACAGTTCGGGGGACGCTATCGCCGGTTTCGACGACCTCGATTTCGACCTCGGGCCCGGCGATGAGACGGATTTCGACGCCGAACTCGACACGAATCTCCCCCGAATCGATATCGGAATCGACGGCCTCGACCGGATGATTCACGGCGGGGTACCCGAGCGAAGTTTGATCGTCGCGATGGGGTCGGCCGGGACGGGGAAAACGACGTTCGGCCTCCAGTTTCTCAATCACGGCCTCGCACAGGGCGAACGCGCCGTCTACTTCACGCTCGAGGAAAGCCGTAATCGCGTCATCAACAGCGCGACGGAGAAGGGGTTCCCGTTCGACGAGTACCTCGAGGAGGAGCGACTGGCCGTCGTCGACATCGACCCGATCGAGATGGCGAACAGTCTCACGTCGATCCGGAACGAACTGCCCCGCCTCATCGAGGAGTTCGGTGCGAGTCGGCTGGTGCTCGACTCGGTTTCTTTGCTCGAGATGATGTACGATGACCGGGCCAAACGCCGGAACGAAATCTACGATTTTACCCGGAGTTTGAAGAAAGCCGGCGTCACCTCGCTGCTGACGAGTGAGGCCTCAGAATCGAGTCCGTACGCCTCGCGCTACGGTATCGTCGAGTATCTGACCGACGCCGTGTTCGTCTTGCAGTACGTCCGACCGGACGATTTCCGGGAGACGCGGATGGCAATCGAGATTCAAAAAATCCGGGATGCGAATCACTCTCGAGACAAAAAACCCTACGAGATCACCGAAGAAGGAATCTCCGTCTACCAGCAAGCGAACCTGTTTTGATAGCGATTTTATACTGCCGGGCAGAACTATTGTGAAAAATCGCCGCTCCTGTCCGGCGAATTCTCTTTGTCCGGCAGTATTACTATCCGACACTCGAGCGTAGCGGATTCACTCGAGTCGCTCGCCTTCGAGTGTGAGCGAATCGATGGGCTCCCCGGACGGGGTCTGGAGTCGGACATCGAACGAGTCATCCCTCCGTTCGACCGTGGCGAACCCCGGCCGGTTTCCTCGTGGTTGGGCATGGCTGCCCGGATTGAGTAAGACGACGTCCTCGAGCTCGAGGATTCGAGGCCGATGGGTGTGTGCCGAGACGACGATGTCGGCGTTCTGGGCGCGACCGAACATCGCGAGGCCGGTGTCTCCACCGTCGCGTCGGTGTGTCACCGCAATCGTGAGCCCCTTGTACTCGACGGTTCTGGTCGTGGGCAACGCCTCGGTAACGATGTAGTTGTCGGCGTTTCCGTGGACGGGATAGAAGACCGGACACCGTTCTTTGAACGCCTCGAGGGCTGACTGGCTGGTAAAATCGCCGGCGTGGATGACGGCTTCGGCTTCGGTGGCCGCGTTCAGTGCCGCACCCTCGAGTTCGTGGCCCCGGGCGCTGTGGGTGTCAGCGAAGACAGCGAGCATGGCGGGCCCTACACTCTGGGGGGCTACGACCTTTTCGAAATCGTGGGAATCCTTTTATCCGATGCGGACCCATCATCGAGCGTGTCCGAACTGGGTTCGTATCTGCGGTTTTTCCCCTACGAGCAGCCATACGAGAACCAGGGGGAGGCGATGGACCGGATCTATAACACCCTCGTCCGGGGACAGAACGTCCTCTTCGAGGGGGCCTGTGGGACGGGCAAAACCCTCTCCGCACTGGTCCCTGCCCTCGAGGTGGCTCGCGAACAGGACAAAACCGTCGTCATCTCGACGAACGTCCACCAGCAGATGCGTCAGTTCATCGCCGAAGCCCGTGCGATCACCCGCGAGGAGCCGATTCGCGCGGTCGTTTTCAAGGGCAAGGCCTCGATGTGTCACATCGACGTCGGCTACGAGGAGTGCCAGGCCTTGCGGGACAACACCCGTGCACTCGTCGACGCCGAAAGCGACCACGCCCAACTCGAGGCCCGCCAGCGGGAACTGCTCGAGGCGAGCCAGGCGGGCAGTGACTCGGCCGCTGACGCTCGCGCGGCCGTGATGGACGAACTCGAGAGCCTCGAAGACCGAATCGACGACCTCGAAGAAGCCAACGTCTGCTCGTACTACCGGAACAACCTGCTCGATACGCAGGCGACTGAGAACTTCTTCGAGTGGTTGTTCGACGACGTCCGCACGCCAGAGGAAATCTACGAACACGCTGAGCGACAGGAACTCTGTGGGTACGAACTGTTGAAAGAAGGACTCGAAGGCGTCGACCTGGTCGTCTGTAACTATCACCACTTGCTCGACCCGATGATCCGCGAGCAGTTTTTCCGCTGGCTCGGTCGTGACCCCGAAGACGTCATCACCGTTTTCGACGAGGCGCACAACGTCGAAGACGCCGCCCGTGACCACGCCTCTCGCGAGTGTTCCGAACGGACCTTCGACAGCGCCCTCGAGGAACTGAACGAGGCGAACGATCCACGTGCCGAGGACGCCCGGAACGTCATCGCTGCGTTTCGAACGGCGCTGATCGAAACCTACGAGGACGGCCTGGGCTTTGGTGAGCGTGAACGAGTCGGCGAGAACTGGGAGGATGTCCCTATCAGCAACGAGAATCGGCGTGACGAATTGACCCTCGCCTTTTTACAGGCGTACTCCGGGCAGGGAATCGATGGCGACCTCGAGGCCGCGTTGCAACTCGGCCAGCAACTCGATGAGGAGTACGAAGAGGCCTATCGCGAGGGTGAGTCAGCGACGCGTACCGAGTGTCAGACCCTCCAGGCGGCGGCGTTCGTCCGTGCCTGGATGGACGAAGGAAACGATGAGGGACTGTATCCGGTCGTCTCGATTCGTCGGGATTCGGGCACAGACGAGGTGTACGGCCGCGCCGAACTGTACAGCTGTCTCCCGCGACACGTGACGGGCCAGCTGTTCGAGGAGGTGTCAGGAACCGTCCTGATGAGCGCTACTATCCAGCCCTTCGAGGTGACCGAAAACGTGCTCGGCCTCGAGGAGTGCGTAACGATGGCCTACGGGTTGCAGTTCCCCGAGACGCGGCGTCGAACCTACGCGGTCGAGACGCCGGCGCTGTTTGCCTCCGCCCGGGACGACCCCGACGTGCAGTCGGCCGTCGCCGACGCCATCCACGACGCCGTTCGGATGACGCCCGGTAACACGCTCGCGTTTTTCCCCAACTACAGCGAGGCAGCCCGGTATGCTAAACGCCTCGAGGAGCGAACTGAGGCGTCGGTCTATCTGGACGAACCGGGTGTTGCTGCCGAAGACCTCCGCCAGTCGTTCGTCGACGACGACCACGCAGTCTGTTTTACCTCGCTCTGGGGCACTCTCGCCGAGGGGGTCAGTTTCGACGGTGACGACGCACACACCGTGGTAGTCGTCGGCGTCCCGTATCCACACCTGGACGACCGGGCCGAAGCCGTTCAGGCCGCCTACGATGGCGCGTTCGACGGCACGGACACCGGCTGGCGCTACGCCGTCGAAATTCCAACCGTGCGAAAGACGCGCCAGGCGCTCGGCCGAGTGATTCGCTCACCCGACGACGTCGGCGTCCGCATCCTGCTCGATAGGCGCTACTCGAGGCGGATGAAATCCGACCTCGGGAAATACAGCGTCAACGGAACCTTTCCACACGAAGAGCGCGAGGAACTGCTCGATATCGACCCGGAAAAACTCAAGTTTGCAATGCTCAACTTCTACGCCGACCACGACCGGTATGCCGGCGAGCCGCCGGCACCGTGAGCGCACTTTTAAACGCCAGTCGGTTCACTGGCCACGGGATGAAGTCGACTCGAGGTCGAGTTCACCGTCAGTGACTTCGCGCGCAGCAGCGACGACCTCGCGATACCGGTCACCACGCAACTGCTCGTCGGGACCAGCATCCTCGAGGTCGTAGCCAGTTTTGAGCTGGATTCGTGCCAGTGCGTGCCAAGGTGGCTCATCGCCAGGGTAGGCGTCGATGACGGCCTGTCTGAGTCGAGTGGCGGCAATAGCGGGCGTTTCGGTATCGCCGGTATCACGCTCGCGATCAGCCGGTTTCGACGTGTGGCCGGTCGTCTGTGCCGCCCGTACGGCCGATTCGAGCCGGTCTTCGACGGTGTCGTTCGGGGCAGCGTCCGGTTCGGCAGGTACGTTTTCGGTCGAGGCGATCCAGTCGCCGGGGAACGGGTCGACGTCGACCTCGACGTCAGTGTTGAACGCTTCGAGACTGGCGCTGAGTTGCTCGGACTGATGGGTGAGGTCGCTTGCGCTTTTCGCGACGCGGCTGATGGCTGCGTTCTGATCCTGTGCCGCCGTTGCGACGTTCGCCGCTTCGTCGCTCGTACGTTCGGCGATAGTCGTTACTTCGTCGACGACGGCGACGACTTCCTGCGTGTTTGCGGCCTGCGCTTCCGTCGCAGTGGTAATCTCTTGAATTCCTTCGTTTGTCTTCTCAGAGTACACTGTAATCTCGTCGAGCGCTTCGACGACGTTGTCTACCGTGTCGGCGTTTTCGGCGACCTGCTCACCGGTATCACGTACGACAGCAACGGTGGTATCGGTCATCCGCTGAATTCGTTCGAGGCGTTGTTCGATGGCTTCTGCGGCGTCTTTGGTGTCGACGGCGAGCTCTTTCACTTCGTCAGCGACGACGGAGAATCCTTCACTATCGTCCGTCGTCGATCCCGACCGGGAGGCCTCAATATTGGCATTGAGCGCGAGCAGATTCGTTTGATCGGCGACTTCGGTAATGAACTCGATCAGTTCGTCAATTTCGGCGATCTCGTCCGCCAGTTGCTCGATCTCTCCAACGGCGGTTTCACTGACCGATTCGATCTGTTCAATTCCCTCGATTGCGTTCTTTGCTGCAGCGCGACCACGACGGCCGCTTTCTGCGGTTTTTCCGGCGAGATCGGCGACCTGATTCGAGGAGGCGGCGATCTCTTCAATCGTCGTCGAAAGCTCGTCCATTCTGGTGCCGACCGTCGCGAGGTTCTCGTGTTGTCGGTTTGCGCCGTGACTGATGGTCTCGATCGACCGGCTTACCTGCGTGCTGGCGGACTCGATCGCGTGCGTCTCTTCGGTCACGGTCTCTGCTGAGGTCGCGACGCCGCCGGCGACAGTTTGCAACTCTTCGATCGTTCGCTCGAGATCGGCCATCGTTTCGTTGAATTCGGCTCCCAGCGTTGCCAGCGGTTCACTCTCGACGTCGGTGTCCATCCGCCGAGTCAGATCGCCAGTGTTCGTCGCCTCGAGGATGGCCGTGTACTCCGAAAGGGTCGCTTCGATTGTTTCGAGTCGAGCGGTTGCTGACTGTTGATCGGACGCTGATTGTGCGGCTTTCGCCTCGGCTTCGACCCGCTTGCGCTCGAGCGTTTCGATCGTCTGGGCTAGCTCGCCGATGGCGTCTTCCCGATCGGTCGGTAGCGATGCGTTTTGTCCCGTCGTGAACTGCTCGACGTCCGCCTGTAATTGCTCGATTGGCCGAACGGTCTGGGTTGTCAGTATCGCTCCGGTTCCGACGACTGCAATACTCGCGATAACCAACACCAACGCGAAGAGTGCATCGCCGGAGAGGCCGCTAGCCAGTTGTGCAATGAGCCCAGCCGAGAGAACCATGACGAGGCCACCGACGACCGTCAGTATGGCCGTCCCTCGTGACACGCCCGGTCCGTTCATCGTTGGTTCCTCCCATACAACCGAGAGGATAAATCGGCCTCTTCACTCGTTTTACTGTCGATCGTGGTGTGTGGAAGGGGGGTTTCGAGGGACATCGATCGTGTTACCTATACCCTGCATTCTGCTTTCAGTAAATGATTGTTCCGGTGAAGAAAGATGTGGTGGCAGTCATCGTGCGTCCGCTCGCGACATTCCGTCTCGAAGGCTCTATCGCTATCTGTTCATACGGTTTACTGTCGTCTCTTCCGGGTGATTGCCGACCGGGTCGGCAAGCACCGGTAAAAATGCACAGCAGACCGTGTCAGGCAGGCAAAGAAATCCGACTGATCGGCAGCCGATAGTTCCCGTCGAAAAACGCGAGTTCGCTAACCGTCCAGGTGATCGGTTCGATGTCGCGTTCAGTAAGGGTTCGTGCCCGCTCGGGATCGCCACCACGGGCGAGGGTGACGTGCGGGACGTACGCAGGGCCTTCGAGACCGTCGACCGGTTCGAACGTCTCGCTGAGGGTCTGATGAATCGACTCGAGGCCGGGGCTCTCGACGGCCAGGTAGACGACGGGAGCCGATCCAAGCGGCGGATCCTCGAAGTAGTCGATGCCGGTAATCCGGGCTTCGACGGCCGGCGCACCCTCGAGTGCGCGATGGGTTCGCTGTTGGAGGCGTGCGTGACCGTGTTCGGCCTCGCCTAACCGCTTGAGGAGGCAGGTATGGTCCTCTCGAACAGTGTCGAAGGCGACCAGTTCCGGGTACAGTTCGCCGGCGAGCGCTCGAACCCGGCCGGGAACGGGAACGGTGACGCTGTACACGTCGCAGTCTAGGGCGTTGCGGTGTATCACTCTACTGGTCTCTGTGTCCGGCGTAGTGTCCCAACATGACCACTGATAGCGATTCGTGGAACTATCGATCAACTCGAGTGAAGGCGTTAGGGCTCGAGTGTCTCATACGGTTTACTGGCGTCTCTTCCCGGTGATTGCCCTAGCAGGGCGACAAGCACCGATAAAAAGGTACAGTAGACCGTACCAGGGCTTCCACGAATCGCTACGAGATGTCGGATCGATCAACTCGAGTTTGTCGGGTAGTTGCCACGCTAACGAGTGCCGTGTCGGAAAGACATATTTGTACGGCCATACCAACTGTGAACGATGGATGCGAGGGAGCACCGGGCGCTCCTCTGTGCGCTCGTCGTGCTCGGGTGCTGCATTGCAGGATTTCCATCGTTTGTGACGGCTGACGGAAGTACCACTGGTGCCGGTACGACCCCATTCGAGCCGACCGAACAAGCGGTGGAATCGGTCACCGTGAGCGGACCGTCCGTCATTGCACTCAACGAGACTGATGACGACCTCGAGGACGGGAACGAGACGACGACCGACAATGAAAGCACGCAGAACGAGACGGACTCGAGTGGCAACGAAACCACCACTGATGGGAACGTCAGTACTGACGAGGAGTCGACGACGAACGAGAGCCAGCGCATCGGGCCGACGCCCAAAGGGTACGATGAACTCGTCGTCAGCGTCGACATTCGAGAGAACGGGTCGGCTACCTGGAGTCTCGAGTACCGCTATCGGCTGGACGAGGGCGACAACGCGAGCGATCGCTGGGAAGATGCCCGCGAGGAGATCGAATCGGACCCTGAGGAGTATCTCGAAATTTTCGAAGCGAACTGGTCGGATCGGGTCGATGCGGCGGCCGAGGCGACGGGCCGTGAGATGGTGGCAAGTGACTTCCGTCTCGAAATCGACGAGGAGTCGACGCCACAGGAAACGGGCTATATCCGCTTTAGTTTCCAGTGGGAGGAGTTTGCGAGAGTCGAACTCAACCGGATCGAAGTCGGTGATGCGTTCGGTTCGTTCGCCCTCGACGACCGGATGCAACTGATCGTCACCTGGCCGGAGGCGTACGAGTATCGGACGATCGAACCGGAACCCGACGATAGCCGAGACCGGGCGGCCATCTGGAACGGCGAGGAAACGGACTTTCTAGAAGGGGAACCGATTATCGAACTGATGGAGCGGACTGCAGGGTCGGACGAGAGCGAATCGGAACCCGATCCGCTCGTCCCAGTCCCGTGGCTGCTGGGTTTGCTCTTGCTCGTGATGGTGCTTGCCGGTACACTCGGCTGGTGGGTGTTCCGTCCGGAGACAGAACGGACGCAGCAGACGGATGCGAGTGCGTCGACACCGTCTGTAACCGGTCCACAGCGGCCACCCGAAGCGCTGTTGAGCAACGAAGAGCGGGTGCTGAAACTGCTTGCCGAAGGGGGCGGGCGGATGAAACAACAGGAAGTTGTCTCGACGCTCGAGTGGACCGAAGCGAAGACCAGCCAGGTCGTCGGCAGACTGCGCGAAGACGGATCGATTGATGCGTTTCGGATCGGCCGCGAGAACGTGCTGACGCTGACGGAAGCGGGTGAGGCAGCGTTACCGAGTAGCGAGTCGATTTCGACGGAGACGTCTCACCGCGAATCAGCCTCCTCGAGCGAGCGTGATTCGGACACTGGGGAAGGGAACTAACGCCTGCGGGAACCGTCACCCACCTGTTTTTGGTTTCGTCTCGCCGCGCTCGAGTGGCCGTTTGCACACTCGAACCTGTTTTTGAACCTGAAAATGTAACATTTGCCTATCCAGCAGGTTTTAATAGCGCCAAAACAGTACATTTGTGTAGATGACTGGCTTCGCTGCCTCCGCGCTCGCTCACGCCGGACGCAGCGACGCCTCCGTTCGACCGCGGCGACCACGGCCGGGCCGTTAGGCCCACTCTTACTTCATTCCCCTGATCCCAGTATATTGCAACTTTGCAGGAAACCCTGTTTTTCCCGGTTAGCGCCCGCCACGCCAATAAATTACAAAAACTAAACCAATGAATTTAAGTCTGTACTCCCGTTTTCCTCGAGTACCACATGACACGCGTTGCACTTGCGTTCTCGGGCGGACTGGACACGACAATCTGTGTGCCGCTGCTCGAGGAAGAATACGGATACGACGACGTCATCGGCGTCACCGTCGACGTTGGCCAGCCGGCCAGCGAGTTCGACGAAGCCGAAGAAACAGCCGAAGCCCTCGGCCTCGAACACTACGTCGTCGACGCGCGAGCGGAATTCGCCCAACTCTGTCTCGACGGCGTTCGCGCGAATGCGACCTATCAGGGGTATCCACTCGGGACGGCACTCGCCCGTCCGATTATCGCCTCGAAGATTCTCGAGGTTGCACAGGAACACGACTGCACCGGCGTCGCCCACGGCTGTACCGGCAAAGGAAACGACCAGCTGCGTTTCGAGGCAATCTGGCGTGATTCGGACCTCGAGGTCATCGCGCCGATCCGTGAACTCGGCCTCACGCGCGACTGGGAAAAAGACTACGCCGCAGAAAAGAACCTGCCCGTCCAGGGCGGGAACGAAGGTGACTGGTCCATCGACACGAACATCTGGTCGCGCGCGGTTGAAGGGAACGAACTCGAGGACCCGGCCTACGTCCCCGGTGAGGAGATTTACGAGTGGACGACGGCGCCAACTGGTGACAGCGAGACGATCGAAATCGAATTCGAAAACGGCTATCCGGTCGCGCTCGACGGCGAGGAACTCGATCCCGTTACGCTCATCGAGACGCTCAACGAGCAAGCCGGGGCCTATGGCGTCGGACGCTCCGACGTGATGGAAGACCGTATGCTCGGACTCAAAGTTCGTGAGAACTACGAGCACCCCGCCGCGACGACGCTGCTGAACGCCCACGAGGCACTCGAGGCGCTCGTCCTGACTCAGGAGGAACGTTCGTTCAAGTCCCAGGTCGACCAGCAGTGGTCACAGAAAGCCTACGAGGGACTCATCGATGCGCCGCTCGTGGACGCCCTTGAGGGCTTCATCGCCGAAACACAAAAACGCGTGACGGGAACCGTCACCATCCGCTTCGAGGGTGGACAGGCACGCGCGGTCGGGCGTGACAGTGCCTATGCGGCCTACTCCGCTGCGGCGGCCTCCTTCGACACGGAATCCGTCGGCGATATTGCCCAGGAGGATGCGACGGGCGTTGCAAAGTACCACGGCTTCCAGCGTCGTCTGGCGAAAAAGGCAGCCAAAGCCGCTGAGGAAGACCAGCAGGTCGAACTCGCCACCGACGGCGGGGCAAGCGAGGAATAACCATGACAGAGGAATCCAGCGAGAGTGTCGTCCGCCGCGACCGCTTCAGCGGCGGCCCCGCTCGAGGGTTCCTCTCCTCGCTCGCGGCCGACGAACGGATTTTCGAGGCCGATCTCGCGGTCGACCGCGCACATGTCGTGATGCTCGCCGAGTGTGACGTTATTGACGACGAGACGGCAGGAGACATTCTGAGCGCGCTCGACGCCATCGAAGTCGAAGGCCACGCGAACCTGCCCGACGGCGAAGACGTTCACGAAGCCATCGAAACTGCCGTCATCGAGGCGGTTGGCCCCGACGGCGGGAGGATGCACACGGCTCGCTCGCGCAACGACGAGGTGGCGACGTGTATTCGCTATCGCCTGCGCGAAGACGTCCTCGCAACCCTCGAGGCGACGCTCACGCTTCGAGAAACGTTGGCTGACGTGGCCGCCGAGCACAGCGAAACGACGATGCCCGGGTACACCCACCTCCAGCCGGCCCAGCCGGTGACGGTCGGTCACTGGGCGCTTTCGTACGAACAGGCGGTTCGCCGCGACACCGAACGCCTGCTCGAGGCCTACGACCGGATCAACGTCTCGCCGCTCGGGGCGGCGGCCTTCGGTGGGACGACGTTCGACATCAACCGCGAACGCACGGCGGCGTTGCTCGGATTCGACGACGTGCTCGAGAACTCGATGGACGCCGCCTCGAGCCGTGATTTCCTGCTCGAGACCGTGCAGGCACTGTCGACGCTCGCGACGACGCTTTCCGGGCTGGCCGAGGACGTGATCATCTTCGCGAACCGCGGCTTTGTCGACCTTTCGGACGACTATTCGTCGACGTCGTCGATCATGCCCCAGAAGAAAAACCCCGACACGCTCGAACTCGTCCGCGCGGTCGCTGGCGACGCGGCTGGCGGGGTTCAGGGATTGACGACGACGCTCAAAGGACTGCCACGGGCGTACAATCGTGACTTACAGCGAGCGACGCCACACGCGTGGTCGACCGTCGACGCCGTCCTCGAGGCGACGAACGTTGTGTCAGGTGCGGTCGGGACGGCTGACTGGAACGAGGCGGCGCTGGCCGCGGAAGCCGGCGCTGGCTTTTCGACGGCGACGGGTGTTGCCGACCTGCTCGCAGCGAACGGTGTCCCGTTCCGTACCGCACACGAACTCGTCGCGCTCGCGGCTGAACGCGGCGGGGACGCCGCGGCCATCGAGGCGGCCGCCGACGAGGTTCTCGCGGAACCGCTCGAAGCGTACGTCGACGGCGAGACGCTCGAGGCGGCACTGGACCCCGACCACAGCGTCGCGAGTCGTGATTCCGTTGGTGGCCCTGCTCCTGAAGCGGTTCGCGCCCAACTCGAGTCGGCTGCGGATGTTCTCGAGGCGGATACCGACGCCGTGGACGAACGAGCCTCGGGCCTCGAAGCCTCACATGACGCGCTCCGTACGGCGGTGATGGCGTATGTATGAACCGCGCCGAAAACCGCCGCGGATGCGGCCGCGACGACGGCCGCCGTCCCCCGCCGGGGACAAACTACCTATTCGATGATATTCGAAAACGAAACCGAGGTTTGAAGCTTTTTAACACGGTTAGAGGTTGCTTTAGAACACTTAATTTTACAAACATTTTCGAAGGGTTTAAGGGCTATCACCGCCGAGGATGGAGTACAATGACCCAATGCGTTGAGTGCGGGGCAGACCTGACCCTGCACGCCGATCTGGAAGTGGGAGAGATCGTGGACTGTACGACCTGTGGAGCAGAGCTGGAAGTAATCGACGTCGAGCCGCCAGTCCTCGAGAAAGCCCCTGAGCTTGAAGAGGACTGGGGTGAGTGACCTTGCAAGTAGGAATCCTCTACTCGCGAATCCGCCGGGACGAGAAGCTCCTGTTGAACGAACTTCGCGAGCGCGGCCACGAGGTCGAAAAGATCGACGTCCGCAAGCAGGCCTTCGATATCCAGGAAGCTGGCGAGGCGTTCGACGACCTCGACCTGGTCATCGACCGCTGTCTCGCTACGAGTCGTAGCTTGTATGCGACGCGCTTCTGTGAAGCCTACGGCATTCCCGTCGTCAACAGCAACGAGACGGCCGAAGTGTGTGCGGATAAGGTCAAAAACAGCCTCGCTCTCGAGGCTGCTGGCGTCCCCACGCCCGCGACGAAGGTGGCGTTCACCAAAGAGAGCGCCCTCGAGGCCATCGAATCGTTCGGCTACCCCTGTGTGTTGAAACCCGTCGTGGGTTCGTGGGGTCGCCTGATGGCCAAAATCGACTCGAAAAGCGCTGCCGAAGCGATTCTCGAGCACAAGGCCACGCTCGGTCACTACGAGCACAAGGTGTTCTACGTCCAGGAGTTCGTCGACAAGCCCGGCCGCGATATGCGCGTACTGGCCGTCGACGGCGAACCCATCGCGGCGATGGCACGCTCCTCGGAGCACTGGCTGACCAACGCCGCGAAAGGCGCGAAAACAGAGCCGTTCGAACTCGATGACGAAGCGCTCGAACTGGTCGAGAAGGCAAGCGACGCCGTTGGCGGCGGCCTGCTCGGCGTCGACCTCATGGAGACCGGTGATTCCTATACGGTCCACGAGGTCAACCACACCGTCGAGTTCAAGGCACTCAACGACGCTGTCGACATCGACGTCCCCGGTGCCGTCGTCGACTGGCTCGAGGAGAAAGCCCAGTCCGAAGCTGACACGCGCTCCATGGAGGTGCGTGCCTGATGGCAACGGAAACGGCCGATTCGACTGCTGATGCCGCCGCGAGCGAGACGGTCACCGCATCCGTCGTCGGCGGCACCGGTTTCACCGGTGGCGAACTCCTGCGATTGCTCGAGGGCCATCCGAACCTCGAGATTTCGCAGGCGACAAGCCGTTCGGCTGCGGGCAAGAGCGTCGGTTCGAAACATCCGCCGCTTCGGGGCAGCGACCTGCGATTTAGCGAACCCGCGGACCTCGAGAGCGTCGACGTCCTCTTTACGGCGACGCCACACGGCGTCTCGATGGACCAGATCGACCACTTCTTCGAGGTCGCAGACACCGTCGTCGACCTCTCGGCTGACTTTCGTCTCGAGACGGAAGCACAGTACGACGAGTGGTACGACGGCCACAGCGCGCCCGAGTACCTCGAGCGGGCCGAGTACGCCCTCCCCGAGATCAACCGCGACAATCTCGCGGGCGCGGACCTGATCGCTGGCGGCGGCTGTAACGCCACGGCGACCATACTGGGTCTCTATCCGCTGTTCGAACACGAGATTCTCGATGGGGATGAGCAGATCGTGGTCGACGTGAAAGTCGGCTCCTCCGAGGGGGGCGCAGGCGGCGGCGAAGCCTCGAGTCACCCCGAGCGTTCGGGGGTCGTGCGCCCGTACGCGCCGACAGGCCACCGCCACGAGGCCGAAATCGAGCAGTTTCTGGGCACCTCGGTCGCGTTCACCTGCCACGCCGTGGATATGATTCGCGGAGCGAGCGCAACGGCCCACGTTTTCCCCTCTGGTCCGGTCTCGAAGGGAGACCTCTGGAAGGCCTATCGTGGAGCCTACGAGGACGAGCCGTTCGTCCGCATGGCCGCCGGCGGGTCGGGCGTCTATCGCTACCCCGAACCGAAAGCGGTCGCCGGGACGAACATGGCGGAGGTCGGCTTCGAACTCGACCCCTCGAACAAGCGGATCGTCGTCTTCTCGGCTATCGATAACATGATGAAAGGCTCGGCTGGACAGGCCGTCCACGCCGCGAATATCGCACTCGGCCTCGAGGAGACGGCCGGACTCGAGTTTACCGGACTCCATCCTGTGGGGGCGCCGTAGATGGCGACGAATTCACGTCTCGAGGGCGAGACGGTCGTCGTCAAAATCGGCGGCGCTCGCGCGGTTGATCCGGCCGGTGCGCTGGCTGACGTGGCCGACCTCGTCGTCGACGGAACGGACGTCGTCGTCGTGCACGGCGGCTCGACTGCCGTCGACGAGACGCTCGAGGAACTGGGCGAGGAGCCAACGTACGTTGAGACGCCCGGCGGCGTCGTCGGGCGGTTCACCGACGAGCGTACGATGGACGTGTTCAAGATGGTGATGCCCGGCAAGCTCAACACCGATCTGGTCGAGGCCCTACAAAACGAGGGCGTCGATGCCGTTGGCCTATCTGGCGTCGACGGTCAATTGCTGGCCGGCAAACGCAAATCCGCCGTCCGCATTAAAGAAGACGGCAAGAAGAAGATCAAACGCGGCGACCACTCGGGTACCATCGAAACCGTCAACTCGGACCTGCTCGAGACGCTGTTTTCGGGCGGATACACTCCCGTCGTCGGCGGGCCCGTTCTCGGAGGCGAAAAGGACGGCGGCTTCACAGCGGTCAACGCCGACGCCGACCGTACCGCAGCGGCCGTCGCGGGCGCACTGGGGGCCGATCTCGTGCTCCTGACCGACGTCTCCGGTATCTACGCCGACCCCGACGACGAGTCGACGAAGATCGACGAAGCGACGACCGAAACGGCACTCGAGGCCGTCGAAGACGCTGCTGAAGGGTTCATGACGAAGAAAGTCATGGCCGCAAAAGAGGCTCTCGAGACGGGTGCCACGAGCGTCGTCGTCGCTGATGCGAACGCCGACGGGCCGGTCACGAGCGCGCTCGCCGGCGACGGGACGACGATTACCCCCGAAGCGTTGGGCCTCGAGGGAGGGTCGGTTGCGGAGGACGCGGTCGCACCCACTGGAGGTGATTCCACGTGAGCGGCTTCGTCTTCTCGGAAAAACCGATTTCCATCGCCTCGGGCGACGGGGTCTACCTGACGAGCGAATCGGGTGACCAGTATCTCGACGCCGGGGCGAGCTATGCGTGTACCCCGACAGGGCACTGTCATCCAAGCGTCGTCGAGGCCGTCCAGGAGCAAGCGGGCCAACTCCTGTACGTGCAAGGGTCGTATCCGGTGGCTGCTCGCACCGACTTGCACACGCGTCTGGCCGCGCTGGCTCCGGGCGACCTCGAGAACGTTTGGCTCTGTAACTCCGGTACCGAGGCCAACGAAGCGGCCTTCAAGTTCGCCCGAAGCGCGACCGGCGGGCGGAAAATCGTCGCCGCGAAACGCGCCTTCCACGGGCGAACCGCGGGGACGCTCTCAGCAACCTGGAAACCCAAGTACAAAAAGCCGTTCGAGCCGCTGCTCGAGGACGTCGAGTTCGTCACCTACGGCGACAGCGAGGAACTCGCGGCGGCCGTCGACGACGACACCGCCGCGCTCATCCTCGAGCCGATTCAGGGTGAGGGTGGCATCCACCCCGCCCCCGAAGGGTATCTGGAGTCGGCTCGCGAGGTGACCGAGGAAACGAACACGGCGCTGGTCTTCGACGAGATTCAGACGGGACTGGGTCGCACGGGCGCGACCTGGGCCTGCCAGCATGAAGCTGTCGCGGGTGCGGGCGTCACCCCCGATATCTTGACGACGGCAAAAGGTGTCGCCAGCGGCCTGCCCCTCGGGGCGACGCTCTGTGCCGACTGGATTGCCGACGACGCGGGGCCACACGGCTCGACGTTTTCGGGCAACCCGGTCGTCTGTGCGGCCGCAAACGCCACCATCGACGTGCTCGTCGACGAGGACCTGGCTGGCAACGCGGCCGAGGTTGGCGCGTATCTCAGAACCGAACTCGAGGAATCCGAGATTCCACTCCGCGACGTCCGCGGTGAGGGTTTGATGGTCGGCCTCGAAGTCAAACGCGGCGCCAATCGCGTGCTCCGTGATCTGGCCCTCGAACACCAGATACTGGCGCTACCGGCCGGTCGAACTGTCGTCAGACTGTTGCCGCCGCTGGTGCTCGAGCGCGAACACGCCGACGACCTGGTCGCGGCGCTCTCTGACATTCTGGCACCGAAAGCCGAATCATGACTCTGGAGAGCGATATGAACGACGAGAACGAGGAAGGACCCGGCGCCGAATCAACAACCAGCTCGGGTGCCGACGCCGAATCGACGACCGAATCGGACGACGGCGAAGATCGTTCGGTCTCGCTCGAGGCCGCCCGCGAGTTGTTGATCGACCTCGTCTCGACGCCGTCGCCCTCAGGCGATGAATCGGCGGCAGCCAGGCGATTGCTCGAGTTCTTCGAGGCCCACGACCGCGAGGTCTGGCTGGATTCGGTCGGCAACGTACGCGCGCCGGCCCACGACGCCGTCTTGCTGACCTCGCACATCGACACCGTGCCGGGAGACATTCCGGTCCGGGTGGAACCCGCCGACGAAGAGGATCCCGTTGCTGACTCCGGTGAGGATGTCCTCTGGGGGCGCGGGAGCGTGGACGCAACCGGCCCGCTGGCGGCGATGGCCGTCGCCGCCGTCAACACTGGCGTCTCGTTTGTCGGCGTCGTCGGCGAGGAGACCGACTCGAGGGGTGCGCGTCACCTCGTCGAAGACCGCGAGGCTCCCGACGCCGTCGTCAACGGCGAACCGTCCGGCGTTGACGGCATTACGCTCGGCTACCGCGGCTTCCTGGCCGGCACCTACGTGTCGACCAGCGAGTCCGGCCACACCTCCCGGCCGGAACCGAACGCGATTCAGCAGGCCATTAGCTGGTGGTCGGCGGTCGAAACTGCGTTCGAAGGCGACGATTACGAACCCGTCTTCGAGCAGGTGACCGCAAAGCCGGTCTCCCTCGAGGGCGGCACCAGCGATGACGGCCTCTCGGTGGAGGCGACACTCGAGGCACAGTTGCGCATTCCGCCGAGCCTCGACGCCGATAGCGTGCGCGAGACGGCCGAAGCCGAACTCGAGACGGGCACCGTCGCCTGGCGAGAGCCGATTCCGCCGGTGATGGAGAGCCCGCGAACCGATCTCGCGAGGGCGTTCCGCGTGGCGATTCGCCAGGCTGGCGGTGATCCGCGTCTCGTCAGAAAAACTGGAACCAGTGATATGAACCTCTATGCCGGCGCGTGGTCGTGTCCGATGGTCACCTACGGTCCGGGTGAATCCGACCTCGATCACGCCCCAGACGAACGACTCGCACTGTCCGATTACGACCGATCGATCGCCGTCCTCGAAGAGGTCGGCGCTTCGTTGCGAGGTGATGGATCGTGAGCCCTGACACAGCCGGAGGCCAGGCCTCGGATGGGGTCAGACACGTCCTCGACATCGACGACCTCAGCCGCGAGGAACTCATCACCGTCCTGGACCGGGCGGCCGATTACAAACTCGCTCAACACCGCGGTGAGCCCCACGAGGACCTCGACGGGAAAACGCTCGGCATGCTCTTTCAGAAACCGAGCACTCGGACGCGCGTCTCCTTCGAGACGGGGATGACCCAACTTGGCGGCCACGCCATTTTCCTCGGCGCTGATGACATCCAGCTCGGTCGCGGCGAGCCGTTGAAAGATACCTCGAGGACGCTCTCGCGGTACGTCGACGCGGTGATGGCGCGGGTGTTCAAACACGAGAACATCGAGGTGCTGGCCGAGTACGCCGAGGTCCCAATCGTCAACGGCCTGACCGACGACGCCCACCCCTGCCAGACGCTCGCCGACCTGCTCACGATTCGAGAGCGCTTTGCCGACCTCGAGTCCGTGTCGGCGACCTGGATCGGTGACGGCAACAACGTCGCCCAGTCGTTCGTCCTGGGCTGTGCCATCGCGGGCATCGACCTCACGGTCGTCACCCCCGAAGACCACGCCGTCGACGATGATGTCCTCGAGCGGGCGGTCGAACTCGGCCGAGCCCCTACGACGACGACCGACCCCGTCGAGGGTGTCGCCGACGCAAACGTCGTCTACACCGACGTCTGGGTCAGCATGGGACAGGAGGACGAACGCGAGATCCGCCTGCGCAAGTTCGACGGGTTCCAGGTCAACGAGGCCCTGCTCGAGAGTGCGCCGGAAGCCGCGGTCATGCACTGTCTGCCGGCCCACCGGGGCGAGGAGATCACCGACGCCGTGATCGAAAGCGAGCGCTCGGTGGTGTTCGATCAGGCGGAGAACCGACTCCACGCGCAGAAAGCGTTGTTGAGCTGGCTGCTCGAGTGAGAACGCACGCTTTCTTGGACGAAACCACTCGAGGAATCGACTCACTCGAATGAGTCGTCGGTGTTTGATTCGTCCTGTTCGTTGTCGCCGCTCTCCTCCTGTTCCTCGTCAGTGTCCGATTCGTCCTGTTCCCCGTCGGTATCTGCCTCGTCCTGTTCGTCGTTCTCCTCCTGATCACCGTCGTCAGCACCTGCGCTGTACTCGCCAGCTTCGGTATCACCGTCGGATTCGGCGCCAGTGTCCTCGGATTCGTCTTCGCTCTCCGAGTTTGTATCAGTATCTTCCTGTTCGCCCGTTTCGTCGGAATCGGACGAACCTTCGTCGTCTGGGGCTCCCTCAGTGTCGTCTTGAGTGGTGGCTTCGTCACCCTCGTCATCAGCGGCTTCCTGATCGTCCTGGGCTTCGGCGTCGGTCTCAGATTCGTTCTGCTCCTCGTCGCCATTCTCTGCAGCTTTGCTCTCGGTGGCTGAGTCGTTTTGCGCGTCGCTGTCCCCCGGCCCATCCGTCCCAGCGGGTGGCCCGTCAGCAAACGCAGGTGGTTCAGTAGCTGAACCGTTATCGGTGTCAGGTCCACTCGAGTCGTTCCCGTCCGTTTGCAGACTCTCGTTGCCGCCAAAGCCTTCGAGGGAGTCGTTCGCCGTGGCCTGTTCGCTGAAGGTCTCGGCCGTGGTAAACGTCGCCTCGAGGCTCTCCTGGTCAGAGAACACCGCGACGGTGACCAGCCCGCCGAGGAAGCTGGTGGTGACGACCAGTAGACAGACGAGGACGACGAGTCCTCGGGCCGCCCTCATCGGTCGATCACCTCGTCGCCGCCGTCGGTCTCCGGAACGGGTCGTACGCTCGCCGGTTCGAACTCGCCGAAGGCGTCGTCGATCGTGCCCGATCGATCGACACGGTGCGAACCGTCCGCAGCCGTCGACTCGAGTTCGGTTCGATCAGGCGAGGGCTCCGAGATCTGATCGTTGGACCCGCTGTCCGAGTCGGTGTCGGTTGATCCACTCGAGGCACCATACCAGGCCCCTACCTGGAGCGCGCCGACGGCAAGCAGCGAGAACGTCGCCCCGAACGCGACCGAGAACGCGAGCCCGGTTCGTAACTCGAGAGCGACGTAGATCGCATACGGGGCGACGAGTACCAGGAGCCCGGTCGAGAGCGTGAGATCGGTGGCGGTAATCGCCACGCCGTCCGCGCTCGAGGCTGGCTCCGGTCCGACGGCCGGTTCGTCCTCGAGTGAGGTCACCGGTTCGTCGCCATCCAACACCCGGGCGTTGGTGGGCCTTTCGGCGACAACTTCCGCGAGGCTCTCCTCTCCACCGTTGATTTGCGCGTCTGCATCCTTTGGTGGGGTCGTCTCGGTTTCCCCGATTGGGATCGTCTCAGCCTCCCCGGATGGTGACGCATCCGGCTCCGCAACTGAGGCCACGTCTGTGTGCGCTGCGTGAGCCACTTTGCTTCCTCGAGCCGCTTTGAACAGCCGCCAGAGTTCGGAACCGACGAACAGCGCTACCGGAAGCAACACGACGACGGCGAAGCCGATCGTCGTGTTGGTCGCCTGAATCACGTAGCCAATGTACGGAATCGAGAGGATGACGACGCCGAGCACGTTTTCGGCGGGAACCAGCGAGGCGTCGACGTCGTTGTTGGCGTCGCCTTTGGTTTCGAACGCGATGCCAGCGCCACTTTCGTACACGTCAGTGACACGGTGGGTCACCGGCGCTTCGGTGTCTCCCCGAAGGAAGGTGATGACGTCACCGTCGCTGATCGATCCTGGGTCGGTTTCGCCGACGATGACGACGTCTCCGGGTTCGATGGCCGGGGCCATGCTCCCGGTGAGGACGACGAAACTGTACTCGCCGCCGATCGCCCACGGCGCACCGTAGATGGCGAACGGCACCACAATGGCGATCAACAGGAGCAATCCCAGCACGTTCACGATTCGTTTGAAAGTCATTAGTTGGATACCTCACAGAGGCGATTTCCGTCGGCGTCGAACGCCTCGAGGACGGTCAGCGTGTGCGTTCCGTCCGTGATCTCGAGCCCTGGCCCGAACGGCTGGGAACAGCTGGTGTGGAAGTCACCGATCGTGACACCGTCGACGACGACGTCGAAATCGGCGTTGCCCGTAACCCCGGGCGGATCGTGGAAGACCGCCGTAAACGTGTCACCGGGTTCGACCGTTCGGCCCGGTTCCGACGTACCGACGGATCGGACGAGTTCGAGCAGAACTGGGTCGCCCGGACCGTCGTACTCGAATGTCGCACTCGCGATGCGCTCGTCGTCGGAGCGCGGACAGTCTACACACGCCGGCGGCTCTGCACAGGGTTCGACGCCGGCGAAGGGGTCGGCCATGGCCGCCTCGTCGATGTGTCGACACTGTTCGGCGACCAGGTCGACGACGAACGTCGTCGATTCGCCCGCCAGACTGTCGGAAACCGTTTCCGGGAGTTCCCACTCGAGTTCGAGGTCGAGCGGTGTGGCCGGTTCGAGACAGTCGCTATCCAGTCGGACGCCCGTGGCGAGCGCTCGAGCGATGGTTGTGAGCGTCCCTGTAGCGAGGAGTGTGCCGTCGGCGGTGAGATACCCCTCGATGGCGTCGCCCAGCGGGTCCGTTTCCGGCGGACAGCTCGTTCGTAGCCAGAGTCGGGCGGGGTTCGATTCGACGCTGATCGACGCCTCGAGCGTCCCGGTCACGCCACGGTCGAGGTCGTCGAAACCGAACGCGAGTGTCCCGTCGACGGGCGAACACGCGTCACACGCGACGGCGATGTCGACCGTGCCGGCAGCGGCCGCGTTTGTGTACGTTTCGCGGTCGCTGAGGTACGCGCCGGTGCCGGCACCGGCGACGGCACCGATGGTACCGACGGTTCCCACTGCGGCGAGGACTTGCCGGCGACTCAGGTGCATGTGACGACGGCTCATAGCAGCCCACCACACTGCGTGGCAACGAACGTGAGCCCGAACTCGAGCCCCTGGCCTTGCCATTCGTTTCCTATCGATTCGTTGAGCCACCAGGCGAAGCCCAGACAGTGTCTGTCGCCTTCGGAGAGGCAGTTACTGAAGCCTTTTCGCAACAGCAAGCCGTCCTCGCCGTAGGTCTCGCTGAACGCGGCCAGCGTTCCACGATAGGCGGGGTTGTCGGGTATTTCGTCGGTGCCGGCACAGCTACCGATGCCGAGGATGCCGGTGTCGTGCCAGAACGCAACCTCGACGACCTGGCTCAGATCACCAGCGACCGTTGGAAACAGTCGTATCCGCGCATCCATCTCCTCGGCCACGCAGCTGAGTGCAACCGTTCCCGAATCGCCGGGTAACACGTTGGACTCCGCGACGAGCGGGCCGTAGATCGACTCGCTGTAGTCGTCGACGTACTCGTCGGTCCCGGGCGTCGTATTTTTCACGGCTCCGTTGTAGGTGCTGTACCAGGCAACGCGAAGTCGCGGCCCGTTCTCGTCGTCGGGTCGGGCGTACGTGTAGTCGGTATACGCCGGCCCGTCGTCGGTGACGCCGGGTCTGCGAAACCCGAGCCCCACCATTCCGACGACGCCGACGCTCCCGAGAACCTGTCGGCGGCTGATCGTTTCTAGTTGTGGTTTCACTGTTTCCTCTCCGTCGTGTTCGCAGCCAGGGCCGCGATGTTCGGTCTCGCGTCGATGCACAGCCGTTTCGCGTGCTCGAGTGCGAGGGCAGTCGATAGCTTCTGTGTCGTGTAGCTGGATATGGATGATCGGCTTACCGTGCGTGAACGGTTTCGACAGGGCGATACTACCGACGGGAACGAACGCGCAAGCACGCCGCTTGATGCCGACAGGGTCGTCCTACCGGCAATCTCGAGTCTCGTAGTTACACTCGAGTGCGGTCATAGCGCTGCACTCGAAGGTCGTTCCTGTTTCTCGAAACCGCCCCGAATGCGTCGCCTCATTCCTGCTCGAACGGGTTCGCCGGATCGGGGTTGTGCCGGCACTGTTCGGTGTAGAACGACAGGTCGAAGGCGACGCTGTCGCCCTGAACTTCGTTGCCGACGAAGGTGGGAAGGTTCCACTCGAACGCGATGAATCGGGTGTTCGACGGCTGGAAGCAGGGCGAGTCCTCCTCCGGCGGTTCTTCCGGTGGGACGACGTCGTAACAGAAGCTGATGTGGCTCACGCCGTATCGCTGTTCGTCAGTTCTGAGCGGTGCGTGGAGTCCCTCGCCTGCGTCCGCCGTCAGGAATCCATCGGTATCCGATTTACTGTACACGTTCGCAGCCGGACCGCCTTTGACGATGACGGCGCTCACTTCGAACCCGTCGAGTTCGAAGTCGAACTCCCGGACGTCGTCGTCGGAGACGGCAGTCACCGTGACCGTGACGTCACCGACCGGCGTCGGGTAGGTCTCGGAGTCGCCCACGTTTTCCGGTAGATCCTCCGATTCGATCTTGATCGCCCGGAACAGGCCGAGGTCTGCACACGTCGGATTGCCCTGGACGCGTTCTTCGTCACCGGATGCGAGCGTCTCACCGTCTCCCGAGACGCTTTCGCCGTCGTTCGGAACGCCGAGATCCGAATCCGGGTCGTACGCGAGCATGACGCCCTCGTTCAGTGCCTCGAGGACCTCTCTAAGGGTGCCGGTGATAATTCCTGGCTCACCTTCGTCGAACACGTTGTTCCCGTTCAGGTCGTACCAGGCACGGGCGGTCATCAGGTCGGCGAGTTCCGGGCCGCTGCTCTCGGGATGCTCGCCGTCGCTTTCCGCCACGAGGTCGGCGTGCAGCCAGATGTACCCGGGGTTGTCACAGAGTTTGATCCCGAACGTGATTTCGCCGGAATCGCCCGGTTTCACGTCCTCGAGTTCGATGAGCGACTCCTGGTTCGGTGCGAACGACGGCTCGTCGAACGTCGCGATCTCAGCACAGGCGAACGCGAGGTTCGTGCCGGCTTTCGCCGCATCGACCGGGTCGCTGTACGCTCCGAGGTCGACGTACTGGTGGACGCCGTCATCGCGCTCGAACGACTGGAGGCCGTCTCCGTTGTGGTCCGGATAGGCGTTGACGAACGGCCGACCAACGACTCCGTAATCCTGTGGTCGAACCGACTGGTCTGCCCCGAAGTAGAGCTGTTGCCAGGTGACACTCAGGTCGAGTACCCCCGCGGTGAGGGTGTTCCCCTCGAACGATTGGCTGTCGCTGAAATACGCCGTCGTGCCGATTCCGGCACCGGCGCTTGCTACCCCGACGGCACCAAGGCCGGCCAGGAGGCGGCGGCGAGTGAGTTCGATGTTGTTTGGTTGGTTGTTGGTCATGGTGTGTCCCCGAAGGGAGTCCCACCGACGGAGTCGAACCGTCGTTCCGCGAACCGTGTTCGCGTCACGGTCCTCGAGCGACTCGAGGGCGTGTTCCAAGTGGGGTGAAAGCCGCGTTACGTCGAGACGCAAACGCAGCCGGTGTTCTCAGGTCAATTCACTGTGGATCCGGGACGAAGTTGTGGCGGCACTGCTCGGTGTAGAGGCCGAGGTCGAACTCGAGTGACGCACCCTGGACGTCGTTGTTGTCGAGCGTCGCATCTGGGTCGGTCGATCGAATCGGGAACTCCCAGCTGAAGCCCACACAGTAGGTCATCCCTGGCTCGAAGCAGTCGATACCGTCCTGTCGTGGGACGGCGTCGATGATGCGTCCGGGATCGCTCTCGAGCAGGTCGAAGATGTCCCGGAGCGTCCCGTACGCGAGGACCTCCTCTGGCAAGATTGCGACGGCAATCTGTGCGAACAGTTCCGGGATCGCCAGCGGATCTTCGATGTTGAAGAAGAACGCCGGATCGCCACCGTAGCTGAACGGATCGCCGCTGAAGTTCGCGGCTGTCGCACCCGAAACGTCGATCGGAACGTCGGCAGCGCCGGCCATCACGCGCTGGGTGAACGCCGCTCGCGAGTCGCCCGTGTCGTCGCCCACGATGAAGATATTCGTGGCGTAGTCGGTATCCGTGCGCGCCGCGTTGGCCGCGACGAGCAGGTCCTCGAACCGATCGTTGGTGAGGCTGCCGCCGAAGTACGGCTCGCCATCGGTGAACGTGACTGACTGTGGCATTCGGGAGCCGTCGACGCGGCCGTCGAAGAGGTCGATGAGTTCTTCGAAGCCCTCCTCGAGTGCAGTGCCGGTGCCGTCGAACAGGTCGTCTAGTTGATCGCGGAGGTTCCGTAGCGGCGCCTCTCCCGAACCGTCGAGCGTGACCAGATCCGTGATGTCCGAGGTGAACCCGTCACCGTCGGGATCGCCCCAGCCACCGACGTCCGCGGAGGTGACGACGTTCGGGCCCGGATTGCTCGAGTTGCCGTCGTTGCTGTAGCCGTCGAAGAAGACCGCCCCGATGCGCAGGTCGTCGCTGTCGATGTTCGGATCGCCGTCGATCTCGTTTTGCAGGAGATCGATGAACTCGATGAGCCCCTGTTCGACGAGGTCGATCTTCGTCGTGGTTGAGTAGTTCGTCTCGCCGTATTCGCTATCCCCGACGGTGATTTCGTCACTGGAAACGACGCCGCCGTACTGGCTGTACAGCATGGAACCGGAGAAATCGACCATCAGCACGATGTCCGAGGGCTCGAGTTCGTCGTAGACGTTGTCACAGTCTTCGTCCCGCCAGAGCTTGGCCATCAGGTAGTCCGCAAGGTGGCCTTCGCCGGCACCGGCGGTTTCCTCGGAAATCTCGCCGTTCATCCAGACGTAGCCGGGGTTATCACACAGCGTGAAGCCGAGTGTGACTTCGCCCTCGTCGCCGGGTTTGACGTCCTCGAGGGCGATTACCGGACGCGGGGCATCGCCGAGCTCTTCGAACTCCGCGCAAGTGAGCGGAAGGTTTCGGCCGAGAGCCGGGTCGTCGCCTGGGTCGTCGACGTAGCTCACGTCGCCGTAGGACTGGATGCCGTCTTCGTCGTGGTCCGGGAAGGCGTTCACCCACGGTCGGCCTGCACTGCCGTAGTCTTGCGGTCGAACCAACTGGTCTGCGCCGTAGTAGAGCTGTTGCCAGCTGCCGTGAATCTGGAGTTGGCCCGCAGTGAGCGTGTTGCCCTCGAAGCTCTGCTGGTCGCTGAAATAGGCAGTCGTCCCGATGCCGGCTCCCGCGGACGCGACACCGATTGCGCCAATGCTCCCGAGAATCTGGCGTCTCGAGAGCCCTAGTTTGTCGTTTGTGTTCGTCATGATGATGTCCCCCTCCGGGGAATCCCACCGGCGGAGTCGAACCGCCACTGCATCACGAAATGTGGCTGCAGTCACTGGAGCGTGAAGGCCCTCGAGCGCTCGAGCGCCCGGTGCCTGGATGGGTATTGGTGGTCGATAGCGGTTCCTCTCAGTCGTCCATCGCCGAAGCCAACACGCCAGCAGGGTCGTTGTGGCGAGCCTGTTCGGCGTAGAACGTCATGCTCGAGGTCAGGGTTGCACCCTGGATCTCGTTCCCAACGTCGGTTGGAATCGTGATCTCGAGACAGACGGTCACCGTCTCGCCGGGTTCGAAGTTAACTGCGTTGCCGCTGTCGTCCGAGACGATGATGCCGCTCTCGAGGCTGGCCAGGAGACTAGCAAGTGAGCTGTACTGTACCGAGTATTCATCATCGTCGACTGTCGTCGTGAGGGTCGCGGTCGCCGACTCACCGATCGTCGAGAGGTCGTCCATATCGTCGATATCCCAGAGGTCGGACAGGCTGACGTTTCCGGCATCGACCCCGTTCTGTTCGCTCGAATCGCCGAAAACGACAACGTATCCGGGGTTGTCGTGGACGGTAATGTCCCAGCAGAACTTGTACTCGTCACCGGGTTTTGCGTCGATGATAGTGATCTGTGAAGATCCCCAGACACCATCGTCATGGCTCTCGTAGGCAATTTGGTCCGGACCCGTTCCATCCTGGTCGAGGTTCTCGACCGACTGCTCGACGGTGAGCGCGAACGTCCCCGCGGTGATGGTGTTGTTGTCGAAACTCTCCTGGTCGCTGAAGTACGCTGTCGTCCCGATCCCCGCCCCCGCGGATGCGATGCCGATAGCGCCGATTCCGCCGAGTACGCGTCGGCGGGACAGTCCAATTGTGTTGATTTTGTCGTCGGTCATGGTTTATTCCCCGAGCGGCCGTGAACCCCAACGGGCGTCGGTGGTCGCTCAGTTATCTCTACCCGGGGTGTGGAGGGGTCGTAGTTAGGAGTGAGAACGTCATCTTCGAACGACACGTTTGGCCTCGAGACACCCGACCAAACCACCCATTCGGGAGCTGTAGGGTCCCTAGACCGGTCCTTTGAGGGGCCCTTGACGCGCTGTCATGCCCCGACTACCGCTTGCCTCGAGTCAGGACTTGGCAGCCTACCGCCTTTCTGGCGGTTGATGAGGGTCCATTGCTCGAGGCAGGTCCGGCGTACCGGCTCCGGTACGGACCACGTATTGACGACGTCTCACGACGAACGAGGGTTACCGACCTGTGAGCGGGACCGTTGTCGTCACAGCTCACCGATCGTTGACACGTTGGGGTGATCGGTGACTTAGTGCCACAACCGTGCTTTTGGGCCCGGCGCGGGGGGATTCGACCGGACCGAAGCTCCGGCGGGGGGAGAATGCGAACCTATGTTCAACACGACACAATTACCGGAGGGGGAGATTTACGATATCCTGGCTAACAGCCGTCGTCGGGAAACACTGCGATTGCTGACGAACGCCGAATCGGAATCGATCGAACTGGGAGCGCTGGCGACCGCTATCTCGGCGAGCGAAACCGGTCACTCACCACCACCGCGAACGGCTCGCGACAGTGTTCGGAGTTCGCTCCATCAGACCCACCTGCCGAAACTGCACGAACTCGGCGTCGTCAATTACGACACGACCACGCACACGGTCACCCTATGTACACACGCACGCGACGTCGAACGCTACATGGGGGTGCTCACCCCCTACGGCGTGACCTGGAGTGAAGTGTACCGGTCGCTTGGCATCGTCTCGTTGCTGATCGTTCTTGGGACACTTCTGGAGGCACCCCTCGTGAGTCTGATCGACCCACTCCTGTGGACCAGCTCGTTCCTCGCGGCGTTTGCCGTGGTAATCTCCGCCCAACTCTGGTCGAACCGCTGGTCCCTGGTGCGTTCCCTTCGTCGATAAGACGGCTTCGTTTCGGCCTTGGTACATTGTTTTCACCGTTCACTGTAAATTCGCCTGGAGTGTCGTCTCTCGAAGAAACAGAACAGAGGTTTCGTTCCATCCGGTCCGTTGTCCGCCCATCAGGAAGCGCCCGTGGTGTCCACGCTTCAGCGAACAACCGTGAGGTTAACCCTCAGCTGACTACCACCCTCACTGCTCGTCGAGATCGGTCAGATCGACGTCCATCTCGAACAGCCGCGCGTTGCAATCCAGACAGGTTGCAGCGACGACATCGCGTCGCCGACAGCAGGATTCGACGACGTCCTGTGAAAGCGTGACCGTGCCATCACAGGTCGGACACGTCTCGAGGAACAGTCGAAGGACGCCGAGCAGGTCGGCTTTGAACGGGAGCGACCGTTCCGCCCACGTTGGATCCCACTCGGTGACGCTGTCCACAGCGGCCACGTCGGCGATACAGGCCGCTCGCGAGGGCCAGTTGGCGACGCGCTCGCCGTCAGCCCAGGCGACGAACGAGTACGGGCTTTCCTCGAACTCGAGCGCGTCCGGCGCAATTCCAGCAAGTTGGCCCAGGGTGGCTCGTAGCATTCGCTCGCTCGAGCGGTGGCGGGCAATCGAACGCACCCAGGCATGCTCGAAGGCAGGGTCGAGAACGAGGTCGCCAACGGAGGGATCATCGACGACGACGCCGATCTCGAGGAGCACGTCCTGGGGGTCGGTCGTGCCGGCAGTCGCATAGTCGGGTGCTTTGTCGAAGAGCGCGAGTACTCGGTCGGGAAAATAGCGCTTGGTGAACCACGGCGTTCCCGGCACCAGAAATCCGTGAAAGTAAATGACGGTGACGGCGAGACCGAAGGTTCCGACGGCTGCACCGAGTGCAAATCCCCTGCTGGATCCCGCCACGACGAATCCGATTCCTGCGGAGAGTCCGCCAGCGATGACGAGATTGAGTATGGTGCACGGCACACACCGGTTTTCGCCGGTGTAGGTTGGGTTTTTCACTGCCGCTATGGTTTCTCGTGCTCGCGTTACCGGAGTCATAGTTTCTCATCGGTGCTCGAGAGTGTAGTTGCGTGTATCCTACCGTCTCCTCGCACCGTCGTATGGGTGCGATTGTCACCAGTTGGCCGACACCTGGTGGGGGTTTCGTGCCCGCTATCGAACGGGCACTCGAGCGAAGATGTTAACACTGTTTTATTATTTAGTTACGTATTTGAACGATGAAGAGCAGGCTTGGGTCGCGCTTTTGGGTGCGGACCTGGCGCTCGCTGTTGGCGGTGTCATTGTTCTGGATAGCGTTTCCTGGCATTTGCAGTATGCCAGTATGGGGCTGGTGTTGGTGGCTACTGGATTTCATTCCGCATCGCAATCGCGGCCGCCGTCTGCGTAATTGAAATCGTGGAATGTGATTTCCAGGTATTGATAGTTCCATCCGTCGATGACTGATAGGGCTATTGTAACTGTTTATCAGTAATTGACCTACTGGAGAGCCGAATCACCGGGAAGAGACGAATAGCCCCTGTGAGTTGGTTTCCGTCTATCCTGAAAGTACAATATAATTAGTAGTCTTCAAATATGTTTATTCACGAAAACTTATGCTGTTTGCTACCGAGTAGTAAACATGGGGGGAACTGATTCGAACCGCACTGGCAACGCAGTTGTCAGCGGGGAACCGCCGATAGCAAAGCCGTTGGGGGATGGCGAACTATCGAGAGACAAGATATTTCAGACGCTATCGAACCGTCGACGACGGCTGACGTTGCAATATCTGAGCCAGAACCGGGGAACCGTTGTTCGACTGCGCGACCTCTCGGAGTGGATCGCTGCCGCCGAGAACGGGATTCCATCGTCCGAGGTGACCTACAAACAACGCAAGCGGGTGTATACCTCGTTGTATCAATCACATCTGCCGGTACTCAAGCGCGACGGAATCGTCGAGTACAATAAAGCGCGAGGGACGGTCAGTCTGACCGATGCGCACAGTCTCTTCGAAACCTATCTCGAGCCCGAGGACAACCCGGTGATTTTCTGGGAGACCTACTGGCTTGGGTTGGGTCTGATCGTGGCATTGGTCGCCGTCGCGTTCTGGGTCGGACTGTTATCGCAATCACCTGCAACGGCCACCGCGTTGCTCGCGCTTACGGCTGTCACAGTGCTGGTGTCGGCACTGGTGTATCGCTATAGGGACGGCGAACTGTTCCGGCCACTGCGGAAGTGACGACTGCCTCGAGGGTTGCGCCCGGTCTGTTTTGTCCCGGTAGCGTGCACTGGCCCCAATTCAAGCGTTGCTTGTGCTGTTGGTTCGTGTACTCCTGGAACGGACTATCCTACACAATTATATAGGATGGGCCATAAGCAATATATAGCAGCATGTAACCACACTGCTGCCCTCCCCGTTTGCCCTGCGTTTGGCGGGCACCCCGCCGACGTGCCGGGCGGCTGAAGGGGAACCATCGCAACGGCCGATCTGGGGGGATCGCGTACACCGTTGCCGTTTTTACACGTTCGAGTGACCAGTTCATCGATACCTCGAGGTCCGCATACCGTTCGAGACGTGGTGGGTGATCTGCTTGCCGACTCGTTCGAGACTGCGAGGGATCGTTGTCACCGTCTATCGGTCAGCGACTACCCCGGTTCGGCGCTGATCAGGATAACAAACCCTATGAACCGACGGTTTGGCCTTTACTATATTATCTATAGTATTAACTCTTTAAATCATAGTAAATGCTACTTTAACTGTAGCAAATACTGCCAGTTCCGTGCCAGGGTACTTATTCCAGGCATGAACCATCTCGACGATAGAAGGCCACGTGGATGGGGAGTCAGGTTGTGGGCCGTCGTCAGAGGGGACACTCCCGAACCACCGGTTGCACCCGGGGCCTGGAAGGGGGCCCGCCCATGTCAGCGGTGATGGCAGGCGGTGGCTCGAGGGATACGACCACTGGTGGCAGCGTCGAGGGTGAGCGTCTGTCACCAGCGGTCTACTCACTGGTATGTCAGTATGGTAAAAAGCCCCACCGCAAGCTGAAATATCGGTTTTAGTTACCTCTCGGCGGTAGCATACCCGTTCGGCCCGGTTTCGGCCACCTGGCGAAACGGTTTTGATACCTCCGGTGGAACGACCGGTATGGTTGATCTCATTCCGAGCGACCCGGTTATCATCGCGATGGTGCTCGTGTTGCTCTCGCTCATTTTCTTCCTGTACCTGCTGTTACGACGGACCGTCCTCGAGTTCCGCGAGGGCATGGATCGGTAGGCGATCTCCGACCAGCGCCGTCTCGAGTAAGTACCGTCACCCCATTCAATCTCACTCGAGTGCTCGTCGCACACCCTCGAGTGCGGCCGTAATATCGTCTCGAGAGACGTCTCGGTGGGTACAACACCGAATCGTGGTCGGGCCGAACGGCGTCGCGAGGACGCCTTCCCCGCGCAGTCGCTCGAGGACGGTATCGACGTCCAGGCCAGTTCCGGCGACGTCGATGACGACGATATTGGTTTCCGGGGTATCGACAGCGAGGCCGTCGACGTCGGCCAGTCCGTGGGCCAGTTCGCGAGCGTTTTCGTGGTCAGTTACGAGGTCAGTTCGGTTCTCGAGGGCCTCGAGTCCGGGGGCGGCGATGACGCCGACCTGGCGCATGCCACCGCCGAAGAGCTTTCGCGTTCGCCGGGCTCCTTCGATGAAGTCTTCGGAGCCGGCGAGCATCGATCCGACGGGCGCGCCGAGTCCCTTCGAGAGACAGAACATGACGGAATCGACGTGCTCGGTGATGTCGGTGACGTCGACCTCGAGGGCTGTGGCCGCGTTGAACACCCGTGCACCGTCGAGGTGGACGGGGACGTCGTGGTCGTGGGCGGCCGCCGCGGTCGCCGCCACTCGTTTGGGGTCGATAGCCAGGCCGCCACGGGCGTTGTGGGTATTCTCGAGACAGACCAGGCCGGTACCGGGCCGGTGGAGGTCCTCGGCCACGTAGCCAGCGTCGACCTGTTCGGGAGTCGGCACTCCGCGTTCGCCGTCGACCATCCGCACCTGCACGTTGGCGTGCTGGGCGATGCCGCCGAGTTCCCACTTGACGACGTGGCTCTCGCGGTCGGCGATGAGTTCCTGGCCGCGCTCGGTGTGTTCGCGAATCGCGATCTGATTGCCCATCGTCCCCGTGGGGACGTACAGCGCCGCTTCCATCCCGACGAGTTCGGCCGCGCGGGCCTCGAGTTCGTTCACGGTCGGGTCCTCGCCGTAGACGTCGTCACCGACGGCGGCTTCGGTGCTGGCAGTTCGCATGGCTTCGTCTGGGGTCGTCACCGTGTCCGAACGCAGGTCTATCATGGGTCGGGATTGCCCCCCAAGACGCATAGGAATTGCCGTCCTGGCTTCCCGGACCTGAACTCCCGTTTATCGATCAGCGGCCATCTCCGGTACGTAGACCTCGAACCGAGCGCCCCCCGCTTCGCTTTCTGCCGCCGTTATCGACCAGTCGTGAGCTTCGGCGATCTCGCGAACGATGGCGAGGCCGAGGCCGGTTCCATCCGGACTCGAGGTGTAGCCGTACTCGAACAGTGACTCCCGTTTCTCGGGGTTGAAGCCGACGCCGTCGTCGGCCACGTAAAAGCCGTTCTCGAACGTGTTGACGGTGACGGTCAACGATGGCGTCGATTGCGTCTCGAGTGCCCCTGGTTCACTCCCCTCGGGGTTTCTCTCTTCGAAATCGTCGTCAGTAGCCGGTGGCATACCGTGTTCGATGCTGTTTCTGTACAGGTTCTCGAACAGCTGTCTACACCGCCCGGGGACGGCCTCGAACTTGGCGTCCCCGCCGGGCCCAATCTCGATGGCCACGTCCTGGGTTTCGACCCCTGCCCAGGCCCGCTCGGCGACCGCCTCGAGCGATATCAATTCGGTGTCGACCGTTTCGACATCAGCGCCCTGTCTGGCGAGTTCGAGCACGTCGTCGATGATGGCAAACGCCCGATCGTGACCGCGCTCGATCTGCTCGAGAAAGTCGAGATCGCCGGTGTCACGGACGTGTTCGAGATATCCCTGCGCGACGCTGAGCGGGTTGCGCAGGTCGTGACTGACGACGCTTGCGAATCGGTCCAGGCGTTCGGTCTTCTCGAGGAGTTCGCGTTCGCGGCGTTTCAGCTCGGTGAGGTCCGTGAAAATGAGATAGCCTTCGGGGCCGTCGACGTCGGGTCGGCTTCCGACGGGGACGCTCCGCAGCAAGAACGGTCGGGTCCCATCGGCGGTGTGGCCGGTAACCTCGGTATCGATCGGATTGCCGGCAGCTATTTTGGCGGTGAGTGCCTCCGGTGTCGAACCCGCTTCGGAGCCTGCAAGTAGCGAACTGACCCGTCCCTCGACGATGGATGCCGGTTCACGACCAAACACCCGTACGAACGCCGAGTTAATGGCCCGGACCGTCAATTCGCCGCTGGGCTGTCGACGATAGCGAAGCGCGGGATCGGGAACGTTCTCGAAGAGGGCCGCGAAGTGGTCGCGCTCGACGGTCAGGGCTGCCTGATAGCGAACTCGCTTGAGCGCGTTGGTCACGTGGGTGACGAGCAACTCAGCGAGCATACGATCCCGATCGGAGAACCCATCGGCACTCGTCGAAACCGCCTGAAAGACGCCAGAGTCGCCCACTGGAATCGAGACGGCCGACTGAAACGCCTCGTGGGCTGGCTGGGCGTCCGGCTCGCTCGCAACGTCGTCCACGATGATGGTTTCGCCCGACTCGATGGTCTTTCCTGCAACCCCCTCCGTGGCTCCCAACTGATCGAAATCGATCGACAGTTGGGAAGCTGTGGCTGCCCGCGCGACGATTCGACCGTCTTCGCGTTCGCCGATAGAACAGGCGTCGAACTCGAGGACGCGGCTCGCGGATTCGACCGCGAGTTCGAAAATCTCGCCCTCGACGTCCACGTCATCGAGTGCCGTTGCGATGTCGTGTAACCGGCGAACCTTTCGCCTGACTTCGGCGTCCGTAATCCGTCGCGTTCTATCGACGCTGACAGGGACAAACCGAACGACACACACTGGCTCGGACGTCACCGAGACCGGGTAGGTCTCGACTCGATAGGTACGATCCCGGAGCCCCACCTCGCGTCCGTGGGCGTCCCCCTGGAACGTCGCCGCGTACAGGCTCTCTATCTGTGCTCGAACGGCTGGCCACTCGCTGAAGGCCTCTCTGACGGTTGCTCCCTCGAGCGTCGCCGCCTCGAGCGGTGACTCGAATGATTCTCCGGCGACAGCCTGGTGGCGAAAGCCGGCCGTCACCAGGGCGATGAGTTCGCCGTCGCCAACGGTCCAGGAAAGGATCGCTTCGAGGGTCTCGAGTACTTTCGAATCGACCGTGTTCGACGGCCGACTCGATTCGGGCCTGCATGTCAGAAGCCGTCGGAGTCGGCGAGCAACGAGGGTCGGATGGTCATCGGGAGTGACGGCCTCCGTCGCACCGGCAGCGAGTGCCAGGGGGGTGTCAACCCCGTTTTCGGGAAGGAACGCAACGACGGGGACACCGGCTGGAACGGTATCGACGACCGTGCGGACGGATTCCTCATCGCTCGCCGCGACTACCACCGCTCCCGGGTCACTATCGCTCTCATCCTCCTCGAGGGCGTCGATGGACGCCATCTGACGTACGGCGAGTTGGTCCGGGCCGTAGCGCTCGAGTGCGCGAGCGACGGTCGCGGTGTCGCCGACCAGCGTTACCGACTCCGACCGCAGAGTCATACCACACAGGAGTTGGCTCGAGGCGAAGTAGCTTGTGGCTCGATGACGTCGGTCCGTCACCAGCGTACCGCTGCTCGTCGTCCCGTTTCGTGCGAACAGCGTGAGACGACGACAGTGACTGCTCTCAAACGAACGGATAGAATGGGCCGATCTCGTCGGGCCGATAGAGCGTCCCATCGACAACGGGGAGATACCACCGCGTCTCGAGTAGCTCTTTGAGTTCGTACCACTCGAGGGTGACGTCGAACGGGTTCCCCCCGATGTGCCAGGCCTCGAGGATAAGCCCGCCAAAGCCCAGGCCTGCGTCGGTGTACCACGTCGGAATTCGAACCCTGAACTGCTCGGATCCGGCGGGGGTAATCTCGAGTGGAAACACCTGTATCTGATCGAACGACCACAGTTCGGTGATGCCGTCTCCGTACACCTCGAGTGAGAGATCCGATGACGAGGATTCGACCGGTGGGCCCTGCCCGTCGGTACTGGCGGTCGACGTCGAATGCGTCGCGCCGTTGTGGGGTCGGGACGAACTGATCGCGAACCGACGCGCCAGGTCGATCGTGAAGCCACCGATGACCCCGCGGAGGAACGTGTCGATTGCCTCGTCGGCGTGGGCGTCACTCGGAGTGAGTGGCGTGTCCGAGGTCGTCATCCCCGTGGTTGACGTGTCCGAGGTCGCTCTTTCATCCGCCGTCGCCACCGCCTGACTCCCGGCCTCGAGCAGTTCACGAGCGACCGAAGTCTCGACCCTTCCCTCGAGCAAAGCCGCCTGTATCCCCGACTCTTCGAGCGCCCCCACCTGGAGGGGGCCGTCGGCGGTGGGCAACCCTTCTTCACAGTTGCCGATCACGTGACACCAGTCCGCACCGTCTTCGATGGTCGCTCGGAGCTCCCTCCGGCTCGGTTTCCGATACACGGTACAGCGGATCGGTGGCAGATTGACCCTGTAAGCGGCTCGAGCAGCCCGGAACCGGTCGGTGTCAGCGTCGGGTCCGACGACGAGGGCGACGTCGATGGCCTCCCCCTCGTCGAGGTATCGCTGTCTGTGGCGAAGGGCTGCTGGCGTCAGCTCGTAGCCACGAACGCCTGCTGGTCGAGTACGACCGAGCCAGCCGACGTGGGGGTCGTCTGGGGTATCCGATCCGGGGCCGTTGGAGGCTCTGTCCTCATCCACGGTCGGTGTTCCGTTCTCGGTCACGGGGAGTACCTGCGTGAACGTCGATACCAGATGTGGGAGCACGGCCGCGTGCTCGTACGTCGGCTCGGCGTACACCCAGGCGTGCCAGCGCGGAAAGAGCGGCGAAACCCGTTCGAAATCAGCCGACAGATAGCGGTCGACTCTGGTCGCCATTGGGGCCTCGAGACACCTTTCGGGTTCGATATCGAGCAGCGCGAAGGCGTCCGTCTCAACCCAGTCGGTATCCGACCGTTCCTGCCAGCGAACCGCTACGTCGAGAAAGAACACTCGGCGAAGCATGGCGGCGGCCTCGTCACTGAAACGTTTGCCGGGTGCGAACGTCCAGTGACGATCTCGAGCGGGAATCTTCAACACTGGTGTCTCTCGGTCCACGGTCTCGACGCGCGCCCCGAGGTAGGTCGCGAGCGTCGCTGCTGGAAACAGGACCTCGAGTGTCGGCGGGACCTCGAGCACGATTCCGGTGTCGGAAACCGACGCGGCGACGGCGTCGGGAATCGAAACCGAGTCGCCGTACTCGATTCGGGGTGGATGGCCCCGGCGGAGGAGGGAAGTGCGCTGGGGGTCGGTGGCGGTAAACGGCGTGGCAAAGACCGAGATGGCCTCGGCGATGCCCGCCGGCGTTCGGGGGACGGTTACGGTGTGTGAGGGCGCGTTGACCGTGCTCTGGCCGGCGATGGTCACGACGGTCGGATGCGGAAACGTAATTTCACATCCGTCCGGTCCCCGCTGATCGATCACTGCCGGACCGTCGAACCGAATCCAGACGCCGATCAGTCCGGTAATCCAGATCAGATTTCGTCGGTCGGGAAGCTGTCGACGTTCGTTGGTTTCGATGTGATCGCGGTCGACGCTTACACCGTCTTCGCGAACGGCATCGAGGGTGATCGAGGAGGAGTGAAACGTCAATTTCGAAGCGCGGCCGCTCCGTCGTTCGGTCATCGAAAAGGGAATTCCAAGTGAGTGGTCCGTTTCGTCCCAGCCTACGGCCTCGATTTCGAACCGATTGCCAGCACCGTCGCTGAGGGTGACGGTCGTGTCCGCGACCGAAATCTCGACTGTCCCACCACTCATGTCAGCCAATCATACGAAGGGCGAGGGGCGTGTAGCCTATAGCTGTGCTGGCCCTGGGTTGCCATTTGTCGTCCCAACCGGACTACAGGTCAGCGACGTCTTCGATGATGTCGGTCAGTGCGCGAATCGACTCGAGGTCGTGTTCGCCCATGTGGCCGATACGGAACGTCCTTTCACCCAGTTGGGAGCCGTAGCCGTTCGAGAAGACCATATCGTATTCCTCGGAGATCGTTTCGATAGTATCGGCAACGTCGATGCCCTGGGTGTTCTCGATACAGCTCACTGTCTGCGATTCGTATCCCGCTTCGGGGAACATATCGAAGTGCTCGTGGGCCCAGTTTTGGGTGTACTCGGCCATCTCCCGGTGGCGGCCGTCGCGTGCAGTCATTCCCTCCTCGAGCAGGTACTTCATCTGTTTGCGGTAGGCGAGCATGACCGGGATGGCCGGCGTCGAGTGCGTCTGGCCCTTCCGGTCGTAGTAGTCGAGACAGCGCTGGAAGCCGCCGTACCACGAGGCGGTGTCGCGCTCGAGTTCCCGCTCGTAGGCGTCTTCGCTGACGACACAGACCGCCAGTCCCGGCGGCATGGCGAACGCCTTCTGCGTGGAGGCGAAGATGACGTCGATGTCGTGTTCGTCGATATCGACGTGGTCGCCGCCCAGCGCCGAGACGGCGTCGACGACGAAGTAGGTGTCCGGGTACTCGGCGACGACGTCACCGATCTCCTCGATCGGGTTGCGGACGCCCGTGGAACTCTCGTTCATCACGCAGGCGACGATGTCGTAGCCTTTGTCGCTGGTCTCGAGTGCCTCGCGGATATCCTCGGGTTTGACGGCCTGTCCCCACTCGTACTCGAGGCGGTCGACTGATTTACCCAGGCGTTCGGCGACGTTAGCGTGACGCTCGCTGAAACTTCCACAGGTCGCCACGAGCATGTGCTCGTCGACGAGATTGAGCGTCGAAGCCTCCCAGAACTCGGTGCCGGAAGCGGTGAGGATGATGACGTCGTTGTCGGTTTCGAGGAACGTTTTCGTGTCCTCGACGATGGTCGTATACAGGTCGGTCATCCGGTCCATCCGGTGGCCGAACATCGGCTCGCACATCGCGTCGATGACGTCCTCGCGCACTTCGGTCGGGCCGGGGATGTACAGGGTCTTTTCGCGGTAGTCGTCTCGGTATTCGCGTTTCTTTGTCACTGAACCACCTGCCTGGAGGCTACTGCGACGGGAGAGCCTTTGGGCCTTTGGTTTTGTGCAAACGATTTGGCTGGCGCGTCTCTCGAGCGTGCTCGCGCTCACCCCACGTATTTCGTTCCGAAAGGAGTATGCCGTCGCTGGCAGAATTTGCGACGTATGGATCCGCGAATCCGCGAACACGCACAGGTCATCGCGAACCACTCGGTCGACCTCCAGCCGGGCGACAACGTCGTCGTCGACGCCCACCCGGTCGCCGAGGACCTCGTCGTCGCCTTACACGAGGTGATCGGTGACGTCGGCGCGAACCCCATTACGACCAGCAAACGGGCCGGAAAACGCCAGCACCGTGCGTTCCTTCGGGCGGGCGACGACGACTACGAGACGCCCGAACACGAACTCGCGCTCATCGAACACACCGACGTCTACATCGCTATTCGCGCGGGCGACAACGCGACCGAAACCGGTGACGTGGACTCCGAGACCACGGCTGCCTACAACAAAGCCTACCGCCCCGTGCAGGACGAACGGCTCTCGAAACGCTGGTGTCTCACCCAGTTCCCCGCCCCCGCCAACGCTCAGCTCGCCGAGATGTCTAGAGAGGGCTACGAGAACTTCGTCTGGGATGCCGTCAACAAGGACTGGGACGCCGTCCGCGAGCACCAACAGCAACTCGTAGAAATCCTCGATCCCGCCGACGAAGTGCGGATCAAAAGCGGCGACACGACCGACGTGACGATGTCGGTTGCGGGCAACCGCACGCTCAACGATTACGGCGAGCGCAACCTCCCCGGCGGCGAAGTGTTCACCGCGCCGGTCGCTGACAGCGTCGAGGGCGAGGTGCTGTTCGACATGCCGCTGTATCACCAGGGGCGAGAGATCACCGACGCCTCCCTCGAGTTCGAAAACGGCGAGGTCGTTTCTCACACGGCCGGCAAGAACGAATCCTTGCTAACGGACGTGCTCGAGACGGACGACGGCGCGCGACGACTCGGCGAACTCGGCATCGGGATGAACCGTGATATCGACCGATTCACCTACAATATGCTGTTCGACGAGAAGATGGGCGATACGGTCCACATGGCGGTCGGTCGTGCCTACGACGACACCGTTGGCGAGGAGAACGAGGTCAACGAGTCGGCCGTCCACGTCGACATGATCGTCGACATGAGCGAGGACTCGTTCATCGAGGTCGATGGAGAGGTCGTCCAGCGCGATGGGACGTTCGTGTTCGAAGACGGGTTCTGAGAGGGGGCGCTTCTCGAGGCGGACGACTTCTCGAGGCGGAATTTTTCCCCTTTTGGTCCAGATCTTGCGAGCGAGAAGCGAAGCGACGAGCGAGACAAAAGGTGGTTCTGAAGACGAGTTCTGAGAGGGGGCGCTTCTCGAGGCGGACGACTTCTCGAGGCGGAATTTTTCCCCTTTTGGTCCAGGTTTTGCGAGCGAGAAGCGAAGCGACGAGCGAGACAAAAGGTGGTTCTGAAGACGGGTTCTGAGGGTTTTCTCGAGGCGGACGACTTCTCGAGGCGGAATTTTTCCCCTTTTGGTCCAGATTTTGCGAGCGAGAAGCGAAGCGACGAGCGAGACAAAAGGTGGTTCTGAAGACGAGTTCTGAGAGGGGGCGCTTCTCGAGGCGGACGACTTCTCGAGGCGGAATTTTTCCCTTTTTGGTCCAGGTTTTGCGAGCGAGGGGCGACGCGACGAGCGAGACAAAAGGTGGGGAACACTCGAGTAAAAATGTTGCTCGCTAACTGGAGGGGGTTATCAGGGTAACAAGACCCCGTCGATAACGTGGATCACGCCGTTCGAGGCCTCGATATCGGTGGCGACGATTTCCGCTTGCCCGTCGTTCAGCACGGTACCGTCGACGTCGATTTTGGCCCCGTTCAGGGTCGGTAGACGCGGCGCGTTGACGACTGATTCGCTGTACCGTCGGCCGGGAGTGACGTGGTACAGGAGAATGTCCGCCAGATCATCGAGGTTCAGTAGATCTTCGACCTCGACATCCAGCTCCTCGGCCAGCGCTTCGAACGCTTCGTCGGTGGGCGCGAAGACCGTCAGTTGACGCTTTCCACTGAGGGCGTCCACGAGTCCCGCTTCCTGAACGGCTGCTACGAGGATATCGAAATCGCCGGCCGCTACGGCCACATCAACCAGCGTATCGTCGCCGCTCGCTCCGCGACGTCCCGTCGCCGTGGCAGTTCCGGCACCGGTCGCTAGCAATACGCCTGTGCCCCCGAGTGTCTTCAGTATCTTCCGTCGGTTTGGATATTTCATGGGATTGGTACCCATATGAGGATTTTCTCGAGCGGATAATTCGCGTTCTCCTAACCAGTATGGTACCCGAACACGGTCCCCGGCGGTATGGCCACCACTGACCCCGTTTTCGTCCGGTTTGCGGTGCGGATGCTCAGCCCGCAGGACGTTCCACTCGTCGGGGAGGCTATGGTGATCGAGGCGAAAGCATACCGAGGCGCTCGAGGCGGAATCCTCCTCTTTGGTCCAGATTTTGTGAGCGAGGGGCGACGCGACGACCGAGACAAAAGGTCGGTTTGAGAGCTTGCCTTTCGAGGCGGTCTCCCACCCGGAAAAGTGTGTTTGCGGAGGAGTGGAAACCGCTACCGGCACTCGAGACGACGAGCGGGGAATATGGAATGTGACCAATCCAAATAACAACTCCTTTCTCTCTCGAAAAGAAGCAGACGCCTATGTCAACGGCTTCGTCGGAAGTGTCACAGGAAACAGCCGATCCCGGGCCGACGGACCCGTCAGAGCGGATCGTTTCCCTCGACGCGCTCCGCGGGTTTGCCCTGCTCGGAATTCTGGTAATCAACATCTGGTTGTTCGGATTGCCGACGGTGGCGTCGCTCAATCCGGCGCTCTACGGGGACTTTACCGGGAGTAACTACGCCGCGTGGCTGGTCAGCCACGTCTTCTTCGAACAGAAGTTTATCACCCTGTTTACCTTCCTGTTCGGGGCCGGAATCGTCCTCTTTCTGGAATCGAAAAACCGGAAAGGACAGGCCGGGCGGAAGCTACATTTCAGTCGAACGTTCTGGCTGCTCGTGATCGGCCTCGGACACGCCTACCTGCTCTGGTGGGGCGACATTCTCGTCTTCTACGCGCTTTCGGCCTTTCTCGTGGTCTGGGCGTGGCGGTGGCGTCCGAGCCGCCAGTTGATTCTGGGGACCGTCATGTTTGCGATTCCGTCCGTGCTCTATCTGCTCACGGCGATTGGCTACTACTCGCTCCCGGATGACGGACGGGCCGAACTCGAGGCGGAACTGCTCGGGGCGTTCGGTGCCGACCTGTCGCCCGAGACGGAGATTGCCGTCTACCAGGGTGGCTGGTTCGACCAGATCGTACATCGCGCTCCCGTCGTGTTCGAGTTTCATACACTCGGATTCGTCTTCGAAGTGTTCTGGATGGTTGGCGGGATGATGCTCGTCGGAATGGCGCTGTACAAGTGGGGCGTGTTGACCAACGAGCGGAGTACCCGCTTTTACCGGCGGGCGTTCGTCGGCTTCGGTGGGGCTGGCCTCGCACTCGTGCTCGCCGGGGTATGGGCCCGTGAGGCGGTTGCCTGGGAGACGGTGCCGGTGCTCACGCTCGCGTTCCAGTTCAACTACTGGGGTGCGCCGCTCCTCGCAGTTGGGTACCTTTCGGGAATCATGCTGCTCTGTCGCTGGGCGCGTGACGGTCTGGTCGTTACCGCCCTCTCTGCCGTCGGACGGACCGCGTTCTCGAACTATCTGCTCCAGACCGCCCTCGCGACGACGATCTTCTACGGCTACGGCCTGGGCCTGTTCGGCCAGTTGAGCCGCCTCGAGTTGCTCGGCGTGGTCGTGTTGATCTGGGCGATCCAGATTCCCCTGTCGGTCTGGTGGCTCGAGCGATTCCGGTTCGGCCCGGTCGAGTGGGTGTGGCGAACGCTTACGTATCGGAGCAAGCAGCCGTTTCGCCTCGAGGAGTGACGGGTTGTTGGGGAAGTTTGCACCGTCTCGGGATGCACGACTGGAAAGGTTCCTCGAGCACTATCGAGGGACGTACTCGCCGGAAGCCCAACAGCGAGAACGTGAAAAAGTCAGCTGGCTTTAATTCGAGTGGATGGCTTCGTTGGTATCCCCAAACTGTGATAGGTTTCAGCTAGCTGCTCTCAATAGTTAGTGCGAACTATAGTAGCCAGTGAAAGTCATTGCACACCTCATCGCAAGACGCCGTCGCGTTAGATGTGTAAACCGTTTCACTGTCTACTATAGTACTCGAGGGATTGGTGGAATCAGTACAGTGACCCTACTCCGTTGAACCCCCGCTGACCTTCGTTCCTACCGGTTGAAATGCTACTCTAACTGTATTCTGATATTCGTGACAACCCAGATTGTTCTGCTATGCAGATTATACTAATATCATCGGTTGCTGGTAGGAACAATTGGAGTCTATGACATTACTATCCCGTCGTTCCACACTCAAAGGTATCGCCGCAGGAGCAATCAGCCTGCAGTTCCTCGGCGTTGCGTCCGCAAACAATGCAACCCAGTATATCGTTACCCTTTCGAACCCGAGGGTGAGTAACCGGGTCGAACAGGCTGGCTTCACTATTCAGCGTGAACTCGCAGCTGGAGACGTGTTGTAAGTTGTTGGTTCCGAAGACGACCGCGACGAACTCGAGGCCGTTCGCGGTGTCCAGGAAGTGGCTCAGAACGCCTACTTTGGTCTCGAAGGGCCGGAACTCGAGGAAGAACTCGACACGGACGAGTTTGAACCGCCAGAATTCTGGGACATCCAATGGGACAAGCACGTTACCGATGTTGAGGACGCACAAGGAACCGCGACAGGTGAGGGAACCAGGGTCGCCGTTCTCGATACCGGTATCGATCCCAATCATTCCGATCTCGCCGCGAACGTCAACGAGGAGTTGAGCGAACTGTTCAGTTCCGGCAATCCGATCGATGAGGACGACAACCCGTGGGACATGGACGGTCACGGAACCCACGTTGCAGGAACCGCTGCCGCGACCGGTGACGTCGGCGTGATAGGCACGGCTCCCGACGCTGAGCTAGTGTCACTGAAAGTGTTCTGGTTCGAGGATCCCGAGGGCCACGAAGATGAAGACGAGCCGTTTCTGACGACGACGACCGCGGACATCCTCGCCGCAATCGACGCGGCTGCAGCTATCGGTGCTGACGCCGCGAACATGAGTCTCGGGACGCCTCCTTTGCCGCCCGAATTCAATCAGACCGGCATGCGGGTCGCCTACGAGCGAGTTATCCAGCACGCCAGCCGCCAGGGAACCGTGGTCGTCGCCAGCGCCGGGAATTCGGAGGCGAACCTTCAGCAGGGTGGCTTCTTCACCGTGCCAAATAGCACCGCAGGCGCGCTCAGCGTGAGCGCTACGGCTCCCAACGACAAACTGACGTTCTACTCGAACTACGGGACTAACGAGATCGACGTCGGTGCGCCGGGCGGTGGATATGAAACGCTAGAGAAGACGCTCGAGACTGACCCTACCGAGGTCGAATGGCCGTTCCCGCTCAACCTTGTTTTGTCGACGGTTCCTGATAATGGATATGCATGGTTTGCTGGTACGTCGATGGCTGCCCCGCAGGTGTCCGGTCTCGTCGCGCTCGTCCGAGAGCTCGAACCGGACAGCAACGCCAATCAGGTTGAGCAGTCTATCAAGCACGGGGCCGAGATGTCCAAGGGCCAAAGCAACCCGGAACTCGGGGCAGGCCGAATCAACGCGAAAAACACCGTCGAGCGACTGGAATAGGGAGCTGGACACCCGGATCTCCCTCAACGGCTTCTGGAGAGAACGACAGCAGGATTGCGGAACCGACCATGCAAAATCAAATACTGCTGGCACATCGATAGTCCCAGCAGGGCCGATCCCTCAAGTGTCGGTTTTCAAGACGAGCGTCACCACCCATTCTTTGTCGTCGACGAGTCGGATGTGTGTGGTACTCCGCTTTGAGTTCGCCGTTCTCGTCGAGGAACTCCTCGAGGCGGAGGTCATCTTTCGAGAGCGTGATCCCAGCTGAGTGCTGATCGAGCTGGCGTATTTTGTTCAGTGCCATGGATGGCGGGCAACCCGCCCTAGTATAAGCATTTCTGACAATCAAGGAAACCAAGGCTTGGCCGTCGTCCGGCCAGGGAATTGGGAAGCTATTCGAGCAGGCGAAGTGCCCGCTCGAGGGTATGGCACTCAGCCTACCTGCGAACATGGTACCTTCCGCCGTCCGGCGGGAGGATGGTATCGACCTTATTGACAGCGTACTCGCGCCGCTGTTCGTTTGCGCGTCGGCCTCAATGGTCGGCGCGATGACATCGCGTTGAACGCCCGTTCAACATGGGGCTCGACGCGGCGCTCTACAGCGCCCACGGCACCGAGATCACCTATGCGTTCATCATACGGATACGTACTCTCCTTTACTATCCGGCCCACTGGCCCACGCCCATCGCTCGCTCCTGAACGGAGCGAAGCGACCGATGGGCCGCGGCCTCGAGTCCAAGAGGAGTTGATATATATCGGCGCGCGATGCGCGTGGTGTGCGTGAATCGCTCGAAGCGAGCGAACCACTTCGGCACGATCTGCGAAAAGCGCATGGCTCGGAAACGACGGTTCGAACTCGAGCTCGGCCCCGTGCTCGGCCAGCCACTGCTGGAACGGCGAACAGTCCTCGATGTGGTCTGCCAGCCCTAGCAAGTGCTGAATCCGGTCGGCATAGCTCTCGATACCGTACTCAGCGCTTTCGACCAAGGCACGGATTTCCTCGCGATACTTCCGCGCTCGATACGAAACCTGGCCGTTCTCGAGGTGAACGCCCGCGCCTCCGAATCAGCTCCGCGAGGCCAGATACCGCATCACGAGCTGGAGCACGTGGACGAAGACCCCGGCCACCGCAATGTAGACGCCGATCGTTTGCAGGGCGATCGAGGCGTTTCGGTGGTCTCGGACCTGCCAGATCTCCCAGCCCAGTCGAAGCAGGAAGCCGAGGAATATCAGGACGAACCCGACGAGCAGGACGGGCGAAAAGAACGTCCCCACGGCGATGGCAACCACGCCGCCGATGAACGAGTAGTTGGCGTAGCTCCCCCAGTGGTCGAAGTCCGTCGATCGGGCGTAGACGTAGGTGGCGATGGCCGCCGTCAGGACGGCGACGACGATTGCCGTCACGCCGAGGATCGTGAGGTGTTGCTCACGCGGAGCGAACCGAAGAACGCCACCGCCAAACACGCCGAAGGCGAGCTGGAGGATTACCATGCCGATGAAGGCGATCCCGAGGTCGCCGCCCTTCACCCCGCGCTCGGCGATGAGTTCGCCGGCCATAATTGCTGCCCCGTACACCAATACGCCGACGATCGGGATGGCGAACAGGTACTCGTTCACCTGCTGGAGGGGTGTCGCGACGACGACGTACATCAGCGCGACGTTGATCGCCATCAGGACGCTCGCTCCGCCGATCACCTGCAGTTCACGACTGGATATGCCGAACCCACGGTCGGTCTCGTACGACGAATCGACGCTCATTGGCGGCGATACGATAGGCGCAGGGAAAAGCCTGCGGTCAGCCGCTCGCTCGAGCAGGAGGAGGTGCATCCGCGTATCCGTGGTCCCATCTCAGATTCTGCGTCGACCGAACCCGAGTAGGGGAGACGGCACCGCGCTCGCCACACTATAGTAGCTATTGAAACGGTTTACACACCTATCGTGACGCCATCTTGCGATAGGGTGTACATCGAATCGCTCGAGTGAGAAGAGGAGTCCGTGACCGTCTCGAGATGGCGACGGCGGGACGACGGGCGGTCACATGCATTAGGTAGACATTCATGAAGAGTAGAGAGTCACTATAGAAAGTATGTCTGTCATTACAATAGGTGCGTCCAGGGTTAGACAGGAATGACTCTCGTCGGGTTCCCAACTGGCTAACGGCAGTTTGCGGCGGGCGAGCGGCGGATGGCGGGGTGTACGGCGGGACTATCAGAGAGTCAGCAACAGTATCTACCCATGAAACTCGCACTCATCGGTTTCGGTCAGGCAGGCGGAAAGGTCGTCGACGCGTTCTGTGCGTTCGAGGAAATGATCGATCGGAGTTTTATCGAAGCGTCGATAGCCGTGAACTCCGCAACAGCGGATTTACGCGGTCTCGAGCACGTCGCGCAGGAGGACCGCGTTCTCATCGGTCAGTCTCGCGTCAAGGGTCACGGCGTGGGCGCGGACAACGACCTGGGCGCACAGGTCACGGAGATGGACCTCGACGAGATTCAGGCGGCCATCGACCGCGTTCCGGTCCACGATCTGGACGCCTTCCTGATCGTCGCCGGACTCGGGGGTGGCACCGGTTCCGGCGGGGCACCGGTACTGGCGAAACACCTCGATCGAATCTACACGGAGCCGGTGTATGGCCTCGGGATTCTCCCCGGAATGGATGAGGGCGGCATCTACACGCTCAACGCCGCCCGCTCGTTTCGCACGTTCGTCCGCGAAGTCGACTCACTACTCGTGTTCGACAACGACGCCTGGCGTCGGATGGGCGAATCTGTCGGTGACAGCTACGACCGGACCAATCGAGAAATCGCCGAACGGTTCGGCCGATTGTTCGCCGCCGGCGAGGTGAACGAGGACGACGACGTCGCCGAGAGCGTCGTCGACTCTTCGGAAATCATCAACACGCTCTCTGGCGGTATCGCGACGGTCGGCTACGCGACCGAACCCCTCAACACCTCCGGGGGTGGCCTCCTCTCACGGGTGACCGGCGACTCCCCGTCCACGCCCGACGAAACCACGTCGACGAATCGAATGACGAGCCTCATCCGCAAGGCGACGCTGGGTCGCTTGACCCTGCCTTGCGACGTCTCGAGCGCCGAGCGCGGACTCGTGGTCGCGACGGGGCCGTCCGAGTCGCTGAGCCGAAAGGGAATCGAGCGGGGCCGGACATGGCTCGAGGAGGAAACCGCCAGCATGGAAATCCGCGGTGGCGACTACCCGATTCCGGATGCCGGCGAAGTCGGATCGATCGTCCTGCTCTCGGGAGTAACCGACATCGACCGCGTCGAGCAACTTCAGGGAGTCGCCGTCGAGGCCCAGGAGACGACCGCGGACGTACAGCAGCGGAGCGACGAGCAGTTCGATTCGCTGCTCGATACCGGTGGCGAACTGAACGCGCTGTTCTGATCGAGTAGCGACATTGCGCCCGCTGGGATCACCTTCAGAGCCCTCGAGTTGATACGATGCGAGGTTTCGGAATGGGACGCCTGTCGAGATGAAGCGTACGATGCTCGAGCACAGCGATGGGTGCGGTCCCAATCGTCACCGAACACCCGACCGAATCGGTCGCTGACGTGAGTTCCACAGTGGAGTCACGTCGAGTTCGCCTCGAGACCGACCAGTGACTCACTGCCACAACGACCACCTCCGGTTCGAAACCAGCCGTCCGGGAATGAAAACCGCCCGACTGAAACAGGGGTCTTCAACAGTTGAACGGGCACCGATATCTCAGAACGATATTCCAACAGGCATTCGTCCGAATACGGGTGACTGAACGGTTTAGCACGGGTACAATGGGATTCGAACGACGTCGAGACGTGCTCGCTTCGCTGCGCGCGACTCGCCTAATTCGAATCCCACGTGAGTCGTTCCGCACGACTCACTGGCGTTCGTCGACGGAACGGGCACGATGGGATTCGAACCCACGACCGTCGGATTAGAAGTCCGACGCTCTATCCAGACTGAGCTACGTGCCCTCGAGTCCTTCTCGTCGTCCAATCGGCATAAGCAATTGGGATTTTACTCGCTCTCGAATCCAACTCGTTCGGCGTCGGCGAGACATCGCGCCGTCGCGGCCTCAAGGTCCGGCTCTCGGACGCGTTCACCGTCCCGAATCAGCGGCTCGAGCAGCGGGTCACCCTCCTGGGGCGCTGACTGCTCCGCGAGGCGAACCTCGTGACCGCCGTCGGCGGTCCGATACACCTGTTTGACTCCGGAGAGCTTCCCGCGTTTGGAGACTGGCTCGCCTTCCACCTCGACCAGGTCGAGACTGAAGTCCACGCTGTCGGCACCCGTGATGTAGCTCCCGACGCCGAACCCGTCGGCGACGTCTCGAACCGACCGAATCGAGTCGGGGGTGAGTCCCCCGCTACAGAAAATGTCGACGTCCTCGTGGCCGCGGGCGTCCAGCTCCCAGCGCACTTCGCGGAGAATGTGTCGGAAATCGCCGCGCCTCGAGCCCGTGGTATCGATGCGGACGCCGTCGAGGGCATCGCCGAGGGTTTCCGCCGCGAGGAGGCTCTCTTCGTGTTCGTCCCAGAAGGTGTCCACGAGGGCGATTCGTGGCACGTCGGCATCGACCGCCTCGTCGAAGGCGGTCCAGGCGGCGGCCTGGTTGCCAGCACCGTAAATCAACAGCAGTGCGTGTGGCATCGTTCCGCCGGCTTCCCGCTCGAGCAGCTCCCCCGCGGCGACGTGGGAAAAGCCATCCAGGCCAGCCAGCAGGGCGGCGCGTTCGACCGTCACCGCGATGGCGGGATGGACGTGACGAGCCCCAAAGGAGAGGACGAGCGAGTCGGGGGCCGCCAGTCGCGTCTCGAGGGCGGCCGTCGCAAAGCCACTGGGCTGGGAAAGAAAGCCAAGCAGCGAGGTCTCGAGTTCGGCGAACTCGAGGTAGGGGCCTTCGATTCGCAGGACTGGCCCGCCATCGAACAGCTGTCCCTCGGGGAGGGCGTCCACGTCGACGGCACGCCCTTCGAACAGCGTCCCAACGTCCTCGACCCCGGCGAACACCTCGAACGAGCCCGTGGGGAACTGGTCGGCGGTCACTTCGGCGACGACGTGTGGGTTTCGACCCGCGTACTCGAGCGTTTCCCTGATACGCTCGAAGTAGGCATCGGTGGCACGCCCCTCGAGAATGGCTTCGTCGGAGACGATTCCGAACGGATTCGACATACGCTGGCTTTCTAGCGCGAGGCGTTAAAGCTACTCGTCTCAGCCAACGAGTTGACCAAACCCCGTTTCGAGTCCCGAAAGCGATGGCAGGGGAAACGCCGTCGAAATACCCTGCACGCGCAAGCCGGGCGCGTTTTTTCACGGGAACCGTTGACCGACTCGATACCAATGGCAACAACGCACAACCGGACGGACGTGCTGAAAAACGCGAGTACGGTGACGACGGTGATCGATGCAGTCCTGGAATTTTCGAAGGGACGACGGCTCAGCGGGTTGGTGTTACTCGGCGCCGCCGCACTCTCCTCGAAAGTTCCAGGCGTCGGAACGGTCGCATCGCTACTCCTTCGGGTGTACCGTCGCCTCCGATAAACCGGATCGAACGGCGAGGGCGTTTGGGATCGAACGGCGACAATGACCAGCATCGACCGGCGGTTCACATCGCTCGAGCATCACTCGAGCGGGGGTTCGAGAACGGCTCGCTGGCCCGACGTCCTTCTCTGAACTGAACCTGTCTATGTCCAGCACGACGGTATTTTGGCCATGGGTGGTGTTAGCACGAATAGCCGTAGGTGTGCTATGAGACCATGAGTATCACAGTCGATATCGACGCAAATCAGAACATCCGAGTGACCCACGAAACCATCGAGGCTCGACCGCCGGACCGACTCGACGTGACAGCCGAGGGAGTAATCACGATGACACCGGAACTACTGGGTGCCTTCGAGGGAGCGTCCCTGAAACCGGCACGGATCGATATTACCGTCGACGAGACACGAACTATCGATACCGATCTGCAATCTGAAGCGTCGCTCCGGCTCGAATCCGTGGACGTCGAGGTCGAAACGCCCGGGATCGGTGACCTCTCGCCGATGGACGAACAATCGACCGGCAATCTTGACTCGAGCGCCAGCCCACCCGGAGTGATCGCGTTCGCCGTCGAGGGAACGATCAGCGGCGTCTCATCGGATACGGTCGACTCGATAATCGCCGGCTCATCGAGGCTCGAGTCGCTCACGTTCGACGTCGAGAGCCAGGTCGTGAGCGACGGTGGATCGGGTACCGACGCCCTCCTCAGGATTACCCTCTTCGGATTCGGTATCGTCGTCCAACGAAACGGTATCATCGACGTTGGAACGCACGCCGCGGGGACCGAGATCGGCGTGCTCTGATCCGAATCTCGAGTCAGTCGGCGAGTACAGTAGCCACTGAAAGTTATTGGCACACCTCGACCGCGAGAGGAGTTTGCGATACGTGTGTAACTCGTTTCACTGGCTACTATAGGTCGTCCCACTCGAGGATGTCGCCGCCGACGTCCTCGCGAAGCGCCTCGGCGTCCTCGCGGCTGGAAAACGGAACGTGGTCGGCCCCCATCGCGCCCTGTATTTCGCTGTCGACGAGATAGAACAGTTCCATCGCGTCCGCGAACGCCTCGCGTTCGGCGTGGGTCGAAATGTACGGCGAGCCGTCCTGTTCCTCGAGGTCGTAGTCGACGCTCGAGTAGTCAGTGACGAACACGCCCCGGGCGTCGGTGCCACGCTGGCGCTGTTCGTCGTGGTAGACGAGGAGTTCGGTGAGGCTGTCGAACACGACCGGTTCGTCATCGTCCTCGTAGAACACCTGCCCGGCGGGGCCGTAGTGATCTTCGATGACCATGCCACAGACGGCACACTCGCGGCCACCGGTCAGGGCGATGGGCTCGGCTGGCTGGGCGTCTTCGTCGTCGTCACCGAGACAGCCCGCCAGTCCAGTCGTCGTCGCGATCGCTGTGCCAGCGAGGAATCGACGCCTCGAGAGGCCGCTCAACTGATGCTGGTCGGTACACGAGACCGCCTCGTGACAGTAGTGGTAATGGGTGTGTCGTGGAGCCATGACTAGACCCTCCGTCGGCGGATAGCGACTGCCGCCAGTGCGATCGGCACGACGATCCAGGCGAGGAGCGCCCCGAGGAGGACGCCGGGCGACAGGCCGGCCTCCGCGAGGACGGAGGCGAAGCCAGCGTCGCCAGCAGCGCCGAGGCTGCCGAGGACGAGCGCCCGGAAAACGCTCGTGGGGTTGGCGAGTAACAGCGCCGATAGCGCCGTTCCGGGGAGGTCGAACGCCGAGAGGATGCCCAGTGCGAGCAGGTCATGGACGAGGACGAACCACGCCCACGCCAGCAACGCGAACCCGAGCGCGTGCGTCTTCTCGCGCGCCAGCGTCGACAGGAGGACGCCGAAGGCGAGAAACGCCAGGCCGAGCGCAACGGTCGAGAGCAGGAACGCGACGTAGGTGTCGAAGCCGGCCAGGCCGAACTCGAGCAGCAAGAAGCCACCCGCGACGCCGAAGCCGATGATCGTCGCACTCGCCAGGATGGCTCCCCGACCAAGGGCGGTACCGAGGACGATCCAGGCCCGCGAGACGGGCAGGGAGAACAGCGTCTGGAGCCAGCCGCTTTCCTCCCGGCCGACGATGGCGTCGTAGCTGAACGCCAGCGCGACCAGCGGAACCAGGTAGACCGCCAGCACGGCGAGGCTGGCGACGGTTCGGTCGAAGCCTTCGGGGCTGACGCTCGCGCCGCTGAACGTCGTCAATCCGAGAGCGAACGCGGCAAAGATGCCGGTCAGCGCGACCGCCCAGCGGCTTCGGATAGCCAGTCGATACTCCGATTCTGCGAGTACCAGTACCTGCCGGCCGACGGTTTTCGATGTCGCCGTCGACGCGGCCGTGGTCTCGTCGGCGTGGGCCGCGTCGATCGGCTCGACCGACTCGAGGTCGCCCTCGTACTCGTTCGTGAGCGTCATCGGCCCACCTCCGCGGGGATGGCGTCCCCTTCAGCGTGGGCGGTTTCCCCGCGAAGCTTATGGCCGTCGGGGGCCGATTCGTCGGCCATCGAGCCCCCCTCGACTGCCCGATGGAACGCCGCCTCGAGCCCGGGTTCGCGCACTTCGAAATGCTCGACCAGGTCGGATTCGAGGTGTGCCACGAGATCGAACGCCCGGCTACGGTCACAGCGAACCTCGAGTCGGTCGCTCGAGCCGTCCCGATGAACGACCTCGAGTTCCTCGACGCGGAGCTGCAGTTCCTCGAGAAGACGAGCGCGAGCACTCGGGTTCGTCGTCGCCACGCTGACGGTGACGGTGTCGCCCGTCGCACACAGCGACTCGACGGAGCCGCTGGCGTGGAGGCGACCGTCGTGAAGGATTGCGACGTGATCGCAGAGGGACTCGACTTCGCTCAGCACGTGCGAGGAGAGAACCACAGTGGTGTCGGTCTCGTTCCCGATGCGCGTGACGATGTCGTGAAAGGCTGTGACACCACGCGGATCCAGTCCGGCGGTCGGCTCGTCGAGGACGAGTACCGGCGGCTCCGGGAGCAGGGCTGCAGCCAGCCCAAGGCGACGACCCATTCCGTTTGAGTAGCCCGAGACGGCTCGGTCGGCGGCATCGGTAAGCCCGACGAGTTCGAGGACCTCCTCGATCCGCTCGTCGCGGTTCTCGAGGCCACGAATCCGGGCGTGAGTCGAGAGGACTTCCCGTCCCGTCAACGAGCCGGGGAAGCCGCTGTGTTCGGGCAGGAAGCCAACGCGCTCGCGCACGCGATGTCCCGCCTCCTCGACGTCGAGGCCGCCGACGTCGATCGTTCCGCCGTCGGGCCGGTCGTGACCGACCAGCAAGCCGAACAGGGTACTCTTTCCCGCGCCGTTCGTCCCGAGGACGCCGAACGTCGATCCCGACGGAATCTCGAAGGAAGGACCGTCGAGGGCGACGACGTCGCCGTATCGCTTGTAAATATCAGTGATCGTGATTTGCATAGTAGTCCCTCCAGTTGTCGTGTGGCGGTTCCGTCAGTGGATGGTGATCGATCAGGCCCGCGGACTCGACGACCGGGAACGAGCTCTCGGCCAGTCGGACGGCGTCAAACGCCGGACTCTCCGCAAACACCGCGGCTTGCGGACGGTCGTGGACGAGTTGTTCCACCGTTCCCGCGGGCCGATGGCGAATCTCGCTGGTGCCGTCGCCGTCGAGGTCGACGGCGCTGGCGTCCGACCAGTAGTTGCCCCGGTCGGAGTCGTTCCAGGCGATCTGCGCGGTCGTCGTCGCGAATGCCTGTTCGTCGTTTTCGATGAAGCTGTTGCCCGCGACGACCCCACCGCTCGAGCCGGCGGTCGCGTGAACGCCGACGCGGTTCTCGAGGACGAGGTTGTCGACGAGACGGTTTTGCTGGGCGTTGTAGATGTAGAACCCGTTACCGTTGGCGACGACGGCGTTCCCGCGGATCTCGCTGCGTTCGACGTCCTTGAGGAGAATGCCGTGGGCGCTGGTGCCGTCGTTATTCGCGGCGACGTTGTCGACGAGCGTGATGTTCTCTGAAACCATCAACGCGAAGCCGACGTCGTTGTTCGCGGCGACGTTCCCTTCGAGTCGGTTGTCGTTCGAGTACATGTAGTGGACGCCGTAGCGCATCTCCCACATGGTGTTGTTCTCGGTGAGCACGCCCTCGGCCCACGAGTAGTAGATGCCGTCCCGAACGGTGGTGATGTAGTTGTCGCGCAACACGGCGTCGTCGGCGTCCCAGAGGTGGATGCCGTTGCCGCGGTCGGTGAACGGGAAGACGTCTTCCCGTCCGGCGATCATCGACCCCTCGACGGTGACGTCCGAAACGCCGTTGATCCAGACGCCGAAACTGACGTCAGTGAGTCGGACGTCCGTCACGGTCGCTCCGGTACCGTTGACGAAGACTCCAGCGTGTTCGCCGCGACGTTCGTGGCCCGTGTCGCGTATCCAGACGCCTTCGAGCGTGACGTTCGGGGCTTCGATCGTGACGATGGTTCCCTCGCCCCCGCCGTCGATGACGGCGCCGTCTCGCTCGGCTGCCGCAATCGTCACGCCCTCCGTCTCGACGGTGACGTGTTCCTCGAAGGTACCCTCGAGGACGACGGTGTCACCCGGCTGGGCGGCGTCGAGTGCCGCCTGCACGGAGTTGAATTGGTCGCCGTCGAGGGTCGCGACGCTAGGTTCGGTGGGTTCGTCGACATCGTGAATGTCGGGGACGTCGGGCGTCCATTCGCTGGCGCTTTCGGTACCGTCGGACGCTCCCGTCGCGGCGACGAGCGCCGTGGCGAGGAGCACCGCCAGGACGATTACGGCGAGACCGGCGAACCAGGCGTCGGTTCTCACGAGCGTTCACCTCTCGTGTCGATCGCGTCAGCGTCGCTCGAGTCCGTGCGCCGAGTCTGCGGTGCCTCGAATTCGTCGGCCGGCGCGTGGAATGTCCCTGAAGGGTGGTCGTCGCCAGCAGGCTGGTTGTCGGTGGACTCATCTTCCCGGCGGCGAAGCCGGCGTCGGCCGCGCTCGAGGCTCGCTCGAGCCAGTTCGGGCACGTCACCAAGCGTCGCCTCGGAGTCGCGCAAGAGGAACGCGACGACGAGGAGGCCGATCGCGGCGATCGTCAGGTAGCCACCCGGGCCGAACCAGGCGGTGCCGCTGATGTTCGCGATTTCGTATGGGCCGAGCACCGGCGGCGTGAAGCCGTCGACGCCTCGTAGCGGCGCGTCCGGATCCAGCGAGTGGCCGACCTGGTGGAGTCGGTACTGGATGATGGCGAACATGCCGGCGAAGACGGCGATCGTCCCGGCCAGCTGGCAGGTCAGGCCGAGTTTGAGCTTCCGGATGGTCGGCGCTAGTGCGACGAACACGCCGGCGGCAGCCACCGCGATGAACGGGAGCGGGCCGAACGACCACTCGGGGACGGCGACGGCCTTCTCGTGAACCGCATAGTTGGGCTCGAGGAACACCGGATCCGGGAAGTAGAATCCGACGTAGTGGTTGAGCAGTTGTACCTCCGCGTACTCCCCGCCGAGACGCGGATAGGCGTACAGTTCGACCGGCAGCGCCCGACCGGGATACTGCGGCGCGGTCAGCGTAATTCGCCACATCGGGAGGGCGATGGCGAGCAACAGCAGCGCCGCCGCTATGAGCGGGAGGGCCCGCCGGAGTTCGGTCAGGCGCGAGGCGATCGTCGCGAGTCGTCCGGATCGGGCCATCGGGAATCAGTCCTCCGGTTCGACCAGGAGCCGCGAGCGCATCTCGAGGTGGAGCGCGCTGCAGAAGTACGCACAGTATATCCAGTAGACGCCCGGCTTGTCGGCCGTGAACGTCACCTTGCGGGTCTCCTGCGGTGCGGTCTTGACGTTGATGTCGTACTGTGGAATCGCCAGGGAGTGGACGATGTTCTCGCTGGTTTCGATGTTCGTCGTCGTGATCTCGACCTCGTCACCCTCCTGGACGGTGATGTCCTGGAAGCCGAACTGGTTTCGCTGGTTGATCATGCGAACCTCGACTCGGCCGTCCTCGCGGGTGATGTCGTCCTCGCCGCCGGCGACTGGCTCGAGCGCGAGGTCGTCCGGATCGTACACGGTCTCGGGGTTGATGTTGTCTCGGTGGACGATCGTCGCGTCGTGCGGTTCGGGGTAGGTTGGCGTGTCCTTGACGAGTTCCATCCCTTCCTCGTCGTCGCCGATGTAGATCAGCTGGTCGTTCACGGGGAACGTCGGGCCGACCGGGAGGAAGCGGTCGAGGGACTGTTTGTTCAGCGAGATCAGCCAGTCGCCTTTCGGATCCGAGGAGAACGACTGGGAGGCGTTCAGGTGGCCAGGGTTGTAGTGGACGTCGATCTTTTCGATGACCGCATCCTCGCTTCGGGGCTCGGATTCGACTGCAGCCTCGATGTCCCACTTGACGATCTGCGAGTCGACGAACAGCGACGTGTAGGCGTGGCCGCGCTCGTCGTATCGGGTGTGCAACGGCCCCATGCCGACCTGGGGCTGCCCGACGATGGCGTCGTTCGGGTCGCCGACCTCGCCGAGGAGGTCGAGTTCCATGATCGTACACGTGTTGTCGAGTTTGCCGGACGCGATCGCGTACGTGCCGTCGGGCGTGACGGTCACGCCGTGGGGGTTCGAGGGCACGTCGACGTACCGAACGATCGGGCGGTCGGCGTTGTTGAGCGGACTGTCTTTCGTCCCGTCGATGACCGGCACCCCGTTTATCTCCTCGTAGTCGCCGTTGTCGAGGGCCTCCTCAATCGCTGGCATGTCGAAGGCGGTGACCCAGTCCATATCCGCCTGCGTCATCTCTCGCTCGGTGACGCCCTCCTCGCTGTTGTAGGAGGTCGAGAAGAACCAGCGGCCGTTCTTCCCGGAGTCGCCGTTGTCGAGGTTGCCGCTGACTTTTACGTCGAAGACGGGGTTCATCGTCTCGGGGTCGACGGCCGAGAGCACCGAGGTGTACGCGCTCGGGTCGTCGAGGTCGCGCCCGTCGTTGGGCATCGGGACGCGGAACTCGCCGACGCCGAAGATGTACTTCGTGTCGGGCATCAGCGCACAGGCACCGTGGGTGCCCTGCTGGTTCGGCAGGTCGACGATCGCATCGGTTTCGAAGTATTTTAGACAGATCCGGGCCAGTCGGCCATTGGCCTTGTCGTTGACGAACAGCCATCGGCCGTCGTACTCGTTGTCCGTCTGGCTCACTCGCGGGTGGTGAACGTCACCCCAGGTGTAGCCGCCGGCATCCTCGAGCATCTCCCGAGTCTCGTCGTCGTAGCCGTAGCCGCGCGCTCCCTCGAGGTTGAACACGGGGATGCGCATGAGGCTGCGCATCGAGGGGACGCCGTAGACGCGTACCTCACCGGAGTGGCCCCCGGAGAAGAACGCGTAGTATTCGTCGAGCTCACCGGGCGGGACGTGGTGATCGGCAGAGCCCGCGGCAGCGGTACCGTTGTCGCCGTCGCTCTCGAGCATGCTCGTACATCCGGCGAGGGCGGTCAAGGCACCGGTTGCGGCACCGGCTTTCATGAAGTCACGCCGTGGAATCCGCGCGAACAGCGGATCGCGGTCGTCGGCGTCTGTCGTCGGTTCCGTCGTATCGGTGGTTGGTAGATCGGTCATGGTTTGGTGTAGATGAGTGATCGAAGTGCACCCACTCGCTACAGCCACCACTCGGAACCGATCAAGGATATACCGTCAACCAGCATCTCTGGCGGCGGGAACGCGGCCGAACGTGTTCGGCGAAAACTAGTGGGGTATACGACGAAGTCTTCGAGTACGGATCCTCGACCGTTTTTTAGCCCGAAATTGATGCTGTCGCGGTGGGGGCATCGGCGGTGAACACGTTCGACGCAGCGTCAGGGACGCCAACTGCGGTCCTCGTCTCGAGCGTCCCGTCTTCGGCCGGTCGAATCGCCTCGAGATCGGTCACCGTGGGTGCAGCCACGATTTCGACCCGGTCGCCGTCGACGGTCAGTTTGTAGGCACCCGAAAACCGGTCGTCGTCACTGATTCGGTACGTGTCGCCGCTGTCGTCGACAGCCGTTCCGCCGCGGATCTCGAGCAGGTGCCGGTAGGTGTCAGCGAAGCGCTCTGCGGCGGCCTCGCTTTCCCACTCGAGTGCCCAGACGTGGCCCGTCGGCCCGTCGCCTTCGGCCCCATCGCCAGCGGCTTCGTAGGCGACGAACGTGTCGCCGGCCCAGGCGGCCGTCACGGGGTTGTCGTACGTGTACGGCGAGAGTGGCGTCGAGTCGTCGAACAGCGAGCCCTCGAGAACGGCGTTCGTCCAGAGGCCGGCAAACAGCGTCGCCTCGCCGATGGTTTCGGTCCGAATCTCGCCGTCCTCGTCGGTGATCGGTTCCCAGTCGCCACTCGAGCGGTCCTCGAGGGCAACGTCGCGCGGGCGGTCGTCGGGATACCGTTCGGGATGGATGAGCTGTGAGGTGCTGACGGGGCGGTTCTCGAATGCGTCGTCGATTGCCTCCCAGCCACCGGTTTGGTGCAGGTGTTCGACGAAGGTTGCACCTTCGGAGTAGGGGGCGAAAATCGAGAGGAAGAGGCCGACGTTCAGGTCGTCGCCAGTACTGCCGTTAGCAGCCTCGAGGGGGTCGAGGTCGGGCAGACACTCCCACTCGACGTCACAGCGCTGTTCGTACAGGTAGGGGAGATAGTTCGCTTCGCCTTCGATCAGCCCGGTTTCGGCCCGGCGTTCATCGAGGGTCGAGCCCCGACGCTCGAGACCGACGTGCTGATCCTGCAGGGCGTGCGTGAGTTCGTGGACGAGGGTGTCGCGACTGATTCGAATCGCCTCGGGGTCGTCGGTCACGACCACGACGCGGTTGTTGACGTAAAACCCCTGGACGGCATCCCCGTACAGCGTCTCGAACGCTTCGTTGACGTCGGTCTCGTCGTCGACGATGAACGGTGCGCGCCACAGTTCGTTGGTGAACGCATCTGCCGGTTCGTCGCCACGGTCGAAGCGCTCGCGGACCTCCTCCCGGGTGTACACCGCTATTTCGACGTCTTCGGTAAACCGGACGCCCCGAATCACCTCGATGCGAGCCATCGCTCTGTAGGATACGGCCTCGAGTTCGGCTCGCGTCAGCGCTTCGGGATCACCGATTTCGATCTCGTCGTCGGGTCCGAAGCCGTTGATCGAGCCGAGTTCGCGGTCGTCAGCACCGGGACTGTCCGCCGGTGCTGAAAGCGGGGCCGTACAGCCCGCTATCACAACGACCGCGACGAGGGCGACCAGAACAAGCGTGTGTCGAGCATGCCCGTCGTCCATTGTGCCTCGAAGGACCTCGAGGGAAATATACTCCGTGGCTATCGGTCGCTACATTTCGAGCCAACGGTTCCGATCAGGGGGAGAGGCCACTCTCTCACCGCTCGAAATCGCGCACTCGAGCGGCGAATCCGACAGCGAGGAGGGCGGCTACGGCGACGGCAGGTCCGAAGCCTGGAATCGAATCGTCGGTGTCGTCGGCCGTGTCGTCATCGTCGGCGGTGTCGTCGGTTCCGTCGTCGTCAGTCGTGTCGGCATCGTCGTCAGCCGGCGGCTCGACCGATTCGACGTCCGCGTGGACGCCCTCGAGGTCCTCGAGGGTAGGAGCGGTGACGATCCAGAGGCGGTCGTCGTCGACGATCACGGTCATAGCCATGTCGAAGTCACTGCCATCGTCGAAGACGTAGGTATTCTCACTGCCCTCGAGGGGTTCGCCGCCGCGGTGTTCGATCAGCTGTTCGTAGGCCTCGAGGAACGTCGTTGCGTCCTCGGCGTCCTCCCAGGCCAGTTTCCAGACGGCTCCGGCCTGGTCGTCGTTCTCGTAGACGTACAGCTTATCGCCTTCCCAGCCGCTCGTCGCCTCGAGGTCGTAGTTGAGCGGATTCTCCGGATCGATGTCGCCCGTTTCCGGATCGATGTTCAGGAACTCCTCCTGGGGGACGATCGGGTTGAAATCGTACGCCGGCTCCATCAGGATGGCCGAGAGACCGGCCTGACCGATCACGTTGTAATCGGGCTCGTCCTCGAACGTCATGCGTTCCCAGTCGTCGTCGCTTCGGTCGGGGACCTCGAGGTCGGCGACGGTAAACTCGCCGTAGCGCTCGGGGTAGATGATCTCGACGGCAGAGCGAGGCATGTCGTCGTAGACGGCGTTGACGGCGTCCCAGCCACCCTGCTCGTACACGTGGTCGATGAAGTTCGGCCCGTCGCTGTAGGGCTGGAACTGCATGAAATACAGGCCCCAGCTGGGTGGTTCTCCTGCCCCAGCGCCCGCTTCGGCGTCGTCGAGAATACACGGTTCGTTCCAGACGCCCTCCTCACAGTACTCGAGGTACTGCTGTTCGACCCGGTGGACGTCCCCTTCGATGACCCCGAGCTTGCCGTTGTCGAGGTCGCGGGTGTTTCGCTCGTATCGTGCCAGGTCGAAGTGCTGGTTCTGGAGGGCGTGGCCCAGTTCGTGGGCGAGGACGGCTTCGTCGAGTTGTAACTGATCGGGATCGTCCGAGATGACGACGATTTCGTCGTTGACGAAGTCGTAGTAGCCGCCGACGGTGGCGCTGCGGTCGGCTTCTCTGACTTCGACGGAGTCGTCGGAACTGCCGATGAGCAACAGCGCCTCGAACTGGGCGTTGTCGAACAGGCGGGTCCGTTCGTCGACCTCGCCGTACTGCCCGCTGGTCTCTTCGGCGAACTCCTCGCGGTCGACGATTTCGACCGGCGGGATTTCCTCGAACGTCAGACAGCGTAACGCCTCGAACCGGGCGGCCGTCCGGGCGCTGACCTGCTCGAGTTCGTCTTCGGTCAAGCCGTCTGTGGCGTCGATATCAAGCGGCTGGTTGTACCAGTAGCCGTCGAACCAACCGATGGTGTCGTTGCCATCGGCGGGGGCCGAGAAGTCAGCCGGCGGTTCGGCCGCACACTCGTGGACGTGGTCGTGATCGGCCGCATACAGTGTCGATGCGTCTGCTCCCTCGAGCGTGGTGTAATCGGCAGATTCCTCGAGCGTGGTCGTCGTATCGGTCGCGGCGACTCCACTTGTACCGGCGACCGCGAAACCGGTCAGGAGGGCCAGGCCGAGAACGACGGTCGCGAGGAAAAATCGGTTTTGTCCGGGTCCCATTCCTGGGTTATTCTCGGGAGAAGCGAGTGATAAAAGTGTCTGTTGTCAGAACGCGAACGAATTCTCGCGTATCGTCCTCGAGTGAACTCCAGATGTCCTATGCGAGTGGGTTCTTTCCGGGTACCCCTCTCGAGTGGGTTCTTTCCTGGTGGCCCTCCCGAGTGGGTTCTGACGCCACAATTTTTGGCTGGGGGACCCTACAATCACGTATGCACCTCGAGACAGAGACGACGGCCGTGGTCGTCGTCGACATGCAAAACGGCTTCTGTCACTCGGAGGGATCGCTGTACGCGCCGGGGAGCGAGGCGGTGATCGATCCAATCGTCGAACTGGTGTCACGTGCTCGCGAGGCCGGCGCGCGAATCGTCTACACGCGAGACGTCCACCCGCCCGAGCAGTTCGAGGACGCCCACTACTACGACGAGTTCGAACAGTGGGGCGAACACGTCCTCGAGGGCTCGTGGGACGCCGAACTGGTCGCCGAACTCGATGTCCGCGACGATGATCTGGTGGTCGAAAAACACACCTACGACGCCTTCCACCGAACCCAACTCGAGGGCTGGCTCGAGGCTCGTGGTATCGAGGATCTCGCGTTCTGTGGTACTCTCGCCAACGTCTGCGTCCTCCACACTGCTGGCAGTGCGGGGCTTCGAGACTATCGTCCGATACTGGTCGAAGACTGTATCGGTGCCCTCGAGGACGACCACCGGGAGTACGCCCTCGAGCACGCCGACTGGCTGTTCGGTGAGGTCACGGCGCACGAGGCGTTGTCGTTCGAGTAGCGGGGAGCTGGCTCGAGCGGAATCCAACGTTCCTCCTGACATCCTCCCGGGCTGCACGCGGGACTTTGGGCTGCGCGTAAGTGCGTGGCAAGCTTCTCCCTCGAGCGATAGCTAATTACGCCACGAACGGTACCGCTCGCATATGGACGCGGCACTCGTTATTCTCGACGGCTGGGGCCTCGGTAGCGACGATGGCGGACGCAACGCAATCGAAGGGGCACACACGCCCGTTTTCGACCGACTGACCAACCGCGGCGCGGCTGGCTCGCTCGAGGTTGCCGGCCGACGTGTCGGCTTGCCGGATGGACAGATGGGCAACAGCGAAGTCGGCCACCTCAACATCGGTGCTGGCCGGGTCGTGCTGCAGGAATACACGCGGATCGCCGATGCAGTCGCCGACGGCAGCTTCCGTGAAAACGACGCTATCAACGCCGCGTTCGAGTACGCCCTCGAGCACGACGGCACGGTTCACTTCCTCGGACTCGTCAGCAACGGCGGTGTGCACTCCGACCAGGAACATCTCCACGCGCTGATCGGAATGGCCGCAGATCGCGGCGTCGACGCCGTCACCCATGCCTTCACTGACGGTCGGGATACCGCGCCACACGGCGGGGAAGGCTACCTCGAGACGCTCGAGTCGGTCATCGACGAAGCCGGCACGGGCCACGTCGCAACGGTCACGGGACGATACTACGCGATGGACCGCGACGAAAACTGGGAGCGGACCGCTCGTGCCTACGACGCAATCGTCCACCGGGAGGCGGCGTCCGAAGCCGACTCGGCGGTCGACGCCGTCACCGGGTCCTACGAGCGCGGCGAGACCGACGAGTTCGTCGAACCGACGCTGGTTCGTGGCGGCGGCCTCGAGGCTAGCGCTAGCGCCGAGGACGCACTGGAAAGTGAGGACCTGGCGCTCACCGACGGCGACGCCGTCGTCTGGTTCAACTTCCGGTCGGACCGCGCCCGTCAGCTGACGCGCATGCTCGGCGACATCCGCCCCGAGTGGGACATCGAGACCTCGCCCCCCGACATCGAACAGGTGACGCTGACCCAGTACGACGAGACGTTCGACCTGCCGGTCGCGTTCCCGCCGACGTATCCGGAGAACGTGCTCGGAAAGGTACTCGCCGACGCCAGCAAGAGCCAGCTACGCATCGCCGAATCCGAGAAATATCCCCACGTCACGTACTTTTTCAACGGCGGCGACGAGGTGGCGTTCGAAGGCGAAACCCGAACCATCGTCGAGAGCCCCGACGTGCCGACCTACGATTTACAACCGGAAATGAGCGCGCCCGAGGTCACCGACGCCGCTATCGACGCCATCGAAACCGATCACCCCGACGTGCTCGTGTTGAACTACGCCAATCCCGACATGGTCGGCCACACCGGCGACTACCGGGCGACCGTCGAAGCCGTCGAAGCCGTCGACACGCAACTCGGTCGCCTGCTCGAGACGCTCGAGGCTCACGGCGCGCACATCTTCGTGACGGCCGATCACGGCAACGCCGACGATATGGGTACCGAAGACGACCCGCATACGGCACACACCTACAACGACGTGCCGTTCTGTTATCTCGCGCCTCGAGACGAAGCTCCTGCGGCCACGGAATCGGCCACTGCCGTCGACGAATCTGCTGACGAAGCCGAAGGTGAGACGACAGCCGTCTCGGTCAGACCTGGCGGCACCCTCGCCGACATCGCGCCGACGATACTCGAGTGTCTCGGCATCCAACAGCCACCCGAGATGACCGGCGAGACATTGCTCGAGTAACCCACTCGAGCGCCCGCCTCGAGACGGTTACCGAAGCCACAATAGCGAAGTAGTTCTGTCGACCACTCGAGACCGTGTTTCTCCCACCGTGGCCGGCAACGTTCTCCGTGCTCGCTGGCCTCGGGACCGTCGGGCTCATCGCCCACCTCTGGAAACACCGACACGAACCCGGAGCCATCTGGTTCCTCGCCACTCTTGTCAGCCAGGCTGTCTGGTGTTTTTCGTATGGAGCCGCGTTGCTCGTCACCGGACCCACGGTGCGCCTCGCCCTCGAGATCGTATCGCTGGTGGCGATGAGCTGGATCGGGGTGGCCTTCCTGGGCTTTGCCCTGCTGTATACGGGACGAGGCAAACTCGTCCGTTCGCGCGGGTTTACCCTTCTGCTGGCCGTTCCCGCGCTGACGACGATTCTTTTGCCGACCAACTCGGTCCACGAACTGGTGTTCAGCGACTACACGGTCGACCCCGTCTTCGGCGTTCAGACGGTTTCGTACACGCTCGAGGGATGGGCGTACTTCGCCATCGGCGTCGCGACGCTCGCGGTCGCGGCCGGGACGCTGTTGCTGTTCGATACGGTCGTGAGCTACGGCCCGCTCTACCGCGCCGAGGCGCTGGCGGTCGCCGTGAGCGCCGTCCCGCCCGGGATTGCCCTGCTCGTCTGGGCGCTCGAGCTTGGGCCGTATCCTCAACTCAACCTGACGACCGTCTTGTTCCTGCCACACGTCGCCCTCGACGCGTACGCCTTCGGTCGCGGGAAGATGTTCGAGTACAGCCCGGTCGCCCATCGAACGGCCGAACGAAACGCTATCGAGGAGCTGGACAATCCCGTCCTGGCACTGGACACCGACGGCCGCGTCATCACGCACAACACCAGTGCGAGCCGCTTATTCGATGTCGAGCCCACGCAAATCCTCGGCGAGCCGTTCGATTCCGTCGTGGACACGCCAGTTGACCTCGAGGCCGACCAACAGACTGTCTCTTTGCATGCGGCGGGAGAACGCCGCGAGTTCGCGATCTCCATCTCGACACTCACCGACTACGACGACGACCCGGTCGGCCACACGGTGGTCTTTCAGGACGTAACGACCCAGCGGCGGCGCAAACAACGCCTCGAGATTCTCAACCGCATCCTCCGGCACAATCTGCGGAACGAACTCAACGTCGCACACGGCTACGTTGGGATCGTGGCCGACCAACTCGAGGACGAGGCGTTACGGACCCAACTCGAGGGCGCACAGGGCGACATCGCGGGCGTCATCCGGATGGGCGAGAAGGCCTGGGCGTTCGAACGGGCCATCGACTCGATGGACGACGAACCGACGCCGATTGCCCTGTCGGACACGCTCGAGGGGGTCGCCACCGATGTCGAGGCGATGTTCGACGGGGAGATCGACGTCTCGGTACCGGCTGACGTTCGACTGTCTGCACAGGGGCGGTCTTCGAACAGCTGTTCGAGCAGTTGCTCGAAAACGCCCTCGAGCACGCCGAAAACGGGACACCCCGAGCAGAGGTCACACTCGAGACGGTAACCGACGCCGGCGAGGCCGTCCTGACCGTCCGCGACAGCGGGCCCGGGATCCCCGAACACGAACTGGCAGTCCTCGAGCGCGGGCAAGAGACGGCGCTCGAACACGGCAGCGGGATCGGCCTCTGGATCGTCCTCTGGTGTGTGACGGCACTCGGCGGCGACCTCGAGTTCGAGACCGACGACGACGGCACGACGGTGCGGGTGACGGTTCCTGGTGTCGTGTGATGAGATCACAATGTGTCGGCGAACGCTCGCTACGGGGCCTGTGCTCTGCGTGACGCGACGCCAGCAATCCCTACGCGAACGGTCCGCACTGGCCACAGGCCTTTGATGGCTACCCTGTACTCGAGCGTTTCGCTATTGTTCCGACCTTCGACGCCGTCGGCGCACATCGAATCGCAAAAATACTCGCGGCCGAAAGCTTCCTCGAGTGACCACCCGCGTCCACGTTCGACCGGCATCGCTGGCCGACGCGCCGACCCTCGCTCGCCTGTATAGGGAGGCCTACGCGACGAACGTCGAACTCGGCTTTCCCTCCCGTGCCGCCGAGGCTGATCGGGCCGACCTCGAGGCATGGATTCGAGAGACGCGCGTTTTCGTCGCCGTCGAGGGGGGCAAACTCGTCGGGAGCGTTCGCTATCGCGACCAGGGGAAGTATAACCCTGAATCGCCCGAATTCGGCCGACTGGCCGTCCCGCCTCGAGCGCGCGGTCGGGGTATTGCCGATACGCTGCTGGCGTTCGTCGAAGACCGTGCCCGCCGAGACGGGCACGACAGACTGCGCCTGCGAACGTTCGCCGGCCACCCGTTTTTGCCCGACGTCTACCGACGACGAGGATACAGGGACGTTCGGGTTCGCGAACTCGAGGGCGCGCCCTTCGACGTGTTGCACATGTACAAATCCCTCTGAGACCGATTTGTGGTACGCTCAAGAGACCACTCGAGCGGTGCGAACGAAACACAGAAACGAATCGCCACCAACGATCAGGTGAGGATGACCCAGACACTTCACGTCACCGGAATGGGCTGTAGCGGCTGTGAGGAAACCATCGAATCCGCGCTTTCGGACGTCGAAGGCGTCGCCTCGGCGAACGCGGACAACGAAACGGACAGCGTCACCGTCGAGGGCGAGGCCGACCTCGAGACGGTTATCGCTGTAATCGAGGACGCTGGCTACGAAGCCGAAGCATAGGGCTCGAATTCACTTCTTCGACCGCTCCAGAGGGTCATCGATCCAGTTGTAACACCGGAACGAGTCCGGTTCCTGGTCGTCGGTCACCATCGCGAGCGGGATGAATCCCGCACCACCTCTGGCCCCTGCCTGTCTCACGTTGGGGTCGTCAGCACAGGTCATCAGCTTCGCGTTCACCGAGAACGTCACCTCGAGGGTACCGACGTGGGTTTCGTCGGGGTCGAATGTCATCGAAACGTCGCCGCTTCCGACACCCAGGATGGCGGTTTCGTTCGGTGTCTCGATACCGATATCGTGGCTGATGAGGGCGTCCGAGAGCCTCTCGAGCCACCCCTGCATTGTCTCGCGGTCGAGTGACTTTTGCAGATCGAATCCACCGGCTTCGTCGATTTCGCCGTCATCGAAGGTAAGGGTTGGATAGGCGAGTTCCTCGTCGGAGAGCACGTGAGCGGTTGTTTCCGGGTCGGGCGGCTCCGCGGGCACCTCGAGTTCGTCGCTGATCGCAGAGCGCGTTCCAGAGGCCGGTGAGGTTTCTTGTGGGGCAGTGAGAGACGCTGTTTCGTCGTTTTCGGTCGCAACTGGCCTATCGTCACTGTTCGACCCGGCCTCGTTTCTATCGCCGTCGGTCATCGGTCGTGATTCGTCCGGTCGGTACTTGGCTTCGGGGGTAGTCGTATGGGCCCGTGCCGGTCACGCCGCGTCTTTTAAGAAGCCTCCCCTCCGTCTTTCCGTATGGCCACGGGTCTGATCACGGACGAGACGGCCGACCGAATCGTTACCACCTGTCGAACTGCCGTCGGTGACAGCCTTCGCTCGGTGACGTACTTCACACGCGATGATTACGAGCAGCTGTACCTTCGCACGGACCTCGAGCGCGACGCTGACCTCACCAGCTTTATCGGTCACGAGTGGCGCGGGTTCAAGACGACGCAGACGGCCTATGAGGGGTCGGAACTCGGGGATTACAATTACACGATTCGTGTCTTCGACAACGGGTTTCTTATTCGGGTTACCACGGACCGCGAGGGTGTGTTCGCGACGACAGACGGGCTCACGATGAAGGATTTCGAGGAAGTCGCAACGAGCCTCCAGTCGTTCCTCGGCGAGCGGGTCGAGTAGCGGCTATAAGCGGCTATAATTCGTCCTCAGCGTCCTGCGTCCTCAGCGTCCTGGGGACTCGAGGGAGCGCTCATCGGCAAGCCAGAGCCAAGTCGTCCGTCGGTTCCCAGCAGGCGAGCAAAGCGTCGTTTTTCTGCAATGTATTTATCGAGGGCCATGCCACTGGATCACTACCGATTGCCACGTAGTTATGCGGCATGTGCAGGGTGTAACGGACGATTATGGCTCTCGAAACGGTTCGAACAGCGACACGACAACGCTCTGGAAACTGTTTCGGTTGAGGCCCTGGAAACCCCTCCATTCGGCCGTTTTCTTTGGGCAGTCGAGTGAGGCCGGCCAGTAATCTTTCCCTGAATTTGGGATGGCCCGTTCGTCGCTGGCTCTTGCGTACACTTGAGAGCGTAACTGGCTTCACTCGACCGTCCGTACCGATTCCCATGAACGAGTTACCCGAAGCGATGCGGGTTGCCTTCGACAGTCACGATGCGTTCGCTCGAGCGGACGACTCGAACGAGGCCGATGGGGGCTACCGACTCGAGACGACCGTGTTCGAGACAGCGATAACGGCTGGCCCGGCCGAAGGGAAACGCGACGGCGAAATCAGCGTGACGATAACGCTTCCGACGCTGGATGCCGCGAGTGAGGACCACGTCGCGCCGGTCGTCGAGGAGGGCTGGTTCGATACGTTCGAACGGCGACTTGAGGACGTCTTTACCGTCGCCGATACGGGAACGCACGAGCTGCCAACGATCGAATACGATGCCGACGCTGGGGACGTACGAGTCACCCTCGAGTACGTCTCCTGGGACGGCAGAACCGGTGTCGAGGACGCCAAGGCCCTTATCGAGTACGTCGAAGGGACGTATGCACAGGGGCTGGTTCCCGGCTACACGTATCGCGGACCTGCTGAAACCCTGCTCACCAATGCTCAGCAGTCGGGAGACGCCGCTGATAACGAACCGTCACTGTAGGCCGTCCCTGGATCCTTTCTCGGATGGAGGGCGGTGATTCGATTACCAGAAAGCGGTTATCGGCCATCTGGCCTGTTTTCACTCCACTCATTTATCAATAGCTACTTGATCAAAGTTCTGTAGCCGATACTATTTTAATAGTTTATCTATCACTCATTTGTTACACGTTCCAGACCTCGATTTCGTGGTGATGAAGGATGGGGTTGGACTGGTCTCGAGCACTGAGGGCTCGAGTGGGAGGTACTCGCTCGAGTAAACAAACGGTCTGGCCGGGAACCGGTGTTCGTCGTGCTCGACGAACCCGGTGACCCGGGGAAAGGCTGGCTTCCCCGGCACAATCACCGCGAGGGAGCGACGCGACCGAGCGGGCCGACGAACGACCATCGGGAGTGAGGAGGGCTTTTGGTCCAGCTTTTGCCGAGCGTCGGGCTGTCGTGCAGCAGCTCGCTGCTGTCGACAGCCCCACGCACAGCGCAAAAGGTGGGT
>JAOPJZ010000002.1 GCA_025517525.1 Natronosalvus hydrolyticus
CCGGCAGGGCCCATCCGCAAAAAATCCGAAGTGTGGCCGATAACGGATCGGCTGTTTTTGACGGTTTAACCTGCTCGAAACTAGCGAGCTCTATTGTAGATCGAGCGGCGTCTGAACCGGAGCCGAACCAGTCACTGGTTGGGGGTCGCCGCTGTCGTGCGAAATTCGTAGCCGAAACGGGGTGGTCGACGTGGCGGTAAGTCACGGTGTCCTCGAGGCGAATTCGACGTGTCTTCACTGTGGAGCCCATGTCAGCGAGCAATTCGGTCGGGTGTTCGGTGACGATCGGGACCGAGCCCATCGCTGCAGCGAGTGCGATTCGTACCGACGACTGTGCCGCGGGAGCGGTGCCGGTGTCGACGTTTCGGTTCCAGATCCAGAGACATCGCCCGGTCGTCACGGAGGTGACACAGCGTGAGTCGCCTCGTCGAAAACAGTGAGTGCGAACGCTGTGGTGATCCCGTCGACGGGCTCCGGCGTCTGTGTCCCGAGTGCGCTCGAGAGGTTCGCCGTGCTCGAGGTGGTCCATTGTGAGCCCTCGAGCGACGGAACTTGAGAGTTCGAAAGCCAGCGGTGACGCCCTCGAGAGTGACCTGATTCAACGGATCGCTTCCCTCGAGTTTGTCGACGATCGAACGGCCACCTGGCACGACGCCCGAACGTCGACGCTCGTGGTGCCGTCGACGAAGCTGCCGTTTTACGGGATTTGCCTACTCGAAGCCGGAACTCCAGTCGAAATCAAAGGGTGTCAAATCGAGACTGGCAACGGTTCGGGGTCGACTCGCGGGCGATTTTACATCAAATACGGAGCCCATCGCCAGCTGCTCGAGGCGGCCGGAAGCTACCTGCTCGTTGTGTACGTTCCCCGGCCTGGGTTGCCCCAGGTGGCGCGGGCGATCGTGCCCGCGAGCCTGGTCGATGAGTTACTCCGCGGTCGGTGGTACGACGTCGACGGGAACCGATCGGAACAACAGGTCGCTAAACTCGCCTGGAATCACGTGATCGATCCCGAGACGATCGATCCGGCCCAGCCCATCGAGGGGGTGGTCCGATGAGTGGAAACGGTCACCGCTTGAGCGTTACCGAACGTTCTGGTTTGAAATCGACTCGAAAACTGAGGTGGTGGTTGTCCCCTCAGATGGTAGGTGGTTGTGTCCCACGTGGGGTGCCTCTGTCCCTCGGGGACGATTTTACCTCTCTTTCGAAAACACATAAATCAAAAGATTGCCAACAAGTTCTGCCGGCGTCTACAATAACTGTCCTCCGATCAATAGAGCCAGGTACTGGCCGATCCAACGGCGGTGATTCTCAGTGAGCACCGACCTCGAGAGCGAGCCCGCCCAGGAACACAGTGAGGGTCGGATTCCCTTCGACGCGATCTGCACCGGGTGCCAGCAAATCGATGTGCGGTGGGCTCGCTTCGAGGAAGTTGGCCTCGAGGCCAGCGTTGACCTGGAGGCGATCGAGCCAGCTGCGTGTACGTCGTTCAAACACGTCTGTTATGAGTGTGGTAGCGCGACCTGGTGGAACCCGGTTCGCGTACTAACTGGGGTTATCCGGTCGGGCCAGGAGGAAGCCTAAACCAATGTCCCAACCCGAAACCACCCCGCACGAGAGTCATGGCCGGTGGAAGTGGGACACCTGGGGCCGCGGTCCCTACGACGCGCTTTCGAGCGTGATGCTCGGCCCACCGTTCGAGGGACATCTCGAATTTACGACCGATATCGACGGCGAGCCCTGGAAAATCACTGTCACCTACTCGAAATCAGGGTTTGCACCCCGATTGAGCGACGGTATCAACGCCTCGAGGCTGTACGAGTGGGATATCACCGGTCGTGGACCGGGTGAGTCAAAAGCGTATTACAACATCTCACCCCGGCATCCAGACCTTCGGCACTGGGAGACGGGCGAACCGGTGAACCTCCCCTGGGAAAGTCAGTTCGGCCAGGTCGAAGGTGTCGATGTCGAGTACGAGCCCTCGAATATCGAGCCCGAACGTGCCCTCGAATTGCTACCGGAGTTCTACGCCGCTATCTTCGAAAAAGCAGATGAGCACGTGTATCCCGAGTACTTTCGAAAACCCCCACATCCCGAGTATAGCCGCGAGTGGGCACACGAGCGATACCTCCGTATCCGTCGTGAATGGGCTGAAAAGCTGGCGTCGTCGGGTGTGCTGCAGAAAGTGATTCACCACCTGACCGATATGGAAGGGGTGATTGCAGAGCTGAAAATCAACAACAAGGAGGTAGTGAACCATCAGAATCGACTGGTTCTCGATCCGGCCTCAGTCGGTGAACTGTTCCCCGGCCACACCTACGGTCGGAAGTTCGAGATCTACCAGCTGGCAGACCCCGACGCGGTGAGCAAGGATCACCCGTCCTATCACCCGAAGGTCGAAGTCCTGGTAAACCAGAAGATGAACGATAGCGAGGCATGGGCATGGGCCGACCGCCAGGAAGTCGTCGAGGAGATCGAGGAAACCCTACTCAATTTCTTGAACTGGGATGATATTCCGCTGGCACCGGATGGAAGCGGTGTCTACGTTCCAGATGACCATTTCGAGGCCGTCCCTCGAGACGATCCCGTCGAGATCTACCCGGACCCGACCCCGCGCCTCGAGGCCAACAGTGACCACATCCTAATGACGACGCTTCGAGACATCGGGGAGACACCTCGAGACGTGGCTGAAAAGGTCGCGACGGACGGCGGTGTGAGTGTCGAAGCGGTCGCCGAGCAGCTGGGGAAACATCCGTCGACGATCTACCGAGCGATTCAGGAATTAGGTGAGCTATTGGACCTCGAGAACGGCCAGGTGTCCTACCGAGCGCGGAAGTATCGCGAGGAAATCCGCGCCCTGGTGGAAAGCGCCGAGTACGGCATCGAGAGCTACGCCGACCGGATTCAGCACCTGATGGGGCTGGCCGATCACATCGAAGAGTGTTCACCGTTCCAGCAGTGGCTGGCCGAGCACGGCGCCGAACTCGAGTTCGACCAGGAGGGAGAACCGAAGCGGTTGCGTATCGATACGATCCTGTCGACGCTCAAAGCCTCGAGTTTCGAGAGCGCCCAGGCACTCGCCAGCGAGGCGATCGACAAGTGGCGTCACTCAGGAAACGATCCGGTTCGGTTCTCGAAACTGCCGATGTTATGGAAAAGCCCGGAAGGAAACACGAAAAGTAGACCGGTCGGTCGACTCGCGCCCGACTGGTAGCGCCGTCCTGGTGAGTGGCAACACTCTCTCGAACCCTCTTTTCAGCAACTCAGATTGTCCTCGAGCCCTGACTGTGCAACTTCGGTTGTAGTTCTCGCCTCGAGGTCGGGGTCGCCGCGCCGATCGCGCCGCAACCCCGGCGGGGTCGTTTCGCACTTCGTGCGAAAACCCCCTTGGGGCGTGTCCCCAAGGGGACAGAGCCAAAAAATTACAACACCCCCGCCCCGCTTCCGCACGCAGATCTCGAGTTGAAGCACACGAAACAGTGGTCACTAACCCAGTCGGTCAATCAATATTCGTTCTTGATCCCGGTCGAGGTTTTATCACCCCACCATCATGTCGCTAAAAAGTTTTCTAGAAAACAATTTAGGATATTCAGTTACTCCACACAATATGGTAAATCAATCTGAGAAGGTTGAACAAGAACTACTCAATGGACTCCGGAATCGACTTCGATCACGCTGGAAGGAATATCGGAAGCAGTCATATAATCCAAATACAAAAGGAGGTGCATATGAGCAAGCCCTTGCTAAATTTTTGCGAGATTACGTTGGAGGGTCATATGATATAAGGACTCGTACGGCAGTCATTGATGATGATTTGAAGGCTTTAGAGTTGTTTTCTCCCGCTCAGAACGAGATAGATGTAGTTGCTAGTTTCCCACAGTCGAAACCTCAAGTGGTATTTGAGTCAGAAGGAATGACATGGGCCCCCTATAATGGAGTAGCATTTATTTGTGAAGTCAAAAGCACGCTTACTACAACCGCACTACGAGAGGATTTAGAGAAAACTGGAAAGTTATCGGAAATTGAACGTGAAGGTGGTCTTGGAGTGTCTATTGGAGGTGAAACGACTGTTGACTACCAGCTCAAGTGTCTGGTCTACGATGACTATGATTCAGTAGATATGAACACAGTTTATGAAATATTAGATGACAACAGTAATGCTTGGGATTTGGTACTACTTGTAGAAAATGATCAATTAATTGCACATCCGGACTTACCCTTTACTGAGACGGTAAGTAACCCACTCTATTATAAAAATAAAACTGATTCTGGAATTGTTCATACTCCGAATGGATTGATTTGGTTTCTATCTTACCTTAGTGTCTCGATCGATTATCCGCCAACTATCACCACTGTCAATCCAATCCTCCAGATGATTCATCGAGAATCAATTCGCACTAATTTCTTACCCGATGGGGTTAGTTTAGAGCGTCTGGAAGAACTAGCCGAGAATCTAAGTGAAGGAGAGTCTATTCCTATTGAAGAGGTTGAAAAAACACTTGGGACAAATGAAGAACAGGACGAATAACGTTATAATCAACTGGAAACAGTAGGCGGTAATCAATATAGATTCATGAACGAAATTATCATGTAACTGGAATTGGTCTATTGTGGAAAATGGCAACAGTGTCCACTGCTGCATTGAGCGCACTACAGGTTATCGCCCTGCTTTTACCGGTAGTTGTTTTGACAATGCGATTCCTTGTTCCCCAATTAGAACCGACTGAAGACGATTCATATCGTAGACGAAGCAAGCTGGAATGGTTGCAGAAATGGACAGTTTATAGTTCCCTTGGAGCTATAATTCTACTATCATTATCTGCTATCCTAATGGTGTGGACTCTGCTTATGGGGTACACCATGCCTGCAGGGTTGACTCTTGGTTTCGTTTTTATCCTCGTAGCTCTCTTACTATTTGCTGCGCCAGTTATGTACACAGTCTATGACCAGCACAAAATGGGTTCTATCCCGCCCCTTTCCCCACCACGATAAACGCTAAATGGCTCAGAATATGTTTTGAATCGCAATCTTAGCCTGCTGAGTGTCCCGATGATCACCACCACCGTGCCACCGCAACAACGGCAGATTCGAGGCTTTGCACATCCTGTCTTTCACAATCGTCAGCCCCGAGCGTCCATGCGGTCGATACACCACAAAACAGTACCAACCGTTCGCTCGTTTCAGCCGGTCGTGATACGCTTTATAGACCTTGAAGTTCCCCGGCTGGCCGTCGCTGTGCTCGAGCATCGTGCTCTTAATCTCGACGGGCGTCCCATTCCCAAACTTCGCATCGTGCCAACTCGAGCGCTCGAGATCGAACCGTCGTTTTCGAGCCATGCGCTTTTCACAGATCGTGCCGAAGTGGTTCGCTCGCTTCGAGCGATTCACGCACACCACGCGCATCGCGCGCCGATATATAGAAACTCCTCCTGGCCTCGAGGCCGTAGCCCATCGGTCGCTTCGCTCCGTCCAGGAGCGAGCGGTGGGCGTGGGCCAGTGGGCCGCACAGTAAAGGGGAGTGCGTATCCGTATCCAGCCATCCAACCCGGCGGAGTCATGCGATAACCTCGTTCACCTTGGATATGGCATCCATGTGTTCGCCGTCGTCTCTGTACTCGCGCCAGCGTGAACCAACCCAACCGTGACTGTAGGGCACGAATTTAGCGGTTTCACGGTTGGTCAACCCGTCCTCTTTACACCGGATCACCGTCCATAGAGCGGTAAGGCGAGCGGCTTCGTCGGCATTCATTTCGTCGGTTTCGTCACCGAAGCGCGACCAGCTCCAGTCGCTGGCCTCTTTCGTGTTGTACCGGAAGTCTGTCGGCGGGATACCTTCGACCTCGCCCTGAATGTCGGCCAGTTTGGCGTTGCTGATCGAATCCGCGATAATCGCTTTCTTCTGGCTCACCTTCTTGACGATCGTGCCGACGCGCCAGAGCATCGGATGAATCGAGCGTTCGCCGTGAGCGATGTAGATGAGTGCCCCGCCGTATTTGCGGATCTTGTACACCAGCGGAGCCATCTTCATCCGGGTTTCGTAGCCCTGTTTTCCCTGGCCGCTCGCGGAACTCGAGAACTCGTCACCGATGAATAGTTTGGGCCGCTGGCTGTGCTCGAGCGGGTCGCCGTCCTGTTCGACCCATTCCATGAGGGTGCCGTAGTCTGGAATCCAGCCGTCCTGGACGTCCCCATCGTCGTCGACCCAGCGGTCTTTCTCCTCGAGGGACTGGATATTGGTCCCGAGCAGCGAGTCCGACCGGTTCAGGTCCCGCCAGCGTTGGGCGAGCAGGCAGGCGAAATCGGTTTTGCCAGCTCCCATCTCACCGAGTACGACGATCACCGGGGCCGGGCCGTCGATCAGGTTGTCTATCGTCCCGATGGCTTTCATTCCCGATACGTCCGCTCGCTGTGAGGTGTCTCCGACCATGTGTTTTATCGTCGGCATATCGCCGTTCTCGAGGGCTTGCCGGAAGGTTTCAGTCCCTTCGACCATGCGGATATTGCGGTGTTTCTCGAGGTCTTTGCACTGACCGGGCATCTTGTCGGGCCGATCGGCTCGAAGCGGGTTGTAGTGAACCGAGCGGATAGACATCGCCCTCGAGACCTGTTCGTCGCGGATGATACCACCGTGGTCGTGTATCTCGCGGTTGTCCCGGTCGCTGTAGCCTTCCTGGTGTTCGCGCGCCTGTGCGGTCGTGTACAGTGCCTGCTGGTCTGCCTGTTGGTCACTCATGGGTATCCTCCTTCAGTAGCCGCCTGGTGAGTTCCTTCGTCGGTCACTTCCTCCGAATCGGCTCGAAGCCGTCCGTAGCTGTACCACACAGCCACGATCGGGGCGGTGATGGTCACGAGAAAGTAGCTCCGTGGAACGGGAAGGAACAGTGCGCGCTCGGTCGTCTCACCACTCGCACCGACTGACTGTTCCTCGGTTGGAACGTTCAACGCCTCCGCTGGAAGCATGAACAGACCGGCCCACAACCCCACGATAAGACCGACTGCGAGCGCTATTGCAAGAATCGCTCGCTCCCGATCGGAAAGTGTAATCGTCACTTCGACCACCTCCATTCACTCTCGTCTTCGTGGCCGATACACAGCGGCGGGTTCTCCATTCGTCGCTGTTTCGCCAACGTGGATGCAAAGAGCGCCGCCGTATCGGTTCGGCCTCGAGCGTGAGTCTGTGGCTCGTCGAAAATGAACAGCGTCGGCGGATCGATCGTCACGTCTCGAACCTGGCCGTCGTGGATGTATCTCACGTATCAACACCTCCGTCAGTCGCTGCCGTTTCCTGTGCGGCCTCGAGCGTGATCCCCTCGGGGTTGGCCGCGGGGTCGTAGTCGAATTGATAGTCGTCGACATCGCGGATTTCGTCGCTATCCCACTTGTCGGCCTCTTTTCGGGCGGCTTCGAAGCGGTCTTTCACGCTGGTTTTCGCGCCCATAAGCCCACGCTCGTCGGCCTCAGCGTGGTAGTTGATCGTGTCGTTCTCGATCTCGACGCCCATCTTCGAGATTCGACCGCGGAGTTTGTTGAGCGCTATCGAGTCCTCGATGAGGTCGTTGTGGATGTCCTCGAGCATGGCTTTCAGCGTCACGAGTTTGCTGTCGGCCATGTTCGACTGGTAACAGCCGGTGACGATGAGATCGCCCGTATCCTCGAGCCATTCGAATTCCCGGACTTCGAAGGCTTCGCCGTCGTTGACGACGTACGGTGACGGGCCTTCAACCGTCTTGTTCGCCCACACTTCGGGTTCGACGTAGTACTTCTCGCGGTCGTCCGTGACGCCGTTGATGTGGTGGCAATTTACCATATGCCGGTTTCTGAGCTTTCGGGCACCGGTGACGAACAGCGCTGCCAGCGGTGGCCCGAGTAAGAGCAGTGCTGCGAACCAGCCGAACACGATCGGGGGAACGCCGGGAATACTGGGTCGAATCCAGATTAACGCGGCCCCGAGCGAGACCATTATCCCGAGCGCTATCAGCTGGCTCTCTGCGAGGACGTAGGTCACTCGGTCAGCTGTGGAACCGAAGGTGCCGCTCGTGTCGGTCATGCTTTGATCACTCCCGAATCCTCAGATCGAACGACGTACCAGCTACCGAGTCCGGCTAATCCGACGGTCATGAGCACACCCGAGAACAGGCCGGTTTCCCCGCCGAAGTGACGGAACGGGTTTTGTTCGACCATCCCCGTCGACACGATCGCGCCGGTTCCCTGCGCCAGCGATTGTCTGGTGGCGACGGCGACCGCGGCTCCGTCCCGATCGGCGACCGCGAACGTCACGGTGTTCGTTCCCTCCTGGAGGCGCACTTCGTCGTAGTTGAAAGACGTCGTCCCTTCCTCGAAGCTACCCGCTTCGGTGAGGGAGACGCGGGTTTCCTCGTCGGCCTCGATCGTCAGCACAAACCGACCGCTTGAGTAACTCCAGTCGGTGATTCGCGTGTCGCTGTCGATTGGTTGGCTCCAGTCTTCACCGGCCTCGAGTTCGGGTTCTGTCGCTGTCTCGTTCGCCGTGTCGTCAGCCAGGACCGCGCCCATGCCCATGCCCATGCCCATCGTCAGCGATACCGCTACCACCGTCACGAAAAGGAAAATTCGTTTCATGGTCACGTCCAGGGGAGCAGGTCGGTCACGAACCCGACGATCATCATCACGACCACGGCGATGATACCGAGTCCGAGCCACTGCGAGCCGTCTACGTCACCGAGTCCGAACGATGGGAAGCCGAGTTCGACGTCGTCACCTTCGACGGTAATATTCGTATCTCCCTCTCGAGATTCCTGTTCCGATTGGTAAACGTCGGCCAGAATCTCAGCAATTTCCTCAGGTGTCATATCCGACTCGACGAGTTCCCGAAGTTCAAACTCGAGAGCGTCCGATCCGTCAGCAACCGAGACGATGGTGAACGGTTCACCGATTGGACCTTCCAGCAGATCGCCCTCGTCGATTTTGGTACCTTCGGCGTTGACAGCAGTCACCTCCATTGCCGCCGAAAACTCGCCGTCGTATCCTTCAGGGTCGATCTCCTCGCCAACCGGGAGCGTTGGATCGTCGGCATCTGGACGGCTCCAAAAGAGCGCACCTTCGGCCTCGAGCGGTCCGGCCTCGATCTCGACGTACTCGTGCCCCTCGGGCATCCCGACAGCACGGAGGTATGCAGCTGCACCTTGCCAGTCGTCGCGATCGCGTGCCACGTCGATCAGTGCCGAACCGCTTACAACCTCCGTGAACTCAACGTCGCCGTCGTTGATCGGTTGGTAAAGCGTATCGACGAACTGAGCAATCTGTGCCCGTTCATCCTGGTAGACTTCGTGGAGCGACTGATGGAGGTCCGAGTAGGGATACGGATCGAGAAACCTGGCGTTCCCATGTGAGTCCTCGTCGGGTTCTCGTTCGCCAATCTCGAATCTGGTGACGACTCCCTCGATTTCGTCTTGGGAGAATCCTGAAAAGTCTTCGTGGAGGAAATCGTTATAGTGAGAAAGATAATCGACATCACTCCCGGTGTTATCGGTGTACTGGTCGTTTGAGAGGTTACCGAACGGAGTGATAGCGACCCCTCCCCAGACATGATCGTCGCCACTCGTCGTCACAAGATTCGATAGTACGGGCACCTGAATCGTGTCACCGTTCGGGAGATGGTAATCGACAAAGGATTCAGCAGTGTTACCCATGTCGCTTTGATAATAGACGCCGAACTCGAAATCTCCAGTACTATCCCAATCGGCAACGTCGTCCTCGGCACCGGTATCGATAAACTCGTTATAAAGACCAACCAGCTCGTCTTCTTCAGTGTCGAAATAGACTCCCCGAGACGACCACTCCGGGTAGAGGTTATCGCTGCCGAGGGTTTTGTCACCCATGTAGCCGAACACACGAAACACCGACCCCATGTCTATATCGCCAGTGTCGTCCTCAAATGCCCAGTAGTGCCGACGCAGATAACCCATGAAGTCGAGCGTCCAGTTGTTGAATAACGAGATATCGATATTTGAGACGGCGTTTTCGAGCAACTGAACCGCGTCGTCTTCGACTTCTTGCTCAGATTTGCCGTCCTGTGTGGACTCCCAGATTTGTTCGAGGTAGTCGTACCGGAGGTAGTTCGCAAGCATCTCAATCTCCCGTTCGACTGATACCAGGGACTCGTGGCGGCGTAGCTCCATTTCTACTGCGTCTGCGTGGATTTCATCCCATAGGGCGTTCCCTTGAGCAGTGGATGAATCTGTGAGGATATCGTTTTGCTCGTAGAAATTCATCCAGCCATGGACTGTGAGCCACCAGAGTTCAGAGAACGGCACGTCGTCATCAGCCGCGACGGTGCCGCTCGAGGCCGCCCCGAGCATTCCCGCTGCGCCAGCCATCGCCGCCGCTTGTATAGCCTGCCGCCGGGTCAGTGTTACCCCCTGCTGAAAACCGGTGGGCTGTGGGCTATGGGCATGGGCCGCGAGGTCGCCGCCGTCGTCACTAGCTGACATTACAACTCACCTCGAGCGCGAGCCACGACGCCGGCCACCGCGATCGCCAGGACGGCCACCCCGACACCGAAGCCGGGCAGACTGTCAGCGTCACCGTAGGCCAGGACGCCACCGATCGCGCCGTCAATCTCAACGCCGTCGACGTGCGTTTCGTCGCCGGTCACGACCAACCGAGTCGATTCGTTGTACTCGAGATTCGCGTGATCCTCGAAATAGACGTCTTCGACGATTCGCTCGGTTTCACCGCCTTCGATTGACACCGAGTGCAAGACGGTCGCGTTCGTGCCCGAGTCGTTGAACTCGGTTTCGTTGTAGAAGGTCGCTTCGACGGTCGAAACGTCAACTTCGCTGTCGTTGAAGTCATCCGAGTATTCGACCGCGATCGACACCGGGTCGGTGTCCGGATCGACTTCGACAGTCTCGTTTAGCAGCTCCTCGGTGGCGTCGGCAGCGCCGAGGCCGACCAGGAGGCCAGCGCCGAGTACCGCCAGGATAACCAGCACCGAGAGCACCCGGCCAGCCGTGGGCATGGGCCGCATTTAGATCACCCCCGCAGCCATCGCCCCCGTGATCCCGATCGACAGCGTCGAGGCAGCCACGATGTAGCCGCTAATCGTCGAGTCGTACCAGTCCGCTTTCGAACCGCTGAATTGTAGGAATTGCATTGGTGAACTCCGTTATTTGTAGGCGATGAGGTAGAACGCCGCCGCGTTCAGAATCACGATGAAGTAGCCGACGTACCACATCGAGCCGACGACGTGACTCACAGCGGGCACGAGCGCCGAGAGGATGTTGAGGATAACCGCCAGGAGCAACACGACCGTCTCCACGTCCGTGTAGTCGTCAAGCGTCGTCTGGCCGTTCGTGACCCAGGCGGTCACGAGCGTCACCATCGTGATGATGAACGCATAGGTGATCTGCGTCCCGTGAGCGCTGTAGAGCGCGGCGTCGAGGCCGACGTTGAACGGCGCATTCAGCGCGATCGTGACCACGCCGACCATCGAAACCGACGCCAGGACGAACAGCGGCGCGAGCACGCTGTCGATTAAGTCGATACCGTCCTCCCGCCGGACGGCGGAAGGAACCATGTTCTGAGGTAGGCTGAGTGCCATACCCGTGAGCCGGCAACCCGCCCCCACCAATAGGTTCGCGTTTCCTTGGTTCCCCGGCGGTCAAACCTTGGTTTACCTGATAGTCAGTAACCTTTATACGAAGGCGGGTTGCCCGCCATCCATGGCACTAAACAAAGTACGCCAGCTCGACCAGAACTCGGCGGGAATCACGCTCCCGAAAGACGACCTTCGTCTCGAGGGGCTACTCGACGAGAACGGCGAACTCAAATCGGAGTACCACGCGCATATCCGACTCGTCGACGAGAAAGAATGGGCGGTGACGCTCGTTGAAGAGATCGACTCCTAATTTTTACAGCCAGTCGACTTTCTTCCGTTCTCGCTGTTGGGCTTCCGGGCTGTAGGTCCCCCTGTAGTGCTCGAGGAACGTTTCCAGATCGTTCCACCCACCCCAGTCGATCACCAGGAGCGGGTCGACATCCTGTGAGGCCAGCGAAGTAGCCCACGTTCGTCGAAGATCGTGCATCCCGAGATACAGCCAGCCGTCGTCGCCTGTCTCCTGGTGCAGCTGGCTCGCGGTCCCACTGAGCCAGCGCCGGAGTGACCTGGTAGACGAGATCTCGAGCAACGGTTGCTCGCTCGAGGCATCCCGAACATCGGCCACGGTTCGAATTGTGGTCGCCAGATCACGCGGAACGGGCGTCTCGCGGAACTTGTCGCCTTTCCCGTGCCACACTCGAAGCATCGTCCCGGCGTCGGTGTCGACAACGTCCTCCGGGGACACCTCGAGGATTTCGTGAGAACGGAGCCCACAGCGGGCACCCAGCGAGTAGGCGAGTCGCTGTTGAGTGTTGGCAGCGGCCTCGAGGAGCTGTGCAACTTCGGTCTGGCTCAGCCAGACCTTCATGTCGTCGCGGTTTCGGTGTTGCTTCAGATTCATGTCCGGGATGTGCGTAAGCCGGACGCCAACCCGGTGGGTAGTGAGTGTTTTGGTGGGGATGGGCGGCCCGATCGGGCCGATCACGTCCGAGATTTACTCCTTGTCGGACGGCCACTCGAGTTGTAGTGCAGCATCCGCTGGCTCAAGGCCGTGTTCAGCAGCGAGGGCATCAGCCAGCAACCAAGCCTGTTCTGATAAGATAGGATCGACATGTTCAAATTCAACTGAGAAACGAGTCAGTGCAACAACTAACAGGCAATCTTCTTGTGGTGTTGTTTGCATCTACTCGGTCTGGCTGCGTTATCGCATAAAAAGAATCGTCCGAGAGTTAGCTGTTATCGGACGGCCACTCGAGTTATAGCCACATCGCTAGCCAGGGTTGCATCATAAAATTGTAAAATATACTAATATCTTAGTTCAGTACTGCTTCATTACCATCATACACGCCGATGATAACGAGATCATCCGACCGATCACAATTTGCTGGATCTGTGATTTCTGCTACATCTCCAACACTTGGATTTTCAAGTTTGTAATATCCAGTCTCAGATTCCCACGCACCACTCGTATCAACTGTGCAATCATCATTGATTCTTAGTTCATCGAGGCGGTCGATAGTTGTTAGTTGGATACCAGTGACTCCATCACTATCTTCATTGATTGAGAAGCCAGCTTGCGGATTTTGACTTGTGCTTCCAAGATCGAGCACAAAGGCAGCAATTACAGCTGCTAAAATTACAGTGATTGCAACCATCAAGATAACACCGATTACAGGTGAGACACCCCGAGAGTTCGTTTCTTCGCCCGTATCGATTTTGGATTTCATTCTCATTTTTACCACGTTTAGTTCATTACAGCTTCGTTACCATCATAGGTTCCAATGATCGTGATATCATCATCATCTTCACACGTAACCGTTCCATCATCGCCAACACTGTTCAATGTCACTTCGTCTGTAGCACTACCAGGATAGGATGCATCTGTAGTGTCTGTGTCATCGCACGAAACAGTCATTGAATCTAAGCGTTCGATTGAGCTGATCTGAACGGTATATTCAGTGTATCCAGTAGAAGCACTCTCATCATTGACGGTAAAACCAGCCTGCGGACTTGAGCTTGTACTACTACCAAGATCGAGCACAAAAGCAGCAATCACAGCTGCTAAAATCACAGTGATTGCCACCATCAAGATGACACCGATTACAGGTGAGACTGCTCGCTCTCCCTCATCACGATCATCTATTTGACGTTTACTTTTCATTCTCATGGTGTTAATTCATAACTGCTTCGTTGCCATCGTATGTTCCAATAAGAGTTAGGTCACTACGATCTGCACAATCAACAGTAACTTGCTCTCCCACCTCAGCAGGATCAATTGTTTCAGAGGTGTCACAAGTTACCTCCAAAGTGTCTAACCGTTCAATAGAGCTAATTTGAACAGTAACTGAATCAGTGGTACTGTCTTCATTGATACTAAATCCGGCTTGGGGGTTTGAACTTGTGCCACTACCAAGGTCAAGCACAAACGCCGCAATTACGGCTGCCAGAATCACGGTGATCGCGACCATCAGGATAACCCCAATGACCGGCGACACCGCCCGGCTGGACGATTCGTCTTCAGTTTGAATTTTGCTTTCCATTTGCATTGTCGAATCACAGCACCTGTGAACGGTGAGAAGACTTATTTGCCGGGACGCGAATCCCAAATCGACGGGGCCGGGTAGGGGGATGCACCCACGCACACCCGAACCGTCACTTTTGTCTCTTCCGTTGCACCCGATGCTGATAGTGTGGCCTCAGTACTCCCTAATAAACACATCGGCCACCCCCGAAGAAAAGACTGTCACCACTCCTGATTGGCTTTCAAAACTGATAATCAGCGTCTGACGGAAGCCCTACAGCGACCCCTTGAAGCCACGCTGTTTGTCGATTTCTGAAATCACGTCTCGAGACCGAAACACACCTGTTTCGCCCACACTGTGAGTAACACTATGACAAACTCCGTGTTCGTGACCGACGAAACCCTCGCGCGCACCTTCGACGGCGGGGCCTATCCCGATGCCTGGGAGGCCGTCCAGCAGTACCGGGAGGCCACCCAGTACGCGAGCAAACACGGGGTCAAATCAGGGGCCACCGCGAGCGCCCTCGAGTTACCTCGCTCGAGGCTTCGCACCTGGATCGACGACGACGGAAAACCCGATGCAGTACGGTGCCTCGAGGTAGCTCGCAAAAAGGGTTGGTTGAACGTTACCTACGAGAGTCCCAAGTTCGCAGCGTTGAACGCCCTGGTCGCCAACGTGTTCTCCGGCGGGTCCATTGCCGAGTCCAATTACGGCGTCTCCTTTTCGCTCAATCACCGGGGTGAAGAATCCCACGTAATCGACGCCCTCGAACTGGCGAACGTCGACTACAGTATCATCCGTGCCGAAGAACAGGGCCGTGCCACCGAAGCCCGCCCATCAGCCCACGGTACCGTACTGGGTCGGGTGCTGACGACACTCGGGGCACCCCTCGGTCCGAAAGCGAGCCAACGCCTCGAGGTTCCCGCCTATCTCGAGGGGGCACCCGACGACGTGAAACGGCTGTTCGTCGTCTGCTATCTGGAAAATCGAGCGAGCGAGTTCGAAGGCAAATCGACGCTGCAGGTGCACGAAGATCGAAACCAGTCGTACCTGGAAGACATGGCCTCGCTGATCGAAGCCGTCGCCGGGGAAACCGTGACTGTCGAAGAACGCGGGTTTACGATCACCGCCGCCGCTGCTCGAGCACTCGGTCAGGTCCGGTAGTTACTCGAGGTCGTCGGCCTCGAGGTCGCCCGCGAGCCAGGCCCGTCCCGTTTCGGAAACCTCGAAGTACCCACCGTCGTCGACGCGCTGAATCAGACCGTGGGCTTCCAACTCGGTGAGTCGCTGGCGCACCGTCGAATAGCCGATTTTGTGACCGTGCCGGTTGAGATTCTTGTACAGTGGCTTCGCTGGAAGCTCGAGATCGTGTTCCTCGAGGAACTCGAGGATCAGTCCGTCTTTGAGACTCATCCAGCTTGGCCGGGGTCGCATTCAGTTCGTCCATCCCACTCGGACGGTTTAACTTCGGTCGGTTCGCTGATATGGTATTTCATATACGCTGTGTTAGTAGCGTAATTACGCTAATCTATAAGTGGGTGTGGTGTCTCGAGTGCGCTAACGGACGCCAGTCGGACCCACCGCTCTCGGTCGGGTCCCACGTAAAACGCGGACCCGGTGCTTGGGACACCGGCCCGCCTGGCCTCCGTACCTAAGCTACGGAAACCATGCAAACACGCAATCCGCGGGAGGTTAAGTCTCCCGCTCGAGCAGATCGTACCGATTCACTTTCGACAGTCGTTTCCGGAAACATTGGAAATCCCGAGCGAGACACCTCGAGAAGACTGATTTTCACGAATGGCGGTTCTTCCATGAAATCCGGAAACGACCCTGATGAGACTAAGTGTAAACCGTTCCAACAATCAGACCGACTGACGGACAGCAACCGAGCGCGCCCCTGTATCCAAGCATTGACGCGCCCGGTTCGTCCGCGGTCCCTGAATCCAGAGACCATGCAATACAACGAACGCATCCGCAGTAAGCGTACCGCTAGGTACGCCAACGACAAAGCGCTGTACTGTGACGGCTGTGGCACCACCGCCGGAACCATCCGACTCGTCGACGTCGAAGACCCCGACGGCAGACTCACCGTCTGCTCGAGTTGCGAAGAACTCCTCGAGGCGACGATCGTCCGTGAGGTGATCGTCGATGATTCGTGAGCAATACTACTGGGCTCGCGTCACGAACGTCGCCCGGACCGCACTCCCCGCGTTTCTCGCAGGTGAGCAGACGCCGACCGAGGCCGTCGAAGCGGTGGGCTGTGGGCTTGGGCCAGCGCGGCGAGCCGACGCCGCCTGGATGGTCGAACTCATCGCCGAGCGGATCGACGACGGGGAACGGGCGGAACTGGTCGAAACCGTTCGTCAGGAGGCCGGTTCAGCGTGAGCAATCTCGAGCCGATTTCACCCGAGCAGGCCGTCGAGATGTACGTCGAAGGCCGGCGTGACGAACTGAGCGCACAAACCCTCCCGTCACACATCTACCGCCTCGAGGCGTTCAAACAGTGGTGTGCTGAGGAGGAAATCGAGAACCTGAACGAGTTGACGGGCCGTGACCTGTACGCCTACCGCGTCTGGCGACGCGAAGGACAGGGTGAGGGCCGCGAGGAGGTGACGACGATTACCCTCCGCGGCCAACTCGCTACGCTCCGTGCGTTCCTTCGGTTCTGTGCCGACATCGACGGCGTACCGGAAGACCTGTTTACGAAAGTGCCGCTGCCGACCGTTTCGGCAGCTGAAGGGGTGAGCGATTCCACCCTCGAGCCAGATCGGGCAACCGAGATACTCGATTACCTGGCGCGTCACCACTACGCCTCGAGGAAACACGTCACGTTGCTCTTACTCTGGCATACCGGTGCTCGAGCCGGTGGTATCCGTGGGCTCGACCTTCGAGACTGTGATCTCGAAGCGGGTTCGCCCGGTCTTCAGTTCGTTCACCGACCAGAAGGTGAAACGCCATTGAAGAAGGGTGAGAAAGGGGAACGATGGAACGCCATCAGCGGCCACGTTGCTGGCGTTTTGCAGGATTATATCGACGGACCGCGAGAGCAGGTCACCGACGATTACGACCGCGCCCCCTTGCTGACGACGAGAGCGGGCCGTCCAACTGTTTCGACGATTCGAGACACGATGTATGGGGTAACTCGTCCGTGCTGGCGCGGTGCCGAGTGCCCACACGATCGTGACCCGGAGGAGTGCGAGGCGACGTACTACGCCAAGGCGAGCAAGTGCCCGTCCTCGAGGTCTCCGCACGACGTTCGAAGTGGGCGCGTGACTGCTTATCGTCGAGAGGATGTCCCCCGGCGAGTTGTCGGTGACCGTCTCGATGCAAGCGACGATATCCTCGATCGCCACTATGATCGGCGGAACAACCGCGAAAAGGCCGAACAGCGACGCGATTACCTTCCAGATTTGTAACCATGTTCCACGAAATCACGAACGTAGAAGCAACGCCAAAGTCCAGTCCCGGCAGGGCCCATGAATTCTGCGACGAACGGATGTGAGGAGCGAATTCGTGACTACCTGCCGGTTTGAGCCCAGAGAACGAGCGAAGCGAGTTCTCGCGGTTCATAATCCGGCAGGGCCCATGGAGGCCGCGAGCGACAGCGAGCGGACGAAATGGAACGCTGGCGGATTTGAAGTAGATGGCGGCGAGTGAAACGAGCCGACGGCGTGGTTCACAATCCGGCAGGGCCCATCCGCAAAAAATCCGAAGTGTGGCCGATGTCGGATCGGCTGTTTCTGACGGTTTCACCTGCTCGAAACTTTCGATTTCTGTTCCCTCCCGAGCGGCGTCTGAACCGGAACCGAACCAGTCACTGGTTGGGGGTCGTCGCTGTCTTGCGAAATTCATAGCCGAAATGGGGTGGTCGATGTGGCGGTAAGTCACGGTGCCCTCGAGGCTAACTCGACGTGTCTCCACCGTGGTGCTCATGTAAGCGAACGATTCGGTCGGGTATTCGAAAATCTCGATTCGAAATCCAACCGAAAAAAAGCGTTTGTCAGTCATCATCCAAGCGGTGGCCCTGTACATCGCTGGAGATGGGTAGCGATTCGAGGGCTGACAGTTTATTTGATCTAACGCACCTGCGAAATTGGACGTCGGCTAATTGCCGGGTAGAGTCTTGACAGGATTTATGATGTAATGCTGTCTCGACTTAGAAAACTATGACTAACGGCCGCCGGATGTCCACCGATCGATTCTACGGTGGGATCGAAAGTCGCTTGGAAATCCTTCTTGATTTACTCTCTCTGCTGGACGAGCCTGATGGGGAAAATGAAGGCGTATCGAGTGAACGGCTTATCAATTGGATTCTCACCAACACGAACGCAGAGGAGCAAAGTGCCGTCGAACGCCACCTGAGTTTCATCGAGTCGATCGGTCTGATCGAGAGCGATGACGGTCGTTACAACCTCACTCGAACCGGTAACTGCTATCTGCGGGATCGAGATCCGTTAATCCTGTACAATTGCCTTCGTACCGGAGTCAAAGGCTTTGATACGATCGTCCGCGCGTTGGCGATTGAACCGCGGACTGACGACGAACTGATGGAGCTGCTGGTCGATAAGTTCGAAGAGTGCAACATGGGAACCACCGCGGTGGCGAAGCGCCACCGAGAGTGGTTGCAGGCGATCGGATACGTCGAAAGAGTGGACGGTCAAAATCGTCTCACTAATACAGGGGAATCGGTTGCGGACCAACTTCGAGGCGTGTCCTCTCTTGACCTCGAACTCGGCTCGATCTACAAGCGGACAGAATTACACTCGAGATACGGTGGGAGTATCCAGGGTGGCATAGCGCCGTCCAACGACGAACCTGTTATTTTCTTTTTCACCGGTGGGACTGGAGAGAAACATGGCTATCGAGACGAAATTTTGTCTGATGGGACGGCGATCTACACCGGTGAAGGCCAGGTTGGCGATATGGAAATGATACGCGGAAATCGGGTGATACGAGATCACGTTGAGGAGGGAAGAGAGCTCCACTTCTTCTCGATGGAAGACGCTGGGGTACGGCACATCGGGCAATACCTGTATGCGGGTCACTTCTTCGAGGAACTGCCCGATGCAAACGAAGAACCCAGAGAGGCGATTCGGTTCGTACTCTCACCAGTCGGAGAAGTAGCCCCTCCCCACTCCAACGAGAAGGCTCGTCCCAAAGATGTGGAAACGCTGGAAGTGGATCTCAATTATGAAAACGATCCAACCGTCTACCAGGTTCCCGTGAAGACGGGCGACGGTCCGATCCGAACCAATTTCGACCGAACGATCGTCGAAGGCGTCGATCGAGCCCAGATCGAAGCCGTCTACGACCCGCCGGGTGACCACGACACGCTCCGTGTCTGGGGCAATCAGGCGGACGAACCAGCAGAGGAAGGTGACTACCTACTGTTCGCCAATCGCAACGGACGACATGACGGCGAGTACACGCACCTTGCCCGCGTCGCTCACGCGACGGTTCTGGACGATGAGACGGCCGCAACGTTCACGGACGCCGTGGGCTGGGGCGAGGTCACAGACAGGATCTTCCCTCACGTCATGTTCCTCGAGCCGGTGTACGAGGCCGACTGCGACCGCGCATCAGTCTGGGACATGCTCGGTTACGGTGGGTGGCCGAACGACACCTACAGTGCCATCAACTTCGACCGACGGGACGGAACCTTCACCGAGGAGTACGACTCGGTTCGGGCGTTCGTCGAGGAAATCCAGGGGCGACAGCTGTATCCAGAACCAACCATGCCAGTGTACGACACACTCGAGGCAGCCTGTAACGACATTCGAACCGAACTATCGCAGGGTGGCGACGGCGCCGACGGCGTGACCGCCCGCATCGGTGAGGCGGTCATCGAGGACTGGTCTCGAGCGCTCGACGGATTCCAGCCGTCAGACGAAGTATCTCCGGCGAGGGCGGCGACGTTCGATCAGATTCGGGCAGTCTACGAATCCATGGAAGTCGACCTCGAGACTGTGGCCGCCGACCTCGGAACAGGGACGCTCCAACCATTTTCTGCCGCCCAGACGCTGTTCCTCGCCGTGGTGCGCAACGCCCAGGATGATCTCGACGTCCCTGGTGGACCACTCAACCAACCCAGATTGAACAGCATCCTCCACGACAGCTACACCATCGATGAACCGGACGGGCCAGAACCACCGACGGAACCCAGTCATCCCGTCGTCGATCACCTCCGAAAGGGACAGCCAACTGTCTACAAGTTCACCGCTCCGCCCGACTACTGGCTGACGTCCGTGGAGTACGGCTCGGTCTCGTTCGAGGAAGGGGATCGCTCCCGATGGGAAAATATCGAGGCGGGTGACGTCGCCATACTTCACTCTCGCGAAGAACCGTCGACCGACGATTTCGACACCCACTCGAACGGGCTGATCGGCGTCGGGATCCTCGGTGAAACGTTCGAGAAGGACGTGCCTTGGTGGTGGGACGAACACGAGGGCAACAAGGAGTTCTCGATGGTTGTGAACTTCGACCGGTTGTTCCTCACTGGCGACATCGACGAGATCGATATAACCCGAGGAATCGCGGAGAAGCACCGGAACGATCCGGCGAAAATCGATCGTGAACTCGCCGTCCTCACGGAGAACTGTCTGCCGATCGATGAGGCGAACGCGATCTGTGCGGACATCTCCCAGACGGCGTTCCCCGCCCAGGGGATGTTCGCCAGATTCCGCACGGACGACGATGAGATCGACTACGACCGACCCATCGCTCTAATCGAATCAATGGCTGACTCCCTCACCGAGGTCTCGACCATCAACGCCCACAAGCCCTTCGAGGGCGCCTTCACCAACCACGAAGACGATATCCTGGAAGGTCTCCACTTTCCCGACGGTCAAGGTCACGAAATCCTCGAGACCATCGAAACGGCCCTCAACGCGGGCAAACACGTCCTTCTCACGGGCCCGCCGGGAACCGGCAAGACCGAAATCGCCGAACGCGTCTGCGAGCACCTCACTGACCGACATCCCTACCTCTTCTCGGACTCCGAAATGACCACGGCCACCGCCGACTGGTCGACGTTTGACACCGTAGGTGGCTACATGCCGACCGAATCCGACGAGACCGACGGCGACCTCTCGTTCACGCCCGGAATCGTGCTCAACCGGCTCAAGAACGTTCGGACGGGCGTCCAGTCGAACGAGCTCACCATCATCGACGAGCTCAATCGAGCAGACATCGACAAGGCGTTCGGCCAGCTGTTCACGTTGCTCTCGGGGCAGTCGGTTCAGTTGCCGTACACCGTCAAGGGCGAAGAGGTCGAACTGACCACCTACGAGGACGTCGACGGATCCGCGGAGCCACACCAGTACGTCGTCCCCAACTCCTGGCGGATCTTCGCGACGATGAACGCCTACGACAAGACCTCGCTCTACGAGATGAGCTACGCGTTCATGCGCCGGTTCGCGTTCGTTCGAGTGCCGGCCCCGGAGTTTCCCGAGGGCGATTCACAGGAGGAGACGCTCGAAGTCGAACGGATCGTGAAAGACTACGCCGACGAATGGGGACTCTCCCCCGATCGGAACGAGCGCATGGCAGTCGGGAACGTCTGGCGAAAAGCCAATCACGCCGTCGACGAGCGAGCCATCGGCCCGGCGATCATCGAGGACGTCCTTCGGTACGTTACCCACCACGAAGACGAGATAAATCGGCCACTCACGCAGGCCGTCATCAGCTACATCCTGCCGCAGCTGGAAGGCGTCCCGAGGCGGGATACGATCGTTCGAAAGATCGCCGACGTCGACGAGATCGAGAGAAACCGCCTCGAACGAGCCGCCCAGGAGATGCTCCAGATACAGCTCAGCCAGAATGAATAGAGACGAACTCCTCGCCGAACTCACCGAGGACATCCTGACCTACGCGATGCACGGATCGTTTCCCCAGAGTGAGATCGCCAGGTCGATCAAGCCGAAAGCCCTCGACGAGCGCTTCGAGGAGTACGAACTCCTGCTCGATCTCCACTTTGTACTCCAGCAAGAGGTCGTCGACTTCGTCGAGTCGCTTCCGGAACGCCTCCGGAGCATCCGCACGGAAACCAGAAACGTCTCGCGGACCCGGCGCGGAACCGTCGACGGCCGGATCAACTGGGGAGCCACCGTCAAGCAGCGCTACTCGGAGCACCCGCGGGATCGATCCATCTTCGTTTGCGACAACCGCTCGGAGAACTACGACATCCCGGAGAACCTCGTCCTCAAGAAGCTCGTCTCGGTGATCCACCGGACCACCCGTGAGGCTGAGGAGTACCTGCGACAGGACTACGACTGGGTGACCGACACGTGGAAGGAAAACGGCGAGTTAATCGACGACCTCCAGCGCGTCGTCGAACGGAACGTCCACGTTCGGCGAATCCGTAAGCCGGACGCCTACGAGCCGACCGAGCGGATGCTGACCACGGCGGCCAACTCGCGCCACGAGATCTACCAGGACGCCGCGAAACTCCTCAGGACGCGTCGGCGCCTCTTCCGGGGTGAATCGGACGCGATCCGGCGACTCCTGGACGAGACGGCCATCGCCCCGGACGATACGGAGACGCTCTTCGAACTCTTCGTCCTCTTTCGCTTCGTCGCGACGCTCGAGGAGCTCCGGAAGACACAACCCAACTTCCAAACCATTCGGTCCGGCCGGCAGGAGGTCGCCCGATTCGAGGGCGAGACGGAACTCGTCCTGTATCACGACACGGCCGGCGGCGACCACGGCCTCGATTTCGTCGCCGTCCCGGACGAGGACAAAGACGAGAAAGACCTTTCTCGTACAGAGCAGGTACAACTCGTCGCCCAGGAAGTCGCGGAAAACTACTTCGGTAAGAAGTACCGGAACACCACCGGCCGCCCCGACGTGATCGTACTCGAGATCATCGCCGGGGACGACGATCGCGAGTACCTCATCACCGAGGTGAAAAACAGCACTCGCGAGAAGACGATTCGACAGGGAATCAAAGAGACGCTCGAGTACATCGCTTTCCTGCGCGTCAACGAAGAGTTCGTCTTCGGGTCGAGGGCGGACGACGATGTAGGTGAAGTCGGTGAAGCGGATATGGACGGGGACTACTTTGGAGGCGGCTGGAACGGCATGCTGGTCGTCCAGGATCTCGATCGCGAGACCGCGTCGCTCGACGACCAGGCGGACAACGAAATCGCCATCCTGCAGGCCTCGGAGCTGGATGATGAACTGGAAAGCGTGCTCTTGAGCGCGGTCGACGGCGTTGCCGACTGACGGTCTATTAGCGAATGAAGTCGTGGAGCATCGTCTCCTCGAGCCGGTCGTTCTCCTCGACGTAGAACTGGATCGAGCGCTCGATCGCGACGAAGGAACTCTCGATGATGACCGTGAAGTGGCCGTTTCGATCGAGGAGAGCGCGGAGCTACGACCCGCGATAATTCGAGCGGGCAACGCCCGCGAGAAAGCCAGCGGCGTCGAGAAGGCGACACGCCTTCCGCAACTGGAGGGTGGCCGGATCGGAGACGTGCTCGAGGCCGACCTCCGGAATCTCGAGTTTTCGCTGGAACGCGTCCTCTGCGTCTCCGAGCGCCGCCTCGAGATCCTTCGAGGTCACTCGACCACCCCGAACACGTCGCGCTTGACCCGCCGCAGCGTCCCGCTCTCGACGAGAGGGATTCCCTCCTGCAAGATCGGGCGCAGATCCTCACCACGGTTACGAGCGCTCTCGGGCGACTCGACGAAGACCTCGAATTCGTACCGATCGCCATCGATCGGCTCTTTCTCTAGTTCCCGAACGATGTCCGACACGGTTCGTCGCGCGGAGACTACCTCCCCGTCATCGTCGAGGAGGACGAAGACGTCAACGTCGCTCGCACGATCGGCCTCGCCGCGTGCCACGCTACCGAAACAGAGGATTCCGGCGATCGACTGGATTTCCTCGTCGAGTCGCTCGACGAATCGACGCAGCGGTTTCCGAAACTCCGCCTGCGGAATTTCGAGAAGCGGGTCGTCGGCGTCGCGAAGTCGCTGCTCGTCGATCCGGTAGAGCGTTCGGTTCCCGGCGTCGCGCCTGACGATGAGCCCCATGGACTCGAGCAGCGAGAGCGCCTTCGAGACGCTCGGGCCGCCGTATCCGGTTAGCCGCTGGAAATCACGGTTCGAGAACTCCTCGGTTGGATTACGGGCGAGTATCTCGACGATGTCGTCCATCGCCCCGTATCGAAAGACTTGCTCGTCCGGAAACGGGAGTCGTACTTCGATGTCCATTTGTTATGTTTAGTGTAACGCGTTACACTATATATAATATCTTCTGTTCTGGAACCGACTCAGATATTCTTTTCATTATCAACTATCGGGTGATTCCCGTTCGTTGGGTGTTGTCGACACAGAGAGGAATCCTCGAGAGGGACGATCATAGTATCCATGATCGAGACGTCGAGACGTAGCGCGTTGCTAGCCGGTGCGAGTGCGGTCGGAATCGCATTGGCAGGGTGTCTGAGCGACGGAACCGAGAGCTGGGAGACGGATGAAGTGATTTCGGTGACCGCTGCGACGATGTACAGTGGACCGAGTTGTGACTGCTGTGACGTCTACGCGGAGTATCTCGAGGACTCTCTCACGACGAACCTGGAGACAGTCGTTCCCGAAGATATCGTGGCCTTGAAGGACGACCGCGGAATCGAAACCGGCCTTCGAAGCTGTCACACCGTGGAACTGGACGACTACCTCGTCGAAGGTCACGTCCCGGCCGAAACCGTTGCCATGCTACTCGAAGATGAGCCCGACATTTCCGGAATCGCGTTACCGGGAATGCCGGCGGGGTCACCGGGGATGGGCGGAACGAAAGATGAAACGTGGACAGTGTACGAAATCCGGCCCGGGGACGAGCCGGCAGTCTATACGGAACTGTGACCAGCGAGGGGGACCATCCATCGACGAATCGCGACGCCCTCTTGCGATAGGGTGTGAAATGACTTCACTGGATACTATACTGGACCTCGAGAACGGTCAGGTGGCCTATCGAGCGAGAAAGTACGTCCACCTTTCGAAAGCGTAGTGTACGGTATCGAGAGCTATCTCGATCGGATTTAGCACGCGCCGATGCTGACAGCCCACATCGAAATTTGGCCCGACTCGAGATTCGTTAAAAAATAGACGACCCACTCACTCGAGCGACGTCGTCCAGAGCGTGTACGACCCGTGTACGCGGTCGTCGTCGTGATAGGCGACCGGTTCCTCGATTGCAGCGAGTGTGGCCTCGTCGGTCACCGCTGTGGCGAGTGCCTCGATGGGTCCCTCGAGGTTACCCTCGAAATCTTTTTCCGCGTGTTCGCGCGCTTTTGTCGTCCGTTCCGAGGACGTTCAACAATCCGAGTTTCAGTGCTTCGATTTCGTAACAGCTCATAGTGTTTTGGGTGGGTGATTAGAGCGTTTGATCGACGATATCGTGCCACCCGTTCTACAGGCGGTGTGAACGTGACTACATCCACACGAGTGACGGGATCACGAAGTCCGGGAAACCCCATATTTCGCTTGCTGACGAGAATCGGCGATTCCCGAACCACGTGATCCCCGAGGCGATTCACCGCGTAGCCACCCAAGGCAGCCCCCGAACACCGCCCTGAATTTGCTTATACAGAACCGAGGAAAACGTCCACGACTCAACTCGTGCGGCGGGAACGCGTTTGGATCAGATGCCGGATGGGCGATCACCGGGAAGAGACTACAACCGACCGTATCACTCGAGGTTCTCGAGGAACCGGTCGAACGCCCCGTTCTCGGGGTGAACGTGAACGTACGTCCCGAGTGACTGGTACTCGGTGAGTCCGTCGCGATCCCCGGTGATCCCCTTCCCGCGAATCGTCTCGAAGGCGAACCGGGCGTCCTTCCCGACATCGGCGCTCGAGTAGTGGAACTCGTGGCCTCGAATCGTCTCGCCGCGCCCGGCCGTGAGCGTTCCCTCGAGCGCCTCGAGTTCGACGTGATTGAGGGCCTGATATCGGTCGTGCATGGTCACGTCGGCCGGGAGAATGCCGGCCATCTCGTGGGTGTCGCCCGCTACCGTCGTGAGCGTCTGGCTCATCGCCATCAGGCCGCCACATTCCCCGAGGACTGGCAGCCCCTCCCTAGCACGCTCGCCGAGTTCGGCGAGCGTGCTACTCGACTCGAGTGTCGCCGCATGGAGTTCGGGATAGCCGCCGGGCAGGTAGACCGCGTCACAGTCGGGGACCGGATCGCCGGCGACGGGCGAGAACGTCACCAGTTCGGCGCGCTGGCGAAATCGCTCGAGCGTCGCCGGATACCGGAAGCAAAAGGCAGCATCGTCGGCGACAGCGATGGTGGTGTCCACCGGATCCCCGCCAGCGACGGCAATCGAATCGTCGTCCTCGAGGCCCGGCGGCACCCGCGCGATCGAGGCCAGCGCCTCTGCATCGAGCGTTTCGGCCGCTTCGGCGAGCGCCTCGCGGGGCAATCCCGCCTCCGCCCCCATCTCGAGTCCGAGGTGACGATCCGGAATCTCGAGATCGCTCGAGGGGGCGATCCGCCCGAAATACGCCAGATCGTTGGGCAGAGCGTCACGAATCCCTTGTTCGTGACGACCGCCGTGGGCTCGCTGGGCGACGACTCCCGCCACCTCGACGTCGCGGCCGATAGTTGCGGCGTACTGCTGAAAGCCATAGGCCGTCGCCGCGACGCTCTCCATGCCCGCGTTGGCGTCGACGACGAGGACGACGGGGAGGTCGAGCGTTTCGGCGACCATTGCCGTGCTCGAACCGTCGCCGTCGTAGAGGCCCATGACGCCCTCGACCAAACAGACGTCGCCCTCGCCGTGAGCGTAGTTACGCCGGACGCCGTCCTCACCACAGAGCCACAGGTCGAGAGTCCGCGAGGGGCGGTCGAAGAGGGCCTCGTGATGGCTCGGATCGATGAAGTCGGGCCCCGCCTTCGCCGGTTGGACGCTGTAGCCGGCATCCTCGAGCGCCTGGCCGATGGCGAGTGTGGCAACGGTTTTACCAACACCGGAGCTGACACCCCCCACCACGAACCCGGCCGGGGGTTTGCCTTTCGGCTCACACCCACTCATTCGATGCTCACCCCCCTTCGAACCGCCAGCACCGAGAGGTCCGAAAACGGGGTGGCCTCGGGGCCGTCGCCGCCCGCACGAGTCGCACGCTCTTCGAGGCTAAAGCGACCGATTGTCTCTTCGTCGTGAGTCAGGTGCTCGAGCACCAGCGCCTCGAGGCCGCCATCCGCGCCGTCCTCGAGCAAGAATCGAGCGATGTCGTCGGGCATACGGTCGTACGGCCGGGGCAGGAGCAGGAGGTGTCGGTCGCCCACGGCGGTCGCGAGTCGGTCCATATCCTCACTGAGGTCGCCACTCTTGTGAATGGTGACGAATTCGGTGTCCTCCATCGACGTCCGGGCCCGACTGGCGGCGATCTGGAGCGACGAGATTCCAGGGATTACCCGGACAGGATGTGAGTCGTCAGTCGCCGCTCGCTCGACGGCGTCTTGCACTTTCCCGATGAACTGATGGCCTGAGTGGTTGGGATCGCCCATCAGAACTGCAGTCCCGGACTCGCCCGCTGCAACCCGTTCGCCGAACATCTCGAGCGCCGCGGCCTCGTCTTTGTACCCACAGGTCAGGACCCCGGTCTCCTCGGGAACGACCTCCGAGACGAACGCGACGACCGTCGAAAACCCGACGATAACGTCGGCCTCCCGGATCGCTCGCCGACCTCAAAACGCTCCCGACTGGGATCGAACGCCGCTCCCTGCCGGACTCGAAACGGCACGATCACTCCTCGAGCGCGACGATCCGGCTGCTGGCGTGGTTATGCTCGTTACCGATGGTAAAGCCAACGTTGCCGACGGAAGTCCAACCAGCACGACGCGAACGGCCACCCGGCGGCTGGCGAAAACGGCCGACCAGGTTCTCGTTGTGGACACCGATACGGAGGCTCGCCACGGGCTCACCAGGTGATCGTGGCTGAAACCGACGGCAACCGAATGCCGCTTTCGGCACTGACCGCAGAACGGGTCCGCTCGAGTGCGGATCGAACGATGACTGATTCGTAGCGACCGGGTCACACAGTAGTAGCGCGGAAGCCCACGACTTCAGTCGTGGGTACCTGACGAGAGACTGCCACCGCTCTCAAATCCGGCCCGCACATATCACTTGCACGAGACACCCACAGACCTTTCCCTCGAGTCGATGTAGTCCGGCGACACCATGACAACAGCGACTGACAGCGTGGCGGCGTATGGCTACGGCGGCCGGTTTTACTGGCTGGTCGGCGGTGCGGCGGGCGGATTACTCAGTTCGGCGCTGTTTGGCGGGCTGTTGTGGCTGGTCGAGCCGACGATCATTACCGAGACGATACCGGCCATCTACGGTCTCGAGCCGGGGGCTGCCGGCTGGGGGTTCCACCTGCTACATGGCCTTTTGCTCGGTATCGGGTTCGGCCTCCTCATTAGTCGGCCGCTCGTGTTGGGGACGATCACCGCCACCGTCGAGACGGACCCGCTGGAGGCGCTGGGACCTGGGGCCCGGATCACGATGGCAGGGATCGTTTACGGGCTCGCGATCTGGGCACTGTTGCCAGTGATCGCCCAGACGATCTGGATTACGGTCACTGGGATGGCTGACACGACCTTCCCAACGATCGCGTTCGAAAGCCTGGTCGGCCACCTGCTGTGGGGGCTCGTCCTCGGGGCGGTGTTTTCGCTGTTCGTCGAGGTGAGGCCGGCGGCTCGAGACACAGCGGGTCCGTTCGACGAGCCTGAATAAGTATTCAGGAAACTCGGTCACCGAGATGCCGAGGGCGTGTCCCTCGAGCGGTTTCGACCAGCGTCGCCGAAAGTATTTCTCGGGTTCGATTTTCAGTGGTCGGACACTTCGTTACTGACCGTCGACTCTCGCTTCGGTATTCGAGCCGTTCTCACCGTTGGCCTCGAGATACCGCCGTCTGACAACCAGCACGGGACAGACGGCCTGCTCGGCGACAATTTCGGAGGCATCACCGAAGATCAGTTCGCGGACGGACGGCTGAGTCTCGCCGAGGACGACGAGGTCGTGGTCGTCGGCCGCCTCAAGTATCACCTCGAGCGGGTCGTCGTCGACGACGACCGATTGGGTGACGCGGGACCGGTGGACGCCCGTCTCTTCGAGGGTTGCTGTGGCTTCCTCGAGCAGACCCTCGCCGACGGCCCGTCCGTCGTCGTCGTCGCTGGCAACGTGTAAGAGGGTTATTTCAATATCCGTGCCAGCGACGACGGACCCCACGAGTCTGGCGATGTGCTCGACGTTGACGTCGCCGCGAATCGGCACGAGTGCGTCTTCGAGAACCGGTGCAGGATTCAACAGCAGAACGGAATCACAGGTGTGTTCGACGGCGAGCCGTTCGAACGTTTTCATGGCGTCGTGGGTGAACACCAGCCGTTTCGTGACATCGCCACCGGCGTTCTCGAACGCGGTGACGAGGTCGTCGAGTTCGTCCTGTGCTTTGTCCTCGAACTGATTTCGTGCCTGACTCGGTGCCGTCTGGTCGGGGACCTCGTGGTAGCCAAGCAGGACTACCGGGACGGAACTGAACGTTTCGACTATCGTTTCGGGCACCATCTGGCCGCGCAGTATCTCGACTGGCAACAGCACCCGGTGTGGAGCGTTAGACATCGGTGACCCCTCCTCGTAGCGATACGTCTCGAGCGTAATAGAAGTACCATACAGCCGCTCCGACCATGACGACGATGCCGATGGCCTGCGAGAGGCGATCCATGAACGCGATGAGTCCGAAACTCGAGAGGGCACCGATCACGGGGACGAACGGATACCCCGGCGTCACGAACGACGGGTCGTACCAGTCGGGGTCTTCCCGTCGAATCACGAGCAAGGCGACACAGATCAGACCGTACATCACCAGATGCAGGAAGGAAGCGACCTCTGCCAGCAGTTCGGTCTGGCCGGTAGCGACCAGCACGATGACGGGACCGCCGACGAGCGCCAGCGCGATGTGTGGCGTGCCGTATTTGAGGTTGACGCGACTCGCCTGTGGCGGGACGAGGGCGTCCCGACTCGTCGCGTACAGGGCTCGCGAGGCCGACAGAATCGAGGCGTTCGCACTCGAGACGGTGGCGAGCAAGCCCGCGATGAGGATGGCGACGGCCCCGGGCAGGCCGAAGAACTCGCGGGTAACTTCGACAATAGCGGTCTCTCCGGCTTGCTCGAGTTCGCCGGTTCCGAGGGCGCTGGTCGCGACGAAGATGGTGAGGACGTAAAAGATACCGACGATGACGACGGAGCCGACCATTGCGATGGGGAGATTGCGGCCGGGGTCCGTTATCTCGCCCGCGACGGTCGCAACCTGGGCGAAGCCGAGATACGACGTGAAGACGAGGGCAGCCGTCGTCAACACCGGGAAGTAGCCCTCGGGTGCGAACGCTTCGGGGACCGTTTCTCGGCCGAAGATCCCGACGCTGTCAAGGATACCGTACAGGAGGAAAATCGAGAGGATAACGAGCAACAGCGAGACGATGGCGTTCTGGAGCGTGGCGGTGTTTTCGGTCCCGCCCATACTCATTGCCGTCAGGCCGACCGCGCCGATGACGCCCAGACCGGCGACAAACAGCGCGCGATTACCGATATCGATTCCCATCTCGAGGAAGACGGCAACGGCGTACTCGCCGAAGCCGACGAGATAAAATGCCGAGGCGAAGACCAGGCCGAGCCACAGACTGATGCCGACGATGGCGCCGAAGGCGGCGCCCATGCCTCGCGAAATAAAGAAGTAGCCGCCGCCGCTTCTGGGCATCGCGGTGGCGAGTTCGGCCGTCGGGACGGCGACGAGCAAGGCGATTACCGCACCGATAGCGAACGACACCATTGCGGCGGGCCCTGCCTCGCCCGCCGCCAGCCCCGGAAAGACGAATATCCCGGCACCGATCATCGTTCCGATACCGATGGTGAGTCCACCGGTGAGACCGATGGTTCGCTCGAGTTCGGTGCCCTCCTCGTGTTTCGTGGCCTCCTCGGTGACCGTTCTCGTATCAGGTGGGGGCTCTTCGCTCATATTTGACTGTTTGAATCACTGATGAAAGGGTGTTTTGCTAGTACATCGAACAGATTCCTTATATGACAGCCTGTCCAAAACAGATACTCGAACGGAGTTATCCTACCTATGCTCTCTGAATCCTGGATATCCTGGCTGCCGCCCGATGTCGTGAAACTGCTGGTTGCCGTCGTACTCGGGATGTTTCTCGGCCTCGAGCGCGAGTGGTCGGAAAAAGACGCCGGCATTCGGACCTTCGCGCTCATCACGCTCGCCGGTGCGGTGTTTACCATCCTCGAGATGCCGGCACTACTGGTCATCGCGGGCGTGCTCGTGCTGGCACAGGGAATTATGCTGGGCATCCGTGGCGTTTTCGCTGACGAAGCGGGACTCTCGTTGACCACGTCGATCAGCATGATGGTCGCCTACGGCGTCGGGATTCTCGTCGCTTCGGGGCTGTTTATCGAGGGCGTCGTCGTCGCATTACTTTCCTCGCTGCTGCTGGTCTTGCGCCGTGAACTGCACGGATTCGCCCAGGACCTCTCGAAAGAGGAGGTTCGCAGCGCCAGCGAACTCGCCATCCTGGCGTTCGTGATTTATCCGTTGTTGCCCGACGAACAGTTGGGGCCGTGGAACGCAATCAACCCGCGTGTCGTCTGGTTGCTCGTCATCGCCATGAGCGCCATCGGCTTCGTGAACTACATCATCATCCAGAAGTACGGCACTCGAGGCATCGGCGTGAGCGGTTTCGTCGGCGGTCTCGTCAACTCGACGGCCGTCGTCGGCGAAATCGCCTCCCGCTCGAATCGAAACGAGGCATTCGCCGGCCTCGCCGTGAGTGGTATCTTGCTCGCTGATGCCGCAATGGCGTTTCGGAACACGCTCATCATCGTGTTTTTTCTGCCGGAACTCGCGCCGGTCATCGGCACCCCGCTGCTCGCGATCACCGTCGCCGGCATCGGGCTCTCGGTGGTCATGGGAAGCTGGAGTGAGGCGTTCGACGCCGAACTGAAATCCCCGTTCAGCCTACGTAGCGCGCTCAAATTCGGCTCGCTGTTCTTGCTGGTGCTGGTCGTCTCGGCTGCAGCCCAGGTGACCTTCGGCTCGACCGGCTTTCTGGTGACGGCCTTTTTCAGTGGTCTGGTCTCGAGCGGGTCTGTCGCGACGACGGCCGTGGTGCTGGTCGGTTCCGAACAGCTTTCAGTGACGGAGGCCGCTGCCGGCGTGGTCGTCGCGACCTCGGCCAGTATCCTGGTCAAAATCGGGCTGGCGGCGACGGTCGACCGCTCGCTCATCAAACCGGTCGGCCTCGCCAGCCTGGTGCTCATTGGCGTCGGAGCGGTCGTCACCGCGGTGACCTTTACGTTCGTCTGACGCTCGAGTCTGCAGTTTCGAACTGGAAACCGACTTGGAGCAATCTGCGACCGGATCAGGCGTCCGCTTCCTCGTCTTCGGCGTTCCCCTCTCGCCAGTCCTCGAGGTCATCGTCGTCGGCGTCGTCGATACGATTTTCGTAGTAGGCCATCGGGTGCGGAATTCGCTCACAGAGGTCGTCTTTGTTCACGCAGTCTCCGTACGACTGCATCGTCGCACACGAGGGCGGCGAGTAGTCAGTTGGCGACGTATCCCCGCGGATGTGGTCGGTCTGATAGCGGGTCATCTCCTCGCCGAAACTCGAGTTGACGCGGTAGAGGTCGACGATTTCGTCGGTTTCCATACCAATGCTCGTCAGAAACGACGTGATCGCAAATCGGGAGTGGTGGGGGAGGTGTTCGCCCTTCTGGATGTCGTCGAGCAGCGCCTTCATACACGGTGGGAACAGATCGGGCACGACGGTATCGATTTCGCGCGTGAGATCGAGATCGGCGAGCACCTCGCGGACGGCCTGGGCTTCGGGCTCGAGGCTCTCGGCAATGGATTCGGGCACGTCGAACGGGAGGCCGTCTTCGACGCGCTCGCGAACGGCCTCGCGAACGAGCGTCAGCAGTTCGGCTTCGGAGATCGGTACCCGGCCGTCGGCCAGCGCGCGGTTGACCAGCAGCCACTCGTCGCCCCAGAGATCGCTCGAAAGCGGGAGATACGCGCCGACGTCGATTCGGTAGCCATCGGGATCGTCGACGTCGCCGATGGGGTGAACGGCGTCGACGAGGTCGAACTCGGCGAGCAGGTCCTCGAGGTCGACACCGCTCGATTCGACGCTCTTGAGTTCGGTCGTGTCGGTGAAATCGGCCGTAAACCGGTCGAAGGCGGCTTCAGCCTCCGCGCGGGCGTACTTCCGAATCAGCATTCGTTCGGCGACCAGCGAGACGAGCACGCGTGCGACGGGATAGGAGAGCAACTCGACGCGGCTGTCACGACTGGGTTCGCCCGTTTCGCCGTCCTCGAGCGAGGAGAGCACGCGCTCGCGGGCGCGATCGACGACCGCCCCATCCTGTTCGACGATGGTCGCCAGATCGACTGCCTCCGTCGCGACGGCTTCGCGGGCGCCTTCGAGGAACGGGTATCTGGCGTGCAGCCGCTTCATCGATCTGTATATTCTACTGGGGGTGGTTAAGTTCACGGATTGTCGCCCGGAGCGGACCGTGTCCGTTCAAGGTGATCGCGCTCGTCGGTGGGCGTATGCCACGGGTCTCGAGCGACGGTGTGTCGATCAGCTACGAACGCGATCGCGGCGATGGCCCCACGGTCGTCCTGCTGGGTGGGCTCGGTCTCGGCCGCTGGATGTGGCGCTGGCAACGCGACGCCCTCGCAGGCTACGACGTCATCGCAGGCTACGACGTCATCGTGCCGGACACCCGCGGCACGAGTCGCTCTGACGCTGGGTTGCCGCCAGTGGTTCCCCGCCTCCCGCGCCGGCTCCGTTCGCGGTTGCTTCGCTCCCGATTTCGCTACGACGTCGAGCAACTGGCGGCTGACCTCGAGGTCGTCCTCGACGATGCGGGGGTCTACAACGCCCACCTCGTTGGGGCCAACCTCGGGGGGATGATCGCTTTGCAGTACGCTCTCGAGCACCGACGTGCGTCTTCGCTAACGCTCATCGGGACGAGCCACGGCGGTGTCGATGCGGTGGGGATTGACGAAGACGTTCCCGCACAGTTGCTGTCGACGACGGGTTCCCCGCGTGCGTCAACCAGAGAGCGGCTTCGACCCCTCTTTAGTGATCGATTCACCAACCGCAACCCACACCTTCTGGACCGCATCATCGAGTGGCAACTCGAGTACGGTGCGCCGGACCCGGCACTCGAGGCCCAGCTGGGTGCGCTCGAGTCGTTCGACGTTGGCGACCGCCTCGAGGAAATCCGGGTGCCAACGCTCGTCATCCACGGGTCAGACGACCGAGTGATTCCGGTGTGGAACGGCCGACTGCTCGATATCAAGCTGCCCGCGAGTCAGTACCTCGAGATCGAGGGCGGGTCACACGCCTGTGGGATCGAACACGCCGAGCAGGTCACCGACCGGTTACTGTCGTTTTTGCGGGAACTCGAGGCGACGCCCGCGAGTACGTGAGGTGAAAGCGAGTACGTGAGGGGGAACGTTGTCGTCTTGCTCACTCGAGCGGATCGGTAATCTTCGCGGGATGTTTCGGTCGGACGACGGTCACCTGGCCGTCGCCGGTAACGTGCACGCGAAAGCCCTCGAACGTGAACTCGAATTGCTGTGGTTGGCTGTTCGAACCGTCCTCGAGGGGGCTGGAAAAGAGGGCATTGAGGGCATCAGGGTCCGTGACGTCGTAGATGGGCGGGAGCTCGAAGACTGACTGGCCGGTTGCTTCCGCGACCAGGTCGACGATCGTCTCGACGGGGCCAACTGCTGGGTCGAACGAGTCGGTATACCGTTTTCGTGGGGACGACGCTGTTGGCGGCTCATCGGTGGAGACCATACACGCTGGCACTCACGTCGACCCCCTATGCTCGAGGCTGGCCATATGGACGTTTTAAATATCGTATTCGTGTGACGGGCTCACACGCCCATCAGGTCGTAAGGAAATTTTGGGCAGCCATCTTTTAAGTCGAGGACGCCGTCCGAAACGTCCAGGCAACCGTAACGCTCAGTCCCGGCGTACACCAGGCAAGCGTAACGTTCAGTCCCGCCGTACACAACGTTCATACGTGTTGACGAAAAAGTCCCGAGTATGAGTTCGACACTTCAGCTCGTCGGGATGGGCGTCCTCGCGATCATCGCGCTCTGGGTTCTCCTCCAGCTCGTGGGGATCGTCTTCAGCATCGTCTCGACGATCGTCAGCTTCCTCGTCAGTCTGCTCCTCCTCGCGATTATCGCCGTCCTGGTCTACTTTGCGTTCACCGCGCTCACGTAGACTGGTTCCCGAGTTCCTGCGTTCTGTTTTGCTGTCCTGTGTCTTCCTCACGAGTCATCCCTGATCGGTAAGAGACAGCAACGAACCTATCAGTCCGCCGACGCCGGAATCGCTCCCTCGAGAATCCCCATCGCTTCGCGCTCGAGCGCGTCGGCCCGGTCGGCCGTGCGGGCTTCGGCGGTGACGCGAACGAGTGGCTGGGTCCCGCTCGCCCGGAGGAGGAACCAGCCGTCGCCGCGGTCGACGCGCACGCCATCCAGCGTGTCGACGTCCTCGTCGTCGTAGCGCTCGGTCACGCGGTCGGTGATCGTCGCCATCACGGCCGTATTATCCGCGACCTCGAGTGAATCCCGGCGAATCGGATAGGTGTCGACCGAGTCGACGAGTGCCGACAGCGGCCCCGAGTCGGCAACCAGTTCGACCAGTCGACAGGCAGCCAGCGGTCCGTCGGGACACAGCGTTTCTTCGGGCCAGATCCAGGCCCCGCTTGGTTCCCCACCGAAGACGACGTCCGGCTCGGTCGCCCGTTCGGCCACGTACACGTCCCCAACACGGGTCTTCGTGAGCGTCGCTCCGACGGCAGCCAGCGCGTCGTCGACCGAGAGGCTGGTGTCGACGGGCGCGGCGACCCGGTCACCCTCGCCCGCTGCGTCTCGAGCGAACAGCGCCAGGAGGACGTCTTTCGGGACGAACGTGCCCGTCTCGTCGACCGCAACCATGCGGTCTGCGTCCCCGTCGTGGGCGATCCCCAGATCGGCGTCGCTGCTCCCGACCATCACCTGCAGGTCCTCGAGGGTTTCCTCGTTCGGCTCGCTCGGCCGGCCGGGGAACGCGCCGTCGGGGTGGCCGTTGATCGTGCGTACGCGACAGCCGAGGGCAGTCAGGACATCGGCGGTTACTCGGCCAGCCCCGTTCCCTAGGTCGACGACCACGTCGAGGGGTGTCTCGAGGCTGACGGCTTCCCGGAGCGCGTCGGTGTGTAATCGGTTCCCGTCGTCGGTCGACCGCTGTGTGCCGTGGCCGTTCCAGTCGGCCAGGATGTAGTCCTCGCGTTCGATTCGAGTTTCGATGGCCTTGCGCTGATCGGGGCCGAACGCTTTCCCCGAGGGAGTCCAGAGCTTGATTCCGTTGTCCGTCGAGGGATTGTGTGAGGCAGTGATGACGACCCCGGCGTCGGCGTCGAACCAGCCGACGCTGCGGGCGACCGTCGGCGTTGCAGCCACGCCGATATCGATAACGTCCGCGCCGCACTCGCGTGCGCCTGCGGCGAGTGCCGCACCGAGCACCTTCCCGCTGTCCCTGACGTCACGACCGATAACGACGCGTTCGTAGCCGTCGGAGGCGAGGGCCCGGCCGACCTCGAGGGCGAGTTCGGCGGTAACTGTTGAGCCAACAGGGCCGCGAATACCGCTCGTTCCAAACATGCCCGACACTCTGTGGGCCAGAAGTGTTAGCGCTCCGGTTGCTCTCGGGGTTTGTGGCTACGGCTGGAGTCGTGTACCCTTTGCCCAAATAGCGTCCGCGATGTATTACGTGCGAACGACAGCCGGCACGTCAGTTCGATACGGTTCCGCATCCGTGATCGGCTCTTCGAGGGACCAGATCAATCAGCATCTCCCTGTAGCCACGCGTTGAGACGATCGACGACCGCTTCTGCGATGGCGTCGCCGATTTTCTCCGCCGATCCCGAGAGATCCCACACGTAGTCATTCGACCGCGTGATCGTTACCCATTCGACGTAGCCGCCGCGGTCTAACTCCAGCAAGAGCGTCTCGAGGGTCGATTCGTCGACATCGCATCCGAAGTCGTTCTCGAGCATACCGACGAGCTGTGGCGTCGTGACCAGGATGGACTCGCTGTCACCGGTACTGACGGCGATGTTCGGGGCCGTCGCTGGCGTTTCCGGCGATGGAGGGCGTTGATTCATATCGAATCGACAGTCACTAACGGACGCACATAACCGTTCACGTGGAATCGAACACGCATTATAGGTGGATGTGTCCCTGCCTGTGTGCGCTCGCGTTGTCGCGTGCTACGTGCTGTTTACTCGTGTAAAACCGAAGAACAGCGGCGAGTACTATTGGATGGGGCCGTTACTGTTCGATATCGAGTTTGAACTGCTCGTTCTCGGTGACGGCGTTGAGAACGACGCTGGTGTTCGACTCTTTGATGTCCGGATCGGTGAGAAGCGCTTTGATCTGGTCGTTCATCCCGTCGGTGTCTCTAAACTTGCCGACGGCGATCACGTCGTAGTCGCCCGTAACTTCGTACACCGAGATCATCTGGCGGTGTTCTTTCAGCGTCTCGGTGATGTCGGGCAGCGCGTTCCCCTCGACTTTGAGCTGGATAATGGCGGTTACGTCGTACTCGAGAGCGTCGTAGTCGACGATAGGGGAGTAGCCCTGGATGACTCCCTGCTCTTCGAGATCGGAGAGGTGATTCGAAATCGTCGTGACGGAGACATCGAGTTCTTCGGCGAGGCTGCGAAGACTGGCTCGGCCATCGCCGAGCAGTGCATTCACCAACTTTGCATCGAGATTTTCGTACGTCATCACGCTCACCAATACACCACACCCATTAGAACTTTACGAATATCCAATTCCGACTCGTAGAGAGAAGATTTGCTCGGAACAGCAGGATTTTAGTAGTGCAGGTCGTCGTTGAAGACGACCAGAAGATGACAAGCGGAAAACTCACTGCGACAGAACAGGCCGTTCTAGACGAAATCGAAGAGAAAGGCGTCGACTTCCTTCGCCTACAGTTCACCGATATTCTTGGCGTCGTGAAAAACGTCGCCGTCCCTGCGCGCCAGGCGGAGAAAGCGTTTACTGAGGGCATCTACTTCGACGGCTCGTCCATCGAAGGCTTCGTCCGTATCCAGGAATCAGACATGCGTCTCAAGCCCGACCCGGAGACGTTCGCCATCCTGCCATGGCGCGACACCGAAGAGGGCGCCGCTGCCCGAATGATCTGTGACGTAATCAACACCTCGACGGGCGAACCGTTCGAGGGTGACCCACGCTACGTCCTCAAACAGGCGATCGAGCGTGCCGAGGAGATGGGATATTCGATCAACGCCGCTCCCGAACCGGAGTTCTTCATGTTCGAAGAGGACGAGGAGGGTCGTGCGACGACGAAAACCGCCGACGTCGGCGGTTACTTCGACCTCGCGCCGAAGGACCTCGCGAGCGACGTCCGCCGGGACATCATCTACGGCCTCGAGGCAATGGACTTCGAGATCGAAGCCAGTCACCACGAGGTCGCCGAAGGCCAGTACGAGATCAACTTCGAGTACGACGATGCCCTCACCACCGCGGACAACGTCGGGACGTTCCGCACGGTCGTCCGCGCCATCGCGGCCGAACACGATCTCCACGCGACGTTTATGCCCAAACCCATCCCGCGCATCAACGGCTCGGGGATGCACACGCACCTCTCTCTGATGACCGAAGACGGCACGAACGCGTTCCACGATGGTGCCGACGAGTTCGATCTCTCGGATACCGCTAAATCGTTCCTCGCCGGCATCCTCGAGCACGCGCCCGCGATCACGGCCGTCGCCAACCCCACGGTCAACAGCTACAAGCGCCTGGTGCCCGGCTACGAGGCACCCGTCTACGTGGCGTGGTCCGACCGTAACCGCTCGGCGCTCATCCGCAAGCCGGCCGCACGCGTCCCCGCCGCCTCGCGTATCGAACTCCGTTCGCCTGATCCCTCGTGTAACCCCTACCTCGCGTTCGCGGTCATGATTCACGCTGGTCTCGAGGGTATCGAACAGGGACTCGAAGCGCCCGACCCGGTTCGCGAGAACATTTACGAGTTCGACGAAGAAAAACGCGAAGAGTACGGCATCGACACACTCCCAACGAATCTCGGCGAAGCCGTCACGGCTCTCGAGGAAGACGAGGTCATCTTCGATGCGCTCGGCGACCACGTCGGGCCGAAGTTCGTCGAAGCCAAAAAACAGGAGTTCGGCGACTACCTGGTCGACGTCTCCCAGTGGGAACTCGACGAGTACCTCGAGACGTTCTAGGGCGTAGCTGAGGGAAAAACGGGCCCCTGACCTGTATTCTTTTATTGTCGGTAACTCGTTGCTTCGTCACGACCCTTCGAGTAGCAAAGCTGGCGTCCGTGTCTCGGCTCCCGACGGGGGACTCGAGTAACAGATCACATGAAACTGTATGAGAGTCGCGGAACCACGCCGATGAGCGTTCCAGTGATGTACCCGACGAGTAACCAGCTGCCGTAGCTGCCGAGGACGGCGAGGACGAGCACGACGAGGCCGACCCCACTCAGGCTCCAGATGCGCTGGGCAACGCGCGAGGGAAATAGTGGCCAGGGCTCACGCGGTGGTGGCGCGTACGTCCAGACGGTCCAGAGACCAGCGACCGCACCGAATACGCCAGCAGCGTCCGATCGACCGCCGAACAACGACAGGAGGGCCACGACGGTCACGAGTGCGAATGTGGTCGTCATTGACTCGAGACCAGTTTGTCGTTCCAGCCAGTCCGGAAGCGTCAGGACGACGAGGAGGTAGCTGCCGGCGATCGCAAATCCGGCCACGACGTCACCGAGGTAGTGTAGGCCGAGTGCGATTCGGGACACGCCGATAAGAGCGATCACCACGGCGGCTCCGGCCAACCGCTTTCGGCGGGTCCCGAACCGTATCTCGAGGGCGAGCATCGTCCAGATGATGGTGCCGGCGATGGTGTGGCCGCTCGGAAAACTCGAGGAGGCTACCTCGACGAACGGTGCATACGCGAAGGCAATCACCGACGGCAGCGATTCGGGAGCGATTGCCGGGCCAACGTCAGGTCGGCCGATGTTCGCGTAACTCTTTGTCCCGATCATGATCGCATAGCCGCCCAGCACAGTCACGACCCAGGAGAGAAACCGATGGCGGTCACAGAACCAGAACGCGAGAACGACTACGGGGGCGACGAACCAGACACTTCCCAGCATCGACAGTAACGCCCAGAAAAACGCCATCCATTCCGGAAAGGCGTCCCTGATCGCTCGGACGAGCGACTGGTCGAACCACATATCTGGGCGAGTACACGATTGATCGTTCTATAGCTGTTGGTGCTCACCGTTACTCGAGTGTTCGAACGACGGTACTCGAGTGTTCGACTACCGTTCGGCAACCGCCCGAGCGGATCTGTCGGCTCGGAATTCAGGAATCAGGAACGCCACTCGCCGACGCGGTTTCGCAGTCGTCCGGGCACGTTCAGAATCGAGATGCCAGCGCCGAACAGCACCATCAGGACGTAGACGCCGAGCGTCGAGGTCCAGATGACGAGCATCGAGAGGACGGCCCAGAGCCCCTCAAGGAAATAAAACGCAGCAATCGTCATGGCCGTGCCGTACAGCAAGACGAGGTACGGGCCCCAGCCGTGTGCGTGGCCGCGACGAACCCGCCAGCGCACGTAGCGTTTGAGTTCGCTCTCGAGGGAGTCCTTGCGGACGGTCCGCTCTTCGACCGACGTTTCGAACTCGGCCAGTCGGTCCTCGAGCTGGCGGATCTCTTCGCGCAGGGCCGCGGGGTCGTCGGCCCGATCACGGGTTCGTCCGTCGGCCCGCTCGGCTCCGTCTCGGTCATCAGCTCCCGTAACGTCCTCGGACATCGCTTCTGTCGAAACCTGTCGTGGTCCGGGACTTTGTAGCTGCCGATCCTCGTCAGCGGGCGCCGGTGGTCTCGAGAAAGCCGACTTGGCGGTATTCGGGTGTGTTCTCCGCGCGGAACAGTGTATGCACTGGGCGATTATGTGGTGGGGATGGGGCGGACGTGTTGGACCGGGGGACAGACACAGTATCCATCTCGCGGTCAACAACCAGCGTTCATCTCGCGGTCACCAGCGACCGCCACGGCGCGGGTTACGGGGGAATGTCGCTCTCGGAGAGGCTCAGAACGACTGAGACTCCCACGAGAGGAATTCTACGACTTCAGTCGTGGGTGGATGTCAAAACGTTCGCTCGTACAGCGGGACCAGCGCCGTCCAGAAGACGACAAAAATGCTGCCGCCGGCGATGACGGCCAGCCAGAGCCAGTCGTCACCGAGCGAGCCGGTCGGTGCTCCACTCGAGATGGCGACAAACGTTCCGATCGCCAGCAAGAAACAGCCCAGGAAGCTGGCGAGTTCGATCGTGGCGGCGACCGGATGGGCCCGAAAGCGCTCGGCAAACCCGGCGAGTCCAAGCATATCTCGAGGCTCACACTCGAGGGATAAAACCTTCTCGGCGATAGTTTGGTCGGAGATTCCGTCTCATGAGGGTTTGTACCAATGTACCGCCGACCGCTGACTCCGTTATGGGTGATCGGCGGTCCGTGACTACAACGATGTTGTCAGGCCCGTGACTCGATATCCTCGGCGATCGAATCGAGTTCGTCCTCCGAGAGGTCGGGCAGGTCGCCTGCGATGCCGTGGACGTTACTACCGCCGTCGCCTTCGAATCGAGGTAGAATGTGACAGTGGACGTGGGGCACTTCCTGTCCGGCCGCTTCGCCGTTGTTGAACGCGACGGTGCTGGCGTCGGCGTCGACGGCTGCCTCGACGGCTGGCACGAGCTGATGAATCGTCGCGTACAGCTCGCTCGCAACGTCTGCGGGAACGTCGTTCAATCGGGGATACTCGTCTTTCGGGATGACGAGCGTGTGCCCGGGAGCGAGCGGGGTGGCGTCGAGAAACGCCATCGTCGTCTCGTCTTCGTACACGACTCGAGCGGGAATCTCGCCCGCGGCGATCTGACTGAATATCGTGGGCATGTGCCAACGTGTGTTGGCTCACCCTAAGAACGTTGCCCGTCTGCGGGTGGCTGTGGATCGAGGACGGTCAGTCCAAGCGAGGCCGTGCCGCCGATCGCGATGGTGAGCCAGTAGGTGGCAAACCGGTACAGAATCGCGATCGCCGTTGCGGTGGCGACCGTCATTCCGACCGCACTCGGTGCGAGTAGATACACGGCCGCTGCGAGTGTGGCCTCGACGCCGCCGAGTCCACCCGGCGTCGGCACGATAAAGCCGATTTTACTCAGAGCGACCACGAGCAAGGCGACGCCGAACGGAATCGGCGATCCGACGGCACTCGCCGAGGCGTACAACGCGAGGGCGAGCCCGAGCCAGCCGATGTGGGCAGCCACCATTGCGATACCCATTGCACGGCGATCTTTCGAGACGAGTTCGAGCGTGACGGCGAATCCCTCGAGGCGGTTTTCGATGTTCTCCCGGGTCAGTCGCTGGGCCAGTTTCGTCGACACGCGGGCAACCAGTCGGCGGGCGGCGAGGATGGCGGTCACGAACGCGTTAGCGAGCCTTGCCCGACCCCACCACAACAAGGCGATCCCGACGACGACGGCACCGATGATGGCTATCGAGGGGAAGATATAGGGTCTCGGATCGACTGGCGGGGGCAGCCGGCCGAACACGTAGAACAGCCCGACGATCCCGAACGTGTAGTACGGCATGTACGTAAGTGCGTCGGCGCTCACGACGGCGGCGAGACTCTCTTCGTAACTCGTCCCGGTGTAGCGGTTGACGATGGCGGCGTTGCCGACGCCCGAGGCGATCTGCCCGTAGGGTGTGACGTATTTGATAAACGAGGCCGTGGCGAAAATCAGCGCGATCAGCCAGTAGGGGCGGCGTTTATCGACGACGATCAAGACGCGGTGCCAGACTGCACTGCGAAACACGAGCGTGCCGAGTGAGCCGAGGACGGCGACCGCGTACACTGGCAGGGACGCTCGTTCGATGGAATCCAGCACGTCCTCCCACCCGACTAACGTGATGAAGATGAGGAGCAAGAGAATCGAGAGTGCGAGCGCAATCGCGGCACGTCGTTTCACCAACCCTCACCTCGAGTCGAGGCCGCCAATCGTGCTGGCCACTGCGCGATTTCGTCTCGAACGTCGTCGCGGGGGTCTCCAGGGAAGCGATGGGGCATTGGTCCGTTGGTTCGCAATCGGAAGCAACTCACGCAGTGATAATAATTGTTGATATGTCCGGTTCTGGCGAAAACGCTGTCTGTGGATTGGTGATCTATCAGTCGACGGCCGTAATCCATTGGTTTGCGCCCGATACGGCCCGATTAGCACTGGTACGGCTCGGTCACCGATGAATGCCGGTATAACTCGATCACAACGGAAATCGCTCGCGGAGTTGCTCGAGCAACGTTGCATCCGAATCGAGGTCGGCTTCGTCCGGAATCACTCGCTCGGCCGGTTTTATCATCGCTCGAGTGCTCGTCGCGGGCGATTCGACGACGATCAGGCCGTCGTCTTTGAGCGACGCCAGCGCCTCCTCGAGACTGTCGATTTCAACCGATACGGTAGCCCGTAACTCGAAGACGGACATTCCGTTTTCGCTCCGGTTGACGAGGACATCGAGTACCATCACCTCCGTTTCCGGCCGATTCCGGTACTCCTGTTTTGCTCTCATCTACCCTCCTCTTCGTGCGGCCAGGATTTGACGTTTATCGTTACTCCACCAAAAAGGACAAGCTTGCCGTCGACTTCGTCGAACGCGACCCAACCGAACTCAGTCCTGACACTCGAGGCTGCCGGTGACGCCGTCTCAGCGAAAAATGACTTCCTGAGATGCCGTCGTGAGCCGCATCACACGAACGACACACCGTTCACGGTACCGTTTGGTATCCAAAGCAGTAGAATTTCGCCCGTCGTTTGCAGTACGTTTTTTATGCCGTGGCTTGGTACGATGGGACAATGGCTCTGCGATGTTCGCTGCTCGGACACGACTACGATGATCCAACGGTCCAACGCGACCGCGAAGAACGGGGGAGCGAGGTCGTCGTGACCGTTACCGAGTTCCAACGCTGTCAACGCTGCGGTGTCGAGAAAATCCTCAGTGAGAACACCGAAGTGACCTCACTCGAGAACGGCCACGACCTCCCGGATTCGCCGGCGCCGGTAACCGAGGGCGAGCACGACTCGGTCGGTGATGAACACCCGGCGGAGGCGTCCGAACCGACGCCAAGCGGTGACGACGCCGTGGCGGCCGACACCGCTCTCGAATCCGGGGCCGACACGCCGCCGGATGAAGACGTCGAAATTCTGGATTCCGAAGCGGACCCGTCCGACACAGCCTCGAGCGACCCCGGTGTCGCCTCGTCCACTGAATCGGCCACAGCGGCCGACTCCGATGTCTCTGAGGGTACCGACGCGGACGAACCGGACGTCCCGACCGACGAGGATGGCGACCCGATCACCGACGATGCGGAAATCCTCGATGAGACCGAACCGCCACGGGATGGCGACCGTGGTCACGGCGAATGGCCCGATTCGGACGACGTCGGCCCACCAGTTGGGGCTGCAAACGAACAGACGGCTTGGCCTGACGACGACGGAACCGACGATGCAGCTGACCTGGCCCGCCAGCAGGCTACCGCCGGTGAACCGGTCGAGTCGACTGGTCCTCGAGACCTGACCGAAGAAGCGACCCAGCCACCGGCCGCAGAAGAGGACGAACCCGTCACCGACGATGCCGTGTTCGTCGATGCCGAGGCCGACTCAGTCGAGGGCCAATCGGCTTCGTACACCGGTATCGAAAGCGCCCAGTCCGCACCGAATCCCGGCGAGAGCACGACTCGAGATGGCGTCGCGACCGAGTTTTTCTGCCCGCAGTGTTCGTTCGTCGCTCCCGGCGACCGCGGGTCGCTTCGGCAGGGTGACATCTGTCCGGAGTGCAAACGTGGCTATCTCGGCGAGCGCGAACGATAGGCTGTTTCCAGATTTTCTGCGGTCACGTTTTCGAGTTATCGTTCCTGTGCCCCGGTCTCGATTGCGTTCGTCGATTCTACCGGGCGTACCTTCGCGAGCCGACATCGGACCCGAGAGTCGACTCCCTTCCTCACCGACACGCGCTGTGAGCGATGAAAAAAGGTAAACGCTCCCCCCGTATATGTGGAGGCGATGAAGGAGTACAAGATGCGTCGCGGTGAATATCTCGAGGAGCGAATCCCCGACCTGGAAGCGACTGTCGAGGAGTATTTCGGCTCGATTTCGGGCACCGAGGAGTTCAAAGGCAGCGACCTCTACGTGATCGACTCGCCCGAGAATCCAGTCTTCGAACGCATCGTCGTCGGTGCGGTAGCCTACTCCGGTAAAAAGGACAAACTCGCCGTCGACTTCGTCGAACGCGACCCCACCGAACTCGGCCCCGACGAACTCGAGGCTGCGGGCGAGGCCGTTTCAGCGAAAAACGACTTCCTGCTCGAGGCGACCGGCCGTGACGCCAAATCCCGTCGTGAGTCGCTCAAGCGCTCGGTCGAGGACGATCCGGACCACGATTTCTAACAACCCACCTTTTTATCGCTCGGGTCGGCGCAGCCGCCCGCTCACGACAAAAATCTGGACCAAAAAACCCGCTCGCTCGACGGTGTCTCGCTCGCGGTGTGACTACTAGCCCGCATACAGCTCAGCAGCCTGCCCTCCCCCGGCTCCCGAGAATCGCTAACGACGCGATTCTCGCTCGCGGCCACGGGTCCCATGCTCGTGATCACGGGCCTCATTATGTACCCGGTCCGCTGCTGAAGACTGCTATCGCTCTTCGCGCCGTCGACGTACCTCGAGTAATCCGATCCCGTCGTCACTCGAGCGCACCTCGATTTCGTCACCGACCTGTATCTCGTTGAAATCGCTCCGGATGACACTGACATCGTGACAGCCCTCGGCCGCCCCCGGGTCGCCGACTGGCGCGTGGTCACAGACTTGCGCGCGGAGCCGAATCTCGAAAAACGCCTCCTCCAGCGCTGTCTGGAGGGTATCGTTGACGACGAGCGGACTGTCGGCGTCGAGTGACTCGAGGGCCCGATGGTCGGCCAGTTCCTCGTACACTGGACCGTCCGGTGCATCCCGTCTGCGTGCCAGCACCAGGTCCCGTTGCTCGCCGCTCTCGAAATCGACTTCGGTCGCCTCGAGGGTCTTCTCGAGGACGACGACGTCTTCGGAGAGTCCCAACCGTTCCAGACAGCCGGCGAGGCCGACCGTCGGAACGCCAGCGAGCAACGCCCGACGGTTCACGGCTGTGGGTTTTCCCTCGAGGCAGGAGTACCTTTCTCCCTGTGGTGTGCCCTGTACCCGCCAGGTCCGCGGTGTCGAATCTCGAAATCCATAAGCGTCCGCCCTCGAATCCTCGAATAATGGATCTGCAGACGTTCGCGGTGGCGACGCTGACCGCCCACATCGGCTTTGCGATTTTCGTCACGCTCCACGCGAAACTCACTGACCGAAATCCGGGCAAGTGGCCGCTGATTACGCTCGCTTTTGGCCTCGCCGGAATTGCTGGCTACTTCTTTTACGATTCAAACGGTGAGGGCAACGCTGGTCGAATCTAACCAGGGAGTTAGTTTCGCACTGCATCTGCGCTGACTTGAGTCTCGAATGAACCGGAACGAATCCCTTCTCGTGACTGCTCGAGTGCCTCGTTGATAGCCAGTGCGTGTCGAGGTTTGCCGGCGTGTGAAAACGTCGGGCGCTATCAGGCCAAAAAGACGTGTCGCGGGCGGTCGGCCAGCACGTCCCGTCCCCACTCGACGGTGTCGCCGAACGCGTCGCTACGGAAGAATTCCATCGCATCTTCGCGAGAGTCCCAGCGACTGGCGATGAACATGTCGTTTTCGTCCTCGAGGTTGGCCAATAGTGACGTTTTTCGGTGACCGTCCATCTCCTCGAGTAACCCGCCGACGTCGGCGAAGGTGCTCACGAAGTCCTCTCGGTGTTCCGGTTTGACAGTGTAAAACATCCCCATCGTTCCCCAGGAGTCGGCCTCGTCGTCACCGGCCTGGCGGACGATGTCCGGCAGGTCGCTCAGGAATCCAGCGGCCGTGTTCGCGGCGCGTTCGGTTTCCCAGAGGCTGACGACGGCCGCTTCGTCGTCTTCGGTGTCGTAAACGGCCGTTTTGACGTGACTGTCGTAGTGATCGAAGTTCGTCCGGAGACCATCGACCTCCTCAAATAGGTCGTCGGCGTCCGCTTCGGAGTAGAGCACGACCGCGTGGATGTCTTCCCCGTGTGGCTGTCCGGCGTACACGCCCAGTTCCTCGAGTTCTGGGCGAACGTCGGCGTCGTCGGTCGCGTCGGCCTCCTCACCGTGGGCGCTCGCGTCGCCGTGATGGTGCCCGTCGCTGGGGCTCGATTCACCATGGTGGCCGCTCGAGTCGCCGTGACCGCCACTCGCGGCTCCCTCCACAGGCTTTCCGTCGGTTGGATCAGTCGAGACTTGCTGCCCGGCGAAGTACGCACGCAGGTTTTCGGGAGCGAACCGTCGGCCGAAACGGAATCGACCGAACTCGCCGAAGCGCGAACTCGAGGGGTCAAAGCGCATCTCGTAGAGCAGGTCCTTGATGTCTGCGGGGTCGTCGGCGAACAGGGTGACGCCCCACTCGTGGTCGTCCAGGCCGACGCTGCCGGAAATGATCTGGGTGACTTTTCCGGCATAGTCGCGGCCGATATCGCCGTGGGCGGACATGTACTCCTTTCGCTCCTCGAACGAGAGGTCATACCAGTTCCACTCGGCGTCGCGGCGCTTGTCCATCGGGTAGAAGTTGACGTACTCGGCGTCCGGAATTTCGGGCTCGAGACGCGACTGAATGTACCGCGAAATGCCGGTGTCGGCCGCTTCGCCGTCCTCGAAATACTCTTCAGACATGTAGCCGGATACTTCCGTGACCGAGAGGTACGAATCCGTCTGCTCAGTGAACTCGGCCAGCGCCGTCCCCTCGAACCGGCGCTCGAGCACCTCGAGGTCGGCGACCGTCGGTCGCAGGTGCAAGATGAGTAGGTCGGCCTCGTGGCCGACGATCGAAAATAGCGCGGAGTCGCCGTCCTCGCCGTCGATGTCCTCGAGGGCCATCGCACTGGAGAGATAGTCGATTCCTTCTTCGAGGGCGAGAGCGCGTTGGCGCTCGGGGGCGTCTCGCCAGGCGTCCCAGTCGACTGTTCGGAAGTCGTGCAGGACGTACCAACCCTCCTCGGTCTGTGGTGGTCTGCGTCGGTCCATACGGGGGCGTTCGTGTCCAGCAGTGAATAACGAACGGTTTCCCTCGATGGCGTCGAGAGCTGGAACCGATCGATTGCTTGCCACCCGTTCCCTCGAGTAAGTCCACTGGAAGCGCCCGTTTTGTTATACTACCGAATCGATACCAAATACAATGATAATAATACTGAGTCGATACAAAAACTGTACCCAAGTATTTCAGTGGGTATGTATCGGTCTTTCGCCCCGCTCGACACATCGGCTGCCGATGACCGAAACCCTTTATGCTCGCCAGTTTAAATCAGGCGCATAATGCGGAAAAGTGGGCCGCCGAAAGGACTTATCGCGTACCTGGTTCTCGAGTTACTCGAGGAAAAACCGAGGTACGGCTACGAGATTCTGAAAGAAATCCGTGACATCAGCGGTGGTCACTGGGAGCCCTCCTACGGCTCGGTGTACCCCATCCTGTACAAGTTCGAAGAAAAAGAGTGGGCCGAGCGAATCGAGCGCGAGGACGAACCCGACCGGAAATACTTCGAGTTGACGCCGGAGGGGCAAGCCGAACTCGAGGAACGCCGCGAATCGAGCGCGGAGAAGGCTCGAGACTTCGCCGACGTCATCCTCGGTTTCTTCCACGTTTACGCGGCGTTTTCGACCGACGAACGGTTCGAAGTCCCCGAACTCGAGGACCAGTGGCGTTTCAACGAGGATTTCAGCGCCTGGGTGGTTGAGCAGGTCGTGCGCCACCACGAGTACTACTTCGACACCGAGTTCGAGCGCATCGAGGACACGCCCGAGGAGTTCTACGAGCGCCACGGAATCGACGACGAGTAGTTCCACTCCACCTTTTTCCGCTCGAGTTCGGTCGCTTCGCTTCCCAACCACTGGCCGCAAAATCTGTCTGGCGAACGCTTGCGCTCGCTGACCATCGTCTCGCTTTGCTCGACGAGAGACCAAAAAACCGATTTCGCTCCGCTCAGTCGTGTCTAAACGACCGCTGGCCCGTGAATACCATCGTCATTCCGTGCTCGTCCGCGGCCTCGATCACGTCGTCGTCGTTCACCGAGCCACCGGGCTGAATCACCGCCTCGATACCCGCCTTCGCGGCTTCCTCGAGGCCATCGGGGAACGGGAAGAACGCATCGGAGGCCATCACCGCGCCCTCGGCTGACTTGCCCTCGGCGTGTTCGTCGGCTTTCATCGCCGCGAGTCGAACCGCGTCGACGCGAGAGACCTGTCCCATGCCGACGCCGACGGTTTCGGTGCCCTTCGTGAACAGGATACCGTTGGATTTGACGTGCTTGAGTGTCTGCCAGGCGAACGACATCGACTCGAGTTGTTCCTCGGTGGGTTCGCGCTCGGTGACGACCTCGAGGTCGTCGACGGAAACTCGCTGGTCGTCGCGTTCCTGGACGAGTCGGCCGCCAACGATGGGCTTCTCGGTGAATCGTTCCTGCGTGCCATCGAGGTCGCCGACGTCAAGCACGCGCAGGTTCTTCTTTTCGCACAGAATATCGAGGGCAGCCTCGGTGTAGCTGGGGGCGACGACGACTTCTTTAAACGAGTCGGTGATCGCCTCGGCCGTCTCGGCGTCACACTCGCGGTTCAGGGCGACGATGCCGCCGAAGGCGCTCATGGGGTCCGTCGAAAGCGCGCGGTCGTAGGCCTCGGCGACCGTATCGGCCGTCGCACAGCCCGCGGGATTCGTGTGCTTGATCACGGCGGCGGCCGGCTCGTCGAACTCCTTGATGAGGTTGACCGCACCGTCGGCGTCGTTGTAGTTGTTGTAGCTGAGCGCCTTCGCTCCCTCGTTTAGTTGGTCGGCGTGGACGACCGACGCCTCCGAACAGGTGTAATCGGCGTACACCGCCGCGTTCTGGTGGGGATTCTCGCCGTAGCGAAGCGTCGCGACTCGATCACTCGAGGTGAGTCGCCGCACCGGAAGGCCGTCGTCGTCGGATTCCACACCGCTGGCGTCGCCAGTGACCGAAACCTCGCCGGCCTCGCGGTCGACGTCGACCACATCCTCGGCAAACCACTTGACGGCTCGTGGGTACGCGCGGAACTCGCCGTCGTACAGCACGCGGTCTTTGAGGTCGGCCGCGCTGTCGCCGTCGTAAATCGGCACCGGTTCCTGCGTGACGATGGGGCCGCCGTCGACTTCACCTTCGATAACGTTCCCCTCGTCGTCGGTCGCGTCGGTGACGACGTGAACGGTACAGCCGGTGACCGAGACGCCGGCCTCGAGGGCGTCGCCCCAGGCGTCCATGCCGGGGAACGCGGGCAGCAAGGAGGGGTGGACGTTCAGCGTCGTCGGCTGAGCCTCGAGGAAGGTGTCAGAGAGGATGCGCATGTACCCGTCCAGACAGACGAGGTCGTACACGTACCCCTCGAGTGCAGCGTTGACGGCTTCCTCGTGCGCTCGTCGCCCCATCCCGTCTTCGAGGGGAACGACTTCGGTCGGAATGTCGCGTTCGGCCGCCGCCTCGAGGACGGGCGCGTCGGGGTTGTTCGTCAGGACGACGCCGAGTTCGACGTCCCCTGGTGCTCTGTCGGCGATGTTCAACAGGTTTCGTCCGTGGTTTCCGGCGAGGCCGGCGAGACGTGTCATAGTCGATATCCCATCTGCGAGCGTCAAAGTGGTTGCGGTCTCGAGCAACTGGTTATACACGTTTATGCATTTGTTTTGCGTCGAAATGCAGATACAACCGTAAGAGTATGCACGGCTATGAAACGCATTCCGACACGCTTTTGCACGCCGCAGATGCACGCTCGCACATGACCCACCGCCACGAACTGTACGCCGTCTCGCCCCTCGATGGGCGCTATGGTTCCCGGACGGCACCTCTGTCGCCGTACGCCAGCGAGGCTGCGCTCATGCGCGCTCGCGTTCGCGTCGAAGTCGAGTACCTGCTCGCGCTGGCAGCCCTCGAGGCCACGCCGCTCGAGATCGATGCCGATGAGCGAACTCACCTGCGAGGCCTGTACGAGGACTTCGATGAGGACGACGCCCACCTCGTCAAAACCCTCGAGACGGAGGGCTATGCGGGCTTCGACGCGACCAACCACGACGTCAAGGCCGTCGAGTACTTCCTGCGCTATCATTTGCCGGACGGCAGCGACGCCTCGCCATGGATTCACTTCGGTCTGACGAGCGAGGACGTGAACAACCTCGCTCACCGCCTGCTGGTTCGAGACGCGGTCGACGACGTCCTCCTGCCGGCGCTGTTCGAGGTACGGGACACCCTGGGCGAGATGGCTCGAGCCCACCGGGACCTGCCGATGCTCGCTCGCACCCACGGCCAGCCGGCGACGCCGACCACCTTCGGTAAGGAGATGGCAGTGTATGCGGCCCGACTGGGACGTGCGACCGGCGAGATTCGTCGCGCTACGGACGCCCTCTCGGGTAAACTCGCCGGCGCGTCGGGAACCTACGCGGCCCACGTCGCGGCCTACCCCGACGTCGACTGGCAAGCCGTCGCGCGTGACTTCGTTTCCGGTCTGGGCCTCGAGTTCACGTCACTTTCGACCCAGGTGAACCCCTGTGACGACCTGGCAGCGGTGTTCGATTCGCTGCGCCGAGCGAATTCAGTCGTGCTGGATCTGGATCTCGACATCTGGCTGTACGTCTCCGATCGATACCTCGGTCAGCAGGCCGTCAAGGGGGAAACCGGTTCTTCGACGATGCCTCACAAGGTCAACCCTATCGACTTCGAGAACAGCGAAGGGAATCTCTCGAAGGCGAACTCGGATCTGACGTTCCTCGCCGATTACGTCACGACCTCGAGACTCCAGCGCGATCTCTCGGATTCGACGGTCAAACGCAATATCGGCGCGGCGTTCGCACACTGCCTCATCGGCTACACAAAGACGACGGCGGGCCTCGAGAAGGTCGTCCCCAACGAACAGGTCATGCGTGAGGACCTGGAGAACACACCGGCGATCATCGGCGAAGCGGTCCAGACGATCCTTCGCCGTGAAGGTCAGGACGACGCCTACGAACAGGTCAAGGCGCTCACCCGCGGCCGCGAGGTCACCCTCGAGGACTTCCAGGAACTGTTCGCCGAACTCGACGTCAGCGAGGACGTTCGCGCTGACCTGCAGGCGCTGACACCCGCCGGATACGTCGGGATTGCGAGTGGCCTAGTCGACGACCTCGAGTAGGAGTTTGTGGCCGGTAGTCCTCGAGTTGGACGAGTTTGTGGGGTGATCTGGTCGACGTCTGGGAGAGGACTAGAGCGAAAAGTCGACGCCGGTTTCCGCTTCGGAAACGTCCCAGAGTCGTTTCGCTGTTTCCGGATTCTGTGCGCGTTTCGAGGGTTCCTGACGATCCGGATAGCCCCGCATATTCAGCAGGCCGCCGGGGCCGTAGTACCCCCCACCGTTGACGTCCGGGGCGGTTGCAGCGTACAGCGTTGGCAACGCCCCCATCGACGCCGGCTGGGCGAAGACGGCGTTCGCCGCCCACATCATCCCGAGCTGGATTCGCGACCCCTTCGCTCGAGCGACTCGAGGCTGCAAGTCGGTGTCGGCGTACCCCGGATGGACGGCCAGACTTCGCTGGTCGGTCCCGGCAGCCTCGAACCGACGCTGTAACTCCCGTGCGAACAGAACGTTCGCCAGTTTCGACTGGCTGTATGCCTCCCAGGGGCCGTACGAGTGTCGACTGTGGAGGTCGCCGAAATCGATTGCGCCGCGTTCGTGCATCGCACTCGAGACCGTTACGACACGGCCGTCGGCGGCGAGTTGGTCCGACAGCTGTGCCGTCAGGGCGAAGTGACCGAGGTGATTGATGCCGAGTTGTTTTTCGAACCCATCTTCGGTTTCTGCGCGGGGAATGCCCATGACGCCAGCGTTGTTCACGAGGACGTCGACCGTGCCGTCGAGTTCCGCAGCGAACGTTCGGATCGACTCGAGACTCGCCAGATCGAGCGACTCGATGACGAGGTCGGCATGCCCCACGTCGGCGTGAATCTCGCCGGCGGCGGCTTCGCCCCGGTCGCGACTCCGACAGGCCATCACCACGGTCGCGCCCGCTCGAGCGAGTTCGCGCGTTGCCTCGAGGCCGATGCCACTGTTCGCTCCGGTGACGACGAGGCGCCGGTCGGACAGGTCGGGCATCGAGTCGGCAGTCCAGGTCATAGCCGAGTATTCGTTTCGCGGGGTTTGGCTACTTGGGTGTCGGCGGCATTGGCTGGAGAAATCGGGCTGTGTACTCGAAACGACGTATGGCGATCACTGACCGATGGAGTTGTCGGGGGCCACCTCGCTGTCGCCCGTCTCGCTGTCAGCTTCGTGGTCGGCGTCGGTATGGTCCTCGAGGGCCTTTTCCTCCTCGAGCCGTGATTCTTGTGCCGCGTATGGGTTCCGGGTCGAGGCACCAGCAGTTTCGGCGCTGGATTCGCTCGGAAGGTCAACCGTGAACGTCGTCCCCATAGCGGGTGTCGACTCGAGGGAAATCGAGCCGTCGTGGACCGCGGCGATCTTCTGACAGATGGCGAGGCCCATGCCGGTGCCGCCGTCGGTGTCGGTCCGGTCGCCGCGGTTGAACAACTCGAAGACGTGGTTGGCGTGTGCCGGGTCGATACCGACACCGGTGTCGCTGACGGTTATCCGCACCCCGTCGTCCGTGTACTCGCCACGAACCGTGATCTCCGGGGGCTCGTCGCCGGCGTACTCGAGGGCGTTCGTCAGGAGATTCTGGAACAGCCGACGCAATAGGTGTTCGACGCCGTACACGGTGGGGAGCGTGCCAACGTCGACGGTCGCGTCGCGGTCTTCGATTTCGAACTGTAGGGTGGTACAGAGCTCCTCAAGCAGGGTCTCGCAATCGATGGCGTCGAACGAGTGGTTCCCGCCATCGGTTCGGGAGTAGGTGAGTAAATCATCGATCATCGCCTGAGCATGCCGGGTGTTTCGGTGGGCCACCTCGAGTAGGTCCGCGCCATCCTCGTCGAGTGCGGAATCGTGTGTTCCCTCGAGCATGGACAGGTATCGCTCGGTCGTCCGGAGGGGTTCGCGCAGGTCGTGAGAGACGACGCTAGCAAAGGAGTCGAGTTCGTCGTTCGAGCGACGCAGTTGCTCGAGCGTGGCCTCGATCTCCGCCTGGAGTCGCCGCGTCTCGGTGACGTCGCGAAACGTGAGCGACCAGCCGAGGGCTTTCCCGCCCACGTCGGCCACCACGCGTGAAGTAACCTCGAGATACCGGTGTTCGTCGCCGTCCTGGAGAATCATGACGCCCTTGATGGGGAACGACTGGGAGCCGAGGGTGGTCGTTTCGGGGTCGATCGTGTTGTCGGTTTCTCGAGTGGTTTCGTCAGCAATAGTGCCGACAGACTGGCTTGTAAGGGGGTCGATGTCGCTGTCGTCGTCGACGAAGGTGTGTTGTGCCATCGGGAGGCGTTCGAACCGGTGACCGATGACCAGCCTCGAGTCGATATCGAGCAGGCGGTCAGCTGACCGGTTGCTGTCGACGATACGACGGTCCATATTGACAACAATGATGCCCTCGTGCAGTGTGTCGAGGACCAGCGGCCGAGCAATCGGCGTCAGGTCGAACAGTCGGTAGCGGTAGATGGCGACGAAGAAAATCACCCCCGATACCACGAAGCTAAACGGGGTGAGATCGACATAGGGGGCTGGGCCGAGACCCAGATGGAAAGCGACGTTGGTCAATACCGCGAGCAGGGCCCCGAAGAGAAGGATTGCGACCTGTCGTCGGTACACTCGTGGTGACCAGAGTAGCAAGTGCGCCAGCAACAGAAAGCCGACGAGCATCAGTCCGTAGCCGTAGGCGGCGTGAAACCAGAAGGCAGGGCCGAATCCGTGTTGGGAAACGAGGAGCGTGCCGTCGGCGACCGGCTGGAGGTCGATGGGGTCACGAACCAGAAAGTGAAAGCCGTTGGTCCAGACCAGGCCGACGTACACCACCGGGACGACCGAGAGTGCGAGGATTGATCGGTGGGTAATCCACCGCTCTCGAGCGGTAAACTGCAGTGCGAAGTACACCCAGGCGACGGGAACCATGGCAACACCGATGTGGTTGACGTTGGCCCAGAACGCCGTCAGTTCCGGTGTGGCCGCGGCAATCTGGAGTGCGTAGGCGGCTGACCACAGGGCGGTGGCTCCGGCGAGGACGGCGAAGCTACTCGCGCCGGTAACATCTCGGTTTCGCCACGCGAAGACGCTGATCGCCGCCATCATCGCGCCGCCCCCGAGCAACACGAGCGTGTACGGCGTATACTGCCACTCCCAGACGGCCCACGGTTCCATCTGTGTGTGATAGAGTCACGTAGTTGTACTAAACGTTCCGTCACGTCGACAGCGCCGTGATCCCGACTTCACGCGTCGTCGGGACCACCTCGAGGCGACTCGAGGCGTTCGCGTTCGAAATGGCCGGTTTCGCCCCCGTCACGCCAGCGCCACGAGCGGACAGCTGGCCGTTCGCTACCGCGCTCGTCTTCGAACGGACCGACGACGATGACGTACGACCGATCGGGCCACGCGGCGGCGTCGACGTCGGTCTGACTCGGCACGGGCGGGCCCCTGGGATGAGAGTGATAGAAGCCGACGATATCCTCGCCGCTATCCTCCAGTCTCTCGAAAATCTCGAGTTGGACCGTCGGATCGATCAGATACCGCTCTCGAGGCTGGTCGGCAGCGTTGGCTGCAGGGTACCACGACGTGACGCGACTGCGCTGGGGGTCGAACGCGCCGCCCAGGACGCCACAGCACTCTTCGGGCCCGGCGTCTCGAGCAGCCTCGACCAGTGCTTTCCGAACCGAGTCCGGGACGACGAGCACCGGCTGGGGGGTGTGTGAGTCGGTCACGCCTCGAGCCGTCCCGACAGGTCGGCTAGCGGCACGGCAATCGTTTCGTCCGACTCACCGTCGAACCGATCGGGCTGGATAATCTGCGCCAGAACCTCGCAGGTATCGACCAGTCGTGGCCCCGGCCGGTTGCAATAGTGGTTGCCGTCGAGTGCCCAGACACGTCCCTCTCGGACCGCCGATAGCTCCGACCAGCCGTCGCGGCCGGTCAGATCCGAGCAGTTTCGGGCCGTTTGCTCGAGGTCGAACCCACAGGGGGCGATGACGATAATTTCGGGATCGTACGCGACGATCTCTTCCCACTCGCGCGGTCGCGAGCGCTCTCCGACGTCGGCCAGCCCGTAGGAACCGCCGGCCCACGAGACGAGTTCGGCCGTCCAGTGGCCCGCGATCATCGCGGGTTCGGTCCAGTCGAAAATTGCCACGCGTGGTCGTTCGGCCGATGGGATGTCGACCGTCTGCTCTCGAACCGTCTCGAGTCGGGCCTCGAGGCCAGTCACAACGGTTTCGGCACGCGATTCGACGCCGGCAGCGCGGCCAACGCGTTTGACGTCCTCGAGGACGTCGTTGACGGTGTGTGGGTCGGTGGTGAGGACGGTCGGCTCGGCAGCGATCCCCTCGAGGGCGCGCTCGATGACGACCTCGTCGACCGCACAGACGTCACACATTCCCTGAGTGACGACCAGTTCCGGCTCGAGTGCATCGAGCGTCTCGACGTCGATATCGTAGACGCCGTCTTCGGCTGCCGCCTCGAGCACCTGGGCATCGATGTCCTCGCTCGAGGCGTCGGCGTCGATGCGCGACCGCGTGATCGACGGAATGTTGCGCACTTGCGGCGGGTAGTCGCACTCGTGGGAGACGCCGACGGGCTCGAGCCCGAGGGCCGCGACGATTTCGGTCGCTGAGGGAAGCGTGGTGACGATACGCATGGCTCGAGGTTCGGGTTCGACGGGGAAAAACGCACCTGTGTATGGGGTAGTGGCTTTGCGAGCGGGTAGTGGGGGGAGAGTGGTGGGAGGACACAATGGTACTTCGGGTACGTCCTCGGCGGTGATGCTAGTGGCTTCCCAAACCTTCACGTGTGGGTGAAATCATGTGGTGCGGGTCGATTTCACCCACAGGCCAACGTTTGGGAGGGTACTATTCCGTGACCTGACTGACGGGTCGAACAGTGCCGTCAGGTCTCTTGCAACTCGTAGTGTGACACCGCGAGCACCGTCCGTCCGTCACGAACCTCGCCCGCGCGGACGGCCTCGAGCAGGTCGTCGTACGGCTGTGGGGCCACCCGGATACTCTCGTCGGCATCGAGTTGCTGTTCGCCCGTCGGATCACAGCCTCGAGCGACGAAAAAGTGCATTACTGAGTCGGCGAGCCCGTTGGCCGGTTCGACGGTCACTAGCGGCTCGAAGGTAGTCGCTTCGTGGCCGGTTTCCTCGCGGAGTTCGCGTCTGGCGGCCGTCTCGAGGTTCGTGTCATCGGGTTCGGTGGTTCCGACCGGTAACCCGTGGTTGAGTCGGCCCACGGCCTGTCGCCACTCCTCGATGCAGACGACGTCGCCGTCGTCGGTGAACGGGAGGATACAGACGCTGGGTGGTTCCGCGAGGAAATCGAAATCGGTTCGCTCGCCGTCTGGGAGGCGTACGGTCTGCGTAATGATGTCGAACCCGGGACAGGTGTAGGCGACGTCTGACTCGAGGGTTTCCCAGGCGAGTGGGTCGGCCGGCATACCGCCCAGTAGCGCGTTGTAGGGCAAAAACCCCCTGTCTCCGGCGAACGCGGGGGTGACCGCGAGCGAGGAGCGACTGCTGGCTGTCTATACCGGTTGTGATGGAGTCCGTTCCGCTGTGTACCCTCGGTATAACAAAGCCACAGATCGGTGAAGGTCCGTTCTCAGAGGGTGATCCATGGACCAATTAACCGGATTCCAGCGCGATTTGTTGTACGTCATCGCAGGGATGGACCGTCCGTCGGGACAGCGGATACTCGACGATATCAACGAGTACATCGACCAGCCCGTCACACACGGTCGGCTGTATCCAAACCTGGATACGCTGGTCGAACACGAACTGATCGAAAAGGGCCAACTCGACCGGCGGACGAACTACTACGCATTGACGCCGAAAGGGAAACGCGAACTCGAGCGGCGACAGGAGTGGGTCAAGCGCTACGTCGACGCCTAGGGTGTGTTGGTGCCCCGTACGACGAGCGTGGTTGGGACCTGCGGGCAGCTATCGCTCGATGGGCACAGCGGTTGGGTGGTGGAGGTTCCCGCACTGACCGGGCGTTCGGTTCTCCCGATTTCGGTTGAGTATCGACTCGTATGGCTGCTGCCAAAACGGCTACCGACTGGTATATCGCGGTGCTATCTAGCGACTGACTGCTACGACGGCCGCCCGATTCGATCGCCGAATGTGACTCGAGGACTGCTCGAGTGTTCCGTGACACTCAGTAGTCGTTTTCGTCGTCAGTGTCGTCGTTCATGTCGTCATCATCGTCCATCTCGTCGTCGTCCCTCTCATCGTCGTCGATGCCGTTCTCGTCTTCTACGTCGTCTACGTCGTCCTCGAGTGACTCGGGCCCGTCAACGGCGAGGTTGACGGCAAACTCGCGACCCTCCCCGTTCGGTGGCTCGAGGTAACCGATGGCGAAGGCGGTGTAAGCGGTGCCAGCCTCGAGGTCGACGTCAACGCTGGCAACGACGTCGTCATCGGGTTCGTCCATGTCATCGTCCTCGTCCATCCCGTTGTCGTCGACGCCGTTCTCATCGTCGTCGATGCCGTTCTCATCGTCGTCGATGCCGTTCTCGTCGTCGTCGATGCCGTTCTCGTCGTCGTCGATGCCGTTCTCATCGTCGTCGGTGTCGACATCCTCGGTATCGTCGTCCATCCCGACTTCGTCATCGTCGTCGTTCGCATCGTCGACACCGTTTTCATCGTCATCGAGTCCGTTCTCTTCGTCGTCGATGCCGTTCTCGTCCTCGACAGCGTTCGCTTCACTCGAGGGAACGACCTCGAGGGTGTACGAGCCGGCGGGGACGGCCACGTAATTCGTGCTCTCACCGAATCCAACCGTCTCGAACAGCGGTGCACCGGTTTCGCTTTCTCGGACGTCGACGTCGGGAGCGTCCGGCGAGGCGTGGAGGAGTCTGACCAGCGAGGAACCGGCGTCGGTGAGCACCAGCACTTCGAAGGTGTCATCCTCGAGTTCGCCGATTGCGGCCAGCGTGTAAAACGCCTCGCCGACCTCGAGTTCTTCGTCGTAGACGACGGTGTCCTCGTCGCCGGCGGCCGTCACTTTCACCGAGTAGGTTCCGGGTTCGACCTCGAGATACGGACTCACCTCCTCGTAGGGGACGTCGGTCAGGACCTGTTCGTCGTCGACGTAGACGTCCACGTTCGGTGCGTCGGGTGCGGCGTGTACCACCCGGATACCCGCCTGTGGGGTGCCGTTATGTTCGTCGTTCTCGTCCGCTCGTTCGTCGTCATCGTGCTCGCCCACTGCGTAGACACTTCCGCCCGCGAGGACGGCCCCTGCGCCCAGCGTACCGAGTGCTTTCAGTGTCGTGCGTCGTGATGTTGTCATGCACTCGAGGTGGGGGTCGGGATGCGGATAAACCAGCGACTCAGTTCCGCCGGTTTGGCCTCGGTTTCCCATTACGGCAGCGCTGTAGGCACACACTGCGATACAGAAATCCTCACGTACACACGGATGTTCGGTCGTCGACAATCCCTTCGTATCGTGGCCGTTGGAACTTCGAGTGACCCGAGCAAGCTAAAAACCCAGAAACTTTCCGGTCACCCCTTCAGCAATCGCTCGTACGGCCTGCTGTCAGACAGGTGTACGTTACTCGCGACGCGGTTCCCGATTTTCCAGCTCACCGGAAAGGGAAGACAGTACTGTTAGTCGTCCCCGACAGTCTCTCCCTCAGGGGTTTGCACCTTGGCGCCGTGGTCGAGTCGCTCGGCCCAGGTGTCCGAAACGACTGGTGCAACCGCGAAGAAGGTGATAATCCCGATGAAAACGACGAGTGCGATGCTCGAGAGGATGGTCACGCCGACGATTGGGTCGACAAACAGTGGTATCATGGTGTGCTCTTGGAAGGGCCTATGAACGAATCCCATATCAGCGTTACTTTGTCGCGCGACGTATGTGGGAGTGTGATTGTTGATTGCTAACGTGCCAACAGGTGGGTTGGTAACTGACCTCGCTCGAGGACTCGTTCGTATACTACGATTTCACTATCGGCTATTGATACAATACCAGGGCGTTTTCAGTGGCCAGTCATTCGCGGTCGACACTCGGCTCGTGAAACGCGCTGAACTACCTGGCACCCTGTGGTGATTGCCTCGGACTCGAGTACCCTCCCACACGTCGACTCCTGAGAAACCGGACAATCGCCATCGGTTTCACGATCCGTTTCGGTTTGGGAAGCGACTAGAGCCGCTGAACGGCACCGATAGCACTCGAGAGCGGTGGTGCGTCGAAAATCTCCTCGCCAATGTAGGCGTTCGTGCCGGCACAGTACATCCCTCGAGCGACGTCGATAACCTCGTCCTCGAGCGGTTCGGGGTCGCGCTCACAGAGGGATTTCCAGTCGGCGATGTCGTCGGCTTTAGCCTGAGATTTTGCGGTCGAGACCGCTTCAACCCAGTCGGGCTGGGTTCGCTTGTGGTACTGGCGGATGACCTCCTTCGAGAGCTGGGTTCCCTCGTAGCTGAACCGGTTTTCGTCGAACGTTCCGACGACGTCGGCGACTCTGATCTCTCCGTCGTAGTACAGACACTCGATCTTGCCGTCCTCGTGGACCAGTCCGGCCGACGCTGCCTGCTCGGTTACGACGCGATTGACCGCACGAGCGACGGATGCAAGCTCCTCGATTTCTGCAACGCCGGCGATGGCATCCGCCTCTTCGCGCTCGAGATACCGGTCGCCCTTCTCGTATTTCGTCGAGAACTCGACGATTGGTTCCTCGAGGTCGACGGCTTCCTCGGGCCACTCGTCTAACGCGAGGCCGTGATCGGCGGGGTCGGTTCGTCGGCGAAGGCTCGAGCCGACAGGGACCCGGTTGCGGAAGATGATCTCCAGGGGGACGAGGTAGTTCTCGCCCGCGTTTGCGTGATAGGCGTCGTAGTCGTAGGTTCGTCCCTCGTGTGGGAGGTCGGGCACCTGCGTGAGGTCGATCGCCATCTCGGTTGGTGGTCGTTCGGTTTCAGCGAGCGAGCACACCGAGCCGTCCTCGACGACGCCGCGGTAATGCGTCGGCACGTCGGCGGCCTCGAGCAGTTCGAAATTGTACGCGCCCATCGTACACAGACTCGCCCCCTTGTCGGGGATCTTGTCGGGCATTTTCCCCCAGTCAAAAACGGAGTAGTCGTCGGTAAAGACGAACGCGCCGCGGCCGAGTGCCGTGGGGGTCGCCGCCTCGTCGATGCGGAACTCCTTGACGCTCGTCACGCGAGCCACCTCGCTGCCGTCACCGTGGTCGAAGCCACAGAGCCACCGTGCATACTCGAGATGCCGTGGCCATCGCCTAAGAAGGTTTCATTTCACGTCGCGACGGCGAGGAGTTGTTCACACGAGAGTCGAATTCGGGCACTCGAGTGAATCTCCCCTCAGTCCTCGTGATCGGTCGTCGATTCACGCTCACGCAGCCGATGAGCGGCTCCCGCCACCCCGATACCCAGCGCGGTGAGGCTGAGGCCGAAGCCGAACCCGGGCGTTTCGTCGTCGCCGTTCCCGCCGACAGTCAGGCCCCTGGTCCCGTCACCATCCTGCTGGTCCGTCTCGTCAGCCCCGTCGGAATCGGTTCCGGTCGACGTGTCGGTCGTTTCCTCGTCACCCGATTCCGCGTCGCCTCCCGTCGATGCCGACTCGTCACCGTCCTCGTCGGTCGACGCGTCCGTTTCGTCCTCGTCTGTGTCGGCAGCCGGAGCGCTCTCGCCAGCCGTCTCGTCGTCATCGTCCGACTCATCGATTCCTGTTTCGCCACTCGGCCCGGTTTCTGGGGGATGCCAGGTCGAGGCGTTCCACGTCGGCCGATAGCTGTCGGCTGGCCCCTCGAGATCGCTCGAGAACGCGAACGCGCCGTTGGCTGTGAACAGTGGGACGAAGGGTTGCTCCTCGCTAACGGCTTCGAAAATCTCGTGGTATCGATGTCTGGCTGCAACCAATGACGAAGCCCCTTCGGCCTCGTCGTACAGCCGTTCGAGGTCGGCTGCAGGCTCGTATCCGTAAAAGTTCGTTTCTCCGCCAGCGGTAAGGTATCGCCGAGTGGTGTCCGGCACGTCGACGAAACTGTTGAGGGTGACTCCAGCTATCATATCCCAGTCCTGCTCGCTTACAGCCTTATCGCGGTCACCGCCGTTCAAACTCGCCGATCCGCCAGGTTCACCGTTTCGCAGATAGGACTCGATCATTCTGGCGAAATCGACCGATTGGATATCGATCTGAACACCAAACACGTCCTGCAGCATCGTCGCAACCAACTCCGCAACCTGACTTCCGTCGCCAGTGGGAGTCGTGACGAACGTGAGGGTAACCTGAGTACCGTTCTGGTCGTGAAGACGGTCTCCGTCAAACTCGTACGGCGTCCCGGAAAGCCCCTGTACTAACCGTTCTCGAGCGAGGTCTGGGTCGTGTGTGGCCCCATCACCGAACGTCTCGCTCACCGCGTACCACTCCGACCACGTCGGCTGCATGGTGTGTGTCACGGAGCCCGAGCCGTCGTACACGCTCTCGAGAACCGACCGCTTGTCAATGGCCGTCGCAAATGCGCGACGAACGTCGGAACGCCGGAACGGTTCCCACCCGTTTGCTCGCATGTTGAAATACATCGAGGTCACGTAGGGCAACCGATCAGTAATCGTCTCGAGACCGTCGTCGACGTTCCCCACTTCATCCGGATCGAATTTGCTGCTGGTCACCTCCCCCTGTGCGACCAGCTCTCGTCGAATTGAATCGGAGGGAACCTCCCATAGTTCGGCCGCTTCGAACCAGGGCGCGTCATGCCAGGCTGGAGGCACATCCGTTGTATGCTGTAAATAGTAGCCCGGATTGCGCTCGAGGTATAACTTTTCGCCTGTCCACCCCTCGAACCGATACGGACCGAGCGTCCCGCTACCGAGCGGTTCAGTGAGTGATGCGTCCTCCAGTGTGTTCCTGTCGTACTGGTCGAGGACCGCTTGTGGCAGACAGACCGCTCGACGGAGTAACGGTCGACGCAAAAAGAGCGGATCCGGGTCGGTCAGGGCGACACTGAACCGCCGGTCGTCCCACACTTCGATACCATCGATGTGATCGTAGCGGTTCCAGTTGTCGACGATTGCGTAGCCACTGTGGTACTCATCCGACCGGAACACGTCATTGATCGTTCGGACGAAGTCGCTTGCGGTCACCGAGCCGAATTCGCCACCCCACTCGAGGCCGTCGCGGAGTTCGAAAACGAAGACTTCGTTATCGTCGGTGTCGACAGTCGTCCAGAGGGGAACGAGGTCTCCGTCGGGCGTAATTTCGTAGGTCCCGTCGAACAGCGAATGGATGTACCGTTTTGCCTCGGAATAACTGAACAGGAGGTTGTCTCGGTTCGGGGAGCCAGCGACTGCCTCCCGATAAATAGTGTCTGCGTTGTGTGTCGCCGTTGCAGTTGCTGTGGGTGAACCGAAGAGTGTCCCACCCATGATCGCTCCCGTACCAGCGAGCACCTGGCGGCGGGACGGTGACTGTCTCCCTGTCATTTATTGTGATTCTCTGCTATTCAAACAGGTTAAGTGTGTGGGGCTAGTGTCCAATATGCTAATCACTGTTTTGATACGTTGGTTTCCCTCCACCAGTTCCGGTAACCGTTCAATGTACTGCCACTCTGCTGCCGTGCGTGTACTCACGATTTAAGGTCTTCCCGCCACACTGTCCGGATAGTAACCGAGTATGTCCCACGAGACGGTCTACGCCATTGCGAGTGGAAAAGGCGGTGTCGGGAAGACGACGACGACGGTAAACCTCGGGACGGCACTTGCCCAGGCAGGCAAGCGTGTCGCTATCGTCGACGTCGATCTTGGGATGGCGAACCTCGCTGGGTTCGTCAGCCTTTCTCCGGACGACGTCACCCTCCACGACGTGCTGGCATCTACTGCGACGATCGAGGAAGCCACGTATCGACTCGCCGAAAACATTGTCGCCATCCCGAGCGGCACGAAACTGGATGAGTACGCCAAAACCTCACCGGAGGGGCTTCGCGAGGCGATCGAATCGCTTCGCGACGATTTCGACTACGTCCTGCTCGACGTCGGGGCGGGCGTCAGCCATGAGACGGTGCTCCCGCTCGGGCTCGCGGATGCCGTCTTACTCATTTCGACGCCCGAACCGGCATCGGTACACGACGCAAAAAAGACGATCGAACTGACCAACAGCGCCAACGGTGCCGTCGAAGGACTCGTCATCACTCGAACCCGACCCAACGGTGACGTCTCGTACGAGGAAATCGCTGATCGACTCGATCTCGAGCTCCTCGGGACGATTCCGGACGACCCAGCCGTCCGGGGGAGCGTCTACGCAGGCACGCCGCTGGTCGTCCACGAACCCGACAGCCCTGCCGCCATCGCCTACCGCGAACTCGCCGTTTCGCTCGCCGACCTCGAGATCAGTGCTGAACCGGACTCGAAACCGGAGCCAGACGATGATGAGGCTGCGGAAGCGCCCGCTGGGGCTGTCGAACACGGGAGTAAACCACAATCGGTCGGTGATGGATCCGACACCGAAACTGACGAGGAGGGACGGGCCGCCTCTCACGACGACGTCTCGAGTGCGATTACGGAAGCCGAATCCGACTCGAGCTAACTTCCAAACGCCGACTTGTGGGTGGAATCGGCCGGCTGTTTTCGAAAATCGCTACTGGCTGGCTTTCCACTCGAGGTAGCCGAGCACACCCCGGACGTTCATCGCTGTTTCCGCACGCGTTTTCTCCGGTCCCCAGATGGAGACGAACGCGGGGTCGACGTTGTCGGCCAACTGTTCGACGACGGCGTCGTCCGACTCGAGGGATTCGCGAGTCGAGCCGACGGTTTCGACCCAGTCGCTGAGGACGGCCGCGTAGGTGTCGAGTGCCTGCTCCAGATCGTCGACTTCTCGGGGGCCGAAGTGGGTGTACAGGAGGACCTCGGGCTCGAGGTCGCGAATCGTTTTGAGGTCTTCGAGACAGCCTTCGAGATCGAACTGTGCCGGTGGCGACGTTTCGCGGATGCGTTCGAGCGTCGGCACCCAGATGCCGGCGGCGTCGCCGGTGAACACGGCGTCGAATTCGGGGACCTCGAAGACGACCTGATGGGGTGCGTGTCCGGGGGCTTCGTGTGCGCGAAGGCGATAATTCCCGAGGTCGATTTCCGACCCGTCCTCGAGTTCGACGATGCGGTCTTCGGGGACGGGTCGGGGATCGTCGTAGTGACGCCACTGGTCGCCAACAGCGGCTTTGGTGCCGGCGACGAGTCGCTCGGGGTCGATCAGATGTGGTGAGCCGACGTGGTGGGCGTAGACGTCGGCGTTCGGGCAGGCCTCTGCGAGGAAGCCAGCGCCGCCCGCGTGATCGAGGTGTATGTGCGTGACGACGATAGCCTCGAGGTTGCCGCGTTCGATATCGAGCTCCTCGAGTGCCTCGAGCAGGCGTTCGTGATTGCTTCCGATTCCGGTTTCGACGATAGCTGGTCGGTCGGCATCGAGAATGTATGCGGCACCGTACTCGGTGGTGTCGTACATTCCGGTGTCGACGTAGTATAGATCGCTACAACTGCCAGCGGTCACCTCGTGGACGGCTCCCGGTTCCATACACACTGGCGTTCGTCAGTGGCGATAAAACCTGCCCATCGACCACGAACGATTTAGTGGTCTGGGTCGCCAATGACGGACGATGGACGATGGATTCGGCACCGCGGAGGATGTCCGAAGTGGGAACGCCAGTGGATCGCTTTCCCTCGTCGGCGACGGTTCGTGGGCCGAAGCGATCGAACGGACAGTGAGCGAGACCGATTTCGACCTCGAGACGAATCGGGAAACGGCCGCATCGGTACTCGATCGTGAGCGGGCCGGGAGTATCGTGTTCGAACCCGAAGCGACGCCGGACGGCGGGGTCGCCTTCGTCGAGGCCGTCCGCGACCGATGGCCTGCCTGTCCGCTCATCTGCATTCCCCGAGAGGGTGACGAATCGCTCGCCGGAGCGGTGCTCGCAGCGGGGGCGACCGGGTACGTCCCCTTCGATGAACGGGAGGCGTTGCTCGAGGGAGCACTCGAGAGTGCGCTCGAAGAATCGCCCGACGTAACTTCTACGTCGACGGCCCGAAGGGACAAGCTCTCGACACTCGAGGCTGATGAATCACCGACTCGAGAGGCGGACGTGCCACCAACCCACCGAGATCGTTCGCCGTACTTCGACGCTATCGAAAGCGGGCCCGAGTACCTGTGGATTCTCGAGCGCGACGGCACGATACTCGAGGTGAACGACACGGTTCGAGCCCAACTCGAGGGGCCGAGCGACGCGACTGGACGCCCGTTTGCGGCGGCGAGTTGGTGGCCGGTGTCTGCCGGTCGACCGCTCGAGACTGCCGTCGAGGCGGCACTCGAGGGCGAATTTTCCAGCCAAGAGGTAACGCTCGAGGAAGGCGACCGAACGCTCTCGCTTGCACTGTATCCGGTTTCGAACGGCGATGGCGGGGTCGTCGTTGTGGGTCGCGACATCAGCGAGCGGGTCTCGACGATTCGTGAATTGCGCCGATCAGAAGAGTTACACCGCGTGACCCTCGCCCACATGACGGATACGGTGTTGCTCACCGACGAGACGGGCGCGTTCACCTACGTCTGTCCCAACGTACATTTTATCTTTGGCTACACGGCCGAGGAAATCTACGAACTGGGTACCATCGATGCGCTACTTGGTGAGGACCTTTATGACGAGGACGAACTCGCTCGCTCGGGCGTATTGACCAACGTCGAATGTACAGCGACCGACCGGAGCGGCACGGAACACCATCTGCTGGTCAATATCCGGGAGGTGTCGATTCAGGACGGTCGAACGCTGTTTAGCTGCCGTGACGTGACGACCCGGAAGCAACGCGAGCAGGCGTTGACGTCGCTTCAGGAGACGGCACAGGCGTTGTTGTACGCCGAAACGCGACACGAGGTCGCGACACAGATCGTCGACGACGCTAGCCCCGTGTTGGACCTGCCGAGCGCAGCGATGTATCTATTCGATGCGGACGAAAACGTGCTCCGGCCGACGGCGTTCACCCGAAACCTCGAGGGCCCGGATCGAGGGGCACCGGAGGCCACCTGGCCGGGTGCTGACGACGTCGTTGCCACGTCGTTCGTCGAAGACGAACACTTCGTTATCGAGAACTTCGAGGGGAACGCATCACCGATGGACCGACTCGAGTCTGGCGTCGTAATCCCGCTGGGCGACCACGGCGTCTTCGTTGCCGGAACCACACGTGAGGAGTCGATCGATACGGTGACGAGCGAAGTGGCAAATTTACTCGCCGCGACGGCCGAAGCGGCCCTCGATCGCGTCGAACGGGATATGACGCTTCGTGAACGCGATCGGGAACTCAACGAGCGAAATCAGCGACTGACCGCGCTCAACCGGATCAACGAGATCATCCGCGAAATCGGCCAGGAGCTCGTGCAGGCCGAAACGCGAAGCGCTATCGAGGAAGCCGTCTGTGCTCGACTCACGGCCGACGACCGGTTTGCCTTTGCCTGGATCGGCTCACGTGATCGTCACACCGGGTCCCTCACGCCGCGGGCGTGGGCGGGCGACGACGAGACCTATCTCGACGCTCTCGAGACGGAGTCGATAACGACTGAACCCGGGCAGCGAACCCTCGAGACCGGTGAACCCACTGTCGTCGAGAACGTCGCCGACGATTTGCGGGCCGACCCCTGGCGTTCTGTCGCACTCACACGTGGGTTCCAGTCGGTCGTCAGCGTCCCGCTTGCTTACGACGAGTTCGGCTACGGCGCTCTGACCGTATACGGGACGCAGGCGGGGGCGGTCGACGAGACGGCTCAGGCCGTCTTGCGGGAACTGGGTGAGATGATCGCCTCGGCGATCGGGTCGGTCGAACGGACCCACGCCTTACTCGGCGGCCGGGTCGTTGAACTGACCTACGAGAGCGAGACGGCGAGTACGACTGTTGGCAGACTCGCTCGCACGCTCGAGTGTCAACTCGAACTGGAGGGCGGCGTCCAGCGATTGGATTCGGGGGTACTGGCGTTTCTCACGGTGACGGGGTGTGACGCTCACCGGGTCGTCGAACAGGCATCGACGCTGGTGAGCGTGACATCCGCCCAGGTCGTCAGTGCGACCGAAGACGGTGGGTTGGTGCGGCTCACACTCGTCGACCCGCTGCTGGTTACTCGGCTGGCCGAACACGGTGCGGTGATCACGGCGTTGACGGCGACCCCGTCCGGGACGACGCTGTCGATAGAAATCCCCTCGTCCGTCGAAACGGGCTCTGTCGACGACCTCGTTCGGACGGTCTATTCCGATGCGAACCTCACCGCCCGTCGGGAACGAGGGGGTGCCCCGACCACCGGCGACCGATTGGAATCGGAAGTACGAAACTCGCTCACTGACCGGCAACTCGAGGTGGTGCGAACGGCCTATCACGCCGGGTTTTTCGAAACCCCGCGAACAAACTCCGGTGCCGAGGTTGCGTCAACCCTCGATATTTCCCCGACGGCGTTCTCCAAGCACGTTCGGGCCGTCGAGCGCACACTGTTTTCGGTACTCTTCGACGAGGCACACCCTCGAAGGGTTGAATAATGAACCCTCTTCTGTGTAGGTGGGTGTATTATTGAACCACACTACCCATCCCGCTACGCAAATATTGGTAGGATATAGCCCCTCCTCCAGAGGAGGCGCCCTCGTGATTATGAAGGACGCACCATACAACCCTGAGGACGAATCGGCATACGAGTGCCTCGAATGCGGTCGAACAGTTCGCTCGCGAACGAACCCCGGTAGCTGTCCCGTCTGTGACGTCGCCTACCGAAATACGGCGATGCCGATCGAGTAACGGGCAGCGCGACTGGAGCCACCGTCGTCCCGGTCACCGGATACTACATCGATCGTCGTTCGCTACTCGAGTTCAAACTGGGCTTTTTTTGATCATAACGTCTGTTGCCATCTCACCCATCAGCGGTTGTGCCGATTCGTCGCTGACCGTACACGGTTACACCTCTCCTTCTCAGGTATCGACGGAGTCTTTCCACTCGCCGATTCCCGATGGATCGAGGTGGACGTGTGCATCCCCGACGTCTTCCTGGCGCCGGAGTTCGTCGACGAGGCTCGTCTCGAGGTCGTGGGCATCGCGAAGGGGCATTTCGCCGTCGACTTCGACGTGGACTTCGACCTCGAGGACGGTGCCGTCGTAATAGACGGTGAGGTCGTGGATGCCTTCGACGCCGGGGTGGTTTTGAAGGAGTGAGGCGATGGATTCGCGCTTTTCTGGGGGTGGGGCGGCACCGACCAGATAATTCACGTTTTCACGCCCGATCGAAACGCCCTGTGAAATAACGAGGAGACTCACCAGCCCTCCGGCAACAGCGTCCAGGGCTGACACGCCGAAAAACACGCCCAGCACGCCGACTACAGCCGCCAGGGAGGTGTAGATATCGTTTAGACAGTCGATTGCGAGTGCCTCGAGCGCGGTCGATCCGATCGTTTGGTTGACGGCGTCGGTATACCGATAGACGAGGTACATATCGAGGATCGCGAACGCAAGTGCTCCGAGCAAAATCGGGCTGAAGGTGACCTCGGTACCAGCGAGCAGCCCCCGGGTCGATTCGTACAACAGCGTGAGGCCGAGCAATGCGATGACGGCACCGACGAACAGCGCCGTCAGCGGTTCGATTCGGTCGTGGCCGTGTGGATGGGTGGCGTCGGGTTCGTCGTAACTGCTCGTTCCCCAGACGAGGACGACCACGCTGGCGACCAGATCGGCGACGGAGTGAGCGGCGTCGGCGAGTAACGAAAAGGAGCCAAATGCCAGGCCTGCAGCACCCTCGACGACGATTTTGGCGGTGTTTCCGAGGACGTTTACCCAGGCCGCTCGGCTGAAGGCAGCCTGCTGTGTGCCCGCCGACGCCTCGAGTGGCTCGCCCTCGATCATGGTTGGTTTAGATCCAGTCTAAACTTCAGTCTTTATACTCGAGGTGTGCGCGAACCGAGTGTTCCCGAAAAACGGTCATTCGTCGAGATCGGATATCCGACGACAGCAGGACTCCTGGTATTTGATCGCTGGATCGTTCCACGTGTCGGACGACGGTACCGCCGCTTCCGGGCCGGTATACCATCGGTTGCGGGATTGTCTCCTCGAGCGCTCTTGCTCGTCAGTGTCATCGGTATTCGACAGTCTGTCCATCACGGTTCGAACGAATTTTGTGAGTGTGTTCATCAGTTGGCCGAGGTATCGATGTCCCGTACGTGCACGTGTTTGTTCGGGAAGTGGGATGACTGGTGACGGGAACAGTGAGATGAATAGTGCAATGCAACCATCGTACATAGCAGTTTCGCGGGTGTGTGCGTTGACGAGTAGTTGCCGCCGATTGGCGTTTCTGGTAGCTGTCTGGAAGCCAAAACTATCATGACGGTGCGTTTGTAACCGTGGCATAACGGGGCGATGGGGCCCGCCCGACCCAACCGCCGGCGACCGGTCCTCGAGTGGACCAGCCGAATCCGGCTGACGGTCCCTGTCCGTCAGCCATGTCCACGGATACCATCCTCGGTCGACTCGAGTTGCTCGCCCTGATCGGTATCGGCGGGTTCGCCGGTTCGAACCTCCGATACTTCACGCTCGGGGTACTCCCCGACGAGCTAGCCCTGCTCGTCGTCAACGTTCTCGGTAGCACCGTCCTTGGGTTCCTGGTCTACGAGGCTCAGTACACCGGGTTCGTGGACCGGAAATCACGGATCGTCTTCACCACGGGCTTTCTCTCCTCGTTGACGACCTACAGCGGATTTGCGTTCCAGACGGCGACGGCTGCCGATCCACTTGCACTCGGCGGCATCGTCGTCGGGAACTACGCGCTCGGCTTTGCCGGCGTCCTCGTCGGTCGGCAGGTCGCACGGATCACCCGAAAACGAGGTGATCGTTCGTGACGACGATCCTCGGCCTCGAGGGGGTCGCCGTGCTCGTCTGGCTTACCCTCGAGGCCGAACCGGCACACCTGGTTGGAACGGGAGGTGCTATCGGAGCGATCTGTCGACATCTTGTCTATCAACGACTCGCGTGGGAGACGTTCCCAATTGCAACGCTAACGGTCAACACCGTCGGGAGCTTCGTGTTCGCGGTGGTTGCGTTCGGGGATGCGGGCGCGAGTGCGTTCCACCTGATTGGAATCGGTGCCTGTGGAGCGTTTACGACGTTCTCGTCGTTTTCGGTCGAAACCGTTCAGTTGTGGGAGCGCGGTCAGCGGCGACGGGCCGCGTTCAACGCCGGGATCAATCTCGCGAGCGCACTGGCCGGGATCGCGTTCGCCTGGCTTCTGACGAGTGGGCTCTAATACTGGATCTGTATAATCAGTCGATTCTACTGCTATCCCTTACAATAAAAACAATTCTGTGACGGAAACGCGTCCGAAACGGATGTGTGATAAATTGTACCGTATTAGGTTGGAGAGGAAAACACCTATCAGATTGCCCTGACCACAGTGCACCAATGTTGCCTTCTCTGTCACAACTTCGGATACGTCCGGTCAATGCAGCCATCGCTTCAGTGCCCGCCCAGTCACACGTGGTGACTCGAGAGATGGGTCGCAGTCTCGAGGAACTGATCCTCGACCTGTTACAGGGTGAGTTCGCCGGCATCATCCGATCGCACATCCGGGGTGAGGTCTATGGAGGCTGCTGAACCGACAGGCCCGGAGAGCCCCAACCAGTCGGCGTCGGGCGTCTATCGCCGATCACGGGTCGACGGCTGGACGGCACCGAGTGTTCGTCCGAATGCCGGCCCACCGGTTCCCCCCGGAGGTGAACGTGGATGAGCGTCAAAACCGAATTCTGGTCAATTTACCGACAGGCGCTTCCAGTCTTGTTTATTGCGCTTGGTGGCGGGCTTTTCGCTGGTGTCGTCCTCGAGGGGCTGGTCGAAAGCGTCCAGCGATTCCCTGGGTTGCTCGTGATGGTTCCCGTGTTTCTGGCGACTCGAGGGAACGTCTACGGCGCACTCGGTGGCCGCATCGCGAGCGGGCTCCACCAGGGGCTTATCGAACCACGATTCCAGCGTGACGAGCGCCTGATAAACGCCGTCCTGGCGTCGTTCATCAACGGGATCGGTATCTCGATCGTTATCGCCTTCGTGACGTGGGCAGCGCTCGGCCTCATCGGTTGGCCGGCGGCCGAGTGGTACGAGTTCCTCGGTATCATGCTCATCTCCGGGGTGCTCACCTCGGTCGTCCTGATCTTCGGCCTGCTCGCGATCATTTTCGCGGGCTACAAATACGGCTACGACCCCGACAATCTCGTCGGCCCCATCGTCACCACGCTCGGTGACATCTTCGGCATGCTGTTCCTGTTGCTGGCCGTCGGCCTCGTGGAGGTGCTCGTCTGATGGTCGTTGGAAGCCCCGGCGGCTCGCTCGGGACGTGGGACACCAAAGCCATCGTCTCGAACATGTTTCCGCTGCTGATCGTTCTCTCGATTATCGTTCTCGCCGCGGGTATCACCCTCGAGAGCGCCGAGGAGATGCTCGAGCAGTACGGTATTCTGGCGATTATGGTCCCAACGATGGTCGACATGGGCGGGAACCTCGGTGCGATCTTGAGTTCTCGTCTCTCGAGTCGTCTCCACCTGGGGACGACCTCTTTCGATCTCCGTGACAAGGAACTCATCGGAAACGTCCTCGCCATCCTGGCGCTCGCGGCGACGATTTTCACCTCGCTCGCCGTCGGTGCGTGGATACTCGGTTTCCTGATCGGGAGCACGCTCGCGCTCACGACGCTGTTGACGATTTCACTGGTCAGCGGAATGTCCGTTGCCCTCATCGCCATCGTTTTCAGTTTCGCTACCACCTATGCGTCCTACCATCTCGGTATCGACCCCGACGACACGACGATTCCGATCGTCACGAACGTCGTCGACGTGTTCGGCATGATAATCTTCATCAGCGTCTCCTACGTCGTCGTCTTCTAGACTTGCGGTTGCCCCTTTTCGACCAGGTTCGACGCGATTTAGTGCCTCGAGACGCTAGTTTCATCTGTGTCATCCACTGCTGACCGTCCCGACCGGCCCCCGACGGCGCGACTGTTCGAGGCGCTCCAGGTCAAGCGTAACGCGGCTATCTCGCTCGTCGTTGGCGTCGTTTTCACGCTCGTCGTGTTCCTGTTTTTCGTCGTGATTCCGGGGTCCGGCCAGACGAATTATTTACTCGCGCTCGGATTTGTTCTTGCGGTGACGACTGCTGGCAGCGTCCTGATCGTTCTGACTGTTTATCGAACGATACAGCTCTCGAGAGAGCTCGAGGACGTCGAATAGCGCGTTCGTTTCTGGCTCCTCGACCGTTCGTTCTACGGAGTGGCTTCCCGAAACGTGTTCGTCGCTGTCAACGACCAAACGGCAATACTTTTCCAGTACCCCACAAAAGTTCTCGCTATGGCTGACGACCTCAAGAAAGGGCTCGAGGGTGTTTTAGTCGCTGAATCAGAACTCAGCTCGATCGACGGTGATGTCGGTCGACTGGTCTATCGCGGCTACCCGATCGAAGCGCTGGCCGAAGGGGCAAGCTACGAGGAAGTACTGTATTTGCTCTGGCATGGCCACCTGCCCGATGAGCGCGAACTGTCGTCGTTCACCGAGGCGATGGTTGCAGAACGAGAGGTCGACGACGCGATTCTCGAGACGGTTCGCCGGCTCGCAGAAGCCGACGAAGAGCCGATGGCGGCGCTTCGAACGGCAACCTCGATGCTCTCGGCGACCGAACCCGAGGGCGATGCCAACGCCGAAGATCTGGACGCCTCGCTCCGGAAGGGACGGCGCATCACCGCCAAAATCCCGACCGTGCTGGCAGCGTTCGAACGATATCGACAGGGCGACGAACCGGTCGATCCGAATCCGGAACTCGGACTGGCAGCGAATTTCCTCTACATGTTCACGGGGACCGAACCTGACGAGATCGCTGCCGAGACCTTCGATCAGGCGCTCATCCTCCACGCCGACCACGGACTCAACGCTTCGACGTTTACTTCGATGGTCATCGCCTCGACGATGGCCGACGTATACAGTGCGATCACCGGGGGTATCGGCGCCCTCTCCGGACCACTGCACGGCGGAGCAAATCAGGACGTCATGGAGGTGCTTATCGAAATCGACGAGAGCGACCTCGATCCCCATGACTGGGTGGAGCAGGCGACCGAAGAGGGCCGACGCATTCCCGGCTTCGGCCACCGCGTCTACAACGTGAAAGACCCGCGTGCACACATCCTCCAGCAGCGGAGTGAGGAACTCGCCGAAACCGGCGAACGCAAGTGGTACGACATCACGACGACCATCGAGCGCTATCTCACCGAGGAGAAAGGCCTCGTCGAGAAGGGAATCGCACCGAACGTTGACTTCTACTCCGGCTCGGTGTACTACCAGCTTGGTATTCCGATCGATATGTATACGCCCATCTTCGCCATGAGCCGTGCCGGTGGCTGGATCGCCCACGTGCTCGAGTACCAGGACGACAACCGTCTCATCCGGCCACGCGCCCGCTACACCGGTCCCGAAGACCAGACGTTCGTCCCGCTCGAAGAACGATAAGCTGACCGCTCACCGTCGTTCGTTTTTTGACTCGAGGGTTCGTTTCAATGGCTACTATCGGTCTCGAGGCGGGTGGGCTATCAATCGTCTGAGATACTTCCTCGTTCGGCCATCATCCGTGCTGCTTTGCCGGCCCAGTCACTCGAGCGATACCCCCAGGCGACGACCAGCAGGGCCCAGAGGTAATAGAGGAAGATTCCGACAGCAACGCCAACGACGCCGTACCCGAGCCAGATAGCGGCGACGTACGAAAAACAGAGGTACCACAGGAAGAGGCCACTCGCTCGAGCGAGAAACGGAATCGTGGTCTCACTGGCCCCCTGCAACGAGCCGGCGATGGCGATGTAGACGACCAGCAAGGGTGCACTGATACCGTACACCTGTGCAAAGGTGACCGCGTGATCGGCCGTCTCCGGATCGCTCGTGAAAATCGAGACGAACGTCTCGGCGAAGAGTGCGATGACGAGTCCGATCACCCCAACGGTGGCCAGCCCCAATCCGGCAATGGCCCAGCCGTTGAATCGTGCCTCGGCTGGGTTCCCTTCTCCGAGATATTGGCCGACGACGATGCTCGCCGCGACGTTGTACCCCCGGGAGAGGGGGCTCGAGAACTGCTGGTAGACGCGGCGACCGATCTGGTAGGCCGCGTTCGCTTCGGTACTGATCATGAGCAAGATCGAGTTGAACGGAAACTCGATAGCCGTCGCGACCATGCCTTCGGCGACCCGTGGAGCGCTCACGGTTAGCAACTGGCGGGCGATCACGGGATCGCTCGGCCAAACGAACCCGGCCTCACGCCACGGGCCAGCGATCACCCCACAGAGTGTGACTGCGGTAAACACGTTGGCGGCCGCGGTTGCCAGGCCGACGCCGACCACCTCGAGGCGGGGGGCACCGAACAGGCCGAGGCCGAGCACGACCGACCCGCTCACGTTGAGCAGATTGGCGATGACGTTGACGACCATCGGTGAGAGGGTATCGCCGGTTCCCTGGAGGGCTCGGCCGGCAATTATCGAGACGTGTCGGGCGGGGGCCGTCGCCATGATGATCGCCAGATAGATCGCGCCGTAGGTGACCACGTCGGCTTCGGCACCGAGGACTTCGATGGCGAGTTCGCTTAACAGGAAGCCGAAGACGACGAACGGAACCCCGGCAACCGCACCGAGAAGGACTGCCTGAGTAATCGCCTCGTCTCGTGTGTCCGTGGCTCCGCTCCCGGTGTCCTGGCTCGAGAGCGCTATCGCGCCACCGCCAAGCCCCAGGCCGATTCGCAGCGGGAGTCTGGCATACAGATCTGCGAGCCCGATTGCAGCGATTGCCGCCGGGGAGAGTAGGCCCGTGACGATGATGTCGACGGTCCGCATGAGCGTCCTGGTCGTCTGCTCGGCCATGATCGGCCAGGCGAGCACCAGCACGCGGACCCAGACGGCGTGGACGCGCTCGCGAAGCGACTGGTGCGTGTCGCTCCCCGTCGGTTTACGGCCGCCCATACGTTCGCCTTGGTGGGCACTGATTAGGGTCTATCGACTCGAGGCGTTCTCGATCGGCCACTCGAGCGTCCAGTCTATTGGTTGTATGGCTGACAATGTGGGTCGCAAAGTTAACAAACGAACTGAATATGACTATGCCACTCATACTCGAATGACGGCCGTCTGCTCACCGTCAGACATCAGTTTCACCTCGCTCACTGCTTGCGGTTACACTTCCACCGCGCAGGGATGAGTTTTATATACCTCCCGGTCCCGTATACAGGTGCACGTCACACGCCGTGCATACCTGTATTCCCTTCGTGCTGTCTGCGCCCGACAGCACGTTTTCCAACACGCTCTCGAGCGATGCGTACCCGTTTCTCCAACCACCGATCAACAGTATTTACAATACTTGCCGAGTAGTCGCGGTCATGCTCGACCGTACTGCTATCCTCGAGGCTGCTGAACGGGTGCGTGAAACCTCCCGTCATACGCCGCTTTCGTACTCGTATACCTACTCCAATATGACCGGTGCCGAGGTGCACCTGAAACTCGAGAACTTCCAGCGTACGGGTGCGTTCAAAATCCGGGGGGCGACCAACCGCATTCAGACGCTTTCGCCCGACGAACAGGCCGCCGGTGTCGTCACCGCGAGCGCCGGGAACCACGCCCAGGGCGTTGCTCTCGCGGCTACGCGTGCTGGCGTAGATTCGAAGATCGTGATGCCCGAGAACGCTCCGATTTCGAAGATCAAAGCCACCCAGAGCTACGGGGCCGAGGTCGTCCTTTCGGGGGCCGATTACGACGAGGCGGCCGAACGCGCTCACGAGATCGAACGCGAGGAGGGCCGGACGTACGTCCACGCCTTCGACGACGAGTACGTGATGGCCGGTCAGGGGACCATCGGCCTCGAGATACTCGAGGACTGTCCCGACGTCGACACCGTCGTCGTTCCGATCGGCGGTGGCGGGTTAATTTCGGGAATCGCGACGGCCATCAAGGCCGAAAAGCCGGATACCAGAATCATTGGTGTCCAGTCGGCCGGTGCCTCCAGCGTCGCCAGTTCGCTCGAGAAAGGGGAAGTCGTTTCGCTGGATGGGGTCGACACCATCGCGGACGGTATCGCGACCCGGAGCGTCGGCGAGAAAACATTCCCGATCATCCAGGAGCGGGTCGACGAGGTCGTCACCGTCACCGACGAACAGATCGCGATGGCCGTCGTCCACTTGCTCGAGCGCTCCAAGACTGTCGTCGAAGGCGCCGGTGCCGTTTCCCTTGCCGCGCTCCTGTTCGACCGCTTCGAGTACGAACCCGGCGAGGTGATCGTCCCGGCGCTGTGTGGCGGCAACATCGATCTAAACATGTTGACGACCGTCATCGTCCGCGGCTTGGTCGAAACCGGCCGCTATCTGAAAATCAGAACCGTACTCAAAGACCGCCCTGGTTCGCTCGAGGACTTGCTGGCGATTCTCTCGGGCCACCGCGCGAACATTTACGCTATCCAGCACGACCGGACCTCGAGGGATATCGGCATGAGCGACACCGAAGTCGAAATCGACCTCGAGACCCGCGGTCACGACCACGTCGATGAGTTGCTCGAGGCACTCGAGTCCGAAGGCTACGCCGTCGAAGTGCTGGTTTGATAGGGAGTGTTGACTGGGTCCCGGTCGGCGCGAACCGGGTGGTCGCTGCCAGGTGAGACGCCGTCACTCTTTGTGGGACAGCCGATTCGGATTGTTTTGATATCATACTCATAGTGACTACTATGATTTCCGAAGTAAAACGACCTCGGATTCTGCAGGGATAGTCACGCTCAACACACGCCACTCGAGGGTCACTCAAGTGGTTTCGTCGGTGTTTAAGTTACCCTGGCGAGACGATTTCGGCATGAAACGAATCATCAGCACGGACGACGCACCAGCCGCCGTTGGCGCGTACAGCCAGGGAACCACCGACGACTCGCTGGTGTTTACGGCGGGGCAGATCCCGCTGACCCCCGGTGGCGAGTTACTCGACGACGAACCGATCGATGTCCAGACCGAACAGTCACTGGACAACGTCACGGCCGTCCTCGAGGAAGCTGGCGCGAGTATGAGCGACGTCCTCAAGATGACGGTTCTGCTCGCCGACATCGATGATTTCGAGGCGATGAACGAGGTGTACGCGGGGTACTTTGACGACGAACCACCGGCCCGCAGCGCCTTCGAGGTCGCTCGCCTGCCGAAAGGAGTCGGTATCGAAATCGAAGCGATCGCCAGCCTCGAGTAAGGCCGTGGAGCCGCGACAGAAGTCTGCCCTGCTGTGGGGTGCCGTCGGTTTCATGAGTTTTCTGGTACTCGTGCAGGGATATGCCCTGCTTCGTGAGCCACTGGTGTCGATCATGCAAGGGTTTAGCGTCGCTGTCGTCGTCGGTATTGGGACAGCCGCGGTGGCGTACGTCCTCGAGTATCGAGTGGCAGCCTGGTCGGCACGGCGGGCTGTGAGAACGGGTGCAGACGCCGAGTCGGACGACGAGTGAGCAGTCGATACGTAACAGTTAAACGACCGACCCGGCTATGCTCGAGTGAGCCAGGATGGCCGAACGGTAAGGCGCACGCCTGGAAAGCGTGTTCCCTTTCGGGATTCAGGGTTCAAATCCCTGTCCTGGCGTTTTCGTGATTTCACCACCCGTGAGCGCCGCGTAGCGGCGCGAGCACCCGAAATCGCGAAAACGCAGACGGAGGGATTTGAATCAGGGAGGTCGCACGGAGCGAGCAACGCGAGCGAGTACGTCCGACCGTGGTTCAAATCCCTGTCCTGGCGTTTTTCCGTCACAACGACCGCGAGCAGTGCATAGCCGAACAACCCGTAACGTGGACACGAAACGGTCCACTGTGGTACACCCGGACCTCGAGCACCAGTGCCGGGAGCCTCGAGACCGAAGATATAGATAGGTTAGTCGTCTCGCATTGGCCGTGCACGCTCGAACGAAGTGGTTACTGGCGGCGTGTTGTTTCGTCGCTGGCGATGCGATGGCAATGCAGTCTCGAGGCGCGCTGCTCTCGCGGTTCGAGGCGGATTTCGGGGTTTCGGAGTCGCTTCTGGGGCTCGTCGCCCCGGCTGGAACCGTCGGGTTCGTCGTTGCTATCGTGCTCGTGGGATTGCTCGCCGGGCGGCTTGACGTTCAGCGGACGATGGTCGCCGGAGCAATCGCGATGGCGGCGTTTCTGTTCACGATTGCGCTCGCGCCGACGTACTGGCTGTTTCTGTTCGCGTTACTCGCCCAGGGGGCGGCGGCAGGAATTTTTCGGGCGATGGACCGCCCGCTGTTGAGCCACCTCTATGCAGACCGACTCGGCCGTGTGTTCGTTCTCTAGGCGCTGGCGTGGGCGCTCGGTGCTGTCACCGGGCCGATTATGGTAAGCGGGGTTTTGCTGGTCGCCTCCTGGGAGTGGGTGTACGTGCTGATCGGGCTCTTTTCCTCCCTATCGTCGCCGTCGTCTGGCGGTCGTCGCCACCCTCGGGTTGGAACGAACAGCCCCTCGAGCGGGCTGCCCTTCGAGAGCTGCTCTCGAGGCCAGGGATTCGCGGGACGCTCGTGGGGATGGCGCTGGTAAGTGGTATCGAGGGGGCGATTTTTACCTGGTTACCCTACTACGCTTTGACGATTATGGACGGTGCGATTGCGCCGCTGGCGCTGTCGGCGTACGTTCCCGGCCGGTATCTGTACGCTCGCGTGATCGGATCGATGCCCTACCTCCGACTGGCGATACTGACCACGGTGCTCGCTGTGCCGGCGCTTGCGGCGGCCGTCTGGACCACCTCGACCGTCGGCTTGCTCGTTGCGGCCTTCCTCACGGGGCTCTTGCTCTCGGCACTGTTCCCGTTGCTTTCGGCCTACGGTGTGGAGCTGGCACCGGCCTACAGCGGGCCAGTGAGTTCGCTGGCGACGGCAGCGACGTACGGCGGTATCGCCGTTGTCCCGACGGTGATGGGTGTCGTCGCCGAGCAGTACTCGATTAGCGAGGCGATGTGGATTCCTGTGGGGCTTGCGGTCGTCCTCACGCTCGTCGTCTGGCAAATGGGTTCCGCCTCGAGTGGACGCGAACACGCGGCAACCTGATAGGATTTGTTGTCGTCTCCCTGGTCAGTGCGACTGGGCCGGTTGCTGACCGGTACTCAGTTACAACAATCCCATGACCCGGCCGATCAAATGCGGTTGTAGTCGACGCTACCGTTGACACTCGACCGGCGTATCCGTCGCAATCCACCGCTCGGGTTCGTCGTATTCGCTGATCTCGAGGCGGCCATCGGCCGTGAAACTGGCTTCGTACGCACGGGAGCGCTCTGCTGACATACCTCGAGGTGCCACGAGAACCTATGTGAGTACGAGGGAGTTACCGCCACACTCGAGGTGGGTAGGCGACGATTATCGACTGAGAAATTATCGTAGGCACCCTTTTCGAGACCTGTTGTTTCGAGTATAGGCCGCCTACCGAGTCCTGCTTGGAACACCAGCGATTTGACGGTCTGTCCCCTCGAGAACAGTATGTGTGGACGCTACACCCTGTTTCTCGAGCAAGCCGACCTCGAGGACCGTTTTGACGCCCGGTTTTCGGAGCCGTTTTCGCCACGATACAACATGGCGCCCGGTCAGGAACTACCAGTAATTCGTGCCGACGACCCGGAGCGGTTTCGCCACCTCGAGTGGGGGCTTATCCCCGACTGGGCTGACGACGATACCGGGAAATTGATCAACGCCCGCGCGGAGACCGTATCGACGAAGCCGAGTTTTCGCGAGGCGTACGAAAAGCCGGTCAAGCGGGAGGGTTCACAGGGGACGGTGCAGGCCGGTCGGTGTCTGGTGCCGGCCAACGGCTTTTACGAGTGGGTCGAGGCCGACGACGGCAAACAGCCCTATTGGGTGGCCTTCGAAGACGACCGGCCGTTCGCTATGGCGGGACTCTGGACGCGCTGGGAGCCGTCCGCGGTGACGACCCAGACGGGCCTCGATGCGTTCGGTGGCGGCTCGAGCGACGCGAACGATGAGCCCGAGGGCCCACGCGAGACGTTTACCGTTGTGACGACCGAACCGAACGACCTGATCGGGCAGTATCACCATCGGATGGCGGCGATACTCGAGCCCGGCCGCGAACAAGAGTGGCTCTCCGCGGCGGATCCGTCGTCACTGCTTCAGCCGTATCCGTCGGCAGAGATGCGGGCGTATCCGGTTTCGACTGCGGTCAACACTGCGGGAGTGGACGAACCGTCGCTGGTCGACCCGCTCGAGTGAAGTCGCCCGTCCCTCGAGGGGGTCCAGGGGTATATAAAAGAACGCTGACTGGGTATCTTCTCCGTGATATGCTGTTCGTCATTGACAGGCATTGTCACACCATCGTAGTGTCTGTGTCGGGCGGTTTTGTTCTTTCTTTCGTCTCCTCGGGGCGGGTCCGAATCGCGACCATTAACGGTATTTTTATATAGAAGGGCAAACAATGAATCGAGTGACTATGAGCCAGCGAATGCAACAGGGACAGCCGATGATCGTGATGAGCGAGGACTCCCAGCGCGTCAAAGACCGCGACGCGCAGGACTACAACATCCAGGCCGCCCGAGCGGTTGCGGAGGCCGTACGCTCGACACTTGGCCCGAAAGGGATGGACAAAATGCTCGTCGACTCGATGGGATCGGTCACCATCACGAACGACGGCGTCACCATCCTGCAGGAGATGGACATCGACAACCCGACGGCCGAAATGATCGTCGAGGTCGCCGAAACGCAGGAAGACGAAGCGGGTGACGGCACCACGACCGCCGTCGCTATCGCCGGTGAACTCCTGAAAAACGCCGAGGACCTCCTCGAGCAGGACATTCACCCGACGGCCATCATCAAAGGCTTCCACATGGCCGCCGAGCAGGCTCGTGCCGAAATCGACGACATCGCGACCGAGATCGACACCTCTGACGAGGCGCTGCTCCAGAAGACGGCCGAAACCTCGATGACCGGCAAAGGGGCAGAAGTCAACAAAGAGCACCTCGCCCAGCTTATCGTCGACGCCGTCTCCAGCGTCACCGTCGAAACCGACGAGGGCGACCGTGTCGTCGACCTCGAGTTCCTGAAAATCGAGACCCAGACTGGCCGTGCCGTCGACCAGTCCGAGCTCCTCGAAGGTGGCATCGTCGACAAGGACCCCGTCCACGACAACATGCCATCCAGCGTCGAGGACGCCAACATCCTCTTGCTGCGCGACCCAATCGAGGTCGAGGAGACCGACGTCGACACGGAAGTGTCGGTCACCGACCCTGACCAGCTGCAGAAGTTCCTCGACCGTGAGGAAAAACAGCTCAAAGACAAGGTCCAGCATATCGTCGACACCGGTGCTGACGTCGTCTTCTGTCAGAAAGGCATCGACGACCTCGCCCAGCACTACCTCGCCAAAGAGGGTATCCTCGCGGTTCGCCGCGCGAAAAAGAGCGACCTCGAGTTCCTCGCTGAAGTCGTCGACGCCTCCATCGTCTCCGACCTCGAGAGCGCGACCGAAGACGACCTCGGCTTCGGTGACGTCACCCGTGACGACGCCGACGAACTGTTCTACGTCACCGGCGAGGACTCCCACGGCGTGACCCTGTTGCTCCGTGGCTCCACCGAGCACGTCGTCGACGAACTCGAGCGCGGTGTCAACGATGCGCTCGACGTCGTCGCCCAGACCGTTTCCGACGGCCGCGTGCTGGCCGGCGGCGGCGCAATCGAAGTCGAACTCGCCTCGCGCCTGCGTGACTACGCCGACTCCGTCTCCGGGCGCGAACAGCTCGCCGTCGAGGCCTTCGCGGACTCCCTCGAGCTCGTCCCACGCGTGCTCGCCGAAAACGCTGGCCTCGACAGCATCGACACGCTGGTCGACCTCCGTGCGGCCCACGACGATGGCCAGATCCGTGCGGGTCTGAACGTCTTCTCCGGTGACGTCGAGGATACATTCGAGTCCGGCGTCGTCGAGCCAGCCCACGCCAAAGAGCAGGCTGTGACCTCTGCGACCGAAGCCGCGAACCTCGTCCTCAAAATCGACGACATCATCTCCGCCGGCGACCTGTCGACGGACAAAGGCGACGACCAGGAAGGTGCACCCGGTGCCGGCGGCATGGGCGGCGGCATGGGTGGCATGGGCGGCATGATGTAGACGACGGCTGCTAATACAACATCTTCGACGCTCAGCGAACCGACACTGATCCTTTTTGAGCGGTACAATACACTCTCCTCGACGGAGTAGAGCGATAGTTCACTGCGTGGGTTTCCAGACCTGAACGGATACTATACCGTCGGACAGATGCTTTGATATACTGTCACCGGGAACGGCCTCCGGTGAATCTATCAACCGTTCTGTCCGACGGTATAAAACTGATTGTGGGGATCCGGTTTCACGCATCGCTCGACGTCTGTGGGAGGCGCTAGAGGGTTCGTCGTTTTTCGAGCTGAGAGCGGTAGTCTCGAGTGTTCTCGAATCGCTACTGTTCGGGAGCGCCGAGCGACTCGAGGACCGATTCGGCGACCCCAGAGAGGTGCACCTGTCCGAACGTGGCAACGACCAGTGCGCCGAGGGTGTTGAACATCATGTCACGAACGGTGTCGTCGATACCGTGCTGTGAGAGGGGCATCTGAATCCCGGTTCCCTCTGCGGCGACGTCCAGCCCGAACTCGAACAGTTCCCAGATGACGCCGAAGGCCATCACGAAAATGAGGATGAAGACGAAGGCGAACCGACTGGGGATGTGAATATCCTCGTGGTGGAGGTGGATCGCTCGAGCGAAGGTGTAGCCGATGCCAGCAACGACCGAGGCGGACATCGCGTGGGTGAGGTGGTCCCACCAGCCGATTGCGCCGTAGAGGCCGGCCGACCCCATCGTGTGCAAGAACACGGCCAGCGTGATCCAGAGGCCGAGCCACGGGTCGAGTGGAACCCGATAGTTACGCTCGAGAATTGCCGGGGCGAACGTAATGAGGAGGGCGAGCGAGCCGTTCGTGATCGCTTTGGGTTGGGAGTAGAGGACCCCGTAGACGATGATGCCCACCAGCAGGAGTTGCATGCCTCGAGTGAGTCGTCGCTGATTCCGAACGGAGGGGCGTGGCAGCAGCGTCATCGTCGAACCACCTGTCGAAGTCGGCGACGCAGTCGTCGACCGCGCCGCCGGAAGTACGCATCGAAGAGGATGCCGGCGGCGAGCCCTGCGAGGGCCACCCAGAGGAACTCCTCCATGAGCACCGCGTTCGCGGTATCCTGTGAAATCTCGCCATCGAGCAGGAAAGTAGTCCCACCGAACTGGTCCATATTCCACCGGATAATCGCCCAGGCCGCGCCCGATGCAAGCGTCGTGAGGACGACGAAGATGACGGCGAACCAGTGGGTGACCCGAAGTCGCGTGAACATCTGGAGTTCGACGGTGACGATCAGTGCCAGGCCGGCCACCGAGAGGTAGTAGCCGAACGTGCCAAGTTCGCCGCCAAAGAGCGCTCGAACGAGAATTGGGAGGAGCGCGACGATCAGCACCTCCCAGGGTAACATCATTCGCCAGTCACGATGAGCGACCGGTGGAACGAGAACGATGACCCCAGTTACCGCGACGAAAAGTATCCACAGCCGGTCGAAATCGAGCACGCTCTCGAGAAAGACCAGCCCGAGAAGGCCGACGAACACCCACGCGACGATAGCGTTGAGGCGACTGCTACGAAACAGCCGGTGGAGGGCGTCGTCGACATCCTCGACGGAGGAATCCGCGTAATCGCTACCTGAATTTCCCATTTGATGATGGGTCACATTCCCTCTACATAAACTTGCAGCTATCCGCTCTGCTTCGGCGGTCAGCTGACACTATAGTAGCCATCGAAGATCATTGTACACCCTATCGCAAGCTGGCGTCACGATAGATGTGGAAATCGTTTCACTGGCTACTATCTCGTTCGACCGGGTCTCACGCTGGAAACCGGTGCTCGGGATGTATCCCTCGTTCTGGCAAGCAACCTGATTATGTGTCGTGACATAGTACCGCGCCCATGACCTACCAAACCACCATCGGCTGGTCGCTGTTTTCCTCGGGCCTCGTCACGCTATTGCTGTTCGTCCTCCCCGGTGATTCTCTTTGGTGGGGCCTCGGACTCCTCGCTCTCGGCATTATCGTGTTGTACGTCCGATAATCTTGTCGTGTTGTACGTCTGAATCACCGTCTCGTGTCTCGAGGGTCAGCAAAATCGCACCTCATTTACGTTTCGAAACAGTACTCCTCCGCCAGTGAGTACGACGGACGACGAGACACCGTTTGACGCCTATCGGGACGAAGTCGACAGACCCCTCTGGCGACTCTTTTCGACGTACGCTCCCGGTCGACTCCGCTGGTTTACCATCGGCATGGCTGCGAACTTCATCGCCCAGATGTCCTCGTTGTTACCGCCGCTAATTTTGGGGGCAGCTATCGACGCTCTCTTCGCCGGCGATGGGCCCTATTCACTGCCGGTCGTTCCCGACGCGTGGCTACCGGCGGGTGAGATGGCCCAGTTCTGGTTTTCGGTGAGCACGATAGCGGGCGCGTTCATCGCTGTCGGCCTCTTTACCTGGATTTACGGCGTGTCTGCAAACCTGTTCGCCCACGACGTGATGCACACCGTCCGGGTCGACTGCTTTACCAAAATGCAGAACCTGGATATGACGTTTTTCGACGACAAACAGACGGGTGAGGTCATGGCCGTCCTCAACGACGACACTCGAAACCTCGAGATGTTCCTCGATAACGCCCTCGTGAACTCGTTGCGACTGCTGGTGATGGTCGGCGGTATTACAGTTCTCCTCTTTCTGATCAACTGGCAACTCGCGTTCGTCACGCTTGTCGCGGTCCCGGCCATGTTCCTCTTCACCTACTGGTTCATGCGTGTCGTCGAACCGCGTTACGTCCGCCAACGCTCTGCCGTCGCGTGGCTCAACACTCGCCTCGAGAACAGCCTTTCGGGCGTCGGGCTGACGAAGACGACGAGTAGCGAGGACTACGAGGTCGGTCGCGTTCGGAAAGCGTCGAAACGACTGTTCGACGATACGATGGCCGTCCTCAAACTCTCGTATCTCTACCGGCCCGGAATGGAACTGCTCGCCGGCGTCGCCTTCGCCGCGACGTTCCTCGTGGGCGGCCTCTGGATCGTCAACGGCGCGGGTCCGGGTCCGATGACGGGAACGTTGCAGGTCGGCGAGTTCGTCACCTTCCTCTTTTTAACCCAGTTCATCGTCGCCCCGCTTGCGGAGGTTTCGAACATCGTCGACCAGTACCAGAACGCCAAGGCTTCGAGCGAACGGGTATTTGGGCTGATGGACATTCCCGTCTACGTTTCCGAACCCGACAATCCCGAACCGCTCGAGGACGTGGCGGGTCACGTCGAATACGACCACGTCACGTTCAGTTACGCGACCGACGAGGCTCGTGCGGTCGGCGACGAACTCGAGGGCGACGAGGAAATTGTCGTCGAAGACGTCTCTTTCAGCGCCGACCCGGGCGAGACGGTCGCGCTCGTGGGGGCGACGGGAGCCGGCAAGTCGACGCTGCTCAAACTCCTGTTGCGCCTGTACGACGTCGACGAGGGCGCGATTCGAGTCGACGGCCAGGATATCCGTGACGTGCGACTGAACGACCTTCGTTCTGCGGTCGGGTACGTCAGTCAGGAGACGTTCCTCTTCGACGGGTCGATTGCGGACAACATCCGGTATGGAAACTTCGACGCGAGCGACGTGGCCGTCGAAGAAGCCGCGAGGGCTGCCCAGGCCCACGAGTTCATCGAGAACCTGGACGAGGGATACGAGACGCGAGTCGGTGAACGTGGAATCAAACTCTCGGGTGGACAGCGCCAGCGGGTCGCCCTCGCTCGGACCGTCCTGCAGGATCCCGAAGTCCTGATCCTCGACGAAGCGACCAGCGCCGTCGATACGAAGACCGAACTCATGATCCAGCGCTCGATCGACCGGCTCACCGAAGACCGAACGACCCTCGCCATCGCTCATCGACTGTCGACGATTCGCGATGCCGACACGATTCTGGTACTCGAGGACGGCCGCGTGGTCGAACGCGGTGACCACGAATCGCTGCTCGCCGACGACGGCCGATACGCCACCCTCTGGGAAGCCCAGGCCGGGAATCTGGATCAGGCGCTCGAGACGCTTGCCGACGGTGGCCGTGAGTAACTGCGGACAGTTGTGGCGGTATCGCGTGAGTGACTGCGGACGGGGTAGTAGCGAAATTCCGGGAACGAGTATCCACTCGAGCGTAGCTATCACTCCACAAGACCTTCACTCGAAAACGATTAAATTCCTGTGTCTGTTGGGGTAAAATATTACAACTCCGCGTTGTAGCGCCGTGTATGCGCCGGAGAGCATATCTGGTGGGGCTCGGAACCGGTGTCGGTGCGATGGTGTCAGTCACTGGTGGGACGACGGCCACGGCCGAAGCACTCTCAGTGCAAATTCTCGAGACCAACGACCCGGTTGAGGCTGGAGAGTACCTCGACGTCACGGCGACAGTAACGAATACAACCGACGAGACTCTCGAGGTCACGGCACAGCTATTGATCGGCGACGAAGCCGCGGGTAGCCGCTGGCAGTTCACGCTCGCGCCCGGCGAAAGCCGCGACCTCGAGTTCAGTCACCTGACCTATCCCGTCCGACAGGACGTGACGTTTCCCGTGCGTGTGACGGCGGGGGAGAGTACTGTCGAACGAACCGTGTCGGTGACGGGTATCGACGACCTTCCCGCCGACCGCGTTCGTCCGGATTCGACAATGTCGGTGCGGCCGGGGACGACCGTGCTGTTCGAGGTCGAACCGGAGACGACCGACGGCTACGGCGGTGTCACGAACTGGTATCTCGAGGGGGACTGGTCGGGGTGGTCGATGGGACCCTGGAATTCCGAGTATTTCGCCTGGGTTGGTCGAGACTACTGGCAGTACACGTTCGAGGAACCCGGCACCCACCGCATCAGAGCCGCCGTCGGTGGCGAAACCGCCAACCGAACTGCTGGCTGGACGGTCGAGGTCGACTCGCGTGCCCACGGTGGACCGCGGGTCAACCACGTCGAACCGTCACCGGGGCCGCTCGAGGTTGGCGAAGCCACGGTCGACCTCGAACTCGAGGCGAGTGTGGGGACGAGCGACGTCGCCCTCGAGCGGGTCGTCTGGTGGCTCGGTCACGCCGATCGCATTCTCGGGGTCTCCTCGCTGTCGGGCGGGCAGGACACGGCCACCCTCGAGGTGTCGGGGTCGGACCTCTGTCACCGGTGCCCGATTCACGCCTGGGTGATCGCGACCGATGGAACCGTTCGCCGGGTGGACCTCTGGACAGTGGCCGACCCCGGCGGCGGCCCGGTGGAGGCCTCGATCCGAGAGACGAACGCGCCCGTCGGGGCGGGCGACCGACTCGAACTGACCGTCGACCTCGAAAATACGGGGGCTGAAACGGCAACACGAGAGGTCTCGCTTATCGTGGGTAGCGAAATCGTCGATACCCGGTCGGTTACGCTCGAGGGCGACACGACGGACTCGATCACGCTCGGTTACGAGACCTATCCAGTCCGGACCGACGTCGAGTTCCCCGTCCGGGTCGAAACCGGGGACGACACCGCACACCGAACGGTCTCGGTGTTCGCTGACGGCGTGAGCGACCTCGAAATCAGCATCCTCGAGACTAACACACCGGTGCTGGCGGGTGACGATCTCTCGGTCACCGTCGAAATCGAAAACACCGGCTCGGACGCGGTGAGCCAGCCGGTGTACCTGGTTGCCGGTGACCGCGTGGCGGCCGAAGACGTCTCGCTCGAGCCGGGTGAGCGGACGACCCTCGAGATGAGCTATCCCACCTATCCCGTGCGGAAGAACGTCGAATTCCCCGTCAGCGTCGAAACTGAGGGTGCCTGTGACCGGAAACGGGTTCGCGTCTTCGCCGACGAACTTCCCTCACTGGTGCCACGGATTCTCGAGGTAAACGACCCCGTTACCGGCGGTGAGTGGCTCGCGGTCGAGGTGGAACTGCAGAACCCCGGGGAGGTGACGGTAACCGAAGACGTGTCGTTGCTAGTCGGCGGGGACCGCGTGGCGTCCGAATCGGTGACGGTGGACGGCGGGGAGAGTGACTCGTTCACCCTGGGCTACGAGACCTACCCCGTCAGGCGCGACGTTTCGTTCTCGGTCGTGGTCGATGCTGACGGCGAACGCGACGAACGGACGGTCGAGGTGTTCGGGGTCGACGAAACTGCGGACCAAGATGACGAGGACCAAGATGACGAGGACGAAGATGACGAGGACGAAGATGACGATGATGATGATGAGGAAAGCGAGGATGACGATGACGCGGACGAAGCACCCGACCTCGAGGTATCGTTTATCGACTGTTCGCGCGTCGAGGTGACCGGGACGTTCGAGGACGGAGACACGATCATGGCCCACACGGTGTTCAACACCGACCACGGCGTCGGCACCACGTCCGGCGAGGATTTCATCACGATCGGCGACCACGTACCGGCCCCCTTTTCCGGAACGATCGTCTTCGAAGTCGGCGAGAACGGCGGCGTCAGTGGCGACGACTCGAGTGCTACCGTCACCGTCAGGGACTACGGCGAACTCGGGACGGCCATCACGGGAATCGGTGATCCGAGTGCCGTCGGCCCGGAAACGACGCACAGCAACCCACACGACTGTAGCGAGGCGATACAGCCAACGCCGCCGACGCTCGAGGTGCAGGAGGTGACGGCTATCGACGACGGCTACGCGGTGACTTTCGGCTACGAGAATCCAAACGACGTCGCGCTGACCGTTGGCAGTTCGTTCACCCGGGGAACGACAAACGACGCGCCGCCCGGTCAACTCGAGGTAGGGACCGGAAGGTTCACCGTGGCCTGGACGCCGGCGACGGACGATGAGCGTCTCGAGTGGACGGTCGACCTCTCTGCGTTCGGTGATCAGGACCCCGTGACGGTATCGACACAGCCGGCGGACGCGTACGGGGGGACGGGCGACGAGCACGACAACGATAGCGACGATGCAGACGATGCTAAAGCTGAGGATGAATCAGCCGACGGTGCAGACGATGAAAATGGGGATGTCGATGGAGATGATGCGGATGCTGATGGAGGTGATTCGGATGCTACCGACGACAACGGGGATGGGGATACCGGAGACGGGAGTAGTGACGAAGCGACCGGAAACGAAACCGACGATAACGACGCCAACGATACCGACAACAACGCCGACGATACCGATAACAGCGGCGACGAAACCGACAACGGGGATACTGGCAACGACAACGACGGGGAGAACACTGCAGAAGACGATGGGTCGGACGACGGCGAAAACGGCGGGTGAGAGGCTGTTGTACCACTCGAATGGAACCGAATCGACAACCCCGAGGCGACGTCGTCAACCCCGGATCGTTCGGGTGGGTGTCGACTTGTCAGAACGGTTATTGTGCCCCTCTCGAGGAGCAGGTGACTGATAGGAATTATCGTAACCAACCGGACGTTTCGAATCTCGTTCTTCGACGTCGTGTCTCGGTTCCTCGTGGGAAAACTATGGTCTTTGACGATACTCCCTATGACAGTCTGGATCGCTCGAGTGTCGGGGGAATCACTGCACGCCTCCTTCGGTATTAATACCACCCCCTGTCGTTCATCGTCGGTACACAACCGGCATACGATGTTGACCGAAGGGGTCGACTGTGTGTTTGTATGTCGAATACCATTCGTTCACAGATGAACCGACGGCGACTCATGCAGGTGCTCGGTGCGAGCGGTGCGGTGGCGGTGGCCGGCTGTCTGGGCGGTGACGACGACACGGACGACACCGGCGCTGGCACGGACGACTCCGCGACCAATACCGACGATATGAGTGACGACGACCACGAGGACGAACAGACGGATGCGGATGACGACGAGGGTGACGAAGATGAGGACGTGGCCGATCAACCGACGCTTCAACGACTCGTCGACCTGTTCGACGATCAGCTATTCAACGACGACCAACTCGAGATCGACGGCGAACGCGGTAGCTACACACCAGCGCACGTCTGGAAGTGGGTGAGCGAAGAGACGTTCATCGCGCTCCATCTCGATAATCCGAACCCGGAAGATGCGGAGAATCTCCGCTATATCGTCATCGGGAAAAAAGGCGTCTTCACGGAAGAGAGCCAACCGGACGAAGAGTTTACTCACTTTCACAAACGCGACGCTGAGGGCTGGGAAGCCGGTCACGGCGGCGACTCCGTCGACGACGAAGGCTACTGGTTGACCCACATCGCGGTCGACGACTTCGAGATGCCCTGGGGCGAGGTTGAGGTAGGGGTCGACTACGGCTTCATGCCGACGCCGCCGGAGGAAGGAAGCGAAGGCACGGGTACGTTCGAGGTCGGCAGTGAAGGCAGTCTCTCGGATACGGATCGAGACGCGCTCCTCGAGTTGTTCGCGGACAACTGGACCAACAACGACCAGCGCGAGATCGACGGCGAGTTGCGCGCATACACGCCCGCTCACGTCTGGTGGGAGCCGCCAACCGAAAACGACAGCGACACGATCGTCTTCCTCCACTTCGACGACCCCAACCCGGAGGAAGCCAACGACCTGATCTACTTCGGGATGGGACAGGCCGGGAACTTCACCAACGACGACAATCCGAACCAGGATGACTTCTCGCACTTCCACAAGTCGGAGGCAGACAGCTGGGATGCGGGTCACGGGGGAAGCTCCGCGGATGACGAAGGTTACTGGCTCGTCCACCACGCCGTTCGCGACCTCGAGATGCCGTGGGGTGACGTGGATATTGGCGTCGACCGAAACTTCATGCCGACGCCGACGGACGACTGATGGCCCGGACGAAATCGGCGACGCGTCGCCGGTTCATCGCGCTATCGGGTGGGCTCGGCGTCGCAACCCTCGCGGGTTGTCTCGCACCGGCAGCCGAAGATGACGCTGCTGGGGCTACCGACAGCGGAGCCTCTGACGAGGGCGACGAGGTCCACGAGGTGCTCGTCGGGCCCGACGACGAGTTCGTCTTCACCCCCGGAACGGCCGAACCACTCGAGATCGAACCCGGCGATACCGTTCGCTGGCTCTGGGAATCGGATACCCACAACGTCGTCCCGACCGAAATCCCGGCTGGCTCGACCTGGGCCGGCCAGCAGGAGATCGAAGACGAAGGATTCGAGTACGAGTTCACGTTCGAGGTCGAGGGTCACTACCACTACGTCTGCGAACCGCACGAGAGCAGTGGAATGGTCGCCGATCTCCTCGTCGGCGACGTTGCCGACGACGAACTGGCAGAAGAGGATGGTGACGGTGACGCTGATGCTGACGGTGACGAGGATACCGACGGTGACGCCGATGCTGACGGTGACGAGGATACCGACGGTGACGCCGATGCTGACGACGAAACCGGTGATGACGAGGCGGAAGCCGAGTTTTACACCTTCGATGACCCGGTCGACGCAACCGGGAAGGACGTCGTCGAAATCGAGACTCGAGCCGGCGAAGACGGCACCAACGAACCGAACTTCCTGTTCGAACCACACCACGTCCGCGTCGACGTCGGTGCGACGATTCGGTGGACCAACACCGACGGCGTCTTTCACACCGTCACCTCGACGGACGATATCGACACCCGCCGTGGCGGCGGGGAGACGTTCGATTCGACCATCTCGAGCGAAGGCGACACGTTCGAGTGGGAAACAACCGAAGCCGGCGACCAGCCCTACTACTGCTCACCCCACGCTGGCTTCATGTACGGGTTGCTCGAGATCGAGTAACTCCTCAAAATGGGGTTTTTTGACCCGTTCACTGTTAACCGAGTCGCGAGAAATACCGGTCGCACCGGCCTATTCAGATCAGGTTCGAGCGTAGACGGCGCTCGCTTCTTCCAGTAGTTCTTCGATCGTCGGCCGATCGGCTGGCATCCGTCCCTCGTACGTGTAGAACGGCGTCGGATTCCCGTTTCGGGTATCGACCACCATCGCGACGGGCATCCGACCGACCAGATCGTGTAGCGAGCCAAGCAACCCGAACCGGACTGGCTGGTCGTAGTCGTCACTCACGTCGGTCGAAGGGTCTGCGAGCAACGGGTACGGTAGTTCGTACTGGTCCTGCCAGTTGGCTGCCCTGTCGGCCGGCTCCGGGAGGATCGAGACGGGAAGGGCGTTGACTGCACGAAACTCGTCGTACCGGTCAGCGATCGCCGATACCTGTTTGCGACAATTGCCACAGTGATAGTCCCGTTGAAAGAGCAAAATGGCCGAATCAGTATCGTCGTCTCTGACTGGCGTTGCGAGCGAGAACGGGTTCGGTCCTGCGCCGACGTTCTCGAGTTCGAAATCGGGGACGGTTTGGCTCATACGAGTGGGGAGGGACCACGGATATCTACAGATTCGGTGGGTGTGTGCAGTCTGTGCATTGGCGTACACCGGTACAATTCCAACTCACTCGAGGAACATACGACGGGCTTTCGTCCAGTCGTAGCTGGCAAATCGGAGTTTCGGCGACGAATCGGGCGGAATCAGTTCGTGAGCCGCGAGGAGCGATCGAATCCCGGATCGACCACCGAAATCGCCCAGGAACCACAGACAGACCCGCGGAACGACGACACGATTTCGATCGGCGTCGTATTCGACGGTCGACTCGAGGGAGGTTCGGGTGGCTTCCTCGAGGGTCGAATCGATAGTTTCGGGCTCGTAGAAACGTATCGCCGGACAGCTAGCCGCCCCACAGTTGAGTGCGAAGTGGATTCTGGGGTCGCGGCCGAGTTGATACCCCGCCGGGAGCCCAGTCGGTTCGAGGCGTGGCAGATAGCCCAGTCCGTACTTCGATTTTCGGCCGCGGATGATGCCGTGTTCGATATCGTCGAGGCTCAGGTCGACGCCGGCGACCGTTATGGCGGCCGCCCGAAAGAATCGAATCCGCGACTCGAACAGCCCGGGTCGCTCCTCGAGCAACAACTGGGTGGCTGCGTTGTACAGGTTGAGCCAGAACGCCAACCCCGTCTCCTCGTCGGCTCGGATCGGCTCGAGATCGTCGTGGCTGGCTCGAGCGAGCGCCTCGAGGTGTCCGTCGACGGGCGTTTCCACCCGTACGGCATTCAGAAGCGCCCGTGAGATACCGGCCGGTGACCCTGATTCCAGCACATACGACGGGGACTCGGTCATACTCGAGGGTGGGATAGCATCGACAAAGAGGTTGTGGGGGTACTGTGTCGGGGATGCCAGACTGTCGGCATCGGACCGTCACTTCTCTACTTACAGGCCAGGAAAAACCGGTCTTCGTTCGGTCGTGTGGCTTACGCGGTGTCCTCGACGGTCATCGCGTAGGCGACGGCGACGGGAACGGCGAACAGAACGTGGCCAATGATGCTCATCAGGGTGTCGGGGATGCCGAGGTTGGGGAACGGTGGGCCGGCGGCGAAACCGACGGCGGACAACCACAGCGGCATGACGAGGACGGCCAATCCAACCGTCGTCACGACACCGTACCAGACGCCGACAGCGAGTGCGGAGGGGAATCGCCGAGCCCGCTCACGGAGCGGACCGAACTGGACGATTCCCACGTACGCGAGTCCGAGTACGACACCGTGGAACTGGTGGATTGCCCAGCCGGCCACCAGTGCCGGCCCTTCGATACCGTACATCGCCGGAATCGCCATCTCGAGCATCGGCGCAGGGATCACGTACTGCAAGAAGAGCCCGAACAGCAGGCTGCCGACGAAGCCACCGGCGGCCCCGGCGAGCCAAGTCGTCTGTGTCAGTTCGATACGAGTCGTCGCGGTCGAGGATTCGGTTGCCATCTAAGTTACCTCTGGTTACCTGGTATGCGTGAGTAACACTTAAACTCGTGCGAACGCTCGAGTAAGCCGGTTACGAGTGGGTAACCCGTTATTTATCGAGACAATACCGTCGTCGCGAATCGATCTATACACCTACCGGTCTTTACGTAGACACCACGCCTGATAGCTACTCACTCGCGAGCCCACCGGCACGATGGGTTGTGTACAAATAATATATAATATATAGTAAACACTATCTATATTGGAGTAATAAACACTCAAGTCTACGCTCGTGGACGCCGGCCACTGCGTTGGTCAGCTTCGGACCTCCGTTTTTCCGAATCAGGCGATCGAATCCGCTGGATCGGAGACCTCCTCGAGGTGTTCGAGCCCCCAGTCGCGCATCGCCATCACGACGGGTTCGAGTGAGCGACCGAGGTCGGTCAGTGAGTACTCGACGCGAACCGGTTTTTCGTTGACGATCTCGCGGTTGACGAAACCCTTGTTCTCGAGGTCCTCGAGGACGTCAGAGAGGACTTTACTCGAAATGCCGTCGACCTCAGTCTGGAGGGCACTAAAGCCGAGTGGCCCGTTCTCGAGCAATCGGTGGACGATCACGCAGTGCCACTTTTTGCCGATCAGGGTCGCTGTCGAGGTGACCGGACACCAGGCTTCGCCGGCACACCAGACGCCAAGTTTGGTTGGCTCTGTGGTCATAGGTCCCCTTCGATCGCTGGCGTCTTAAGGTTACCTTGAGTGGGTGAGTATCCATATGTTAGTGTCGTGTGTGGGTACGTTCCGTTCGTGTACGACTCGTACCAGACCAGGAGACGCCCTTCATTGCGGGACGCGATTTTCGGCACATGGCAACTGAGACCGTCGACCCGGTAACTGACCCGTTTGAAACCCGTTTAGCCTGGAAACACGGTGCAATCGCCGGCTTGCTCGCGACCATCGGAATGGGACTCGCCATTTCAGTCATGGATATCGAACTACTTCGCGTCGCAATCGCGGGGCTGTACGGCCAGGAAGGAAGCCTCGCAACCGGGTGGCTCGCCCATCTGATCCACGGCACGCTTTTTGGTATCGTGTTTGCGCTCGTGCGAACCGAACCGGCGCTGGCTGGTTTCGTCGGATCGTCTGGGAAGACGGTTGCTGCGGCCATCGTCTACGCACTCGTATTGACGCTCGCGGGAGCCGGGATCGTCATGCCAATCTGGCTCTCGATGGTCGGATTCGCCAGTCCACTCCCGGTGCCCAACCTGTCGCTGGCGTCGGTGCTCTGGCATCTCATCTACGGCGTGCTCCTTGGGTCGCTGTTCGCCGCATTCCAGTCCCTCGAGTGACAGCGAGAACTGGCTCCAGACGCGTGATCGGCGTCGTCGAGTTCTTCGGGGTTACCAGTTCGAAACGGCCTCACGTCCGACTCAGCGAGGACTTATACGTTACCGCGTGTAACTAGGTGCTGTGTGGTAACCCACTACACGATACCATGTCACTGAAAACTGACGAACACGACAGCACGCTCCCAACCGTCGGTATCCATGCCGCCGCGTTCGAACCGTACTCGGCAATCGAAACCGACGACGAGGCACTGATCATCTACGACGAACGAAACGAGGACGCCTGGATCCAATCCGATGTCTGGACGGGGGCCCCGGGCGTCGGATAATACTGGATACCGCCTGCTCAGGCGGTTTCGGGTTCCTCGAGTTCGTCCTCCTCCTCGGGTGCACGGGCGAGCCGATACCGCTCGAGACAGGCCTGAAAATCCTTCTCGTCCTCGTAGGTGAGCAGTTTCACGGGCGTGTCACAGTAATACGTCTGCTGGTGTCTGCGGACGGCCATTTCGATGGTTTTCCCGAGGAGGGACACCTCGATGAGGACGCGGTTCCCCTCCTCGAGTTGCTCCAGTATCTCCGTCGAAGTGAGCTCCCGTCGTCCGACGCGAATAACCGGTGGCACACGTCCCCTTTCGTGAGATGAAGGGATAATCTGTTGGGTTGTCGTCGGAACCGTTTACGGCTCGTTCGATTCGGACTCGTGGCCACCTGATCCACGAACACGCTCGAGTACCAGCCCGGGGATGTCGCCGGGCGTTTTCAGCCGGCGCTGGATGACGACGAGCATGACCGATAACACGAGTAATGCGATTCCGAAGCCAGTTTCACCGCTGACCAACAGCATCTCGAGGCCAGCGAGTGCGGCCGGTATCGCAAAGACGAGTACTCCGGCGAGCTTGACGGTGTCCAGTATCCCCATTGGCTCCGATATCGGGCCCGTCCGATAAAAGGACGACGACACCTCGCGCGCCACTGTTGACCTACGAGAATATGGCTCTCGCCCCCACCATCACAATTCTGGAACACATTACAGATTCGTCATCCCTATGTGAACCCGGCCGTGAGTCTCGAGTATGTTTACCGGTATCGTCGAGGAGACGGGTGAAATCGTCGAACGGACGGCGACCGAGGAGGGACTTCGGCTGCGAATCGGGGCTGACACGGTTGCGAGCGACCTCGCCCACGGCCAGTCGATCAGCGTTAGTGGGGCCTGCCTGACTGTCGAACGTTTCGAGTCGGGCACGTGGTTCGAGGTCTTTCTGGCCAGTGAAACCGTCGAGCGAACCTACCTCGGCGACCTCGCGGTCGGGGATGCGGTCAACCTCGAGCGTGCGATGGCCGCCGACGGACGGTTCGACGGTCACGTCGTGCAGGGACACGTCGACGCGGTGGCGACGGTGAGCGAGATCGAATCGGTCGGTGACGACTGGTTTTTCGAGTTCGAACTGCCCGCGGGGTACGACCGCTACGTCGTCGAAAAGGGTTCGATCACGCTCGACGGAATCAGCCTCACCGTCGCCGAACTGACCGATAACGGCCGGGTAACCGTCGCGATTATCCCAACGACCTACGACCTGACGACGCTTGCTGGCAAATCGGTCGGTGACCCAGTCCACCTCGAGGTGGACGTCATCGCGAAATACGTCGAAGGCTTACTCGAGGCTCACGTCGACGCCCTCGCGTAGATGCACGCTGAAGACCGAGCCGTCGACGCCCTCGCGTAGATGCACGCTGAAGACCGAGCCGTCGACGCCCTCGCATAGGTGTGAGCCGACCACCGATGCTTCGAAGCGGCGTATACGGGGTTAGGATCGTTCGTCTCGAGTGTACTCGGTCCGAGAGCGCTGTGGTGGCTCGAACTCGGTTAGTTCGCTCGGGTACCGGTCGTGGATATCCTTCCTGACGGCGCGGTAGGTCCGTCGATACCGACTGATCTTCCGGTAGAGGTAGTAGGCGATGGCGAGGTCGAAGGCGATGATGTAGACGATGACGGAGGCGGTCGAGCCGAGCGCCCACGTGGCGGCGAGCAGCGACGGCACGATCTGGACGGTCGTGTTGTACGTTCCGTGGATGAACGCCGCGATCAGCAGACCTTTGATGACGAGCGGGCCGGCGTTGTCGGGATTGAACTTCGCGAGGCCGAGGTAGTAGCCGGCGATGGCGGAGTAGATGACGTGGCCGGGGCCGGCAAGCGCTCGACTCGTCGTGATGCCCGTGGCGGCAGCGAAGAGGCCGGTGTCCGTGCTTGCGGTGTCGATCGTCTGGGTGATATACAGCGCGTTCTCGATGGCGGCGAAGCCGAGGCCGGCGATTGCGCCGTACACTGCACCATCGATGACGGCGTTGAAACTGTCGCTCCGGTAGGCCAGCACGCGGACGGCGAGCAGTTTGACCGTCTCCTCGACGGGACCGACGATCAGGTAAAAAAAGAGGACGGTCCCGATGACGGGAATCGGGTGCAAGAACGCGCCGGCGACGGTGTTCGTGACCGCAGCGAACGTTGCAAACAGCACGGCGAGGACGAAGGTTCCGACGAGCAGGCCCAGCGGCTCGTTCGTCGTGATGTCAGTATACCAGATATACGCCGCGAGCAACCCTGCTGGGACGACAGAGAGCGCAAAGAACATTCCCACAAGCGGTTGATCGAGTACCAACACCGTGGGTGAGACTAGCAACGAAATCGTAATCAGCAAGGCGACGGCGATAACGATAGCGTGAAGGCCGTAGCTGATCGCCGCATACAGCCACGCGGCAAACCGGTCCAGGCGCGTCCGCGGCTCCCAGGTCGACACCTCCTGTAGGTCTGCCGAGGAGTCGGCCGCTCGCTCGATCGGGTCACGACGCCGTCCCATATCTTCTCACTCGAGTGAACGCCCAAAAGACGTTTCCCCAACGGCTGTTCTGATCTCCCATGGCACCCCCTCGCTACCGACGAACTCCTAGAATGGTATTAAATCTCAATATATGTATAAGGATTGGACTTATGCAAAATGAGTCCTGACTACAGGTACCATGACCGACTCGTCCCGCGGGTTCCTCTTTACCCAACCACCGGCCCCCGAAGACACACGAACCGTCCGAAACCTTCCACCAGCGATTGCTGGCACGCTCGAGCAAGCCCTCGAGGAATCGACCGAATCCGACCCCCAAAGCGTCGACTCGGCACCATCTCCGACGCATAGCTCTTCTCGAACCCCAGCCCCAGCTGACGACTGATCCGATCCGTCGTTCCTGTCTGTCGAGCCTCGTCTACTCTATCGGGAAACCACTGGCGAGCGGCGAGAATCCACCGTCTGAACGGACGGTTGCGTGCGACAGTGGATTCGACCTCGCTCGTGAATCGACGCTTGGAAGAGTACTAAGTCGTCAAGCGTCAACCGACACGTATGCACTTCGATCAGCGAACCCAGCGGGCACTTCGCGCGGTCGGCCTCGAGACCGACGATCTCGAGCAGGCGTCTGCGCTCGTCGTCGAGGCCGTTCAGGACGATGCCGACGCACTCGAGGCCTTCTTTGACCGCCACGACACGGTATATTCGGACATGGACATGGCACACTCGAGTGCCGAGTATCCCGAACACACGGTCGAGTCCCTCGATTTGACGACTCACGGAGCGGACATGCGTGGCTGGCTCCGGTTCGATACGTGGGGTGTCTACGTCGAGAACGGCCGCGTGCTCGACGCCGAATCCGAACACGTCGAGCTGACGCTCGGGCCGTCGGTCAACGCGCGCGTCCGATTCGCCGCCGACCGGGAGACGCTCCGATGAGCAGGGAGCGCACAACCGACGATATCGAGGGTGACGTCCGCGCTCGCGTTCGGGGTATCTACACGACAGCCGTCACCCATCGACTGCAATCGGCAGGGATCGAGGTCGTGCAGGCCTCCGAACCGATTCGAGAGCGCTTCGAGAACTCGTTCGAGCACGCCCCCGCGGACGTACGCATCGAGACGACGCGGGACCGACAGGGCCTCGAGATCTCCGGCGATCCGGAACCGGTCGATGCCGTCGCCAAGTTGCTCGAGTCCGTTGCCATCGACTCCTTTCGGTGGGACGACGGCGTTGCCCGCGGAGCTGTCTTCGATGGAAGGGTGGTCGACGCGGCTGGCGGGCGCGGTGGGACGGTCGACCTCGGGGAGAACCGGCGGGGATACCTGCCTTACGACGACGTCGACGGCTACGTCGACGACGATGACGCGTATCGCCTGCAGGTGCGCGAGCCGACGCCACCGTGGACCGACGACGACCCGCGGGTCGTCCCCAGCGTCAGCGTTCACAACGGGCTTTGCTCGCTTTCTGAGGCACGGACCGGCGTCTCGGCTGCCTTCAGCGGACCGCGGGCAACCGAACTCGTCGGGATGACCGACCTCCTCGCGACCGAGATTCCCGACGGCTGGGGGCTTCGCTGGGAGCGGGCGGCCGCCGATGCCGATCTCGAGGCGATGAACCGGGCGCTCGAGGGCGCCGTCGACCGGATTCGTGACCTCGAGGGCGCGCTCGAGGACGCGCCGGCGGAACCGGACGGCCCGGCCAGTATCGCCACGCCACAGGCGACCACGTGGCTGTGGTTCGGCCGGGAGGCTCGCTTCGCGCTGGACGACGACCGCCGGGCCGTCGAGACGACGATGCCGGGGCACCATCGGATCAAAGCCGGCAGTCGGTCGGCGAGCGCCGCCGTCGATTTCGCCGAAGCGGTCTCGAGCGATCTCACTGGCGAGGATCCGTTTCCGTTCGCCGCCGTCTCGAGACAGTTCGGCCCGGTCGAGGGCGACCGCCTCTCGCTGGGTCACGGCAAGCCCGACGGGCGACTCATCACGCTCGGGTCGGGTGAGGTGACCGAGTGGGACACCGACGGGAGTCTCACGCTCGAGCGCTCGATGCGCGGTGGCGGGACCTACGACGCCCTCGGTGTGCCCAAAGCGGAGGGCGACGTCGCCATCACGAAACTCCGGGAGGGCCGGTGGTGGTACCCGACGACGTACAAGTCGGCCGACGGGACGACGAAGGGAACCTACGTCAACGTCTGTACGCCCGTCGAACTGTTCCCCGATTGTGCCCGGTACGTCGACCTCTACGTCGACGTGATTCGCCAGACCGACGGGACGGTCGAAATCGTTGACCTGGACGAACTCGAGGCCGCGGTTGCCGACGGCCTGGTTTCGGACGCGCTGGCGGAGAAGGCTCGAGGGGTGGCCGAGGCGGTCGAACGAGCCCTGTCGAAGTAACGTTATAGTAGCCAGTGAAACGATTTACACACCTCTCGCGGCGCTGTATTGCGATAGGGTGTGCAATGACTTTCACTGGCTACTATAGTGTTCCGCGAAGGGATCGACTTCGCAACCCGTCCACCACGGATCCTCGAGGTCGTACTCGTCCCACCAGTCGCGTGCCCGAAACTGGCTCCACGGGCCGAGCGTTTGCGGCGGCTCCGAAAGCCAGGCAGCCCCGCGGAGTTCGCCGGGTTGTGGCTCGAGCCTGCCACCAGCGTACACAGCGTCGAAGCACACCCAGAGGGTGTGCAGGCGAACGTTTTCGCCAGATGCAACCCCGGAATCGTCACCCCTATCCGCCCCGTCCGCGAGTTCGTGGGTGGCCCGGTAAACCAGAAACGGGGACTCGAGGTCGACTTCCAGGCCAGTCTCCTCGCGGACCTCGCGCACGGTGGCCTCCTCGTAGGTTTCTCCGACTTCACGACCCCCGCCGGGAATGCCCCACTTATCCTCATCACCCCGATCCAGGATGAGACAGGCCTGTGTCGACGTCTCGAGCGCCTCTGTTGGCATCGACTCGCTCAATAGCGGGGCGTCTGCGGGGTCCCGTCGAATCCAGGCGTAGCCACCGCCCGTGTAGCCGTCTCGAGCGTGTTCGTACAGGCGATCGAACCGCTCTGCTGGCAACTGCTCACGATTCTCGAACCGGGGAAACTCGCCGTAGTCATCGCGGAGGCGCTCGAGGCGGGTTTCGACCACCTCGCGGTTGACGTGAGTGACCATGGGTTCGGAGACAAGTCAGCCGGTAGCCACTACCGTTTCGGTTCTGACTTGCTGTATGGGGGTGGGTCCGACGACTGGTTCCGAAATCGGTGCTAGAGCAGGTCATTATCGCGATAATAATTATCGTAGCAATACCCTTGCTGAGGAGGACCTCTCTCGATACCAAGTACCTTCGACGAATGTTAGGGGTTGCAAAGCACGGTTATTCCGACGAGGCGCTGTGATTCCACTCGAGGCCACTCACAACGCCAAAAACCGAACACAGCGAACCGTCTCAGTCGGCTGCCATCGCGCCGAGGCCAGCCGAGCGCAGATCCTCACCGTCGACGGAGGAACGCAGCGCGTCCATGCCGTCGTTACGGTCGATACCGAAGTTGGTCTCGTACAACTCGGCCACTCGAGTCATCTCCTCGTCGTTCAGTTTTGGAACGTCGCTGGCGGCCGCCCACTCGTCGATGTCAGCGGCGGTGCGGAAGGTCGGGGTGACACTCGCGACGGCGTCGTGGGAGAGCAGCCACGCGATGGACGCCTGGGCCATGGTTCGCTCACCCTCGGCGTGGTCCTCGCGCTCGAGAAATCGCAGCGTCTCGAGTTTCTCCCAACCAGTCTCGTACCAGGCGTCGGGGCGGAAGCCGCGGTGGTCGCCCGCGTCCAACTCGGTTTCGGGCGTGACCTGCTCGTTTAGAATGCCCGAGGAGTGAGGGACGCGGGGAATGAGGCTCGTGGTCGACCCCGTTCGTTCGATGGTCTCGAGGAAGTGGTTGCCGACGTCCTGTTCTAAGACGTTCCAGACCAGTTGCAGGGAGTCGAACTCGTTTTCGATGGCGAAGTCGCCTTCGGCCAGCCAACCGATGGAAGGGCCGAGCGCGAGGCCCCGGGCCTCGATTTTGCCTTCCTCCTCGAGTTCGTCGAACAGTTCGAGGACGTCGGGCGTGATCTCGTCGACGTCGGCGTTGTGGAGTTGAAGTACGTCCACGTAGTCGACGTCGAGGCGCTCGAGGCTCTTTTCGAACGCTTCACGAAGGTACTCGACGTCCATTTCCTTTGGCAGTTCGCCGTGACCCGCCTGCGGGTTGTTGTAGAAATCGTAGCCGATCTTGGTGGCGATTGTGACGTCCTCGCGTACGTCCGCGAGCGCCTGGCCGAGCAGTTCTTCGCTGCGGCCGTGGCCGTATACGTCGCCGGTATCGAAGTAGGTGATTCCTCGGTCGACGGCGTGTTTGACCATCTCGATTGCGTCTTCTTCGGAGCGGTCGCCCCACCAGTCGGTGCCGACGACCCAGGCACCGAATCCGACTTCGCTCACTTCCACGTCGGACGTTCCGAGCGTCTGGTACTGCATATACCCCGGCTTGGGCGTGGAGTGACTTAGGGCGTGCGGAACGTTTCTTTCTCGTGGGAACGGAGTCGCTCGTGGCCGCCTCGAAGATATTTCGGGTTTTTACGCGTTCTCGACTGAGTGGGGAGACGGGAAGAAAGCGATCCCGATGACACAACCGTTACCGGGTGTGGCAATCTGGACGCACAACCGAACGTCTATGACCTTCGCTGCCCAACGGCGAGATATGACAAAGCGGTACGTCTCGTTGCCTGCGGAAGCCGAGGGGGCAATGCGTGAGTTCGTGACGGAAGTAGACGAACGCCTCTCGAGCGACGAGGACACCTGTTCGGTTGTTGAAGACGTGCTGCTCGATCTCTCCGGTGACCGCGAGGCCTACGAACGCTGGCAGGCGGGCGAGGACGTATCGGTTGCCGAACGCGTGCGACTCCAGAGTTACGACCCGTGTAACACGACCCTCGAGAGCGAGTACTACGCCGAAAAGGACGAGGAGAAATTCAAGCACTCGAAACACCTCCAGTGGCTCTGGCGCCAGTTCGACAGCCTGCCAATCGCCGACAACGTCGAGTTTGCGCTTCGTTTCCGGCGTATGCTCGCCGATCACCTGTTCGAAGATTGTGGGGAGAACTGCCGATTTTTCAAAGGAATCACGTTCACCTACGGCCACAACATCACGGTCGGCGACAACGTTGTCGTCCACGATGATGTCCATCTCGATGACCGGGGTAAGCTTACCATCGGCGACCGGGTTTCTATCTCTGATGGGGCACACATCTACAGCCACGACCACGACGTCGTCGACCAGACCGAGGTTCGAAACTACCACACGATCATCGAAGACGACGCCAGAGTCACCTACGACTCGATGATTCGTGCTGGCAATAAGGTTGGCGAGAACGCCATCGTCGGTGCTCGAGGCATCGTCCAGCACGACATCCCGGCTCATCACATCGCCGTCGGAATGCCGGCAAAGAGCGTCAAGATCAAACCGGGATGGGAAGACGTCGCCGTACCGCTCGAAGAGGCGGGCGTCAACCGACAGGACGAACGCCACCTCCCGTACGAACTCGAGGACGAACTCGAGGTGTTCGACGAGTTTCAGCGGGTGTTCGACGTGCCCGAGGCAGGGAGCCGATAACTGGGATTAGTGGGCAATAGCCGTTGGTTTTCGTGACATATTTTCGACGGTGAGTCTCTCTCATTGCGAGCAGTCGGGTAATAATCAAGAGGGTTGAGAACATATCACACAGTAAAGGTCAATGGCTCCCTGGGAGTGGCTCATCGGATACGTAGTTCTGTTCGCCCTGCTCCACGTGTTGCTGTATTACGCCTACGTCCGCCGGAACGGCAGCACTGGAACGACTGCCTCGGCGTCCTATCCCGAGGGCGACGGTGCCCCACTGCACAGTCCACCTCGAGTTGACGGTTACAGCCAGCACGGGGCCGAGGACCCGCCGCCAGAACCCGATATCGACGGCGAGCCGCTCACCTGTCGCCACTGCGGCGCGGCGAACGAACGCGACCCGACGTTTACGTACTGTCGAATCTGTATCTCGCCGCTCGAGCAGTACAGTTCACCGCCCGGGTAGTCGGCCTCTCCGGACGTCGATCAGGCCAGCGCGTCGGCTAGCGTCTCGAGGTGGTCGACGCCGACGATGGCCACGACTGGACCGTCTTTTCGAAGCGACTCCAGACGCTCGATCATACTCGCTTCGCGAGCTTCGTCGCGGTAGTCGGTGGCACTCGAGTTTCCCTGATCCAGAAACAGGTTGACTCCGGCGACGTGATTGCGCTCGTGGGTCGCCTGTGTGGTTGGTGGATCGGTCGGCGAACAACTGTACTCGAGGGGTTCTACACCCGTGAGCGTCGTTGCCGTCGCGTTCGAAACGGTGGCCGCGATTCGAGAGGAGATTGCGGTGCCCGTCGCCCTGCGAAGACTCGCGAGGAGACGACGTGTCGTCTCGAGTGAAACGCGTTCGGTGAGCACTCGCGTACAGAGTCGGCGAATCATCGACAAGTTGGGGCCGTCGATGCCGACGATTTCGGGTGCGACCGGTCGCTCATTTTCGTCTGCCGGTGAAATGTTGACCGTCGCAGCTCGAATTGCGGCTATCATCTCGCCGCCGACTCGTTCTGGTGGAGCGGAGCGACGGGCCTCGCGCCGGTACAGTGGCACGGCCGCAGGCGGTAACTCGAGTGCGAGCGTTTTCGGGTGAATCGCCTCGAGGATTCGTTCGACGCGGCCGATGCTGGACGGATGGTCGTGGACGACGCCGACGAGGACCAGTGGTGGCGTGCCGGGGAGTTTTCGACAGAATTGGTCGGTAATTCGCGGGTCTTCGAACTGATCGGTGAACGACGCGCCAGCAGACATTGACTGAATACGCCTTCGTGTGCGTCCGGATGGGGATTGGGCTGGGCTGGTTCACGTTTTAAGTTTGGCCTCGAGAGGATGTTTCGAGGAATGGGCAGGTCGCTCGACAATAAAGGGAATTGTCTTGAGGGATGAGTCCCAAGTAAGAAACGGGCGCGGTTGGTCCAGTGGTAGGACATTAGCTTCCCAAGCTAATAGCCCGGGTTCAATTCCCGGACCGCGCACTTTTCGACGAACGGACGTGCGGAGAAAATGCGAACTGCGGGAATTGAACCACGCGAGTCGCAGCACCGAACGGAGTGAGGTGACCGTCTCGCCATCGGGTTCAATTCCCGGACCGCGCATCCTGGGACGAGCAAGCACGCGAGCACAACCCGTAACGTGAAGGATTTGAATCACTCGAGGGGACACTCGAAAATCGGTTTGACTATCGCCAGGAGAAAGCATTACTACATAAATCAAATCATTTAGTAGTGAATACATATCAAACACTATGGAAACCAAACCAAAGTAGGCATACCGCCGGATTCGAATTCGATACCAACATCATTGGCAACAGGCCAACGCTGTAAACCGTACACACGTCCACTTTTTCGATCCTAACCGAGCCTATTAGTCGCTCTCGAGCCTACGTGTCCCCAATGATCGACTTGCGATTTTCGGAGGCGGAACTCGAGGCGCGACGGGACCATCTGACGACCTTTATTCGAGAGCGGACGGCGGCCGCTGGTGTCGATGACGTTGTCCTCGGACTCTCCGGTGGCATCGACAGCACGACCGTGGCCTATCTGGCCGTCGAAGCGCTGGGGGCCGAGCACGTCCACGGCCTCGTGCTTCCGGCACGGGTGAGCAGTGAGGACAACATGAGCGACGCCGAACGGGTTGCCCGGGACCTCGAGATCAGTTACGACGTGTTCGAGGTCGAACCCGTCATCGAGACGCTGCTCGAGGCCTATCCGGCGGCCGAAGGCGACCACGAGGCGGTGGGCAATGCGCGAGCGCGAGTCCGTGCGGTGTTCAACTATCTGGTCGCCAACCACGACGGCCGGCTCGTGCTGGGGACGGGTAACCGGAGCGAAGCCGCGGTGGGCTACTTTACGAAGTACGGCGACGGCGCGGTCGACTGCCATCCGATCGGCAATCTCTACAAAGGGCAGGTCCGACAGCTGGCTGCCTCGATGGGCGTTCCCGAGGATCTGGTCACCAAAACGCCGACTGCCGAACTATGGGCCGACCAGACGGACGAAGACGAACTGGGTATCGACTACGACACGCTCGATTCGATTCTCGCCACGCACATCGACGGCCGGCTCTCGAAAGCCTCGACGGCGAGGTTGCTCGAGGTCGACAAAGAGACCGTCGAAATGGTCCGTGGGTTGTACGCCACGAGCGAGCACAAGCGAAACGTGCCACCAGCGCCAGAGCCACTCGAATAAGCTCGAGAGGTCACTCAGCGTGTTTCTCAAGTGACGATAGACAAAGATGGTGAATCCCGGATTGTGACTCGAGCGACGACACGGAACCGCTCGACGCCAAACCGATCTACGGTGGTGAACTCGCCACGTCGTCAATGGCGTAGACCTGAACTGAGGATGGCCGTTTGGTAAACTGTCCGAGCGACCGGGCGATGATCCGGTCGACACCCGCGTCGGCTGCGATGTCGAGGAGCTGTTGGCTCAGAATACCGTCGAGGACGATCGTCGACGGTACCTCCACGTCGTCAGCAACCGCGTCCTCGAGCAGGTCGTCGACGGCGCTGGCGTCGGCTTCCTCGAGCACGCCTCCCTCGGCGTCGAGCAGTCTGACCGTCTCGGTCTGGGCGCGGATCACGTCCGTCGCGTGTTCGTACAGGGTAAGTGGCTCCGATTCGGCCGGTGGCTCGTTCGTGGCTGTCGACGCCGTTCGAGAGTCCTCGTCAATCTGTGTGGTCGCGTTTGGGTGTGGGTCCGGTACGCCGGGGGTTTCGGCCGGTGCATCTACCGTCTCTGTTGCCGCATTCGCGGCGTGTTCGCGGGCGTCGCTCTCATCGGAATCCGTCACGTCCGCTGGCGCTCGGGCGGTTCCGTTCCCGTCCGCGTTTGCCGTCGTCGAATCGACCCCCGCTGGGGCTGGTGTGACACTGCCGTCTGTCGCCGGAATGGCGTCTCGAGGCGTGCTCGAGCCGGCAACCGACTCGTAGGGAACTTTGTTTCGAAGCGCGGTGAACAACTGCGTGTGATCGAGGTCCTCGACGGAGCTGTCTGCGGGCGCAAAGGTGACGTAATCGATGTTGCCGACCTGGGCGAGTTCCTCGAGGATGAGGTCGCCGCCGCGGTCGCCATCGAGAAACGCCGTGACTGTCCGGTGTCTGGTGAGTTCGGCGACCGCGTCGGGAACGTTCGTCCCTTCGACGGCGATGGCGTTTTTCACGCCGTATTTCAGCAGGGTCAGCACGTCGGCACGGCCTTCGACGATGATGATGGCATCGCTGTCGGTGACTCGAGGCCCGGCCGGCAGCCCTTCGTACTCCGTGATGTCCTCGACGCGAACGTATTCGCGGACTTCAGCCAGGATTTCCTCAGAGGACATGACCGAGTCGTCGAAGCCCGTCCGCAGGAGTTCTTTGGCCCGATCGACGACGTCCCTTCGTTTGGCTGCTCTGACGTCTTCGATGTCTTCGACCTCGAGGCTGGCGTGACAGGGACCGACCCGGGTGATCGTCTCGAGAGAGGCAGCGAGCGTTGCGGTTTCGACCTTGTCGAGGCTGGTGGCGATAGTCAGGCTGCCACTGGAAGTGCCGCCAGCGCTCGTAATTTCGACGTCGATACGGCCGACTTTCTGTGATTGGCGAAGATCGCGGAGGTCGAGTTCGTCGCCCAGCAGACCTTCAGTTTGCCCGAAGATGGCTCCGACGACGTCACTGCGTTCGACCACCCCGTCGGCGGTGACGTTCGCGCGGATGAGATATTTTGCAGTGTCTTCCATGGGAGATCTGCCCCGTTTTGGGACGTGGTGACGCGGGGAAACGCGTGCATAGACCGTCTACTTACTATGTGGACAGTCGGAGGCAAATACCTGTTGACCGGCAGTTCCGCGGGCCGAAAGACGAAGGCGCCGGTCCTACGGAGTACTGTCTCTGTGTGCAGTAATCGACATACTGTGCCGAACATCATCGATTCGGGAGGACAGTTGCCCGTTCATACTGCCGGACAGAAATCAATGAAAGGAGTTCGCCGAATGGTCGCGGCGGATCTACAATAAGTATTAGTCCGCCGGCGTCGTCTCCGGTCCATCACCCTCGCTCGAGGGCTCGAGCCCCTGTATGTGCCGAATCCGGTCTGGAATCGGCGGGTGCGTGTAGTGGAACGTGGCATACAAGGGGTGTGGGAAGGGATTCGAGAGGTTCTCGCTGGTAAGCCGACACAGTGCGTTTACGAGGGGGCTCCCGCTGCCCATCACGTCGGTCGCGAAGGCGTCGGCTTCGCGTTCGTGGGCTAGCGAGAGTTTGTTCTCGAGCGGGCTCGAGAGCTTCGCCAGCGGCTGGACCCAGAGTGCGCCGACGGTGAGGCCGACGTACGCCGTTTCGGGCAGCGCGAACATTGCGTACAGCCAGGTCGTCTCGAGCAACAGCCAGAGGGCGCCAAGCATAATCCCGACGCGAAGCGTACCGACGCCGAACTGTTTCCAGATGTGTGCGCGTTTCCAGTGGGCGAGTTCGTGTGCCAGGACGGCTTCGATCTCCTCGAGGTTCATCTGTTCGACCAGGGTATCGAAGAGGACGACGCGTTTGGTTCGCCCGAAGCCAACGAAGTAAGCGTTCGAGTGGCCCGACCGTTTGCTGGCGTCCATGACGTAGATACCGTCACAGGAGAACCCTGCGCGTTCGAAGACGCGCTCGACGGCGTCCCGGAGCTCCCCTGCCTCGACGGGTTCGAAGTCGTTGAACAGCGGGGCGATCACGCGCGGATACAGCACCAACATTGTCAGGGAGAACGCAACGTACAGTCCCAGTGCCGCCAGCGGCCAGTAGGTAGGGACGACCGAGATGAACCACAGAATACCTCCTGCAAGGAGTCCGGTAATGACGACGCCGATGAGCGTCCCGAGCACGAGGTCTTTGACGAACAGGGCGGGTGTGGACTCGTTGAAGTCGAACCGCTCCTCGACGACGAATGTGCTGTAGAGGTCGAACGGGATCGAGAGTACCTGGAGGGCAACGACGACGCCGGCGAAAAAGAGGACGCCGGTGACGACGGGGCCGTAGCCGAGTCCCTCGAGGGCTTCGACGATCCAGGCGAGCCCGCCGCTGTAGAGGAGCGCCAGGATCGCCACCACGGTGACCCACGTCTGGACCTGTCCCAGACGCGTTTTGGCCCACTGGTAGGCGGCCACGCGATCGAGGTCGTCGAACCCCAGCCGATCTTCGACCCACTCCCGTTCGCGCTCGAGCATCCGTTCGCCGTAGCGAACGTTCACGATCGAGAGCGCACTGAAAAACGCCGTCGTCCCGACGAACAGGACGAGAAAGGCGACGTGAAATTCGAGCATACGCGACTCGAGTCACGCAGGACGGTTAACGGTTATCACTGGCGTTATTCACACTCCGGTCGGGAACGGCTGTGGGCTTGACGACGCGGAACCGGTCTTTTCCGTGGCGCTCGAGCACCGACGGCTCGCGCAGGCTCACGACTCTCCCGGTGGGGTTTCGGTCGATTTCGGCCCGCGCGTCGACGGCCTCGAGCGTTCCGAGCAACTGCGCGGAGGGCGGTTTCTGGGCGGCTCCACAGTCGTAAATGGTGAGCAGGCCGCGCCCGCTCGAGTCAGAGCTGGCGGTATTCGAATCCGTGTCAGGGTCGGTGGTATCCGAACCCGTGTCGGGGTCGGTGGTATCCGAACCCGTGTCGGCGGTACCTAGACCGGCACCATTGCTGGTGGCATCCGACATCGCCTCCTCGTCGCGTTCGTACACCACGATGTGGGCGTGCTGGGGCAGATACCATCGGACTGGCTCGTTCGCACTCGAGTCGGCCCCACCCTCGTCGTCGGCGGGAACGAGATGGTTCATACTCGAGGGCATGGTTTCCGGGAGCATAACTGCTGGCTCGTCGGGGTCGCGCCGGTGTCGAGTTGCGAGTCTCGAGTTGGTACGACACGGAGGCTCAGTTGGTCGAACTCGAGTTTGTCGGTGAGGGGGTCGATACACTCGTTCAATCGGCCGTTCCCGACTCCTCGAGGGTCGCCCGCGTGGACGCTTCCTCGAGCAACGGCGTCCCGTCGGCTTTCGGCCCGAGCTGTGGGCCGAAGGGCGGGTCGTCGGGGTCGATAACGCGTCTGGATTCGTAGTCCGTCGAGCGTTCGACGGGAACCCGTCCGATGGAGCTAATCAACTCGACGTAGTCGGCAAACGAGCGGAACTCGCCGTGTTCGCCGCCAGCACGGGTCGTAATCTCCTCGGAGAGGATCGTTCCCATGAAATCGTCGGCCCCGCAGTTGAGCATCTTCAACCCGCCTTCGTCGCCGTATTTCACCCACGAGGACTGGATGTGGTCGATGTTGTCCAGAAACAGTCGCGAGACGGCGATCATGAGTTCGTCTTCGTCCCGACTCGCCCCGCCGTCGACGACGCCGTGTTCGTACAGCGGCGTGTTCTGGTGAACGAACGAGAGTGGGACGAACTCGGTGATCGCGCCGTCGATGCGTTCCTGTAACTGGCGCACCTGCTCGAGATGCATGACGCGATGGGCCTCGTTCTCGACGTGTCCGTACATAATCGTCGCCGTCAGGCCGAGGCCGACGTTCGCCGCGGCTTCCATCGCTTCGAGCCAGTCTTCGGTGCGGATTTTTCCGGGGCAGATGACGTCGCGAACCTCGTCGACGAGGATTTCGGCCGCTGTCCCCGGCACCGTATCGAGTCCCGCATCCTGCAGTCGACCGTACACTTCCTCGTAGGACCAGTCTGTGCCCCGTCGGGCGTGATACCCTTCCTCGGGCGTCATCGAGTGGACGTGTACCCCGTCGACGCTCATCGCTTCGAGCTGGTCGACGTACGTGCCCGGATCCACCGCGTACCGTTCGGGCGGCACGTAGTTGACCGCTTTCGGGTCCGGGTGGGCCTCGAGGATCTCGAGGTGCTCGTCGTCGAGTGCGAAGCCAGGGTGGAGACCCGATACCGAACACACCTCGTAGATTCCGCGTTCGACGGCTCCACTGACGATTTCGCGCGATTCGGCGGGGGTCTTGGTGAATCCCGCCGTCTCGGGACCGTCGTACTCGCGCTCGAACGTGTGGGCCGTGTCTTTGAAGTTACAGAACAGACAGCCGACGTTGCAGGCCGTCGTCACGTTGTTGTTCAGATTCGCGATGAACGTGACCTCCTCACCGACGACTTCGGCGCGACGTCGGTCGGCCGCCTCGAGGACCAGTTCCTTCCGGTGACGGTCGATGTCCTCGCTTTCAGTCCCGGTTGTGAGCAACTCGATGCCATCGGCGACAGTCAGTCGTTTGCCGTTACGGGCTTTTTCGAGTGCGTTCTCGAACGATTGGTCGGTTGCGGGAACGTGTTCGAACGCGAGGTCGTCGTCGGTCACCGGTCTCTCCATCGTCGCAACGATGCGCGTAGACAGGCAAAAGCGTGCTGGAAGCGGCCGCCTACGAGATGAGCGACTGACAGTACACTCGAGGTGGACCACGACCGTGAGTGGACATCACTCGAGTTCGGTGAGGTCGACTTCGGGTAGCGTAATCAGGTTCTCACGACCGATACGGAGTTTCTCGATGTCGCCGTCATCGTCCATTTTCGAGAGGAGTTGTGACACCTTCGCGTTCGACCAGTTGGTTTCAGTGACGATCGATGCCTGTTTCATTCGGCCGCCGTTATCCTGGAGCAACCGGAGGACTCGTTCTTCGTCACTCAGTAGTTCGGGGTCGATTTTGTCTCCTGACTCTTCGTCCGTTCCGACTGCTCCCGCTGTGCCTGTTACAGCGTTCGTCTCGGCACCCCCGTCACTCGTGTGCTCACGTACGTCCGGGGCGGATGCTGTCGTCTGGGTTGCCACGGGTTCCGCTTCGGGTGACCGTGGCTCCTCGAATGCGTCTGTTTGGTCGGAGTTGCCGTGGGTTGTGGCCGTTCCGTCTGGACCGCCAAGCGCCGCTGGAACCCACGCTGGCAGCGGTTCGTCGGATCGTCTGAGGTGGAGATAGCTTCCAGCTACGACGACAAGGACGAGAAAGCCAATCAGCCCAACGATTGCAGCCAGGGAAGTATCGAACAGTCCGTCGTCACCCGGATCGATCGGTTCGCGGTCGTCATCGCCGTTGTCGTCGCCGTTACCTGGTGGTTCAGCACCTCGAAGTAACACCAGTTCCCGCTCGTTCTCACCGAAGGTGTGCGGGCCATCCCAGACGACGGTGCGGTCCCGTGTGGCGACCGGTGCTGTCTCGAACGCGTAGTTTTCGGGGATTTCTATCACCAGCCGTTGATCGCCCGTCAACTCGGGGAACCAGCTCCCTTCGTCGGGTGACTGAAAGGCGTCACCGACGTAGATTCGACTCGCATCCGTCGTGGCAAACTCTTCCCAGGTAAACGAGTAGGAGATGACGCCGACTAGCTGGTCCGATTCTTCGGTGAAGGACTCGGGATCTGTCTCGTTCGTTTCATCGTCCGGTCCATCGATCCGCGGGGTGTCGTAGCCAGCATCGCGTATCGCCATCTCGCGGTCGGTTGCAGTTGCAGCCTGCTCTACGTACTGAGCGAACATCGATTCGTCGTAGCCCCCGTCTCGCTCGCCTTCGACGACCGAATCGGCATACGAGAGGAACGCCTCTTCGTCGTCTTCACTCTCGAGGACGAACCGGCTTTCGATGGTCCAGGTCGCGTTCCCATCCTCACTAACCGAGATGTAGATCAACTGGGCGGGATCGGCCGGTGGAAACTCTCGCGGCTCGTCGCTTTCTTGCATGGAGGTGACTGCTGGCACGCTCCACTGGTCTGGGGACTGCTCGGCGTCAATCGGCGAAAATGATGCACCGAGGGCTATCCCACCGAACATGGAGGTGACGAGGAGGATGATGAGGGCGCCGGTTATCGCGCGGGGAAACCGCATACGTCCAAGGGGTATCCCGCAGGGCAAAAAACCCTTTCCATCCAAAAAACCTCTTAGGCTGCGTTCACACGGAGGTTCTATCGTTATTTTGGAACCGTCGAGATACTCGAGGGCTCTCGTCACCGTTCTATAGGCGGTGCAGGACGAGAACCCCAACCCTTGATGTCGGGGTTGTTGACCTCCTCGTGATTTTCAAGAACTGCTATTTCGGCGGCTTTTGACGGGGAACGACCGTTCAACCAGCGGATAGAGTACTCTCACACCCTGTAGTCGGGATATCGATGTCTGCACCAACGTACTGTCTCGAGCAACGACCGGTTTTTGTACCAGGGGTTCGTTAGTCAGCCGTGATGAACAACGCGGCCCCCGCCCTCCTCGCGTTGGTGCTGGTGTGTGCACTGCCGGCGATGACTGTCGTCGCAGCCGGTCCGACTACCGATACGGCCGTCTCTCAAACGGCTGGATCGGTTTCGGATCCACTCGAGACGAGTTCGACCGCCGATACGGTCGGGCAGACCCAGCTCCAACATCTCTCCGCAATGATCGAGATCGAAGACTCGACGAATCGACTCACGATCGGTGACGAAGGCCAGCGGTTGTATACGTCGCCGACGCCGGCGTTCGAGTCGACAATCTCGATCGCTGATGACGATCTCAGGACCGACCACCACCGGTTTGCCTTCGAGGAACAGTTTGTGGACAATCCCGACCAGCGGGCCGAATTGATCGAGGAGTATCACGCAATTGTCCGTGACCGCATTCAGGTCCTCAACGAACGCGAACAGCGTGCGGTGACGGCCCATGCAGCAGGTGAGGCCTCGGACGAGGAAGTACTGCGAGCGTTCTACCGAAACTACAACGAGGCCAACGACCTCGCGGCGTTCCTCACCGAACTCGAAATCGCGGCCGGGCAGGTGTCGGGGTACTCCCTGCGGGACGAAGCAAGAGAAACCCGAAACAAACTCGATGCCCACCGGAGCGAACTCCGCTCGGAACTCGATGGGACGCGTGAGCCCGCCCGATCGGGACAGTTCACGGTTGAGACCAACGATGTTGGCTATCGTGTTTCGGCGATCGTCGGCGACCGTTATCTCCATGAAGTCCAGCGATTTGATCTCCGAGAACCCGATAGTGAAGATCAGATCGGTTCACTGGGCGACTGGGACGACTACGTCGATACACTCTATCCGTGGGCACTTGCGAACGCTGACGGGGCGTCGATTAACCGACTCGCCGATTACCAGCTCTATCGCGCCGATATCGCCCACCCGCAGGGTGATCTCGACGCGTTCGTCGATGGAGCCACCGAACAGGTGACTCGTGAGCATCAGGAACTGTTCCTCTCGACACTCCCGCGTGAACCGACCGAAACGTGGGAGGAGGGTGACCTCGAAGTTCGTCTAAACGCGACGCCCGGATTTGGCCCAACTGAACTCACCGTCGTCGATGCGGAGTCAGGTGAGCCTGTCGATGCCACAATTAGCGTCGACGGATCCGAAATCGGTACGACAGACGAAGATGGGGCCCTCTGGATTGCCCCACCGACTGGCGACTACGAACTCACGGTCGAAACACCATCCGAAACGGTCAACGTGACTGTTGAGGGTGTTGCCGAAGGCTCTGGGTAAGCGCTGACGGAGTCTCGGCGCGATCGATGCTCTCGAACCCGGTTTCCACTGCCGGTCATTGTTGGATTGTGTCGAGGGGACGTCTCCGAGTTGATTTTTAAATAGTGTTACGCAGCCAGGGTGTGCTATGTCGTCGCTTTCTCATTGGTGGTCCCGGTTGCAGTGCATCTGGCTCGCTCGGTCATCCCGACGCTCCGTCTCGCGATCACTTTCGAGGGGGCTCTCGCCCGATTGCGCTGCTCCTCCAGTGGATCGATAATGCGTGGGGTAAGCCCACTGGTCGGAACCGTTCTCTTGCTCGGGATAACGGTCCTCCTCGCCGGAACGTTGGCCATCGGATTTGCCCCGCAACTGGCGGGTCCGTCGACAGCCAGTCCTGGGCCAGCACTCGAACTCGAGGCTGACGCAGACCGGGATGAACTCATCTTCGAACACGTCGCCGGAAACTCGATCGACGTCCGCGAGCTCGAGGTGGACGTGACCATCGACGACGAGCCACTCGAGTTCCAGCCACCGGTGCCGTTCGTCGGCGCGTACGGCTTTCGCGGAACGCCTGGCGGTCCGTTCAACGCTGCGACGGATCCACACTGGCGACCGGGCGAACGTACCTCACTTCGTCTGGCCGGGACGAACGCCCCGGCGCTCGAGGAGGGCGCGGTCGTTCGGGTCCATCTCACGGTGGATGAGGAGACGGTTGTTCGGCTCGTGACGGTGGCGTGCTAGTCGTCGCTGTAGTCGCCATTGAAACGATTTCCACACGGCCACGCCGAATCCGTTGGATGGATGTGCAACGAGTATGCTGGCTTCAGTAGCACATACAACCCTCTCTCGAGACACAAACTCCTCGAGAGATACTCCTTCCCTCGAGACATAGCAAATGCGACAGAATTACTCGGGCGCGCGAGCGATCGTTGTAATCGCGACTTCGGGTTCGTAGCTCGGGCCCTGGAACAGGTGTTTGACCTCCTCGAAGCCGGCGTCTTTGAACATTCGGTCGGCTTCGTGCTCGTCGTAAAAGAGCATCATGGCGTCGGCGAGCACCTGTGCGATCGGATTCTCCGGATAGTTCGGACCGACGACCAGCACCTGTCCGCCCGGTTTTAACACGCGGTTGAACTCTCGCAGCGCGAGGACGGGTTCGGGCCAGTACTCGATGGAGCCGGACGACCAGACGATGTCGAACGTATCCGTCTGAAACGGGAGCCGCTCGGCGTCGCCGCGGTGGAACTGAGCCGGGCCGCCCGTCTTTCCGAACTTCGCATATGCCTTCTCGAGTTGGTGTTCGCTCTGATCGAGTGCGTAGACAGTGTCGACGTGCTCGAGCAGCCCTTCGGTGGCAAACCCGGTCCCACAGCCGACGTCGAGGACCATCTCGGCGTCTTCGAACTCGAGCAGCGAGAGTGCTTCTGTGCGCATTTCCTCGTTCCAGATGAAGGGGTTGATCTGGTCGTAAACCTGTGACAGGTACTTATAGAACAGCCGCGCCCGTGCCTTGTTCTCGAGAATACCCATTGCTCGCAGATTACCAGTCTGACGTGATAGGTCTGTCCATCAGCGACGGTATCGCCGGTGCCCGTGGTCGGTGTCAACATCCGTGCTGTGGGGGCGAAACGCTGAGACACTATCGCAACTACCTTATAGCCGCTAGAGCAAACCTCGCTTGCTTAGAGTATGCCGAGGCCAGAGGTTCTCAAACAGATCACGTCGGCGGAAGAAGAGGCCGACAAAATCGTCGCATTGGCGGAAACCGATCGCGACGATCGCATAGCCGAGGCCCGGGAACGCGCAGAGGAGATTCGCACGGAAGCGGAAGAAGAGGCGCGAGCCCTCAAAGAGCGTCGTCTCGAAGACGCTCGAGAGGAGATCGACGCCGAGTGTGAACGCGTGCTCCGGGAAGGAAAACAGGACCGGGAGGCACTGGCAGAGAGTGCCCGAACACGGGTCGGCGAGGTGACAGCCCACGTCGTCGAACTGTTCCAGGAGGACGTCAATGCTCAGACCTGAGCAAATGAGCAAAGTCTCGTTGACTGGCTCCAAATCCGTTATGGTGCCGGTCATCGAGGCCGTCCACGACCTCAACCTGGTCCACCTGAGCGACTACGACGGAACCTGGGAGGGTTTCGACAACGGCAACCCGGTCGAGGGTGCCGACGAATCCTCCGAGAAACTCGTCACCGTTCGCTCACTCGAGAGTATCCTCGATATCAGCGAGGAAGACGCCGGCCCCGGCCGGCTTCCCGATGACTGGGAGACGCGTCTCGAGGATGTTCGCAGGAAAGTGAACGCGCTCGACGACGAGCGAAGCGAGATCAGAGAGGAGCGACGACAGGTCCAGGAGAAGATAGACCGCGTCGCACCGTTTGCCGAACTCGGCATCGACCTGGATCTGCTGTCCGGGTACGACTCGGTGGATGTCCTCGTCGGTGAGGGACCAACCTCGGACGTCGAGGCTGCCCTCGAGGCGGCAGCGGACATCCGTGCCTTCGAGACGTTCACTGGCGGTAACGTGATCGCCATCGTTGCGGCACCGAGTGCTGACGCCGACGACGACGCGGCTATCATCGATGACGCGCTTGTCGGCATTGAATTCTCCCGATATCCCGTCCCAGAGACAGACGAAAATCCCGAGAACTATGTCGAAGACCTCGAGCTTCGGAAACAGCAACTCGAGGCCGACCTCGAGGAAATCGACTCGAACCTCGAGGCGATCAAACTCGACGAGGCGGGCTTTTTGCTCCGACTCGAAGAGGAACTCAGCATCGAAGTACAGAAGGCCGATGCGCCGTTGCAGTTCGCGACGACCAATCGCGCCTTCGTTGCGGAAGGCTGGATCCCCACGGGCGAGTACGACGCGCTCGTCGCCCGGCTGAACGATGCCGTCGGCGACAGCGTCGAAGTCGAGGAGCTCGAACGTGCGAGCTACGATCGTCACGGGGCACACAGCCACACCGAGGAGGTGCAGGACGAGGAGTCCGGCGACGACGGCGACGGGACGGAGTACGACTCGCCGCCACCGAAGCAGCCGGCGACCGACGGTGGCTACGTCACGATGGATGACGAGCCGCCGACTCGACAGAGTAACCCAAAAGCCGCAAACCCGTTCGAAGAACTGGTACAGGTCATTTCCCGACCGAAGTACAGCGAAGTGGACCCGACGATCATCCTTTGGATGACGTTCCCGCTGTTTTTCGGATTCATGATTAGTGACGTCGGCTACGGTGCCCTGTACGTCCTGATCGGCTACTATCTGTACAAAAACCTCGACGGAATGCTCGGCAGCCTTGGGATGGTTGCCATCTGGTGTGGGTCCTTTACGGTACTCTTCGGGTTCTTATTCGGGGAGTTCTTCGGATTCCACTTCCTGGGGGATATGATTCCGGGCGACATCGGTGGCTGGTACAAGGGGTTAGACCCGTACTCCAGTGACTTCGCCCTCGCCTGGCTCGTCGTGAGCGTTCTCTTCGGCGTGGCTCACCTCAACATCGGCTACGTACTGGATTTCGTCGACAACATCAGCCACGGCCTCTGGGATGCGATCACCCACAGCGTCTCCTGGATCCTGTTGCTCAACGGGATCTGGATCTGGGTGTTCACCCACCAGGCCAGTGCTGACAAGCCGGACTTCCTGTTTAGCGTGTTCGACGGCCAGCCGTTCAACATCGGGTTCAACGGCTTCGGCGAGGGGAGTATCTGGATGCTCGGTGCGCCGATTCCACTACCCGGTGGCGGCGAGTTCCTATTCACGCTCCCGCTCGTGATGATCCTGCTGGGAGCCATCCTGCTGGGCATCGGTGATGCAATCGAACTGGTCGAGATTCTCATCCCATTCGCCCACGTACTCTCGTACACCCGGATGACCGCCGTCCTGCTCGCGAAGGGTGGGATGGCGTTCGTCGTTAACCTGCTCACATTCGGGGCGTGGGAGACACAGGAGGGCCAACGGATGTTCGATGCGGGATGGGAGGAATCGATTCCCTATGGCAGCTCTGAGATGATGTTCGAAGGGCTGTTCCATATGGGCGATGGCGCATCGGCAATCGCCTTCATCCTGCTCGGCATAATCGTGTTGATCTTCGGGCACATCCTGGTCTTGCTACTTGGTATCACAAGTGCCGGATTACAGGGTATCAGGCTCGAATACGTCGAGTTCTTTGGGAAGTTTTATGAAGGCGGTGGAAAGAACTACGAACCGTTCGGATACGATCGAAACCACAGTGAGGACTAAACACAATGTTCGAAATTACACCTGAGATCGCGATGGCAGTACTGCAAGGAGCAACGCTCGAGAACTTCACGGACAGCGGTGCAGCGGCAATCGCCGTTGGACTGGCAGCACTCGCAACCGGATACGCCCAGCGTGGTATCGGTAGCGCCGCCGTCGGCGCGATGGCCGAAGACGACTCGACGTTCGGTAAGGGTCTCATCCTGACGGTCATTCCCGAGACGCTCGTGATTCTCGCACTGGTCGTCGTCTTCCTGGTCTAAACACCCCCTTCTCTCACCAATGAGTTTGGAAACAGTCGTTGAAGACATTCGGGAGGAGGCCCACGCGCGTGCGGAGGACATCCGCGCAGAGGGCGAATCTCGCGCCGAAGAGATCGAGGCGGCAGCCGAAGACGACGCTGACGACATCGTCGAGTCGGCAAAAGCCGAGGCCGAGCGCGAGATTGCCCAGCTCCGAGAACAGCGACTCTCCAGTGCGAAACTGGAGGCGAAACAGGAGCGACTGGAGGCTCGACGTGACGTGCTCGAGGAGGTCCGTGCGGCCGTCGAGGACGAACTCGTCGACCTGCCAGCCGATACCCGAGAGGAACTGACCCGGACGTTGCTCGACGCCGCAGGCGCCGAGTTCGACGAGGGTGACGACGTTCGCGTCTACGGTCGTGCTGACGACGCCGACTTGCTGTCGTCGATCATCGAGGATTACGACGGCTACGAGCACGCTGGCGAGTACGAGTGTCTCGGCGGCGTCGTCGTCGAGAGCGATCAATCTCGACTCCGCGTCAACAACACGTTTGACTCGGTGCTCGAGGACGTCTGGGAATCGAACCTCCGAGAAATCAGCAACAAACTCTTCGAGCAATGAGTATAGGTGCCTCAAATCCGGAGTACGTGAACGCTCGCGTTCGGGCCCGCCGAGCCGCGCTGTTCGCCGACGAGGACTACCGCAAGCTGATCCGGATGGGGCCGAGCGGGATCGCACGGTTCATGGAGGAGACGGAGTACGAGCGAGAAATCAACGCCCTCGGTGCGCGCTTTTCGGGTGTCGACCTGATCGAGTACGCCCTGAACCGGAACCTCGCAAAGCACTTCCACGACTTACTGGACTGGTCGGAAGGTCGGCTCTACGACCTCATCGCCCGGTACCTCCGGAAGTTCGACGTCTGGAACGTCAAAACGATTATCCGTGGCATCTACACCGAGACCTCGAGTGACGAGGTCCAGAACGACCTGATTCGGGCCGGTGAGATCGACGACTCGACGATCGATCGACTGCTCGAGGTCGACACGATCGAAGACGCTATCGAGACCCTCAACGCGACGATGTTTTACGAACCGCTGCTCGAGGCGTTCGATACGTACGAGCAGACTGGTGCACTCGTCCCCCTCGAGAATGCCCTCGACCGGGCCTTTTACGAGAACCTGCTTGCCGATCTCGGTCGGCCACAGGAAGGACCGGAGGCGCTGTACGTCGAGTTCCTCGAGGCAGAAATCGACTTCCGGAACGCCCGGAATGCCTTGCGACTTGCTCGTACGGGCGCTGACCTCGACCCGGCAGCGTACTACATCGATGGCGGCGTACTCTTCACCGAGAGTGAGTTGAGCCGTCTCGTCACCGATTATGACGAACTCGTCAGCCACATCGCTGACAGTCGACGCTACGGTGACACGCTCTCGAGTGCGCTCACGCAACTCAGAGAGGCAGAGAGTCTTATCCAGTTCGAACACGCACTGGAAGCGGCGTTACTCGAGTATGCGGACACGCTCTCGAGTAGTTACCCGGTTTCGGTGTCAGCCGTGCTCTCGTACATCCTCGCCAAAGAGCGCGAGGTCGAGAACATCCGTGCGATCGCTCGCGGCCGCGAGGTCGGTCTCTCGGAAAGCGAAATTGAAGACGAACTGGTGATTCTATGAGCCAGGAGATAGCCGTCGTCGGCAGTCCGGAGTTCACAACGGGCTTTCGACTCGCCGGCGTCAGAGAGTTTGCGAACGTCCCGGACGACGAGAAAGACGAGCACCTCGATGAGGCCGTTACGGGCGTTCTCGAGGACGACGGCGTCGGCATCGTCGTCATGCACGAGGGCGACCTCGAGCACCTCTCGCGAAACGTTCGTTCGAACGTCGAGACGAGCGTCGAACCGGTCGTCGTCACGATTGGCAGCGGTGCCAGTGGCGGTGGCGGCCTTCGCGAACAGATCAAACGCGCCATCGGTATCGATCTGATGGACGAAGACAGTGAATAACCTATGAGCCAAGCACAAACAGAATCCGTCGACGAAGACGGTGTAATCGAAAGCGTGAGCGGTCCTGTCGTGACCGCCGCGGACCTCGACGCCCGGATGAACGACGTCGTCTACGTCGGTGAGGAAGGGCTGATGGGTGAGGTCATCGAAATCGAAGGGAACCTGACCACGATTCAGGTGTACGAGGAAACCTCGGGCGTCGGCCCCGGCGAACCCGTCGAAAATACGGGCGAACCGCTGAGCGTCGACCTCGGTCCGGGTCTACTCGACACCATCTACGACGGTGTCCAGCGCCCGCTCGACGAACTCGAGACGAAAATGAACTCGGCGTTCCTCGACCGCGGGGTCGACGCGCCGGGGATCGACCTCGAGCGCACGTGGGAGTTTACGCCCACCGTCGAAGCAGGCGACGCCGTCGAACCGGGCGACGTCATCGGCGAAGTACCTGAGACCGAGAGCATCACGCACAAGGTGATGGTCCCGCCGGACAGTGACGGTGGCGAGATTGAATCCATCGAATCGGGAACGTTCACGGTCGACGAGACGGTGGCGACGCTCGACTCGGGCGAGGAAATCTCGATGCATCAGGAGTGGCCCGTTCGCTCTGCCCGTCCGGCAGCCGAAAAGCGGACGCCGACGGTCCCGCTCGTGTCGGGACAGCGCGTTCAGGACGGTCTGTTCCCCATCGCGAAAGGTGGGACGGCCGCGATTCCCGGTCCGTTCGGTTCGGGGAAAACGGTTACCCAGCACCAGCTCGCCAAGTGGTCCGACGCGGACATCGTCGTCTACGTCGGCTGTGGTGAGCGTGGCAACGAGATGACCGAGGTGATCGAGGACTTCCCGGAACTCGAGGACCCCAAGACGGGGAAACCGCTGATGTCCCGGACCTGCCTCATCGCGAACACCTCGAACATGCCGGTCGCCGCGCGTGAATCCTGCATTTACACGGGGATCACCATCGCGGAGTACTTCCGTGACATGGGGTACGACGTCGCGCTGATGGCCGATTCCACTTCGCGGTGGGCAGAGGCCATGCGTGAGATTTCGAGCCGACTCGAGGAGATGCCCGGCGAGGAGGGCTATCCGGCCTACCTCTCTGCGGCACTGTCTGAGTTCTACGAGCGTGCCGGCCTGTTCGAGAACGTCAACGGCACCGAAGGGTCGGTGTCGGTTATCGGCGCAGTGTCTCCACCTGGTGGGGACTTCTCCGAGCCGGTCACACAGAACACGCTTCGTATCGTCAAAACGTTCTGGGCGCTCGACGCGGACCTGGCCGAACGCCGGCACTTCCCGTCGATTAACTGGAACGAGTCGTACTCGCTGTACCGACAGCAACTCGATCCCTGGTTCCGCGACAACGTCGCCGAAGACTACCCCGAAGTTCGTCAGTGGGGTGTCGACGTGCTCGACGAGGAGGACGAACTACAGGAGATCGTTCAGCTGGTCGGGAAAGACGCACTGCCGGAAGACCAGCAGTTGACCCTCGAGGTTGCCCGCTATCTGCGCGAAGCGTGGCTCCAGCAGAACGCGTTCCACGACGTTGACACGTTCTGTCCGCCGGAGAAGACTTACCGGATGCTCCAGGCCATCAAGACGTTCAACGACGAGGCGTTCAACGCACTCGACGCTGGTGTTCCGGTCGAAGAGATCCAGGAAGTCAACGCCGCACCCCGGCTCAACCGGATGGGTACGGCCGAGGAATGGGACGAGTTCATCGACGACCTCGAGGGAGACCTCGAGTCCCAGATCAGGGAGCTCTACTAGCCAACCATGAAAGAATATCAAACCATTACGGAAATCAGCGGTCCGCTGGTGTTCGCCGAGGTCGACGAGCCCGTTGGCTACGACGAGATCGTCGAAATCGAGACCGAAGACGGCAGGACCCTGCGCGGACAGGTACTCGAATCGAGCGAAGGCCTCGTCTCGATCCAGGTGTTCGAGGGGACGGGCGGTATCGACCGCAACGCGTCCGTTCGCTTCCTGGGTGAGACGATGAAGATGCCCGTCACCGAGGATCTGCTCGGGCGGGTGATGGACGGGTCGGGGAACCCCATCGACGGCGGTCCTGAAATCGTTCCCGACGAGCGTCGAGATATCGTCGGTGCGGCAATCAATCCCTACTCGCGTGAGTATCCCGAGGAGTTCATCCAGACAGGTGTCTCCTCCATCGACGGGATGAACACGCTGGTTCGTGGCCAGAAACTGCCGATCTTCTCCGGTTCCGGACTGCCACACAACGACCTGGCACTCCAGATCGCCCGACAGGCGACCGTGCCGGAAGAAGACGAAGGCGACGATGATGACGACGAGGGATCGGAATTCGCCGTCATCTTCGGTGCGATGGGGATCACCCAGGAGGAGGCAAACGAGTTCATGGCCGACTTCGAACGCACGGGCGCACTCGAGCGCTCGGTCGTCTTCATGAACCTGGCAGACGACCCGGCAGTCGAGCGGACGGTCACGCCGCGACTTGCACTGACCACTGCCGAGTATCTGGCCTTCGACAAGGGCTATCACGTCCTGGTCATCCTGACCGACATCACGAACTACTGTGAAGCGCTGCGTGAGATCGGTGCCGCTCGTGAGGAGGTTCCCGGTCGGCGTGGCTACCCCGGATACATGTACACCGACCTGGCTCAGCTCTACGAGCGGGCGGGTCGAATCCAGGGTCGTGAAGGGTCCGTTACCCAGATTCCGATTCTGACGATGCCTTCCGACGACATCACCCACCCGATTCCCGACCTGACGGGATACATTACGGAGGGGCAGATCATCGTCGACCGATCCCTGAACAGCCAGGGTATCGAGCCGCCGATCAACGTCCTCCCAAGCCTGTCGCGGCTGATGGACGACGGTATCGGCGAGGGACTGACGCGTGGCGACCACGCCGACGTCTCCGACCAGCTGTACGCGGCGTACGCAGAGGGTGAAGACCTGCGTGACCTCGTGAACATTGTCGGCCGCGAGGCGCTGACCGATCGGGACAACAAATTCCTCGACTTCGCCGATCGGTTCGAAAACGAGTTCGTCCAGCAGGGGTACGATACCAACCGTTCCATCGGGGATACCCTCGACATCGGCTGGGATCTGCTTTCGACGCTGCCAAAGGAGGAACTCAACCGGATCGACGAGGACCTCATCGCGGAGTACTACCGCGAGGACGCTGCCGAAGCGGTACAGGCTGACTGATCGCGGTTTTTTTCACAGTTCTCGCGTTTCTCGAGTAGCGTTAGAATCGTCTGTATTAGCTATCATAACGACTGGAACTCGAGAGATCCCGAGTACGACACGCTCAGGGAAACACTAATTGGCGCGACGAAAACCGGTTTCTCGAGCAGTCCACCGCGTGTCGATGTGACAGTAAAGAAAACGAAAACTGTCTGTTTGCTGGTCGGGGGTACCGAACCGCTCTCCCACGCGTCGGCTCGTGGGTGAAATCGAACGCAACTGCGTGATTTCACGCACGAGTACAGGATTGGGAAGCCACTAGACGCCGCGACCCTGCATCTTCTCTTCTTCGGGGAGGTCAACGTTGGCGTCGCCTTTCATGGACTTGCCGAGGTTCTTCGAAATCTCGAACAGCGCCTCGGGGTCATCCCAGTGGTTGACGGCTTCGACGATCGCGTCGGCCATCTCCGTCGGGTTCTCCGCGCCGAAGATACCGCTGCCGACGAAGATACCGTCACAGTCGTGAGTCATCATCAGTGCGGCGTCGGCGGGCGTCGCGATACCGCCTGCAGCGAAGTTGACGACGGGCAGTCGGCCCATGTCGGCGGCCTCGTGGACGAGATCGGCGTTCGCTTCGATTTCGCGAGCGTACGCTTCGCGCTCTTCGTGGGTCATGCCCTCGAGCTTGCGGATCTCGCCCTTGATGGTGCGCTGGTGGTAGACGGCCTGGTTGACGTCGCCGGTGCCGGCTTCGCCTTTGGTGCGGATCATGGCGGCGCCCTCGTCGATGCGGCGCAGGGCCTCGCCGAGGTTGCGCGCACCACAGACGAACGGGGCGGTAAACTCGCGCTTGTCGATGTGGTAGTCGTTGTCCGCGGGGGTGAGAACTTCGCTCTCGTCGATCATGTCGACGCCGACGGCCTCGAGAATCTGGGCTTCGGTGCGGTGGCCGATACGCGCTTTCCCCATGACGGGGATCGAGACCGAGTTAACGATTTCTTCGACGTCTGCGGGGTCGGCCATCCGGGCGACGCCACCGCGTTTTCGGATGTCGGCGGGGACGGCCTCGAGTGCCATGACAGCGACGGCGCCGGCGTCTTCGGCGATTTTGGCCTGTTCGGGGTTGACGACGTCCATGATGACGCCGCCTTTTTGCATCCGGGCGAAGCCGCGTTTGACGAGATCGGTGCCGCGTCGGAGTTCCTCGAGATCGGTAGGATCGGGCATTACCGGGCGTTAGGAACGGGGGCACTTACGCGTGTCTGTTGTGGATAGCAGTGCTGGAACCAGTTGCGAAACGCTCGAGTTGGACCGCTATCGTTTTGACAGTCCCGTCCATCCTCGGGAACGATGACAGCGAGTTCGCCACTCCCGGAGCGACCACAGCTTCCGAAGTACCTCGCTCCGCTGCCCGCCCGGCTCGAAAATTTCGGGCTTCGCTACGCGTGGGTCATCGTGGCAATCAACCTTGCTGGCACCGGATTTGGGTTCTGGTATTATCAGGGCCAGTTGGCAGGGACACCGATGGTAATGTGGCCGTTCGTGCCGGACAGTCCGCTGGCGACGCTCGCCATCGCACTGGCGATTGCCGCCTGGAAACTCGGCTACGAACTGCCATGGCTCACGGCGATTGCGTTTTTCGGGAATATCATACTGGGGCTGTGGACGCCGTACACGCTGCTGGCGTTTTATGATGCCTACAGCTACCACCATCCGCTCATGTTCCAGTTCCTGTTCTGGAGTCACCTCGCAATGGTCGTGCAGGCGTTCGTGCTCTACCGGATTTCTGACTTTCCGGTCTGGGCAATCGCCGTGGCAACCGGCTATTACGCGGTTAACCTCGTCGTCGATTACTTCATTCCTATTATCGGTGAGCCTCACCACACACCGATTCCGCTCGAGCGAGACGAGTCGATGTTTCTCGGTGCCGATGCGCTCAGTGTAATTGCGGCTGGCGAAGTGACGTTTACCCTGCTCGCGCTGTTTCTGGCGATGGCAACAAGTGTGAAACTGTGTGAGCAATCGGCGTAAGCCGTTGCCCGTCAGTGGGGTACCTACGCGACGGCTTACCGATCGTGTGGGGCCGCCAACTCGAGGTACGGATCGAGCGAACGGGCTTTTTCCGTCGTTTTGACCGTTCCCACCGTCGTATCGTATTGAACGACGCCGGCTTCCTCGAGTATTGGCAAATGAACGTGCAGGAGGCTACACTCGACCTCGCCTCTTGGCGTTGCTGGTCCCTCGAGTATTTGGAGGTGGTCGACCAGGTCCGTTACGGTATGGGTTCCAACCGATTGCGTAAGGGTTCGCAACAGCTGCCGCCTGCGTTCGTCGAGTAACAGGCGAAAGGTCGTGTTCGGCGTGAGTGACGGCCGTTTCACACCGCCCTGGTTGGGTAAGGTATCTGTTTTCATGGGTGCGTACTCGACTTACCAGCGGAAACCGGCCCTCGTTTGCGAACCGACTTCGGTTGAGTACACCGAGTGAGTGGGGCCACAGTAGATTAAGCTTTCTCCGGGATTCGGTAATCAGTCGTTTTCCCCTGTATATTTGCAGTAATTGTACGTATCTCTGGCAAAAGAGCGACGAGGACCGACCCGTTTGGATTTGTAAAATCGTCCGATGTGAACAGACGTTACTGCGCCGGGTCGTCGTCGATGATGACCACGGCGGTGTCCGTCTCGATCATCACGCCGTCGCCGGAGTACGTTCGCTCGAGTTCGACCTCGAAGAGTTCGCTCTCGAGTTCCTCGCCGGCCACGCGGAGGACGTCGGCTTCGTCGTCGATTTCGTACTCGCCGCTCTCGATGCCGGCGTCGATCTCACCGACTTTCGAACCGTATTTCGGTCCGACAGTCGCGTAATCGAGGTCGATCGAGGCCACCTGGGTCGTGATCTCTGGTGGCTCCTCGAGCACCTCGAGCGTCTCGACGTGGGTCACGTCCTGGATGGCCGTTTCGAAGCCTTCGACCGTGCCGTGCACGGAAACGGCGTCTATGGGGGTGTTAAGCGGCAACTGCCGGTCGGATTTGTACCGGCGGAGGGCTGAGATGACCTCCATTGCCGTCTCGCCGGCCTCGAGGTCGGCCTCGTAGCCCGCTGGTTCGGGCCAGGATTCGGTGTGGAGGCTGTCGAAGGTCTCCGTAGCACCCTCGTCTGCGTACACCGTCTGCCAGATTTCCTCGGTCGCGTGTGGGATGATCGGTGCCCACAGCAGCAAGAACGCACGGTGGGCCGTGCGAAGCGCGTACTGTGTCGACGGCCGATCCTCGCGCGTTTTCGCGATCTCGAGGTAGTCGTCACAGAACGTGTTCCAGAAGAACGTCCTGAGGTGGTTGCGGGCTTTGGCGAACTCGTAGGCCTCGAAGTGCTCGGTCAGCGTCTCGATGGTGTCGTCGAGTTCGGCGAGCAGCCAGCGGTCGATCGGTTCGAGGTCAGCGGGTTCTTCTGGGTCACGCGGTGCGAGCGTGTCGATGAGTTTCGAGGCGTTCCAGAGTTTGCGCAGCAGTTTCTCGCCAGCGACGATGTCCTGTTCCTGGAACGGGAAGTCGTCGCCGACGGCGGCGCTGGCGGCCCAGAAGCGGACGGCGTCGACGGGATACGCCGCGAGGACTTCGGCGGGTTCGACGACGTTGCCCCGCGATTTGGACATCTTCTCGCGGTTCTCGTCGAGCACGTGGCCGTTGATCAGCGTGGCGTCGAAGGGCACCTCGCCGGTGTGTTCGTAGCACTTGACGATGGTGTGGAACAGCCAGAACGAGATAATGTCGTGGCCCTGTGGCCGCAGATCGAAGGGGTAGAGTTCGGGGTTGGCCATCTCGAAGGACTCGGTCTCCTCGTTCCAGTCCCAGCCGGCGTTGATGAGGGGCGTCAGTGACGACGTCGCCCAGGTGTCGAAGACGTCCTCTTCGGGCGCGAACGCGTCTGGTCCTTTGTTACCGCACTCGGGACAGGCGTCGACCGGCGGCTCGTCGGAGAGGGGGTCGACGGGCAACTCCGCCTTTTCGGCCAGAATCTCGTGATCACAGTCGGTACAGTACCAGACCGGGAACGGAATCCCCGAATCGCGCTGGCGGGAGATCAGCCAGTCCCACTCGAGACCCTCGATCCAGTGACGGTACCTGGTAAACATCTTTTCGGGGTACCAGTCCATGGCCTCGCCAGCCTCGAGGTACTCCTCTTTGTGGTCGAGGACGTTGATGTACCACTGCTTTGAGACGCGGTACTCCACGGGCGTGTCACACCGTTCGTGAACGCCGATGTCGTGAACGATTTCGCGCCGGTCGCGCAGATAGCCGGCTTCCTCGAGATCTTCGACGATGGCTTCGCGGGCCTCCTCGGTGTGCATGCCCTCGTAGTCGCCGGCGAGGTCGGTCATCGTCGCGGTTTCGTCGATGGCGACGCGCAGGGGCAGGTCGTGGGCCTGGTACCACTCGATGTCGTTCTGGTCGCCGAAGGTACAGCACATGACGACGCCGCTGCCTTTCTCCATGTCGACGCGGTCGTCTTCGATGATCGGCACTTCGTGGCCGAAGAGCGGAATCCGTGCGGTCTCGCCGATGAGGTCCTGGTTCTCGTCGTCGTCGGGGTGCACGAACACGGAGACGCAGGCCGGAATCAGTTCCGGACGCGTGGTGGAGATGATGAACTCCTCTCGAGGCGGATTCTCCCCAGCCAACTCGAACGCGATATCGTTGAAATGTGAGTGGCGCTCGTCGTCTTCGGTTTCGACCTGCGAAATCGCGGTTTCACACTCCGGACACCAGATCGCCGGTGCCTTCTTGCGATACTCTCGGCCCTGTTCGTAGAGGTCGATAAACGAGAGCTGTGAGATACGCTGGACGCGTGGTTCGATCGTCTTGTAGGTGTGATCCCAATCGATTGAGGTCCCGAGGGACTGCATCTTCTCGGTGAACTCGGCTTCGTAGGTCTCACAGACCTCTCGACAGAGTTGCTGGAACTCCCGGCGTTCGTAATCCTGGTGACGGATGTCGAGGTCCTTCTCGGTGAGTCGCTCGGAGGCGATGCCGTTGTCGTCGTAGCCGAACGGAAAGAGGACGTCGCCGTTTGCCATCCGCTGGAAGCGGGCCGCGAAGTCCTGGAGGGTGTGGCCGTACAGGTGACCCATGTGCAAACTCCCCGAAACCGTCGGTGGCGGCGTGTCGATAGCGTAGGTCGTGTTCGGGTCCTGCCCTGGCTCGCCCTCGTACCGGTACGTTTTCGCCTCGACCCAGGCGTCCTGCCAGGTCGATTCGATTCGCTCGGGGTCGTACCCTCCCTCGAGCGTGTCTTCGGCTGTGGATTCCATACTCATGCTTTCACCGCCCGGGGCGGGCGTCGATACGGTCTGAGTCCAAATCGGTGGGTGGATTCGTCCATTGGTGATACTGGTCGTTGTTCACTGCAATTCAGTCGGTGACAATACATCCGTCGAAACGGTGGTGGCGATGGGGCTACGGGGCCCCTACGAAAACGGTGTCTCGGGGACCGTCGTCGGTGGCGAACTCGAGCGTGACGAACGCGTCCATGGATATAGTGTGTCTGTCGACCGTTTTAGGTGTTTCGCGTTGTTCCCTCAATTCCAGGGCTCGCCATGGCGGATTACCGAAAGTCGTTGCGGATGTTACGGGTAAATAACCGCTCGAGTTTCGCTCTCGTGTTCGAGGTCGGCCTCGAGATAGCTTGCTAACCGCTCGAGGAACGCATCGTCGACGCCGTCGTCTGCCTCGAGACGCCTGTGGAGGACGATTTCGTCGTACCGCGTTGGATCGTGGCCGCCCTGCATGATCAGCGAAAACAGCTCTCGAGGGGTGATCGGCTCGCCCGAAGCGAGGCGAGCGGCGACGCCCTCGAGGGTGTCTTCGACGGTGGTTTCGACGTCGAAGGTGACCTCGACGGAGACGTTGGTGCCCGCTTGCTTTGCAGCCATCGCCTCCTCTGAGGCCCGAACGGCGGGGACGAGGAGGTCCTCGAACGCGAATCCCTGCTCTTTCGTTCCGATGTAGGTGAACGCGATCATCGCCTTGAGCGCGTCCAAAAACGCGTCGTCGGTGTGGACGTCGTCGAACACCTGTGCCCGATCTTTGTCCGACAGCGTATGTAACAGCAGGTCGAAATCCAGCACGGTGTCGGTCACGCGTTGGCGAATCCGGGCCTCGGCATTGCGTCGTGACTGATCGTGACTCATTTCCCGCTCGCCGAGGAGGAAGGCCCTGTCAGCCGGGGTCAACATTCCCCGTTGCCTGTCGATATCTATTTTCATAATCGGGTATGGATTATACATAATCTACTTCTAACCGAACCTATATGAACGCTCGGGTCCGAAACTCGAGCAATGATCGAGGGGGCGGAGAGTGGACTGCTTTTATGTACCGACGGGCGAACGCGGGTGAGCAGCCGGTGAAATCGGCGCTCGCCGACCGGTATGCCGATGGACTCGTCGCACGAAGCAAACTGGTCGTGGTCGTCCTGTTGGTCCTGACCGCCGTCGTCGCAGCCGGTGCCGTGGTCAACGAAATCGAAGATGCGGGTATCGGCGAGTTCGAGACTGATTCCGAGGAAACGGCCGCCCTCGAGTACATCGACGAACGCTACGAGACTGACGACCGGATCGTCGCCCAGATCGTCGTCCGTGAGGAGGGTGGTGACGTACTCACACGCGAGTCGTTACTCGAGGGGCTTCGGTTACAACAGGACGTGCGGGCCGACCCGGCACTGAACGCAACACTCGACGACGACGGCTTCGTCGCCCTCGAGAACGTCGTCGGGACGGCTGCCGTCTTCGAGGACAGGGCCGTCGAGGCGAACGGACCGCCCGACAGGAGTCAGCCGACGCTCGAGGAACAGATAGCTGCGCTCGAGTCCCGTTCGGACGAGGAAGTGGCGGTTTTGCTCGCCGATCTCCTCGACCCCGACGCTGGAACGCAAGGTGAGAACCCGTATGACTTCCTGCCCCAGTCGTACGAACCGGGGTCGACGACGGCCGAGTCGCGAATCGTCTTCCTCTTCCAGATCGACGAGAGCGGGGATGGCGAGGAGCCACAGGCGGCCTACGACGCTCACGTCGAAATCGAGTCACTGTTCGAACAGCGCTTCGACGACGGCTTCGTCTTCGGACAGGGGATAACCGACGCGGCCTCAGCGAGCGCCGTCGGTGACAGTTTCGCCATCATTACCCCAGTCGCGCTCGTGTTGGTGCTGTTCGTTCTGGGTGTCACCTACCGAGACGTCGTCGACGTGCTGATCGGGTTGGTCGGTATCGGCGTCGTCATGGCCTGGCTCGCCGGCCTCATCGGCTGGCTAGGGATTCCGACCAGCCAGCTCCTGATCGCTGTGCCCTTCCTCCTGATCGGGCTCTCTATCGACTACTCGTTACACGTCGTGATGCGCTATCGGGAAGCGCGAGCGGGCACCCTCGAGGAAGACGACGGTGATGGATCCGACGATACCGAACTGCACCTCGCTGACGGCGGCGTCAGAGGTGTTCGACGCGGGATGGCACTCGGTCTCGGCGGTGTCGTCCTCGCACTCGCCGCGGCGACGTTCTCGACCGGGATCGGCTTCCTCTCGAACGTCGTCAGCCCGCTCCCGGCGATTCAGGACTTCGCCATCCTGAGTGCCGGTGGCATTCTCGCCACGTTCATCGCGTTCGGGATCTTCGTCCCCGCGCTCAAAGTCGAAGTCGACAGCCTGCTCGAGAATCGCTTCGGTCGAAACCGGGCCAAACCACCCTTCGGCGTCACGCCGGGCCCCGTCAACCGCGCGCTCTCGAGTGGCGTTTCGCTGGCCCGTCGGGTACCGGTCGCCGTCATCCTCGTCGCGTTCTTGCTCGCAGCGGGCGGCGCCTACAGCGCGACGGGAATCGATACCGAATTCAACGAAGCGGATTTCCTCCCACAGGACGCCCCCGAGTGGGCTAAATCGATACCGGGTCCGCTCTCGCCGGGTACCTATACCATCGCGGACGACGCGGAGTACCTCGCGACAAACTTCCGGGGCCAGGGCGAAGGTGCACAGTCACAGGTGCTGTTGTACGGGGATCCGACCGACCCCGATGTCCTTCGAGGCATCGAAGACGCCCGCGGAACCGTCGATGGGGATGGCACTATTACGCTCCGTTCGGACGGAACGGCCGCCGTCGACGGCCCCCTCGAGACGCTTCGGCGCGTCGCTGCGGAGAACGAAACCGTTGCGACAGCGCTCGACGAACGGGATACCACCGGTGACGATGTTCCAGACGAGGACCTGGCGGGGCTGTACGACCTGCTGTATGAGGCCGACCCATCTGTCGCCGCGAGCGTTCTCGAGCGAAGCAACGACGGCAGCTACGAATCCGCTCGACTCGTCGTCTCCGTTCGTGGCGATAGTGCTGCCCAGACGGTTGCTGACGACACGCGGGCGTTCGCGAACGAAATCGAAACCCGCTCGTCGGTTACTGCCGTCGCGACTGGCGGCCCAGTTACCACGGCGGTCATCCAGGACGCCCTCCTCGAGACGCTCGTGCAGGCGTTTGCGGTCACGCTCGTCGTAATTTTGGTGTTTCTGACGGTACTATACTGGGTCCGCCACCGGACGCTCACACTCGGTGTCGTCACGTTGGCCCCCGTGGTCGCCGCACTCGCGTGGCTGCTTGGGACGATGGCACTGCTCGACCTTCCCTTTAACAGCGAGACGGCCGTCATCACGAGTCTCGCTATCGGGCTGGGCGTCGACTACAGCATTCACCTGAGCGAGCGCTTCGTCGACGAGCGCGAACGACGTGACACGCTCGAGGAAGCCCTGACGGCGACAGTGACTGGAACGGGTGGAGCCTTACTCGGCAGTGCGGCGACGACGGCGGCCGGTTTCGGGGTACTTGCGCTGGCGCTGGCCCCACCACTCCAGCGCTTTGGCCTGGTGACCGGGCTGGCGATCATCTTTGCGTTTATCGCCTGTCTCACCGTCTTGCCGTGTCTGTTGGTCGTTCGGGAACGCGTCCTCGAGCGGCTGCCGTTGGGCCGCTAATCCGTTCTGTCGTCCGAAGTAGGCGAGGCATACAGTAGCCACGGTCGGTATGGGCGGCGCGTAACAAAGCCCACACTCGGGAAAGCCAGGATTACGAGTGCCATGTCCGAAGCACCCACGCCGTCGGCCACTCCCGTTGCTTTGGTTACCTTGATCGTCGTGACGGGGCTCACGCTTGGCGGCATGGCGGTGTTGCTCACACCAGATGTCGGTCCGTCACTGTTCGGTCCCGACGAGGACTCGAGTGAAGACGAGGGCCAGTCGGCGCTCTACCAGTGGGCCGAATCGCAGTTCGTCGACGACGGGACGAGTTCACAGATGCCACAGAACACGTCGGATACCGGGTCGACGGAGACGAACGCGACCGACACAGGGGCATCGAACACGACGGATGGTGAGGGCGACTCGAGCGACGACGGCGTGATGATGGAGACGGATACCCAGTCGGGATCGACGAACGACGAGGAAACTACCTCCTCGAGTTCCGGTGACGATACGACCGCGGAATCGGCTGCAGACGACCCCGACCGCGGCCCGCCAGCACACGCCGCCAGCGGAAACGGCCCGCCGGAACACGCTGCCAGTGCGAGCAGAGCGGGGCCACCAGACCATGCCAATGCATCCACATCAGCCGACACAGACTGACACGGTCTACTGTCACTGTTTGCCGGTGAGTGCCCATACCGGGTCGGCAATTACCTAAGAGACGACAGTAAACCGTCTGAGTGTGAACGGACTCGAGGTATCTGTCTCCATCCGATACACCTATAGCCTGACTGCGAATCAGAGCCGGTCACCTCCAGACGAACCACTCGACGATAACAGGTGGTTTCGCTGATCAGGAGACGAGGGTCCAATATCGCCAAAACTAACTCCGCACCGAAATAACGGACGCTATCGGATGGTCCTCGAAGTCCAGTTGACAACAGATCTCGCCATCATACTCCTTGGCGCGACTGTTTTGGGGTTCTTAGCGAAACAAACTGGTCAGCCGACGATCGTCGCATATATTATCGCCGGTGTGATACTTGGGCCAGCGGTGCTCGGTATCGTCGGTGTGACCGAACTCACCGATGCACTCTCGGAGTTGGGTCTCGCATTTCTGCTGTTTTTGCTCGGTATCAAGATGCAACTCGAGGACGTTAGACACATTCTCGTGCCGATCATCAAAATCTCCATTCCACAGATGGCGGCGGTTGCGCTGGCCGGAATGGGCATCTCGGTCGTGCTCGGGTTCACACTGTTGGAGTCGGTGCTGATCGGGCTGGCAGTAATGTATAGCTCGACGGCGGTCGTCGTCAAAATGCTCAACGACAAGGACGAAGCGACGTCCCTACACGGCAAGATCGACGTGGGAGTGTTGCTCGTTCAGGACATCGTGGTCGTCATCCTGCTGGCGGTACTCGCGGCGGGACGTCCGGACGATATCGCCGAAATCGCGACGACGCTGGCGATCGTCCTCGTCCTCGCCGCACTCGTTACCGTCGCGGCGATCGGGGCGTCACAGTACGTGTTGCCACACGTATTCCGCCGTATCGCCGACAATACCGAGGTGTTCTTCCTCATCGCGCTCTCGTGGGCGTTCTTATTCGTGTTTATCTCCGACGAAATCAATCTGTTTCTCGCCCCGTTCGGTATTGAGGCATATCTCTCGATCGAGATGGGGGCGTTCCTGGCCGGACTCGCGATTGCACAGCTGCCCTACAGTAAAGAACTCAGAGATAGGGTGAACCCGCTGACCGACCTGTTCGTGATGATCTTTTTCGTCACGGTAGCGTTAACGCTCGAGCGTAACGAACTCCTGTTTTACTGGCAGGAGGCGCTTCTCGCTGCGGCCGTCTTGATGCCGGTGAAGTTCGTCATCTTCTTTTCGTTGATCAACTGGCAGCGGTTCAGCCTCGAGACGACGTTCTTGGGAAGCATCAACATGATACAGATAAGCGAGTTCGGTATCATCGTCGGCGTCGCAGCACAGCAAGGCGGGTTCATCGGGACGGAAGTCCTCGGCTTTCTCACGTTGCTCGCACTCGTTACGATGGGCGTGTCCGTCTACTTCATCGAGTTCAATCATCGGCTGTTCGAACGCGTCGAACCCGTGCTGTCGCGCTGGGCTGTCGACGGCGAATTTCAGGAGTCGAAAAAGACGTATAGAGATCATGCCGTCGTAATCGGGCTGGACGAGGTGAGCAATACCGCGCTTCCGATACTCACGGACCGGTATGAGGACGTTCTGGTCGTCGACCGGACCGTCGATCACATCGAACAACTCGAAGCGGCGGGATACGACACGCTCTACGGCGACGTTCAAAATACCACGATCCGGAAGGATGCAGCGATCAAGGCTGCCGATTTCGTTCTCTCATCGTCCGTACAGACCGAGATCAACAAAGCGGTACTACGGGAGGCAGCCGACGATGCGACCGTCTTCGTCGAGGCACGACGGATCGATGACGCACGCGAACTCTACGATGAGGGTGCCAACTCCGTTCTCATGGGCCCGCACCTCGCTGCGGTCCGCCTCGAACGCTATCTCGAGATGTACTTCGAAGACCGGACGAAATTCCAGCATCTGATCGAAGGTGACAAAGAAATGATTGAATTGAAAGTCGACCATTCCACTGCGATCGTGGAGGGTGATCTCGATGAGTGAGCTTCTCACGACTATCTCGCTTATGTTCATCATCACGGGCCCGTTCCTGCTGATCGGCAATCGGTTCGATCTCCCGACGGTGCCGTTTTTGATCATCGCAGGGATCGTGGCCGGCTTCGTCATCGACGAAAACCTCGCACTCGAACTCGCACGCTATGGGATCGCGCTTTTAGTGTTTATGTTTGGTATCAGAATCGATCTCACGAACGCGCGTCCGATACTGCGCGACAGTGAGGTCGCTGCAATCGGCCAGATTCTCGTCGTTGGCGGACTCGGAATCGGTGTCGGAATCCTGTTCGGCATCCCGCTGGCCGAGGCGGTGTATCTCGGTATCGCGGTCGCGTTCTCCTCAACGATCGTCGGGACGGCACTCTTACAGACCGAGATCAGACAGGAACTCGTCCGGGGTCGGCTGGCTGAAACGATCCACTTTATTCAGGACCTGGTCGCCATCGTGATCTTGCTCGTCCTCGGGGCTGAAACGCTTACGGCCGACCCTATTGCGACACAGCTCGGCTACGGGGTTGTGCTGTTCGCCCTGGCCTTTCTGCTCGATCGGTATCTGTTAGATGTCGTCGGACGGCTCGCTGACGATTCGGACGAACTCATGATCATCGGCATCATCTCCTTACTCGTTCTGTTCGTCGCGGCGGCGACACTCGCCGGAGTCTCGATCGTTGTCGGCGCGTTCGCAGCCGGACTCGCCATCCGGTACAATCCGGTCGAACATCCGGGTCTTTTCAACGGTCTTGTCTCGATTCGAGACTTCTTCCTCGCGATCTTTTTCGTGACAGTCGGTGCACTTGTTGTCGTTCCGTTCGTCGAACTCGGCGTCGCCGCATCCGTCGAGAAACTCCTTCTCGTCGTCGGGCTCGTCATCCTAACGGCGGTCATCAAACCGGTAGTCACCACAGCTATCCTGATAAAAAGCGGGTACGAAGCGCGCACGTCGACACTAACGAGTCTCAGTAGCGACCAGATAAGCGAGTTTGCACTCATCATTGCCATCGAGGCACTACTATTGGAAATGTTGACGCAGAACGTCTTCGATGCGATCATTCTCGCGGCTGCGGTGACCATGATTACCTCCAGTCTAACCCAACAGTACAACGAACGTATCTATCGTGCGGTCTCGAGCTGGATCACGTTCGAGGGAACACACGCGAAAATCGACGAGCGGAGTTCGGTTCCCGAACGCCCGACGGAGCACGTCATTATCGTCGGATACGGCAGAAAGGGACAACTCCTCGTCGATGCCTGTGAGAATTCCGATCTGCCCTACGTCGTCATCGATAACGATCCTGCACGGTTGGATTCGATCTCTTCAGCGTGTGATGCGTACGTCTTCGGTGACGCGATGGAGATGTACACGTGGGACAAAGCGAACGTCGAAGCGGCGACGCTCGTCGTCTCGACGGTCAATTCGACTCCCGTGTCGAATCGGCTGTTGTCGTTCGATTTCGAGGCGGACCTCATTCTTCATACGGACGACGCTGCTGAAGGGGTGACGTTTTTCGAACGGGGCGCACTCTACGTCAGCGTCTCGGACGTACTCGCTGGCGAGGAACTCGCACAGCAGCTGCGGCGTCTGTTCGATGACGGACTCTCCCCGGAGCAACTTCGTGAGGAACGGATAGCCGAACTAAACACCTACGTTGCGGTGGTCAAAGACCGAGATAGCGGAATTGTTGACGTCAGCCAGTAGTATGATCCGGTCAGGAGTCGAAGATGTGTTCCAGGAGCAGTCCCTCCGACAGCTGTCTCAACTGAACCGGAGTCCCAGGCTTCGGTCACCGACGAACCAGATCCATCGCGGACCGGAAGAGACGACAGTAAACCGTATCAGACCGGCGTCGAATCCGAGTGGGCGCGAACCCACAGTTCCCCGATTCTCGAGAGTCGCGTTCGGTAGGACTTTCCGTGTTCTTCGCGCTCGATGTAGCCTTTGCCACCGGGGCCCAGTCGGTCGACGTTGTAGATGACTTTCGAGCGGAAACTGTCGGTGTACTCTTCGTTGAGTTCTCGAGCGAGGGCTTCGGCCAACTCGGAGACGGATTCGAACTCGCCGTCCTCGCCGAGTTTGTACAGGATGAGCTCCTCGAAGGGCTTGACGTTCGAAAATGAGGCGACGGGCAGTTCGACGATGTGTGCGCCGTCGATCTCTTTCGCCCCGATTGTCGTTCCGCGTTCGTCGAACTCAGCGAGGAGATTCCGGGCGCTCTGGAGGCGCTCGGCGACACGTTCGCCTTCGAGTTGTGCCTCGACGCGGTCGCCCTCGAGGACGTCGGCGGCGTCCGATTCGACGCTTTGGCCGACCGTCGACTCGAGGAGGTCCTCGAGCAGGGTTGCCTGCTCGCGAAGTTCTTCGGCGAGCTCGGTCTCGAGGTACTTCTCGGGGGCCGTGTAGTAGGTGTGAATGTGCTCACGGTCGTCCTGTCGTTCGACCATCAGCGAGTGGGCCGCAGTCGCGAAGGCGAAACTCACCGTTCGGGGCATGGCGGCGATGTTGACCCAGACCTCGTTGCCCCGGTCGAGTTCGTCGTTGATCAGGTCGTAGGCCTGCTCGAACGCCTCGTCGTAGTCGTAGACGTCCTCGAGGACGAACCGTTCGGTGGTCGCACCAAGCAGGTTCTCGAAGTCCGTCTCGAGTTTCTGTGAAAGATGCCGGGAGTACTCGACGTTGGCCTCGCTGCCAACCGCGCCCTCGAGTAAGATGACGCGGTCGACGTCGTACTGATCGCGGACCAGGGGGGCGATCAGCCGGTCGTAGTCGAACCCGACCGGGACGATGTGTGTTTGCATACCGGCTCTTTGGGATGTAGGGCCCCTAACCGTGTTGGTCCGTAGTAGACAGTGAAACGGTGTACCTGCCTATTGCGACACCATCTTGCGAGGGGATGTGCACTGACTTTCACCCGTTCTATTGCTGGTCGTCTTCGGGTTCGAGTGTCGGTTCGGCCATCGCCCGGACGAACGCGGCGATGGTTTCCCGGTCAGCATTCGGGTCCACCTGAAAGGTCGACTCGAGTCCTGGCGGGGCCTCGAGCGGGAAGGTCCCGCCGGCCATCGCGTAGCTGTTTCCGGCCGGCCAGATGGCCAGATGGGTTTCGGTGGTGATGCCGTCGGCGAGCGAGTTTTCACCGCCAGTGCCGGGGGTGTCCGAACTCGAGTCGGACGAATTCCCCGCATTCTCGCTCGTCTCGGTCGCGAGTGGGTACCGACTCTCGAAAACGTACCACTTACCGGCGACCCCGTCACCGCGGTCGAACGAGACGACTTTTCGCTCGCCGTCGATCAGCAGGCCCTCGGATTCGATCATCGAGATGAACCGGCCTTTCGCCTTCCCGGCTGCCATCGAGAACACGCCTTCCGGAGTGACCCCGAGTGCACTCAGCGGAGGATGGATCTCGAGGTCGATTCGGTACAGTGACCGCGGGGAAAGAGTGGTGTCGACGTCATCCATCGCCGTCGCCGTCTCGCGGTGTTCATAGAGTGTCGTCTCGGCGACGACCGAGAGCACCATGATCGAGCCGCGTTCACGGCGGGTGCCGGTCTGTCGCCACTCGTCGGCGAACTCGGATGGCAGTGCTGTCGACATCGTCTATCGATCGTTCGCCATCGACAACCTTCGGCGTATCGATTAATCGCCCTCGAGGCCTTGGACGCACCGATTAGTCGCCCTCCAGGGCCTCGAAGTAGACCGCTCGCTGTTCGTCGGCTGCCGGTGCGGTCAGCAGGGAGACGCCTACCGTCAGGACCAGCCCGAGCCCCATACCCACCAGGCCGGCCGACCAGCCGGCGTAGGCGGTAGGAACCGCCGTAAAGACGCTCAAAAGGTAAAACAGCTGACTGCCGACGATGCCGACGGTGATGCCTGTGCGCGTGGTTTCTCGCCAGTAGAGGGCGACGATGACGGGCAGCGCCAGCTGGGCGAAGCCACTGAACGCTGCGTCACCGAGTTCGAACAGCGTCGCCGGATTGTACAGACTCGCGACGAACGTCGAGAGCGCGAAGATGACAACGCCAACGCGGGCAATAACGTCTTCACGGCGGGCTGAGAGTGTCGACTCGATGAACGGACGATACAGGTCCCGGGTGAAATACGACGACCCGGACAGGAGCATCGAGTCGGAGGAAGACATCATCGCCGCCATCGCGCCGGCGATGACGAGGGCGGCAAACCAGGTCGGCGTAAACTCGGCCAGAATCAGCGGGAGGACGTTCCCGCCGGCTTCGATTTCGGCGACATTGATACCGGTCTCGAGCCCCCGTGCCCACGCGCCGAGCATGAACGCGGGGACGAACAGTAACAGGCAGAGAATCGGCCAGAGAGCGAACGAGCGTTTGAGTACTTTCTTCGAGCCAGCGGCGAAAAAGCGCTGATTGACCTGTGGGAACATCGCGACACCGAAGCCGATAGTGATCGCTGTCGAGAGCATGAACTGCGGCGAGTAGTAGGCGCTACCCAGCGCGAGATGTTCGCTTGCCGTGGCCTCGAGGCCGCTCGTGGCGACGCCCGGCCCGCCGACGACGGCGAGCACCCAGAGCAGGGCGACCCAGGTCGTGACGAGCATGAACGCACCCTGGAGCGTGTCCGTCCAGGCGATGCCGCGAAACCCGGCGAGGACGACGTACAGAATCATAAACAGCGTAATTAACCCGGCTCCGGCGGCGTACGGGACGGCGCCTTCCGTCAGCGCCTCGAGTGCGGTGCCGGCACCGGCCTGCTGGAGCATGACGTAGGGAAAGAGCCAGACGAGGCTGATTCCGGCGACGATGCCGCGAAGTCGTTTCGAGGCGAAGCGGTCACCGAGCATTTCGCCGAGGGTGACATACCGGTGTCGTTGCCCGAGTAACCACTGTTTGTAGCCGATAACGTACCAGAGGACGGCGAAGATGAGTCCGTCCATCACGCCCATGACGAGAATCCATTCGGGCCCGTAGAGATACGCGAGGTTCGGCCCGGCAAAGAACGTAAACGCCGATAAGAGGGTTGCAAACGTCGTGAACAGCAAGACGATGGTGCCAACGGTTCGGCTGGCGAGATAGAAATCCTCGGCCGTGCGTTCGGTCAGTCGGTACGCGACGAGGCCGATAACCAGCGCCAGCAGTAGGTACCCGACGATGATGGCGAGTTGTATCTCGAGGGTCATCGCTCACCCCCCGGAGGTACGTTGGCCTCGCCCCGTTTGGCCGTATCGGGTTCGATACCGACGCCCCAGGCTCGTTGGGCGAACAGCCAGAACAGCCCAGATGCCAGCAGCAGCCAGCCGATATGCCACCAGATCCACAGCGGTAGTCCCGCGACGATGGTGTCGTTTCCCCAGAGAAACCACGGAATCCCGAGGACACAGAGCGCCGTCGCGCCGAATATCCACCCAAGCCGTTCCAGCCAGTCCATACCGTCCTTCGAGACTCCCTGTGGGTAACTGTTTCTATACGAACTATGCTATTGAAGATTTTTCTCCATCATCGGCTTCTGGGCAGTTTACTGCCCGTATTCGAAAGGTAAAAACACCATTTTACGTAGGGAAAGGGGTATATATGTCGCTGTGTGAACTAAAACAGAGACCGAATGGCGCGTCTGTTTCCGCTTCGTTCCGAGACGCCCGCGACGGAGGGCCAACCGCGCGTCGTCGACCTCGAGGACGAGGACGCCGACGCCGTGTTTAGCGCGCTCTCCTCGACGACGGCCCGGAAAATATACACCACGTTGAACAACGAACCGGGTACGCCGAGTGACGTCGCCGACGCTATCGACTCCTCGATTCAGAACGTGCGCTATCACCTCGAGAAACTCGAGGACGCGGGCCTCGTGGAGGTCGTCGACACCTGGTACTCCTCGCGGGGCAACGAGATGAGCGTCTATGCGACGGCCGACGGACCACTAATCGTCACCAGTGATCAGTCGAAAGCAGCCCAGCTCAAAACCGCGCTCTCGCGGTTTATCGGTGGGGTGGCCGCCCTCGCTGGCGGGAGTTTGCTCGTGCAGTACGGGTTAAGCGAGTATTTCTCGCCACCAGCGGACGACGCGGCGGCCGCTCCAGCGGGGGCTGACGGTGGGGATATGGCGGCTGAGGGCCAGGACGATGGTGACTCGAGTGCCGATAGCCCGGAGAGCGAGCCGACCGACGACAGTCCGGAGGCAGAAGAAACGACGACGGACGATTCGACGACGGCGGATGACGACGGCGGTGTCGGTACGGCGGAGGCTGAGGAGGAGGAGGCGACCGAAGATACCGGTGACGACGGCCTCGAGGCCCAGGATGAACCCGACTCGGTCGAAGATAGCGAAGAACCGACGGCCACCGAGGACGCAGGTGATGACGCCGGAACGACGACCGACGACGCCGCATCAGACGGCGATACCTATGTCGTGGAAACGACCGACGACGGCAACGTGACTGGTGAGGGTGCTGCAGAAGCCGCCGACGCTATCTTTGCGACGATCCCACCAGGGCTGCTCTTTTTCCTCGGTGGTCTCGTCGTATTGACCGCGGTGACGGTATACTGGTACTGGTCAACGACGTACTGATTCGGAACGGTCGGGGAAATCCTCGAGTAGGTCACGAGTGAACGGCGAGTCACTCCCGATTAAGCCATGATTTAGACCAGCCAGCCAGCAACACCATCGCACGAGTACTCGTCAGCGATGGTTCTCGAGCGCCTCACAGCACGACCGAAGCGAACACGATGGCATTGTAGAGGCCGTGGATGATCGCCGGCACGAAGAGATTCCCGGTGCGCAAGTACACCGTTCCCAGGACGAGCGAGAGCCCGAAGACGACGGCGAGACTCGCCAACACTGCCCCGAACGCCGCTCCACTAAGCGCATAGGCGACGTAGTGAACGCCGGCGAAAATCACGCTCGAGACGAGGAGTGCGCCTACCGGGGAGAACACGTCGTACATCGATTTCTGGACGACGTTCCGGTAGAACAGTTCTTCGAACGGACCGACGATGAGTATCGAGGCGGGGATCACCACGTACAGCAGTTGGGGATTCTGGGCGACGTCCTGGGTGGCCGTGTGTTCTGCCCCTTCGACGCCACTTGAGGTAAACAGGTACGAGATGGCGATGTTCGCCAGAAAGATGAGGACGATGCCGCCAGCGATCCAGCCGATTTCTCGGAGCGTCGGACGTCGAAGGTCGAAAAACGACCAGTCGCGACCGGTGGCGTACACGTAACCGACGGCGATACCGCCCGTGGCGACGGCGAACCCGATCTGATTGGCGATTCGAAGCTGATTCCCCGACAGGTCACCCCAGATTCCGCGGCCGAACTGGATGAACAGCACGCCAACGAACGCCGCCATAAGCCAGGCGACCACAGCGACGGCCGACAACTGTGTCGTGAGCGTCAGTTGCTGACCGAGGTCGGTTAGCGTTATTTCACCATACTCTGCAACAGCGATACCGATTGCCACACCGCCCGTGATGAAGGCGACGAAGACGCTCGGAAGGGTGACACCGGCCAGGCTCACGGTGGCCGTAATTCCCTGGTTGAGCGCGAAGCCGGCGAGGGCGACGACGGCAAAACTGGCGAGCGCTCCCACCAGGCTGTAACGTCGCTCGAGCCAGTCGTACCGACGGCCGGCGAAGACGGCCACGGCCAGAAGCGAGCAGACGAGGCCGACCTGCACCGCCGGGTCGTCGACACCCTGTCGCAGCGGGACGGCCATCCCGGCCATCGCGATTGCGGCCAGCGCCAGTCCGATGCCGGCTACGGTCTCGCGCTCCGAACGGGTACGTTCGTCCCGTGCGGTTTCGTTCATACCAAATCGTACGACTCGAGCGGCTTAGATGTGCTGTAATCCGATCACCGCTCGATGCGAAGCGTCTCTTTCTCCGCTACGGCTTCGGCTTCCTCGAAGTCGCCACCACCGAGCAGCCCGCGGGTCGCCTTCTTCGCCCATTCGACGGCCGGCTGGTTGAACGCGTTGACGCCGTACAGTTCGCCCGCGAGGACGCAGGCGGCTTCCATACCGTACAGGAGCCCACCGATTTCGTAGGCGTCGACGCGATCGAGTTCGACGCGGACGTTGGGTCGACCGGCCGCTGCGAGGCTCGCTTCGGTCGCTTCGAACTCGGCCTCGAGTAGGCCGCCGAGAGTAGCGTTACCGAGGTACGATAGCGCCTCGACGTCAGTGTCGGGAATCGGACGGTTCGGGCGGTTTCGCGGCGTGACGAACGTGACGAGTTTGTCGCGGGGGCCGGCACGGTAGAGCTGTAACTGCGAGTGCTGGTCGGTGACGCCGAGGGCGCGAACGGGCGTCTGCCCGAGGTCGTCTTTACCCAGGCTCTCGGCCCACAGCTGGGCGAACCACTCGGCGTAGGTTTCGAGCGATTCGGCGTACGGCATCATCGCGTTCATCGAGACGCCACGGGCGTCGAGTGCGTACGTCGTCGCGCCGTAGGCGTAAGCGGGACACGAAAACAGCGAGCCGGTCAGGGTGTCGGCTTCGGCTCGAGCGCCGGCCAGAAGCGCCTCGAGGTCGTTACCACAGACGGCGGCGGCGACCATACCGACGGCCGAGAGTGCCGAAAAGCGGCCGGGAACGCCGTCGGGGACTGTGACGGCCGGGAGGTCGTGGCGCGCCGCCAGCTCAATGAGCGGTCCGCTGTCGCCGGTCGTCACGACGGTTCGGTCGGTCCAATCGACGCCGGCAGCGTCGAAGGCGTCACGGACGACGAGGAAGTTCGCCAGCGTCTCGGCGGTCGTTCCGGAGCGGGAGACGACGTTGATCGCCGTTCGCTCGAGATCGAGCCCCTCGAGGCGCTGGTTCACCCACGCCGGGTCGACGTTGTCGAGGTACAGCGTTTCGGTGCCGTCGCCGGCGTCTGCGAGAGCGTCCGTGATCGTCGCGGCACCGAGCGCGCTGCCGCCGATACCGATGGTGATGAGCGTGTCGGCGTCGACGACGGGATCCACGGCGCTCCTGATGGTCTCGGGATCGGTCGTGTTGGGGAGGTTCAACGCGGCGTACCCGTGTTCGTCGTTCGCCCGCCCCATCTCGATTCGCTCGTGGGCGACGGCGACCTGTTCGTCGAGTGCCTCGAGCGCGTCTCTCGAGAGGCCCGGCGAGGCGACCGACGACAGCGCGTTGCCGATGTCTACGTCCATACTGAGAGCACGCACAGCTGTGAGTAAAGTCGTTGCGTCACGTCATTGTCGAAATAGCGTGCTCGAGGGGAGTTGACACCGAGTGCTCGAGGGTGTGTGATCACGGGTCGCTCAGGGGAGTTGACACCGCTCGCTCAGGGGTGTCGTCACCACGCTCTCGAGTGTGTCATCGCATTCCTTATTCGCCCGCAGGCCAACGTTCGAGTAATGAGCGAGACGGGCGACACCGCCGACGGGACGGCCGAGGGCGAGGATGGTCGGAGCTATCGTGGCGTGCTCGGGACGTTTCCGTACGCGTTTCGGCAGAGCCGGTCACGGCTGTTTAGAGCCTACGCTATCGTCGGCGGGCTCGCGGCAGTGCTCGTCACCATCGCGTTCATCCTGGCGGTCATCGTGATTATCGGCGCGACAGCCGATACGACGGCGACCCTGGCGCTCTCTCGGTCGTTCGTCGTCTTTCTGGGTATCCTCGTCGTCGTCCCGATTCTCGCGCCGGTGTTGTTCGTCGCGCGTCGCCACCGCCGGAAGACGGGGGACGACGTGCGGTACGACCGACGGCTTGCCGCGACGGGATTTCTGTTTCTCGCCTCGCTGTACCTTGGATTGATTCCGACGGTGCCGGCCGAGCACCAGTCCGAGGTGGATGGCATGTTCGGGCCGGTGATTACGTTCCTCTACGAGCTTCCGGCGACGGTCGGTCTCGCGTTCCCCATCCTTGCCGCCGTGCTCATCTACGTCGTCCATCGCCAGTCCCGGTGATCACGCTCGAGGCTGAATTCGACCTCGGGCCCGAACGCGAGTCGAAACCCCGAAAGCCACGGCGCGCGTTCGTCTCCGTATGACTGAAAAAACTGGGACGTTCGTCGTCACGCACGCTGAGGCCGACTCCGTCGTCGTCCAAGACGTCGATTCCGCACAGGTGCACACGCTCACCGGAAACGACGGCCTCGAGGTCAACGACGTGCTCGAGGGAACGCTGGCTCCGGAACCGCCCCTCGAGGTGTCCTGGACGCTCATCGACGTCGAGGACCGGCGCAGCGTCGAACTGGTCGACAGCGACCTCGAGCCAACCCAGCACTCGAAATCGCTCGCAGCCGACGCCGAGGTAGGCGAGTTGTGCCAACACGAGCGCGCCGGGCGCGGCGAAATTCACGTGTTTCGCGTGCCCGGCGACCGCGTCGAGGACGCCGCTCGAGACGTGCTCGAGGACGACGAAACGATCGCGCGGGCGGCGCGACTCGAGGCCGTTCGCGTCGAGGTGAGACGTGATGCCGACGCCGGCGTGCTGAGCGTTCGATACCTCCCGTCGTGAACCGGGCCTCGAGTGTGTTTTGCCACCGTCTTGGTCCATCTCGAGTACCGAACGACACCGCTTCTCACGCCAATGTTGGGTCGAAAGGAGGGCTTTTGACCCCCCATGGCTTACGCATGGACCAATGTCGAGTATGCAACTCCCCCCAGCACCCGCTGCTGGCTGGAACTACCGCTCCGTTTTCCGGTCCAACGACCTGTTTTTACGGGTGATCGCACGTGACGACTGAGATAACCGAAATTACCGTCGTAGGAGACGACGATACCGGGCTGATCGCTCGCGTCACGACGCTGTTGTTCGAACGCGGCTGTAACATCGAAGACCTCGATCAGGCCGTCCGGGATGGCGTGTTTCGGATGTATCTCGCCGTCGACACCGCAGAGATGGTCTGTACGGAGGCGAAACTTCGCAACGACCTTGAGGCACTCGGGGACGACCTCGGGCTGGACGTTCAGGTTCGCTTCCCGGCCGATCGGGACAACCAGCAAATCGCCGTCCTGGTCACCAAAGAGAGCCACTGCCTTGAGGCGCTGTTCGAGGCGTGGGCGAACGACACGCTTGGGGCAGACATCAGCGTCGTCATCGGAAATCACGACGACCTGGAACCGCTGGCGTCTCACTACGACGTTCCGTTTCACGACATCGGCAACGAGAACGGAGCCCAGAACGAGGACCAACTGCTCGAGTTGCTGGCAGAGTACGACGCCGACCTGATCGTGCTGGCTCGTTATATGCGGATTCTGAGCCCGAACGTGGTATTTCGCTACGAGGATCGGATTATCAACGTCCATCCGTCCCTCCTGCCGGCGTTCCCCGGTGCGGAAGCCTATCGCCAGGCTATCGAAGAAGGCGTTCGCGTCGCCGGCGTAACGGCCCACTACGTGACCACCGACCTCGATCAGGGGCCGGTCATCACCCAGCGCGCGTTCGACGTCCCCGACGACGCCGACCGCGAGACGATGAAAGAACGTGGACAACCGCTCGAGGCCGACGCCTTGCTCGAAGCCGTTCGCCTCCACCTCAACGGCGATGTGTCGGTTCACCGCGGTCGAACGACGGTCCGTGAGAACGGTGACGCCTACCAGCTGGGGCTGCCGACGGAGGTCGACGAGGTCAATCCCGACCGGCCGGTCGACGGTATCACGAAGGCACTGACGGACGACTGATAAAAAAGAGTGTGGCCATTACCGCTGGTAGTGTCTCTCTCCAGGCGGCCGATATCGCCACAACAGGTTCCTTCAAGTGTGTTACTCACTTGCATTCGTGTAGACATGGGTGAGTTGCGAGCCGACGGCGAGGGTGAATCGTCACGGTCGTGTCCGGTCTGTGGAACGGCTATCACTGATTCCCACCAGCGACGGGTCGTGAGTTGTATCGAGGACGGGCAGGCTACACATACACACTTCTGTTCGACCGACTGTCTCGAGGATTCCCTCGAGTCGTAATCATTACTATTGTTATTGTAGTACTGTGTGGATCCTCGATATCCGAGGGACGCTCGCTTCGTCGCTTATAAACCCACGCCGCACCAATAGCCGGTAATGGATTCCTTCGATACGCGTCCTGACCGTGACGCGGAGGTCGTGCTCGTTGGCCGCTCCAACGTCGGCAAGTCGACGTTGATGCGCGAAATCACGGGCCACCGATTCGACACCGGGGGAAAACCCGGCGTCACTCGCTCGCCCAATCACTACGACTGGACGGCCCAGGATTTCGTCATCACGGACCTGCCGGGATTCGGCTTCATGAGCGGCGTCGAGGGCGACCGCCGCGAGCAGATCAAGACGGCTATCGTCCAGTATCTCGAGACCCACGCCGACAAGATCCTGGTGGGCGTGCTCGTCCTCGATGGCAAGAGTGCCGTGGACATCATCGATCGCCACTCAGGCCCGGACGAGATTCCCTACGACGTCGAGATGTATCACTTCCTTCGCGACCTGGACATCCCGACGGTCGTCGCGGTGAACAAGATGGACAAAGTCGACGACAGGGACGAGCGACTGGACGATCTCTGTGATCGACTCGGATTGCTGCCGCCGTGGAAGCAGTGGCAGGATACGATTGCGCCGATCAAAGCGAAAAACGGGCAGATCGACGCGCTGAACGAAGCGGTCAGGACCCACCTTCACGAACAGCAACGCGACGACCTGTTCCAGTTCTTCTGAGGCGCGTTTCGCCACGTTCCGAAATATCGTCGATTTCTGTGGTGTGTTTCGTACTCTACGGTGTGCTTCGTACTGGTTGCAGTGTTCCAACGGAGTCGCCTCGAGCGGTTGCCGAAGAACGAATTCACCCGGGTAGTGACTTCTCCATCCACAGACACTCGAGGGTCACGCCGCCGGTCGACTCGTGGTCGACCCACTCGCCGGACGTCCAGCCGTGACGCTCGTAGAACTCGACGGCGTTTTTCGACGCCAGCAGCGACAGGTCCTCGAGACCGGCATCGAGCGCAGTCCGCTCGAGGTGCTCGAGTATCGTCGTGCCGACACCATCTCGTGCGTGATCCGGATGGACGTAGACGGCCCTGATCTCGGCGGCATCGAGGGCGAGGTGGCCGAATCCGACGACGTCGTCATCCCGTGTCGCAACGACGAAGTGAGCCGTTTCCTCCTCGACGGGGTAGCCAGACGGATCTTTTTTCGCTGCCCAGGCCTCGATTTGCTCGTCGTCGTAGGCGCTCGAGCCCAGTTCGCGGATGGCGGCGACGTGGACGGCGACTAGCGCCTCGCCATCGGTTGGCTGGGCGGGGCGAACGGTTACCATGTGGGTGGCAACGCGCTCGAGAAAGTGAACACTGTCGGTCGGGCAGATCGATCTGTCGCTGCGAGCGTACGGGTGTCTTCACTAGAGCGTTCGAACCGTCAGCACGGGCACCGGGGCCGTACTGACCACGCGCTGTGAACAACTCCCGAAGACGAACCGCTCGAGACCCGACCGACTTTCCGTCCCCATCACGATCAAGTCGACCGACTGGCGCTCGGCGTAGTCGATAATCTCGCGACTCGGCTCCCCGCGTTCGATCGTTCCCGTTACCGAAACCTCCCGGTCTGCCGCCGACGATTGGATCGCTTCGACCGCGCTTTCGGCCTGCTCTTCGAACGCCTCGAGGACGACCTCGAGTCGCGATCCGGTGTCGTCGACGACCGACAGCGCGTGGAGGTCGGCCTCGAGTGCGCTCGCGAGGTCGAGTGCCTGTTCGTTCGCCCCCTCGGTCCCGCGACGGTCGTCCGTCGCGAGCAGAATGTCGCCCATTTCGGTTCGGGTCGCCCCTGCCGTCGGCGTCACGGAGAGAACCGGCACCTTCGCATCTCGGATAACACGCCCGGCGACGCTGCCGGTAACCAGCCGACGAATCCCAGTTCGGCCGTGGGTGCCACAGACGATCAGGTCGACGCCGTGTTCACCGGCGTACTCGAGTATCTCGGTTGCGGGCGACCCGGATCGAACGCTCGAGTCGATAGACAGGTCGCGTTCGTCGGCACTCGAGCGGACGGGTTCGATAGCGGCGTCAGCCCGCTCGGTGTCGCTGGCGTCCTCGGGTAAGACGACGTGCACCACGTGCACCGCCGCGCCCACCTGGTCGGCGAGCCAGAGACCGTGTTCGCAGGCGCGGGTCGCCAGCTCGCTGCCGTCTGTAGTCAGGAGGATCTCCTCGTACATCTCCTCTACCCTACCACGAGGAAGCCGAAAAGTATACGCTCGGTATCGAGGGTAGAAACGGCTCGGGGTCGAGCCCCGAGGTACTCGCCTTGCTCATCTGTAGAAACGGCTCGAGTGATGGCCAACGGTGTCTCGGCGAGTGCCCCAGGCGGGCTGGTAACCGACGGTATAGCGCGTGAGAGTCCGTAAGAACGGGGCGGCTCAGTCAAAAGGCCCTCGTCACAAGGGGCTCGGAGGGGGTAACATGTCGTCACCGCCGCCCAACCGAGCGTATGCGACGGAGTGGTTTCGGTGTGTCGCTTTCATCTTCCTCGAGCGCCACGGCGTCGTCTGTCTCCGGTGACGGTGACCTTTTGAAGGGGCCGCCCATCCTTCCGGTATGGAATGCTTCGCTGTCCCGGATTTGCCCGAAATCCGACCAGGCGACGACCTCGCCGACCTTATCGCCGACCGGGTGGCCCTCGAGGACGGCGACGTCCTCACGGTCGCCAGCACGGTCGTCTCGAAAGCCGAAGGCCGGGCCGCCAACCTGTCTGCCTTTCCGGCGAGCCCTCGAGCCAGGGAAATCGCCAGCCGTCTCGAGGATCTGACGGGGGAGGAAAAGGACCCGCGGTTCGCCCAGGCGGTACTCGAGGAGAGCACGGAACTGCTGATGGACGCGCCGTTTTTGCTGACGGAGTCGCGATTCGGTCACGTTTCGGTGAACGCGGGCATCGACCGGTCGAACGTGCCTGATCACGACCTGTTGTTGCTCCCGAAGCACCCGGAATCGAGCGCCGAACGGATCCGTGATGGCTTGCTCGAACGTGGGATCGAAGACGTCGCCGTCATCGTCACCGACACCTGCGGTCGTCCGTTCCGACACGGCCAGCGCGGTGTCGCACTGGGCTGGGCGGGAATGCCTGCGAGCCGTGACTGGCGTGGGGAACACGACCGTGACGGCCGCGAACTCGGAGTGACGGTGCAATCGGTCGTCGACGAACTCGCCTCGGCCGCGAATCTGGTGACTGGCGAAGGCGACGACGGAAACCCCGCAGTCGTCGTTCGCAACTGGGAGTTTGGCGATCACGACGGGAGCAACGAACTGTTTCGGGAGGTCGAAGGCGATTTCGTTCGACAGGCGCTGCGCCAATGGAGGTTCGATGACGCGTGAGTCCTGACTCGAATCGACCGACCTGGGGAATCGAACTGACGCCGGAACATCCGCCCGATAGCATCGCCGAGCTCGCCGCGCTCGCGGAGGACGAGGGCTTCGACGTCGCGTTCGCGAGCAGCCACTATTTCAATCGGGACCCGTTCGTCACTCTTTCGCGCATGGCCGAAGCGACCGACAGCATTCGCCTCGGTCCCGGTGTCGTCAACCCGTTTCAGGACCATCCCGTTCCGCTGGCCGCCCGAACGGCGACCATCGACGAGGTAAGCGATGGTCGTGCCGTCTACGGCATCGGGGCGGGGGACCGCTCCGCCCTCTCGAACCTCGGCTTCGAACACGAACGCCCGCTTCGACGCGTCCTCGAGGCCTTTTCGGTCGCAAGAGAGCTCTGGGCTGGGGAGACGGTCAGCCACGAGGGTACGTTCGTCGCTCGTGACGCCTCGCTCAATCTCGAGCCGACCGAGATTCCGGTGTACGTCGGCGCACAGGGGCCACACATGCTCCGAATGAGTGCCAAACACGCCGAGGGCGTCCTGATAAACGCCTCTCATCCGCGTGATCTGGAGTGGTCTGCCGGTCAGATCGAGCAGGGGCTCGCGGATCGCCCGGATGAACACGGCGCGTTCGAGTCACTGGCTTTCACGAGCGTGAGCGTCGCCGACGACGCGGACGCGGCTCGAGCGGCTGCCCGGCCGCCGGTGGCGTTCATCGCCGGCGGGGCGGCTCCGCCAGTTATCGAGCGTCACGGGCTCGACGCTGAAGCCGTCGAAACCGTGAGCGACCACCTCGAGGCGGGTGACCTCACTGCCGCTTTCGAGGCCGTCACGCCGGCGATGATCGACGCCTTCTCCATCGCGGGCACGACGGAATCGGTCGCCGAACAGTTTGCCGAGACCCTCGCGTTCGTCGACGGGATCGTCGTCGGCTCGCCGCTGGGCCCGGACCTCGAGTGGGCTATCCAGGCGGTAGCAGACGCGCTCGAGATGGTAAACGACGAGGTCGAGACGAACTGATACTGTCTGTTTTGCTCCGTTACCGGTGACTACTCTCACGACTGAAGTCGTGGGCTTTCTCCTCGAATCTCTGTAATCGACCGAACGGGCTCGAGTAGCAGTATTGAGTGAGTCACCCCATATGGACGCTTTCTGGCATTGTCCCGAGAACGATATTGAACCCACTCGCGTGCGTTCGCACAACGGTGCAGAGAAAAAACGGTGTAGCGAAGACCGCTCAGTCGAGCGAAAAGAGGCTGGCGATGCTGCCGAGTGTGAGGATGCCGAAGACGCCCCCGGCGACGGCGATGATGATTGCTCCCACCAGGACCAAAAGCGGGGCGAGGCCTTCTCCCATCGCGACGTCGGCAAAGAGGTTGGTCATTTCGACGATGTCGTCCATGATCGCGTTCACGAGCGCAACGGTAACCATACGAATACCTACCAAGGGGTGGTACTTGTCCGTACCGGTCTCTCGACGGCGCGTAGTACGTTTCGACCTGACTCGAGTCGCTTCGAGCCGGTGACTGCCCGACAGTATAAGGGCCCGCCGTTCGTACCGGCGTTCGTGACCGAGGACGACGCGAGATTGACCGACTTCTTCGGTGGGCAGGAGACTGAGGAGCCGAGAGATGCCTCGAGGGAGAGCGAACCGGGGGGCGAGAGTCGCGATAGCGCTGCGGATGTGGGTCCCACTGATTTCGACGCGGCCGGTGACGATGCCGCTGATACCGACGCGGCTGATGAGACCACCGCTGGTCCAGACACGGCGGCTGGCGAAAGCACTCCTGTCGATGGAGACGAGGACGAACCATCCGTGGAATACACCGATTCGGGGCTTTCGACGTACGCTTGGGGTCGATACACCTGCTCTCACTGTGGGGAAACCGTTGTCCTGGTCTGGCGGGATGACGATGCACTCGTTTGTCACGACTGCAAGACGTGGTGAGGGCGGTTTCGACGGCAATCGTGGTTCCCGATTGATTGATATCTTGAGGAGACACTCGGCTCAAGCGACTCGAGTCGGGGTTCGAGCGGCCCAAACTGGGGCTGTGCTCCCGAACCTTTATGCTGCTGTCGTGAGTTGTGACACCTGCAATGGCGAAAGGTACGGTCGCGTTCTTTAACGACACAGGCGGTTACGGCTTCATCGAAAGTGACGACGCAGACGACGACGTGTTCTTCCACATGGAAGACGTTGGCGGCCCTGATCTCGAGGAGGGACAGGAAGTCGAATTCGATATCGAACAAGCGGACAAGGGTCCACGAGCAACCAATCTCGAGCGACTCTAGTGTCGTAACACCACTGACGGGAGAATAGTTTTCTGAACGCTATTTGGCGAGTGCCGACAGTCTCGAACGCGGACAAGAGATGATGACAGGCCCGTTTGGCCAGCTATAGCTATTTTATCTTTGGGCCCTAGTCACATTGATGCAGCCCTGCAGGTCAGGAGTCGGTCGCTCGAGGCCCATTCGCGGGTCGCTGTCAGCGGCGGTTTGCACTGCAGGCAAAGCTGAAAGACACAAAACATATGTTTCCCACTCACGCACTACTGGATAACAGCCACGCGCCCAGGGTATCCCCGCTACGCTGGCGTGAGGACAGGTATCTATGACCGACGCCAACCCTTCACCGCCGACCGAAGCGACGTCTCGTGCCGACACCGTTGAACCGTTGCCGGTCTCGACGGTAGCAGACCTGGCGGCAACTGTCACCGAAAACGTGGGCCAGGTCATCGTCGGCCACACCGACGAGATCGAACACGTGGTCACGACGATTCTGGCCCGTGGACACGTCCTGCTCGACGACGTGCCGGGTGTGGGGAAAACCATGCTCGCCCGTTCGATTGCCAGATCCGTCGACTGCAGTTTCCGCCGGGTCCAGTTTACCCCCGATCTCCTCCCCTCCGACATCACCGGCGTGAACGTGTTCAACCAGAAAACACGGGAGTTCGAGTTCCAGCCGGGACCCGTGTTCGCGAACCTGGTTCTCGGCGACGAGATCAACCGCGCTCCGCCGAAAACCCAATCGGCTCTGCTCGAGGCGATGGAAGAAGCACAGGTGACCGTCGACGGGACGACTCGCCCGCTACCGGACCCGTTCGTCGTCATCGCGACCCAGAACGCCATCGAACCGAACCGGACGTACGAACTGCCGTTCGCCGAGGTCGACCGATTTATGAAGAAACTCTCGCTCGGCTATCCGAACACCGACGAAGAGTCAGAACTACTCGCGCGCACGGTTGGCCATCATCCAATCGAGTCACTGGATCCTGTGACCAACCTCGAGTCGATTATTCGCGCCCGGGAGACCGTGGCCACGGTCGCGGTCGAAGAACCGGTTCGCCGCTATGCGAGTAAACTGGCGAAATACACCAGAGAGCGAGCCCACATTGGGGCCAGCCCACGGGGGACGATTGCCCTCTTGCGGGCCGCTCAGGCGCGTGCCGTCCTCGACGGCCGGGAGTACGTCATCCCCGACGATATTCAGCACGAAGTCCCCTACGTGTTCAGCCACCGAATCAAGACGACCTCGAGCGGTCGGGACACCGACGGCGACACGATCGTCGAGGACGCTCTCGATCACGTACACGTCCCATGAAACTGACCAGACGCGGTTGGGTCGTTCTCGGCCTAATCGGTTTCTGTCTGCTGATGGCCGCGGAGTACGGTTCGCGGTCGCTCAACGCCGTGGTCGCGCCGCTGGCAATCGTCTTCGTCGGCGCGCTCGTTACGGCCTACCGGACGAAACGCCCTCGCTTTCAGCGACACCCCGTCGAGGAGGGGTATCCGGGCGACCGTCGAACGGTCGAACTCGGTGTCGACGTCGGGGCGGCGACGACGGCAACCGTCAGAGACCGGCTCCCGGAGGGTGCGACGGCGGTCGACAGTGGCAACGTGATGGAGACGACGCTGATCGACGGTGAGACGCTATCGTATGAGATCGAACTCGAGGTGCGGGGAAAACACGCACTCGGCCCGGTGTCGGTGACGGTGACCGATATTTTCGGTCTCGTGTCCAGACAGTTTCGATATGATCAGACCGGCAGCGTCGTCGTCTATCCGTCGGTGTACGACCTTCGAGGCGGAGCCAAACACGACCTGCAGTTGCTCGAGGATGCGATCAGGGCGTACGACCGCGAGGAGTTCGATCACTTGCGCGAGTACGAACGCGGGGACTCCTTGCGCGACATCCACTGGAAGTCGGCGGCCAAGCGCCCCAACGACGAACTCGTCGTCAAGGAGTTCGCTGCCGATGGGTCGGTCGGTTCCGCCACCCTCGCTGGCGAGTGCATTCCGGGCAAAGACGACGAGATGGCGATGGCGATGGCGAGCGTGGCCACGTATCTCCTTCGTCAGGAGGTCTCGGTCGGGCTGACGATTTCCGAGGGCACGCTCGAAGCCGAAACCGGCGAACGCCACCACGTCGAGTTGCTCAGAGCGCTCGCGCTGGCGGGCGACGGGGAAGTAGACGGCCGAACACGCCAGAAAGCAGACGTCCTGATACAGGCGGACGCGGCGGGTATTTTCGTCATCGCCGGCGAACACGAGATCCCATTCGACCGCCTTCGAGGCGTCGGTACAACCCGCTCGAAGGACGCGGTAACGGACGATTCGGCCACCCAATCATCGACCTCGAGCGCCGGAGCGGTTGCAGACGGTGGGCAAACGAGCCATCACCCTGAGCACGGTCACGATGGGGGGAAGACGTCCTCGAGCGAGGTGCGTTCCGCATGAGCACGAGCAACCGACGGCGAACGATCTCGGTCGACCTGTCGGAGACGGTCGGTGGTGAACCGTTCCGACTACTCGCCCTGTCGGGGCTGGTCGTCCTGACTGCCGCCTACGTCGCCGTCTTGCGCGAAGTGACGCTCGTCGTGGGCGGCACCCGGTCGCTGTATCTCATCGTGGTCGGGATGGGACTCGGTGCAACGGTCCTCGCCCGAGCGATTCGTCCTCGGACAGCACTCACTATCGGGCTCGGTGCCAGCGTTCTCGGGTTCTGGACGTACCTCGAGGCGACGGGGCACGGGCTCGGAACGGCGATCACTCATGCCGATATGTTCGTCTCCGACACGGTGACGCTTGCGACCGGGATGGAACTCTTGCAGATGCTCGAGGCGGGTATCTGGACGCTCGCGTTCGTGCCGGCACCGGTGTTTTTGTCCTGGTATCTCGCTATGCGCGAACGCTACGTGCTGAGTGTTATCCCCGGCGGCCTCGCGTTGTTGTTCCTGGTGTTGACCGGGGACGCATCGATGGGGGTCACGCTGGTCGGTGTCGTCGGCGGTATCTCTGCGGTCGGATTCGGCGAACTGCACCACCGCGATGGGTCGATTGCGCAGGCTGACGTGCTGGCGATCATGTTCGCAGTCATCGTCTTTCTCTCGCTGAGCGTCACGCTCGTTCCGGGTGGCGCGGCCAGTCCAACATTCCTCGTCGAGAGCGAGCCGGGGACGCTCGATGGCGTCATCGACGACAATCCGGACCGAACGACGATCACCGGCCAGGTCGACCTCTCGCCGGAGGTCCAGTTCAGCGTCGTGACCGAAGAACCCGGCTACTGGCGAACGGGTGTTTACGACCGGTATACTGGCGATGCCTGGGTTCGTAGCGGTCCCGACGGCTCGTACGACGATATCGGACTCGCACCGCCGGCTGGCGAGTATGATACCGCTCGGCACACGTTCACCATCGAACACCAGCGCAATACGATTCCGGTGGCCGCCCAACCGACGGCCGTCGAGGGTGACGTGACTGACGCCTTGCGCGTCACCGACCACGGACAGCCCATGCCCGATGGCCCGCTTATCCAGGGCGACATGTACAACGTCGAGAGTGCAAGCCTGCACAACGACCCCGAAACGCTTGCGTCGGCGGGCACCGAGTATCCTGAGCCGATAACCGAGTACTACCTCCAGACGCCCGAGAGCACGTCCGAGGCGTTCGAGGACCGAACGGCCGAAATCCTCGATGCGGCCGACGCTGATAATCCGTACGAGAAGGCCGCTGCTATCGAGGCGTACTTCCAGAGCGAGTACGACTACACCCTGGATGTCGACCGCCCCGGTGGCAACGCAGCGAACGCGTTCTTGCTCGAGATGGACGAAGGCTACTGTGTGTACTTCGCGACGACGATGACCCAGATGCTCAGAGCTGAAGGCGTCCCTGCCCGCTACGTGACCGGCTACACCACCGGTCAACAGGTCGACGACAACGAGTACGTCGTCCGGGGACTTGACGCCCACGCCTGGGTCGAAGTGTACTTCCCCGACCACGGCTGGGTCGCGTTCGAACCGACGCCACAGAGCCGGGACGACACGCATCAGGACCGACTGGAAGAAGCACGCGCCGACGGTGAACCAAACGTCGATACTGACGCCAGCGCAGGCGTCCCCGCGGACGGCATCCAGGACGAACCGGACGCGCTCGAGGACATCGTCGATGGCGTGCCAGCGCCACTCGATGACGGGAACGACTCGGACAACCAGTCGGACGGCACTCCGGACGCGAATCGAACGCCAGACGGGAACGAGAGCGACGACGATCCGTTCGATCAGCGGATCAATCCAGGGGGCGGAACGGCACCGGGCGCTGGAGCCGACGATGACGATGCTGGTATCCCGTCGATTCCGTTCAGTTCCGGCGACGTGTTCGTCGGTCTGGCGGTGCTCGTCGGGCTGGCTGCCGGCGCACACCGTTCTGGCGTTCCAGCCCTCGTGAGCCGGGAAGTACGTCTCTACTGGCATGGCTTTCGCGAGGAGCCGGTGACCGACACTCGCCGTGCCTACGATCGTCTCGAGCACCTCCTCGCGCGGTCCTATCGCCCGCGCGAGCGTGGGGAGTCGCCCAGAGGGTATCTGGCGTCGCTCGAGGCAACCCACTCGGTGGACCCGCGGGCCCGACGGGTGATGGAACTGTACGAGCGGGCCCACTACGCCGGCGAGATCGACGAGGAAGGGGCCACAGAGGCGATCGACCTGGTCACGGAACTGGCTCGAGAGCGAGCTCCCGTCGTGGGTCACCTCTGGCAGTGACGGTGTTGCTTTCGCCGCTCGAAATCGGTAGGAGTCCCGATAGTGTTTAATATCGTCCTTTCGTACAAACGAACGTAATGTCGGAAGTCTGCTCCACGTGCGGGCTGCCCCAGGAGCTATGCGTCTGCGAGGACGTCGCGAAGGGACAACAGCAACTAACGATCCGCATTGACGAGCGCAGATACGGGAAAGAGGTAACGATCATCGAAGGGTTCGATCCGAAGGATGTCGATCTGGACAGTCTCTCATCGGACCTCAAATCAAAGTTCGCCTGTGGCGGCACCGTCGAAGAGAGCCACATCGAACTGCAAGGCAACCATCGCGGTCGCATCGAGGACTTCCTCCGCGACCGTGGGTTCAACGTCGCCTAACCATGATTTCGATGATCTGATCGGACTTCCGACTTTTCGAATACGCCATCGCTCGAGTGGCAACGATAGCGTCTCCGAGAACGTCACGACGTCGTGTATCGATGGCGTCGACTCGAGCGCGCTCAAACGACGGCCCAATCAAAACGGCGTTTCCGACGCGTCTCGAGCCGCTGAATCGTTCTCGGTCGAACCGGAGACGAGCTCGTAGGAGTCGGCCCACTCCTCGAGACCGCCGGCCATGCTCTCGACGCGAGCGTCCGCACTGCCCTCGTACGAGCCGATTAGCCGAGCGGCCTGGACGCTGGCTTTACCGTGCGGGCAGACCGTAATGATCCGGTCGGCCGCTTCGAACTCGTCGATTCGTGCCGTCAGCTCGTGGAAGGGGACGTTTTCGCTGCCGGGAATGTGGCCGCGTTCGAACTCCATCGCGTTCCGAATGTCGACGATTCTGAGTGCGTCCGTCGTTTCGTCGTCGCCCTCGAGCAGTTCGTGTACTGCCGCCGGAGATATTTCGCCGTCCATCGTTGGTATCCGATGTTCGGACGCGATGTGGTTAAGCGATGCGGGTCATGCGTTCTTCCGTGCTCACAAGAGCCCGTCTTCTCGAGCGAGCAACAGCGCGCTCAGCGTCGAGTCGTTTGCCGGGTGTTCTCGAGCGCGCTCGAGTGTCTCCTCGATCGGAACGGTGACGACTTCGAGAAACTCGTTATTGTCGAGTTCGCGCTCACCGAGTTCGAGTCCCTCGGCGTAGACGACGCCGCGGTCGTGCCGGAGCACCCCGGTCGCCACGCGATACTCCTGCAACAGGGCCAGACTCGTGGGACGAAAGCCGGTCTCTTCCTCGAGTTCGCGCGCGGCGGCGTTCGTGTACGATTCCCCGTCTTCGACGATTCCGGCGGGTAACTCGAGGTGCGTCTCGCGGATGGCGGGTCGGTACTGCTCGACGAACAGAATCGATTCGCCGGTCGAGGCCACGACCACGACAGCGGGCGGGAGGTCGGCCCAGTAGTAGCGTTTTTGCGAGCCATCCGGTTGTTCCACCAGGTCGTAGCCGCCGTCGTACCAGCCGGTTTCGTACTCGGTGACGCTCTCTTCGATCGGCCACTCGGGGTCTCGGTCGGCTGCCGAGCGACTCGACCTGGCATCGTCATCAGGTGTCGACATCGCTTTCGGGTGTGATCTCGAGGCGGTAGTAGGTTCCGTTCTGTTCGACGTAGGCGACGTCGGCGTCGGGTTCGGTTGCGTTGCTGTTCCACTGTTCGAACTCGCCGAACTCGTCGAAGGGCGTGTGCGTGAACGCCGATTCGAAGCCGAACCGGCCCGCTTCGTAGGGCTCCGAGACGCCGTCATCGAGGGCTTGCATGGTGTACGGGAACCGGTTCACGGAGAGGTTCTCGGCGTCGATGGTCTCGGTTGCGCCCTCACTGGGTGGAGATCCGTTCTCGAGTTCGACTTCCGTTGCGACCACGTAGGAGACGTCACCGCCGCCGATGAGACTGGGTAGTGCTCCGAGCGCCAACAGGACGACCAGGGGGACGAGCAATAACAGGAGGTAGCGCCGACGCATACCGGAACTCAGGGCCGATAAAGGATACGCGTTTCGTCGTCCATCGCAATCACTCCTCGCTGCTCGCTTGCTCGAATAGCTCCCGATAGATGGTGCCGAACGCCTGCCGACGGAGCGTGCCGACGGCGGCGTCCGGTTTCGACTGGAACGTAGCGGCGACGGCGACGTTTTTCGGCCCGGCGTGCCAGGCGACGTTGTCGACGCTGTCGCTCCCGTGTTCGATCACCTCGCCGTCGTAGGTGTCTTTCCACGCGTCGTACTCCTCGCGCGTCCCGACGTGCACCTCGAGCAAACTCGCAAAGAGCGCATCGCGGGCGGTTTCGACGACGTCGCTCGAGACCCGATCAGCGTACTCCTCGCGGTCGAACGCCATCGCTTTGGCGACTTCGCGGACGACCGTCTGGGCGGCCGGCCCGATCGATTCGTACTGTTCGCGGGCTTGCTCGAGCGAGTCGGGGGCGAACCATCCCTCGGTGTGCATACTCGAAGGCTCGAGCGCCGGTCAGGTAGGCGTTTTCGTTCGTAATTTTGTTTGGACCCACAGTATCTGGTGTTTTTCGTCTTTCACTACGAACATCATAGTGTAAATTAGCGGTAACAACTCAAATACTATTATTATCGAACTGTATGATACAAGAACAGTAGTAAAACATTCGCCTGTTGTCGGCGCTCGAGGCGATCGAGAACACCTGATCCCTCGGCTCCAATCCAGCACACCGAGGCTGTCGATTTCGGTCCAGCCAGCCCTCGAGACTGTCTTTGGCGTCGTAAACGTGCTTTATCCCCGTAGTCGACCTCTATATAACTGGTGATTACAATGGCAGCTACAGCAGCCAACAGACAAAGTCTCGAACTCGTTCGACGGTTTACTCAGGACGTGTTCAACGACCGTCAGTACGACCGCATTGGTGACTTCCAGGCCGAAGACTACGTCCAACACGGGCCGATGGCCGGGATGGAACTCCACGGTTCCGATGCCGCCCTCGAGACGATGAAAATGTTCCACGCAGCGTTTTCCGATCTGCGGGCGAGCGAGGAACTCGCGTTCAGCGACGACGCAGGCGAGTACGTTTGCACCGCGTACACGTATCGGGGGACCCACGACGGCGAGTTCATGGGGATTTCGCCGACTGACGTGACAGCCGACGTTCGTGGAATGAGTATTCACCGTCTCGAGGACGGGAAAATCGCCGAAGGGTGGCTCCATGCGGATTTCCTCAGCCTCCTGCAGCAAGTCGGCGTCGTTCCGGCGATGGACGACATCGGGGCCTGATCGTGCAACACCGTCTTTTTTAGCGTTCGTTCGTTTCCTCACTCGAGTCGTCGCTATCGGTCGCGTCCATCTCTCGAGTGAGTTCCATCGCCTCCTCGAGCACTGACTCTGCGTCGGCCGTCAGGTCGCCGCGACCGGGCCCGGTAGTCTGCTGGGCGAGTGCGTCCTCGAGGCGGGGGCCCTGTGGGCGACTGGCTGGCCCTTCGGGGGCATCGTCGGACACCGGGAGATCCATTTCTGTCGCGTACTCGGTGACCCGTTCGGCGAGTTCGTCACGCGTCGAATCGGCCCACTCAGGGGCGTGAGTCTCAAGCCACGCGCGGTGGTCCTCGCGACCAAGGGAGGCGGTAACCGCGAGGTGGTCGGCCAGTTGGCGTCCGTCGGCGACGCCGGCGGTACAGACGGGGCAGACGTATCCCATACCGTCCGTTGGTCGTCGTCCCTCAAAAAGCGTGGCTTCGTGAGTGACTGGTGGCGATGATCTGGAGTGGACTCGAGCGGTCGTTCCGTGTGTTCTTTTTATGCCGCGAAACGGTGTGCACTCGACTGATGCCCGAAGAAGAACTCTACAAGACGGCCAACGCATACGCGAGCCGAAATCGCTGAAACGCTGGTCGCCGCCGCTGCGGGGATCGAGGCCGGGACCGTCGATCTCGAGAACGGTGCGTCTCAAACGGTCACTATCCCCGAAAATCCGCTATTCGAAGTCGAACTCGAGCGACTCACGGATTCGGAGACGGGCGAACAGCGGTACGAACTCGAGTACGAAATCCGCTGGACGAAAAAATAACCGTTTGAGGACGGACGGTCGAGTCGTCATCCGGTTTGTTATCGTCGCTTCCCGGTGACTGTTTCAAAATCCCTCGAGGCTCGTCTGCTCGGCGGCAGCGAGAATATCGGCACACGTCGACCAGGACTGTCGGGCAAAGGGGGGCAATTCACCGTGGGTTTCGACGTACGTCTCGAGAAAAGCCCGCGTCGTCGGGTCGGAGGGATAGCCGCTCCCGACATCGCCGTAGGCCTCGGCCAGGGCGCTGACGTGCCCGTCGCGTTCGACTTTCGCGATGATGCTCGCGGCTCCCACGAGGGGGTCCTCGTCGTCAGCGCCGTGTGTCGCTTCGACAGGAACCTCGAGGGAGCAGGCGTCGGCTACCCGGCGAGCAAAGCGGTCAGCGTCGGTATCACAGGCATCGCAGTGGACGCCGGCGTTGTTCGACACGCCATCACCAGCGCGGGCGGCTTCCTCGAGGGCGCGGGCGTGTGCCTCGACGGTCAGGCTGTTCATGTCGGTCTCCGGGTCGTCGATTCGGTCCGTGGTTATTTCGGCGACACCGACGGCGATTTCCTCTCGCTCCCGAAGTGTGGTTGCGAGTGACTCTCGCCGAGCGGGCGAGAGTCGCTTCGAGTCGGCGATGCCGTCGGGGAGGATCGACCGATCGGTGACGAAAACGGCGGCGGCGATCATCGATCCGAGGACGGGCCCTTTGCCCGCCTCGTCGACGCCGAACCCGGTCATACACTCGAGTGCTGTGTCTCGGCCTATAGCCTTTGCTGTCGATGGGATCGCCATCATCTGGTTTGATTCGACTACTGAGGTGCTGATTTATCCGCCACTTAGTCTCAAAGGATTTTAACTAACAAAACACTTATCATTATATTCGAATATCATATTCATGATATGGGGGGCGACAGTATGGACAAACGCGGGGGACAGACGTATCGAGACGAGATTTCCGTGGACAAACACCTCGAGGCCGAAGACGGGGATCGGGTGGACGTCCACCTGCAGCTTGAATCGGACGCACCGGAGCCACGGACCGTGGTGCTCACCGAACAGCTTCCGGCTGTCGAACCGTCGGTCGACGTCGAGTTTCACGATCGTACCGATGCGTGGTCGGCGGAGGGGTCGACCCTGACCTTCGAGGGCGCGATCGGGCCGACGGAAACGATCGAAACACGATACTCACTGCAAACGGACGCGCCGGAGGCGGTCGAACGGGCCGGGACGGAATCTATCATCGTCGAGGTCCTTCCAACCGATGCGGAGAGGTCGACGGACCCTGACGCAACGGTCCGTACCGTCGGCCGCATACGGATTGAGTTCGTCGAGAACGGGTCGACGGCCGACCGGCGGGCACTGCTCGATGGACTCGGGTCGATGTGTACGATACTTTCGACGACAGGTGATGCGGACGAGGAGAGGGCGCCGGAGGAAGGCGTTATCGAAACGGTGATCGCGACGACGGACGACCTCGAGGGCGTCGCGGCCTCGCTGGAGGATCTCACGTACGTCCGGACAGCCGCGGTTCTCGATGTGCCAGACGGCGAGGTGACGGATTCGGGCGTCGGTGCGAAGTGGTTACAGGAAGACGGCGAACTGGCGGGGCCGGAGGACGAACTCAGTTTCGAGGAGACGGTCGCCTACGGTGGTGCAACGACGAGCGACAACATGCAGGAGACACAACCGGAAACGACCGAGTCAACGGAGACACAACCGAAAACAGTCCCGGAGGCTGTCGAACCGCCCGAGACACAGCCGGCAGTGGATGAAGCGACACCCGAGTCGACCGAGGGAGGCACCCTCGAGCAACTGCTCGCCGAACTCGAGAGCGAATCCATCGACGACGACCAACGTGACCGACTCCGAAGCGCGCTCGGGATGGACACACCCCGTAGTCAGGTCGTTCGCCTCACCCATCTCGAAACTCAGGTGCAAAAGCTGGTCGCCTACGCCGATTCGATGGAGGCGTTTATCGACGAGAGCGGGACAGCACAGGACCTGATCAAACAGGTCGAGACCGCACGGGAGGCCCTCGAGACCCTCGAAGAACACCTTGCCCAACTCGAGACGGATGTCGAAGAACGGTTCGGTGCACTCGAAAATGAATTCGAAGAACGACACGCGGCGCTCGAGGCAGAGGTGGAACAACGACACGCGACGTTCGAGACAGAGGTGAAAGAACGACACGACGCACTCGAGGAACAGGTCGGCCAACGACAGGCCCAGTTCGAAGCACGAATCGACGAAATCGAGGGCCGATTCGAGACGCTCGAGGACGAACACGAGTCGGTCGAAACGACCCAGCAGTCGCTCGCGGCGCAGGTCGAAGACCACGACGCCGTCATCGAAAAGCTCAGCGAAGTGTTTCGGCCGGCGGAGTAAGCGGCTTCGCTACGTCGACTCGTCTTCAGCTTCTGTATCTCGGAAGAACTCGGGCCGTTCGAACGGTTCGTCTTCACCTTCGACGGCGAGCACGTCCAGTGCTGTCACCTCGGCGTCGGTCTCGAGCAAGCCGGCGAGACTCGGCTCGGTGCGGCCGCCATCGCTGCTGATGAGCTCTTTGATGTAGAGCCCCCCCTCGCCGTGGACTCGGACCTCGGCCCGCGTTGGCTCGAGCAACTCGCCGTCGATATCGTAGACGGTTCGTTCGCGCGTGAGACTCGCTCGGCGGTGGTCGACGCGCTCGGGCGTGTACTGCTCGAGGGTCGCGCCGCCGAGGGCCTCGAGCGCCTCGGCGAACGTCGCCTCGTCGACCGGGTCGCCGAACGAGACGTCGGCCCGGTAGCGTTTGCTCGCGTCGTGTTCTTTGACGCGTTCGACCATCTCGTAGGTCGCCAGCCGCAGGCTCTCGACTTCGACGGCACCCTCGGCTGCCTCGTTGATCCGTTCCTCGAGCGCTTCGACGTTCGGCCGGCGTCGACGGGGACGTTTCACCTCGAGGACGAACGGACGGCCTCCCTCGAGCATCCGGGCGTCGACGTCTTCGCGGCCCGCGCCGTGGAACGTGCCCTCGTCGCCGTCCATCGCCTCGACCACGTGGGGGCGAACGACCTGTTCGACGCTGGTATCGTAGAGATAACCCGAGCCGCCACAGTAGTCACAGGTTTCCTCACCGTCGGGTCCGAGCTGGACCCCACTGCCGCCACACTCCCGACAGGGCCACTCCGTCTGCGGGATGTCTCGCTCGAGCTTTCGGTACCGTCCGTAAACGAACGCCGGGTTGACCTGGATGTCGACAGCGTGGCTGGTGACGGCGGTCGGTTCGCCGCTCGAGCCCGCTCGGGTCTCGTCAGTGTCTGGTTCGTCACTGTCTTTGCCCCCCTCGAGCACCGAATGCGGGTCGAACGCTTCGAGGTCGATGACGATGAGAACGTCCGGTCGCTCGAGGTCGAACGTTGCCCCCGTTCGCGAACCGACACGACGGCCGACCTCGCGGTTGACTTCCCGTTTCATCGGCTCGCCGGCGTCTTCCTCGAGGTCGGCGTCTTCGCGCAACAGCCGGTCGTTTTCCTCGATGAGCGGTGGCACGCGCGTGCCGATCTGGTAGGTCTCGAAGGACAGTCCCTCGAGTTCGTCGACGATGGTGTCGGCGATGGCGTCGAAGGTGCCACAGTAGCCATCACAGACCCAACACTCGATGGGGTCCACTGGCTCGTAGTCTACGTCGTCCTCGAGGGCGATGGTCGTCCGGAGCGCCCGGCCGCGTTCGTCGTTGGTCAGCCCGAAACTTCGGTCGGCGACGGGCCGGCCGAGACAGGCGTCACAGATGGGCCCTCCGGCCAGGAGCTTTCGGGCGACGTCGATAACGGTCATGCTCGCGTATCGGGAGGCCGACGGTAACACATTTTCCTTTCTGGTTTCTCCGAGGGGATGAGATTTACCCGTGTGCGGTCCTTGCAGTCGGGTATGAGTGACTCTCGAGTGAACCGCCGGCAGTTTCTCTCGCTCGCGGGAGCGAGTGGGGTGGCTGCCATCGCCGGCTGTGCCGAACCCGGTGCCAGCACCATCGAGTTCGATCAGCGCGAAACGGCATCGGTCGAGACGGACGACCGGCCCACGGCTGACGGCTCTGTCTATACCGACGTCTATCAGGCGACGGTCGACGCCGTCACGCTCGTCCGGGTTCGGGGAGAGGGCGGCTTCGGCGGCCCCGCACAGGGGGAGGGATCGGGTTTTCTCCACCCCGGCGGGTACATCGTCACGAACGACCACGTGGTCTTCAGCAGCGAGGATGTCGACGTCCAGGTGCAGTACAACAGCGGCGAGTGGACCGGGGGCGACGTCATCGGGACCGATTTCTACAGCGATCTGGCCGTCATCGAACCCGATACGGTTCCCGACAATGTTGCCCCGCTGGCACTCAGCGACGAACGACCCGTCGTGGGGCAGGAGGTGCTGGCTATCGGGAACCCCATCGGACTCGAGGGCTCGATGTCACAGGGTATCGTCAGCGGCGTCAACCGGTCGGTGTCGCCAGCCTGGCACGACTTTTCGTATCCCAACGTGGTCCAGACTGACGCGGCCGTCAACCCGGGCAACAGCGGTGGCCCGCTGGTCGGGATGAACGGCGAAGTCGTTGGCGTCGTCCACGCCACGCAGGGCGAAAACATCGGCTACGCCATCTCAGCGGCCCTCAGCGAACGGGTCATTCCCGGCCTGATCAACCACGGTGAGTTCCGACACTCACACATGGGGATTCGACTGATTCCCGTCGACCTGACGATAGCCCAGGCGAACGACCTCGAGGAAGCCACGGGGATTTTCGTCGCCGCGGTTAGCGATGGCGGTCCGGCCGACGGTACGCTCGAGGGGAGCACCGACACGACCAGCGGCGGGGTGCCGGTCGGCGGCGACATCATCCGGTCGATCGACGGGCAACCGATTCCGGACAACCACGCCCTTTCGACGTTCCTCGCACTCCAGACTGATCCCGGCGATACGATTTCGCTCACCGTGATTCGAGACGGCTCCGAGACCACCGTCGAGATGACCCTCGGACAGCGACCCGAACCCGATTTCTGAGCGCTCGAGTATCGACCGCCTACTCAGGTTTTACAGTGCGTTTTCGCTGGTAAGCACCGCTTACGCGCGGCTGACAGTCACGTTTCCAAGAGAGTCACGAGAAGTCGACTCTCGAGTACCGTGACCGATCTCGAGAGGTTCTACCCGGGGTGTGTGAAAGAGTAGCAAGGGAATACCAATAGGCATCGCTGATGGACGACTGTATGACCACTGCTGTCGCCAGACCGAGGGGAGTGCAGTCCCCCAGTCGGAACGTGACGACCCTGGATCCGAAACCGACTGTCTTCGGTCGACCGGCCAGTACGGTCTCCAGCTATGCCCTCACCTGACAACCAACCCGACGTCCCGGATGAATCGGACGCTCGAGACGGCCCGGAGTCGCTCCCACCCATCGATTGCATCACCATCGAAAACGACGACGGGCCGGACGAGTGTGCCATGTTCCCCCGCTACGGGAGCAACGAATCGTTGATGACTACCTGGATCTCCGCTCGCGAGGGATCGTATGTCGACCGCGAGTCGATTCGATAACATGGGTCCCAGTGACGTCCTGACAGTCGTCGCCTTCTGGCTCGGCGCGCTGTTGCCGCTCGCGTACCTGCCGGTGATCTTGACCGGGTTGAACTCGACGACCCGCCTCGGTCTGTTCCTGGCGTTGCTGGTCCTCCACGTGGTTGCGCTCGTCGTCGGTCACGAGTATCCTCGAACCCGGCAACGCGCTGCGCGCTGACTCGAGACGTACAAGAAATCGATCTACACTGACTCGACCCCTCGAGAAATGTCATGAGACGCCGCTACTTTTCACAATTGTCCGAACTCGAGTACAGTGACGTCTGTAATCACTCGACACGCGGCATCGCCAGTAACTGTATCTGCGGGAGTCCACACTCGTCACAGACAATCGATCGGTTTCCCTTGTAGGATTGACGAACGAGCACGCCATCCTCGCAGTTGTGACAGGGGCTGCCAGCCAGCGCCTGCAGGAGCTTCGCTCGATCGTCAGCCGTCGACGTCGTTGTCATGTCGGCAGCTCCGGTGGCAACGGCGCAAGTCCTTGGCCCTGCGAGTGCAGGTCTCGAGACCTCTATAGCGAACGAATTCGACGGCCGGAACCGGTAGGCGTATCCACGATAGCCTGTGAGAGTACGGTATGCGCCAGTTCGTCTTACTCGCACACGACGTTCCCCTCGATGGTGAGTTCTCCCTCGACAACCTCGCCGGTGGGGCCGGCCGACTCGACGCCATCTGCCGGTCGATCACCGCCGCGTTCGTCACCTCACACGGGATTCGAACCGACGTGCGGGTCCACCTCGTGATTCAGGACACCTATACGATCACGTTCGATGGAGCCGATCTCCGGCGGCTGAACCCCGACGAACGCTCGACGGCCGCCCTGGTTCGCAACGCCCTCGAGGTTCGCGAGGAAGCCATCGGTATGCTGCCCGCTGAGGCGAGCCCCGGCGTCGAACTGTACCGGTACGGACTCGAGACCGTCCTCGAGAACGTTGCCGATGGCACCGTTATTCAGCTCCACGAAGACGGCGAGTCGATTGCTTCAGTCGAGCTGTCAGCGCTTTCGGATCCCGTGTTCGTCCTTTCGGACCACCACGACTTCACCGACTGGGAGGCCACGTTGCTCGCGGAACGAGTTGCCCGACGACTACGGCTCGGCCCGACGCGGTTGCACGCCGACCAGGCGATTACCGTCGCCCATCACGCGTTCGACACCGAGGGCTACACTCGGTTCTAGTGACTTCCCAAACGTGAACCCGTGGGTGAACTCTTGCGGTTCCCGTTCGATACCAGACAGTCGACGTTTGGGAGGGTACTAGAGACTCGAGCACAGGATTTTTTGGGATGGCAAAGCGCAAACACCAAAACCCCACCGTTCGACTATCAGATAACTCGATATGTCCAAACGGAAGCGCCTCGTCGTCGTCTGTGGGTTGCCCGGCACCGGAAAAACCACCGTCGCCGGCGAGTTCGCTGCTCGGTTCGAGGCGGACCGAATCCGCACCGACGTCGTTCGTAAAGACTGTTTTCCAGATCCCGAGTACACCGCTGGGGAGACGCGAGCGACCTACGACGAAACCCTCGAGCGGGCCGCACGGGCCCTCGAGCGCGATAACGTCGCCGTCGTCGACGGGACCTTTCGCCGGGAATCGTTTCGCAAGCAGGCTCGAGCTGTCGCCCGAGAGGAAGGCGCCGCGTTCGAACTGGTCCGCGTCGAGTGTGCAGAATCCGTCGTCCGTCGACGAATCGAAGCCCGAAAAGGCGACGAGAGCGATGCGGATTTCGACATCCACAAACTGTTGCAATCGGAGTTCGAGCCGCCGACAATGGCTCATCACACTATCGACAACTCAGGGACGCTGCCGGAAATGCGCGAGCAGGTGACCGGTATCTGTGAACTGCTCGAGGTCACGGTTACCTGATCGGGGATGTTGTAACTGCATACCAGTCACCGGCCGACCAGGACGATTGGTGACCGGGAAGAGATATGAGACGGTCCTCTGTGTTTTTTCTAATTGGTATCTGGTCTGTCAATCACTGATAAATGGCAGCGTGTCCGAGGCTATGGTTTTCGCAAACGTTAAACTGATTGCTGGCCTCGAGTCGAATGCGGGCCGGTGGGGTAGCTTGGCATCCTTCGGCCTTCGGGTGGCCGTAACCGCAGTTCGAATCTGCGCCGGCCCACTATATACAAACCCCTTTTCCCGTATTTCCTGACAGATAGCGGCCGTTCTTCGGGGTGGTCTGTGTGACGGTACGTCACGGTATTCTCGAGTTCGTCGACGACCGGACGGCTACCTGGCACGACGCCCGAACGTCGACACTCGTGGTGCCGTCGACGAAACTCCCGTTCTTTGGGATTTGCCTCCTCGAGCGGGGTACGCTCATCGAAATCAAGGGGTGTCAAACCGAGACTGGTAACGGTTCGCGGTCGACTCGCGGGCGGTTTTACATCAAATACGGAGCCCATCGCCAGCTGCTCGAGGCCGTCGGGAGCTACCTGCTCGTTGTGTACGTCCCGCGGCCTGGGTTGCCCCAGGTGGCGCGGGCGATCGTACCCGCGAGTCTGGTCGACGAGTTACTCCGCGGTCGGTGGTACGACGTTGACGGCAACTGGTCTGAACAACAGGTCGCCAAACTCGCCTGAAATCACGTGATTGGTCCCAAGACGACCGATCCGGCCCAGCCCATCGAGGGGGGGGGGTCGTTCGATGATCGGGAACGGTCATCCCTCGGGCGGTATTGATCACAATTCACTGGTCGAGAATAGCGGTGTCACTTGGGGTCACCGAGTTCTTCCGCTTCCCACTGTGAAGCGAGGCACTTGGCCAGTTCAGGCTGCCTGTGTTCTTTCACCAGGTGATGCTTGAGGGTATCGGTGGAACTGATCGTTTTCTTGCATATTTTGCAGTATAGCTCGGATTTAGTTGCCATATTCGACTAACGATACAACAGTTCAAAAAAGATCGCGTACGAAAGCCTGACTCTTGGTCAATCTTTCATATTATCGCGGCCCTCGGTAACCGATCCGGTAACGCGGGTATTGATCGAGACAACGGCGGTGGTTCTCGGTGAGTACTGACCTCGAAAGCGAGCCCTGTCAGGAACACAGTGAGTGTCAGATTCCACTCGACGCGCTCTGTACTGGGTGCCAGCAAACCGACGTGAAGTTATAGTAGCCAGTGAAACGGTTTACACACCTATCGCGACACTGTCTTGCGATAGGGTGTGCAATGACTTTCACTGGCTACTATAGCTTGCTTCGAGGTGGTTGTTCTCAACACCGATGGAGCAACTTCTCGACCACCGTAGTCAGTCTCGGTTTATCGGTGATACTGCTGTTTGCTGTTGAAAATTGGCACGGTTGAGTAGTTCACTTGTGAGTATAGTTACCGATTCGACTGGCTGTCTCACAGTCTGAGAACTCTACTCGAAATAAAGGGGTGACACGAATCGCGGTCACGGACTGTTGTCGCTCGCCGACTGCTGTGTGGTCTGCGGTCTGAGAGGGGGGACAGTAGCGATGGCTCTCCCGTTGTTGCGCTTGGATCGAAAAAATAATTGCACGGACCGAAATAACCGTGCCGTCAAACGGCGGCGCCTGTGCCGATTAGCCCAGGAACGTCAACGCAGGCTGGTCGTTGTCGTTATCGTCAGTATCGTTGGTGTCGTTTTCATCGTCAATTTCGTCGTCCTCGTCCAGTTCTTCCTCGAGGTCACTGGTATCTCCGAGAGTCATCGTCTCGGCGGTTGCATCCTCGATGGTGACTTCGCCGGCTGAGACGTATTCGATAGTCTCGCCTTCGTCATCCTCGAGGTCGTTGTCGTCATCGTCTGCGACCGTATCGTCCTCATCGTCCATCTCATCATCGTCGTCGAGACCGTTGTCGTCATCGTCGACGCCAACGTCGTTTTCATCGTCGTCCATCTCATCATCGTCGTCGAGACCGTTGTCGTCATCGTCGACGCCAACGTCGTTTTCATCGTCGTCCATCTCGTCGTCGTCCATCTCGTCGTCGTCCGTCTCGAGTGACTCGATGGTCATCGATTCGATGGTGAGATCCTCGATATCGAACGTTTCGATGGTCAAGTGTTCGATCTCTTGGGTCTCGGTATCGTCCTCATCATCGACGTCGTTGTCGTCATCGTCGACGCCAACGTCGTTTTCGTCGTCGTCCATCTCGTCATCGTCGACACCGTTGTCGTCATCGTCTACGCCAACGTCGTTGTCGTCATCGTCCATCTCTTCATCATCGGTGTCGTTTTCGTCGTCGTCGTCATCGAAGAGTCCCTCGAAGAAGCCGCTGATACGGTCGAGGATGCCGTCATCGTCTTCGACATCGAGCGATTCGATGGTCAGCGTCTCGATGTTCATCTCTTCGATCGTGACGTTTTCGATGACGACCTCGTCAGCGTCTTCGTCGATGACATCAGCGTCATCGTCTACGCCAACGTCGTTTTCATCGTCGTCTGCGGCCGTCTCGTCATCATCTTCCATCTCGTCATCATCTTCCATCTCGTCATCATCTTCCATCTCGTCATCATCTTCCATCTCGTCATCATCGTCTACGCCAACGTCGTTTTCATCGTCGTCCATCTCATCCTCATCCATCTCGTCATCGTCCATCTCGTCCTCATCGAAGCTGAGGTCATCCATCGTGACTCCCTCGAGCTCGAGTGACTCGATGTGGATGTCAGAGATGGTTACCTCGTATTCGTCGTCGGTATCGACGTCATTGTCATCGTCGACGTCGTTGTCGTTGTCGTCGAGACCGTTATCGTCATCGTCGACGCCAACATCGTTTTCATCGTCGTCCATCTCGTCATCGTCAACGTCGTCGGTCTCGTCATCGTCGACGTCGTTGTCGTCCTCATCGAGTTCCTCGTCGAGTTCGTCATCCTCGATGTTCAACTCGTCGACGTTAAGTTCCTCGATTGTCACGTTCTCGAGTGTAACGTCCTCGAGTTCGAGTGACTCAACCTGTACGTTCTCGATTGTCGTTACGCTCATGTCTCCGCTCGCGTCGTCTCCGGCACTTGCCGCCCCCGCCAGGGCCGGGCCACCCGAAAGGGCGACCACGAGTGCGACGAAGATGACGCTAAGCTTGTGCAGTTTTGAAACCATGCTTCAGAGCTTACACCGATATCGGGAGTAAAGGCGGGAGATTGTTTCAGATTAATCCGTAGAAAAGGTCGTTTTACGTCCACAACGGGGAATCACGGCATTTGACATGAGTACACTCGGAGATTACTGCTCGAGAATCCGGCCCCAAGCGAGTCGCACTGATTGCTTCGCTGCTTGCATTCGCCGTCTCTGCCATCGACTCACTTCCGAAACAACCGGTTACCGATACAGACGATATTACAGTATTCGTGATTTTCACCGTCACTTCGAGAACTATTCGTGACGAGGACTACTGCTGATCGTCGACTGACCGTCGTTGGTGGTTTCGTTGCCAGAAAAACCCCGCGTTCGAACACAATATACCCTGCGAGGCGACTTTTCGTCCTCAAGATGCGTCAACTCTCATCTGCTGGCGAGACTGTCCGACGAGGTGGAGGATGAAACGTCGTTGCAGGTGATGGCTGTGTGTACCGTACCCAGTGTATATCTGTATGACGTGAGCCAGCCGCTGTAATCTTCGAACGCCGGATGCGGATTTCTCGAGGGGAGTGACTGTTTCACGTCGACCGATGCGTGAAACCGGACGCCCGTAATCGGTTTCACGCATCCGTTCAGGTTTGGGAAGCCACTAGTCAGGATCGTGCCTCTCTCGACATCTGGCATCCGAACTGCTGGACGCTGAAGATCACGAGGGAAGCACCCGGCGGGTTGTTCCGCCACGGTGTTTACGTTTCAACAGTTGCGGTCTGGGTCATAGTCGCGAGGAAACATGGTTGGTTTTATCACACGTCCGCTTGCAGATATGCGTATCGTGTCACACGAACTCAAACGGCGGTCATTTCTGGCATCAGTTGTAGCGGCGACGAGCAGCGCACTACTCGGGGCATCCGGCTCGGCAGTGGCGTCGACGGAAGCATCGGCGGTTGGAGCATGTGACCGCAACCGGGTTGGACAGCTCGTGTTCAACGAGACGTCGAGCCTGCTCAACGAGAACTACGACCGGTTGACCGACGACAGCGTCGTCTTCGTTGCCAGCGAGGACACGGCGAGTGCGGGAAATTACAGTAACGAGGCGGTTCCGCTGTGGGCACGGGACGGAAACGTGTTTGGCAGCGGCTCGTTGCTCGTCAACGACGACGAGGACAACTGTCTCGACTACGGACAGGACGCGGTCTTGCTAAACATCATCGACGACTACGCCGGGGGCTCGGGCCACATCGTTTACGACGAATCCGCCGACCAGGGCTACACGCTCGACGGTAACTTTTCGAAACTCCGTGACTGGGTACAGGAAGAGGGGTACTCGATAGCAGCCAGCGAGGACCTCTCGGCCGACCTCGACGGTGCCGACGCGCTCCTCGTCACGCTGCCGGGGGAGGAACACGCTGACGACCAGATTGCAGCAATCGAGGAGTTCGCTGCCGCCGGGAACCCGGTGTTCCTGTTCAACGAAGCTGACTCCTGGGACACCGACGACCTCAACTACCTCGCTGAACAGCTCGGCCTCCCGTTCCGGTTCGCCGAGGACGAGGTCACCGACGAACCCGGCTGGGGGTGGGACGACTGGCCCGTTACCCGCAACTACGACCCGGACGACGACTGGTTCGAGTACCGCGAGAGCATGGGCTTCGACCCCGGGCACGAGTACGAGGCCGAAATCGTCGAAGTAATCGACGGTGACACCTTCGACATCCAGATTGTCGGTGGCTATCACGACGGCGAGGAGGAGGTCGTCCGCCACCTCGGCCAGGACACGCCCGAGACCGGCAGCACGCAGAACGACTCCGACGAGTGGCGCGGCATCGAGTCCGAGAGCTACCTCGACGACTGGGGGAGCGAGGCGACGGCCTACGCCGAGGACAACTTCGACGAGGGCGACCGAATTACTTTCTGGGTCGACCCGAACGAACACCCGCCACGGGGACTGTACGGTCGCCTCCTGGCTTTCCATACGTTCCCCGAGGACCACGAGCGTTCGGCCGAGAACTACAACCTCGACGTCGTCGAGAAAGGCTACGCCAAGCCCTACAACTCGGGCTTCGTCGATCACCCCGAGTTCGTAAACGCGTACTGGGACGCCTACGAGGCCGGTCGCCGTGTCTGGTCGGAGGCCGACGCGGCGGCGACCGACGAGGTGTGGAACGAGGACGTCGAGACGCTCCGGTTTCGCGGCGCCACGAGCGTGATCACCGAGGACGGGAGTCTCGACGACGACCGGACGGCCGTCTGGTCCGGCGGCGGCGACCCCCTGGTCGGCGTCGACGAGGAGGCCGGGGTCGCACTCGTCGGTGGCCTGATGAACGCCGACAACTGGGAGGACCCAGACGACGAGAACTTCGTGTTCAACGCCAACCTCGCCCAGCGTCTCTCCGGCGACGTTGACGACAGGATGCTCATGATCGAGGGCGGACACGGCCAGTTCGCGGCATCTTATGACTTTAGCTTCGAGGGCAAGGAGGCCTACCACCGGTACATCGAGGGGCTGGACGGGATGTGGTTCCAGGCGATCAACGAACTGAGCAGCGAGTGGCTCGACGTTGACCGGGGCCGTCACGCGCTGGTCATCACGCCGCCCGACGTCGACTTCTGTTACACCGCCGAGGAAGTCGAGGCGCTCCAGGACTATCTCGCCGACGACGGTGCCATCATCCTGAAAGCTAACACGGAAGTCGATTCGCAGTCGGTCGAGACACTCAACGAACTGGCAGCCGAACTGGGGACCGATATCCGATTTGGCGGGGCCAACCTCGGGAACGTCGAGATCGGGTCGTTCAACGAGACGTTCGACCTCTACGATGCCTACGACAGCGAGGGCACCAGCGGGGACGACCCCGCTTACTTCGACGTCGCTATCGACAGCTACGACGAGACGGTCACCGAGGGCGAGGATGTGACCGTCGAGTACACCGTCGAGAACGCCGGCGACGAGGCCGACACCCAGGACATCGTCTTCTCGGTCGATGGCGCACAGGAAGGAATCGAGTCCGACGTCTCGCTGTCGTCGAGCGAGACGTTCAGCGGCACGTTCACCTACACGACCGAGGACGGCGACTCGCCGGGAATCGTCGTCGAGGTCGCGACTGACGACGACGCAGCGGAGCGCGAGGTGACTGTTGAGGAGTCCGACGACGGTGACGACGGCGATGACGAACCAGTCGACGTAGCGCTCGACGCCGACCCCGCGACCGAGGAGACGACTTCCTTCCACACGTGGACGCTTCCTGACCCCGCCGACGAGTTCGATGGCGAGGTCGACACAATCACCGTCGACTACCCTGGCGGAACCAGCATGGACGGGCTCACTGACGAAGACGTGGCGGTCTTCATGGATCGAGACGGCGACGGTACAGTCGACGAAATCAGCGTCAACTCCGACGAATACGCCGGCAGCACGGCCACGTTCGACCTCGACGGCCGCTTCGACACGAGCGTCGAAGGGGAGGTACGCGTCGAAGTCGACGGCGTCGTCAACCCTGAGGCCGGAGAGTACGAGGCGACAATCGAACTCGCCGGCGATGACTTCCTCGCTGGCGACGCCGAATTCGTCATTGAGTCCGACGGTGACGACGACGGCGAGGAGGAGACGACTGCACCCACAATCGAGCAGTTCGACGTCTCGACTCGCTCGAGTGGTCCCTGGTTCCGCGTCGATAACGACTGGGCGGTCGCCGACGACGACGGCAACCTCGACACTGTCGTCACGGAACTCCTTGACGGCGGTAGCGTCGTCGAAAGTGCGACTTCGAGTGTCAGCGGTGATAGTGCCGAAGGCGAACACGAACTGCGCACCCGCGGCGACGCTGACGAGGTCAGGATGACAGTCAGCGACACCGAGGGGAACGAGACGACCGATTCCCAGTCACTGTAACCACCACCTATGTATGTACTCGTTCGATTCGAGGTCGCGGAGTTCGAGCGCTGGAAGGAGGCCTTCGACGACCGGGCTGCGGTCAGGGCTGAACACGGCTGTCGCGGCGGGAGCGTGTTCACCCGTGCTGACAGTGACCGCAAGGTTGTCTTGCTGGCGGAGTGGGACGACACCGACCGGGCACAGGAGTACTTCGACAGCGCCGAGTTCAGGCGGGCGATGACCGACGCCGGCGTCCAGCGCAAACCGGACGTGACAGTCCTCGAGGATGCAGGTGAGATTCCCGTGGAACTCGACGACAGCGAGGAAGACGACGAGCGCGACGACTGACACCCCCCAATCTCTGTCTCCGTTCGTGACGGAAGTGCACGGAGAAAACCCGCTTCCGGGGCATGGCGAGTGCAAAGCTCTCGCTGCAACATGCCATCCGCGACGTCGTATTCACCGTCGACTTCGGTCGTAAACTCGCCCGTCTTGAGTATGTCGGCGAGGACTTCAGTACTCTGTCAAGCGTTGACGTATGATATAAATCCGCTAACCGCTATCGATTCGGCCATACGCTCAGGCTTGACGAACTACTCAGCGATCTCTCGAGTCTCGAAACCCCGAAGCGTTCGAGGTCCTCGAAGACTCACGATAGGCATACTCGCACACTCTCGTTGCCGCAAATCGTGACACATTCGGTCCTACTGTCGACCTGTATCGGCTATCGTAGCCAGTGAAACGATTTACACACCTACCGCGACGCCGCCTCGCGATAGGATGTGCAATGCTTTCACTGGCTACTATACCACGACATCTATACGGACGGTGAACGGTATTTTCTTCCAGAACAACGCCCTTGTTCGCGGCGCTATCCTTTTATCCACCGGTCACCTCACCGCTACGACATGGTCGCAGTAGACGCGGTACTGAAGTTACTTAGTGCCCAACGACGGCGATATGCACTCTATTTCCTCGAGGAGCAGTCCGAACCAGTTCCCATCGAAGACGTAGCCGAAGCCGTTGCAGCAATGGAAGCAGCAGGTGAAGACGCACCCGGTGACGTCAAAGTGTCGTTACATCACAATCACCTCCAGAAAGCCGACGAGTACGAGTTCATCCAGTACGATTCGGAGAAAGGCGTCGTCGAACTAATGGATTCACCACCGCATTTCGAGCTCTTGCTCACGGTGGCGAACGTCCTCGAGCAACCAGAGTAAGCGGCTGCCAGATATCCCCGTTTTACTGTCTACCTCTCTGAGCAACGGGTCGATTCACGAGCTTTCACAGGGATGCAAGGCGGAAGCCTACGTCTTTAACGGTGGGCGGAATTTGACTGCAAGGGGCGCTGGGTACTCCGGAAAGCTACCAGTTGCCCTGAATACTCTTCTCTCGAGTATGAATCTTGGTGTTCGTTCCTTTCAACTGGGAATATACTCAGGAGTATTGGCTGTTCCGGACCGATATCTCGTATGAACGCACGCTATACGCGACGGCAGACGATAGTCGCCGGTGCGTCTCTCGCTGCCGGCACGGCCCTGGCCGGCTGTGTCGGAATTGAGGACGAACCGAGTGAGACGAGTGACGACGATGCTGACGATGGTACCGCTCCGGAGGACGACGGCGAGACAGACGGGATGCGGACTGGCCCGCTCGAGATCAGGAACGTTCAGGTCACGGCGACGGAACCGACAGGCTACGGCGAGTACGAACCGATCAGCGACAGGGTCGTCTCGGGTTCGGATCCGATCTGGTTTTACCTCGAACCGGTCGGAGTGACGACGGTCCCGACGGACGACGGCAAAGAGCGGGTCGAACTCTCGGGTGAACTCACGATTTCGACCGACGACACGACCGTCTTCAGTGACAGCATTCCCTTCGAGTACGAACTTCCTCCCGACCAGGTGGACCAACTGTATCTGACAGTCAAATTTACGCCGGGGTCGACCGGAGAGCCCGGGCGGTACACCGCCGATATCATCCTGCGTGACCAACAGCGCGAGGACGGCGGGGAGGCCAGGGCGACGACCGGATTCCACATCGAGGACGACGAACCGAAACGACCGGACACCGACCTCGCTGTCGACACCTTCGAATTCGCTCAGGAGCGTCCGACTGGGTACGGCGAATACACACCGGTAGACGAGCTCGTCTTCGGTCCCGATGAGACGATCTGGCTATACATCGAACCGGATGATGTTGCCCTCGAGCGACGGGAAGACGAAGATTGGTTCGAACTGGACGTGCTGATTACTCTCTATTCGCCCGATGGCGACGAGCATCGGCCGATTCGAAAGACCGAAACCGGCTCGGTCCCGGCGGGTCAGACGCTCGAGGATCTGTACTTCGCCATCGATCTCAGTGCTCGGGACCCTGCACTGGGAGAGTACACCGTCGAACTCGAGATGATCGACCGCGTCGCTCAGAGCGAGACGATGGCGACGCGCACGTTCGAGATCTACGACCGGGACCTCGAGTTACTCGAGATCTATCGGGAGTTTCTCGAGCAAGAAGGGATCGAAATCGAGCGGCTTACGATCCGTGATGAAACCATCTCGCTGAACTACCACTCGGCCTACGAGTACGATACGGAAGACTTCGGTGGCGAAATCGGTACTATCGCCGGCAGCTACGCGGTCTTCGTCGATGAGGGGTTTTCGGCTGCGCAACTTCGTGCGTCTGGAACGGATACCGCGGATCAGGAGTTCGCGTTCCGGGTCGAAAGTGACGTAGCACAGGCCTGGATCAACGACGAAATCTCCAGAGACGAGTACGTCGATCACGTCGTCGAGTCGCTCAGACGGCGCGATTGATCGCTGTGGACTGTGTCCGATGGAGCAGACCGTCCTCGTTACACTGAACCTTTTGCGCATGCTCTCGCGGACTGAGTCGGCCCGTTTCGTTGCAACGCCTTTTAAGCCACCAGATGACCGTGATTTGTGGGGGAGTGGCTGTAACAGTCTGTTACTTATCTACCACGTCAACTCGGTATAGAAAAATAACTGCGGCTGGCTCGGTGGCCGCTCCAGACAGTGACAATTAGCCCAGGAACGTCAGGGCGGCCTCTGTGTTTTCGTCGTCATCATCGAAGTCGTTTTCATCGTCATCATCAACCTCGTTTTCGTCCTCATCGAGTTCATCTTCGTCATCAATCTCTTCCTCGAGGTCACTGGCATCGCCAAGAGTCACCGTTTCCGCGATGGAGTCCTCAATCGTCACCTCGCCGGCAGAGACGTACTCGATGGTCTCCCCATCATCGTCTTCCATCTGGTCATCGTCGTCGACGCCAACGTCGTCGTCATCTTCAGCTTCATCGTCTTCCATCTCGTCGTCTTCGGCTTCATCGTGTTCCATCTCGTCATCGGTCTCCTCGGACTCGAGTGACTCGATGGTCATCGATTCGATGGAGAATGTCTCGATGTCGAACGTTTCAATGGTCAACTGGTCGATTTCCTGGGTTTCTACTTCTTCGTCATCGCCTTCTATTTCATCATCTTCCATCTCGTCATCATCTTCTTCAACGTCGTCTTCCTCATCATCGTCGTCATCGAACAGACCTTCGAAGAAGCCAATGATACGGTCGAGTATGCCATCGTCGGTAAAAGCCAGAGACCTTGCAGACTCACTATTCGGAAAATCCAGTTTGAATCGCTCTCAACGATCGACGTCAATCCGAATCTGCACTCACATGAGTGCTCGTCCCCGTCCAGCCGGACGTATTCTTCCTCTGCTTGCATGCGCTACCGTGCTGATCAGAACGCTCGAATAGCGCCGTTACTGTGGTGTGCGATAACTCGCCCACGAGCGAATCTCTCCAGAAACCCCCTCATTGGTCCCGGTAATTGGATATTGCTATCCCAACTTAATTCACTGGACCGTGACAGGCACTGTTCAAGGTCGATACCTGCCGGCGCACCGATGACTACTTTGAGGAGTGGTTTTCAGCGGGGGCCGAGGACTCTCCACTCGAGATGTCATCGTTGTAGTGGTGGCAGGCAACCAATCGCGTCGTGGCATCGGTAGCTGACTCACCGTCGACTCTCACCTCGAGTTCCGCTGGCGAGATTTCTTCACAGGGGCTGGCAAATCCGTCAGCAAGCTGCCGTCGTGCGGCCTCGAGTGATCCCGATTCGAGGGCGTTGATAGCTGTCTCGAGGGTCGACTCGGCGGTCGAATCGGACTCCGGCAGGTCGAACGCGTTACGGAGTGCCGTCTCGAACGAGGGGTCGGTCGTCTCTCTGGACGGTGTCGAACCGTTCTCGAGTAGCTCTCTCCTGTCGGCTTCGTCGCCCCACTCGTTTGCAAGCCGGAATCGGAGTGCTGTCACGCCGAGCCATTCCTCGTGTGGGAGGTCGATCCCTTCGGGCTGGATAACCGCTGGACAGCGAGGGTGGAACCGACAGCCATCGGGAAGGTCCGTGGCGTCCGGCAATTCGTCGGTCCGTAACGCAGGACTCGAGGCGACGGCCGTCGGGTCGAGGCTGGGAACGGCTTCGACGAGTGACTGCGTGTATGGATGGGCCGGGTTTGTGAGGACGTCTTCGACGGCTCCTCGTTCGACGACGCGACCGAGATACATGACGGCCACGCGGTCACAGAACCGGCGGACCAGATCGACATCGTGGCTGATGAGAACGATGGCAACGTCGAACCGCGATTGGACGCGGGCCAGTAACTCGAGGACACCCGATTTGGTCCGGCCGTCGAGTGCGCTCACCGGCTCGTCGGCGATGAGGAGGTCTGGATTCAACACGAGCGCGCGGGCCAGCGCCAGCCGCTGGCGCTCACCACCGGAGAACTCGTGGGGGTAGCCGTCGGCGGCGTCGGCCGGGAGGCCCACGTGTTCGATGGTGTCCTCGACGACGTGTCGCCGTCGCTCGGGGTTGGGAAGGCCGTGAATCCGAAGTGGCTCCTCGATGGCCTCGCCGACGGTCTGGCGCGGGTTGAACGCGGAGTCGGGGTCCTGCAAGACGAGTTGAGCACGTCGGCGAAACCGTCGCAGTTCCTCGTCGTCGTAGTTCAGCACGTCCTCGCCGTCGAAGCGAACGGCTCCGCCCGTCGGCTCCTCGAGTCGTAACACCGAGAGTGCGGTCGTGGACTTCCCACAGCCGGATTCGCCGACGAGACCGACCGATTCCCCACGGGCGACGTCGAAACTGACGCCGTCGACGGCGCGAACCGTTCCCGTTTGACGACGAAGCAGCCCCTCGGTGATGGGATAGTGCTTCTCGAGGTCCGTGACCGAAAGGAGTGGCTCATCACTCACCGTCTGACACCTCGAGCAATGAGTCGGCGGCCGTAGCCACGCCGGTTGCGCGCTCGAGAACTTTGCTTCTGTCCCGGCCGTCTCGATAATAGATGCAGGCGGCCTGGTGGGACGTTGTTTCGTCCGTTCCGACGGCTTCGAACGCTGGCCGTTCGGTCCGGCAGTCGTCGACCGCATGCGGGCACTCCGATGCGAACCGACAGCCGGTGGCCGCAGGCTGTTCGTGTGTCTTCTGTGTCGTTCCGGTGAAACTGTCGAAGAGCGCCTGGGTGTAGGGATGGGCTGGCGTTTCGAAGACCGCGTCGACGGGGCCGCGTTCGACCGGCTGTCCGGCGTACATGACGACGACGCGGTCGGCGAGTCTGGCGACGACTCGCAGGTCGTGGGTGACGAGTAACACCGTCAGGTCGCGCTCTCGTTTCAACTGCTCGAGTAACTCGAGAATCCTGGCCTGAATCGTCACGTCGAGCGCGGAGGTTGGCTCGTCGGCGATGAGCAGATCCGGGTCAGCCGCGAGCGCAATCGCGAGGGCGACCCGCTGGCGCATTCCCTGGGAGAGTTCGTGTGGATAGCTGTCGACGCGTTCGCCGGGTCTCGAGAGGCCGACGGTTTCAAGGAGTTCGATAGCCTGTTCTCGTGGCTCGGGCTCCGGGTCGTCATCGTGAAACGTGATGGCCTCGACGATCTGGTTGCCGATGGAATACACCGGGTCGAGGGCGTTGTGAGAGTTCTGGAACAGGTATGCGATTCGGTTACCGCGAATCGTTCGTAAGGTTGCCTCGTCCGCCTCGAGCAGGGCTTCGCCGTCGAACCGGACCGAGCCCGACACGTCGATCTTCCGACTCGAGACGAGGCCCGTGATCGAATCGCAGGTGAGTGATTTCCCGCTCCCGCTCTCGCCGACCAGACAGACGGTTTCGCCGCGGGTGACGGTCAGGTCCATGCCGTCGACAGCACTTAGAACGCCATCCGGCATCCGGATGTCTGCACGGAGGTTTTCGACAGTTAACAGGGGTTTACTCATGGTCACCTCGAGGGTCGAGTACGTCTCTGAGGCCGTCACCGGCGAGTTTGAACGCGGCGACGGTCGCCATCAGAACGAGGGCGGGTGTCGTCGAATTCCACCAGACCTCGAGCGGGTGATCCCTGAACAGCCCCTCGGCGATGGTCATTCCCCAGGACTGGAAGCTGACGTGGAAACCGAGAAACGAGAGGGCGGCCTCGGTGAGCACCAGTACGGCGATCAGGTGGAAGGTTGCGGGGACGATGCTGTTCGTGATGTTCGGGAGGACGTGTCTGCGCAGAATGTAGGGGTTGGATGCCCCGATCACGCGAGCGGAACGGACGTACCCTTCCTCCCGGCGCTGGAGGGTTTCGCTGCGGACGATGCGAGCGATGCCGCCCCAGGAGAGCAAACCAAACGCAACGAGGAGGACGAACATGGAGTTGCCCACGAACAGGTAGGCGATCAGGTACAGCACGATAGCGGGGACGCTGAGCTGGACGTCGACGTAGCTCATCAGCAGATCGTCGAGGAGGCCGCCGTAGTAGCCGGCGACGACGCCGACGAGGGTCGCAAGTGGGACGATCACGCCGATGGTTACGACCGTCGCGTACAGGACCGGTCGGCTGCCGATAATCAGCAAATCGGTCATCTTGTACCCCCAGCGGTCGGTCCCGAGGGGGTACGTCCAGGTGCCGTGACAGCGCCGTTCACCGACGGCTTCGCCCGTGACCGTGCCGACGCAATCGGTGCGGGTCGACATATACGGCCCGTCGAAGCCGACCGGCGGTTGAAACCGATCCGGGCCGGGATTACCAGTCTCCATCGTCAGCCGCGGTTGTAACCCCGACAGAACCGCGTACAGAGCTATGGCGAGTACACCGGCCAAAACGCCCAGACTCACCAGCGTCAGCCACCGGCCCCGGAGTCGCTGGGCAACCCGTTTCACTTCGCGCCGGCCTCGTTTGCCGACTCGAGGAACCAGACCGAACGCCACCCCGACGACGACCGCGAGCAATAACAGCCAGTCTTCGGGGCCAACTGCCCACGACAGGACGAGATACAACTCGCCGGTCGAACGATGATAGAGATATACTGCGGCGAGCAATACCAGTCCGAACGCGAAGACGGTACGCTCGGGGCCGCCGGTCCGGTCGGCCGGTGACACGTGCTCCCACTCGATTTCCTCGAACGCGGCCTTCTCTTCGGTAGTTGGTGGCGTGGGAGGAGCTTTCGGTGGACCATCCGCATTCGTCATCGATTGTCGTGCGAATCGCTCTCGCGATGTCGAATAAGTGTTGTGTATTCATCAGGACCGTCACGTTGATATAGTCGGCTACGGATACCTCGAACGAATCGTGTTGAGTCTGTACGGTCACTTCGAGGGTGAACGCTGATGTCGCTCGGCCGACTCCTGCTCGAGCGAATCGTCCTCGGCGTTGTCGCCGTCTGGGCCGTCCTCTCGTTGCTTTTTGGGCTGTTTACGGTGACTGGCGACTGGGTACTCGACCGGATGCTAGGGGTCGCCGGTTACGGCGGGGCCGACCCCGAAGAACTCGCGGAGATGCGAGCGGAGTTCCTGGCCGAACGAGGGCTCGATAGACCCCTTTCCGAACAGTATCTCGACTGGATGGGGAACATGCTCACGCTCCAGTGGGGGTCGTCCTGGCAGAGCGGTGAGGCGGTGTTCCCGATGGTGCTCGAGGCGACGGGGCGAACGGCAGCGTACGTGGTCCCGTCGATGGTGCTCGCGACGGGAATTGGCCTCGCTGTTGGGTTGTACGCCGCGTCGCACCCCCGGTCGCTCCGTGGGGAAGGGGTGACGGCGACCGTTTATTCGCTGTTCGGGGTCCCGAACTTCTGGATCGGGTTTTTACTGCTGACTGCGGCGTCGACCGCGACCGTCGGCTTTCAGTGGCGACGGGAGTTCAACGTTATCGGGGAAACCCAACTGCCGTTCGTCTACGAGTACGTCCTGCCGGTCGTGTTGGTGACGACGACTCTGGCCGCCGCGGTCGTGAGCTACACCCGGGCGTATGCGCTCCAGTATTACAGCGCTGACCTCACGAAACTGGTTCGGGCGAAAGGCGGCGGGCAGCGGGACGTCAGCCGCCACGTCCTTCGCAACGCGGCTATCCCGCTTGTCTCGCTGATTTTCGCCGAAACGCTCGCGTTGCTCGCCATCTCGGTGATCGTTATCGAGGCGGTTTTCGGCATTCCTGGCCTCGGATCGCTGTTTTACAACTCGGTCTGGTCGCGAGACATGCCCGTTATTCTCGGTGCAACCGTTGTCATCGTCGCATTCGGCGTCGTCGGCAACATCGTGCAGGACCTGGCGTACTCCTGGCTCGACCCGCGCGTGGATACCGGCTCGAGATGAGTTCCCCCGGGGCTCGAGATGCTGGACCGGGGCCGGGATGTCGGGGCCCGGAGAGATTCGATACTCAAGATGGCGTTGCTCGAGGCGAATTGTCACGACGAACGGTGGCTCTTTGCTAAATCATGTCACATTCCCACACACCGGCGGTGAATTAAATAGCATGTGTCGAACAGTATGCACGTATGCACGAGGAGTCACCGTCGGTCCCCTCGAGTGACGGCTTTCAGGACCTGTCCGGACTCGACCCCGAAACCTACTACGACGAGTACGGACACGAGGAGTGGGACCGCCTCGAGGCCACCCTCGGCGGGCACCTCGAGTTCGAGGGGACGACCGACTACCTGCGCCGGTACCTGCCGGAAGCCACATCGAACGCCGAGACCCCGCGAGTGCTCGATGCTGGGGGTGGTGCCGGGCGCTATAGCGTTTGGCTCGCCGAACGCGGCTACGAGGTCACGCTCGCGGACCTGAGTCAGCGCCAGTGTGCGCTCGCTCGGGAGAAGGCTCGCGAACACGACGTCGTCGCCAACGTTACCGTCGAACGCGCCGATATCCGGCAGCTGCCGTTCGACAGGGATCGGTTCGACGCGGTCTGTTGTACCGGCGGGCCGCTCTCCCATCTCACCGACGAAACCGACCGGAAACGAGCACTCGGGGAACTGCGTCGGGTCGCTCGAGCCGGGTCGCCCGTCTTCGTCTCGGTGATGGGCCGACTCGCCGTCTTGCAGAACCTCGTCCGCTCGTTCCGGTATGCCCCCGGAATCCCGGCCATCGCTGCCGACGGCACCTACGACGCGGCGTTCGCCCGCGAACACCTCTCTCACCTCGAGGAACCGGGCTTTACGGCGTGTCATTTCTTCCGGGCGGCCGAACTCGAAGCCGCCCTCGAGTCAGCCGGCTTCCGCGTCGACGCGCTGGTCGGCCTCGAGGGATTCGCCGCGAACGTCGGGGAACAAAAAGATCTCGAGGACCTCGAGGACGAAACCGTCGAGGCCGTGACTGAGGCGGTTCGCGAACATCGCACCGATCCCGCGGTCGTCGATATGTCCAATCACATCTTGGCGGTCGCTCGAGCGTGACTCCAGCGACCCAAACCCTGGAAATCCAAAGCTATGCTTTCTGTTGTAATATAACACAAAAATTAAAGTAAAATCACCTCACTTTCCTCGCCAACGCGTACCGTAAATCCACAAACCTACTTCACGGATTGTGCCCATGACTCGAGTATGCAGGCTGTGACCTTCACCGGCCACGGGGGCACCGACGTGATCGAGTACGCCGAGGTACGCGACCCGACGGTCGGTCCCGAGGACGTGCTGATCGACGTGAAAGCGGGCGCACTCAACCACCTCGACGTCTGGACGCGCCGCGGGTTGCCGGGGCTCGACCTCAAGATGCCCCACATCCCCGGCAGCGACGGGGCGGGCGTCGTCGTCGAGACGGGCGACCGGGTCACCCGCTTCGGGGAAGGCGACCGGGTCGCGCTTTCGGCCGGCGTCTCCTGTGGCGAGTGTGAGTTCTGCCGGGACGGACAGGCTCCGCTGTGTGTCAACTACCACGTTATCGGCGAGCACGTCCCCGGCATTCACGCCGAGTACGCCGCGATCAATCAGGACAACCTGGTTTCGGTGCCCACGGGCGTCGACTGGACGACGGCCGCCTCGAGTACGCTCGTCTTCCAGACCGCCTGGCGAATGCTGATCGACCGGGCGGACATCAGCCCCGGCGAGTCCGTCCTCGTCCTGGGTGCGAGCGGGGGCGTCGGTCACGCTGCACTCCAGATCGCCGACTACGCCGGTGCGGAGGTGTTCGCGACGGGAAGTAGTGAGGACAAACTCCAGTACGCCGAAGCGCACGGGGCCGACCACGTCGTCAACTACGAGGACGAGAACTTCGCGGACTGGATCCGCACGGAGACGGGGAAACGCGGCGTCGACGTCGTCGTCGATTACATCGGTGCGGGCACCTGGCGCGATTCGATCAAGAGTCTCGCGAAAGGCGGGCGGCTGGTCACTTGCGGCGGGACCGCGGGGCCGAGCCCCCAGACCGATATTCCCCGCATCTTCTGGAACCAGCTCTCGATTCTCGGCTCCACGATGGCGACGCCCGGCCAGGTCGACGACGTCATGGCACTCGTCTGGGACGGCACCTTCGAGCCGGCGATTCGAGCCGAACTCCCGATGAGCCAGACGGCCGAGGCCCACGACTACCTCGAGGGGCGTGAGGGCTTCGGCAAAGTGGTCGTCCGACCGGACAGCGAACTCGAGTAGAAACTCTTTCCTTCGCTATAGCTTTCAAAGCGACTTCGGAAATTGAACCTACATCCGAACACGACGCCGAAACCGTGACGGCTATGCACACGCAGCCTGAAGCTTCGTCCGTGACCTCGAGCGACGACGGCTACGTACACGATCCGAACGCGTTCGATGAGGACGGCTCTCGAGTCGAAGGTACTGACGCGGATGCAGACACCGAAAGCGACGATACCTGGCTCGAGGAGCCGGTCCATCCAGAGAACGCTGACAGAGAGTTCGGCCGGCGGGGCTGGATTCTCGTCGGCGTCATCGTCATGGCGTTTCTCGTCGCACCCGGCTTGATTCTGTTGACGCCGCCGGACACCAGCTACCTGTTTGCGATGCTCATCTTACCGCTCGTCCCTGCCGTCCTGTTAGCAGCAACGGCGGTGTGGGCGACGACGCGACCCTGAATTTCGGCGCGGACTGTCGCCTCGTATACTCGCTCATACTGTCGTCCACTATCGTTCTTGTCGCTATCAAATTTTGCAGTAACTCGTTTTTCGACCACTGTCTCGAGCGTCACAGGTGCTAATGGTTACTTTTCGGCAGGTGTGCGTTCGATTCCGGTGCTCTCGGTATACATTGTTACAAGGATCGGGATCTGTTTAATATCTTTAGACCTGATATGAAATATGTGATTAATACGGGGCGCGAACTTTTTCCACCTCGGGTTCGCCACAGGCGAACCACTCGGTACAAAAACTTCGATGAAAAAGGCTGCCGACTCGGCCTTCGGCCTCGTCGTCCGGGAATCGCGCTCGCTTCGCTCGAGCGGAGACCAGTGATGCGTACATTCTCTATATTCAGCAGGCGGCTTTTGGCATATTCCGGATGAATCGATAGCCAATTGGGTAACTGCTTGCCCTGTACTGATCGTTTTCAACGTCCGTTCGAAGCTTTCTATGACTCGCTCAGCAATCCCTATCAGGCGTCGACATCGACGAACTCGTCGTAAAATTCCGGGGAGAGGTGAGTCCGTTCCCAGGCTTCTCGAGCGTCTTCGCCGATTACCGAGGCCCAGACGGTGAGAATCAGGACGAACAGGCCCAACCCCGGCAGCGCACCGTGGGCGACGGTAATCATCGGTTCGATGACGAACCAGCCGACGAACCGCGAGATGAGTCCCGACACGTCGGGGCCGAACAGCAGCCAGCGGGCCGGGAACGGAGCCAGCGTGAGGATGGCGAGGGGGTACGGAATCGCGTTCAACACGGGGCCGCCGTAGCCGCGCACGAACGCGATTGCGAAGTAGCCCCAGACGGCGATTCCCGCTGCCGTCGTCCCGACGCGCTGGGGTTCGATGGCTGCCTCGAGGGCCAGCACCGAAAGCGAATCGTAAACGAGCGCGACGGCCCCGAAGTACGCGAGCCAGCAGACGAGGACGCTGCCGACGATTGTGAGGACGTGCTCGCGGGTGCTCTGGGTCACGAACGGGGCGGCACCAAGCGGTCGTTCCATCTACGTCTCGAGAGGGCGACCGGCCTGTTGAACGTTGCGAGTGGCGATGGCGGCTCCGATCACGGTTCCCACGTGACCGGTCTCGCGGCACGAGGGTGCAATCGCCTCCGGGGCCGAACCGTATTTATCGCTGCCGTGACTGTCACCACGCATGAACGTAGCCGAGGCCTCGAACGCGTGTGAGGCCGTGCTAGAGGAAGTCCAGACCGCCGTCATCGGCGAGCAACAGCTGTTCGAGACGATCATGACTGCGATCGTTGCCCAGGGCCACGTCCTGCTCGAAGACGTGCCGGGCACCGGCAAGACACTGACCGCGCAGTCGATTGCGACCGCGCTCGACCTCGAGTTTACCCGAATTCAGTTCACGCCCGACTTGCTGCCGGCGGACATCACGGGCACCCACATCTACAACGAACACGAGGCGAGTTTCGAGTTCGAGCGCGGGCCGGTGTTCGCGAACGTCGTGTTGGCCGACGAGATCAACCGCGCCCCGCCGAAGACGCAGGCGGCGTTGCTCGAGGCCATGGGGGAAAAGCAGGTATCCGTCGCGGGCGAGACCTACGACCTCCCGGAGCCGTTTTTCGTCATCGCGACCCAGAACCCCGTCGAACAGGAGGGGACGTTCCCACTTCCGGAAGCCCAGGTCGACCGCTTCATGGTCAAGACGACTATCGGTTACCCCAACCGCGGCGGCGAACTCACGCTGATCAACCGGCGTGCGGATCGACACGCCCGGACACCGACGGTCTCTCGCGTCGTCGACCAGGAGACGGTGCTCGACGTCCAGACGGTCCCCGAAACGGTCGTCGTCGATCCGGTTATCCGGGAGTACCTCGTCGACGTCTGTCGAGCGACGCGTGAGGACAGTCGCGTCGAAGTCGGCGTCTCACCGCGCGGTGTCCAGCGCCTGTTCGAGGCCAGTCGCGCTCGAGCGATGCTTCTCGGCCGCGATTACGTCGCGCCCGAAGACATTCAGGCGATTGCTCATCCGGTGCTCGATCACCGTCTCGTCCTGACGACGGAAGCCGACGTCCGTGGAGTCGACTCGTCTACGGTCGTCGACAGCGCGCTCAACAGCGTGCCCGTGCCGTCGATGGTCGAAGAGTAGCCTTTTTTCGTTATTTTCGGAGTACCCAGGCGACGAGTGCGAGCGTCACGAGCCCGGTCGCCAGCGCGGCGGCGGCCAGTCGCCGGTCGATTAGCGGGATGTCACTTGCGACCCAGCGATACAGGCCGACGGTTCCGAGTGCGATGATCGCGCCCGTGACGACCGATCCGGCGGCGTGGACGAGTTCGGCCCGCATCGTTGCAGCCTCGCGGCCGAGTTCGGCTCTGATACCGTCTGCATACTCCCCAATGTCCCAGATGACGAACGCGCTTGCTGCGGTCCAGATGGCGGTCTCCGGACGGCCGATGATCGCGAGTGAAATCGCCAGGGCAAATACGCCGACAGCGGCGAGGGCGGCCCCGATTGCCCGTGGCGGCAACACGCGAATCGTCCGGAGCGTCGAGACCGTCCCCAGCAGCGACGAGAGCATTCCCAGCGCGACGATGATCAGCGCCGCGACGAGCCCGAACGTTGGGAACTCGAGCAGCAACTCCGCGAGCGATTGCGGTTCGAGCTGGACGATCAGGGACTCCAGCGTCGCTTCGATCGCCGGGTCGGCTACGGCGTATGCCAGTCCCAGCGCGAGCACGACGCCGCCGGCCATCGGGGCACACACTCGAGCGAGCACGCCAGCCAGTCCGCGTCTGAGTGCTCGTCGTACCCACTCGCCGAACGCAGCGAGCACCAGCACGCCAAGCAGGCCGAGCAACAGATACCGCAGCGCACCCGATGTCAGGAGGTCCGCCAGCAGGGCGCCAAGCGGTGCCGGCACTTCGGTCTCGAGTTCGAGCGGTGTGACCGGTATCTCTTCGAATTGGTCGACGACGACCGGGACGAACACGGCTACCAACCCGAGTACGATCGAGCCTCGGATAACGAGGCTACACCCGCTGCCGACTCCGGCGACGGCGTTCGAGAGGGCGTCCCGGCGGTCCGGCGGTACCAGCCGCTCGAACGGGAGATACCGACTCGTAAAGCCCAGAGCGAGTGCGACCGCGATGGTCAGTCCGAAAAACGAGAGGGCCGCCATCGATTGATTCGGATCGACGACGAACTCGAGGGCGAGTGCACCGACGTCGACCACTGCGTCTCGAGCCCGCTCGCGGACGCCGGCTTCTGGTAGGACTCGGACGACGACGACGCCAATGACGCCGAGTGCGGCCAGCGTCGCGCCCGTGGCAGCTTTCCTGGCCCCACCGTCGCCGAGTTTGTCCCAAGAGACGAGCGTCCCGGCCAGCGCCGCGAAGATGAGTGCCCAGACAGTGACGGCAGCGAAGGGACCGAAGCCGGCGATGCCGAACGCGAACGCCCAGGCGACGACGATGGGTGCGGTCACCATGACTGACGTGGGCACGGCGAGTGCGCCGCCGACGGCTCGAACGGCAGGGTTCGGACTCGCGAGCAAGATTGCCGTGAGCGCCGCTACGACGCCCCCTGCCGTGGCGACGGCGGCGAGTCGCGCCCCGATGAGTGAGCCGCCGACGACCAGACAGACCAGCAGCGTCAACACCATCGTCGCGATGTCACTCGCGGTCGGACGGGCCAGGGCGATTCTGGTCCGCTCGAGCGCGCCGGCGACGCCCCGGCGGCCAAGTATCGTTGCCGTCGCTCGTGCGCGCTCGAGGTGACTTTTGTCCGGTTTCGTGCTTCCGTCTCCGGGGGGTGAGTGCTGGTCTCGTTCCGTGCCGTGTGTGTACTCTGTCATCGTGTGTTGGCTGCCAGTCGCAGGGCCTGGACGAGTTCGACCGAAAGCTGTTCACTGAGGTCCCAGTCGACGACGATTGAGCCCACGCTTCGAACCGCATCGACGCGGTTTCGTCGCTCGAGGGCGGCGACTGACGCCCCCGGTGTCGTTTCCGTCTCGCTCACGCCGGTCGTCATATCCGGACTGACGACGGTGACGGTTCGACCGCGCAACCGGAGTTGCTCGACCAGGTCGACGGCGGTTCCGTCGGTCAACGGCGTACAGAAGACGACCTGTGCGTTTCGCGGGAGGCGTTTCTCGAGGTCGACGGCGAGTCGGCCGCCGTCGGCGAGCACCTTCCCTGATCCCGAACCTGCGGATGCCTCCTCGACCGCGTCGTCTACCCGTCGTCGCACGTCGGTGCCGGCGCCGGGGTCGATCCAGGTGTCGTCCTCGAGCATCGCGAAGCCGGTTCGGTTGCCGTCGTCCAGTGAGGCCAACAAACCACGAGAGGCCGCATACATCGTCAGGTCGAACGAGTCGGGGCCACCTGAGATGGAGTCGAGGTGAACGCCCGTTCGATCGTCGACGAGGAAGACCATCGTGACGGCGCGTTCGACGCGATGTTCGATGGTCGCGAGTTCGCCCGTTCGAGCGAGGCGATGCCAGTCGATTCGGTTGATCGGATCGCCGTGGCGGTACTCCCTGGCGGCGTAAAACTCGATGCCGCTGCCGCCCTCGTCGGTCGGTGCTCGACCGACGAACTGGATGGTCTGATCGCGAATCGAAAACGAATCGAGCAGGGTCTCACAGGTGAGCGAGGCGGTCCCGTCGGCTTCGAGCTCGAGGGTGTCGAGGGCGCTCGAACTGAGATTTCGGGTTCGAATCTGCGGTTCGTCGAAGTGGTATTCGCCGCGAGGGGGCAACAGTTCGTACTCGTGGGTGACGGTCTCGTCGGGACGGACTGCGGTTGCAAACGCGGGCGTGCCGGACGTAACGGGAACGCTCTCGGGCACGCCGTCGACGATTCGGACGTCTGGAAGGACGCGGTCGCCGTGGTTCGTCACCGCGAGGGTAACGCGGACGGGTTGGCCTGGCCTGGGTCGTTCCACGTCGAGTGACCGTTCGATCGCCAGCGTTTCCGGCGGGCCGGCACTGGCGACGCCCACGAGGACGTAGCCCAGGGGGACGACCGCGAGCATGAATAGCGCTGGCGCACCGAGGGTGACGGCGAGCAGGCTCACGGCGAGCGAGACGATGAGCGCACCCTGCCAGCGGGGAACGCGCTGGCTCACGCCGTACGCACCTCCCCGGACTGGTGGTTGGCAGTGTTGGTGGCCTCAGTCCTCCGTCTCTCGGGTTCCGTTCCGAGCGCGTCGATAGCCTCGATCGTGTACTCGACGCTTCGGTGAAACGGGTCGGAGGTACTCACGAGATCGTACAACCAGACCGAAAGCGGGAGTGAGGGCCCGTCCTCACCCGCCAGGAACGCGGCCGCGCGGACGTCGTCGGTCCACTGGCCGGTTTCGATGGCGCGCACAGCGGCCTCCGGATCGGTGCCGTCTCCGTACGTCTCGGCGGCAACCCGTCTGAGCGTCTCTCGTAGCCGCGTTCTCGATTCCTCCCGTTGCCACCGTGCCTGGTCTTCGTATGCCGTCGCTCTCTCGAGAAACGCATCGAAATCGGCACCGGGTGGGGAGCGTTTCGTGTTGCGAGTAAAGGTCCTTGGCGGCGAGTCGGATGCTGTCTCGCCGAGCGACGTCGGGGGCTCCCCCCGTAATCGGCCCGTAATCCACAGCGTCGCCCCGATAACGAGCAGACTTCCGACGAGTCCAAACAGGACGACTCTGGGGTCGAGTGCGACCAGCACTGCCTCGAGTTCCGGGACGGTCTCGAGGAGCAGTTCGGGTCGATACAGGAGGACGACGCCAAAACTGAGCGATGCCGCACCGAGCACCGTCGCGGCGAGCAGGCCGGCTGTCGATGGCGTCCGGCTCATCTGTCCTCCGTTGGGCCAGCTCCAGTCGCTTCACCAGTGTCGTCCGTCTCGGCTGGCGCCCCCTCGAGGGCGACCTGTAACGTTGCTTCGGCTTCAGTCGTCTGCTCGAGTCGGCGTTCGGGATCGCGGTCGCCGTACTCAACGTCACGGAAGGCGTCGGCGATGGTATCGACCGGTTCGGCCGGCACGCCCTGTGATTTTACGTCGTGTGCGACGTCAGTCGGAGTGGCGACGCTGAGTGGATACACCGTCGACATCGACTCGAGCCGGTAAAACGAGCGACGGATTCGCTCTCGTGCAGACGACTGGATCTCCTCGTCGATGTCAGCAGCGGCCGCCTCGCTCTCGCTGTCACCGACGATGGGTAGCGAGGCGCGGACGTCGCCTGCTTTCTGTCGCATCGACGCGAGCGCACCGACGAGTGCGGTGACGATCAGTCCCGGTATCTCGGCAACGGATTTGACTCGTGCCAACGCGCTCACCGCTCGCTCGAGGAGTTGTGAACAGGCGACCACGGCACCCATAACCAGCGAGACGAGTCGACCTGGAATCGATCGCAACGTCGCTATCGGGTCGTCTTTCGTCAGGAAGACGTAGGCGACGACGACCACCACGACGGCGAGAACCGCGCTCAACAGTGGCCGGTCACCGAGCGGTCCGAGCGATTCGGTTATCGAGGCAACGAACCCTTCGTCTTCGTCGCTCGAGTCGCCAGTGTCGTCGCTCGAGTCGTCCGTCTCATCGCTACTTCCGTCATCGGTCTCGTCCGTGGACGGTTCGTCACTCGAGCCGTCGGCGTCGTCGATCCCTGAACTGTCGTCGTCAGTTGCGTCCCCGTTGGTGTCGCCGCTCGAGTCATCAGTTGCGTCTCCGTCTTCGTCCGCGGTCGAGTCGTCGGTAGTGCTGTCCGAGTCGTCCGTGTCGTCGCTCGAGTCATCCATCGGGTCACTCGAGTCGTCTCCGTCATCTGTCGTGGCGTCGGTGTCGTCACCCTCGTCAGCATCGTCGTCGGCAGTTGCTCCACCGTCGTCGGTTTCGCTATCCTCGTCAGGGTGTTCACTGTCGTCGGTCGTCTCCTCCTCATCGTCCCAGGTTCCATCGTCGTCTCCGTCATTCATCGCACCGCTCTCTGTGCCGTCTGATCCGTCAGCGTCGAAGCCATCGGCATCGTCACTGCCGTCTTCGGACCCGTCACTGTCGGCCGAACCGTCGAAATCCATCCCGCCGTCTGCGACGACATCGTCGTCCACGGCGTCACCGAACCCACCGTCGAGACCGCTGCTCGAGGTCGGGACGTCCAACAGACCGCCTGAAGAGGTGTCGGCCTCGCCGAGGCCGTCTCCGGTCATGCCATCGTCGTGGTCGTCTTCTGCCTCGAGGTCGGCGTTGGCGGGCAGGCCGTCAGTCGAGCCGCCCATCGCCGCGTATATCGCACCCAGTCCGAACAGTGCGTCGCTCATCTGGGGGTCGGTGAGGTGATCGCCCTGCAACTCCATTCCCGTCAGGACGGCTGCGCGGGTGATGTCGCTCTCGAGTTCGCCTTCGCCTCCGGCACCGCCAGCCATTGCACCGGCCGGCAGAGAGCCACCGCCAAGTTGCAAGCTCGAGCCGTCACCCGCTTCGATCCCTTCTTCGAGGGCTTCGGGGTCGATATCCCCATCCTCGATGGCCTGTTCTAGCTCTTCGGGGTCGATATCGCCCTCTTCGATTGCCCGTTCAAGCTCCTCGGCATCCATCTCACCGTTCTCGATGTCGCTCTCGTCTAGCCCCTCGAGTGTGGACGAGTCGATCGATTCATCCCCGTCTGCGTGCTCGAGTGCCGAGCCGAGTAACGCCTGCTGGACGGCTCGTTCGTGCTCGGCTGCGACTCCTTCTTCCCCCAGCATGGCCGCTGCTGGGGTATCTGCAGCCAGCATGGGCATCGCGCTCGAGGCGAGAAGAATACCCCCAATTGCACACCCGATTGCAATGACGGCAAGCAGCCGTCGTATCCCATCCGATGATCCCACCATTCAGGTAGGACAATACGTCAGTTGTATTTACATCTTATTGCAGATGCAAGGCAATAGACGGTCCCGGTCGACAGTGGCGACTCGCTGGAGACTGATGGAAATTATGGCGATGGCTCACAACAGAACGCTGTCCACTGCGCTTCGGTGTTCAGGAGCCCCAGAAGTTTTCCCGACTTCCCAGTTGCTCCCTCGGTCGACGTCGATCGGATTTTTCCTCGTCACCCTCCGCGGATGCTTCGCCGCCGTCTCCGTCGCCATCGTCGTCCGCATCTTCATCTTCGCTCTCGGCTTCCTCGTCGACTTCCTCGTCGGCTTCCTCGTCGGCTTCGAGTGGGAGTCGCTCGAGCACATCCGCTCGAGCGTGGTTGCTGTGGACACGGGTAATTTTCGCGCGAACGCGGGCTTTCGGGAGCACGCCATCGATCATCACGATGAAGCCGTCTTCGGTGCGGCCGACGCCGGCACCGCTTTCGTGCATGTCGACGACCTCGACGATGACTTCTTCGCTAGGTTTGACCGGCTGTGTCTTCAGGTCGTCGATAGGTTGGCCGTAGTGGTTACACCATTGTTTACCGCCACGGTCGCCGTAGTGGCTACAGCCCATGCCGCTGATTCGCTCTGAGAAGCTCGGGCAGTCGTCTGCGAGTGGACAGTCCGCCATGGCGGCTACTACCTGCGGTACCGTTAAACCGCTTCCGGAAGCGAGCCACGGTCCCTCCGATGTATTCTGCAATTCCTGAAACTGTGCCGAACCGACCCATCCCACCGTCCCTCGAGAGAAATCAACTCAACGCCCGATAATTGCGGTTTCGAAAACGTTTACGCACAGGAGACCACAATCTATCATGATGAAGGTACTCGTACCGGTCAAAGAGGTTGTTACCGTCGACGACGCGTTCGAGATCGACGGCACCGCCATCGACGAGCGCTATCTGAGCGCCGATCTCAACGAGTGGGACGATTACGCCATCGAGGAGGCCGTCCAGCTCCAGGAAGACGGCGTCGTCGATGAGGTCGTCACCGTCACGATCGGTGATGAGGATACCGAACAGACGATCCGGCAGGCCCTCGCTAAGGGTGCCGACCGCGCTATCCGGGTGTGGGACGATGCGCTCGAGGACGTCGACCTGCTGGACGTCGGCGCAAAGGTTGCGATTCTCGAGGCAGTGGTCGGAGCTGAAGAGCCCGATTTGGTGCTGACAGGCGTGCAGTCGGGCGACGACAGTTTCGGGGCGACGGGTGTTGCGCTGGCCGAAGCTGTCGGCACGCAGTGGGCGGCGGTCGTCAACCAGCTCGAGCTGGAAAACGGCGCCGACGTGGCGTCGGTTCACCGCGAACTCGAGGGTGGTCTCGAGGAACTGACCGACATCGACCTGCCCGCGGTACTATCGATTCAGACGGGTATCAACGAGCCGCGCTACGCCAGTCTACGTGGGATTCGGATGGCCCAACGCAAGGAACTGGACCACCAGACGCTGGCCGATCTCGGTGTCGAGGGCGATGCCGTTGCTGGTGAGTTGGAACTTACCTCGATGTACGAACCGGAAAGTGAGAGTGATACGACCGTGTTCGAAGGAAGCGCCGACGATACGGCTGCACAGTTAGCTGAACTGCTCCGCGAGAAGGGGGTGGCCCAATGAGCGACATTCTCGCAATCGCCGAGCACCGCCAGGGTGAACTTCGTGACGTCAGCCTCGAGTTGATCACGGCGGGTGTGGAACTCGCCGAGGAGACGGGCGGTGACCTGCACGTTGCTGTCATTAGCGGAGACGTGGACACGTACGCCGAGCAACTCAACCGTGAAGGCGTCGACACGATTCATACCGTCGCCTACGGCGAGGAGTTCAACCACGACGTGTATACGCAGTCAGTCACGCAACTGGTCGATTCCATCGGCGCGAGTTACGTGCTTGGACCGAACAGCGTGAACGGCCTGGATTACCTGCCTGCGGTTGCGACCCGATTTGACGTCCCGCTGGTGACCGACGTTGTCGGCCTCGAGACGAACGAGGAGACGCTGACGGCGACGCGCGAGATGTACGGTGGGAAAGTCGAGACGACCGTCGACGTGGAAGGCACGCCTGCGGTAGTAACGATTCGTGGCGCGGAGTGGCCCGTCGCTGAAGGCGCGGGTTCAGCCGACGTGGAGGCGTTCGACGCGGAGATTGACGAGGACGCCATCGGCTCGAGTGTGAACGGTTTCGAGGAGGTGGCCGGCGGCGACGTCGACATCAGCGAGGCGGACCTGCTGGTGTCGGTTGGCCGCGGTATCGACGAAGAGGAGAACCTCGAGTTGATCGAGGAGTTGGCCGATGCGCTGGATGCGACGATGTCGTCGTCACGGCCGATCGTGGACGCTGGCTGGCTGCCGGCGAACCGGCAGGTCGGGCAGTCCGGGAAGGTCGTCACGCCCGACGTCTACATCGCAATCGGGATTTCCGGTGCTGTTCAGCACGTTGCGGGGATGAAAGGGTCGGATACGATCGTGGCGATCAATACGGACCCGAACGCACCGATCATGGACATTGCGGATTACGCGATCCACGACGACCTGTTCGACGTGGTGCCAGCGTTGATCGAGCAGTTCTCGTAATTGTCCACGCGAGCGGAGCGAGCGTGTTTTTGGTCGAGATTTTTGGAGGCGGGTGAGCGGCGCGGTTCGGAGCGAACAAAGTGAGTGAGAACCGCGCTGTGAACGGCGAACCCGCCGAGAAAAAGGTCGGAGGGAATCGTCAGGATCCCCGAGTGGAGTGGCCGTGTTAGGTGCCGCACAGAGACGCTCGAGCTGATAATAAAATGTCGATTTCTGAGCTGATTGGAATCAGCCGTAGTTATATATTCACGGCAACCGAAATTTCAGGTATGTCTACGATCCTGTTGTCAGTCGATAACGATGAATCGCGCGCGAAATCGCAGGCAAAGTCGCTGACACGTCTGGATTTCGACCCCGAATCGACACACGTTCGGCTCTTTCATGTCTTTACCGACAATCCGTCTGGGGCGTCGGTAACACAGGTCGGTTCAGTCCGCCGTGCGAAGGAGATTCTCGAGAACGCGGGGTATGCGGTTTCACTCGAGGGACAGAGCGGCGACCCGGCAGAAGAAATTCTGGCAGCGGCGGAGGAACACGATGTCGATGCGATCTCCATCGCAGGGCGAAAACGGTCGCCCACCGGAAAAGCACTCTTTGGTAGCGTCACCCAGGAAGTGTTTCTGAACACTGATCTGCCAGTGTTGCTGACGAGCGCTTCAACGACAGAGTAGTCACTCAAATTTCCCGCGACGAGATCATTTCCGGGCGGGGATCCTCAAGTCGGGACTGGTGGGAACTGAAAGAGATTGAGGATTCTCTCGCTATAATATCAACTTTATTTGTATGAATGCTATTTTACCTATACTCATCTACGTGACCGCTCAGTAAAACCGATCGAGACACTAATTGGCGTTAGGAGTCGATATAGAGTACTAAGGCCACTATCTGTGTGGCGAGCACTATTGGAGGTTCAAACACTATCTTTTTGCCGTATGCATTGGAAAATCGACTATCGAGTGGTTTCATACAGTGAAAGCCGAGCATCCGGGTTGTATTGAGGAGTTAAATCAAATAAGTAGCTAATATTATCTCATCTGTACTATAGTAACACGCTACAGCCACTTTTCAACTATTGCGTAATATGTGACACTACTGGCCGGAACTGGTCAAGTTTTTCTCTATCTGATCTCCTCGAGGTAGGTCTCATCTCTCCCTAGCGGATTGCCAAACTGATAATCGACTCCATCCCGGTGGGCACTTAACTGACCCCTCATATGGGGGTTGTACACATTTGGGAGATAGAGCCCTCCTACTAGTTAGAGCGAGGTTAGTATCCATGCCTGAATACGAACTTACTTGTCCCGATTGCGGACAACAGTTGTCGGTGGACCGTGCGGTGTTAGAGGCGACGGTGGCACACGGGTGTCCTCTGTGTGGCTCGAGCGTGTCTCAGGAGTGTGCGACGCCCTTGTGAGGATGGCAAAATCTATCCCAGAAATATCGTATGAATTAGAAGATTACTCGTTTTCCGTCCAGGGTCAAGCCCGGTATCAATCGCCGTTGTTAGCAAGCGTCAGGCTCAGACCAAAAAGCAGATACGAAAGAGTGGGAACGAACACGAAAAGTGAAGAAGTTTAAATAATATACTTTTCGTGGTCAGCGTAGTCTATACCCGCTCGAATGCCAGTAGATTTCTCATCACATCCTTCTGCAAATACTGTCAGCGTTTCGTCTTCATTTATACGTATTGATAATTCCGTTGATTGGCTTTCGTGGATGCATGAATTTTGGACAGACCATTCGTATGCTTCCAGGTTACGATCATACTGAACACCAACATTATATCGTTCTCCCTCTATTCCAACTTCTGGTATTTCAACCCCGGTCCGTTCTGGAATCTTATACTGATTGGAAATGCCCTCATCATCATCTCCATTGTGTATAATAACTACCACTTTGACTTTCGTATCACTGAGATTCTCGATGAACACAGAGTCTACCCGACCTTCCTGGGATTCGCGCGTTGAACCGTGATCGGCATGTGAGTCAGTAGAGGATTCACTGAGGCATCCACCAAACGTTATAGAACAGACAGTGATGGCCTTGGTGAGGGCTTTCCTCCGATTCATGTCCATGAATTATAATTGGTGGTTTAAGGGTTTTGTGTGGGTGTTCATTCATCGGCGGTCGAGGCGGATACCCCGAGGCTTGACCTCGGGGAGGAAGCCGACACTTGGGAATACAACCACGGTTCACAGCACGACTAACTCCCCACGTTGCCAAACGCTAATATTAAATAGTGTCAGTCGTTTAATGAAGTATGGCAGAGGTAGTCAGGAATATCCAAGTCAAACTCAACATCCCCGAGTCAGGACACTCGGCTGTTGACCAGACCTTCGAGGAGTTCCGTCAAGCCGCCCAATACGTCGCAGACTACGGGTGGAGCGACGACCCTGACCACCTCGTCAAAGCCAAAAACAAACTCCACGACGCCACGTACACCGAAGTCCGCGAACAAACCAACCTCCAATCCAGCCTCGTTCAATCAGCGAGAAACCTCGCTGCGACCGCTCTCGGCAATTGTAAGGACTTGCTCGATGACGACAAACAGACGAGCAAGCCAGAGTTCCGAGGAAGCGTTATCGTGTACAACGGACGCACCATCACGTACAACGACGACCACGTGACGCTCGCCACCACTGGTGAGCGCGTGACCGCCGAGTACGTCCTTCCACACGACAATGAAGGAACGCCGTTTGAAGAGTACTGGAACGAGGATGTATGAGAGAAACGAGAAGCTACGCTCCACAAGCGTAACCGTGAGTACTACCTCCACGTTGCCGTTGAGAAAGACGTTGAATCTATTACTGATGAGCAGACCGAGAACGGAGTGGTTCTCGGCGTAGACCTCAACGTGGACGGCTACCTCGCCGTCACCAGCACTGGAGCGTTCCTCGGCAACGCGGAAGAATTGAATCACAAGCGCGACGAGTACGAACGTCGTCGTGGACACTTGCAACAGACTGGGACGCGCTCGGCGCACCTCACTATCCAGTCAATCGGGGACAGGTTTGCCGAGTGGAGTCACCACCGCCTGCACGACGTGTCGAACGGCATCGTTCGAGAGGCGGTTGAGAACGAGTGTACGCATATCGCGTTCGAGCGATTGACGTGGATTTGGACGCGCATCTCGAACGCGTCTAAGTTCCAGCAGTGGGCGTTCAGGGAAATCAAACGGCAAGTCGAGTACAAGGCCGAAGCACACGGTATCGAGGTCGATACCGTCGCTCCACAGTACACGTCTCAGCGGTGCAGTCACGGTGAGTGTGGGTTTACTCACGAGGATAATCGTGATGGTGATGAGTTCGAGTGTCTGAAGTGTGGGAAGGAACTGCACGCGGATTACAACGCTGCGCGGAACGTGGCGTGGCGTCTTGTCCAGAACTGGCTCAAGTCTGGGTCTGGACGGGCTACCAGTCAACTGGCCCTGAAGTCAGGAACGGTGAACGCGAACGGCGATTTCAACGCCTCCGCTGTCTAGCGGCAGAGCGGGAGTTCACTGACAAGCCCCGACCCTTGCGGTCGGGGTTGTTGACCGTTCTGTTTGGCCTGTTGCTCGTGATCAACCGATCACGTAGACAACAGCGACGCAGACTCGAGGGCGATGCCAGCGGCGAAATCGCCGCCGCAGCTATTTTTGGTGGAGATAGCCGCCGACTGGTAACGGATACGTTCACCGGAGCCGAACTCATAACGATATTCGGCGATACCATGGTCGACCTTCGCGATAGCGATATCCGATCTCGTCCGGCAATCATCGAGACAGTGACGGTGTTCGGCGACACTGAAATCCGCGTTCCGGACGACTGGACGGTGCGGGTTGAGACGCTGAACGTCTTCGGCGAGACGATCGATCGACGCCCGCGGTCGGCTGGACGGGGGAGCGACTCACCCCCAGATCTGATCGTGACCGGGGTCACGCTGTTTGGCGAGACTGAAATCTCGGATTAAGCCTAGTGAGATCGTAGGTTTCGACTCCTCGAGTGCTTACACTTCCTGAGAACACTGCCCGGATCAGGAGTCGTCGCGTTCAATCTCGGTTCGGCGTCCGCTCAACACCGTTGGCTCGAGTGCGTAGAGTTCGATGTCGAGCTGGTCTTTGGATTTCCCCCAGATCTCGAACAGGGGTCTTTTCGCGGCACCGTACTGTTCGATGTGTTCGATGGTGAGTTCGTCCGGGTCGATGTGCTCGAGTGTTCCCTCGGCAACGACACTGCGGTAGGTTTCTCCGCCGTTGGCTTCTTCGTACACGACGAGTCGGGCGTCAGGTGTGGATTCGAGGAAGGCTCGCTTCTCGCTTTCAGGCGTGGATACCAGCCGCATATAAAATGTCTGCGCACTCGAATTATAGCCATACGAGATGGGTATTGCATACGGTGCTTGCGCGCCTGAAAGGGCTAGAACGCCAGTTTCGTGCCGACTGAGAAAGCCATCGATTTCGGCTTCCGTCATTTCGGTTTCCTCGGCTAGTGGCATCGTCGTATACGCAGTGATGGAGGATCAGTCATTAAACGATTTCTGTTGGCGTCGGCTGGGATGGCTCCAACGCCAGGGTAAATTACGGGACATTGACAGTGGGTGTTGATTCATTCGGGACACTCGAGTGAGACACCGACTGGAAAGCCTGCCGGTGTTTCTCAGTGCCACCATTGACAACACTATCCGACTCAACTATCGCGTCCGAGAACGTCACCGAGCAATTTCCGCTGTGCGGCGACCAGATGTTCAGTCACTGTCGACGGCGCAATATCGAGCGTTGCAGCGATTTCGGTCGCATTTGCCCCTTTTGGTCGTTCGAAATAGCCCATATCGAACGCTGTCTCGAGGACCTCTTCTTGTCGATCAGTGAGCTTGCCACGATTGACGAACACCCGCTCTTTGGGCGTCCCTTTGAGTGGGGGTCGCAGGAGCTGTTGGACGTCGACGGCATCGAACTGGTCGCGGAAGTCAGCCATGATGGACTGAAGCTGATCGAAGGTCTCTGCGTGAAAGACGACGGTGAGGGTACCATCTTCGACGTCGTATCGGTGAATCGGACAGCCATAGGAACCAAGACAGGTACAGGGGCACGTTGTGTCGGTATCGTGTTCGAAACGATAGATGGCGGTGTCTCCGTAGGAAAATATCGGTCCTCGGACCGAATCCGGTTGTGCGTCGGTAGCCCGAGCGGTGGGAGCAAGAAACTCGGTCGTATTACCGACGTCGTCAGCCCGTGCACTGCTGGTCGAAACCTGGGTAATACTCGTCTCGACCGCTCGAGAAAACTCGGCGAGCGGACAACCTTCCGGTGTCGTCACCGCCACAGTCGCACGAATCCCCGACGACATACATTCAAGGTTGCCCCTGTGCCCCCTTGAAGATACGGATGTCCGATCTCTCTCGGTGGATTTGGGCGTCGCTGTGAAGTTGGACTCTGTTTCTGACTACGACGCTCCGCTTACGCTGACAGAAACGTCTGTGTCACAAACGTGTTCTCACTTTCTTAGAACGAGAAAGAGTAATTTAATACTGAACGCTGAAGGATAGGGTAGTAATGGGAAGCAGCGAGGAGTACACGTTCGTTTGCCCTGACTGCGCTCAGTCGATTACGGTTAACGTTTCGATGCGGGACGCACTCGTTGACAACGGCTGTGTCGTCTGTGGTAGCGCCGTCTCCGAAGACGATTTCGAGTGTCTTTGTGCGTAACCGGACACACATAGCGTCTCTTTTCTCGAGGATTGGATGTATCGTTCTTGTTCTGATCTACCGGAGATAGCTGCCCCTATATAAACTACCCACGATATCAGTGGTGCACACTGGTACCGAAACGGTGACTTCATAGAAATATGAGCCAAGCATTGACGGCAGGAACGAGCGGATTTGGACACGAAGAGATTGCTGACGGACGACAGACGATTGCTGACACCGACGGCGTTGACGCCATCCTCACTGCCCTGAACGACGACGATTGCCGAACCATCTTACAGACGGTGAGTGACAGCGACGAACGGCTCTCAGCGGCGGAACTCTCCGACCGATGTGACGTGCCACTTTCGACGATGTACCGCAAACTCGAGATGCTGACCGATGCGGCACTCCTCGAGGAACGGCTTCGTATCAAACGCTCAGGCAAACACACGAGCGAATACGGCCAGCGAATCGCGGACGTTCGCGTCTCGGTCGATTCGGGTGCAGGGATCGAACTGGAACTTGCACAGTAATCGCTGGCGAATTTTCTTTCTCCCGCAGTAGAGGTCCGAAGGATGCCTCGTGAGTCATGGGTTCGCTCCTTGAATGTAAAACCCATCACTGAGAATCATTCGATGGGTCACCACATACTCTTGTGTTTGTATTAACTATGATCTGGCAACCATTGGGGCTGTATCGAGTTATCACGGCGGGGAAATAGTGTGGATTTCGAGCTGTACACCCGTCAAAAGCAATGACTTCCTCGAGCCGATTCCGAGTTCAGGCGAACGGAACTGGGTCGGGAAGCGGAAGCATCGTTACGACGAACAGTCCCAGCACGGTGACCGCACCGATGAGGACCGGGAATATCACGACGGCGAAGTTGGTCGAGCCGAGGACGCGACCCAGATCACCGGTCATACTCGAGAGCTTTGGGGTGGAACTCAGTTTGAGGATGCCCAGCTCGAGGCCGAAGAGGATGACGGTCGCAGATGCTGACACCATGCAGAACGGGCAGATCTCGCCGATGGGGACCAACTGCAGCCACACGAAGTACGATGATGCGAGGACGCCGGTGGCCGTGATCGGCGTCAGGATTTTGATGATCAGTGGGTGGCGCGTGTCGAACCACCAGAGCGTGAGTCCGATGGTCGTCAGGTAGTAAAACGCGCCGAGGGTTGCCAGTGGCACGCCGAAGACGTACGCGTATGGGCTCGTGATCACTTCGATCGAGCCCGCCACTGGTGCCTCTGCCGGTATCGCCGGGAGGGCGAAAAAGTGGATCGCGGTGAGCATCATGCTGACCATCCAGCCGACGATTGCAACCCCAATGAACACGCCAAACAGCGTGGACACGCTCGAGTTGTACCCCCATTCGTAGTCGAACAGGTTTGTTGATTGTGTTGCCATATCTGGAGTATTGTACCAGTTGCACATAAGTATTGGGTTTGATCCCCAATACTATAGAATACTAAAACGGAGGATCATACTATATCGCCCTTAATCTTGCTGAATGGGCCTTCCACCGACAAATCTTATTTGCGCCAATCTCTAAATGCTTGTGTTGTACTATATACACAACCATGGAGGCCACTATCCAACGCGAGTGTGTGGCTTGAGCGACGAACAAATAGGGAATCGCCTTACTCCTCTTTTTCGTAAGGTTCGCCCACGGACGAGGGCATACGCGTCTTCCCCCAGACGGTGAGGACGATGATGACGCCCACATAGGGAGCTAACCCCATCAGTCGAGCCGAGATATCTCGGCCAAACAGGGTGATGTCGGCCGTCTGGAACTGGATCTGCAACATGTCCAGTCCGGCAAACAACAGGGCTGCAAGGGCGGCTCCGATCGGATTGTAGTTGCCGAACAGGTAGGCGACGATGGCGATCCAGCCGCGTCCGTCGACCATCGTATCGCCCGTTCCGATGAAGTCTCCCGCGTGGGCGAGCAACACGGCGCCGCCGAGGCCGGCCATTGCGCCCGAAAAGATAACCGTGGCATACCGGACGCGGTTGACGTCGACCCCGGCGGTGTCGAGCGCTTTGGGATTATCGCCGGCTGCCTGGATCCAGTAGCCGTACTGCGTCCGATAGAGGAATATCCAGGAGACGATCACCACAACGAGCGTGAATACGACCAGTGGCGACTGGTTGAAGACGATCGAACCAAGGTACGGAATCTCTGCGAGGTAGGGGACAGAGTAGTTGTTGATACTCGCCAGTCCGGGACTGCGAACCGTATCCCAGAGCAACGACGCTGCAAAGGGGGCGAATCCGAGGCCCATGAACCAGATGGCAAGTCCGGCAACGATCTGGTCGGCCTTGTACCGGATCAGTAAGACCGCATAGAGGATGGTGAGTGCGAGGGTGAACGCGACGGCGATAGCGATGGCCAACCAGATGTGTGGTTGGCTCGGGGACGTTCCGCCCATACCGTACATCGCGGCGGCGGCCGTGATTGCCCCGAATATCATGAACCCCTCGAGGCCAATGTTGAACACGCCGCTCTTTTCTGCATACAGGCCACCGATGGCGGCCAGCGCGATTGGGGATGCCCCAACCAACGTGCGGTTGATGAAGCCGACGGTGAATATCCGCTCGAGGGGCACGTCGAAGACGAGTACTGCGACCGCGGCGAGCGCTCCCAGCGTCACAACGGCGAGTCCACCAAGCCGAACCCGGCGGCTCGAGGTGTAATCGGCGACGCTCATCGGTCATCACCTCCGAGACCTGTGCGCTTTGCAATCATCCGGAACAGTTCGGGCGCAGCGACGAACAGGACGACGAGACCGACGATGCCGTCGATCAGCTGTACGGGGACGCCGCTGTTGATCTGGACGTAGGAACTCGAGGAGTCGAGCGCGCCGAACAGGAGGGCGGCCGGGACGACGCCGAGTGGATTGTTCGCCGCGAGCAGACTCACCGCGATGGCGTCGAATCCGTAGTTACCGATTCCGCTCGGGTCGATGAAGTACCCCTGTACCATGATAGCGAAGATGGCACCGACCAGCCCAGCGATCATCCCGGAGAGAGTCATCGTCGTCACGATCATGCGTTTTGAAGCGACGCCGGAAAACGTCGCCGCGGGCTCCTGATGGCCGCTGGTCACCATGTCGTAGCCGAGACTGGTTCGCGTCATGACGATGCTGATGACGATAGCGACGACGAGGGCGAACGCGAGGCCGACAATCGAGAAGTTCGGGTTCTCGAAGAGAAGCTGTGGCAACGCCACGTTGTCGGGCAGGTAGTCGGTTCGGACCGATCGGGCATCATCGGGACGTAAGGGTCCGTCGACAGCCCAGCCGACGATGCCGATGGCGATAAAGTTCAGCATGATCGTCGTGATGATCTCGTTCGCCCCGTAGTAGGCTTTCAATACGCCGGGGAAGGCGGCGTACAGGCCGCCAGTCACCATCGCGGCGATCAATCCGAGGAGGGCCAGTGCGATACCGCCGCCAACGCCGTTCGGCAGAAACGGCGCAACCCAGATTATTGCGAGGGTAGCTGAGATGCCGCCGATGATCAACTGTCCCTGGACACCGATATTGAACACGCCGGCACGGAAGGCCACCGCGACGGCAACGCCCGCGAGTATAAACAGGGTCGTAAACTGGAGCGTTCTCGAGAACGCCCGGCGACTGCCGAAGGAACCAACGATAAGGTCGCGAGCAAACTGCAACGGATCGTGGCCGACCGCTGCGACGATAACGAGGCTGATAAGCAACGCCAGGGCGGTTGATCCCACGGCGATTCCGATGCGTTCGTAGACCGTCGCATCGAGCATTCGATCTGCGGCTCGATCGAGGGCGGATCGAAGACGGCCAGAGTCGGCGTCACTCATGACTGTGCCTCGCTATCCGTTTCGACGGGCTCAGCGTCTGCATCGACTGACTCGTCCTCGAGCCGTTTTCCGGCCATCAGCAGGCCGAGTTCTTCCTCAGTTACCTCGTCGGGATCAACGGTCCGGATAAACTCACCTTCGTACATGACTGCGATTCGATCGGCGAGTTTCTGTATTTCGTCGAGCTTTGACGAGATGACGACAACACCGAGACCATCGTCTCGGAGTTCGATCAGTCGGTTGTGGATAAACTCGATTGAACCGATGTCGACGCCCCTGGTGGGATGAGCGGCGACCATGACGGTCGGTTCGTGCCCGATCTCGCGTCCAACGATGAATTTTTGCTGGTTACCGCCGGAGAGAGAGGTTGCTCGGACGCTCGCATTCGGCGGCTGGACGTCAAATTCTTCGATGATTTCGTCAGCATGCTCGGAGACGGCTCCCCAGTCGAGCCAGCCGTTTTTTGCGTAGGGTTCGATCGTCTGATTTCCTAACAGCGCGTTTTTCACCAGATCGTAGTTTTGTACCAGCCCTTCGATTTGGCGGTCACCAGGGATGTAGCCGATGCCGAGTTCGATCCGCCGACGGCGGCCTGTCTCCGTGATGTCGGCGTCCCTAAAGGAGATCTTCCCTGATTCGACTGGGCGAAGCCCGGTCAGTGCTTCGGCAAGTTCGGTCTGTCCGTTGCCCTGCACGCCAGCGATGCCCAGGATTTCGCTTTCCCGAACGGTGACATCTACTTCGCTCACCTGCTCGAGGCCACGATCACCCAGTACCGAGATTTCCTCTGCGGCGAATACGGGGTCGCCCACGGAGGTCTCACGGGACAGCCGATCGAACAGTACCTCCCGGCCGACCATCATCCGGGCGAGTTCCTGTTCGTGGGTATCGGCGGCGTCGACGGTACCGACGGCGGCGCCGTCGCGGAGAACGGTAATCTGATCGGCGATTTGTAACACTTCATCGAGTTTATGTGAGATGAAAATAAGGGACCGTCCGGCTTTCCTGAGGTCTTCCATCAGGGTCATGAGTCCGTCCACTTCCTGTGGGGTGAGGACGGCCGTGGGTTCGTCGAGGATGAGAATTTCGGCTCCACGGTAGAGGCTTTTGACGATCTCGACTCGCTGGCGGGTCCCGAGATCGAGTTCTTCGACGGGTGTCTCGAGATGCTGGTCGACGTTGAACCCGTAGCGTGAACAGATCTCTTCGATGTCGTCCCGCGCTGCGTCCTCGTCAACGAGTCCGTTCACCGTCGGTTCGTGACCTAAGATGACGTTTTGTAACACCGTCATCGGTTCGATCAGCTGAAAGTGCTGGTGGATCATCCCCACTCCCGCGTTCATCGCGTCCTGTGGCGACGTAAACGTCCGGTGATCCCCGTCGACGTATATCGACCCCTCGTCCTGATCGTACAGGCCGTATAGCACGCTCATCAGGGTCGTCTTTCCCGATCCGTTCTCACCGAGCAATGCGTGTATCGTCCCCTCCTCGAGGGTGAAGTCGACGTTGTCGTTTGCGACCACGTCACCGAAGGTTTTGGTGATGCCCTCGAGGCGCACTTTCGCCGGTTCGTTCTTCACAGACATCGTACTCCAGTAAATGTGTGCATGCGTATCACCTACCAAAAAGTGTGCGGTTGCCTAACAACCTGTCGGGCCGCAACTGAGTTCGATTTCGTCGTCGATGAAAGCCTGCTTTGCAGCCTCGAGGTTCTCGTCTAACGAATCGGGGAGTTCACCGACGAACTCCTGGCCGACGACGAAGTCGATCCCCTCGTTTTCGACGCTGAGGTTCTGTTCGCCCGAAACGTCCTCCCACTGGTCCTCGACGACGGCCTCGGTTACCATGTACGTCGCCTCGTTGAGCGCCTTGATCGCGGAACCGAGGATGACGTCTGCATACTGCTCGTCGCCAACGGATTGGTCGGTATCGACGCCGAGGGCGAAGCGGTCGTTTTCCTGTGCGGCGGAGAACGCGCCAGCACCCGCAGCGGCAGCGGCGTGCCAGACGATATCGGCCCCGTCATCGAACTGGGAACTAGCGACTTCATTCACCGCCTCGGAATCGGAGAAGCTGCCGCCGTAGCCGGTAAGAACGTCGATACTGTCATCGACCCACTCGACGCCTTCGATGTATGATTGCTCGAACGCCTCGATCAGGTCGATTTCGTCTCCGCCAGCGAATCCAACCACGGATTCGTCTGGATCGGTTGAACTGTCTCCGTGTTCGATTTCCTCTTGCGTCAACGTTCCGGCGGCGACTCCGGCGAGGAACGACATTTCGTTGTTCATCTCGATCCACCCCGAAACGTTGTCCGCCCCTTCGACGTGATCGTTGATCAGCATCCAGTACTGATCCGGATACTGTTCGGCGTTCTCCGACAACCCCTCCCAGTGCTGGAATCCGACCATCACGATGAGGTCGTAGGACCCGTCTGCGGCAAGGTCTTCCTGTCTCGCAGCGAACTGTGCGGTTTCCGTCTCCTCGACCTGGGTCACCTCGACGCCAAAATCGTCAGCCGCCTCCTCGAGTCCGGCCAGGGCGTTGTCGTTGAACGCGTTGTCGCCGAAACCGGCGTCACTCGAGATAATGGCGACCTGCACGTCGTCGGCCTCTCCATTTCCGTTTCCATTGCCGTTGTCGTCGTCGTCACCGTTTCCAGGGTCGTCGCCGTTTTCGGCCTCGTCATCGTCTCCGTTGCCGAGACAACCGGCAATCGTAATTCCACCGAGTACCGCACTCGAGCCCAGAACGCGTCGTCTGGAGATTCTTTCGCCCAGATTTGTTTCTGAGGCTTTCCCTTCCCTTGTGTGTTCACCGCTATCTTGCACCATGCCTAGAAAGTCACTATCCAGATATTAAATCTTTTCGACATATTTTGCGCTCGTCAGCGGTACTGTATTATCTGCGAATCGATCAATATGGTCGAGGTTTTCTATATATGTTTTATGAATACTATCTCAAATCAAATGAACACTGATTGATGGTACGGGCCGACTGTCCGACTAGAACTGCTCAATGACACCTTCGAAGACGCCTTTCGGAAGCTGATAAATCCGTTCGCTTCCGGTGATGACGTTGGTTTCTCTGACCAGGACAAGTTCGTTTTCGACGTACTCAGCATCGATATTCGAGACGAACTTGGCTTCGTATCGGGGGAACTGCTGGCCGTGTTCTCCGACCGTAGAATCACGAACTGTTGTCCATTCGTCGCTTGTTAGTTTTGTCGACGTAGTTTTTTGCATTATTATTGGACAAACAGTCGGCACTTGTGTTAAATACATCCATAATAGGATAACCGGGTGGGGATATTTCTTAAGGAAATATATATCCGCGTTTTACAGCGCCTCGAGCAGCGCGTCGATATCCTCGCGGGTGTTGAACGCGTGGACGGACACTCTAATAGCGTCCGGGAACGGCAACGAACGAACGGTGATTCCAGCATCTCCGAGTCTCGAGACTGTCGCCTCCGGGTCATCGACATCGAGCGTCACGAGCCCGGATTCGAACGAGCGAGGACTCAAAAGGGTGTCGTCATCGAGCCCGGCTTTCAGATGGCTTGTCAGGCGTTCTATCCGTGATTCGATGGCATCAGTGCCCAGTGACTGGTGGATATCGATAGCAGCCTCGAGGCCGGTATACGGTGCTGGCGTCGTCGTGCCGAATTCGAAGCGGCCAGCCCCTGCAGCGTACTCATAGTCTGGATCAGTTGGGGTGACGACGCTTTTGTATCCGATTGCCGATGGGATACATCCTTCTTCGACACCAGATTTCACATAGAGGAAGCCGGCCCCGAACGGGCCGAGGAGCCACTTGTGGCCGGCACCGACGACGAAATCGGCGTTCCACTCGGTGACGTCGACGGCAGTCTGGCCCGGTGACTGCACGGCATCGACCACGACGAGTGCCCCGGCGTCGTGGGCGATATCGACGAGTTCGGCAACCGGCAGCCGCGTACCGTGGCTCCAGGTGATCGAGCTAAAGAAAAGCACTCGAGCGTCTTCGACAGCGTCTTTGACTGCCTCGATGTCGACGCGCCCGCGTTCCGTGTCGAGAACGCGGACCTCGACACCGTGGGCTCGCTCGAGTTTGGCCCAGGGGAGCATACCGGCGGGGTGCTCGAGGTCAGTGCGGACGACGACGTCGTCTTCCTGCCAATCGAAAGCCCCAGCGATGCGGTTGATGCTGTCGGTCGTGCTCTCGGTGAGGGCGATTTCGGATTCGGTGGCGTTGAGCAAGTCGGCGACGCTCGCTTTCGCGCCATCGATTCTCTCGCCAGCGGCGGCGTACATTCCGGTGTCAACTGGGTCGTTATACTCGTGGGCCTCGAGTGCTTTCGTCGCAGCGTCGACGACTCGACGTGGACTCGGGCCGCCTGCGCCGGTGTTCAAATAAATCCCTTGCTCGAGTGCCGGGATATCGGCACGGAGTGTCTCGTAGTTCATCGTTGTATCAATAGTTGTGAGTGGGTTCAAATCGTTTGCCTCGGGCGACGCGTATCGGATACGGTGCTCGCCGAATAGTGGATGATGGGGTGTGTGGGGCCAACGTACTCACCGCGGTGCTCGCCACGGTGAGAACCGTTTATAGTTGTGGGCTGGCAGTTTCCGGTTCGGGCTCGACAGCTGATTCAGGCTGTTCGTCGAGCCAGGCTTCGGCATCGAGGGCGGCCATGCTGCCGGTGCCGGCGGCCGTAATCGCCTGTCTGTAATCGGGGTCCATGACGTCACCTGCCGCGAAGACGCCCTCGACGGCAGTTTCGGTCGTCATGCCCTCGAGCGTGACGATGTATCCGGTTTCGTCGCGGTCCACCCCGGTGTCCGCGAGGAAGTCGGTGTTCGGGATGTGGCCGACACCGTAGAAGATGCCGCCGACGTCGACCTCCTCAGCGGAGACGCCGTCGTCTTTCGCCGTTGGATGGCCATCGGGATGGCTCACAAGCGTTGCGCCGGTGACGCCTGTTTCCGTCGATCCGTGAATCTCGAGCAGTTCGGTATTCCAGCGGAACGAGATATCCGGGTTCTCGCGGGCACGTCGGGCCATGATGTCGGAGGCCCGCAGCTCGTCCCGTCGGTGGACGACGGTCACGCTGTCGGCGAACTTTGTGAGGAAGAGCGCTTCTTCCATCGCGCTGTCGCCGCCGCCGATCACCAGCACGTCGTCCCCGCGGTGGAACGCACCGTCACATGTGGCACACGTCGAAAGCCCATACCCCATGAGCTCGCTTTCGTTTTCGGCACCGACCCAGCGGGCACTTGCACCGGTTGCGACGATCAGGGCCTTCGTGTGAATCACGTCGCCCGTGGCCAACTCGAGGGTGAATGGGCGTCCCTTGAGGTCGGCTCGGTCGACTTCGCCGTGGGCGAACTCGGCACCGAATCGTTCGGCTTGCTGTTTGCCGCGCTGGATGAGTTCCATCCCGCCGATGCCATCGGGGAAGCCCAGATAGTTCTCGACTTCCGTCGTGAGCGTCAGCTGTCCGCCCGGTTCCGGCCCCTCGAGAACCAGCGGCTCGAGGTCGGCGCGGGCCGCGTAGACGGCTGCGGAGAGGCCGGCAACGCCCGAGCCTACGATGACGAGTTCTCGTGGGGTGTCCTGATGGGGTGTCTCTGTCATTTCGCGGAGTTTAGTTGGTGTAGTTATCGATCAGCTGTCGCATCTGTGCCTCCGGCAGGACGCCGACGTGCTGTTCGACCTGCTGGCCGTCCGCAAAGAGCAAGATCGTCGGGACGCCGCGGACGCCGTAGTGGGCGGCCAGCTGCTGGAGCTGGTCGACGTCGACTTTGGCGATTACCGCGTCCGTTTCTTCTGCCAGCGTCTCGAGGACTGGCTCGAGCATCTGACACGGACCACACCAGGTGGCAAAGAAGTCGACGAGGACGACGTCGTTTTCGGCGACGACCTGGGAGAGGTGGTCTGCGCTTTCGATGTGGAGCGGTGACGAGGTCGGCTGTGTCGAAGTGCTATCGTTCGCTGCTGAATCAGTTGTCATCACTCCCACGTAAGGTCCGACAGTGTTTAAGTGTTTTGTGTGTATTGTACAATATAGTGGTGGCGAATTACCACTGATCTACGTCATATTCGCTCCGGCAGCTGTATTCACTCACGTATCACGATCAACGACATCGAAGCAGAATCTGAATTACAGCCGTCTCAGCCACTGTTCTGTCATAATATGGTGGTTGTTGGCGTCGCTCCTGTACGCTTCTCTTCGCCGTCGATGATATCGATCCCCTACTGACGCATATTGCTCGATTGTGGCTATATTGGGTGTACTGGCCCCGAATAATCGGTAGGAAGTGCTCGTCGGTAGATCGCGTGTCTCGAGTTACTGCTCGCCTTCTTCGACGTTGATCCGGTGTGGATCGACAGGTTCGTCAGTGGCGCTGTCGCCACCGACCGGAATCTTCGTCTGGAGTTCACTCGCAAACGATTGCACTCGATCGATGAGCGTCTCGACTTCCTTCTCGAACTCCTCGACGGACCGTTCGACGTAGTGAACGCGACGGGAAGGGATTCGTCGGACGATGTCGTTTCCACCATCGTCTTCGTCGGTCTTGATGATCCAGTGGTCCTGGAAGTAGGCGATGTGTTCGTTCGGTATCGTCTTTTTCACGGTGCCCTCTTCGGGCTCCTCGTACACGATCGTGGCCTCACCGAGATCACGCTGGATCTCGAGGTCGTCATCTACCATTTCGGTCATGCGTAAACCTAGCGGGCGAACCGGCGTAGATTCTGTGCTTGCAACAACCGCCGGCGACTGCGGGCGCGCCGCTCTCAATCGAAGACATCGTTCGGATTCTCAGGCTGGATCATTGTCAGGCAAGAGGAACCATCCGTGTGCGATGCACGCTCCCGTTATCACGACACCTGATCAGCAAGCAGGGCGGGCAGCGCCAGGTACACACCGGCGGTTTGCTCGAGGGCGCCGACCGTCACGTACTCGTCGCACGCGTGAACCGTGTCCGTCGCTACGGCGAACTCGACCGTTGGAATCCCCGCATTGCGTAACCGTTTGGCATCCCCGCCACCGGTTGCACTCCGTCGAAGTACTCGACCCTCGAGGACGGCTTCGGCCGCACTCGTGACGGCAGATACCAGTGGTGTATCGGTCTCTTCGTACGTGCCGACGCTCCAGCTGACGTCAGGGATTGTGACGCCGTCGACACTTGCCACCCACGCTTGCACGTCTTCGAGAACAGCTGCCGTCTCGACACCGGCGGTCAACCGCACGTCGAGTTTCGCTCGAGCGGATCGCGGCACGCTGTTGACGGCTTCGCCGCCAGATATGGTTCCCAGGTTAACCGTCGGGTGTCGAAAGAGGTCCCTGGCGACTTCCCGCCCCATCGATGGTGCGTAGTACTCGAGGGACTCCTCGAGAATCGGTTCGACCGGGGTCGGAATCGACAGGGGTCGGGCCTCGAGTCCCTCACGAATCGTCGTGATCCCATCCCAGAGCCGATCGATGGCGTTCACGCCGAGCATCGGACGAGAGCCGTGAGCGGCTTGGCCAGTCGCCTCGAGGGTGAGCCAGATGCTGCCCCGGTCTGCCACCGTCAGCGAGTGCGCGTCGCTCGTACAGGTCGGTTCGCCGATAACGCAGGCGTCCGCCTCGAGTTTGTCGGCTTCGAGCAGTGCCTTTACACCGGCAGGGCCACCGACCTCTTCATCGCTCACGAACGCGAAGGTGAGCGTGAGCGGTGGCTTCTCGTCGGTATTTGCGTAGTAGCCAGCGAGTTCCACCATCGCCGCAATCGCCCCCTTCATGTCGGTCGTCCCGCGCCCGTACAAGCGGTCGTCGACGCGTTCACCGAGTGGGTCGTACGACCACCCGTCGGGATCGTAGGGGACGGTGTCGAGATGGCCGCTGTATACCAGTGTACGTTCGCTCGTTCCGGGAACTGTTACCAGCAGGTTTGGCTTGGACGGCTCGCTCACAAATCGGTCGGTCTCGAGACCGAACTGCTCAAACGTGTCCTCGAGATATCGAACTATCGCTCGGGTATCCCCCGGTGGGTTCGCCGTCTCGTAGCCGACCAATTCGAGGGTCTGAGAGACGAGCGCATCTCGAGTGATCGGAGACTGGTTGCCAGACACGGCGTTAGTTGTTTGCTTGCAACTGTCGCTCGAGGTTCTGGTCGTACTTGTCTTCGAACTCCTGGATCAACTGCCCCATTTTGGCATACCAGTCGTTGAGCATGCGCTGCATGTCGTTGGCGATCTGCTCTGGATCGGTTGGCCGGTAGACGTGGTAGTATCCACCCTGTTCGTAGTTGATCTGTTCTTTCTGGATGAAGCCGCTCTGGAGCAATCGCTGAATTGCCCGGTAGGCGGTCGAGCGTTCGCGGTCGACCTCTTCAGCGACTTCGTCAATCGTCAGCGGGTCGTCGCTCTGGACGAGCGCCTGAAAACACTCCTTATCGAGTTGTTTGAGCCCGTGGATACACTCCAGCAGGCCTTCACACTGCATATCCTGCTGCAGTTGTTCTGCCATCGAGTTTGCCATGACTAGCGATACGAACCCCACTGGTATAAGGGTTGTGTGAATATTGCACAATCTCGATGAGCTGCGGTTTTTGTCCTGATAGGGCGACTTGCAGACTCCGAAACTGGTGTTCGGTCGAGTACCACTCGAGGGACCAATCGCAACTTGTGTTTCCCAATTCGGCTCCGTTGGAATCGTTACTCAATTGCGCCCTCAGACTCTAGAACGCTTCGATGACCGGTTGCTGACCGTCTCGAAGTCTGCCATCGCCTCGAGTTCTTCGTTTACGCTCTCGAGGTCGATGGTTCCAGAGATGGCATCGGCGGGGCGGAGCTTACCGGTATCGAGCATTCGAAAGATCTCTTCGTACCGCGTCGGCGGCATCTCGAGCGAGCTGTAGAAATCGATTATCTGCATCACCATGGTGCCGGTAGGCAACGCCACCAGGGCTATAGCTACGTGCTGGTTCCGAACCTGTTTTGACTGGTGCCGACGTCCCGTTACGCGGTTTTATCTGCGTCGCCACACGATATACTGTCGATGGAGCGATCGCGGGACGGCAAGGGAGAGACGTGCCGTAGCCGCCGGGTAGAGGGTTCGGACGCGTTCAGTTCCGAGCGAATCCTCGTTTTGAACCCGGCGAGCGGGAACAGAGATCACGCCCCCGCCGTCGAATCTCGTGCAGTAGAACACGGATTCCAGGTTCACGAGACAACAGAACGCGGCGACGCCGAACAGATCGCGCGGCTCGCCGCGAACGCGGGCGTTTCCGTCATCGCAGTCGCGGGGGGCGACGGCACGGTACACGAAGTCGTCGCCGGACTCTACGACGTCGGCGCACTCGCGGAGGTAGACTGTGCGGTCGTCCCTGCTGGAACCGCGAATGTCTTCGCGAGACGGCTCGGGATTGCCGACATCGAGGAGGGATTTCGCACGATCGAGCGCGCCGAGACCCGGCGCTTCGACGTCGGAGTTGCGAACGACGAACCGTTCGTCGGCACCTGTCTCGTCGGGGTGACCGCGGAAGCGAACACGACAACGACGGACGAAGCAAAGCGCCGGCTGGGCGTGTTCGCGTATGCTCGGACGGCGCTTCGGTTGCTCTCCGACTACGAGGGACGGCCGTTGCGAGTGACGATACGGGATGAAAAGAGAGCGACCGACGACCGGTGGTCTGGCGACGTCTTCCTGTTGCTTGTCGGAAATGCCGCCGGATTCCCGGCGTTCCGGGGGCTCGCGGCGACGAATCCCGAGGACGGGCGGTTCGACGTTTTGATCGTCGAAGATCGCCCGACTGCCGATCTACTGGACCCGCGGACGATGGCTAGACTATTCGACGACGGCCCGATAACCCGCCGCGAAGGATCGGCGCTTACGATCGCCGCCCGTCGATCCGATTCCGTCCCGTTCAGTCTGGACGGCGAGCTCCGATTGGCGACTGAAATCGAGGTCCGGATGCTCGCGCAACGACTATCTGTCTACGTCGGGCGCGACTACGATTTGGTATCCGACTATTGATACGGACGGTCGTGATCCTTTCGTCCACGTGGTCGTCCCGTCCGTCGTAGCGGATCGGAGGATCGAGCGAAAAGCTATACACTCGGGGACCGTCTGTCTTGCCGTTTGGGCGCGCACCGATGTACGAAACAATTCTCATTCCGACGGATGGAAGCGAAGGGACGGACCCCGCGATCGTCAACGGGCTCGACATCGCCCGGACGTACGACGCGACCCTCCACGCGCTGTACGTGATAGACATCGCCGAACTGCTCGAGATCGGTTATCTCGGAGCTGACAGCGCTGACTTCGAGGAGACGATCGAACCGCTCGAAGACGAGGCGAAACGCACCGTCGAGGCGATCGAAGAACGGGCACGACGCGAGGGCGTCGACATCGTCACGGTCGTCCGCCAGGGAACGCCCTACGAGGAGATACTGGAATACACCGAGGACGCCGCCGCCGATCTGATCGTGATGGGGACACACGGGCGCAGCGGTCTGTCGCGTTATCTCATCGGGAGTGTGACGGAGCGGATCGTGCGCACGAGCGACGTTCCCGTACTCGTGGTTCAGCTGTCCGAAGACGGGGAATAAGGAGGACCTCTATCGACGGCTGTCGGACGTCGAGGCGGTGATCGCCGGCGACGTCGAATATCGTTGAGGGCCTCACGACTACCGATGGACCGGCGAGGAGAGCGATGAAAGTGGGATCTACGACCCGACTGAGGAGTTATAGGCGATAACTTCGATCCTCGACAGAGACTCCAAGTTCGAAAACGAAATATTTCGGGTCACCTCATCCGTCGTGCTCTACGTAATGTACAATCCACTCACCAAAACGTAGCCACCAACACAGACGAGCACGGTGGGAACGAGCCAGCGGTCGAGTCGGTCGGAAATCCCGTCGAATGCAACGCGATAGACGAGCAAGAGTGCGGTGAAAAACAGGACCAATCCACCGATGAGGTAGACGCCAACGACCGCCAGCAACTCCCTCGAGGTGAGTTCGGCGAAAAACGGGATGAACACCGCGAGGTTTTCACCAGTCAGACCGATTCCGGTGATGGTTACCACACTGATACGCCCAACGGTGTTCGGCACGGCCTGGATGTGCTCGACACTCGTCTCTGGCGGTCGGCGGATGAGTCCCCACAGCCCGATACCGAGAGGTATGACTCCCAAAATGAACGTCCACTCCCTGAGGAATTCGGCAGCGACGATTGCCCCGATGATCGCAGCGATCAGGCCGATACTGAAACTCACGTAGTGTCCGATGAATACCTCCCATATCTGGTAATCGTTGTCCGCACAAAACGCCCCCATGACGAGTAACGCATCAAGATGGGTGACGAGAAACAACCAGATAGCCAGGAACAAGATCGTCTCCACGGAACAGCAAGATGTTTACATGGGACGTATATATTGGTTCTCCTCTCTCCGTTCCGGCGCGACGTTTTCACCCCTGATTCGCTGTCTTTCGGGAGGCCATCACTCGAGTTCACAGACCGACACGAGACGACAGCAACCCCGATACATGGGTGATAACAACACATTTCAGCTTTATCACCAAAAGATAAAACATATTTTCAACATTGGGGACACCACATCTATGGAGAAAGAACTTAGCAAAATGAGTAAAAGGGGTTTCGTATGAGAAGACGAGCACTACTGGCCGCTTCCGGAATCCTCGTCGCTCCTATGGCCGGTTGTCTCGGCACCATTGATGGTACTGGTTCGGCTTGTGAACCGCCCGAGAGCTCGGAACCGACCAATGAACCGGGTACCGGATTTCCTTCTATAGAACTTCTCGCGGATGAATCTGACCGGGATCACATAGCGGTTGCAACGAGTATTCTTCGGCATTTCGACGCTACTGGCCCGGCTCGAATCGAAATTGTCGTCCAGAATACCAGCGACGATCGACAGCAGTTCACGTTTCTCGACTGGCCCCCGTTTCCAGCGGATACCGGGTTTCACAGCGATGGAGAAACCGGACTCTTTCTCGCACCCGAAGACGGGTATCAGGTCAACGTCCCTGACGAGCCAGCTGATGGGTGCTGGCATATTGCTGATCCTCCCGCAACTAGCGATGTCTTGACTACCGTCGAGTTAGATCCCTGTGAGACGATTTCTGAGACGTACGGACTGTATCACGTCACCGGAGATACCTGTCTCAAAGCAGGCGAATACCGGTTTTCGGTGGCCGATGTGGGGGCGCAGGGAAACGAGTGGGGCTTTACGGTTCTGTTGGAATAGCCGGATTTCCGGTGTTGTCGTCGATAGATCCTTTTCGGAACTACTGAATTCGACGCCTGACTCGAGTACCTCAACTCTCAACCCATGGATGATATCGAATGATACTCCCTGAATTCACCGACGGGCGCAGGTTTGGAAGTCACTGGTGGGCAAAACCCCCCTACAGCTGAGGGTCGCAAAAACACACCCAGTTTACGCATTAATCATGCGGATGGAACCGCTTGATAGCTTGCTCGACAGCCCCGGACTGGCCCAGGAAGGTCACCCGGTCGCCGGGGCGCAATTCGTGGTCGCCCGTTGGGACCTCCGTATCGCCCTCCTTGTGGGTCAACAACCCGACGATACAGCCGTCGGGAATTTCGGCATTGACCTCGGCAATCGAGTGGCCGACGAGGTCGGTCGCCGTCACCTCGATTTCTTGAACGTCGCCGGTTCGGCCAAGTTCGTTCATCCAGGCCGACAGGGAGGGGCGCTCGAGGACGTTCTCCAGCGACCAGGCGGTCGCCATCGAGAGGTCGATGGCCTGGACGCCGAGCGCTTCGAACGCGTCCATATTATCCGGATGGTTGACTCTCGAGGCGACCGTTTCTGTATCGAACGTGGTCTGGGCGAGTTGACAGACGAGCAAGTTGACATCGTCGTCAGGCGTCGTCGCGATGACCGTTTTGGTGTTCTCGATACCGGCTTCCTTGAGCGTCGCTGCGGTTGATCCGTCCCCTTCGACGACTCTGAAACCCCGCTTTCGAGCCGCGTGAACGGCGTCGGGGTCCGAATCGACGAGCAGGACGTTCTCTCCATCTGCTTCGAGTCGTTCGGCGAGGGACAGGCCAACCCGTCCCGCACCAATGATGAGTGTGCGCATGGGTGAAACGTTGAGGGCTCGTGCAATCTGTGGTGCCAGGCCGGCCTGGAGGATAACCGTCGCGAAGATGATGAGGAAGACGGTTCCGGCCAGCAACTGGGCTTCCTGTGGGCGACCGAGCGCCTGGAGTTCGACGGCAAACAGCGTGGCGACGCTTGCGGGGATGATGCCCCGCGGGCCGACCGCGCTCAGGAAGAGGCGCTCGTTTCGCGTGAATCGTTCGTGGGTCGTCGAGAGGTAGATGACCGCCGGCCGAAGGATGAGCGTGATTGCGATCACGATTGCGACGCCGGCGACACCGAGTGCGAGGATGTCCGAAAAGTCGATCAGGGCAGCCAGCGCGACGAAGACGAACGACAGGACGACGACCGACAGGTCATCGAGGAAGTCGATGACGTCCTCGTGGTGGGGCAGATCGACGTTACCGAGTGCGAACCCGGCCATCGCGGCAGCGGCGATTCCCGTTTCGCTCGCGACGAGTTCTGCGCCACCGTAGGCGACGACGACTGCGGCAAGGACGATGAGTCGTGAGTGAAGTGGTGCGTCACCGGGGGCGAGTCGACCGCGAGTGAGTAATAGCCAGACGGCGGCAGCGACGAGGAGTCCCACACCCAGGCCGATAGCTAGACGTATGGCGAAGTCCCCAAATAGATGGAAGACACCGCCACTGCCGACGATGAGTACCTCGAACACGACGACAACAAGGATGGCAGCCGTTACGTCGTTGATCACACCTTCGCCCTCGAGAACCGCAGCAACGTGATCGCGGACGGTCACGACCTGCAAGATTGGGCCGATCACCGTCGGTCCGGTCGCGATGAGGAGTGCGCCCACGAGCAAGCCGACCTCGAGTGAGGTCTCGAGGAAGTACACCACGGCGACTGCTGTTCCGAGCCAGGTGATCAGTGCGCCGATCGTCGTCAGCCGCAAGAGAGCTGTTGGGCTATCTCGAAGCTTGTGGCGGTGGAGGTGATACCCACCCTCGAACAGGATGATCGCCACGCTGACACCGACCATCGCGGAGAGGCCGCCGCCGAAGGTATCTCGAGTGACGATACCGAGGACTTCGGGTCCGATTGCGATGCCGGCGATGATCAGGAACAACACGCTGGGGATGCCAACGCGGTCAGCGATCACTCGAGAAGCGACACCGAGCGCCAGGATGAGGGCAACGACGGCGATCAGCATCATCGATACTCACCCTGGCGTTCGGTCACTGGGTGGAGAGAGCAGGTCGTCACTCGCCCCCTCCTGCAGGCGTGGCTGCACCGTGTTTGTTCGTTCGAACGGACTTGATCGCGTAGTAGAAAATCACGACCGTGACGAACGCTGAGGAGCCGACAAGGAGGACGAAGCTGACTCGATTCAGCACTGGCATGTTGAGCCAGTTCGACAGTTCGCCGAACGCGACACCGATACTGGCCAATATGAGCATGATACCGAAGTAGATGGTCACGTCGTCCTCGTCGACGTAAGCCGTCGAGGCGGAACCAATTCGTGCCCCGAGTGCGCTCCCGGCGAGTAATGCCGTCACGATGCCAAGGTCGACGACTCCGTCGAGGCCGTACGTGAACGACCCGACGGCACCGGACATGAGTGCGCCGAAGAGACTCGTCCCGACGGCTGCCGCGAGCGGCACACCGATCAGGTAGTAAATCGCGGGCATTCGCAGGAATCCGCCACCGACGCCGAGGAATCCTGAGACGACACCGACGCCGCCACCGACGCCGGAAATGGTCCACATCGAGGCCTTCGAGCCATCGGTGAGCGTCACCATCGGCGGGATGTTGTACGATTTGATCGTCTTCGCGATTTCGGGGATGTCGTCCTCGTCTTTTGGCTCGTCATCGTCGGCATCCTCGGCGGCGAGTGCACTGCGAAGGAACAGAGCACCGATAGCACCCAGTAACAACACGTACGCGGTGCCGACGACGATTTCTGCGTGGCCGAGTGTTTCGAGGAAGTAGACGCCCATCTTTCCGGCTTCGATGCCGAGGGCGATACCGACGAACATCAGCGCGCCGAGTTTGTAGTCGACTTGACCGACGTCGTGATGTTTCATCGTGGCGATAATGGCCGTCCCGAAGACGAACGCCATCGAACTGCCGATAGCGACGGGAGCCGGGTATCCAAGGATGAGTAAGGCTGGCGTTACTAAAAAGGACCCGCCCATCCCGAAGAACCCGAAAAAGACCCCAACCATGAAGCCGAAGGCGACGAACAGGATCAGTAGCTCAATCGTGAGCCCGAGTACAACCATTGTTTAGACGTTCTCCACTGTTTCGATAATCGACGGTCCGAGCACTCGCTCGAGGGCACCGTAGCCAGCGTAGAGGCCTACGGCCTCCACGAGGACGATCACGACGAGGAGCGCGGCTTGCACGACGGGAGGGAATGAGATGACATCGATCATCGATATGCCACCTCCACGGTTTGCAGTTGTGTACGGATCATGGTTTCTTACTCACTACTGGATACCCCGAGCATACGTATAACGCTTTTGGGACTGACACACAATATTACTGCGGAGTATGGGATTGATATCCTATGGGAATATTTCCATACGTTATTTGGATATAAGGGTGCTGTAGCTCGAATCCTGCATCTCTGGCGCGCAACTGGTCGTGATAACGTCTCACAAACTGCGGTGCGGATTAGTTACGTATCATCAATTGCGCGGTTCCTATCCGAATCTCTTCGCGTTCGTGGAGGGACTCACACACGTGATTCGCTGTTCATCATCGAAGAAGGCGTGTCTACAGCAAAGGGGGTGTGTATTGGATAAACCAAACAATATTATAGCTCCAGTTCGTAGGTGGACTATGAAAGCGGTCTGTGCCACTGACCTATCGGCTGCGAGTGAGGCGACGATCGAGAGCGAGACCTGCCTCGAGTGTCTCGGTCGAATTGGCATCGAGGAGATACACCTCGTGACAGTTATTCCCTCGAACGTCTACGCGGGCATGCCCGGAATCGATTTCGAAAAACGGCGCAAGCGCGCGCTCAAGCGGTACAAGAAGGTTATCACCGATCACGGATTCGACGTCGAAACCCACGTCGTGCGCGGTACCCCCCACCGGCGAATCAACGGGATCGCCGAAACAATTGGAGCGAGTCTCACGATTATCGGCTCGCGCGGGAAGAGTCCACTCGAGAACCGTGTGATCGGCTCGACGGCGCGAAACCTGTCGCGGTCGACGACGAAGCCGTTACTCGTTAACCGAATCGAACGCGAAACCGAGGATCCGGACGTTCTCCGACAGCACCTGTTCCAGCGAATGCTCTTCGCCACGGACTTTTCGGACAACGCCGAACAGGCTTTCGAGTGGTTTACACAACTGCAGCATGCGACCAAGGAGGCGCACCTGGTCCACGTTCAGACGCCCAAAGACCCCGGCCTCCCCGAGGGTGAGGACCCCGAAGAAGAACTCGCAAACCTCGCTGCTACCCTCGAGGACCTGGGTATCGAGACGACCTACGAAGTGCGGTCGGGTGACCCGTCGGACGAAATCCTGGCCGCCGAAGCCGAGTTCGAACCGACGACGACGCTGGTCGGCTCTCGAGGGCATAGCCGCCTGCGCCGACTTTTGCTCGGCAGTGTCTCCGAGGACATCATCGTCCGTGCGAACGGGAACGTGTTGCTGGTGCCGCCGGGACAGCGTTGAGTCCATTCCCGGTAAAACGGCAGCTAGTCGAACGGAGACTCGTGGAAGTGTTTGTGACGGATGTCACTCGAGTTTGTGGGACACGGTAGATGGACTCGAGCGGTGTCGTGTACTCACAATGAATCGCTCGAATGGGCGTACGCCGCGTTCCATTCCGATGGTTGTAAATCAATAGTATGTTATTTGAAAACAATATTAAATAGCTATTGAAAACCAACCATGCGGATGACCAATCGACAGTAGGTATATGTCGCACGTGTGTGTATTCTCGAGTGATGAATGCTGATCAGCGGAGCCCGATCGTGCTCGTGGTACTGATCGGTTCGATACTGGTAACGGGTCTCGTCCATCTGGTGTTTCTCCCTCGAGTGTTCCCCGAAGAACTGTTCGTCTCTTCGTTTTACCTCTTTGCCGGCTGGATCAGTTTTACGCTCATCTTCTATAGCCTTGGACGGCTCTTTTCGAACCCCGGTCCAATGCCTCGACTGGGGGCGGCCGATTACGGTGCCGGGCTATTCGTCCTCTCGATTCTCGGCAGCCTCTTTCTCGATACGCTCGGATTCGCGCTGTCAGCCGTCCCTGAGGGCCATATTCCGTTCGCTATCGGGGTTTACGTTGGTCTGGCGCTCATCGGCTGGTCTGTGGGTGAGCGAACGGTGGCGATAAATCAGGCCGTGGCCTCGAGCAACAATCCCTGAAGATTTCGGCAGTGTATCTATTCGGAGCCCATCACTCGAGTGATGGGACGTACACGTCGATATCGCCGAACCTGATGACGTGGTCGGTCACGCTCCCGATGGCGAGTTTGTGGACGCCACCGCGGCCTCGAGTCCCCATCACGATCAGGTCGGCGTCGACCTCGTTTGCGTACTCGAGCAACTCAGTTTCGGGTGGGCCGGTTCGGACCGCCGTCGTGACGGGCAGAGCATCGGCCCGGTCGGCCACTCGAGAAACGAAGGTTTCTGCCTGTCTGTGCATAGCGTGTTCGGCACTGTCGGCGTCACCGGGCAACCGAACCTGTCCGAGGAGACCGGTTTCGGCGACACAGAGTACGTGGACTTCCGCGTCGTGTATCCGCGCTAACTCGAGGCCAGCGTCGGCGGCCGATTCGGCATCCTTGCTGCCATCAGTTGGAAGCAAAATTGTCTCGAACATACGTTCATTTCATCGGGCTGGGTGATACGCTTTGGGACGGGCATTGTGTAACTCTCAATCCGGAGATGTACCAGTCATTGCTGTCCGGAGAACGTATCGTCCCCTAATTACCCGCCGAGTGCCCACCAGCGGGAGAGGCGGTACGTGACTTCAACGCCCTCTCTCAGTACCTCCAAAACGTTGACGACTGAGTCGAACCCATCGGTTTGGCTCACCCGTTCAGGCGTACCAAACCACTCAGTCTTCGCTTTCGATCTCTTTTCGACCGGTCAGCGTATCGGGCACCAGCCGGAAATCACGGAACGTAATTTCGTCCCGGGGGCGTTCGAACACTTCGACTTCGGGGATTTCGACGCCCCACATGCCTTGAACAGCCATCGACTCGTAGGGAGACTCGTCGATTTCCTCGAGTGTTCCGCTTGCCACGACGCTTCGCCACCCTTCCTCGGGATGGGTGTGCACGACGAAGGTCACGGGATTCGTGAGCAATTCCGCTTTGGTACTGTCGTCGCGTGGGAAGGCGAGGTGGAAGTAGAAACTGTCGTCTTCGGGATAAAATCCGTAGGAAACCGGGATCGAAAACGGCGGCTTCCCTGCATCCGTCGCAAACGAGAGGACGCCGACGCCCCCCGTACCCAGGACCGAGTCGATCTCGTCTCGAGGGAGTTGCACCCAGCGGAGTGATCGCATGGGTATGTCGACGACCCGTGGATAAAAATACGGCTTTCACCGTTCGGTGTACAGTTCACTTTACGAAAATGTCAGTACGGACTGATTGTATGTTAGTAGTGACTGATGGTGGGTGAATTCCTGGGGTGTGATAGGTATCGAATCACTCGCGCGAATCCGTTCTCGCTCGAGATCCACGAACCGCCTTTAGACGAGCAACTGGACGTCGGATTCGGCCATGTGCTGAATCGCCGTGGCCGCGCCGACACCGGTCGTCACGCCGTCGTAGAAGTCGTCCTCGTCGTAGCCCATCAGTTCGATGGTCATCTGGCAGGCCTGCAAGTCGACCCCCTGATCGAGCGAGAGGTCGATCAGTTCCTCGATGGTGGCCGTCCCGTTGTCGTCGATTTTCTTCTGCATCATCTTCGTCGCCATCGCGTCCATACCGGGGAGTGCGGCGAGCGCGTTCGGCATTGGCATGTTCGGGTTGCCGACGGCACTCAGCTTGAGATCCTGGGATTTCTCCTCGTGGAGAATATCGAGGCCCCAGAACGTGTGGAAGACGACGACGTCCCAGCCGAAGGCCGCTGCTGTGCTTGCGAGGATCAGCGGCGGGTACGCCATGTCGAAGCTCCCCTGGGTGGCGACGATGGTCATCTTCTTCTGGTCAGTTTCCATCGCCGCGACGGTATCCTCGAGTTCGTCCACGCGGTCGCGCAGTGTTGCTAACTCGGCAGCGTCGAACTCTCCGTCACCTGGCTGTGGGGCGTTATCGGCACTCATTTTATGCGGTCTTTTTCACGTAGTGGGTGTACAGTTCGTCGCCTTCGACCTGGTCGAGCAGTTCGACGCCGTCGGTTCCTTCTGCCCAGCCCTGAATGTCGCTCATCGAGCCGGAGTCGGTCGAAACCACTTCGAGTACGCCACCAGCCTCGACATCGTCTATCGCCTGTTTCGTTTTGACGATGGGCATTGGGCATGACAGTCCTTTCACGTCGAGCGTCTCGGTTACATCGTATTCTGAACTCATTGGTATCAGTTGGTCCGTATTGGACTTGGAACACAATACCGACCCTGGACATAAAAGTATATCGATTATTGCACCAGACTCGAACAACAGCGATTGCAAAAATACCCTTTCCATCGCTTATGCGCGTACAGAAATACAATCTGGGAAACAATATCGAATAGAGTATTGTGCATAAGGGGAACTTCTATGCAAATGTTTATGTATCCGGGGCCAATACTGGTTGATGTACAATGGACGAAATGGATTTCCCAACTCCAGATGTGCCGATCGAATCAATTACCCCTGCAGACCTGAAAGCGGACATCGACGCCGGCGACGCGGTCACGCTGCTCGATGCACGGATGGGAAGTGATTACGAGGAATGGAAGATCGAGGGCGACAACGTCGAAGCGATCAACGTTCCGTACTTCCACTTCCTCGACGACGAACTCGAGGAGGACATCCTCGAGCCGATTCCGGACGACCGCGAGGTAACGGTCCTCTGTGCGAAGGGAGGTGCAAGCGAGTACGTCGCCGGCCGACTCAAAGAGCGTGGCTACGACGTCAACCACCTCGAGGAGGGGATGAACGGCTGGGCCCGAATCTACGAAGCCGTCGAGGTCGAACGCTACGACGGCGCGGGAACGCTTATCCAGTACCAGCGTCCCTCCTCAGGCTGCCTCGGCTACTTCGTCTACGACGGTGACGAAGCCGCCGTCATCGATCCGCTCCGTGCCTTCACGGACCGGTATCTCGAGGACGCCGAGGAACTCGGTGTTGACCTGCAATACGCCATCGACACGCACATCCACGCCGATCACATCTCGGGCGTCCGGGCGCTCGCTGACGAAGGTGTGGAGGGCGTGATTCCTGACGCCGCCGTTGACCGGGGTGTCACTTACGCCGACGAGATGACGCTGGCCGCTGACGGCGACGAGTTCTCGGTCGGTGACGCAACCATCGAGACGGTCTACACGCCCGGACACACCTCCGGGATGACCTCGTACCTGATCGACGAGTCGCTTCTCGCGACCGGTGACGGGCTGTTCATCGAGAGCGTTGCCCGACCGGACCTCGAAGAAGGCGACGACGGCGCACCCGAGGCCGCGAGCCAGCTCTACGAATCGCTCCAGGAGCGAGTGCTAACGTTGGCCGAAGAGACCCTCATCGGCGGCGCACACTTCAGCGACTCGGCCGTGCCAGCCGACGACGGCACCTACACGGCGACGATCGGTGAGCTCCGTTCGAACATGGCTGCACTCACGATGAACGAAGACGATTTCGTCGAGTTGATCCTCTCGGATATGCCACCACGGCCAGCGAACTACGTGGACATCATCGAGACCAACCTCGGCCAGCAGGTGGCCGACGACGACGAAGCGTTCGAACTCGAACTCGGCCCGAACAACTGTGCCGCAAGCCAGGGCTCCCTGGCTGATGACTAACGGAAGTAACCGTGATTACTGAATCAACGATCCCGCTGCTGACCGCCGAGCTGTTCCCTAACGGTATCTCCAGATATGCCGTGGGTGGCCTGCTGGTCGGTCTCGGGGCCGTCGTCATCTACGTCGGAACGGGCATCGCCGCCGGGGCGAGCACGTTCCTCGAGTCCACGCTCTCGTACGTTTCCGACCAGTCTCGGTTCCAGCGCTATCGCTCGTCTCGAGACTGGCGGATCGTCTTCACCCTCGGCATCATCATGGGGGCGATGGTCTACGCGCTCACGTTCCAGTCAGGCGTGGTTTCGAGTTCACTCTATCAACCGGGTTCGACCGGCGACGTGTTCGAACTCGGCGGGTTCACGTTCTGGCTCACCGACGTCCAGCCTTGGCGGCTGTTCCTGGGCGGGATCCTCGTCGGGATCGGCACGCGAATCGGGAAGGGCTGTACCTCTGGACACGGCGTGTGTGGCGTTGGCTCGGCCTCAAAGACATCGATCGTCGGCGTGATGACGTTCCTCGCCGTCGCGATCGGTACGGCTCAGATCGTCATGGCTCTGGGGGTGTCACCATGAGCGGCGAGCCAGGGGGACGCCATCCCGCGTTCATGCCACTCATCTTCGTCGGTGGCCTGATCTTCGGCTTCGGCCTCGGCTTCAGTCACATGGCTAGACCCGAGGTCGTCCTCGAGTTCCTGCAGTTCACCGATTTCGGTCTGCTGTTCGTCATGTTCGGGGCGGCCATCGTGACGGGGCTGGCGTTCGCCATCGTTCCACGCCTTCGTGACAGAGCTCCCCTCACTGGCGACACGTACGGCCGTCGACTCAAGTCATTCGACAAGAACGTGCTGATCGGTGGCTCGATCTTCGGGGTTGGCTGGGGCCTTTCGGGCATCTGCCCAGGTGCCGCCTACGCCAGTCTCGGTATCGGTAACCTGACCATCCTCTGGGCGCTCGCGGGGATGTTCGTTGGCGCGTATCTGCAGGGGGTCTGGCGAAGTCAACAGGCCAGTGCGGCATCTGTGGCAAACGCCGATTGAACGACGATTTTCCCAGTAGCCATCCTGATTTCCCCAGTGAAGCTCCCCTCGGGCGAACGGTTTCGAGCATTTTCCGTCCGAACGAGTAGCGACTCTTGTGACCTCCTCGAGCGACCGACGCTTGTGGGGGAACACTTTGTAGGTCCATCGAGAATACTCGCGTATGTCCAGTCACGACACAGGCACGGTGACGATACTTGTCCCACACGACGGCTCGGATCCTGCACAGGCGGCATTCGAGTACGCCATCGAGACGTTCCCCGGAGCCGACCTCGTCCTTTTTCACGCTATCGACCCGTTTGACTTGCCACACGCCACCGACGAACGAACGCCGCTAACCGATAGGTGGCTCGAGGTCCAGCACGCTCGCGCAACCGACCTTTTCGAGGCAGCGATTGCGGACTTACCGGTGGATGTCGTCCGTGAATCGGAATCTGAGGGGGGCGATGCAGTGTCGAGTGGCGAGGGGCGTGAAGAATCGACAGCCAGTACACCGCCGAACCGGCGATACGAACTCGAGTCGAACTCGGTTGAGACGGCGACGTCGGTAGGCTCACCTGCACAGTCGATCGTCGCCTACGTCGACGACAACGACATCGACCAGGTGGTGCTCGGGAGTCGGGGTCGAGGCGGCGTGCCAGCTCCGCAGATCGGGAGTACGGCCGAAATCGTCGTCAAACGGGTTGCGGTTCCGGTCACAGTCGTTCGATGAGGATGCCATACTCTGCCTGAACTGCCGTTTGATGGGCGGAGAATAATGTGTGCACTCTGAACCTCATCACTGTACTCTCTAATGATCCATAATATAGAAGACACTAAAGCAAAAATATTTGGAATAGTATACTTTGTCTGTAATCGAAGGCCGTTATATAACTTCGGCCATAGGCGATAGGTAAACGCTGAGAGCCCAAATCTCGTATCTTGTAAGTATGTGACCTCTCCTTTGGCACGTATTGGTGAATTTAGATTTGCTTAACAAATAAGGCTGTAAATCAAAGATATTTGCCTATTCTCTTCGGGGGATTAACCTCTATACGTTCAAAAACGTTTGGAATGTTCAATTCTTTAAAACCTACCCGCGACATAGGGTTTCGATCTCATCCACCTTTATCTCAGATATATGGGTACTATTTGATATTGGTAGTATTGCGTTTCATTGGTGCGAAATTGGTCCACACTTTATTCACAGCCAAGGGGTGACGTGTTGCGTTTCCTCATCGAGGAGCGCCACTGGGACCGCATCGGGACGTCCACCGAACGGCCACATACATTCGAATCCGTTTAGGGTTCGGAGACCGTACACCAGCGTAATGAACACGAACGCGATCGACGACCGCCAAACCGGGCGCTCGAGGCAGGTGAGAACCGATGGGTAGCGCCCAAGGAGGCGAAGTCGACCGCTGTGCATTTTGTGGGCGCCCCTGTCCAGATTCTGCGGGCGAATTGTGCCTCGAGGGCGGTGAGCAGGTCTGCTCGAGTGGCTGTCAGAGCCTGTACAATACGCTTGGAGCGTTGGCCGATGGTCCCCCTCCCGCAATTCCTGGTCCCGAAAAGGGATCAACGGGCATACCCGAGGGGGAACCTACGCGTGGCATAGACGAAGCGAAACCGGTGGATACCGATCCCGCGGTGGATGGAGAGCCCTCGGTCGAGGGAACAACTGGACAGGTCGATACACAAGAGTCAACCGCGTCCATCGAACTCGAACCGGAGGCCGAATCGACACGTAACGAGGAGGGCGAAGTGCATCCTCACGCCGATCCCGAAAGCCACCCAGAGCCGATCCAGACCTTCCTTCGTGTCGACGGCATGCACGCTGTCACCTGTGAGCAGTACCTCGAGTCCGTTGCGTGCGAGCAAGACGGTGTCTTCGATGCCGAGGCGAGTTACGTCACGGAGTCGATTCGTGTCGACCACGACCCGGCACAGCTTCCGAAATCCGACCTCGAGGATGCTCTGAGTCGACTTGGATACACCGCCTATCTCCGCGACACCGTGACGGAATCGTCGAAAACGGACGAGAACACCGTTCGACGAGTCGTCGGACCCGAAAACAGGCCGAACCCGAACGAGTCCACAAGTACGACTCGGCGCGCTCGGGAGATGTCGGGGATTCGGAAACGACGGTCGGACGACGCGATGGACATGCGGTACATCCTCAGCGTCGTCTTCGGTTCGTTTTTGTTGATACCCTATATTACGGTTCTCTATCCTGCGCACCTGGCGGAACTGTATCCTGCTGGCCCGCTCGAGGGGTTCACGGTACTTTTCACCGATGGTGGCGTGTTGTTCTCTCGCGTCTACTTCGTGCTCACCGGTATCGTCCTCTACTTCGCTGGGATGCCCGTCTTGCGGGGTGCCTACATCAGTCTCAAGCTTCGCCAGCCGAACACCGACTTACTCGCTGCGCTGGCTATCGTCAGCGCGTATCTCTACAGTTCACTCGCCGTCGTCGTCGGCAACAGCGGCCATATCTACTACGATTTCGTGTTGGCTATCGCAGCGATCGTGACCGGCGGCATCCTGTACGAATCATCAGTCAAACAGAAGGCCCTCGACAGACTCACCGAACTCACTGTTTCCCAGGTTGACAGTGCTCACCGATTAGCCGATGACGGTTCGACCGAAACCGTCGACGTCGGTGAACTCGAGCCCGACGACCGAATCCTCGTCAAACAGGGAGAACGAATTCCAGTCGACGGCGAACTGGCCGAGGGTAGCTGTACGGTCGACGAGGCGATCATTACTGGCGAGTCAGTCCCAATTATCAAAGAACCTGGCGACGATGTCGTCGGCGGTTCGATCGTCACCACCGATGCCGCAATCGTCCGCGTCGGGCCAACCGCAAAGAGTAGTATCGATCGACTGACGACGACGGTGTGGCAACTCCAGAGTGCCACGCACGGCGTCCAGCGACGTGCCGACCGTCTCGCTGGTCGACTGCTGACCCCAATCGTCGGTTTTGCCGTACTCGGCGGTGTCGGGACGTTGGTGTTGAGCGGCAGTGTTGGTACCGCAATCCTCAGCTTTCTCGCCGTCTTCATGATCGCCTCGCCCTGGTTGCTCGGCTTTGCGACGCCGCTCTCGATTGCGACGACCCTCGAGGAAGCTCTCGAGCGCGGCATCGTCATCTTTGATGAGACGGTATTCGAACGGTTACGGGCGGTTGATACTGTCGTGTTCGACAAGACGGGAACGCTCACTCGCGGACAGATGACCGTCCTCTCCGCAGACGCACCGCAACCGCTTCTCGAAGCAGCAGGGCGCCTCGAGCAACGAGCTGCCCACCCGGCCGCCGACGCCATCGCTCGAGCGTACGGGCCGGGTACGACAGACGCGAACACAACGGCATCGGACGGGAACCCACCCCAATCCGATGGTGGGGAACCTCGCTCGGAGTCGGTAGCGATCGAAGACGTGTCGGGCTTTCGAAGCTATTCAAACGGCGTCAGCGGGACCGTCGACGGCGACGAAATCCTCGTGGGCCATCCGGACCTGTTCATCGACCAGGGCTGGGAACTCGAGGATGACCTTGAACGACAGGTCAAAGCCGAAAGAGGGGCCGGTCGACTGCCGGTCGTCGTCGGGCAGAACGGACGTGCTCGTGGCCTCGTCGTCGTCGGAGACCAACCGCGAGCGAACTGGGAAAACACTATCAAGCGTCTCAGCACTCGTGGTATGAATGTGATCGTTCTCACCGGTGACGAGCGGGCGGCGACTGAACCGTTTGCCAGCCATCCGGACGTTTCGAGGGTGTTTGCTGGGGTTCCTCCCGAGGGCAAGGTTGCAGCGATGAGAAAACTCGGTACGGATTCCACCGTTGCGATGGTCGGTGATGGCACGAACGACGCGCCGGCGCTGGCGGAGGCGGCACTGGGCATCTCACTCGGTGGCGGGACGGATCTGGCATCGGATGCGTCCGACATTACGGTTGCCGAGGACGATCTGACGGCAATCGAAACAGCGTTCGACCTCGCCGAGGGCGCTCATCAGCGTGTCGAACAGAACAATCGCCTTGCGTTCGTCTACAATGGCATCGCGATTCCGGTCGCGTTGTTGGGCGTGTTGAACCCACTGTTCATCATCGGTGCAACGGCTATCGGTGCGGGAGCGCTCGGCATCAATTCGATGCGTTCGTTGCTCGAGTGACATGATCCCCCTGTACCTTTTTACCGCTAATAGCCAATATCGGGGCGGCAATCACCGGTAAGGGATGACAGTAAACCGTACGAGTCGCAGTTTGCAGTGGTTTCGATGGGGAATGCTGGTACAGTTTACTGTCGAAAACACATCACATAGTTGTAGATGGAAAAATTACAATGCAGTTCAATGAAACATAACACCGGCCGAACGATGGCTACCATAACAAAGGTACATGTGTTATGTGTCAGGTGAGGAGTGACATTCGCCTCCGCTAGCGGGGATATCGGCGAGTGAGGAAAGGCGGATTTCTCGAATCTCGCTGCCTGTTTTCACTGCGTAAACGAGTGGCACCGGCTGTTTCCGTTTTATTTTTCGTTTACCACGGTGGTGTCGGGGACTACAGATCCCCTTTCGACTCCCAGATGGCGATCATGAGATCGGCAAATACTGAGGCGCGCATCGAATACTCGCCGTCCATCGTATCGGCATCGACGGATTCGATGTTCGCCACGAACTCCTTGTCATAACTCATCTCTCTTAGCGTTTCACGTACGTCAAAGGAGAGTTTTCCTTCCGCATCGGTATCGAGCCAGGAAACCGACCGCTGTTGCTCATCGTACTCGAGAACGTAGGTTTCACCGCCGATCAACTCACAAATACCGTCCAGTGACCCGATTTCGATCCATCCGTCGTCTGTCTCGAGGAACAACACACCATCTCGAACGTCGGTTTCGTAACGCTTCATACCAGTGGCAAATAGCCCGAACGCATTAACCGTTCTGTCACTGACCGCTAGCGAGGCGGTGAAGTGGTCATTTTGACTCAGCGCAGTGGGGCTGAGACATTTCGTCGGTTCCTGCACCGCTACGTTTCCCTCTGGAGAACAAAATTACTTTTTGGGCCACCAGACCCGCGTCCTGTATTGCACGGAACTACAGTCAATCGGTTGTTGTGCCCGGTCTACTGTGTACTGCCGTATTTGCTGGAAGGCGGCTCAAGAGGCGCTCGCTACTGGTTCTGCGCATCTGCAGGTTTGCGCCGTCACTGGAATGGCCTGCAGGGATTATTGCCATGTCGACACATACCATCGATTTCCTGCAGTAAACGAGACGGCACCTCGATTAGCGCCGAGATGGCTGTGAACGCAACTCTAAGGCTGTATAACAGCTGAAGAACCCCGTAATCTATTGCCTGGAACGCGTTGATTCGAACAATCAGCTGTTTACTGGTGGTAGACGGCTTGTTACCGTCGTATTCGGTCAAAGTTTAAGTACGAGACACCCCCACTAAGAGTAGATGGTTGATATTGGTATCGTCGGATTAGATACGAGTCACGGCGAATCTTTCGCCAAGCGCTTGGCAAGCCACGAGGAAGCTACGCTCAGTGCCGTCTGGGACGGCGGCAGTGTTCGAGACGAATCGTATACCCAGTCGATTTGTGACCAGTATGCAGCGCGTCAGTATGCCGACCCGCACGAGATGATTGGTGACGTCGATGGCGTCATGATACTTACGGTAGATTGGGAGACACACCGAACCCTCGCCGTACCGTTTCTCGAGGCCGGAATACCGACGTTGATAGACAAGCCGATTGCCGGTTCAAAGGAGGACATACTGGCTATTGGGCAAGCAGCCACCGAAACCCCGCTCTTTGGAGGTTCTGCGGTACCCTATCACTCGGCCGTAGCGACGTTCGAGCCTGACTGCTCGAGTCGGGCGCTCTACTGTGTCGGCTACGATGATCCGTTCTATTATGGCTCGCATCTGGTCGATACCGTTTGCCGAATCGTCGACAGCGATTGGGCGACGGTCTCACCGGCGAACGATCCTGGCCGAACCGTCGAAATCGTCTTCACCGACGGTACGTATGTCACCGTTCGACTCGACAGTCCCGGGACGAAAAAGCAGTTTAGTTTCCTCAGCGTCGGCAACCAGACGTCGGCCGTCGAGGTCGGGAGCGAACCATCGGACATGGAAGACATGTATCGCTCCTATCTCGACGCCTATCTCGAGGTCATCGAAACACGGTCGACGGTAGCAGGAAAGCGGATCCTCGATGCTGCCTCCCTATTGCTGGGCATCGACGCTGCGCTCGAGTACGGACAACCGATTACTCCAAACTCCAGAGCGCTTGCCGAACACGTCGTCAAAGGCGACGCGTTTCTCGAGGCCTATAGCCCATACTACTAACCGCGTTTGGGGAAGTCACTTGTTCGTCCCATCGATTTATTATGTCCGTCTACAACATTCAACACATGCCTCCATTACTGATCGGTATCGTCGGCGCGGGTAATATCGGCCGGATTCACGCCAGGGCTATCGAATCGCTCGGCGAATCCATCACGGCCGTTGCCGACATCGACCCAGCGAGCCGAGAGTCGTTTGCGAACGAGTTTGACGTTGCCAGTACGTACGACGACTATCGGACGATGCTCGATGCGGAACCCCTCGATCTGGTGATCGTCGCCGTTCCGAACTCCTTACACGCCGAGTGTGCAATCGCAGTTCTCGAGGCAGATGTCGACGCATTCGTCGAAAAGCCACTTGCCCATACGCTCGAAGATGCGGAACGCCTCGCTGCCGTGGAAGCCGAGAGTGCGGGACGCGTCTTCGTGGGGTTCGTCAGAGCGTTCGAACCGTGGGTCGATGAGATTCGTTCGGCCATCGACGCAGGGGAACTGGGCGAGGTCTACGACATCGATGCAACGTTCGTTCGTCGGCGGGGGATCCCACAACTCGGTAGCTGGTTCACCCGGAAGGACGTTTCCGGCGGCGGTGCAGTGATTGACATCGGCGTTCACGTGGTTCACCTGGCGTTGCACCTGCTCGATTTTCCGGAAGTCGAGACCGTGTCGGCGATGACTGGCAGTCACTTCGGATCGAAGGCGGAGTACACCTATCTGAACATGTGGGGTGGTGCACCGGTCGACGACGGCGCCTTCGATGTCGATGACTACGCGAGAGCCCTGGTTCGAACTGCTGACGGAGTGACGCTTCACCTCCATCTGGCGTGGGCGTCGAACGGTGAATCGAATCAGTCCTTGCGGATCTACGGGGACCGTGCTGGAGCCACGATAGACGGTGCCGGTAGTACCCAGCGTGCGACGTTATACTCGACCAGAGGTGACGGACTTACTGACACCGAATTGCACCTTCCAGACTCCGATCGATTTAACGAACAATGGGAGTACGTCCTCGCAGTTACCCGGGGCGACGTGGAACCGAGCCACAACACGCTCGAGGAAGGACTCGCCGTACAGCGAGTCGTCGATGCAATTTACGAAAGTGCCGAAACGAAACGGGAGGTCGTGCTGACCGAGTAGGTGTCGTGTCATCCGTTTTCTACCGTTTCAGAAGTCACCGATCCTCAGCCTATTTGGCGTCACAATGTTTATGAGTGCATTCCGCCTCTCAATGAGATGTGATAGATTGCCATTTTCATGTGTGGACACAGGACGTATCGACGGCCGCAGCACGCGCCGACCGGGCAGAGCAGTTTCGCGAGGAGGCGAGCGTTCTCGGCATCGATAGAACGACACTGATCGGTGAACTGGGTGACACTGTCGACGCGTGTCGCGAAAATAACCGAACGATTGCGGCGTTCGTCGAGGAACACCCAGACCTGTTTTACGGGTGGGCCAGAGCACATCCTGAATGGGGGGACGACGCTGTCGCCGAGTTCAAGAGAGCGGTCACGGAGGACGGTCTGGTGGGTCTCAAGCATCACTTCCTCGGGACAGAAATAAATATTACCGACACTGAATTCGCCCCGCTGGCGGAGGCGGCCGTCGAGCTGGACGTCCCGATCATCGCCCACGTCATGCAGAACGAGGAGCCGTACCCGACTGAACGGCCCAGCGAGGCTCGCTCGGAGGACGTCGCCTCGCTCGCGAGCCGTTACCCCGATCTGAAGCTTATTTCCGGGCATATTAGCGCAGGTGGCAACTGGGAACATCGGATCAAACGGATCGCCGACCACGAGAACGTCTACCTGGACCTCAGCGGAAGCAACTGCGAGGTCGGCCAGATCGAGATGGCTGCGGACGTGCTGGGCGTCGACAGACTGTTGTTCGGTACGGACACCTGGCTCTCCGTGTGCGCCGGCAAACTCGACGGGGCGGACCTCCCCGCGAGCGACAAGGCGCAGATCGCGTACAACTTCGAGAACTTGTTGCACGAGGGGGTCGAAAACAGGCTCTCACTCGTCGAGCGCGAGGAGCGTATCGACGCCGCCCGAGAGCGCTTCGAGGCGTTCGATCGACCCCGTGAAGAGACGATCGTCGACGTAAACGCCTACGTCGGTCGGTGGCCGTTCCATCCGTTCGACGCGTCTTCCGAAGGGTTGCTCGAGGTGATGGATCGAAAGGGCGTCGACAAAGCGATCGTCTCCTCTCTTGGGTCGGTCTTTTACCGCGACCCACAACACGGCAACCGCGAACTCGTTCGCGACATCGACGGCCACGAAGACCGGTTGCTCCCCTTCACGACGATCAACCCGACCTTTCCCGGGTGGGAGGACGATCTTCGTCACTGCGTAGAGGAGTGGGGAATGCACGGAGTTCGACTGCTCCCCGCTTACCACGACTACGAAATCAACGCGCCCGAGGCGAAGGATTTGCTTCGAGCGTGCGCCGATCTCGAGGTGCCCGCCATGCTCGTCGCCGCCCTCGAGGATCAACGAGGACGGCACCCTCGCGTGGAACTGCGTCATTTCGAGGGGATCGGCCAGTCCCGGATGTGGCGCCAGGACGAAGGGAAGATCGACGACGTGATCGATCTTCTTCTGGAGGTCCCCGAAACGGACGTTATCGTCGCCGACACGTGGACTGGCGGGTACCGGATCATCAAGGAGACGACTACCGTCAATCGGCGGGACGTTAGGCTCCAGAACAAGGTTCGAACTGGACAAACCTTCGTCGTTATCGACGACCTGTTTTGTTACTGGACGCAGATGCAGGGCCGACAGATCGTCGACGGCATCGGCGTGGATCATCTCGTGATGGGCCCCCAGCTCCCGTTCATGACGTTCGAATCGACCTACAACTACACGAAACACCTCCCGGCTAGCGAGGCGGAGAAAGACCGGGTTCGCAGCGGCAACGTGATAGAACTGCTCGATCTGTAAGCGAAAACCGGCCAATGTCCTCGAACTCGTGTGCAGTCAATCCGGGACACATGAGGCCCTGGGAAACACGACCGCCGTCTTATTCTCCATCGACGTTCCCATTCGGTGAGACGTCTGTCACCCGCTCGAGGTCGCCATAGGTGACGGCAGTGAACGACGCATCGACCGTTTCACCGGGTTCGATGACGTTCATGACCGATTTTCCGTTTTCGGCCGTCTCACTGGCCCGTTGTTCAGCAGGCGAGCGAGTCGTGGGCTCGAGACCGACGTTGTAGTTTCGATTGAACCATGGCGACTCGTGGTAGCCGCCGAAGGGTTGCCAGTACCACAGGCATTCGAACGGGTCGAGTGGGAATCGAAGGGCGAAGCCGAGGTTCAGGTCGGGATTCGTCAGCGCATACCAGCCGTCGGCCATGTCGACGGCAAATGACTGGTCGTGGACGCCCGCCGAGCGCGGCGGAATCTCTCGAAGGTCGACGGTACCACCGTCCTTTCCGGGTGCGTGTGGCCAGTCGTATGTCACGTCATCTTCGAGGCGAGCGTTCGGAAAGCCGTCGCCGTACGCTGGGTTGACGCCGGTTGCCTCGGGGAGGTCGAGTCGCGAAGCGGGCGAGAGCAAGGGTTCCCCGAGCGTGATGTGCTGTTGCCAGACGTACTCGAGGGGGACCTCGCCCCGATTGGTCACCGACTCGTCGATGTGAAGTTTGGACTCGCCCGCTCGAAGCGTCAGTTCGCGTTCTACGGAGAATGGGTAGCGGATTAGATCGACACGCAGTCGAAGTGTCACGGCCTCACCATCGTCGCGGACCACGGTGGCTTCCCAGGGCAGGAGCGCACTCTCGCCGTGGAGTCCGTAACTGCCACCGTCGATTTCCATGCCACCGCCCGCGATGGGGAGGTTGACTTGCCAGCCGCCAGGATAGTGTTCGTTCCAGCTCGAGTCGATAGCCGGGATGTACCGATCCCCGGGTGCCGTCCACGTGTGTGGCGTCCGCCACAGGACGTCGACATCGGTCCGTTTATCACGAAACTCGACGATGTCGCCGCCTTTCCCCGTTAGCACCATCACTCGGAGTGCCTGATTCTCGAGGACAGCGGCGTCGATCTCGCGGTAGGTGAACTCGGTGGAGATGCGCGGTCCGGGTTCGGTTCGATGGCTATCGCTGCCGAGCCTCGAGTCGCTCATAGCTCCCTCCGCCGGGCGCCGACGCGCTCGGCGAGCGCGACTGACTTGTCGAGAATTCGCTCAGCAGTGGAGGGGGCATAGAGGCCGTCCTCGAAGGACTGCCACGACTCGTAGCCCCCTTCAGCGAGGATTCGTTTCGTCGGGAGGTATCCCGTGTTGTTCGCGTAGCCTGCCACCCACAGGGGCGAGGCGAGCGTCTCCTTGAGCTCCAGCGCGAAATCGGCGACGACTTCTCCCGAAAGCGAGAGGAGCGTCAGATCCGTTCCGAACCCAACAGCCTGTATTGGATAGGGTCGATGCCCCGTTACTTCGGTGCCGCCGGTCTGGTCCCCGTTTTCGTCTTCGATCGGATTCTCGATGTCGAGCGTCACGCTACCGGCGGCGAGCTTGAGCGGTCCTCGCACCGGTTTCGGTTCGGTCACCAGCGCTCGTTCGACGGCGGTTGCTGCCGTTCGGGCGTGTCCCTTTACCAGTTGCCGGCTTCCCTGCGGGTAGGCCTTCTGATCCCCTGCACAGCCGATGACGAACACGGCGGTGGCATCCGGATACGTTTCCTCGAGGTATTCCATCGCGTAGCCCGGCCAGTCACCATTGACCTCGTTCGAAAAGGCCATTCCGGCGGTTGGATGGCACGCATAGCCGAACAACAGCGCTTTCGTCGTCCCGCCTGCAGTTTCGACGGCGAGAACGGGCAGGTCGTGATCGACCGGTCCGTCCGGCGTCGGATCGAAGCCGATGCCGTCTTCGGTCGCTCGTCGGCGGTTCATCGCGATGGCCAGTTTCGCGTGGTAGTACGAGAGCGACGCCGGCTCGAAATCCTCGAGCGCCGCACCAATTACCTCGAGCAGTCGTTCGTCGACGAACTCTCGATACTCTGCGACGAGGTCGTCGTCTCGGTCGTAGTCCTCCTGGAGCCCTTCGCGATGCACATCGTAATCCGGTCCGTAGTGGGTGTGACTCGGGTTAATAACGAGGGCTTTGGGCTCGAGGCCCCATCGTTTTGCACACTCGGCCTCGAGATAGGCACGCTGTGTTTCGAACACGAACAGGAGTTCGAACGAGAGGAAAACCAGTCGTTGCCCAGTCCGATCTTCGAACGCGACCGCACGAGCTGAAATATCGTGTTCGACACCATCCATATGCCCGTCACGGGCTCCAAAACCGATCAAACGGTGGGGCTCAGTTTCGTCGGGTGTAATGTCGACGGTCGCCGTACCGACCCGCCACGCTGGTGGTATCGTCCCGCCGTCACATCGGAGATCGGCCGACCTATCGAGTCCGTCAGCAGTTGTACGTGTCTCTGCTCCGTGCCTGTAAGGAGGATTCGCCATGTTACCGTTGGTCTGGCGGCACGAATATTAAAGGTACGGACAGCGTTCGCGACAGATCCTCAATCGGTGTGAGATATAGTAGTCATTGAAATAGTTCACACACCTATCGCGACGGTGTCTTGCGGTAGAGTGTGCAATGATTTTCAATACCCACTATCGCTTACGAGTCCGGGACGGAGTTGTGTCGGTCTTTGGGTACTGCTGTAAGCCTCACCTCGTCGGCTTTATGGCTGTTAAGGGAACCTATCGAAGCGTTAGAAATACCGTGTTCTGACTCGAGTGCACCACTCGCTCAGGAATTCCAGTTAATCGTTTTCACCCGTTCGTTGTCGGAGTGTCGCGCCAACTGGGTCACCCTCGAGCCGATCAGCTACGTTGTCGTTCTCGAAAGCGTCAACGAGAACTTCGAGACATTCGTGATACACGCTCAGTATCTGGTCGATATCTTCGTCAGTGTGGCTGTAGGTCGGAATATGTCCGCCGGTATAGAGGACGCCGCGTTTATGTGCCTCTTGCATGAACAGACTGCGTGCCAGTTGGTCGTGGTCTCCGTCCTCATCAAAGAACTGGATGACAAAGCGAGGTGGTAAGCCGTGAGCGCGAGTCCGACCACCCAATCCGAGTTCGGCAACGATTTCGTTGTAGCTGTGCATGAGCGATTCGCCCACTCTGAAAATGTGTTCGTGGACGTCTTCTTCCTGTTGGACGGTGATTGCGGCCTTCGTCGCCGCCAGTGACGCTGCGTCGCCAGCATACGTCATCGAGTAAAAGAAATCGCCGCGGCTGATGACCTCCATGTACTCGCGTTTGCCTGCGAGAGCGGAAATCGGGAACCCGTTGGCCATGCCTTTGGCGAAACAACCCAGATCGGGAGTCACACCGTAGTACTCCTGTGCGCCGCCGAGCGCAAATCTGAATCCGGTTAGCACTTCGTCGAAGACGAGCACTGCGCCTTCACGATCGGCGAGTTCCCGGAGTTCCTCGAGGAATCCATCTTCAGGCTCTTCGAGGTTTACCGGCGTGGTCACGATGGCTGCGACGTTGTCAGGATGGTCAGCGAAAATCTGCTCGACGCTCTCGATATCGTTGTACTCGAACTCCTCGGTATACTCGCCGATAACGTCAGGAATTCCCGCATCGAGGCTCGGTTTGTTACTCATCCAGACGTCAGGCCACCCGTGATAGCCCTGGGTCGCGATAACGTCGCGTTCGGTGTAGGCTCGAGCGACTTTTGCAGCGAGTGTGGTGACGTCGTTTCCACTTTTTGCGAACCGGACCATCTCTGCACACGGCACAACCTCGGTAAACAGTTCCGCCACCTCGACGTGCAGAGGATGTTCCATGGTGAACATCGTCCCTTCGTCGAGTTGGGATTTGACAGCGTCGGTCACTGCGGGGTGGTTGTGTCCCAATAATATCGGGCCGAGTGCGGCGTTACAGTCGATGTACTCGTTCCCGTCCGCATCCCACAACCGACTCCCATCGCCGCGAACGATGTGTGAAGGTGAGACGCCTTGTACGAACTGCGTCGGTCGTTTGCTCCCGGTCTGGGTCGCATTTGGAATAACCTTCGACGCTCGCTCGACGAGTTCCTGTGACTGGGCCGTCGACCGATCGCTCGACGCCAGCGGTGAACCTCTGGACATTAGCGAAAACAGTGACCCCACTCGCTATTAAGTTCTTCGTTGCAGCGGATGTGGACGGTTATTCGTTGGGGAGCGTTGGCTAGATGGACGTTTCAGGGGGTGCTCGAGGTGCCCCTCCCATCAAAAGCTCATTATCCCACACCCACCGAATGTGAAATGTCATCACGGCGTGAAAACAGTTATGTTACAGTGATAATCTCATACATGCACTGGTAACATGAGACGACAGTCAGCAGTCACCGACAGTGACACGTATAGATCGATATGCGACACTACGACGAACCGACGCACGTTTCTGGCGGGAACCGCTGCGGTGGCGGCAGGACTAGCGATGACGGGGTCCGTAGCGGCGGACGACGACTACGATGTCGTTCTCGATATCGTCGATGACCTCGATGCGGATAACACCGGTGGGGAACCGATTAACGATGCACTCGCGGAAGCCGTCGAACATGATAGTGTAAAAGTCACCTTCCCCTCGGGTGAATACGTCATTCACGAGGGTGAAGGGGGTAACGGATTTGCCCGCTGGGATTTCGGTGAGGGTGACGAGGTAGATAGAGTCGGTAAACTCGCACTGGTTGGGGCGGACGATACCGTCTTACGGCCGCTCGACGGCGGTCGACACAGTATCCTCACGTTGTGGGGGCGGGACATTACCGTCCAGAACTTCCGGATCGATCAAACGGGTGACGATACCTCGACGGGTATTACCACGGTCGCGGAAGAACAGTTGCTCGTCAGCAATATCCACTTCGACGGAAAAGTGACGGGAGACTACGTTGAGACACCGCACTGGCAGAGCGACGACTACGACGAGAGCGTCGTTCCGGAGGATCCTACCTGCGTCATTCCTGGATTGCTCAACGAAGATGGCGTCGGGCGCATCGAAAACGTTCGCGCACCGGACGGGGTCGAATCACACAGCAGAAAAGGTGCCGTCTGGGTCAACTTCTTGCACGCGGGTGATCTGCTGTTCGAGCGCTGTGAATTCTCGAACTTTTCGGACAATGCCATCTACGGCTCTCCACCGGGGCTTCCACACGGAAACGGTGGAGCCGTTCGTGTCGAAAATTGCTACTTCAAGAATAACAACGTCACGGCAATTCGACTCGGGACGCCAGGAAGCTACGCGAAACACTGTACCGTCGTCACCGAGGCCGACGAAATCCCGGCAACGCCGTGGGGTGCGATCACCAGTCGTGCGGGCTGGATCTGGTACGACTTCGAAGGCACCTACGAGGATATTGACGTTGTACACGACCACGCCAATGGTCAGGGCATCGTCGAGGAGTCGAGCCACGACGGTTGGCTCGAAGTTCGCGACTCGCGTTTCGAACTGAACAACGGTGGGGCAAATGCGATTCGGTACGTCGAAGGCGGTAGCGAACTCACCCTCGAGAACTTGAGCATTACCGGTTCGGCCAGCAGTGATGCTGCAATACGTCTCGGGAATTGTGCCCTCGACGCCGAGAACGTCTGCATCCATCAGACTGGAAGCGGACGCGACGGCTTCTCGCTCTCGAGCGTTACTGGGACGATTGCGGACAGCGTCATCGACGTTACCGGCGACCAGTTCGTTGCCAGCGGGTCAACCGACGTGGCGGTTACCAACCTGCACGACGAGGGGGACTGTCCGAGCCCGGATCCGAACCACGACTTCGACAGTGTCTCGCCTGGACCGACGCCGTCGCGGCCAGACGATACCGGACGGGACGAAACGGTCACCGGAGACGCAGCAGGGGACGAAGACGGTGCGGATGTCGATCATGATTTCCGATTTTCGGCTGTCGAGATGGAGGAGGCAGTACCCTACCAGGAAGGACCGTATCAGATCGGGTCGGCAACGGTGACGAATCACGGTGACGAAACAGCCACGGCCCCTGTCGGCGTCTGGAGCGACTTCTTCGAGGATTTCCTCGGCAGTGATGTCGCACGCGAGGAGGTCACGCTAGAGCCCGGTGAATCGACCACTGTGACGTTCTATCTCGAGGGAGAGATCTCCTCGCCCGGTGCGGTGTACGAAGGGCTGAAGATATCGACGTTGTCCGACGAGTACGTTTTCGATATCGAAATCCTCGAGGCCGACGACGCCCCTGAGGAGGAGCCAGACGATGCGGGTGGCGACGAGGGAGATTCCTCGGAGGAGGAAGCAGATGACTCGAGCGAGGAGGAAACGGCTGACGATGATGCAGTAGACACGGATGACGACGAAGAGTCAGATCCCGAACAGGAAATTCCAGGCGACGACGACGGTTCGCCGGGATTCACCGGTATCATCACGCTCGGTGCCCTGGCCGCCTCGAGCGCGGCGATGATTCGGCGCCTTCGGTCGGACGGCGACGAACAGTAGTGGTTCGATTGGGTCACTGAAACGCGACACGATGGTCAACTCGTTATCATGGCCGTTGAACCGCTGCACTTTTCGTCCCGTTTCGAGGAAGCGAAAAAGGCGTAATTCGACGATTTCGATTTACAGTTGGTCGGCGTTTCGTTTGACCTTCTCGATCGCTCGTGGGATGGCGAGAATACTCTCGTCCTCGGCAAGTAACGCCGTGTGAGAGAGCCTGATATTCGTCTCCATGATTTCTTCTACGCCCGGCAGGTGGAGGTGGCGGTTCACGGGAATGTCAGTTCCTGGTGGTACCATCGAACCGAGTTGTGCTCGGGAAAACGCCGGTTGCTTGTACAGTGGAAGCCCGTAGCCTGAACTGGCTGGGACGCCCTCAGCACGAAGTGCCTCGAGGAACCGGTCGCGCGAGGGTCCACCGAACGCCTCCGCATCGTAGCGGAAGTTGTACACGCAGTAGCCCCTGTCTGTGATCCGGTCGTCCTCGCGAAGAGTGTGAATACCCTCGATTTCCTCGAGTGCTTCGACGAGTCGCCGCTCGTTTTCCTGTCGCCGTTCGTTTTCGGCGGGTAGTTTTTCGAGTTGAGCAGTGAGGAGCGCACCTTGCAGTTCCGGGAGTCGATAGTTCGAGGAGAGCATGGTGTGTTTGTATCCGGCGCCCACTGGCCGACCGATGTTGTGAACGAGGCTCGCCTCCTCTGCGAGGACCTCGTCGTCCGTCACGACGATTCCGCCCTCACCGCCGGCCACTGATTTCGATTGCTGGAACGAAAACGTCCCGAAGTCACCAAAGGTACCGACTTTTTGACCACGCCAGGCAGACCCCTGCGCGTGGGCCGCGTCTTCGATGAAAAAGAGACCGTGCTCCTCGACGATTGGAAGCAACTCGTCTACGTCCATCGGGTAGCCGCCAAAGTGAACGCCAACGATACCGACCGTATCTTCGGTGATATTTTCGCGGACGGATTCGGGATCGATGTTGAACGTGTCCGGATCAACGTCCACGAATTTCGGCACGCCGCCCATACAGGCCACGGCGCTCGCGGTTGCGATGAACGTGTAGGCTGGAACGAGGACTTCATCACCGGGTTCCAGTCCCGAGGCTCGAAGCGCGAGTTCGATTGCGACCGTGCCGTTACTCACCGCGATGGCGTGTTCAGCGTCGTGGAGGTCAGCAAACTCCTCCTCGAAGCGATCAACCCAGTCCGCACCGTCGATGATCCGACACCATTTCTCGGACTCGAGGCTGTCCATCACGTACTCTTTGCTCTTCTCTGTGCACTGAGGCCATCGTGGAATCTCGAGATCCGACGCGGCCTTCGGTCCGCCGTTGATTGCTAGTTTGGTCATTGGTTGGGTGGCACCCACTGCTGGTGTGCCGGATTGATTGTACATTCGTAGAGTGGTACATGAGTCCATCGGTCATAGGCATGTTGGAGCCAGAGATATCTGCGGATTCGTTTTCGAGCGTACGAGCTTCTGTAGCTCTGAATATTGGTGAAAAGAGATGGATTCAGACCGAACACAGCGCCCGAGGCATACGCTTATACCGGTGGGATTGGTACTCCCAACAAGACAGCGCGCATGCCAACAGGAGTCACTATCCACGAAACTGAGAAGTGTTACGAAGGCTACACGCTCTTCAATGAAACGTACGAATTTCCCGAGAAAGCACCGGACGGGAAAGGCAAAATATACCTCGTCGATATGGACGGCGAACCAGTTCATCGGTGGGAGGTCGAAACCGCGGTGCAATCTCACACTCGATTGTTGCCCAACGGTAACCTCCTCTATCCCACTCGAGATCGATCGAATATCGAGGAAGCGGGACTCCGGGAACTCGACCCCGAGAGCAACGTGGTCTGGTCCTATCACTGTCGCATCGATCACGACTACCAGGTGATGGACAACGATCACCTCATGCTCCACACCATCACCGACAACATGGTTCCCGAAATCGGGCCCGAACTCAGGCGAAATCCGTACATCGTCGAAACCGACCGCGAGAAGAACCTTCACTGGGAGTGGTTCGGCGAAGATCACTACGACGAGCTTCGACAACTGCTTTCTGCAGACGATTGGGCGTTCGTCGAAGAACGCATTGCGACCGATTATGCCTTCGACTGGGCGCACAACAACACGCTCCAGATCATCCCCGAGAACGAAACCTACCGGAAAGAACTCGAGGGAGATGGACCGGTTCGATTCGAACCCGGAAACATCGTCTTCTCCTATCGGAGCGTGGACGTTATTGGCGTGATCGATTATCCCAGCGGCGAAATCGTCTGGGCGTGGGGCCCCAGCGAACTCGACGGTCAGCATCTCCCGTACATGCTCGAGAACGGTAACCTGCTCATCTTCGACAACGGAACCGAACGCGGTTGGTCACGGGTTATCGAAGTGGACCCACTTACCGAGGAAATCGTCTGGGAGTACAAGGGTTCGCCAAAGGAGGACTTCTACGCGCCATTCATCTCTGGCGCACAACGGCTCCCGAACGGCAACACACTGATTTGTGAAGGGACGAAAGGGCATCTCTTCGAGGTCACCCCCGACGGTGACGTCGTCTGGGACTTCGTTAGCCCGTTCGGTGAGGAGGGTTCGATGGGCAACGTCTATCGTTGCCTTCGGTACTCACCGGAGTACGTCGAACCGCTGCTCGAGTCGAGATAGAAAGCGCTACACCATCTGATTTCTCGCCCTCTGATCCGAACCGATCAACCGAACGACTGTCAGTGAGTGCGGTCAGTGACGACAACCGTGTCACCCTGAACGCTCACATCGTAGTCATCGACGATGACTTTCACTTCGGTGGAATTGGTCTCGAGACGATGGTTGCCCCGCACTAACGAGTCGAGGGCGTCGGGGTCGACGAACTCGTACAACGTAAAATCAAGGATGTCTGGGTCACACTGTTCGTGTTCTGCGATACCCAGGACGACCGCGACACTCGGTGAGATTCGCCCATCGTAGCCATACTCCGTCGATTTCGCCAGCGTGGAATCGTCCCTCTCAGTCATGCTAGTCACTTGTATGTCTACTGCAAACACATGACGGGGGTTCTTCAATGTATGGTAACAGATCTGCCATTATCATACCGGTTTATTCGACTGTTCACCGTCGTGGTACCGTCGGCGCTCTCTCACTTCACGAGGAAGTGCACTGTTACAACTATGTTATCCGAGTGGTATTGTCAGCCGTGGCGATGCTCGAGGGCCGCTGCCCGCTCTTTACGACCGGTTTCCCGAAGGTGCTTGACATACGAGTCGAGGTGGCCACGGGTGTGATACGGACCGCCGTTCGCGATGTCGGCCCACATCGGATCCGTGGTCCCGTTCGGGGTTCTCGGGTTGCCTCCGCGCTGATCTCGTGCAGCCTCGAGCATTCGTTCGTCGTGCCATTGCCCAAGTTTCGACAGCCCTTTTTCGACGATTTCGGGTCGTTCGTTCGCGAGATTCGTTGTCTCGTGGGGATCCGTTTCGAGGTCGAACAGCATGACGTCCTCGAGGATGGTTTTTAATCCGTCGTGGTAGGTCCGCAAGAGCAACCAGTCGTCCCAGCGTACCCCGCGTTGACACGCCCAGGCACCCTGACTGAGGACGAGATACTCACGACCGTCGTCTCGGTCGTTTCCGTCCGCCGTGCAAGCCGATGCGAACGAGTTCCCGTCCCAGCGAGAACCCGATTCACCGCCAACGAGTTCCATTACAGTCGGTGCGAGGTCGATCTGGTAGTGGAAGTCATCGTTCACGCCCGATTCGATACCCGGACCGGAGATAATCAGGGGGACGTTGCAGGTCGTCTCGTCAGCCAGATGGTGATCGCCGTACACGTTCAATTCGCCCAGTCCTTCGCCGTGGTCGGCCGAGAGGATAATCAGCGTTTCGTCGTAGACGCCTTCTTCTTTGAGGCGATCGAGAAGGAGCCCCAGGTGATAATCCATGTACCGAACGCCGGTATCGTAACCGTCGACCCAGGTCTTGAACGTGTCTCTCGAGTCGATATCGAATTTGATGGGGACTCGAGCGAGGTCGTTGCCTTCGTCGAAACGTGGACTCCGGTTAGAGAAGTGGAACGTGTCTCGGGCGCTGTGTGGTCCGGCATGGGTCCGCTGTTCGTCGATGATTTCTTGGGTGAGCCACTCGGGTGCCGGCTCATCCGCGAAGGGGTCGCCGAACTCGGGTGGAGTCGCGTATGGCGTGTGTGGATCCCAGAAATTGACGTGGAGGAACCAGCTGTCGCGGGTGGCGTGGCGGTCGAGCCAGTCGTCGACGTACGGCAGAATCTCGTCGGCGTTTGGCTGCCAGAGACCGACACGTTGGTCAGTTCCGACCGCATCCTGTATCTCGTTAAAGCCTGCAGCCACGGTCCATGCCTGGTGTCGCTGGACGAAGGGACTCAGTGAAGCCGTATAGTATCCTTCCTGGCGAAGCGCTCCCATCCACGAGGTCCACCCGTCGAGGTTTCGGAAGTTTCGATGGTCGCCAAGCGGACGCGCATCCGCTGTGAGCCCGCCGTGGTTAATTGTACCCGTGTGAATGCCAAATCGCGAGGAGAACAGTGCCGTCCTCGAGGGGAGACAGGGTGCATCCGTCGCGTAGTAGTTGGTAAATCGCATTCCCGAGCGGGCCAGTTCGTCAATCACTGGTGTCGTGGTTCGCTCGTACCCATAACAGCCCAGATGGTCCGGGCGCAGCGAATCGACATCGACGTAGAGTATCTTCGAGGGTGCCTCGGTCATTGGCCGTCGGATGCACTTCCCGCCCGCGAACGCAACTCGGCGAACGCTTCACTTCCGTGAGCGAGCGATTCCAGTGCATCGTCCGTTCGTCCGTTTTCGCAAATGAGCCACTCGGCGCCGTTTTTAACGGCCCGCTCAGCACAGGCCTCGACGTCAACCGCGCCCGTTCCAACGTCAGCGTGAAGGAGATAGTCGTCGTCGGGAACCGTGTCCGTCAGGTGAACCAGCGGAGCCTGTCCGGACACGACGTCAAGTAGCTTCAGCGCGTCGTAGCCCGCGTGAGTTGCAAGCCCAACGTCGGGCTGGAAACCGAAGCGGCCGTCGGCTCGGTCGACGAAGACCTCGAACGCGACTTCGGGTCCGTCTTCGCCCGTAACGGTCCCGAACTCGAAGGTGTGGTTGTGATAGAGCAGGTCGATATCGTACTCGGCGAGGGAGTCCGCGATTGCGCCGAGCCGGTCGGCGGCGGTTTCGATTCCCTCGATCGTTTCGAAGGCCGCTCCATCATACGTGGGAATAACCAGCGTCGAGATGTCGACGGCCTCGCAGGCGGCTACGATATCGTCAAATTCGTCCTCGATTGTTTCGGCGCGAGCGTGTGCACTGGTAACCTCGAGAGAATCCTTTGTGAGAGCCTGTTTCGTACGTTCGACTGCATCGTCCGCTTCGAAGGCATCGAAGTCTGCTTTGTACATCTCCACGCCATCGAACGAGGTTTCGCCCACCCGAGAAACCAGTTCCCAGGTCGGTTCGTCGAGATCTTTCAACGTGAACAACTGAATGGCTGTGCGTACCATAGGTCATAGGAGACGAGGTGGGATAAAGTACTTTTTGACCAGTGACAGGGGTGGTTGTCGTCACACACCACCGAACGGCTGTCATGAAGTCCTCGCTCGGCGGTACACTGTTCTCTCATGAGCCTGGATTCTGGGACCGAGACAAACGGCGTCCCAAGCAACCAAAACGCTGGTATGATTCCCTACCAGGCGAAGAGCTAAGTTCCCATTGTCGAAATGAAGGGTATGCGAACTGTTAACGTTCTTTCGTACGCTCTCGACCCACCAATCGAAGCGGTTGACGGTGACCGCGTCGAAACGAATCTTGCCCTCGTTCTCGAACTGCTTGACGACGCCAGAACGTACGACCCCGACTTTGTCTGTTTCCCGGAGTACATCCTCCAGTTACGATATCGCGGAGACGGACTGACTCGGACGGAAGTAGCCGAACCCATTCCAGGCCCTGCAACTGATGCTGTCGCGGAGAAAGCGAAAGCCCTGGACAGCTACGTCTGGTTACCGATGATACAGCGTGCAGGGGACCGATTGTACAACGCCGTCGTGCTGATCGGACCTGATGGTGCTATCATTGGCGTCGCTCACAAAGTGGCACCGACTATCGGCGAAATGGACGAGGGGACAACTCCCGGCGAACACGTAGGAGTCTGGGACACCGATTTCGGCCGGGTTGGCGCAGCCGTTTGCTGGGATGAAAGATATCCCGAACTCGGGGTCCGTTTCGCCGAAAAACGAGCGGACATCGTCTTTCACCCGACGACTGCCGGAGCGTACCAGCACTTTCTCACGTGGACGAAGTACTACGGCTACCATCACGTAACCTGCGATAAGTACGTCGCTCGAGTTATTACACCAACTGGTGCTCGAATCGCCGAAACGTCATCAGGGATGGGTAACCCCAAGATCACGTTTTCTGGGGGCGCGACCGCTCGAACGTCCTTCGCCGTGGTCAACACTGACTCTCGAACCTATGGAAGCTTTCAGAACCGGGACGCCATGGACTCGATTCGTGATGAGTACGGTGGGCGAGTGACCTTTCACGAACTTTCCGAGGTTGGGAACATCGTCATCGAATCTCTCGACCCGGGGCTATCCGTCGCTGACGTCGAAGCGGCGTTCGACCTCGAAACGATGTTCGCGTACGAAGAGCGAACCCGTGCCCGAGTGTTCGAAGAGACCGACAGCTCTCCGCTCCTCCCCTTCGAGTAAGCCCAGTCGTCTCGAGTAAAACCCGCTGTGTCGATACCAGGGCTGTCGCTGCTGCGCTCGAGCAGGAGATTGATTTTTGCGTGGATGGTACGCCGTTTCGAATACGTATCAGCGTCGTCGTTATGTTCTGCCGATATAGTACGGGACAGCGGCACTCAATCTCGAGTCACTCGATGGTCGCGATTCGTCGTTCGATCCGTTCTTTGAGGGTGTGGCTTTTCGTTGCCACTCCAGTGGTTTCAGCCAGTACCGGATACGTCACGTCGAGGTCTCGGTACAGGTACTCGTGGATGTCCTGTCGTTCTATCGGTCCCGAAAACGACAGCGTTTGCAACTGGCGCTGTCGTGTCTGAACGACCGCCTCACATCGACTTTCGACCGCCTCGAGGGATTCGTACAGGGAGACGAGGTCGGTAACGCGGTCCGTTTCACCGTATCTGGTTTCGATAGCAGAAAATTCGTCGTCGAGTGCGTCGAGTTCGTCCCGCTGTCGAGCCACTGCCTCTCGCTCTCTCCGGATAAACTCGAGGACGTCCTCTCGAGCGTTGTGAGCCGCCGTAATCGTTGCGAGCAAGGAGCCACGGAGTTGTGGCGTGAACACCGTATGGTGCCGGAGTGCTGCCGACAGTTCGGCGGTGAGTTCTCCCTCGAGGTGAGTATCTATCGAGTCCTGGGTTTCTTTACCGGGTTCGATCACATCCATAACGAGTTCGCGGTAGCGGTCTCTGATGTGTTGCAAGCCCGTCGAATGACCGGATGGTGTTGCCATCGAGTGTCCGTGGGTAGCAATCGGAGTACCGTGGGTAGCAACCGGAGTATGGTGGGCTGCAACCGGAGTACCGTGGGTAGCAACTGGCTCAGTATCGGCCGTCTGCGTCTGTGTGGTGATGAATTTTTTGAACCGGCGGAACGCTCGTTGTTCTTCTCGGAGCAAATCGGTCTCTTGCTCGAGGCAGGTGAGCGCGTCGTCACTGTAACGTCTCGACTGGGATGGAGTCATCGTCGTCTGTGAGACGAGTTATCGCGTAGCAAGTTAGCTTTTCTGTACGGTTGCCCTGTGTGTTCACTTCGGGGACGAGTTTCCGTCGAGGTAACTCGAGGTGATGCAGTCATCTGGATCGGCGAGAGTGGCTGGTCCTGCGTTTCGGAGAGCCCGAAAAGGTGGTGTTCTACCTACCGGATGAACGAGGTTCGGACCACTGATCGGCTTATCCGCCAGGTAGTGGACGCGTTTTGAACTGTCATCGGCCACGGGATCAGTGATGAGACCGTCTTTCACACCTCATCGAATCCTGAATCACCGTTACCTATATTGCGATTACCGGCCGTAGGTACACGGTAGTCAACATGGCAGTTCAACGGATGTGGAGGCTGAGCGTATAATGAGCGACGAACTCGCGATTATCGGCGGCCCGAAAGCAGTCACCCTCGAGGACGACTATGTGTTCTCGTGGCCAATCATCACCGAAGAGGATGAGAAGGCGGCCCTCGAGGTACTTCGAGCAGGGACGATGTCTGACACCGGCATCACGAAGCTGTTCGAGGAAGAGTTCGCCGACTGGCAGGGCTCGGCGTACACGCTCGGATTCAGTTCCGGGACGGCCTCGCTGCTGGGTGCGATGTACGGGGTCGGAGTCGGCGTTGGGGACGAAGTAATTGCTCCGAGTGTCACCTACTGGGCGGCCGTACTCCCCTGTCTGTCGCTGGGCGCGACACCGGTGTTCGCGGACATCCAACCGGATTCCCTGTGTATCGATCCTGAGAGCTTCGAGGAGCACATCAGCGAACACACCAAAGCAGTCGTCGTCGTCCACAACTACGGCCATCCCGCCGACATGGACGAGATCGCCGAGATTGCCCATGCGCACGATATCGCGGTGATCGAGGATGTCTCCCACGCCCACGGTGGTTTGTACAAAGGCAGGAAACTCGGGACGATCGGGGATGTCGGTGCGATGTCCCTTATGAGCCGCAAGTCGTTCCCCGTCGGGGAAGGCGGGATTCTCGCCACTGACGACCGCGAAATCTACGAGCGAGCCGTCGCGTTCGGTCACTACACGCGCCACGGTGAGGACCTCGAGCGAGACGAACTTGCTCAGTTCGGCGGGCTTCCCTTCGGCGGCCAGAAACACCGTATGCATCAGATCAGTGCCGCGGTCGGTCGCGTCCAACTGAAACACTACGACGACCGCATGGCGGAGATTCAGGAGGCGATGGGTTACTTCTGGGAACTGCTCGACGACGTATCAGGAATCTCGATCCACCATCCAGAACACGAAGACAGCACCATGGGCGGATGGTACTCGCCGAAGGGACTGTACGACGCTGAAAAACTCGACGGGTTGTCGGTCGAGCGCTTCGCTGAGGCGGTGACGGCTGAAGGCTCTACCTGTCTTCCGGGATGTAACTACGCGTTGCACACGCACCCGCTCCTCCAGAATGCCGACGTGTACGGGCACGGAAAACCGACCCGAATCGCGAACGCACACCGAGATGTTCGTGAATCGGAGGGGGATCTCCCGGTCGCTGAGGGGATTCAAGAGCACTGCTTTACGATTCCGTGGTTCAAGCGCTATGAACCGGAGGTTATCGAACAGCATGCCGACGCCTACAGGAAAGTGGTCGAACACCGGCATGAACTCTTGGACACCGGTGGCGAGCCTGCGGCCGCAACTCGAGTCAACGATTGACCACCTCGGGTTTCAGACGGTGCCCCCGAAACCGAACGATGGTGGGCGAATGCGCCGTTACAGCGTTACAACACACCGAGTACGATTCGCCCGTCCAGCGAGTTTCTACAACACACTGTCTCGGGTGGTCGCGCTATACCCGACCAGAATCCCAGCAACCGACATATTTATATTTTATCTGCGTAACTCTCGAGAAGAGTCGAATACTCACGAGACAGCTATGAAAACGCAAAATGCGGTACCTGAAACGGTCTCGAGCGAAGAGCAACTGGAAGCCCTCCTGTCGGAGCCGTATCCCGAAGACGTCGAATTCGCGCGGCAACTCGAGGGTGACGTCATCGTTCTCGGCGCGGGCGGAAAGATGGGGCCTACCCTTATCAGACGAATGCTTCGAGCAACTGAGGAGGCAAACGCCGACACGGACGTGTACGCAGTATCTCGCTACAGCGAGGACGGCCTCGAGGAGAAACTCCAGTCATGGGGTGCAAAGACGATCAAGGCGGATCTCCTGGAGGAGGGCGCACTCGATTCTCTCCCGGACTGTGAGAACGTCATCTACCTGGTCGGGATGAAGTTCGGGTCGTCGGGCCAGGAACCGTTGACCTGGGCCATCAACGCCTACCTTCCGGGACGGGTAGCCAGCCGGTACAGCGACTCGCGAATCTCCGCGTTGTCGACCGGGAACGTCTATCCACCCGTCTCTCCGGAGACCGGTGGCTGCACGGAAACTGACGACGTTGGACCGGTCGGCGAGTACGCGCAGTCGTGTCTGGGCCGCGAGCGGGTGTTCCAGCACTTTTCGAAGGCCAACGAGACGTCGACGTGTCTGCTCCGCTTGAACTATGCTGTCGAGGCGCGCTACGGAGTCCTGCTCGATCTTGCGAAGCGAGTATACGCTGAAGAGCCGGTTCCACTGGATATGGGCTACGTCAACGTGATCTGGCAAGGGGATGCGAACTCAATTTGTTTCCGATCACTCGAGTTGGCCGACTCGCCGGCAGATATCCTGAACCTCACGGGGCCGGAAATCCTCTCCGTTCGTGACCTGGCCGAGCGGTTCGCCGAGGAGTTCGGCTGCGATGTGACATTCCAGGGCGAAGAAAAGGAGACGGCACTACTCAACGACGCGAGCCGATGTACCGAACGCTTTGGAGAGCCGAAAGTTCCGATTGACGACATCGTCGAACTCGTCGCCTCGTGGGTCGAACAAGACGGAACCACCTGGGGGAAACCCACGAAATTCCACGTTCGAGACGGCGAGTTCTGACCGGGTCGGAGATGCGATCGAACACGATGGTGAACCGCACACCGAGACCACCCGTCGACCGAAACGGAGTTAGCCGCCTCGATCCCCTCCAACTGTCGATCGGGTGTGCAATGACTCGCCGTGGCTACTAAAGAGCCCGACCCTCACCGACCTCGAGAACGTCTTTGGACAGGTACCGATACGATAGACTGCGTCCGAGGCGAGCCTCGAGTTCCGTCAGTTAGCGTTCGAGTCGGTCTGCGGGAGTTGGTAGGACGAGAGAACATTCAATCTCGAAGACGAGCTATCAATCGATCGAGACGGTTCCGGCGCTTACTCGAGCAACGAGAGGATGTTTCCGCTGGCAATCCGCTCGCGTTCCTCGTCTTCCACGGGGAGGTGCTCGGTGTATTTGTAGTGAGCGTCGAAGACCAGCAGGGGCATCTTTGGACCGGTCACGAGGCGGTCGACGCCAATGGTTTCGACGATGTTTTCGCCCTGGTACGCAAAGTGCATGAATAGGTCATCGAGAACGAATACCGTCTCGCCCGAGCGGACCTGATTGTTCATCCGGACGCCGTTCGGGTAGGACTCTGTTGTCTCGCGCTTGACGCGCTCGGCGATTGCCCACCCATTGGCGATGATGACGTCCGCCTCGGGGCTCTTCTTGAGCTGTGACACGATGGCGTCGCCGTGGTCTTCCCCCCAGTGTTTCGCGTTCCCTTCGAAATCGCGGAGGTTCACACACGGATGGCGACCGCGTTGATCCTCGAGCGTCGCGATGAACATCACGGGGACGTCTAGCTCGACGCACTTGTCCATGAGGGCTGTAACAGCTGGATTATCGATGTCGTAATCGTGGTAGAGGGGCAACAACCGGACACCCTGCATCCCGAACTCCTCGACGCACTCCTCGAGATCGGACTCCCAGGCGGGGTATGTCGGGTTGATCGTCGCGAACGGGATCAGTCGGTCACGATGACAGGATTCCTCGAGCGCCTCGTGGAGTCTTCGATTCCCGGCGTGGACGTTGCGGTACATCGCGCTCTCGAGCGAGGAGACGACTGCCTTATCTACTCCCTTGCTGTTCATCATCGAGACCAGGTCATCGGGCGTTGCGTCGACGTCACGGAAGGCCCAGTTGCCGACGTACGCGTTCGCGTCGACGATGGTTTCTTCCCGCGGTTTCGCACGCTCCCGGAAGTGTTCGATAGACCGCTCGATTCGATCTCCGAGTTCGGCTTCCGAGAGCTTGTTCGGCGTCGAGGCGGGAATCAAACGTTCCATATTGTAGGCAATTTCTGCTTTCTCCTCGGGGGTTAACTCCGCCCCCTCCAACTTGCCGACGCCAGGGAGGAGCCACGTGTCGGTACCGTAGACGAGCCGGTCGACGCCGAGTCGCTCGGCCGCCATTTCGAGTACGTCGGTTTCTGTGTTGCTCCCGCTGGTATCGAGGTAGACGTTGTCGTAGCTTTCGATGGTCTTGATTCGCTTTTCCCAGAACCCGCCGGCGCCGATGTGGCCCGAGATAAGGGTCAGTTCCGGGTATTCTTCGGCGAGCGCGGCGACGTCCTCGCTGTAGGCTTCAGTCTCATCCCACCGGTGCTTGTCGTCGGAATGGCGTTCCATTACGTGGGCGATGATCGGGACGTCCATCTCGATGGCTGCTTCCACAAGCGGGAAGAATTCCGGATCCGCGATATTGACCGGCGTCCGTATGAAGTGATGTTTCAGCCCAATCAGGCCATCTTCTTGTACGGCCCGTTTAAATTCCTGGACGGCTTCCTCACCGAGTCGCGGATCGACTCGTGCCCAACCATAGAAGATGTCCGGATGTTCTGCCTGGAATTTCGCGACGGTACGATTCGCCTCGTAACACGCCTCGATCGTCTCCCCAACCTCTCCGATCAGACAGATCCGGTCGACGCCCTGTTTAGCCATCTCTCCTCGAACCTGGTCTGCTCTATCGGCCCGCCTGTCAGGGGATGTCGTGTCTTCTGTCCACAGGTGAAAGTGACTATCTATCATTCGTACTCTCGAAAAGCAGAAGCCTCGTATAAGTATTCCGTAGACGTAGTTTCCTCTATCACCGTGGACAATTGTCTTCACCTGCGATGGTCCCTCATCGGTGAGGCGGTGGCTGACTGGCGAATCGCGTCCTAACTGTTCGATTCACAGTCATCCGGGTCTCCGACATCGTCGGGTACTGTGTCGGTCGGGGATAGTTCTCCGTTTTCGACGAACCCCTCCGGCCGCCCCGATAGGCGCTCGACCATCGTCTCTCGGCCGCGCTTGATGTCTGCTTCGTAGGCGCCGTCGTTCGTCAGGTCGCGTTCTTCACCAGGGTCCTCGTCGAGGTCGAACAGGAGTTCGCTGCCGGTAACGGGATTCCAGACGTACTTGAACCGCCCGTCGATTAGATACTGGGTGCCATTCTCGGGGTCGTAGCTCCCGGCGGCGTGCTCCCCGTGATACCATTCGCGCCAGTCCTCGCGGTCGGGATCGTCCACTAAATTGAGCAGGCTTTCTCCCTCGACGGTCTCCGGGACGTCGACGTCGGCGACGGAAAGTAGCGTCGGCATCACGTCTTCGAGGCCCACCGGCCGGTCGATGAGCTGTTTTCGCGGCAGTTCCATCGATTCTGGGAAGCGCATCAGGAGCGGCACGCGGGCGGAACCCTCATACGCGTAGGTCTTACGCCACATGTAGTGGTCGCCGAGCATCTCACCGTGGTCTGAGAGGAAGACGATGAAGGTGTTCTCGAGTTCGCCCATCATCATCAATTTATCAAACACACGCTTGATCTGATGGTCGATGTGGGTGATGAGACCGTAATAGGCCGCCCGTGCTCGATGCACGATGGTTGGCGGAAGGTCAGCAACCCAGGCGTCGATCGCCGGATAGTCCGGAATTTTTTCGCCGTGTTCGTCGTCGACCCAGTCGCCCATGTACGGGTCTGGCGTCTCACGGTCGACGTACATGTCCCAGTAGACCTGTGGCGGGTCGAACGGCGTGTGCGGACGGACGTACGAGAGGTTGAGGAAGAATGGCCGCGAGTCATCCCGTTGGTCGAGGAATTCGAGGGCCCGGCGGGTGGTCCAGTTCGTGGGGTGGTGGTGTTCCTCGAGATGCCACGGACGCGGATCCCAGGCGTTTCGTCCCAGCCCATGGGAGAGTTCATCGAACAGGCCGTCGCTCTCTTGCTCGAGCCAGCGCGTGTAATCGTCGTCGGGATGGGCAAACAGCGCCTCGTGTTGTTCCATGTCCTCGAAGCCAACGTGGTTCCGAATCGGAATCGAGTGAATCTTGCCAGTGAGTTTCGTCTGATAGCCCGCGTCCCGTAGCTCCTGTGGAAGCGTGTGTTCGAACTCCCAGGGGGTCGTGACCCAACCCGGAGCGCCGTTGGTGAACGGCGTCTGTCCGGTGAGTAGCGAACGTCGCGCAGGAATACACGAGGGTGAGGGCGTATACGCTCGGGTAAACATGGCCCCCTTCTGGATCAAGTTGTCGATATTTGGCGTGTGGACCAGCGGCCGCCCGTCCGAATCGCGCGGTGAATCGGGGTCCGCACCGATGCAATCGCCGCGGTGCTGGTCGGTCATGATAAACAGGATGTTCGGTCGATTCGCCATACGTATGCCACTAACCCGGAGCATATAATTCTACGTACCACCGGAGTGCCAGCGGTGGTTCCCGATGGAGCCTATGGAGGTCAGCTTTGCCGTCAGTTATAGTGTCAGTGAAAGTCATTACACACCCTATCGCAAGACGGGATCGCGATAGGTATAAAAATCGTTTCAATTAATACTATAGTTTCGTGTGACGATTATCGTCTCTACAACCCCTGTGTGGCGGCTGTACTCCCTCCAGTTAGTGACGATAGCAGACTCCATTAGCAGGTATTTCGATGACAAATATCGGCTGAGTATTTGAAAACTGCACATATGAAGCTAGCTTTTGTCAACATAATTCAAATAGAGTTATTTACCGAATCTTCTATGTGGTAGTTGCTGACACGCATGCCAGTAGACAACACCCAACGGAGTACGTTCTCGAGTGGTACCGACCGACAGACATCCCACGATACGAACCGTTCGATCGATCGTCGAACCTGCCTCCGATTGGCGGGTGCCGGACTCCTGGCGGGTCTGGCAACCGGCGCTTCCAGCGTAAGCGCGACGGAAGACGAATACGATGTCGTGCTGGACGTCGTCGAAGACCTCGGTGCGGACAACACCGGATCGGAGCCGATTAATGATATCCTTTCGATAGTCGATGAACACGATTCATTGCAACTGGTTTTCCCCGAGGGAGAATACCTTCTCGAGAACGGACCAGGTGGCGATGGTTTCGCTCGCTGGGATTTCGGCGATGGTGACGAAGTGGGACGAGTCGGTAAATTGTCGCTCGTTGGGCAAGGAGAGGCCACACTCACACCTCCGGATGGCGGACGGCACAATATTCTCACCATATGGGGTCGAGAAGTGACTATCGAGAACTTCCGCATCGACCAGACTGCCCACGACACCTCGACCGGAATTACGGCTGTTGCCGAAGAACACCTGGCACTTCGAAATCTTCACTTCGACGGCAAGGTGACGGGCGACTACGTTGAAATACCACACCCCAGTGACCCAGACTACGACCCAGATGCCGTGTTACCCGATCCGTTTTGTCTCATTCCGGGTGTTCTCAATGAGGATGGAACAGGCGTCGTCGAGAACGTTCGGGCACCTGACGGGGTCGAATCACACAGCAGAAAGGGGGCCGCATGGGTCAACCTCCTGCATGCTGGGGACCTGCTGTTCGATAACTGCGAATTTTCGAACTTCTCTGACAACGCTATCTACGCCTCAGCACCGGGAACTGGTGGCGCAATCCACGGCGATGGACGCGTCCGCGTCGAGAACTGCCATTTCGAAAACAACAACGTCACCGCAATTCGGCTGGGAACGCCGGGAAGCTACGCCAAAAACTGCACCGTTATCACCGAAGCCGGCGAAATCCCGGCGACGCCGTGGGGCGCGATCACGAGTCGAGCTGGCTGGGTCTGGTACGGTTTCGACGGCACGTACGAAAACATCGACGTCGTCCACAACCACCCCAACGGCGAGGGTATCCTCGAGCATCCGAGCAATTACGGCTCCCTCGAGGTCGTCAACAGCCGATTTGAACTCAATCGCGACGGAAGACACGCCGTCCGATATCTCCAGGGTGGCGAGACACTCACGCTCAACAACGTGCGTGTCTCCGGCGAGGCGGGGGTCGGCTCCGCACTGAATCTCGGAAACTGTGACGTCACGATCAACAACCTCTGTCTCACCCAATCTGGAACGGACCGAAACGGTGTTAGCCTCCAGAATGCCAGCGGGAAAGTGAACAACCCGTCCATCGACGTCACCGGCGAGGCGATCGTCATGGACGAGGAAAGTACGGTGACCGTACGGAATCTTTCCCAGCGGCGACGCTGCCGGTAATGTGGTACCCACGGAAACGACCTGCGGACGCTCGTAAAGGCGAGCTTTGATTTTCGTTTTTTGAAATCGTGCGCTCGAGTCGAACGGTCTAACGAAAAATCCGTAACGGGTGAATAGCGACCGAGGTTTCGAGCCAGTCGAACTATGCCGAAGAGAGCGCTTCGCGTGCCTCCGGACACCACCAGCAATCCGGATTCTCACACAGCAAGAAGCCTGGGTCCGAGTCGAGAACCTCCAGGGCTACCTCGAGAAGCGCTGCACCCTCTCCCGTTTGTGCGCGTGCGTGGCCAATACGACCCCGGGTGAGGATGCCCGCCTCGTCTGCAACCGGCTCGAGCGCGGGAAACCCCTTTCCACAACCAACCTTCGCGGCGTGAACGGTGCGGACGTCTCCGCTCTGTACGAGCACTTCGTTCGTCCCGGTCTTGTACGGCAGTTTTGCGAGTACCTCTGCGACGTGTAGCGTCGAATTTCGTTCGTGTCCGATCCCGAGCAGGAGTACTTTTCCACCCCGCTGCGCCAGTCGATGGAGCGGACTGTCTCGACCCAGGGACCGATCGAGTTCGTGACCGGCCGTGAGTTCCCTGGCTGCCGGACCGAGAGCGGCAACCGAGTGCGTGGGATGGTCACTCCGGATGGAGTTCGGTCGTGTCCGAAGCGCTTCGGTAACGGCACCGGTTTTGGACGGGGTTCCCTCGCGGTCGAACGGTTCCTCCCGAACGATGAACGGTGTGAACGTTGGCACGACGACGGTTCCTTCGTTGCCGACGACCGCACGCAGGGCGTCGACGACGGTATCGGCACCGCCATCGACCCAGCCGAGACTCGAGAGCGAACTGTGGACGACGAACTCGTCGCCGGTTTGGAAACCCAGGGCTCGCAAGTCCCTCACGAGGTCGTCACCGGTGACAGTCGACTTCGCTGGTACGGTATCGTCGTCGGTCATTTCAATCTCTCGTGGTTACGTCAGTTCCACGGTAACGCGGCCGTCGAAGTTGAGCAACACGTCCTGTGTCGTATCCCCGAAAACCACCTTTCCGGTCGGTGACCGTTTGCGTCCACTGATGAAGACGTGGTCACAGTCGTACTCGGTGGCCGTCTCGAGGATCGCCTCCGAACGGTCATCGTCGGAGACAGTTACGACCGACGTGTGGCTAACTTCCAGGTCGTCGAAAACATCTTCGGCAAGCGAATCAGCTGCCCTGGCGGCAGATTTACGAACGGTATCCTCGCTGTATTCGGTGTGTTCGATATCGGCAATTGCCTCGAGCGTTTCGAGATCCGATTCGACGTCTTCGGTCGATAACAGTGCTAACAATATTAGTTCGGCATCGACGCCTGCGGCTAACTCACCCGCCTCGCGCAGTAGGGCGATTTCGGAATCTCCATCGTCAACGACGATCAGTGCTCGTTCCATAGCGATTCCTTTCGGGTCGTATCTTATAAACGTTCAGTAACTCCCCGTAGCGTCATCACTAAAGTGGATATCTGCGTGGCGGCTTCGGGAAATTTTGGCGAATATTTAGGATGGGTTACGGAACGACCCGATCGAGGACCGCTTCCCAGACGTCGGGCAAGCGCTCCCACTCGAGAAACTCGAGCGGTGCCCAGTGTGGCGCACAGTCGGTTGCAAAGGCGAACGCGTGCCCGTTGCCGTGTTCGCCGACCACGAGGAGTGGGTCGTTTTCGACGGCGGCCCAGACATCGGCTCCCGACTTCGCTTCGAGTCGATTGTACCCGAGTATCGAGGGCCATTCGTCTGGAATGGACGTCGGGCCACCCGTTCGCAACGGTGCAATCCCTCCTGGGACTTCGATTCGGTCGTCGTGGGACGAAATGTGGACGGGAAGAACGTTTGACAGCGCGGTATGGGCGTAGCGTGCCTGCCCGCCCACCCCAGCGAAGCTCATGTAGCCGCCGATCATACCGACTGCGCCCCCGTCGTGAACGTACGACTCGAGCAGCCGACAGCGGTCCGCATCGGTTTCGCCAGCAGCGACGCGTGGGGTGATCTGGAGCGTGTCCGCACCGATATCACTGAGTATAACGAGGTCGTATACGTCGAGGGCCTCTCGAGTGCGAGGAAATGCCGTTTCGGCGACGTGACACGGCTGAAAGTCGACAGTGGCCCCTGCAATCTGGAGGGCGGCGATCAGGTGGTCGCCGGCCTCCTCGTAGGTCGAATCGGTGAGTACGTTCCGACCTTTAATCTCGAACGAGAGGGTCTGCCAGGACTCGCCAGCGAGCAATACCCGTGGGCCGTCGTTCCCGTCACTCTCTCGGTTTTCTGCGCCCATACTACGGCCGCAGTACCGCTTTGACGACCCCGTCACGCCGTTCACGAACGGTATCCAGTGCTTCCTCATAGTCCTCGAGCGGGAACTCGTGGGTGACGACGCCGTCTATCGTCAGGTCACCGCGTCGGAAGAGTTCTATCACCTCTTCGACCGCGTGAGACGACGTCACACCGCCGACGATCTCGAGTTCTTTCGCGACGATGTGGTCAGGGTCTATCTCCTTTTTCTCACCAAACACGCCCGTTAGCACGATTTTCCCCTGCTTGGCCGCGCTCTGGAGACACGTTTCCAGCACGTCGCCCGCACCCGCGGCTTCGACGCAGACGTCGACGCCGTGACCATCGGTGAAGTCCATAATCGCCTCGACCGGATCTTCCTCGTAGACGTTGACCGTTCGTGTCGCGCCGAGTGCTTCACCGGCCTCGAGACGTTCGTCTCGCGTCCCAGTCAGGATGATGTCTTTCACCCCCTGGGCGCGGAGCAGTTGGACGCCGTAGAGGCCGAGCGATCCGGGGCCGAGGACGGCTGCCGTATCGGTAAAGGACGTCTGAATGCGCTGCATCGCGTGCAGGGTGCAACCGGCCGAATCGATTTGGCTGGCCTGCACGTCGGACACGTCGTCGGGTAATGGCGTGAGCGTGTACGCAGGCCAGGCGGCGTACTTTCGGTAGCCGCCGTCGACCGTAAACCCGATCTCTTGTAAGTCGTCACACTGGTAGTATCGCCCGTCTCGACAGGCGCCACAGGTTCCACAGTAAATGAAGCCGTGGAGTGCGACGCGTTGACCGACCTCGAGATCCTCGACGCCCTCGCCGAGTTCAACGACTTCGCCGGCAACCTCGTGACCGAGGACGACCGGAAGGTCCATCCACGGCGGCCCCTCGCCGCCGATGAGACCGATATCGCTGCCACAGATACCGATCGCAGTCACCCGGACCAGTGCTTCACCAGGTGCGGGTTCCGGAATTTCCTGTTCCTCGGCCCATACCGAGCCCGTGCCGTCCGTGATGATGGCTTGCTGGGCCCCCTCATCGCGGTCGGCTGTAACGTCGGTACTCATCGTGTCGCGATCACCTCTATCTCGACGCCGATGTCGATGGGAAGTGCAGCGACTTCGACCGCGCTGCGGGCCGGGAACGGATCGCTCATATACTCTGCGTAGACTTCGTTGATAGCAGCGTAGTTCGCCATATCCGTCACGAACACGGTTGCTTTGACGACATTTTCGAGCGAGCTATCGGCCGCCTCGAGGACGGCTTCGACGTTCTCGAGCGTTCTCGCGGTCTGTTCTTTGATGTCCTCGCTGACGATGTCGCCGGTCTGGGGATCTACCGGACCCTGTCCGGAGACGAATATTTGGTCGCCGTCGATCATTCCCTGCGAGTAGGGTCCGATCGCTGCTGGAGCGTTGTCGGTTTGAATCTCTTCCATAGTGGGTGTACGAGTTGGATTGTACGTCCCGGTGCATATGCTTTACCGTCGGTTTGTCACCCCATTATAACCGTGTGACACCTAATTTTCGGAATCTACAGAAAAGACGGGACGAGTGTCTCGGGCTCGTTCGGAAGCTCTCATTTTCCGTGACTGAGCGAAGCAAGCTTCGCGATGTCCGCGAAACCGATGGTTTCGCTTGATGACGAGAATCGGAGATTCTCGTACCAGTTGACTCTGAGCCGGTTCACCTGATTCGTGTTCATATCGGTTATTTATGGGTGCCTTCGGGGCGTGTTTTTTGCGGGCCCCCTCGAGTGTTGGACGGCCTGCGCCGAAGGGAGAAACGTTATGTTCCGGTCGAACGCACCATGTGGTATGCACGTCCTTGCCGTCGTTGCCCACCCTGATGATGCCGAAATATTCTGTGGCGGAACGCTTGCCAAACACGCTGCACGCGGAGATGACGTTACCATCGCGTACATGACTCGAGGCGAGTTCGGCGGGTTCGACACCACTGAAGCCGAACTCGCCGCGACACGCGAGGAAGAAGCCCGCAATGCAGCGGCAGTGCTCGGTGCCGACGTCACGTTTCTGGATTTCCAAGACGGACGAATCGTTTACACGCTCGAGAACCGTCTCAAACTGGTTGACTGCATCCGCGAGCACGCGCCCGATATCATCCTCACTCACTTCGCCGACGACATGCACCCCGACCATCGGGAAACGTCGCGATTGGTGACCGACGCGTACTACATGGTTTCGCTGCCGTTGCTCGAGCGCGAACATCCGCCGTGTGACCCGACGAACGTGTACTACTTCGGAAAACCGACGTCGTCGTTCGAACCGACGGTGATCGTCGACGTGACAGACCACGAAGAGACGAAAGAACAAGCTGCCCTGGAACACGAGTCACAGGTCGCGTGGCTCGAGGAACACGGTGGTATCGACGCTGAATTTTCGGATTTCGTCGAAAGCATGCGAGCGACCGCACACGCACTCGGCCGACAGGCCGGGGCGACGTACGCTGAAGGGTTTACCAGGTTGCACGACACGTCTGTCGACTATCTCGAGTGAATCCCTAACGGGACGAAACCATCCACGGACCGGTTTCGTAGACCTGTATCACGGGAAGGAGAACCGATTGGGGGCTGATTGTTGGTGCCCGTGTCTGCGCCAATCGTCATTACCCGAACATTTATATTAGCCAATGAAATACGATGACCCAGTAATAAAAATGACACGTCCAGTACAGATGTTTGCAATACTGGTGGTCATCGTTCTTCTTAGCGGGTGTGGCGGTCTCGTCGGGTCGGGAGACGACGCTGACAGGGACCCATACGGTGTCGATGCTCCAACACCGGTGGAGTCTGAAAACAGTCTGCCTAGCATCACCGAGGAGACGGTAACGGACCGGTATCAGGTTCGGCAGGCGTACGTTGACTTCCTCGCAAACTACTCGTACACGCTCGAGCACACGAGAACGGAGACGCATCCGAACGGAACCATCGCCCAAGAATACGCGTTTAACGCGACCGCTGAAGCGGATGGTCACGCGATTGCAGATACTACGAATATGAATGTGTGGGCAAACGAAACAACAATATTCACTCGGATTGGCGGAGCGGTGGACGAAAACTCGACGTACGGGCCCCAGTACTACAGTCAGCAACGGACGAAATACCATTTTACGGAACATCGAGTGCTGGAGCAGGGACTCATGGAGATGGAAAACATCACCGTCACGGCCACAACCGATGATGGCGTAACCCGGTACATCCTCGAGTCAAACGAAACACCACAGTATGGGTACGAAAATGGCTCGCTACGGCTAGTTATCACGGAGCACGGCTACCTGGAATCCTATCGCTTCGAATACGAAAAAATAGATGGAACGACAGTTACCACCGAAATGTCGGTCGTTCTCGTTGACGATCCAGCGCTCCCTGATGACCCGCCAGCGTGGGTCGAATCGGCGAAAGAGTCACTTGAGCATCGAACGACGCCGTCACGTATCGACATCGACGACGAACCTGTTGATCACGCCCCGGTAGACGCTCGCGAGTGAGCGTCTCGCACAAATCGTTTTCTCCAGCAGATACAGCAGCCATTCTCGGAGACGGAAGTACGAATCTATATGAGTCTCCCACAGAATCGGGAACATACTTCGATGGAAACGGAAAAAGCGGCTAGCACAACCGACGTGACAGTCGGGTCGCTACAGTCGATCTCGAGAGGTGCCTCGCTCTTCATCGTCGGGAAAATCGTCCTCGACATGCTCGAGTTACTGCTCAACTTCGTTCTGACCCGAGCACTCGGGACGAGTCTGTACGGTGTGTACGCCTACGCACAGACGCTCGTCGTCATCGCGCTCGTCTTTACGAACCTGGGTTCGACGGCGGCGTTGCTCAAGTTCGTCCCGCAGTACGAAGACGATCCATCGAAACAGCAATTTATGGTGGGTCTGGCGTACGCAACGTCCCTGATCGCGAGCGCCGCCATTGCTGGCCTGCTGTTTCTGTTTGCGCCGGTCGTCACCCGATACACACTGGGGGACCCGTTGCTCACTGACGTGCTCAGATTATTTGCCTTCCTGCTCGTGTTCGACACGATGGCGGCCGTCGTCACCGGGACGTTTCGCAGCCTCGAGCGCCTCGAGTACTCTGTCTTCGTCAATCAGTTCGTGAAACCGGTGGTACGGCTTCTCGCCGTCGGTCTCGCGCTGGTGCTCGGGCTCTCATTTTACGGGCTGATGGCCTCGCTCGTATTTGCGAGCGTCATCGTGGTCGCCGTCGCCGCGTATTTTTTCCTGACGCGGTTCGCCCTCACACCGTCGTTACGGCGTTCGGAAACCGACACGGGTGACGTCTTCGAGTATTACAATCTCTCGGTGCCGCTCGTGTTGAAAGACGCCGGTGGCATTCTCCGCAGTCGTGTGGACGTGTTGATGGTTGGCTTTTTCCTCTCTTCGACGGCCGTGGGCATCTACAACGTGACGCTCTTGCTTGCAGCGCTGTTGGCCCTCCCACTCGCCGGCGTGAATCAGTTATTTCCGCCCGTTGCCTCGCGTCTTCACTCGAACGGTGACCGCGAGAATCTGAACACCATCTTTAGCGTGGTCACTCGCTGGGCGTTCACCGTTTCGTTATACCTCGCGCTGGTGGCCGTCCTCTACAGCAGGGAGATGCTGGGGCTTTTCGGCGAGGAGTTCACGGCGGGGGCCGCGGTGTTGGCCTTCTTCGTCGTCAGCCAGATACTCAACAATGCCGTCGGCCCCAGTGGCTACCTGTTGATGATCTCCGATCACCAGTACGTACTGCTGGTGAACCAGTGGGTCTTTGGCGTGTTGAACGTCGCGCTCAACTACTACTTCATCCTCGAGTTCGGCCTGGTTGGTGCCGCGTTTGCCACAGCGACGGTCAGCGCGCTCAATAACATCGCCCGTCTGGTCGAAATCTGGTATCTCGAGGGGCTGTTCCCGTACACTCGAGCATATCTCAAACCAATTGTTGCCGGGATTGGGACCGCCGCGGCAATGTACGGAGTTGGCTTCTATTTCTCTGGGACTACGGTGGTCGTCCTTGGGGGAGTGGGTGGCCTGGTAACCTACGTCGCGTTGCTCTACGTCCTCGGCGTGGAGCGGGAAGACCGGGCGTTTCTGGCTGCCTCGACAACATAACTATTGTTTGAATAGTAATTGACTAGTAATCCACTACCAATTTGTGCTACGCAGTAGTTGACACGCTCGGTTCGTGTCTCACTGTGATGGTCCCGTTTGTACGTGGATCTTTGAACTAACCGCGCGGTCGGCACAGTTTTTACCCCGTCGATCAATGTGTGGTGTATGGTCAATATTGGCATCGTGGGCAGTGGTTTCATGGCCGAGACCCACACCAACGCATACAACAGTATCGACGGGGCGAACATCGTCGCGGTCGCTTCCCCGAACACCGCAGATGAGTTCATCGAGGAACACCAACTCGAGGCGGATTCCTTTCGAACAGCAGACGAACTACTCGAGGACGCTACTGTCGACGTGATCGACGTCTGTTCACCAACACCCACCCATCGGCCGGTAGTCGAAACGGCTGCTGCGGCCGGCATTGACGTGTTCTGTGAGAAACCGGTCGCTGGGTCGCTCGAGGACGCACAGGCGATCGCCGACGCGGCTGCGGACGCAGATATCGCAGTTATGGTGGGTCACGTGCTTCGATTTTTCCCGCAGTACGCACAGGCCCGTGACGTCGTCGAAGACGGCGGTATCGGGAATCTTGGCGTCGCACGGGCCCGCCGACTTTCGGCGTTCCCAGATTGGGGCCACGGCAACTGGTACGCCGACCGGGACCAGAGCGGTGGCGTCTTACTCGATCTGGCGATTCACGACCTGGACTTCCTCCGCTGGGTGGGTGGGGACGTCGAACGGGTGTTTGCGCGCCGTACGCGCTGGGACGAGGGCGAGCACGGGCACGTCACCCTTCGATTCGCCGACGGAGCCGTCGGCTACGTCGAGGCGTCCTGGGGACTGCCAGCAGGGCAGGAACTCACCCATTCGTTCGAACTCGCCGGGGACGACGGCTTGCTCGAATTCGACGGTGAACAGCCTGCAATGACGACTTCGACAGAACAGGGAACGACTCATTCCAGCCCGCTCTCGGCTGGCGGGTACCAGCGTCAACTCGAAGCCTTTCTCGAAAGCATCCAAGCAGGCAGGGAGCCACCTGTGACCGTCGAGGACGGCATCGAGACGCTTCGACTCTCGGTGGCGGCAAACCGATCGGCTGCAGAAGGACGTCCAGTTGCGCTCGAGGAGGTGAAAGCATGACCATAAGCGGGAAAGAAGCGAACGCAGGGTCCGATACCGTGCGAATCGGTCTGCTGTCCACCGCCCACCTCCACGCCGGTGCGTATGCTGGGCAGTTAGCTGCTCTCGAGGGAGCCACGCTGGTTGGCGTCGCAGACGAGGACGACAATCAGGGCCGCGAGTTCGCTGCAGACCACGACGTCGACTTTCTCGACGCCGATTCACTGCTCGAGAGGGCCGACGGCGTAATCATCTGTTCGACGAACGTCGACCATCACGGGTGGGCAACACGTGCCGCCGAAGCCGGCGTGGACGTCCTCTCGGAGAAGCCACTCGCATCCGACCCGGATGTGGCTCGAGAGATCGTCGATACCTGTACGGAAGCCGGGGTACATCTGGGCGTCGCCATGCCGCTCCGATTCAGCCTACCGGTGCTCGAGGCGAAAGACGCCCTCGAGAACGGAACCATCGGTAATCTGCAGATGATTAGCGGGACGAACCGTGGGAAGATGCCGGGTAGCTGGTTCGTCGACCCCGAGGCGTCCGGCGGCGGCGCGGTGATGGACCACACGGTTCACATCGTCGATCTGGTTCACTGGCTCACGGGTGAACGCGTCTCGGAGGTCTATGCCGAAGTCGGGACGCACTTCCACGATCTCGAGGTTGAGGACGTCAATCTCCTCTCGATGACGCTCACCGACGGCACCCAGTTTTCGCTGGATGGCTCCTGGAGCCGTCCCGACAGTTGGGACTTCTGGGGCGATGCGACGGTCAGCCTCGTTGGCACGGATGCAACTGTCGACGTCGAGTGCTTCGCTCAAAAGACCAAATTCACCGAGGATGGTGGAGACGGTTCCGGCGTTCAGTCCCTGTACTGGGGGGACGACCCCAACGGTGGACTCGTTGCGGATTTCGTCGACTCGATTCGGAACGACCACCAGCCGAAAATCACCGGCTCAGAGGGCGTAGAGGCCGTCGCTGTCGTCGAGGCCGCCTACGAGTCGGCCGAACGCGGAGAGCCGGTGGACGTCTCGTACTGAATGGGATCGAGGCGCTTATATTCCTCGTCGATCACGGCTCGCTGTACAATCGACATCCTGCTCGTTTCCCTCATCTGTACCGTGCCTGACCGTCTTTAATGTATAGCGGAACTGGTTGTAGGCTGTGAATATAGGAGCGCGTCTACCACTCGAGGACGACGCCCATCGCCGTCGATCGATCCTCGAGCAGTTCGTCGTACAGCCGTGGAGCTTCCTTGTAGGACTCGGTGTGGCTGACGAGCGATTCGACCTCGAGTGTGCCGTCGTCAACGAGATCGAAGTAGATCTCGGCGTGTCGGTGTTGTGTCCAGGGGTTATCTGGCGTTGCGACGGACGGATGCGAGGAGTTGTGCGCGCCAATGATGGTGTAACTCGGTAGGTTACAGTAATCGTGGAAATCCATCGGCGTTTCGCCGCGTGGGCTGCTCAGGACGACGAACCGCCCCTGATCGCGGAGGACGTCGAACTCGTCGGTGATCACGTCTGGATTCCCCGTGAGTTCGAAAACGGCGTCTGCGAGGCGGCCGCCGTTTGCGTCTCGAACGATTTCTTCGGCGTCCTCCTCGAGCGGGTTGACGCCGACGATACCGGGTTCATCGGGCAGGTAATCGAGTCTCGAGTCAGCGACATCGACGCCGATAACCGGGCGAGCACCGGCTGCATGACAGAGTCGGACGGCTAGCTGTCCGAGCAAGCCGAGACCGTACACGACGGCCGACTCGCCCCAGGTAAGTTCACTGCGACGGATGCCATTGCTCACGATTTCCGCGATCGTGAAAAAGACTGCCTCGTCGTCGCTTACACCGTCGGGAATCGGTCGGCAGGCGCCCGCGCCAGTACAGACGTAGCGTGCATGGGAACCGTACGTCGCTACGCGTTGTCCTTCCGTGACGGACTCGACGTCGTCGCCGACTTCGACGACCGTTCCGATGTTGTTGTACCCGGGAGTGAACGGATACTCGATGTGCTGGTCCCAGTCTGAACCCGGCGGCACGTCTCCTGAGAGGATGGTGAGTTCGGTGCCGGTACTCACGAGCGTCCGGTCCGAACGGATGAGAACCTGTTCGGGGCCCGGTTCGGGAACGGATCGGTCTTCGATCGTTGACGTTTCGACGTCGGTGAATACGGCAGTTGGATTGCTTGTCATGATGTCTGATGTTGGTTTATGGGGTTTGTTTACGTTCTTTCGGCGTCCAAGGTTTGCATCGGCCTGAACAACCACGAGTCGGATTAATTCACACGTTGCACTTCGTAGCCGGTTTCGGCGATCGCATCGCGGATGTGCGTCGCGTGACCGCGGCCGCTCGTCTCGACGAGAAACTCGAGAAACGCTTCGCCAACGTCGAGACGGTCGTCGGACCGAACGTGATCGACGGTCCGAATGTTGGCACTTTGAGCCGCGATGACGTTTGCCAGTTCTCCCATGACACCCGGTTCGTCCTGAATACGGACTTCGAGACGGATGTGCTGGCTGCGCGATGTGAGTTCGTACGTCATCAGGGTATCGAGCATCGTCATGTCGAGGTTTCCACCTGAGAGGAGGGCGACGACGGTTTCATCGTCGACATCGACGTGGCCGCCCAGAATCGCCGCGACCGGGGCGGCACCGGCCCCCTCCACGAGTTGTTTCGCTCGCTCGAGTAAGACGAGAATGCCGTGTGCCAGTTCTTCGTCGGTAACCGTGACGACCTCGTCGACGTGCGCTTCGATCAGGTCGAACGTGAGGTTCGAGATACCGCCCGTGGCAATTCCATCGGCGATAGTCGATCCGTCGGTCGACTGCGGACGGCCCTTCTGGAGGCTATCAGGAACGGTTGCCATGGATTCGGCTTGCACGCCAACCAGTCGGACGTCGGGGTTGGCTTCGGTGACTGCGGCCCCGATGCCGCCGATCAATCCGCCACCGCCAATCGGGACGATGATGGTATCAACGTCGGGAACGTCCTCGAGGATTTCGAATCCGAGGGTTCCCTGCCCTGCGACGATGTCGGGATCGTCGAAGGCGTGTACGAACTCAGTCCCCGCTCGTTCCGAGATCTCGCGTGCGTGAGCCACTGCTGTTGGAAAGTCGATTCCTTCGAGGACCACTTCCGCCCCGTACCCTCGAGTAGCATCGACTTTCGCCTGTGGTGCGTTCTTTGGCATCACGATGGTTGCCGGCAGCCCAGTCTTCTGGGCGGCCAGTGCGACGCCCTGGGCGTGATTGCCCGCACTTGCAGCCACGACGCGTTCGACCTCGTCACGATCACGCAGTCGCTGTAGCTTGTTGTACGCCCCGCGGGTTTTGAACGAACCGGTCCGCTGTAAATGCTCCATCTTGAGTCGGACGTCGCCGCCGACGAGACGGCTAATCGACCGACTGTTATCGATCGGTGTCCGCTGTACGATAGACCTGTCGTCGAGCCGTTCTCTGGCCTTTCGAACGTCCGTTGCGGTCACTAGTGGCCCGTCATCGTCCCGTCTGGAAGATGGTGAATTCGTCATGTAATCACCGGTGCGTGGTGTTGGTAACGAACGGTTCGGTTGATGCGACGCGCATGTTTGTTCTCCTCATGCACATGGTAAAACTGTTTTGTTCCCACCGATGTAGAACTCCAAATACCACCCCCGAGGAACGCAGATGGTAGTTCATTGACGTTCGGGCGTAATGACTATATGCTATGTGGCCGTCTGATCACCGAGCAAGAGTATGGTACGAACCGCAATTCAGTTACAGACGTTGGAATCTCTCCCGGAGGGTCTCCAGGACACGATCGCCCGAGTCGGCGAGACTGCACTCGACGGTGTCGAATTTGCTGGGATAGAGGGCGCCACGCCGGTCGGAATCGCCGAGGCGCTCGATGACGCCGACCTCGAGCCGATCGGCGCACACGTCCAACTCGACGACCTCGAGCAGGAATACGACGATATCGTCGAAGCGTACGAGACTATCGGCTGTCGACGTCTGATCGAATGTGGGCGGCACGTGGAGTCGTTTTCATCGGTCGAATCGCTCGAGACGTTTGTCGATCGATTCGAGACAGTTGCCAACCGGTTGCACTCTGACGGCTTCGAGCTCCTGTATCACAACGACCTGATCGAATTCGATGCCCTCGAAAACGATATCGCGTTCAACGTATTCACCGACGCTCTGGACGGTTCGATTCCGCTCGAGATCGATACCGGCCTCGCGCAGTATGCAGGTGTCGATCCGCTTTCGCTACTTTCACAGCACGCCGGTCGAGTGCCGCTCGTCCACCTCACTGATTCGGTTCCCGGTGGTGCCGCGACGCTCAACGTTGAACTTGGGGCTGGTGAGCTCGACGTGAACGGATGTGTAGAAACGGCCAGAAACTCTGACGTCGAGTGGATCGTGTACGAACACAGCATGACGAGTGACCCGATCGATTCGCTCACTCACGCTGAAACGAGGCTGTCGTACCTCTTTCACGGGGCCGATGGAACTGGGCTGACGCAGTCGGTGTCCACCACAGATTAGTTGTGAACGGTTTTTTACGACGATGTGTCGCTCTCCACAGCGCCAGGGAAACCGACCCAGAACTGCTATCGCTCCGGTGCAACGAGACCCATTGCTTTCTCACGGAACTCGACGATCGCTTCCGGTGCGAGTTTCATCGTTCGAACTTCGTAGCCGATATTTTCGAGATCGGCGAGCGTCGGCAGATAGCCGACGTAATCGTTGACGTATCCAGCCGGTATCAGCGTCGATACAGCGGCGCTATCTCGCAACTCGAGGCCGTGGCGGACGAGGACTTCGCCGGGCATACCAAGGATTCCGAGGTCACCGATCGTGACGTAGGGAAGCCGATTTGGGAGACAGGTTGCATCCCATTCGGCGATAGCCAGTAACTCTTCGGCGTAGCGTTTATCCCAGTTGATCTTGGCGTATCCCGTTTCATCACCGTCGGCTTCGAGACGCTGGAGGGTGGACTCGAGGGATTCGATTCGCTTCTGGAGCACATCGACAGGGGGTGTTGCTTTGACCGGGAACGTAACGGTTGCCGAATCGATTCGAATCGGTGACCGCTCGATCTGCTGGTTTCCCCCTGATTCGGTATCCGCGAGTGCGCGAAGCGCTGCGTCACCAACCTGTGACCCAATGTACTCCATGTACTCGTATACGTCAGCACCCGAGCGAGACGTGCCCGCGTCTCGAGGATTGATATCGCCCGCCGCACCGTTGAGGTAGAGTACCTCGATGCCAGGATGCTCGGCTTCGATTCGGTTCCGTGCGTACCCGGGCCAGTCTGCCGACAGCAGTGTTTCTTCCCCGGTTGTACAGACCGGATGACACGCGAACGAGTAGACGAGCGTTCGATTGCCTGTGTTGGTTTCGACGAGCAGTGCTGTCACGTTGGGGTCGATTGGTCCATCCGGCAGACGAACGTTGCCACCGACGCCACCCTCCGCACGCCTGTTTACCGGTACGGTTTCTTCCTGAGCGTGGCCGACCCGTATGCTCGCCGTTTCGAGCCCTTCGTAGGCATCGGTAATCGCTTCGACGAGCGACGTCTGCAGTTCGTCGAGAGACGCAGAGACGTCGATTTCGCTTCGCAATACGGGTGAGGCATCCAGCGCCCGTGATGGGACGTACGGTCCAGCATGGGTGTGCGTTGCTGCGAGGAGAAGGTCGTCGAGATGGAGGCCGTTTTGCTCGAGCGTCCGCCATACGCCTCGAGTCAGTTCTCTCGAGACGTTGAGAACGTCGATAGAAACGATTGCGATAGTAGTCGCTCCATCGTCCAGCACGAGCGCCGTCGCCGAGAGTGGGTCATTTACACCCGTTGAAAGCCCGCTTCGTGCGCCGTAGCCGCTCATGGGAACCGGGCTCGTCGGCGTGATATCTGTTCTGACACTGCAAGCCGATATGTGGGCTTCGTGTGGCAGCATTTACAGGCTCACCTCGGTGAAAGTGGCTTCCACCGGTTCGCTATTGCCGGTGCGGCCTTGGACGGTGCTCGAACGTGAACGCTCGCAAAATCGAAGGCGAGAGACGTCAGGTTCATCGGAGTGGTGGAGATAATTACACGGCTCGAGACGAACTACCGACGAAACTTCGAAAGCCCTGTTTCGAAACACAATCATGGTCGTACCTGGACTGTAATCGGTATAACTGTTTGTGCCGAGCGTCCCATCAATGGTTGGTGTCGCAGGCGGATTCGGACCATCACTGCAAGTCGACTGTTTTCTCATAGTAAACCAAACTGGTCGAAAGTGCGTCAAAAGATGGTGTAAGATTCTCGGTCGGAAATCCATTGGAGAGACTGTATTGCAGATGAATCTGCACACCATTACACAAATACATTTGTAACAGCAATCCCGGAGAGCGGAAAGAAAAAAGCAGTACGGCATGTGTTTTCTCCAGGTGAACAAAATTTTGTCACATGCTATCAAGACACTATCTCTGTTTTCTCTGAGTGAACCGTTTCGACCAGTGAGAGTCAGCGAGTGGCAGCGTACCAGGAGTCGGTTCGAACACGATGGTAAATCGTCTCAAACGTTTATGCATATCGGCGCTAAACATCCAACCGTGACGTTTCACGACGTTTTCGATGAGATCGAACGAGACCGACCGATGCTCGAGCGAATGGCTCGAGAGATATGGGAATCACCGGAACTGGGGCTGCACGAAGAACGCTCTGCCGCACTATTACGAGAAGCGCTAGCCGACGAAGGATTCGACCTCGAGGTCGGCGTCGGCGGTATGCCGACGGCGTTTATCGCGACGTACGGTGAGGGCGACGCGACCGTCGGTATCCTCGGGGAGTACGATGCGCTTCCTGGCCTTTCACAACGCGTCTGTGCGGAGCGCGACCCGGTCGAGGAAGGCGAACCTGGACATGGCTGTGGTCACAACCTCTTCGGTGTGGCCGGTGTCGGTGCAGCCCTCGGTGTAAAACGGCAAATCGAGGGGGGAGACCTGGACGGAACGATCAAGTTTTTCGGCTGCCCGGCCGAAGAAACACTTGTCGGCAAGGTGTTTATGGCTCGAGCGGGTGCCTTTGACGACCTCGATGTGGCGCTCACCTGGCATCCCGGAGACGTGAGTACGCCACGGTTCGGTCGAACGCTCGCGATGGACTCTGTGCAGTTTCGCTACGAGGGGGTTTCAGCACACGCCAGCGTCAGCCCGGAATCCGGTCGAAGCGCGCTGGATGCCGTTTCACTGCTCAACACCGGTGTCGAGTACGCCCGGGAACACCTTCCCGATTCGACGCGCATCCATTACGTGATCACTGATGGCGGTGACGCGCCGAACGTGGTCCCTTCGTCGGCAACCGTCTGGTACTACGTCCGTGCCCCGACCAGGGGGGAGGTCGAATTTGCCACAGACTGGGTTGGGGATATCGCTGCTGGGGCAGCCCGCATGACGCGCACCGATCTCACTCGACGAGCCGTTACCGGGTGCTGGGATTATCTGCCAAATCGTGTCGTCACCGATGCTATCTGGGAGACGATGACCGAACTCGGCGAGATAGAATTCGCAGACGAGGACCGGGCGTTCGCCGAGGAGTTACAGGGAACGCTCGCTGAAACCCAACTCGAGAGGAGCCTCGAAGACATTCCGGACGAACATGCCCGTGCAATGAGCCAGGACCCACTGTATGGCGTCCCAGTTCCGGTGTATGACGAGGACTCGATATCTGGGGGTTCGACCGACGTGGGGGACGTGAGTTGGATCGTCCCCACGGGACAGTTTCGAGCAGCGACCTGGCCAGTCGGTACCCCCGCTCATAGCTGGCAGGCGGTTGCTGCTAACGGCGATTTCGGTATCGAAGGTGGTATTTACGCCGCAAAAGTCCTCGCTGGAACCGCCATACTGTTGCTCGAGAATCCCTCGAGACTCGAGCGCGCCCAGGCAACCTTTCGGGATTCCACTGGCGACCGCTCTTACGAGTCACCGGTGGATGCGGATGCAGAGCCACCGTTCGACATCACTGCAGGGTGAGTACACCCGTCACGTTTCTACCCCTTCCGTGTCCGAAGTCATCTGACTGGAAAGTCTTGAGACCATATAGAACTTGAAATAGAGCGTCCAGAACACCGCGAAGATGAGCATCGTCACAAACAATAGCGTTCGGTCCTGGATGTCGAAGGCGAAGACGATGTAGCCTCCACTCAGCACGACGCCGATATTGTAAACGAAGATTGTCAAGTCAGTTATCGTGAGTTGCATGGGTATGCCTTCTCACGGAGACGGTAAAACTTCGCTGGTTTCGAAACAGCGTCTACAGATTCTGGTCTCTCGACGTGGGAGAATCAGCCGAGGCCATGACGAAGACCGCTCCCGGACCGTTCGGACTCTAACACCATCACGCATCAGTCCTGCGAACGCTCGCGCGACAGGCTAAGGGACGGATTATTCGTCGGTGAGTAATTCGTCGAAGTAGTTCATCGTGATGGACGCATCAGAGCTGTGGATCAGATAGGCTGCTCGTTCGATGAACTGCTCGACGTGGGCTACTGCAGGGGCGAACGTCCCGACTGGGCAGTCGTTCGAGGCAGCCACCTCGAATATCTCGTCGAGGGCTTCATGGTGTTCTTCACTATCGTAGGGAACCCCCAGTGACCACGCGAGGTCGCCAGGTCCGATTGCGAGCGCCGTGACTTCTGGCATACTCGAGAGTTCATCGACGAGATCCAGCCCGGCGGTGGTTTCGATCATCGGGAGCAAGGCGAGTTCCTCGTTGACGTAGTCGGCGTAGCGGGGCTTGGGAACGGCGCCGAAGCGGGCGGCGCGGGAGTACGACCCCAGACTTCTCCCGTCTTTGTACCGCATATGGGAACTCGCTTCGCGCACGGTTTCGACGTCTTCGACCATCGGAAGCATGATTCCTCGCACCCCGTTGTCGAGCAGGTAGGTGATCATACTCGTGTCGTCCACTGGTGTTCGGACCACCACGGGAACGTCTTGCAGATCGGCCGCACGGACGATTTCCTCGAGCCCTTCCATCAGTGGCGAGCCGTGTTGGCGGTCCACCAGCAAGAAATCGAGGTCGCTGTACCCGAGCGCTTCGGCAAGCACCGGCGATCCGCTCTTCAGATTGGTCCCCATGGCCGTCGCTTCACTGTTCACTAGTTCGACAAATGACTGTCTCGGCTCCATGACTGGGAATGTATCACCCGGTACAAATAGTATCCGGTCGACCCATGCCAGCCACGAAACCTGGTCCGATCAGAGAGACAGGGAAAGAAGAAACGAATAGAATCAGGGAAAGCAGGGCCGAATAGAGAGAAACGTATAGGTAACTCGAGCGAGCGAACCGTGTATGGACGATTCTGTACGCGAGCAGTACGCAGACTCGATGGACGAAGGACTATTCGACCTCTCCGCGTCCGAGGAACGACAGGCCAGAACACTGCACGAGGAAGCCATTGTAATTGACGGCTGTGTTCCAACGACTGCGTACCTCGACGATCCGACCTACCGCGATCACCTGCAGCGCGGTGGTGTGACCGTAGCAGCCATTACCGCGGCGAGCAGAGTCGCATACCCGGAAGCAACACGCAAGGTAGAACGAATCCGAAGCCTGGTCGCCGAACATGACGATGCGTTCACGATGGCGGAATCTGGTGCCGATATTCGTGCCGCAAAGCGTGCAGATAAAACGGCCATCTTACTGGCGTTTCAGGACACGATGCCGATAATTCCGATGGATCGAATGATTCTCGAGGGCGGACTGGAGTTCCTTCAGGCGTTCGATCGACTCGGCGTTCGGGTGATTCAACTCACGTATAACTCACTCAATTACGTCGGTGCTGGCTGCTGTGAGCGCGTCGACCCTGGCCTGTCGAACTTTGGCCGAACTCTCGTGGACGAACTCAATCGGATGGGTATCGTGATCGACCTCTCACACTGTGGAGATCGAACGACGATGGAAGCCGTCGAATACTCGAGTCACCCTGTCGTCTGCACCCACGCTGGCGCTCGAGCGCTGAGCAATCTCGACCGAAACAAGACTGACGAACAGATAGCTGCTATCGCGGCCGGTGGGGGCGTCGTCGGCGTCAGCGTCTTTCCGCCAACGGTGAAGAGTCACCCGGAAACCCACGAAGTGCAGGAATCGACGATTCACGACGTCCTCGATCACGTTGATCATATCGTCGACGTAGCCGGGGTGGATAACGTGGCGTTCGGCAGCGACATGAGTGATCAGTCACTCGACCGTGGGACGACGCCGCCATACGCTGCCTACCGAAACTTCCGACCTGAGTTCCCTGAAGCGTACGGTCGTGGGCCAATCGACCACTACGAACCCTTCCCTCGAGGCCTCCACCGCCACACGAAACTCCCAAATCTCACTCGTGGATTGGTTAACCGGGGATACTCCGACGACGAAATCAGGAAGATACTCGGCGGAAACCTACTCCGTGTCTTCGAAACCGTTCGCTGAGTACCGAGTGAGTGTGTACTCGAAACGAGAGTTCGTATTCTCCCCTCCCAAAAGCCGGTAAATCGGTACGGACGACAGGCCAGCACGTTTTATGGTTGTCCGACAGAACAGGGAAAATTCAGTCGTCAGCCTGGGCTCCCGAAGCGGCCTTGTCTGCAGCCTTTTCTTCCGACCATGGCTCACTTTGCCAGTACTCGTGTGTATCGTCTTCCCGGAAGCAGGCGACATGTTGCTCGGGATTGGCCTCGATGGGCTCTGGAGACTCTCGAGCACAGGCCTCACGGGCTTCCGGACAGCGCGTGTGGAACCGGCAACCCGATGGTGGGTCCTTTGGATCCGGAATGTCAATTTTTGTCATCGGCATCTCCCCTTCGTCGTTATCCGGAAGCAGGTCTGGCGTTGCCCACCGCAGCGCTTTCGTGTACGGGTGACGCGGATCTTCGATGATCTGTTTGGCCGGACCGATTTCGACGAGTTCACCCAGATACATGATACCGATGAGCCCGTCGGACTTCTCCGTCAGATACCGAGCGTTCGAGAGGTCGTGCGAGATGAAAATAAACGAGGTGTTGAACTGGTTTTGCAACTCGAGGAAGAGATCCATCATCTCGATACGCAGTGAGACGTCGAGCGCACTGATAGACTCATCAGCGAGAATAACGTCGGGGTTCATTAAGAGTGCACGGATTAATGCGACACGCTGTTTTTCTCCGCCCGAGAGTTGATGTGGAAAGCGGTTAGCATAGTCTTCAGGCGGGCTCATTCCGACGTGTTCGAGCATGCCCAGGATGCGTGCTCGCCGGTCTTCGTGGTTGAGTTCGCGCTGCCACTTTTTCAGTGGAATGTTCAGCAGGTGTTCAACTCGCTTGTTGGGATTGAGCGAACTCCCGGGGTCCTGGTGAATAATCTGTAAAGCTCGGCGGATGTTCCGCCACGCGATATCGATTTTTCCCGTTCCATCGTTAGCGTCCCAGATGTCTTGCCCTCGGTACTTGACGCTGCCACCGGTCGGTCGCTGGAGGCCGATAGCGGTTTTCCCGAAGGTCGTTTTTCCACATCCCGACTCGCCTATCAACGCGACGGATTCGTTTTCCGGAATCGTGAGCGAAATGCCGTCGACCGCTCGAACAGTTTGGGATTCACGCCAGAAATTGAAAAGTCCCTCGTTCATTCCGAAGTGAACTTCGAGGTCTTCGAGTTCCAAAACCGGTTCCTCGTCCGGATCGCGGCGTGGACGGACGTCCGAACTGATAGACGACACAGATGAGTCATCAGGATTTGAAATCTCCCGATTGAACGGTATCTCGTCTGCTGCATCTTGCCAGTGATAACACGCCGTCAGATGGCCAGGCCCGGAATCGTGGAAGTCTGGCGCAGTGGTTCGGCAATCCTCCGTTGCCAGCGAACAACGGGGATGGTACGAACAGCCCTCGGGCGTATCCACCGGGTCGGGGCTCGAGCCTTCGATCGCCGTCATCGTATTGACACTGGTCGAAAGGTTGGGCGTCGAATTCAACAACGCGCGAGTATACGGATGTGAAGCACCGCTGAGAATGTCGTCTGTCGAGCCGACCTCGACGAACTCGAAGGCGTACATCACCGCAAGCCTGTCAGCCAGTTCAGCGACTAGCGGCAGGTCGTGCGTGATGAAGATAAGCGTGATTTCGTACTTTTCTTTGACCTCTTTGAGCAGTTTCAGGATTGACCGCTGCATGAGCAAGTCGAGCGCCGCCGTCGGTTCGTCCATCACGAGCACCTCGGGCTCGAGAACCATACTCAACGCAATTAGCGCCCGCTGTTTCATCCCACCACTCAGTTCGTGTGGATACGAATCGAGCACCCGGTCGGAGTCGAGATACAGGTCTGAGAGCAACTGGTGTGCTCGTTCCATTCCTTCATCGACGTCGAAACTGTGTGCCTGGAGCGTTTCGATGAAGTGCCCTTTGATTTTCAGCGTCGGGTTCCACGAGCTCATCGCGCCCTGGAACACCATCGATATCTCCTCCCACCGAAGCAATCGAAGGTCCTCGGACGAGAGGTTGAGAACGTCGACCGGTTCGCCATCCCTCGGGTGGTACGTAATCTCTCCTGAGAGTTCTCCCGGTGGAACCACCGCATCGAGCAGCGCCGATGCAAACATCGACTTTCCCGAGCCCGATTCCCCCACAATGCCGAGAATTTCCTCGCGTTCGATATCCATGCTGACCCCATCGAGTACACGCGAAACCCCTCGGTCCATACCGAACTGGACCGTTGTATCGCGCATTTCTACAATTGGATCGCCGCTATTCCGTGAACGGTCTGCTGTCGTATCTATAGTTGCCATTAATATCTCACTCGAGCTTGTTGGGTGGTAACGATGTGTATTGTGAAGAGCGAACTGATTATATATCTTTTGTATATTCGGCCGCGGACTGGTATCGTTGTAAACAGTGGTGTCGAAAAAGATTTACACAGGAGTACCCTATTTGTGTTCAATGGATGATCAGTATAGCCGGTTGGCACGCCTTGGATGTTCTCTCTGGAGTTGGCTACCGCCTATCCCCCAGCAACCTCCACTGAATCATTCCCCTGTTCGTTCAGATTCCAGCAGGGGGAAATGATGAAACGAACGGAACGAGGCAAGGCCGATAGCTTTCTAGAGGCACTTTGTCTCTTTCGACCGCTCATATTCATTCTGTTTGTCATCTGTTTTGTCATGTTTTTACTCAGCCTGATCTCACTGGCCGTCGTCGATGCAGGTTCGGAGTCATACGTGATCGTCCAGTTGAACCTGATCGGCCTAAGCGTGATGATTCTGGTTTCGGGAACCGTTCTCTACCTCTGTCGAAACCAGATGTAAGCGGTCGCGAGGCAAATTTCCGTCCTCGAATGCGTCGGTGGCATTATGTCCTACCGGCACGTTGACCAAGTATACTGCCATGACGAACGACGAGCAATTACCGCTCGACGAACTGCATCAACGGGCGCGGACCGATCCGGACAACGTGCCTATAGGTCCCATTCTAAACGCGCTCGAGTCCGGAGACGATGCTGACCGAGACCGGGCTATGTCGATACTATACTTAATTTCGAAATCCACGCCCGAGCGGGTAACCGATACTGTACCGGTGATCTCATCCCTCCTGGAGAGCAATCGCCCGACTGTGCGGACCAAAGCAGCGCTCGTTATGGAGAAGGTAGGGAGCGTTCGTCCGGACGCACTCACCCCCCATCTGGATGCCGTCCTCGACTGCCTGACAGACCGATCGGCGACCGTTCGACAAAGTGCTGCTGGCGTTGTCCGACAGATAGCCGTTGCCGACCCATCCGTCGTAACGATGGCGGTTCCACAGTTACTCCCGCTACTAGATTCGGACATCGAGTCGACCACGGTCGACGCCGTTACCGTGATAGAAGCAATTGCCGAGGAGGAACCGAGTATGGCGATGACGGCGATTGAACCGCTACTTACCCTCATTGGGGATTCTGACGAGTCGCTCCCCGATATCACGTACGACCCCAACATGTCCGTCGAACGGTCCCTTCCAGCCGAGCAAATGCGAGGATACCAGACGTTGGTCGAGGACGCAGGGGAACGTTCGTCCAGCGTGCGTGCGAGAGAGGGGGCCGTGACGACGATAGCCAGGCTTGCCGACGCAGACCCAGAAAATACTACTGAACGGCTCGAGCCCCACCTCCCGCTGCTGTTCGCTCAACTGAACAATCCCAACCCCACTATACGGGCAGCAGTGGTGGGAATTGTAGCGAACGTTGCAGCGATCTCTCCGGCAGCGCTCGACCCAATCGAAGCGGTTCTGATCGAGTTATTAAATGATAGTTTCGCCGTCAGCGCCGGTGCCGTTTGGGCGTTGGCCCATATGGAGACTGATCGATCCGACGCCGTACTCGAGGAACTGATCGCCGATCCGGAAACGGAAGTTCCCCTTCGAAGGACCGCCGAAACTGCCCTTCGAGATTTTGCCGAGTGATTTACGGCCGTGGTCGTTCACTCGAGTTGTGCATTCCTGAGACGACCACGTGGGTGTCGGTCGACGTTCGATTTCGGCGATACCGTGCCAGTCCGCGTCCTATCTGCGTTCGGATCCAGGACGTAACCCGACGTCGGACTGGTCAGTCTGACCGGTTGCCGTCTGAGGTGAAAGGGTGCTGAATTGTTACCTCAAACAACCGCGGAGACGGCCACAAATAAACAATCAGATAGAACTTCTGTGTAAAGTACAGATAGTGATAAATAGGAGTACTTACATTGGAAGGGTGTAGCATGACTAGTGACAAGCGGACGCTTGAGATTAACAAGCACGGAGTGTCGCGAAGACAGCTCCTTGCGTTGACGACTGCTGGCATGGCAACTGGAATTGCCGGGTGCGCAAGCAGTCCAGATGATGGTAACGGCAATGGCAACGGCAATGGAAATGGGAACGGAAACGGGAACGGAAATGGTGTCGACGACACCTCCGATCTTGGTCCCGAAGACCTGATGGATTCGACCGTTGACGTGATGGCCGGGACCACTCCTGAAGAAGTGAACATGAACCGGTTTGGGCTCAACACCGGATATCACTGGATCGTCAGGGAGTATCCTGCGCTCATCACCACCTCGATGGATGAACCCGAATGGATTATCTACGACGGTGAGGGGAGCTACTACGACGCGGATACGCTCACCTGGCACCACAAGGTCAAAGAAGACGAATACTTCTGGGCCGACGGGGACCCAATCACCGCCGAAGACTTCTACACCTGGTTCCAGGTGAACCAGCTACAGAATCCCCCAGATCAGCGCTGGGCTGAAGAAGTTAATCTCGTCAATGAGTGGGAGTGGGAAATAGTGGCAGACAGTCCCACCAACCCGCTGATTCAGGGCTGGGGGAACATCACCGAGCGGTTGGCGTTGAACAAGGGCTACGAACGTGAGTGGTTAGAACGACTCGAGGACGTCAGTACGGATTCCGAGCGCGAAGAAATTTCGGCGGACATCACGAACACTCGAATCACGATCCAGGACTTCATCGATAACGGTATGAGTTCATCCGTCTGGGCGCCAGTCGACTGGGACGAGAGGTCGGTGACGTTCGAGAAGAACGAACTTCACCCGTGGGCGGATAGCTTCGCTTACGACGAACTTGTCGCACACACCTGTGATGGGGCTGCCTGTGACCAGCTGATAGAGAACGATTTAATCGACATCGGAACGAACCGATTCCCGGAAGAGCTTCGGGGTGTGTCGCCGGATCACCTGCAGACGATCACCGAGAGTCGCGCGCTCGGGTCGCGAAATCTTTATTTCCGCTATCTGAACGACCATATGGCGAACCGATGGGTGCGCCGGGCAATGTTGACAGTCCTCGACCTGACGTTCCTCGTGGACTTCTGGCAGGGTGAAGGTGGCTTCATCAAACAAGACCAGAGTGGTATGGACGCGGCCGCTGAAGCTCGATTCCTCGGGCCGGACTTCGTCGACCAACTCTACGATTACCCAATCGAGGGTGACGAGGAACTCGCCGCCGAATTCATGCGCGAGGGCGGCTACGAACGTAACGGGGACGGTTTGTGGGAGAACGGCGACGGTGAAACCGTCGAATTCGACTTCGTCTCTCCAACCGGCAGCCTCTTTACGACGTTGGCCTCCGCGATCAACGACGTTTGGCAAGGATTCGGCCTCGAGCCCGATTACCTGACCAGAGACTTCGGCTACCTCGTTCCCAACCTGCAAGACGGAACAGGGGATATCGACGTTACTCTCTGGGCAACTGGCTGGGGCAGGGGCGACCCACGAGACTACTTCTCGCCGGTGAATCCCTTCTTCCTGCACCTCTACACGTTGGGTACCGACGATCACGAAGCCTGGCTCGACGAGGGCCTCGAGGTCTCGCCCAACAACGGTCGACCGATCGTCGTCGAAATTCCCGAAAATCCGGGCGATATCTATCTTGAGGGACCGACCAAGGAGGTCAATCTCATCGAGATGTGGGACGAGTTCGTCAACACGCAGGACGAAGAAGCCTCAATCGAGATCATCAAGGATTTCGCGACGTACTTCAACTACGACCTGCCACGTCCCGACCTCTTCCCGCAGGTCAACGCGCTGTGGGGCAACACGCGTGACTTCGCCTTCCCCGACGATCACCCCTTCTACCACGAAGTGCCAGACCGGACCCAGCATCTGGTTCACCGCTTCGGTGTGATGCAGGGTCGCGAACGGTAATCCACACAGCCGACCGCCAGGGTAAGCAATCAACCATCGTCACACAACTGGCGGGATACCAGTTTCGACACGCCGGAAGTGTTGTTCGTTTTTTGTTTAAATTACGCACCGATGTTCCGTCGCCGCTCAGCGATGGATCTCGATAGATCTGAAAACATTGGTGCTGGTCAGAGATTGCCCGGCCGACACGACTTGGGTTACAATATGGATAAAGAGGCGGTCTATACCAAGGAATTACCATCGATTGTAACCATGCAGCCGTACGTCTCGGACCGCCCCGCGTTCGTTTAGCAGCGTCGAGCGACGCTCGATCCGTAATTAGCCTCTTGGAAAACAAGATGGATCAAACCACTCACTTCCAGATGACGCTACCGTTCGAAATGTACGGCTTCATCGTCACCGTAAGCGAGTCGTGCTTTCTCCCAGATATTTGCGTAGGGTCTGTCGCCTCTTTTGTTGAGACGCGATCACTCACAGGGCAAACTCGAGCCTTCTTCGACGTGTCCGACACGGATTCGACCGCACATCGCGAACTGACCATGGGCTTGATCAGTGAAATCGTACAGTCCCTCCGCTTCGAACGTATGGGTGGCAGATTCCCCTGGCTCGAGTTCCGTCGAAAACGTCCATCCGGTCGAACCAGCATGAAACTGGAATGCATCTATCCGGTGTGAGGTGTCGCCGGTATTTTCCCAGGTGACGGTGCCATCGGTACCAATGTGTGAATGTAACGGTGAATAGGCCCCGTCATCGACTTCTACCGTGGCCGATTCTGGTAATTCCTCGAGGGTTTCCTCCTGGTCACTGTCTCCCATACACCCAGCAGTAAGGGTAAGCAATCCAGCTGCGGTGAAAACGTATTTTCTCCGGTGCATACCAGTGTGTCACAGGTAACCACTATTAATCTATTGCCTATTGGGACGGTGTGTACGGATTATCGGGGACTGTGAAAAGTGAAACGAGTGCCACGAGACGAGTTAGTCCGGACAAATTATCAGGCTGTTGTTGAATGTGTGTGATGACACCAAAACACATATAGAGGATGAACCGAATCGTATGGATAGTAATGAGGTACTTCGCGAAGCGTATAGGACAGGCTATCATAACGATATTCGCTGCAACCAGTCTGACGTTCGTTATGTACCGCCTCATGCCAGGCGGTCCGATCGACTCGTTGCGACAGGAATTCATGACTGGGGGCGGGGGCGACTTCGCCTCGGGTGGCGGCGGCAGGGACCCCGAAGAGGTCAATCGGCTTATCGAACTCCATACGGGTATTACGCCGGATGTACCATTACACATCGCATACTACCAATACATGCGCGATCTGTTGCTGTATCAGGATTTCGGCATCTCAATTTATTACGGAGAACCGGTGTTCGACATCCTGTTTCGTGCAATGCCCTGGTCGATCTTCGTTAGCGTCTACGGCCTTCTGCTTGGGTTCGCCGTAACGATTATTCTCGGGGCCGTAATGGCGTTCAAAGAAGGTGGGCGATTCGACAAAGTGATGACGGTCGTCATCATCGTACTCGACTCGATTCCTTACTACGTCGCCGCAATCGTTATGCTCGCGACGCTCGCGTTCGGTCTCGGTTGGTTCCCACACGGAGGGCGAGCGTACTCCGATTCAGTACCTGGGTTCAACGCCTATTTCATGCAGGGCGTTTTGCATCATGGAACGCTTCCGATCCTCTCCGGTATGGTCGTCGGATTCGGTTCAGGTGCCCTGGCTATGCGCGCGAACAGTATCCGGGTGATGGGGTCGGACTATCTCCGAGTCGCAGAATTACGCGGATTGAAAGATAGCCGAATCTCGATTCGTTACATCGGTCGGAACGCTGTCTTGCCCCTGTACACTGGATTCATGATCGGCCTCAGCAGCATTTTCAGCAGCGGCGTCATCATGGAGCGAATCTTCACGTATCCCGGGATCGGATGGTACACCTTCGACGCCTTGATGCGCCAGGATTACCCGCTGCTGATGGGGGCGTTTATTTTCTTCACCGTCATTACGGTGGCGTGTATCCTGATAGCCGACCTCACGTATGGGTTTATCGACCCAAGAGCTAGCGTGGAAAACAAAGAGAGCTACTAACGAGGATTATAAATGGCAACTTCAGACCCCAACGATAATCAGGCCGACGACATTGACGTGTTCAACATCGTCGCGGACAGCGATCCGTTGACGAGAAAAGAGCGACTCTTCCGATGGATTGATCTCAATATATTCACCCCGTACCGAATTATCCGGTCCGACTGGCGCGCGTCGTTCGGTATCGCCATGATCATCTTTCTGGTGTTCGTGGGGACCGTGGTCATCCGGTTCATTCCCTACCCGCGGGTAGGCGACTACCCCCGATACGCCCCGCCGTTCCAGAGTCTAGCATATCCGCTTGGAACCGATAACGGCGGTCGAGGGATTCTCGCACAACTCGTTCACGCGACGCCCGACATGCTCATCATCGCCTTCTCCGGAGCCGTCGTCGCGATGAGTATCGGTGTCGTTATTGGAACCGTTGCTGGTTACAAAGGCGGTTACTGGGACGAAGTCCTCATGGGAATCAGTGACGTCGTCATCTGTATCCCGGGTCTCCCACTGATCATCGTCATCGTCGCAATTTATCCGCCGACGAGTCCCTGGCTGGTCGGTTTCATCCTCGCGATAGACAACTGGCCGGGGCTCGCTCGAGCCTTGCGCTCACAGGTCCTGACGATACGTGAAGAGTCCTACATCGAAGCTGGCCGGGCGATGGGACGGAACTCCGGAGAAATACTCTGGGATGACGTCATGCCTCAGCTCATGCCGTACATCACGATTCGATCGGCTGGGGCTGCCCGAGGTGTCATCTTCCAGTCCGTTGGCCTGTATTTCATCGGTGTGCTGCCCCAGGGCGGTCTCAACTGGGGCGTGATGATGAACGACGCGTACAACATCGGGTCGGCCGTCTCGAACCCTGGACTTTCCGGTCACTGGCTGTACGCGCCGATGTTCGTCCTGTTGCTCATGTCGATGGGCCTAATCCTCCTTTCTCAAGGACTCGACAGAATCTTCAACCCGCGTCTGCGGGCCCGCCACGAGAAGAAAGCCTCTGAGAAGGACGAGATAGAGGTAGATCTCTAGAGCTAAAAACCCGAACGCACGCGAAATTCCCTCCGGTTTTTATTTATTGTAACCCAATGGTTTCGATGATAACTGGCTGAGCGAGTGCCGACGGAGTATCGAGTCACGATAGACCGCTTTTCATAGGATTGTTGTAACGGATTACCGGCCAGCAAACACCCCGGCTCGTCGCTGGCCGGGAAGAGGCGAGAACAAACTCTATCAATTACTGCTACTGATCGTCTCGCCGAGACACCGATGCCCCGTCCATTGTGTTACAAGAATGCACCCGCAATCGCTCTGAATGCGGAGTACTTCGTCAACAGGTCGATCCTCGAGTCGATACCGCTCAAATCGCTGGGCACTTGTACGGCATAGGCTTCGATTGGTCGGGACACACGATCACAAACCGAGCAGTTGTCGGCGAACAATAGTAGCCATTGAAACGATTTATACACCTATCACGATATCGTCTTGCGATAGAGTGTGCAATGACTTTCAATTGCTACTATAGGTTGTATTCGAGGCCAGTTGGCCACATTTGTGGATGCAATCACTCACTGTCGAGGCACTCGTCGAACGTTATACGTCAACTCGAGCGCTTCGAACGAAGGCAAAAGGGCGTCGCTACGAACGGGTTTCTGACCGACTAACGTACCATAGCACGACAATGTAGCCAAACAGACCAAGGCCGATCGCGCTCAATCCGAACACGCCGATAACGCCCGCCATGACCCCATCCCACATTGCAATGGCAACCAGCGTGAGGACGACGCCGGTAGTGGTGAGGAGCAGCCAGAACGAATTGGCGATAAAAAGCAACCCCGCCACAATCGGCGCGCCAACTGTTGATTCGGCAAACCGAACACCGATCGATTTGTTCTCATCGCTCGCTGCAGGACTCTCGGAGTCTACGCTCGGATTCATTATCGATGTCAACGAGTAACGGGGCTAAATACGTTATGGATAACGAGCCAACGAGTCCAGCTCATTGGTTCATTCGTGTCGATGTCGACCGACACTTCAATTCAGTTCGGCTCTACGGCGTTGTGGATGTACACTAGTGGTATGGTAGCAATTGAAACGATTTAGACCTAACCCGTTGCCGTCTTGCGTTAGGGTGTACAATGACTTGCAATGGCTACTATAGTTCATCCGGAAATAGCCTCATAGGGTATGTTGTAGCCTCTTATCGGTCAGCGACAGACCCAGACCGGCATTGACCGGTAATCAGTTACAATCCTCCCTATCAGAACGCTCGATTTCCTCGAGGACAGCACATGGCTCGTGACGAATCATACGGTCTCAGTGCGCCACTAAAATCATTTCAGTCACTGTAGATAGTCTTCTGGCTAGTCAAAACGGATTTGCGCGCTTACAGGTAGAACGGGGCGGCAATCCAGAGAAGGCATAGCGTCGTCGGAATTGCTGAAATAATGAGTGCTGTTGACGTGGCTATTTCTACGTTGTCGAAATGACTGAGTTCTTTAACAGCAATCGTCCACAGGTACCCCGCGTAAAGGACGGCAGCAACTGCAAGGAGTGTCGCGACGAGGAAAACCGGATCGTTGTTGGCCGTTTCGAGATACGTTCCATACTGTTCCCACTCGTAGCTTAGATGGGAGAAGAGACCGAGTTCTGGGGCCGCTGTACCCTGTATCGCGTAGAGACGGCCAGCGCTCTGTATGAGACCAGCCACGAGGAGCGGATAGAGTCCCCACCCGACCAGTCGGAACAGTTCACCGATTAGCAACCCCCTTGATAGGATACGAGAGACCATCGCCATCAGTATCGTTGAAGTGAGCCAGATGCCGAAGGGAACGGCAAGGCTGAGTGCAACGTGCAGAATTATCACCTCATACAGGTCAATTGCGGTATCTCCGAGCTGGTAGTACGCGCCGACATGCGTCAGTGCGAAGGCGATACCGATTGCAACCACGAGCATCGACTGGGTTCTGGTGCCGCGGTATTTTGTCTGCTCTTTGAAAAAATACCGAGGCTGTGTCACCAAGCGTGCGAGCATTATACCAGTGTGTCCCATTGTACCATTGTAGCTGTTACGATTTTGGCGATGTGAAAATCGATTCAATCCGGAACCTCGACTGATAGGGATTGTTGTCATTGTTTACCGGTCAGCGACGTACCGGGGTGGTCGCTGACCGGCAAGAGACGACAACGAACCCCATGACTCTATCTACTCCAGGAAGCCGAAGGATACCTATGGTGCCGACCGATCCATCTCGAGCAGTTCGGAAAGCGTCTTGAACCGTTCGGGACCGTCCCCCCACGCTCGACCGAGGTTCTTTATCCGTTCGTCGTGGGTCTCCGAGACGTGGGTTGCGACCACCTCTCCCGCAAAGACGGTGTGGTCTCCGGTCTCCACCGCCGTATCGGGAATGCACTCGAAACAGGCAGCCGCATCCTCGAGTAACGGTGTCGAAATTTTAGCTGGCTCGCACAGCGCCATTTCCCTCGCGTCCACCTTGTCGACATCGGCTCCTGAATTCGAGCCACAGTAGACGATATCCGCTTTCTGCGCGGCGCTCGGAAAGGCGACCACGTAGTCCTCGGCCGTCTCGAGTAACTCGTGTGTATATCGGGGAAACCCAACGCTCACGGCGATCATCAGTGGATCCTTGGACGTAAACATACTCCAGCCAGCCGGCATCACGTTCGGATTACCGTCGTCGTCAGGAGCGACGATGAAAACGACCGATTCCGGAAATTTTCGTTTGAGAGCCTCTCCAAACTGCACTCGTTTCACAGTATCACCATTGTTTGAACCTGCTGACAATACCCTTCTCGTGAGCCAAAATAATCGTATCGGTCATCGAATTCGTTTTCCAAACGTCGTCACAACAGACCGACCTCCCTCGAGGCGCTTTCGAACGGTAATCTATCCCCTCGTTCAGTCGAGGTACGACCGAACACGTTCGACGACGTAATCGGCCTCATCGTCGGTGAGACACATCGGATTCACCGTGAACGCTGACTCGTGGAGGTGGTCCGGCCCGACAAACACGCGCGGGTCTTCTCGGCGCAACTCGCCGACGAGCGCCGTCGCATCGATTCCGGCAACTTCCGGATCGACTCGGACGTAGACTTCCGGGGCTACTGCTGTTTTCTCGCCCTCCGTAACCGTAATAGAGAGTCCCGGTTCCGCTTTCAAAGCGCTCGCCATGGACTCCGTTCGCTCTGTCCACTCTGTAACGTTCGCATCGTGATCTTCCTCGACGAACAGTTGTAGCGCGCGGATGAGTCCGGCCAGTTCCTCTTTGCCCACTTTGAGCGGGCGACCAATCCCCTGCCGTGGAACGCCCGCGAATCGGTCGAGATCGATCAGATCTGCTGGTGGTTCCCAGACGGATTCCGCAACGTGCATGTCGAGGTGTTGCATGGCAGCCGATTCGATAAGGTCCTGTTTGCCGGCGAGGATACCTGACGCCTGCGGGCCGCGAATGGCTTTTCCACCGCTGTAAACGACGAGATCGGCGCCCTCTTCGATGAATCGGGTCAGGTTTCGTTTCGGTGGGAGTTCCGCTGCCGCGTCCACGATGACCGGCACGTCGTGTTTGTGTGCGACGTCGACGACGTCCGTGAGCTCCGGCTGGGAGTACGATTTCTGCATGTACATGACGGCGGCCGTCTTGTCGGAAATCGCCGCTTCGATTTCCCACAGTTCCGTGTTCACCGAACCCGTTCCAAGATGGTTGTCGTTGTTTCCAACGTCAACGATGTGCGCGCCAGCGAGTCGAAGGGCGTGATCGTAGCCGTTTCGGTGGGTTCGAGGCATAATGACTTCGTTTGGCGCATCGTCGGCGTGTGGCAGCTGGTCCATGACACTGAGGTCAGTATCGGCTATGCAAGCGGCCGTCCCAAGGGTTAGACACGCTGCTGCACCGCTCGCGACGTACCCGGCCTCCGATCCGGTGACGTCTGAAATGAGTTCGCTCGCTTTGGCTTGCAGATCAGAAATTCGAACAAACGATTCGGAGGCACTCACCATCGCTTCGGCGGCTTCCGGCCGAATGAGGCTACCCCCGATTCGCGTCTTGGTGCTCGCGGCGTTGATCACGGTTGGAACGTCCAGTTCATCGTAGATGGACTCGTTGTCAGACATGTGTGTTGATCACAATTGTCCTATATCTCGGCTGGTGAATAAGTAATTCGATATACGCACTTCACCCGAACTATTTTCGACGGCTCGGGGACTTCTGCGACCGCTATAGTAGCCGTGAAAATCATTGTACCCCTGATCACAAGACTGCGTCGTGGTATGTGTATAAACCGTTTCAATGGCTACTATAGCTTCTCAAAAGAGACCGACAACCTCCGAATTCAGTCCGTCAGTTCAGCAATGTCTCGAGGTACGCAACGTCTCGTCGAAGCGCCGTTTCGAACTCCATTTCGTCGGTGACGAATTCGATTTCGATACAGCCATCGAACCCGGCAGCACCGAAGGCTTCGAGAACGGCCGGGAGGTCGAAATGGGCCTCCTCGAGGAGACAACGATGCTCCCAGTTTAGCCCAACTTTCGGCACGGCCTGTACGTGAACGTTGTTCGAGAGGGGAGCCAGGTCATGCGCTTCCGCCAGTATCTCATCTGCGGGAAGGCCAAATAGTGGTTGCCAGTTGAGTCGACAGCTATCCCGTCCGACGGCTTCGATGAGTCTTCGTGCGCCGTCGCCATCGTTCGTAAGGGTCCCCTCGTGTTTCTCAACGGTGACCTCGAGGTTGTACGACGCTGCTCGGTCGGTGAGATCGATCAGATCGGCGACGACGTGTTCCCAGTGTTCGTCCGTACGGTCCTGATACTCCTGGGTACCAGCCCACACGCGGATCATCGACGCCCCGAGCTGGTCGGCGGTTTCGAGGGCGGATTCGACGTCAGTCTCGTACTCCGGTGTTCCGGGGCGAAGGTACGATCCGTATACGGCAATGTCGACCGAACGAGTCCTGGCGGCATCTCGAATGTTTCGACAGGTAGCAGGTGACCCATCGCCAACGTGGTCTCTCCCCCAGATTTCGATCGCGTTACAGCCGACCGCGGCGGCGGTGTTGATCACGTCTTCGATAGGCGAATCACCATCGGCGATCGAACAGAGGCCGATTCGCATTCTAGTAGCCTCCCGCGCGCCCATCGGGGGGTGACGTAGATACGTTCGAGACGGGGTAATACGCCTCCGTACATCCTGCTGATCGAACGTTCACAGTGCCAAACCAACTGATCGCAGTTTTTCTCCGCGCGTTCATATCTCAGAGGAGGTGAGCGGTCACTTAATTCTACTGCAGTCGGAACTCTCATAACTATCCGGTTTCCCAACGTGTTGGCGCTTTTCTACCCCGTAAAATTATTACCCATCGCCCCCTCGAGTCGGATGAATGCCCATTCGTACCACGACTAACCATGGTGTTTCGACACCAACAGGTAGCGAAATCTACGCCCGCACCAGGGCTGTGCTCGAGGTGACCCAATCGTGAAATTTGGCGTCTTTCTAAACCAGTACTACACGCCCGAGGACGACTTCGAAGTCACGGACCTTCTCGAACAGGCAGCTTTGATGGAATCGGTCGGATTCGACTCGGCAGCGGTGGGTGAACGTCACGTCCACAAGGAGGGCGTGGTCGAACCCATCACGGCCCTCGCCGCAATCGCCTCCCAGACCGAACGACTGGAACTGGCGACGATGGCCGTATTGCCAGCGTTGTACAACCCGATTCATCTCGCCGAAAAGGTTGCCATGATCGATCGACTCTCTACTGGCCGAATGCGCTTCGGTGCTGCAATCGGTTACCGGGAACGTGAACTGACTCCGTTCGGCGTTTCGATGGACGATCGCGTGCCGATGTTTATGGAATCGCTCTCGCTGCTCAAACGCCTCTGGTCCAAAGAGAGTGTGAGTCACGACGGCGACCACTGGCAGTTCGACGATGTCTTCATCAGCCCTCGTCCAGAAGATCGAATGCCGATCTGGATCGGCGGGCATGCAGATATCGCGATCAAACGGGCAGCCTATCGGGGCGACGCCTGGATCGCCAGCGCCTCATCGACGACCGAAGACCTCGAGCGTCAGATAGGCGTATACGAAGATTCACTCGAGGAGTTCGGAATGGACCGGTCGGAAAACGACGTGATCTTGATGCGAGATTGCTTCGTAGCCGACTCCTACGAGGAAGCCCGCGATACCATCGAACCGCACCTGCTCAAACTGTACCAGATGTACGCACGCTGGGGACAGACGTATATGGACGAACACGAAGTCGAGGTCGATTACGACGAGTTAGCCGAGAAGTTCGTGCTCGGATCGCCCGAAGAGTGTATCGAAAAACTGCGCACCTACGAGGATCTCGGCGTCGATCACGTGGTCTTGCGCGTCCAGTTCCCCGGACAGCCTCAGGACACGACGCTCCGGTGTCTCGAGCGAATAGGTGAAGAAATTATCCCAGAGTTGAGCGACGCATGAGTGAACCTACAGTCGGCTATATCGGTCTGAACCACCACCACACCGAACCCTACCTCGAGAGCATCGACGAACTCCCACTGACGATTACCGCGGTATGTGAGCCGGACCCTGCGTTCGACCTCGAGGAGGGTATCGATATCGGTGGCGACGACGTTTCGATGTACCGCGATCCGGAAACATTGCTGGACGACGAATCACCGGATACCGTCTGGATCACGCTCTCGAATAGGGACACGCCAGCCGTTATCGAAGCTGCGGTGAAACGCGGTATCGACGTCTATACAGAGAAACCAGCAGCCCGCACGGCCAAGGACCTCCTGCCGCTACTCGACACCGTTGAAAACGAGTCTGCTACCGTGTGCGTATCATACACCTGGCGCGGCCATCCGGCTTCACAGGAACTACAGTCGCGTGCAGCAACCGATTTCTTCGGTGACCTTCGTGCTGTCGATGCCCGTTTCCTCGCTTCCCAGTTGGCGTACCGGGACGACGACCACTATCTCTTCGATAGCGCGGCGAGTCGTGGCGGTATCGTCCAGTGGCTCGGCATCCACTGGATCGATCTGTTGCCGTGGATTCTCGAGGACCCGATAGTCCGTGTCAACGCGAGTCTCACCTACGAGACACCAACGGTTGACGTAGAGGACGGGGCAGCGTTGCAGTTCGAACTAGCTTCGGGAGCGATTGGCACGTTACAGTGTGGGTACTACCTGCGCGAGGGTCGATACGATACCGAACTCTCGATCACGGGAGTCGATGGTCGCGTTTCGTGGGATCCGATGGGGGACTACTTCGGGTTCGAAGACGAGACGACCGTCGAATTCGAGTCGACTCGAGAGGAGTACTCGAGCACCCCTCGGCGCTATCTCACGTACGACTACGCACCCATTCCAGGGTACGGCGGGGGCTACGGTCTCGACTTCATGAAACAGTTCCTCGACGCCCGAGATAGTAACGATGTACAGGTGCCAGCCGATCTGCGCGATGCCGTGACAGTTCTGGAGGTGCTGGATGCGGTGTACGAGTCACAGAAAACCGGCAACTGGGTCGACGTTGAAGGCAGTACCAGAAAAACAGAAATGACGTTATGAGGATACTCGTTCTCGATATCGATTCGCTACGACCGGACCACCTGGGCTGTTACGGCTACGAACGCGACACGTCCCCGACGATCGATACCCTCGCCGAAGAGGGGATGCGGTTCGACCGATGTTACGCGTCCGATACACCGTGTCTGCCGAGCCGAACGGCGCTCGCAACCTGTCGGATGGGGATCAACACTGGCGTCGTCACTCACCACGGCGAAGGACAGCGCTACAACGAACCGGGCGAGGGTCACGACCCCGACGCCAACCGAGTGCCAGCGTTTCGTCACCTCGCTGAAAACGGCATCTATACGGCATCAGTGAGCCAGTTTTCACAGCGCCATCTCGCTTATCACTTCAGTGCCAATTTTCAGGAGTCGATCATGCCGACAGCAACTGCGGGCGGTCCCGCGGTCGAAGACTGTTCGGAGGTCACACCAGTAGCCAAATCGTGGCTCGCCCAGCACGCTACAGACGATGATTGGCTCTTGCACGTCAACTACTGGGACGTTCACCATCCATATCTCGGGATCGAGAACTTCGTCGACCCGGTGCGCGAATCAGGTCCCACACCAGCATGGCCTGACCAGGAAACCATCGACGGACAACAGGAGATGACCGGCATTCGAACGGCAGATCTGTGGCCGAGTGCCTCCCAGTACAAACCGGGCTGGGAGGAGTTCTACGACTACAAAATGCCCGAATCGGTGGATAGCCCCGCGGACGTCGAACAGTTCGTCGACGGCTACGACGCCAGTATCCGACGCGTCGATGCTGAGATCGATAAGCTGCTCGCATGTCTCGAGCGACACGGTGTTCGAGAGGAGACGGCCATCGTCATCACTGCCGACCACGGTGAGGCCTTCGGTGAACACGGGATTTACGCCGAACACGCGTTTCCACACCCTGCTTGCCAACAGGTGCCGATGATCGTTTCCTGGCCGGGTGTGACCGACGACGCGGGCCGCACCGGAACCGACGCCCAGGTGTATCAGTTCGATCTACTCCCTACCGTCTGTGAACTCGCTGGAATCGATATCCCGACAGACTGGGACGCCGAACCGTTTACCCCCGCACTCGAGGGAGACGAGTTCTCCGGTCGCGACGTCATCGTTGCGGGTCACGGCATCTACACCTACGGTCGTGCCGTCTACCAGGACGAGTGGATGTACGTTCGCCTCATCCATCCGGGAGTTTTCTCCTATCCGGGTCTCTACAACGATCCAGGGCTACCGAACGACGGGCTGGAACTGTTACACAACCTCGAGGATGACCCCAATCAGACAAGAAATCTCGTCGAATCCAACCCGGAGAAAACGGCCGAAATGCGAGCGCTCCTCGACCGCTGGATCGCCTCACATCTCTCCGATGACTGGCACAGGCAGCAGCCGGTCGGGGCACGAGGAATGGACCCACTTGCGCGCACTGCCTCGCGAGGTCCGTATCTGTACGCGAACCCGGACGAACTGTTGAAACTGTATCAGGAACACGGCCGGTCGGACACACAGATCGAGGCACTCTCCCGAACGATGGACGCGTTTCCTCGAGAGCGGTGACGAATATATCAGGCTCGTCTTGTCCGATTTCGGTATTTTTACAGTGTTTGTGGCTTCCCAAACCTTCACCCGTGGGTGAAACCGATTGTAGGTGTCCGGTTTTACCCAACAGTCGACGATTGGTCAGGTATTAGCGTAGCGATAAACAGAAATTGACACGTCTTTACGGAACGAACGTTTACCACACCTGAACATTTAAGTGCCATGAGTACCCATACCAATTGATGTCCTCGTCGATCGATCCGTCAAATGGAAAAAAGCGGATCCAGGCGGTGCAGACAACGCTCGAAATTCTCGATGCGTTACGAGCACACGGTGACGCTGGCGTCACGGAAATTTCGAAGGAAATTGGGGTGACGAAGGGAACGGTCTACAATCATCTGGCTACGCTCGAGGAGAACGATTACGTGTATAAAGACGCAAACGACAGGTACCAACTGGGATTGCGGTTCATCGACGTTGCCCATCACGCGAAATCTCGCATTCCGATCCTGGAACTCGCTCGAACGGAAGTGGACAAACTCGCCGAAAAGAGCGGGGAGATGGCACTATTCACCGTCGAAGAACATGGAATGGGTGTTTGTCTCTACGTGGCGTATGGGGAACAGGCTGTTCAGACCCCGCTGTACGTTGGTCACCGCAGTGAACTCCACCATACTGCCGTAGGGAAAGCCATTCTGGCCCACCTCGCAGACGAGCGCGTGGCGGAGATTATCGATAATCGAGGCCTCACGGAAATTACCGAACACACGATTACACAGAAGCAGGCGCTGCTCGAACAACTCGAGGACGTCAGAAAGCGTGGCATTGCGTTCAACAATCAGGAAACGATACACGGACTCGTCGGTGTCGGGGCTCCGATCAAGAACCAGCACGGAGAGGTTTTAGGTGCGTTAAGCATCATTGGCCCTTCGAGCCGAATGGACGAGGACAGACTGCAGCGCGAACTCCCGGACATGATCATGCGGAGCGTCAACGTTATCGAAATCAATTCGACGTCACTGTAAGTTCGGTATCATCGTCGAACCGAGTTTCCTGTGGCGTCCTGGCCCGATATGCAGCGGCTGAGAAGAAATTGCGTAAGACTGTGCTACTGATTGTGGATCTGTGTTAGTGAACGGCGATCGGTAAAGACAGCGAACGCTTTGTCCGATTCAATGTGTATCCTGGTTCAAGCACGAACCCTGTCGCCAGCAATCATCACGTTTACCTGTGTTAAACGGATTGCGGTAGCACACGGCACAGACTGGGAGTGGGTGTACCGAACACAAAAGCACACTGGGCGCTACAGTTTGAGGTGTTTTTTGGCGTTTTCGACGTAGAACTTCTCGAGCACATCACGAGGGAGATCTATCGCATCGACTGTCCAGTCACCCTGAATCGGTGTTGGATGTGGTATCCCCGCTTCGTCGGTCTCGAAGTAGTGCCAGTGGGCGTCGTAGAATTCCTCGACGTCCTCGTCCGTGGGATCGAACCCTTGTGGCGAACCGAGCATGATCGACTCCCTGACACCGAGGTCGGTACCGAAGAGGATTCTATCCTGGAACTCGAGAAAGATGTCCCTGACGCGCTCTGCGTCGTGTCGACCGATTTCACCGAGACGTGCCGAGACATCGATAATGTAGTTCGGATTGTCGCGCATAACGTCTGCGACGTATTCCACTTCTTCTGCGGCACAACCGAAGTGAACACCAAGGAACTTGGTCTCAGGGTGTCGAGAGATGACCTTCTCGAGTTGGCGGATCAGTTCCCACCAGCCGTAGGGGTGTTTCTCCCGATCTCCCCACCACCAGTCGGGATTCTCCGACAGTTCCTCGTACCGTTCGTTCTCCGGAGTGAGTGGCCGGAAAAACGCCTTCGGATCGGCGATGTGGAACGCAACGACGACATCGAGTTCGGCTGCCTTTTCGAAAATCGGCGCGAGCCGCTCGTCATCGACGGGCACGATATCGCCGTCAGGGTTAGTGTATACCATCCCCATCCGCTTGTGAATCTTGAATCCGACGGCACCGGCTTCGACGGCTTCTTCCATTCGCTCGAGTTCCCGTTCGATCCATCCCTCTTCTCCCAGGTCCTCGAAGTCGATTCCGCTAAACGCTGCAAACCTGTCGGGATACTCCGAAAAACCCTCGATAAGGGTTTCGAAACTCTCGCCCGTATGCGCTGAAATGTCGACCATCATCTCGAGGCCGTTCTGGTCCATAAACCGGACGGCGTCGTCCAGATAGTCGACACCGATATGCGTGTGCATATCGATAACCGGGTTCTCCCGTCGCCACGCGGCGTGGTTCGTCTCGATAGTCATACGCTGTGTCCTCCTGGATGTGATAGACCATGCTGTATCGGGCCTCTTCGCTGCCGATCACTGGTAATCGCTACAGTAATAGCTGGCATTTCCATATGGGAAGATAACAATGGGCGGGTAACTTATACGTTTCTGTTGTGGGGAGAAGGTGACGAGAGAATACCAGAACCTGTTCATCAACATACTCACACAGCCAATAAATACAGGGCTATCGGAATGAGTGTTAAGTCATCCCCGGCTAATTACTCTACAATGGTTGAGGAATCTGTTCGTTCGAAGGCGCTCGTTCCACTGATAGCTGGGTTGCCGGGATGGAATCGCAAACATACCGACGTGCTCGAAAAGCACGATAGCGGGGGGCCACAAAACGAGAACGCTGGTAGCAGAACGGTAACCCGTTCACCGTTCAGGCACCTACCGTCTCTGGCGGCCGCCAACCGCTGGAGTCGCCGTGGCTGGCTCAAAGCTGGCTTGGGAGGGGTCGTCGCGACGAGCGGTTGTCTCTCGGTATCAGATGACTCATCGACAGGGGACGATAGTGACGATGAAGACCCGGGTTCCACCGACCAGCCCCCCGAGGATGATGAGCGTGACGACGAGTCAGACGAGTCGGACATCGACGACCGCTCGGTCGTCATCGAGAACGAGCGAGAAGGACACGACGGCTGGCAACCACAACAATCACCGAGCGAGCGTCCTGCCGATGTAACCCATCAAATCGATGGCTACACGTCTTCGACGAGCGTAGAGCCGGGTGGAACACTCGAGTTCGCCGTGAGCACCGATTCCGAGTGGCGATATCGTATCGACGTTTATCGTCTCGGCTGGTACGATGGTGCGGGAGGGCGACTCGTAACAACCCTGCAGGCCTCTGAGGAGGGAACGAAAGGGCAGCGACAACCGGTCCCGGATCCCGATTCCGATACCGGTCGAGTGGCCTGTGACTGGGAGTACACCGATACCCTGGAAGTACCCGATGACTGGTTGAGTGGCCTGTACGTAGCTCGATTCGTGCTGTTGGATGGACCGGTTGAGGGAACGTCCACGGCACATCCGTTCGTCGTTCGGCCACATCCCGACAGGGAAGCAACGGGGCTGGTACAGCTTCCGCTGGCAACGGCACAGGCGTACAACGGATGGGGTGGCAAGAGCCTGTATGACCACACTAGCAATGGCACCCCCGCAAACGAAGTGTCACACGACCGACCGTACGTTAACGAGATAACCTTTCATCTTGGGTATGCAGTCCACCTGTTGCGCTTTCTCGAGCGCGAGGGATACGACGTTGCGTACGCCTGTGACTACGACGTCCACCGGGCGCCGGACGTACTCGAGGCGTACGACGCCATCATCAGCGCAGGTCACGACGAATACTGGAGCCGAGAACAGCGCCTGGCCTTCGAAAGGGCCCGTGACAACGGCGTCAACCTCGGTTTTCTCGGGTCCAACATCGCCTACTGGCAGATTAGATACGACGACGATGGGCGATCGTACGTCTGTTACAAAGATACGGTCGAAGACGATCCGATACAGGACGAACGTCGGACCGGTCTGTTCCGAGATGTCGGGCTTCCCGAGTGTGAACTACAGGGAGTAATGGGTTGGGGTGCAGGTCTCTACAATTTCCCTGACTACGAGGTGACGGTCGAAGCTATGGACCATCCGTGGATGACTAACACCGGTTTCGAGGCAGGTGATACCATCGAGGCCGTCATTGGGCCCGAGTGGGATTGGATTCGAGACGACTGTCCCCTGCCTGGTGACCCGACGAACTTCTTCCACCACGAAGCGGGAAGTAGCGACCTCGACATTCATAAACCGGCTGATGCCGACGCCGTGACGTACACTGCCCCATCAGGAGCGACCGTCTTTAGTGCAGGGACTCTCGCGTACACACGGGCGATCGATCCCGATCCAGATTGGGACATTTCGTGGCCATACGTCAGGGTCAAAGCGTATGCCCCCACTATCGCTACTCCGGATGAACGACTCCAGCAATTTACTCGGAATATGCTCGACGGGTATTTCCCTGGGGGCAATTCCTCATTCGAACAGTGAGCCGTAACACGGAAACGATCGGAACGTGCAGCGGGGCCTCGGTAGAATACGCCAACCAAGAAATCGTTTACTTCTGGTAAACTTATCACACATAAGATGGGAGGTGAAATCGCTTTCCAGACGTCCGCCAGCGAAGGAATGCACCGCTTCAGGAACGCGAAAGTCGATGCAGTGGCAGCATCCCATTACATCAATATGACTGTAACACCATTCTTCAGGCGTTTCCCCCAGGTAAACGTTTCTTGTTCGTTGTTCACATGGAGCGGTGTACGTCGATCACACATCGGTATATCCGTTATTTGAGATGGAGCAAAGGACCGCGTAGACGACATGAAACACATCAAACCGAAAAGATAGTATAGCGGCTCAACGATGGTCAAGTGACGATGCACATAGTACGATTTAGGGATCCGTCCGGCTACGTCCGAACCGGCGAATTGACTGATTCCGGTATCGAAGCTGGAAACACGGTGTACGATCAGGGGTCAATCACCCTGTTGCCACCGAGTGAGCCGACGAAAATCATCTGTCAAGCTGGTGGATACATGGACCACCGAGAAGAATCTGGAATGGACGACATTCCAGAGCGACCGGAACTCTTCTTGAAGACGCCGAACTGCGTCGTCGGACACGGCGACGCCATCGAACTCCCTCCCGGGCGAGACGTGGTTCACTTCGAAGCCGAATTCGGCATCATCATCGGTGAGCAGTGTCGCGATGTCTCCGAATCCGATGCCATGGATTTCGTTGCCGGCTTTACCTGCCTCAACGACGTCTCGAACCGCGACGATCAGGAGGAAGAGCGCAATTGGGTCCGAGGGAAAGCTTTCGACGCATCACTTCCGATGGGACCAGTGCTTGCCACACCTGATGAGGTACCTTCGGATGCAACACTCGAACTCCGACTGAACGGTGAAACCAAGCAGGAAACGACTCGCGAACATATGATATTCTCCGTCCCCGAACTCGTATCGGAAGTCTCCGAACTGATCACGCTCGAACCGGGTGACGTCATCGCTAGCGGAACGCCGTTCGGCCCCGATTCACTAGCCGAGGGCGATATCGTCGAAGTGGAATTCGAAGGCGTCGGTATCCTGGAAAATCAGGTGACGACACGAGAATAGCCTCCTCGAAGACGAGGTTTCATTCTTGGGTACCGGCCCCTGACTGCCCGCATACGAGAACTTCTGGTTGGACTGTAACTACCCGACAGGTTTATTCTGTCGGTAGCGAATTCTCCCCCATGGTTATCGTCACGCTCGGGTGCCGCACGAGGACTCCACTCGAGGTGACACATCTCCGTGGCCGAGTTGACGTGAGCATCGAAACGTTCCGAGAAAACGATGCTCCGTGCCTTCTCTTTACGGGCGGCGTCACCCATCCGGCAGCACGGCAACCGGAGTGTGTGCTAATGAAAAACTACGCCGTTCGTTCAGGCACCAGTCCTGACCGCATTATCCTCGAGAACCGAGCACTCGACACAATCGGAAACGGGTACTTCAGCCGTCTACTCGTCGAGAACCTTCCCCGAACGACCGACCGAGTAACGCTCGTCACATCCGACTATCACCTCGAGCGCGCGACGTATATTTTCGAACAGTGTTACGGTCCCGACTACGATATGCTCCCGATCCCCTACAGTGGGACGCCACTTGAGACCGCCGGCCAAGAGACTCGTAGTCTCCGACAGGCGAAGTCGTTCTTCGACGGAATTACTCCCGGCGATATCGAGTCGATTGGGGAGCGACTGATCGAAAATCACGACTATTACGATCACGGTCGAACTGTTTCACTCCCAATCGAAGGTGCATGAGTTGTCGAGTCTCAACCGGACGCGGCTCTTGGGAGCGTAGAATTATATACCACAGACGAGAGGAACGAGTATGGTTGTCAAACCTCACAGTAATGGCGATGACCAGCGGGCACTGACTACGCTACTGACTCTCGAGAGGCCACTCGGAGTAGCACCATGACTGACGATCTTCGGTACCACGATCCGAACCGTGCGTCCGATGGACTGACGTTGATCTCGTACATTTACAAAGAACCCGACGATCCGGTCCACATTTATCTGGTTGACATGGACGGAACGGTAATCCACCAGTGGACGGTCGAAACGGCCCTGCAGTCCTACGCAAAACTCCTCCCGGATGGGAACCTGCTCTATCCGACCCGCGATCGGACCAATATACAGGAGGCAGGGATTCGCGAACTCGACCCCGAGAGCAACGTCGTCTGGTCGTACCACTGCCGAATCGATCACGACATGCAGCTGGTGGGCGTACATGATCACAGCGCCCCCGATATTCCAGACGGGCACATGCTGTTACATACTCTCGACGATCACATGGTTCCGGAGATTGCGCCGGAACTCGTCCGTAACCCCTACATCGTCGAGATCGATCGTGCGAAGGACCTCCACTGGGAGTGGCGCGGCGAGGACCACTTCGACGAACTTCGTGAACAACTGTCGAGCGAAGACTGGGAATTCGTCAGGAATCGTATCGACACCAGATACGGATTCGACTGGGCACACAACAACACGCTTCAGGTCATCCCAGACAACGAAACCTACCGAAAAGAACTCGAGGGCGACGGTCCCGTTCGATTCGAACCCGGAAACATCGTCTTCTCCTATCGGAGCGTGGACGTTATCGGCGTCATTGACTACCCCAGTGGCGAAATCGTCTGGGCCTGGGGCCCCAGCGAACTGGATGGCCAGCACCTGCCGCACATGCTCGAGACCGGTAATCTGCTGGTCTTCGACAACGGGACCGAACGCGGGTGGTCACGGGTCATCGAGGTCGACCCGCTTACCGAGGAAATCGTCTGGGAGTACAGGGGCTCGCCAAAAGAGGACTTCTACAGTCCGGCGATATCGGGCGCACAGCGGCTTCCGAACGGCAACACGCTAGTTTGCTCCGGTGACCAGCGGTGGCTATTCGAGATCACGCCTGCGGGTGATCTCGTTTGGGAGTACGAAGAACCACTCCGAGAACAGAACCAGGGAAGCGATATGATCTACCGATGTCAACGATACTCACGCGAGTACTGTCAACCGCTTCTCGAGCGGATTTCGCACGAATGAGACGGAATCGATAACCGGCCTCGACCCGCCCCGTTTCTACGACCCCATCGTCTCGAGCGTCTCGTTTCTACGACCCGGACTGCCTCGAGTGATCGGTTTCACCAGAGAACGTCTCACAGGGACCGTTGTAACAATTTATCGCCGAGCGCTCGCTACGGGTTTGACCCTCGGCGGTACGTGACTACAACGGTCCCTATCAAGTCACCCACGACTGGTATCATTCTGAATTTTCGAGGAGCAGTATCGTCGGCCGGTACTTACAGCCCGAGATACCGTTCTGCGTTGGTCACGTAGAATTTCTCGAGGACGTCGCGAGGCAGGTCGATCGCATCGACCGTCCAGTCACCGACCCACGGTGTGGGGTGGTCGATATCTACGTCATCAGTTTCGAAGTACTGCCAGTGGGCGTCGTAAAACGTCTCGACGTCTTCGTCTGTCGGTTCGAATCCCTGAGGGACGCCGAGCATGATCGGTTCGCGAACCGCCAGATCCGTCCCGAAGAGAATGCGATCCTGGAACTCGAGGAAGATATCTCGAACCATGTCTGCCCGCTGTGCCCCAAACCACGGAAGACGAGCAGAAACGTCGATAATGTAGTTTGGATTCTCCCGCATGACGTCAGCAACGTACCCAACTTCTTCCGCGGCACAGCCGAAATGGACGCCCAGAAACGTCGTCTCAGGGTGCCGTTCGATCACTCGCTCGAGTTGTCGGATCAGTGCCCACCACTGATACGGATATTGTTCGCGGTCACCCCACCACCACCCCTGTTCGACCCACTGTTCGTCCACCTCGTCGAGCGGTTCGAAAAACGATTTCGGGTCGGCGATGTGAAATGCAATGACCGTATCCAGTTCCTTCGCTTTATCGAACAACGGCGCGAGACGTTCGTCGTCCACGGCAACGAGTTCGCCATCCGCATCGCGGTACTCCATACCGAGTGCTTTGTGAATTTTGAACCCGACGGCTCCGGCATCGACGTAGCGCTCCATGCGATCGAGTTCTCGATCGATCCAACCTGATTCACCGAGACCGTCGAAGTCGAACCCACCGAACGCGTCAAATCGATCCGGATATGACTCGATAGCATCCATTAGATCTTCGAACCGCTCACCGGTATTGGGTGTGATGTCGACTAGCTTTGTGATATTGTTTTGGTCCATGTACTCGAGTGCTTCCTCGAGGTAGTCGACGCCAAGGTGCGTATGCATATCGATGACACCGTTTTCGGTACGCCAATCGGCGTGAGTCGTTTCGATGGTCATTACCACCACCCTCGGTAATCCGCTTTCGATAAACGAATTGGGTGGAACTGAACGAATCGTGAGTGCTGTCGCCACTGGTGGCTTCGCTTGTCGAAGTCCATGTGAGTCATGTGAACCCCCCACGTAATGAATTCATAGGTATCGAGTTACTGTCTGTGAACAGGAGTGCGTTCGTCAACCGACCCTATTGACTTGCTCGAAACGATAGTAGCCATTCCCGTCATAGGTGCTGAAGCATCTCCTGATACGTACGTTTAATAAGGGTCCCTGCGAGTTGATCACAGGGACAAACCGGCGTCCAATATGCACACATGAAAGAAACAATGAAAGCTGTCGTCCAAACAGGACCAACATCACTTCGAGTGGACACAATTGATCGACCTACAATCGATGCCGATCAAGTGCTGATAAAAGTAGGGTCGACTGGTGTTTGTGGAAGCGATGTCCACGCATATCTTTACCAGGGCGGTTACGAGTGGGTGGAACTGCCACGAGTTATGGGTCACGAATACGCTGGAGAGATCGTGGAGACCGGGTCCGCGGTCACCGAATTCGCCGAGGGTGATCGTGTTGTTGAAAATCCCACCCGCACGTGTGGAACGTGTTTCCAGTGTCTGAACGAACAATCCAACGTCTGTCAGAACTTCTCAGTGAAGGGAATGCACAGGGATGGGTCCTACGGCGAGTATACCGTTGCTAACCCCGACAAACTGCATACGATCCCTGATAGCGTATCCATGGAACACGCTGCCATTACGGAACCGCTCAGCGTCGCTGCTCGAGCCGTTCTTTCCCGATCGACGGTCACTCCCGGAGATACGGTACTCGTTGAAGGTCCCGGTCCGATCGGCGCACTCGTAGCCGCAATCGCCGATTCGATCGGCGGCCGGGTTCTCGTCTCCGGGTTGCCACAGGATGAACAGTATCGCCTCCCGCTACTCGAGGACCTGGGCATCGAGACGGCCGTTAGCGGGGTAACACTCGATTCGAAGGCGCAGGAGATTACGGACGGCATCGGCTTTGACGTCGTCTTCGATACAACGGGTCATCACTCCGGTGTTGAACTGGCGGTGGACACCGTCCGAAAAGGTGGCCAGGTCGTGGTCGTCGGCCTCCCAGGTAGCGCCAGTGAGATACCCATGTCAACGATCGTTCGGGGTGAGGTCGACATCAAAACGTCATACGGGTCGAAATGGGCTAATTTCGAGCAAGCACTCAGCCTCATGGCGGAAAACACCATCAGTCCGGAAGGAATTATCGATGACAGGTATTCATTTTCGGATCCGTCGGCGGCTTTCACGGCATTTCTCGATTCAGAGACGTGCAAGCCAGTATTTACCTTCGATGAATAGCAGGTATTGCAGGTGCGAATTGATCGGTCCCTTGAGCGGAGTTGATTCGGCTGGTAACCAATCAAACTGACCTGGGGTTGGGACGCCATCTGGGTTGCTGTGCTCTGCTCAGAACAGATATGTGGGACAGTTAGCGGTCGTCGAGTTCGGCTTACACATCGGATCGGTATGAAGGCCGGTCTATTTACCATAGGTCGTGGTAGGCCCACTATGGCAGACTCCGAGGATGAGCCCGAGAACGAAGCTGAACCGACTAACGACGAAACAGAACACGAAGGAGAGCGGGTGATGAGCCGGTCGGACGGCGCCGCGATCCTGCGTGAAGTCGCTGCCGGTGTTGAAGATGGGACGATCAACATCGAAGGAGAGAACGGGTTCACGGTTGCGATTCCAGAGCGCTTCGAACTGGAGTTCGAGTACGAGGAAAGCGACGACGAGGCCGAATTGGAAGTCGAACTTGAGTGGCGGATGGAAGACGGTGAAGCGATGTCGGTGGACGACAAAAACGATTGATCGAATCGGTTGCATCCTTACGAACAAGGGTATCCCCATACTGACACCGAGCGTTGGGACAGACTCTACAGAAAAGACAGGTCGTGTGCCTCGGGATCATTCGGAAGACCTCATCTTCCGTGATGACGAGAATCGAAAAATCCCGAACCACGTGACCTCGAGGCGGTTCACTCACGATCTCGTTTATATCTTCAAGAGTTACTACTGGCACATGATACGTCATCAAAATAATATTATGGCTATTGTGGCTCAAGGTCAACATTCCCCTCGTATGCATTTTAATACCTATTGTTTAGTTATGAAATTTAAAAATCTATATTTTGGGGCTATAAAATCGCGTAATGAGGGTTATCGTTCCATTTAAACGGGTTGCTCACGATATCGAATCTAACCAATAATTTATAAGTAAATATAATATCCGATGGGCCGACTCGAGGAGATCGTGATTAGTGGGAACTAATACGCGAACTCAGCTGCTGTATCGAGGCCTCGTTTCAAAAGCGGAGAATGTCGAGAATCAACATTGAGTACGTTGGTATTGCAAGTCAAGGACAAGACCAAATTGCACTTGGATTATCAAAATAGTGTTACAATCCGATACTTGTCAAGATTCTCTATTGTGATCTCTTATCACTTCTTGGAAAATTATGACAAAATTATATGGGGATTTGATGTGCATCTCGATATCGTACAGTCTTGAACTTGTAACAGTGTATGAGATTGTGGTTTAACGCAATCGCCGGGTAATGGTGACTGTACGCCACTGTCGAGTCTGGATAGTGAATTTTCGGTATAATTGGTCGAATTGAGGAGATTTGAACCGATTCAGGTCCAACCAGTGTTTCAAACCTCCTCGTATTGTACCTCGTTTGAGAGCGACAAAACAGCAACCACCGAAACGCGGATACAACATTTCGTATTTGACGAAAAAGCCCACACTGAACATTGCCTAAACAATCATTCAAAAAATATTTCGTTCCAGCTTTAGAAACCATGTTCATGATACGGCCTCAGTACTGGCGTCAGCGACGGCGGGTAGCAGTCCCCAATTCGAGAGGTCACCAGCCTGGTTCGCCACGGAAGCGTCGACACCCTCTCCCGACCGTTACACTGGACCCAGTGCTCTCGAGGTACGGCATCATCCGAAGTCGGATGGATTCGATACCGCACGCAGACCATGGAGGGTTTATGACAGTTGACGTCAAACGATGCGGTGTGAGTCTTCGAACGACTTGGTCAGCCACAGGGGTCCGATGACTGTGGAAGAATCATCTCCTGACAAGGGCCGCTTCTGGGAAGTTATTTGTCAATACTCTACTATCTTCTACCTGCTGTTGCTCGTCGTGACCGCCCTGTTTTTCCTTAACCTCGTAGCCATGCTTATCGATACCCAACCGGCGGATGCGTTTATCATCTCCATCATGAATTTCGCCCTGCTGGGTACCACGGCGACCGGAATCCTCTTGATCCTCTGGTACTGTCAGCGAAATTGAGTACGGTCGGGTGTCCCTTTTTTGCCTCGTCAACGCACCATAGGGATCCTGTTGGTCTGGAGGGGGGATTGACAGGTATCTCCAGGCGATGGCGGTTGTTTGTTATCATGAGTAAGTGTCTGCAAGCCGCGTTTATCGAGGGAACCTCGACAGGCTGTCAGACGTAGTCTGACAACGTCGTAGAGACAGGAAGTCCCTTTCTCAAGGAGGCCGCGTCAGCGGCCGAGTAGGCAGGGGTAGTTCACTCAGGGTGCACGTCCTTAGCATGATCGTCGCCGGTTTCGAGGGTGGAGTCGAAGTTAACAAAGTCGAACCCTCTGGTTTCCATGCCCCCGTCGATGTCGACGTCGGTGTCGAATCGGTCGAGTACCTCGGAGAGATGTGTTGCTTGCTCGGTGAGATCGGAGGCCGACCTCGATACTTCGGTGAGTGAAGTTGTCTGTTCTTCGGCTGCGGCGGCAACGTTCTCGGCCTCAGCGGTGGTCTCCTCAGAGACGGAGGCAGCCTGATCGACCATGGCGACGACCTCCTGGGTGGAGGCGGCCTGCTGTTCGGTGGCGGCGGAAATTTCCTGGATGCCGGAGTTGGTTTCGGCGGCGTACTGGGCTATCACCTCGAGCGCCTCGACGGCCTCCTGCACTCGGTTGCTGGCGTTTTGAAGGCGTTGGCTGGTGGCTTCGACCTCCGCGGCCGAGTCGCCGGTCTGCTCCCGGATCGATTCGAGGCGCTGTTCGATTTCGTCGGCGGCCTGTTTGGCGTCGGTGGACAATTCCTTGACTTCCTGGGCGACGACGCCGAAACCGCCGTCGTCATTCGATGAGGCCCGGGAGGCCTCGATGTTCGCATTGAGTGCGAGCATGTTTGTCTGGCCGGCAATTTCCTGGATCTGCTCGACGAGTTCGTCGATCTGGGCGACCTCCTCTTCGAGGGCATGCATCTCATTGAGGGCGGATCTGGCCTCGGTTTCGGTCGCACGCATACTGTCGATGGCCTCCTGTGCGGCTTCTTGACCGTCGCGGCCGGTTTCAGCGGTTCGTTCGGCGATATCGGCAACCTGGTTCGAGGAGGCAGCAATTTGTTGGGTGGTTGTAGACAGGTTCGACATCTCCGAATCGACGCTGCGCAAGGAGACGTGCTGTCGCTCGGCGCCATCGGAGATTTCCTGGACGGACTCGGCGACCTGCTCGGAGGCCGACCGGACCTCCTCGGAGGATGCGGTGACCTCCTCGGATGCGGTGGCAACCGCTGTGGCGAAGGTCTTGAGTTGCTCGACTGTCTGCTCGATCTGAGCAAGCATGTCGTTGAACTCGTCAGCTATCTCGGTCATGGCTTCGTTCTCGGTACTGGGGTCCATGCGAGCGGTGAGGTTGCCGTCGGCGGCACGTCGCATAACGGTGCTGTAGTCGTCTGCGGCCCGCTCGAGTTCTTGATTGATTTGCTGGACGCGCTGGCGCTCGGCATCGGCCTCTTCGCGGGCGGACCGTGCAGCCTCGATCTGCTTCTGTAAAGAGAGGCGCATGCTGTCGAAAGCCTCGTAGAGTCGGCCGATCTCGTCGGTTTGAGTGGTTTCGAGATCAACGTCGAGGTCCCCATCCTCCATCGCCTGCGTCTTGGCCTGGAGGCGACGGATTGGCGTCACCGTTTGGCGGCCGAGGACGACGCCCATGATGGCGAGCGTGATGAGTCCGGTAGCGATGATCGACAGGACGCTCAGTCCGACGGTGTTCCGGACTTCGAAGGCGTCATCAGCGGGAACGTTCGTTACCGCAATCCAGTCGCTGGTTCGGTCGCCCGCCCCGACCGGGGTGTATGCACGGATCATCCCCTCGTGTCGTGTAAACTGCACCTCTCGATCATCGGCGGCGCGCTGGATCGCTTCGAGCTGGCGATCGTCGTCGATGGCGCCCCCTTCAGTGGCGTCCAATTCGTCGTCCTCCGCACGGAGGACGTACTCCCCGTTCGTGTCGATGATCTCGGTGAACTGGGACTCACCGCCCTGGTGGAGTTGGCCGATGCGGACATCGATCGCTCCCTCGAGAACAACTACTCGGTCCTGCCCTGCCTGGGTAACGAAGGCGACGACGGCGCGGTCGGGGTTTCCGCTCGACTGATACGTTCGGGGTGAAATCCACACGTTGTCGCCGTGGGCCTCCCGGAATACGCTCTCGTCCGCCCACGGATCGTCGATGTCGTCGATGTGCGTTCCCTCGGGGTTACGATCCCCCTCGGTGGAGCTAGCGACCACTTCGCCCGAATCGATCTCAACGACGTAGAGCGACGCGGCATCGTCGAGTCGGGCAGGACGTTCGTAGGCGAATCGAGCCTCGATCTGTGATGTGTCTCCCTGTTGGATCTCATGGCGCTCGCTCAGTAAATGAGCCTGGGAGGACATTTTATTGGTCCACTCGTCGAGTGAATCCGCCTGCATCACGGACATCGAATGGAGTCCGTCTTCGACGTCCTGCTCGAGAGTCTCGTTTACGTCTACGTAGCCGACCCCACCGACGAGCCCGATGGCAATCAACACGAAGAGTATCGACACGACGAACTTCGCAGCGTATCGCCGTTTGATAAACGACGGGACGAGTGATGAAAAGATGGATCTCATGTTTTACTGCTTACTCGTGTCTGAATAAGTAATTAGAGCAGCACATATTAAATATATCGGCTGAGTGAATATCGTGGCCGCACGAACGGCCTCCCTCGAGCGGAAACTCGATATATTCACTTCATCCGGTGGTACTTTCAGCGGATCTGGACACGGTCGGCCTTCCTGCCCCCTCCCGGTCGTTGATGTAGAGGTCGACCGTGGCGAGTTCGCGATACCTCAAATGGGATCTGAACCCCAAAGTTTTCTTTCGTGACTTCCAACACGTGGCTATGCCACTGGAGCCGAACCGAGCGATCCCAAGAAGAGAATTTGTCAGAAGCGCCGTCGCAATCGGCGGCGCAAGTGCGCTCTCGGCGTGTCTGGACGCAGAGGCGGATGAAGATGTCGCCGATCCGGGAGAGCCGAAGTTTCCCCAGGGGCGTGAAGATTTCTCGGCGCTGCCCGAGCGCCAGCACGCCTGGAACGATTTTATGGTCCGCGAACCGAGCGGGGATACAATTTTGCCACAGCAGCAGCTGCTGTTGTTCGTCGAGTACACTGGATCCGTCCCTCCAACCGATGACGAGCGTGCCGCTGTCGAGGACACACTTCGGTCGGTCGAACGCGCCTACCAGCGAGGAACGGGTGGAACTTCGGGTGCCACGTTCTTGGAGGGATTACTCTTCCTGATCGGATATGCTCCAGCCTTCTTTGACCGGTTCGACGCGGACCTTCCGCCTGGCATCGACCTGCCTGATCCAGCCACCGTCATCGAGCAGCTCGAAGAGGATGCTACCCCCGAGTCCGTCGACGCGGTCCTCGTGCTGAACAGCGATTACGGCTCCGTCCTGCTCGGGGTCGAAGAGGCGCTATTCGGCGACGTCGATCGCCTCAACGGCGTTGCGGTGGAAGGGGACTTCTCGAGCGTGTTCAAGAAGGTCGAACGCCGACCCGCCGTCGTCGGCCGAGGAAACCCGGCCAAGGAACTCGACCACGACGCCATCGACGAGGACGCCCCGATGTCGATGGGGTATAAGTCCGGCTTCGACGACTCGAACCCCGCAGAGAGCCGGGTTACCTGGGACGACGGCCCATTCGCCGGCGGTACGACCTTGCTGGCTTCTCGACTCGGCATCGACCTCGACAGCTGGTACGAGTTCGACGAGGAGACGCGTGTCGGGCAGATGTTTACGATGGACCACACGCCAGAGGATATCGGCCGGACGGGGGAGGCACTCGGTGCCGACAGCGGTATCACCGAAGAGAGCGTCGAGAACCTCGAGAAGCACGCCCGCGAGCACGGATGCGTCGGTCATTCGGCGAAAGCCGCTCGCGCTCGCGACGACGATTTCGAGCCGCTAATCCTCCGCCGTTCGGAGGGGAATATCTCGGACCCCGCCCACGACGCCGGTATGAACTTCACCTCGCTCCAGTCCGGCATCGAGGATTTTCTCGAGACACGCAAAGCGATGGACGACCTCGCCGACGTCGAAGCACACAAGAGCGGAATCGTCGACTTCCTCACGACCGAGCGGCGAGGCACGTTCCTCGTGCCACCCCGATCTCTGCGGGCACTTCCATCACCACGTCCGGATGAGGAGTGAGTTCGTCGACATCGAGCCCGGTCTGTTATCTCACTCGAGGCCGCTTCGACGTGCCCGCCTAGAGGTTTCTGTGACTGGTCACGTCGGATGCTGTTACTCCTCGTATTCGATGGTCGCTTCGATTCCATCGGGAGTCAGAAGAATTCGTTGGCCCGTTTCGACGTCCTCGAGGGTGCGTTCGGTACCGTCGGGCCAGACTACCCGAAGTTCGTCCACGCTCTCGGCGTCGCCTGTCCCAACGTGGAGCACGCGCGAATCCTGCGATTGGTAGTCAGCCCGAGCGTTGTGAAACCGGTGCTGGGTGGTCTCGTCGACGGTGGCAGTAACCTCGGCGCCGATAGTAGTGTGGCCGAGCGTCTCGGCCCCGCCGACGACGACCTGGAGGCTGTTGCCCTGGTCGGCGTCATTTCGGTAGAGGCGGTACCGGTCGTCGTAGGTTGCGATGGCCACGTCGAGAGCCCCGTCGATCCGGTAGTCCATTCGGACGACACCCCGGTCGTCGGTGAGCTCGATCCCGGTCGCCGAGGCATCCTGTCTATAGAAATCGCCGTCGTGTTGAACCCAGACCATCGGTAGGGCGTAGACCGGATTCTCCCTGTCGAAGTAGACAACATCCTGGGTCCCATGGAACGCGTCAAGTTGGCCGTCGCTGTCGAGATCCGCCAGCACGACGGCCCAACCCCATCCCCCCTCGGCGATGCCGAGGTCTGACCCCACGTCGGTGAACCCATCGTCACGGTGGGCAAGGAGATTGTTACCCTGCATTCGCTTCCCCAGCCGGTTGTCGAAGAACTGCCCGATCAACGTGCGCTGTTGCTCGTCGAGCTCGTCGAGGCGATCGCGCGGGAAGTAAATGTTCGTGACGAAAATCTCCGGCTGGCCATCGGCGGTCACGTCTCCGATCGTGGAGGACATCCCGTTTCGATCGGTCTCCTCGCCAAGGTACTCGCGAGTGAACGTTCCGTCGCCGCGGTTGAGATAGACGGTATCGTTGTAGTAGTCGTTAGCGACGTGGATGTCGGGATTCCCGTCACCGGTGAGGTCCGCGAACGTCGCGGCCATGCTCCAGTGGGGGCCCGCCTGACCGGGGCCAATCCCGGCGTTGTCGTCGCGCTCGAAGGTACCACAACTTCCGCGGTAGAGGGCGTTGGGATTGCCGTTGTCCTCATCGAAGAACGCAGACGTCCAGGCTTTCGGGGTTGTCCGGGTCCAATCGCCGTAGTCGGCGACGAAGACATCCAGACAGCCGTTACCATCAGCGTCGGCGGCGGTGGCGGCGACGGGCACTGCAAACTCGTCGTCGAACCCAACGTCTCGCTCGACGAACTCCCCGCCCTCGTTCTCGAGGAAAACGGGGGTGTCACCGCGGCGCAAAAGCAGGAGGTCTTCCCACCCGTCGTTGTCGTGGTCGAGCCAGAGGGCACCCTGAACGCGTCCATCGATATCGGGAATCGCATTGGTTCGCTCGAATCCATCTCCCGTATTCATAAACAGGATGGGACTGTCGCCCTCGTCGTCGCCGATAGCCAGGATATCCTCGCGAAGATTATTGGTGTAGTCCGCGACGTAGAGTCCGTCGTTGCCGTTGCCAGCGTCGCGCTCCGTCGATTCGTACTCGAGACCGACATCTGCCGCAACTTCGGTGAACGACAGTTCAGTTTCGGTCGGGGTGTCGTTCCCTGCGCCACCGAAGTCGAACGGTCCCGTAACGACGAAGCCAGCACTCACCACGAGGAGGACGAACAGCCCGAGCACTACCGCCCTATTCATTTACTCAAAGAACCTGCTAGTAATAGATAAGTGTATTGCCCTCGATCCGGGTATAACAGGGCGTCTGCGGTCGTCACCCTTCATACTCGATGCGGTCTTCGATTCCATCGGGAGTGAGGAGGATTCGCTGGCCCGTCTCGACGTTCTCGAGGGTGCGTTCGGTGCCGTCGGGCCAGACCACATGCAGTTCCTCTACCGTCTCGGCGTCACCCGTCCCGATGTGGAGCACACGCGAGTCCTGTGATTGGTAGTCAGCCCGGGCGTTGTGGAATCGGTGAAGGGTTTCGCCGTCTACGGTGGCGGTAACCTCGGCGCCGATGGCAGTGTGATCGAGTGTCTCGGCCCCACCGACGACGATCTGGAGGCTGTTGCCCTGGTCGGCGTCATTGCGGTAGAGGCGATACCGATCGTCGTAGGTCGCGATGGCCACGTCGAGAGCGCCGTCGATCCGATAGTCCAACCGGGCGACGCCGCGGTCGTTACTGGGCTCTATCCCAATTTCTTCGACGTCCTGCTCGTAGAACTCGCCCCCATGCTGGACCCAGACCGCCGCCTGGGGACGCAGTGGATCTGCACGATCGAACCGCAGGAAGTCCTGGGTCCCCTGGAACACGTCGAGCTGACCGTCGCTGTCGAAATCCGCCAGCACGACAGCCCAGCCCCAACCGCCTTCGACGACGCCACGTTTCGATGCTTCGTCCACGAAGTTTCCATCACGATAAACCAGCAGGTTGTTTCCCTCAAGCCGATCGGTCCGGTGGTTGAAGTACGAGTCGACTAAATCTCGCTCGCGGTCGGTCAGTTCGCTAAGGCGATTCTCCTGGTACTTGATGTTCGTGATGAAGATCTCCGGTTGGCCGTCGCCGGTTACGTCTCCGATCGTAGAGGACATCCCGTTTCGATCGGTCGCCTCTCCGAGGTACTCGCGCGTGAAGGTACCATCGCCCTGGTTGCGATACAGGACGTCGTTGTAGTAGTCGTTGGCGACGTGAATATCGGGGTTGCCGTTACCGGTGAGGTCCGCGAACGTTGTGGCCATGCTCCAGTGGGCGCCCTTTTGACCGGCCCCGATTGCGGCGTCGTCGCGCTCGAAAGAGCCACAGTTCCCCCGATAGAGGGCATTGGGGTTCCCGTTGTCCTCGATGGCGTCCGGAGAGAGCCACCTCGCCGGTGCGTTTTCGGCCCACTCGCCGTAGTTGGCAACGAAGACGTCCAGACAGCCATCACCGTCGGCATCAGCGGCCGTGGCGGCGACGGGCACTGCAAACTCGTCGTCGAACCCAACGTCTCGCTCGACGAACTCCCCGCCCTCGTTCTCGAGGAAGACGGGGGTGTCACCGCGGCGCAAAAGAAGAAGATCCTGCCATCCGTCGTTGTCGTGATCGAGCCAGAGCGCACCCTGGACGCGTCCGTCGACGTCGGGAATCGCGTCGGTTTGCTCGAATCCATCTCCCGTATTCATAAGCAGGATGGGACCGTCGCCCTCGTCGTCGCCGATGGCCAGGATATCCTCGCGAAGATTATTGGTGTAGTCCGCGACGTAGAGTCCGTCGTTGCCGTTGCCTACCTTGTGCTCGGACGACGCATATTCGAACCCGACGTCAGTCGCGACTTCGGAGAACGATAGCTCGGTCTCGGAGGGCAGATCTTCGTCCACTCCACCGAGGTCCGGCGGTACAGACACGACAAAGATGACACCTACTACCAGCAAGCCCAGGAGACCCGCAAGGACAACCAAACGCATGTTTCACAGACTACGTGGCCGAACACATAAGCGTATCGTACAATTCCCCCGTGTCGAAGGGTAATCACTAGTGGTCGGTCAAGCCTGAAGGTGTAAGCCGAACCGATAGCAGTTGTCTGGTTCGGTTCACACGTCGACGCTTGACGGGGTACTAGTATCCTCCCAAACGTCGAGTGATACGTGGAAGCGTGCTAACCGAGATGTGTAACACGAAGCGGGAACGATTCCGGCCGTACCCTGCCGACTCTACGATCTGTTCACCCGATCAGACGCCCTTCCAGGACAGTCGTTATGACTTTCCCTCCATTCTCCTCGACAATCCACGCAGTCGACGAGGAACGATTCTGCCGACGCCTACTGACCGGCCGTGCAGACGGCGTCCATCCAAATAGCGTACTGAAATGAACCGGGGGATATTTGTTCTCGAAGACCAATGCCCTGATATGTCCAAGACGTCTCACCCTGTCAGGGACCTCTTTGAACAGTCCAAGGAGAACCCGGACGCCATCGATCTCGATGAAGTAGTCGAGTATCTCGATCACGAAGACTGGGGACAGGCTCGAGAGTGGGCACTCCAGACGATTACCCACGTATCGGCGGCTGACCCGGATCGCCTCGAGACCGTTATCGACGACGTTCGACCGCACCTCGAAGACGAGTTCCTCGTGGCACAAAACACGGCAGCACTGCTGTTCGCTAGACAGGCTCGACACGATCCCGAGCCAGTTCGCAAGTCCGTCCCGGAGTTGCTCGCGTTACTGGATCAGGATCCACCGATCCTCCGCTTTCGGGCGGCTGGCGCACTCGCTCCGTTGCTGGCCGATTACGTTGACGTCTTCGTCCCCCACACGGATCGACTCGTCGAGGTGCTCGTCGATTCCCCGACCGTCACGCTAGTTCCCGAGGATGAAGCGCTCGAAGATGTCGAAGCGGAGACGGTAGAGATGCTCCAGGAGCTCGCAAACGACCGAGAGGAACAGTACGAACGCGACCGCAAGCGCTCCCAGGGTGTTCGCGAATTCGCCGCCAACGCCATCGTCGAGGTCGCCGAGATAGAACCCAAAAGAGTTGCCCCCCACGTTCGAGTACTCGCCACCACGATCAACGACGACCGACCCATCGTCCGAACCGCACTACTCGATACGATGGCCATCATCGCTCAGGACGACCCCGAGGCCGTTCAGCCGGCGATACCGGCCATTCGAGAGCGACTAAACGACGAGGTGGATTACGTCCGGGCCCACGCTGTTCGGGCGCTCGGCTACGCCGAGGCCACTGAAGCCATCGAGGACCTCCGAGAGCTGGCTGGCCAGAATGTCGACGAAAATCTCAGTGGACTGGCTGCAGATACGGCAGATTGGCTCGCCGACTGCCTCGAGGCGTAGCTCCGAGCGCACAGCAGTGGCGGCCGTACGAAACCTGATTATGCGTTTGGAGACAGTCGCAGAATAACATGACGAACACCCCAATTGTGGGGATCGCTGTTGGCTTCTCAACCCTGAACGGATGAGCCGAACCAATCGGTTCGGCTCACCCGACGACGTTTGGGAGGGTACTAGTCGTCGGCTGCTTTGAACAGTTCTGCATCGGTGTCCTCGAGCTGTTGACTCGACCAGTACTCGTGGGTGTCGTCCTCCCGGAAGCACTGAACGGTGTGCAGCTCATCGTAGGTGTACTCGGGCGGGATCTGCTTCGTACAGGTTTCACGGGCCTCGGGACACCGCGTGTGGAACCGACATCCGGACGGCGGGTTCTTCGGATCCGGAATGTCGATCTTGCGCACAGGGGGTTCCCCACCGCCGCTTCCGGGATTGAGATCCGGCGTTGCCCACCGTAACACCTTCGTGTAGGGGTGCTGGGGATCGTTGATGATCTGCTCGGCAGGACCAACCTCGACGAGCTGGCCGAGGTACATCACCCCGATTCGCCCCCCGGCGTGGGCGGCGAAATAACGGGCGTTCGAGAGGTCGTGAGAGATGAACAGGAACGAAGTGTCGTAGCGCTTCTGGAGATCGAGCATCAGATCCATCATCTCGACGCGTAACGAGACGTCGAGCGCGCTGATCGCCTCGTCGGCGAGGATCAGATCGGGGTCCATCAACAGCGCACGCACGAGCGCGACGCGTTGTTTCTCCCCGCCGGAAAGCTGGTGGGGATACCGTCCGGCGTAGTCTTCCGGTGGTGACATGCCCACCTCCTGGAGCATCGACAGTACCTCGCGACGGCGGTCGCCGGCGCTCATCTGGCTCTGCCAGCGCTTCAGTGGCACCTCGAGTATCTTCATCACTCGACGATTCGGATTCAGTGAGGATCCGGGGTCCTGATGGATGATCTGCAGGGATCGCCGGATGTCGCCGAAGGGTATTTCAACGTCACCCCGGCCGTCCCGTGCGTTCCAGATGTCCTGGCCGCGGTAAGAGACGCTGCCGCCTGTGGGGCGCTGGAGTCCGATAGCGGTCTTGCCGAGTGTCGTCTTTCCACAGCCGGATTCGCCGACCAGTGCGACGACGTCCTGCTCGAAGACATCGAGCGAGACCCCGTCGACAGCGCGAACCACGTCGGGTTCGCTCCGGAAGTCGAACAGTCCAGTGCTCTCCTCGAAGTGAACCTCGACGTCCTCCATACTGAGGAGTGGTTCTTCACTGCTCATGGCTCATCCTCCTGGACGACCGCCTGATCGTGTGTCAACGGGATCGCCTCCACCGCGTCGTCACAGTGGAAGCATGCGGCCACGTGTTCTTCTGTTATCTGCTGGTACTCGGGATCCGCCTCAACGCACCGATTATTCGCTACCGAACACCGCGGGTGGTACGAACAGCCCTTCGGCACGTTCACAGGGTCAGGTGCCGACCCTTCGATAGGGCGCATCTCAGAGAGCGGCGCATCGAGGTTCGGTGTCGCGTTGAGCAGCGACCGCGTGTACGGGTGACCCGCATTCTGCAGGATCTCGTTGGTCGGTCCCTGCTCGATCAGTTCGAAGGCGTACATCACCGCCAATCGGTCCGAGAGCTCGGCGACCAGTGGCAGATCGTGCGTGATGAACACCATCGTGAGATCGTATTTTTCTTTGAGTGACTCGAGCAGGGCGAGAATCGATCGCTGCATCAGCAGATCCAGCGCCGCGGTCGGCTCGTCCATTACGAGTACGTCCGGCTCGAGCAGAACCGACAGCGCGATCAGTGCGCGCTGGCGCATTCCACCGGAGAGTTCGTGTGGGTACGAGTCCATCACGCGCTCGGATTCGAGATACAGATCCGAGAGGATCTGGTGTCCTCGCTCCATGCCTTCCTCGATGTCGAAGTCGTGGGCATCTAAGGTCTCCTCGAAGTGTCCACGGATGGACATCGTGGGGTTGAACGAGGTCATCGCGCCCTGGAAGACCATCGAGATGCTTTCCCAGCGAAGCTTTCTGAGCTCTTCGTCGCTGAGCGAGAGGACATCGATGGGGTCGCCGTTCTCGGGGTAGTACGTGATCGATCCGGAGAGGATGCCCGGATCGACGACGGCATCGAGAATTGCCGAGGCGAGCATCGACTTGCCGCTGCCACTCTCACCGACGATACCGAGGATCTCGCCGCGTTCGACCGTGAGGTTCACGTTGTCGAGGACGCGAGAGACGCCGCGGTCCATCTCGAAGACGACTTCGGCGTCTCGGATCTCGATAATCGGGTCGGATACGCCGTGCAGTTCGGTTTCCGAAGTGAATGTGTCGTTCAAACTCATTTTACAGGCCCGTGGATCGTATCTTCGTCCTCCGCTTCACTCTTCGTTGCTCCCTCGTGGCGTGTTCGGACTCGCGGGTTGAACAGCCTGTCCGTCCCCTGGGAGAACAGGATGAACCCGAAGGAGACGATGACGACAGGCGCCATCGGTACCAGAAGGAGGTACATCCGCCCCGGTACCTCGAAGGCGCCCATGACGGCGTATGCCATGTTCATCATCACTCCCCAGTTACCGATCCCATCGTATGAGAGCACCCCCAGGAAGTACAACGCGACACTTGCGTAGATCACTCCCCGTGCGGCGAATGTGAAGTTGATCATGATGTACGGCATCAGATTTGGCAGGATATCCTTCCGCAGGATCCCCGACGTGCCGACGCCCATCGTCCGCGAAGCCTCGACGTAGGAGTGCTCACGGAGCGACAGGACCTGGGAGTGAATCGACCGTGCGAGGCCCGCCCACGCGTTGATGGAGAGAATAATCCCGAGCAAGAACGGATTCGTGGTATCGATAAGCGCGACGATTACGATCACCAGCGGCAACCCGGGAATCGTCATCGCGATATCGGTGAGGGTCATTAGTACCGTCTCGGTGTTTCCTCGCTTGTACCCGGCGGTGGTTCCGATGACAGTGGCAACCACCGTCACGAACACCCCTGCCGCGATGACCATCTGTATCATCTGGGGGGTCGCCCAGAAGATCCCCGAAAGCAGATCCCGCCCCATCATGTCAGTTCCCAGTGGGTACTGCCATGACTCGAAGGGGCGGAGGAAGCGTTCCGGTGCCTGCTGGGCCCGGGGCTCACCGAGTTGCCAGGGCATTCCAACCGCGGCGAGTGCGCCGTTGAACCACTCGTAGCCGTGTCTGTGTAACGACGTGACCGCACCCATGAAGAAAAACAGGGAGATGATGATCATCCCTATCTTTGTCCGCCAGTCCGACCACGCGATCTTCGTCGGTTGAACGATCGACTCGTCGACCACTTCTGCGAACTGCTGGGTCCGGGTGACCTCGGTCACCTCGGTGTCGTCGAACATACGGGCCGTTTGCCCACCGTCCGAGAGAAGCCTGGAGGTGTACTCCGAGTCTCGACCGTCACTCGTCTCGTCGAACGCAGTATCGTCCTCAGTACGCTTCACCTTCATCACCCGATTTAATGCGTGGATCCAGTTTCCCGTAGGTCAGATCTCCAAACCAGATTGCAACCACCATGGCTGCCGTGAGGACGATAAACGTCCCCATCATCAGTGGCATGTCGTTGGCTTCGATTGCCTCGAGCATCCAGTAGCCAACCCCATGATAGTTGAACAGTTGTTCCAGAATCACGGCTCCGCCGAACATGGTTCCGATGGAGATGATGAGCCAGGTGTAAAGCGGGAGGACGGCGTTACGACCCACGTATCGCAGAGCGATTCGTCGGTCAGGGAGTCCTCGAAGCCTCGCGACCCGGACGTAGTCCTCTCCAAGCGTCTGGATACTGTTCCCCCGCATCGCCAGTGCGGTCAGGCCATAGCCCGTGACGATGAACGAGAGCGCCGGAAGGAGCGCGTGCCTGAACGCACCCGAGACGAATTCGAACGTCAGGCCGACTGCGACGCCGTCCGGAAGCCGGTTTCGAGCCGGAATCATTTCGAGGAACAGGAAATCGCTGAACCCGATGTACTTGATGAACACCACCGCCGCGACGTAGTAGGGAATCGACGCGGCAACGATCGCCACAGCGGAGTTCGAGTAATCGAAGGCCGACTGCTCACGGTAAGCCATGATTGCGCCGAGCGCCAGGGCAAGAGCAAACATCCCGAACGTCGCCAGCGACATCACCCAAATCGTCCACGGCAGCGCTCCGGCGATGATCGCGGAAACCTCTTCGCCGGATCGAACCCCGTACGTCGTCCCCAGATCTCCTTGCATGACGCTCATCATGTACTGGACGTACGCCTCTGTTATCGAGGCATCCGGGTCGATCATCAACATATCCTGGACCTGGCGACGGAGCATATCTCGGTTCTGAGCGAGATTCGGGTTCTGCTGAATCAGCTCAGCGACCACGATGTCCTCCGCGCTCCAGGGAAGCATTCGAACCATCACGAACGACAGCGTAACCACTGCCCACAGCGTGAAAAGCGCCTGTCCTGCCCGTTTGAGGTGCCAGTTCATGAAGTGCCTATCGTCCCGTACACTTCATTAGACCGGGGGTGTCAGCACCTGAAAGCGAGTCCTCAGTCCGCGGAAGCTGGTACATCGGCCAGAACACCCGCATCCGTGGGTGATCGTCGACCTCGTCTGGGAACTCCCAGAACTCGCGGTCGATGAAGTGCTGCTCGTATTTTTCCATGACGACTATCATCGGCAGATCCTCGTTGACGAGTCGGGTGAGCTTTTCGACGAGCTCCTGGATCTCGTCCTCGTCCTGGCTAGATGCGAGTTTTGGAACCTCCTCACTGAGATCAATCTCCTCGCCCTCGAATTCGACCGTGTCGGGGTAATTGAACCACGAACCCGGCGGATGCTCCCTGTTGAGGAGTTTGTGACGAAGCGCGAAGAACGGGATGAACGCGTCGGTTCCCCAGTTGTGAGGGTAACAGAGGAGTTCGAAGTCGCCGCTCCCCATGAGTCCCCAGTACGCGCCACCGAGCGTGTTCAGGCTGGCCTCGAAACCGGCCTGAGAGAGATTGTCGACGACGGTGCTGGCACCGATAACCCAGTCGGACCAGCCCGCAGGGACGATGACCTCTGCAGGAACGTCGGCAGGTTCGAGCCCGACCTCGTCGAGCAGTTCGGCGGCGCGGTCGGGGTCGTGCTCGTACTGGTTGTATTCGTCGACGTAGTCCTCGCCCAGCCACCCCTCGTTGACGGCCTCTGGGAGCCCCGTGTAGGCGGGATGGTGTACCTTGGTGTCCGGGCCCACGTTCTGGATGACCGTTTCGCGGTCGAAGGAATGGGCGATGGCCTGGCGAACCTCCCGCTGGCCCAGTGCCCCCTCGTCGTGGTTGGGCGTCAGACCCATCCCAAACGCGCCGGGGATCTGGATCTGCTCGAGGGAGTCGGGGAACTGTCCAAGGACCCCGGGGCCGGCAAACAGGCTGATGATGCCGTCGAGTTCTTGCTCGATGAACGACTGATGGGCAGCCTGGTTGCTCCCTCGATTCCGCATCCGGTAGCCGCCCCAGTTGTAGTTGTCAGCGTGGGGGTGGCCCTCCTCGCGTGGTTTGAGCTGGTGATACGCGTCCGAGACGTCGTCGAGCTCGAACGGACCGCTCGGAATCGGCTCGTCGGCGTCGATGTCGACCGCAGAGACGTCGTCGTTTTCGGCCGCTTCCTCGAACTGAGCAGGCGGGTTGTTCGCGTAATTCCCGAGGATAGCCTGCTGGATGATATCCGGGTTCGCACCATCGGGATAGCGGAACGTGAGTTCGTAGTCGCCCGTTGCCTCGACCTCTTCGACGAAGTCGAAGGCTGCGGCCTCTCGTTCCTCGAGAATAGTCCACTGCACCATGAGGCTCTCGGCGTCGAGGGGAGTTCCGTCACCCCACTCGATGTCATCGCGTAATTGAATCGTCCCTTCCGTCCCGCCGAAGTCCCAGTCCTCGGCGAGTGCGGGAACCCACTCGTCTGCAACGGTGTCATAGAGCGCGTAGGGCTCGTAGACGAGTTCGAGCTTCGAGGAGGTTCCGTCTGGGGCGTACGGATTGTAGGTGAATCCTTCGACGGGATTCCCGACTTCACACATATTGAAGTACACGTCGGGGTGATCCTCGTTGATGGCTTCGTCTACGCCGGCATCCCCATTGGTGTCGCCATTGGTATCGCCATTACCATCGTCCTGATCACCGGGGCTGTCATCGTCATCGTCGCCTCCCATACAGCCGGCGACTGCAGCAGCTCCGGTGGCACCTGTGAGCGTTACGAAAGTCCGTCTTGAGAGTACATCGCTGTAATCTCTCTGTGAGTGGCTGTCAGCCATACGAGTATCGATTTTTCTCCAACCCATATAAGTATTTCCTATATGGCTGTTATAGTCAACGATAATTTAATTCATGGAGTGCCATCTTTCTCTTGAATCCGATTCGAATCAATGTAGTGACGACGTTACGCAGACTGGTGAAAAACATCGGGACGAAGGAGCCAACGGGTCTGATACGGTCTACTGTAACTGTTTACCGGTGATTGCCCATACCGGGTCGACAATCACCGATAAGAGACTACAGTAAACCGTATGAGTCCGTGACCGGTTCACCAACGAGGGTGAGTAACCGAAGAAGTCGCAAATACGAACGGGCTGTTCCACATCCTCCTTGGACGGGCCGCGGGCCAGCAACGACCGGAGACACTCCACTTGGTTCGGGTTTACATTATTCCAAAACCGATATAATAAATCCGAGAAAGATGGGAGTGGATTGGTGTTCCCCTGCTATCAAAAACGCGAACTCACTCAAGTCAGACATGGACGTGAGTCCGTGTCAGGGAAAATTCACCTCCTATGCCTGGCGGATACCCAAGCACATCAGATGTCTTTACCGCAGATCCCACTCGTCAAACCCGTAAGACTCGATGGCATCTAGCCGCTCGCGCTCGGCGTCGGTGAAGTCGATCGCGGCCGCCTCAAGGTTGGCCTCCAGCTGCTCGACCGTTGAGCAGCCGATGATCGGCACGGTAAACTGGTCGCGAGCGAGCATCCATGCCAGGGCGACGGCGTTGCCATCGACGCCCTTGCGCTCGGCGAGGTCCTCAGTCACTTCCATTTTCAGACGATTCTCCGACCGGACGTATCCCTCGGAGATCGGGCGGTCGTCGCGGCCATAGGCGCCCTGCAGCGTTGGCGAGTACGGCAACAGGGTGAGGTCGTGCTGGTTACAGTAGTCGACCAGTTCATCGGTGGCCGGGAGCTGTCCGCCGAAGCCGGCGTCGCGGTCGGGGATAAGGTAGGAAAAGCGAGGCTGGACGCACTCGAAGCGGGACCACCCGCTATCTGCGGCGATGCGGTTGGCTCGTGCCACCCGCCAGGCCGGGAAGTTCGAGGCGCCCAGATGACGAACCTTTTCCGCCTCCACCACGTCGGCGAACGCCTCCATGTACGCTGTCTGGGGCGTGTCGGGATCGTCGACGTGGGCGTACAGCAGGTCGATCGTCTCGATCCCGAGGCGATCAAGGCTCTCGTCGACCGACCGCCGGATCAGATCGGGGTCGAGACTGCGCTCCTTCAGATGTGGCGGGTTGAACCCAACTTTCGTCGCAACCGTCACGTTCTCGCGCACGCCACGCTCTTCGATCCACTCGCCCAGGAAATACTCGCTCTCGGGCTCGTCGTAGCCATCAAGCCACGTCGGGTAGTTGTTGGCGGAGTCGAAAAAGCGCCCACCCGCTTCGTAGTACGTGTCGAGTATATCGGCGGACGTCTCGGCGTCGATTGTGCTGCCGAAGTAGATCGTCCCCAGCGCCAGTTCGCTGACTGATTCCCCTGTCTGTCCTAGCAGAGTCGTCTCCATATGTGGACGAAAACGGCCCACATCAAAAGGTTGATGATTTTGCTCAAGTCAGCGAAAAGAATCAATTATAGAGAAAGCGCCCGCCGAATGCTGTCGATGATCCATAATTCATTGATTACTTCGCCGCCGATGTTTTTCACCAGTCTACGCCGGGGCGTGCAGGGATATGGAGGGCACTCGAGCGCCCTGGTCGATCAGGGTTTGTTTTGAACACCTGGTATAGGAGTGATCGCTCGAAACGTCTCGTTCAGCAGATTCAACGGCTGAACGTAGTTTTTAGGGGTCCATAGGCTCCACAATTTATATTCACCAAAAAATTAATTATCGGTCCTGGATAAGCTATCAGTTGTCACGCCACAATTTGACGAGCAAATGGACATAGCCACGGCCAGTAGGTATCGAGATCCGATACTATCCGATCACGTCGTGGGAGGTGTCTAACCGGCCGACTGGAGACGCCTATCAAGTCATGAACGCGTGATAATACAGAGTAAACATATGACACGGAATGATGATAGTTGCGGAAGTTTCGACCTTTCACGTCGAACGTTCGTCGCGGCGACTGCACTGACGGGCGGCCTCGGTGGAACGATTTCGACCACTGCTTCGGCCTCGGATAACGACATCGTTCAGGTAGGAAGTGGTAGTTACACGACGACGCTTCCCGATGGAATGGATGAACCACCGGAATCGATCTCCGTCACGTCGAGCGTCGAGGGCCCTATCGACTCGAACGACTGGTGGAGTAGCCTCCTTTGGGAGGACTTCTCTGAGAACCTGTTCGTCCACCCACTGTATGCGGACGCGTCCGAGGATGGCCTCGACGTTGGCTTCCCCACGGAGTGGACATTCAGCCGCGAAGGTAGTCTCGACCACGTCACCGCGATGATGGAATTAGAAACCGATCTCACCATCGGTCATACGGGCACGACCTTCGACGACGCGCGGGTCGATGGCTGGGGAGACTGGTCGGTGAGTGCCGTCTGGGGGGCCGATTCGTCGACCAGGCTCCGCGTGACGATGGCACAAGGGTCGCCGTTCGTCTACTGTGAGTACGAAGGCGGTGGCGCCGAGTTATCGTTCCCGAGCACACCCGACGTCGACGACGAAGGGAACGTCCTCCGCATCCAGAGCAACGGTAACGTCTACGGCGTGTTCGCCCCCGAAGGTGCTACGTGGAACGGCATCGGCTCCGACACATTGACGACCGACCTCGATGGCGAAGGATACCTATCGGTGGCACTTCTCCCGGACGACTCCGAGGACACACTGTCGACGTACGCCGACTACGCGTACAACCGGATCGTCGATACACGCGTCGACTGGGTCTACGACGAACACGAAGCGACGGTCGAATCGACCTTCTCTTTCGAGACCGTCGATCGCCCCGAGAGCGGTTCCGACGGCGTGTTGACGACGCTGTACCCCCACCAGTGGAAGTACAGCAACGCCTCGACTGAAGCCTGGAGTTACACCGCCCAGCGTGGCGAACAGCGCGTGTACACCGGCTCGTCCTTCTCCGTCACCTACGAGTACCGCGGTATGCTCCCGTACCTCCCCAATGTAGGGGACTACGATCCAGACGAACTCGAGAGTTACGTCCAGGAGGTAGCTGACGAGGACGAGTTGATTCGCCCTGGACCGGAGGATCCGGGAGACGACACGTACTGGACCGGGAAGAACTTCGAACGTCTCGTCCAGTTGCTCCCGATAGCTGAGGCTGTAGGGGCGACTGACGCCCGCGACCGATTCGAGAACGCGATGCGCGACGAACTCGAGATCTGGCTCGACGCGACAGTTTCCGGCGATACCGATTCGCCGGACGTGTTCTACTACAACGACAACTGGCGCTCGCTTTTGGGCTACCACGATAGCCATGGATCCGCAGACAACCTCAACGACCACCACTTCCACTACGGCTACTACGTGAAGGGGGCTGCGGCGATCGCACGGACGGATCCCGACTGGGCAGCTCCCGACAACTGGGGTGGTATGATCGACCACTTGGTCCGGGACTACGCTGGCTACGACCGGTCGGACGACAAGTATCCGTTCCTCAGGAACCACGACCCCTACGCTGGTCACTCCTGGGCAAGCGGCAACGCACTGTTCGAAGAGGGGAACAACCAGGAGTCGTCCTCAGAGTCGCTGAACGCCTACGCCGCGATGATCGAGTGGGGCGAGTACACTGGCAACACCGAACTCAGGGACGCGGGCATCTTCCTCTATACTACGGAGCTTCACGCCGTCCACGAGTACTGGTTCGATATTGATGGGGACAGTCACCCTCCGGAGTGGAATCACGACTATTCATCGAACGTCTGGGGTAACGGTTACTGGTACAAGACGTGGTGGACGCTCGACATCGAGGCAATCCACGGGATCAACTTCATGCCACTCGACGGCTATTCACATCACCTCGGCTGGGACGACGAGCACGCTGAGGCGAACTATCAGGAAATCGTCGAGAATCGAGGTGGTGACGACTTCGATTACTATCCCGACCTCATGTGGATGTTCCGGGCGTTCTCGGACAGCCAGGACGCTCTCGACCTCTGGGAAGCGAATAAGGACGATTATGACGTCGAGTTCGGCATGTCCCGGGCTCAGACGTATTACTGGCTCACCGCGCTCGACGCAACCGGTTCGCCGGAGCCGTCGATTACGGCCGATCACTCGATGTACACCGTGTTCAGTGCCGACGATGGGACGTTGACCTACGCAGCGTACAACCCGGGTGATTCCTCGATAACCGTCTCGTTCTCCGATGGGACATCGCTCGAGGTCCAGGCGAACGCTATGGCGGTTACCACGGACGACGACAACGGTGATGATGACGGCGGTGATGATGACGACGGTGACGACGACGATGAAGCGGAATCGTCACCGAGCATCGATCAGTTCGACGTCACGGATACGAGCGCCGGTCCGTGGACTCGATTCAACGTCGAGTGGGCTGTCTCCGATCCGGATGGTGATCTGGACCTTGTCGAGATTGAGATGATCGACGACGGCGGGAGCGTGGTCGACTTGGCGTCGATAAATGTGAGCGGAGACAGCGCCTCTGGAGAGGACTCCGTTCGCGAAAGAAACGGTGGAGGTGAGTACGACATCAAACTCACCGTCTATGATGAATTGGGTAACAGCACTACCGATACACAGTCTGTGACCGCGTCCTGATACCGTCTGTTGTGCCGGTGTTCGGGATCACCTCGTACCAGCATCGTTGATACGGGCACCGACTCACAACAGGCTGTATAAATACCTCTTTGTCGTCGTGGTTCACGGGACTGGCCTGTGCATTACACACTCCTCTGTAGTCGGTCGCTTTCGATATTAGACGGAGGAAATGTATCGGGTATTACTGACGTCGCGAGCAGTCGGTCTTATTACAGATGACCCGTAACACGAGGGTATGGAGCGAGACACGATCCAAACGGCGCTGGAATACGCGGGCCTGACTACCTACCAGGCCGATGCGTATCTGACGCTACTGGAGATGGGCCGGTCCCCGGCCATCGAGGTTGGGCGGAACTGCTCGGTACCGGTCTCGCAGATCTACGACGTGCTTCGGAGCCTCGAGGAGGCGGGCCACGTCGAAACGATGGAACAGGAGAAGCTCTACGTCCGCCCGCGCGAGCCGGACGAACTGCTCGAGGACCTCACTGACAGGGGAGAGCTCCTACAGGACGCCGCAGAAGACATCGAAAACCGGTATCAGCAGCCTGCACGGATGGATTATCGCATCAGTGTCGCCACCCACATGGAGACCGCCGTCAAGCAAGCGACCGAACTTATCGACGAAGCGGAAACATTCGTCGAGGTTTCGGCGAGTGCCGATCGGTTGGCGAGCATGCGGGAGGCGCTGGAGGCCGCTCGAGAAAGAGGTGTTATTGTACGGGCGGGAGTGTATGTAGATGCTGCCACCGATTCGAAGGAAGAATTCGATCCCGAGGGCGCCGTATCCGAATTACGTGCGATCACGATTCCGGGGCCGTTTCTGGTCGTTATCGACCGCAACCGCACATTCTTTGCGCCGGGGGGTCGGTTCGACGACAGCTACGGCGTCCTGATCCGGGACCGCTTCCTCCCACTGATCTTCCACTGGTACTTCCAGACCTCCCAGTGGGACCTCTACGACCCGATTTATACCGACGCTCCAGCTCAAGCGAGGTACGTTAGCATAGAGGAGTTCGTCCGCGACACCTGGCCACTCTATCGTGATGGCTACGTCCTCGCGGTCGATATTCAGGGGGTGGAGACGGAAACCGGTGTCGAGCGGACAATCTCGGGGACAGTCACGGGAATGCAGTATCCTGGAGCGGATCGGCGGGGATGTGCGCTGACCCTGATGGACGTGGCCACCTACGTCACAGTCATCGTCGACACCGGTGACGACTTCGTTACCGTGGGAGGCTGGGGCGCCGTCTTTGAGGATATAGAGGCCCACCGTATCGATCTCGTCGGAATCGACGTCGACGGGGAAATCGTGTGAAGAGAAATTCTGGGGACCGACGGCTAAAAACGCATAATATCGATCACAACGGAACCGGGAAATCGTGGTAATCTCGACGGATTAGCGTCCAGAAACGGATCGGTCACTGGATCGACGAACCACGAACGAATCATCGATGAGAGTGAGGCAAGCGGTATCCCAACGGAGCCAGTCCAAGTTAGTACGCCCAAACGTTGACGGGTGGATTAAATCGATCGACGACGAATGATTTAATTAACCAGTTCAGGTTTGGGAAGCCACTTAGTCCTGGATCTGCACACTCGTCGAGTGCTCACCACAGGACAGTTCGACAGTTCCGGGTTCAACACGGGCGTCGCCATCGGGACCGACGACCGCGAAACGGTCGGCAGATATCTGGACACGGACGGTTCGCTCTTCGCCAGGATCGACGTGGACGCGGTCGAACCCGACAAGTTCGCGCACCGGCGTTACGACTGAACTGTAGGGTCGGCTGGCGAAGATGTCGACCGGCTTGGCACCCGTGCGGGTTCCGCGGTTCGCGAGGGTGACTTCGACGCTAACCGTCTCGTCAGCGGTGAGTCGCTCGGGAGTTGCCGACAGGTCGCGGTACTCGAACTCGGTGTACGAGAGCCCGTGACCGAACGGCCAGAGGGGATCGTAGGTTTCACCGTGTTCCTCTCGCCCGATCGGATAGGGGTGCGAGAGGTGGTTGTGGCGCGTGGGCAGGTGGCCGGTCGATCGCGGTACAGAGATCGGCAACGCACCGGAGGGATTGACCAGTCCGAACAGTGTCTCAGCGACGGCGAGACCACCCTGTGCCCCCGGATAGTAGGCGTAGGCGATAGCCGGCACGGTCTCGGCGATCCGAGGCAGCGGCGTCGGACGCCCCGAGATGACTACGACTGCAGTCGGTGTGTCGGTTGCAGCGACGGCTTCAACGAGGTCGCGTTGTGGAGCGGGAAGCCCGAGTTGTGTCCGATTTGGGAAGGATTCGGACGGGCCAGCGACCTCTTCGGGTCCGAACTCGTGGAGGTACCAGTTCTCTCCGACGACGACGATTGCGGCGTCTGCGTCGGCCGCTGCGTCGACGGCCGCGTCGACGTCACCGGGTTCGCTGATCCCCGCGCCAGGCTCGAAAGTCACCTTTGTGTCCGCCGCTACGACGGATTCAACACCCTCGCGGACCGTAATTCCCGAGAGATCCTCGGCGGTCTTGCAGCTCCAACCGCCGACCTGATGATCGAGCCGATCCCCGTTCGGCCCGGTGACGAGTACCTCCCCGATGTCGGGGTCGAACGGGAGCGCCCCATCGTTCTGCACGAGGGTTATCGAGGACCGGGCGGCCTCGAGAGAGACCTGTTGATGGTCGTCGGCCCCGACGACCGTCCGAGTCTCCGAGACGTCGACGTACGGGTCTTCGAACAACCCCAGGTCCGCTTTCAGTGAGAGTACCCGGTGGACGGCATCGTCGAGCAGCGCCTCGTCGACGGTGCCGGCCTCGACGAGCGCCTCGAGGTATTCGACGTGCTTCTCCTCGCCCAAGGAGTGAACGTCTACTCCTGCTACTAACGATTGTCCGACGGCGGCCTCCATCGACTCGGCCGTCCCGTGATTCTCGTGGAGCATTCCGATCCCGTTCCAGTCGGAGGCCACGTAGCCCTCGAAGCCGAGCTCCTCTCGAAGCACCGTCCGCAGGAAGAACTCGGAGCCGTGGGACGGTACGCTATTGATCGAGTTGTAACACGGCATGATCCCTTCGACCCCAGCATCTATCGCTGCTTCGAATGGCGGAAGGAAATCGCGATAGATCGATGACATCGAGCGATCAACCGGCGCTGTGTCCTCACCCTGTTCGGGTTCACCATAGGCCGGAAAATGCTTTGCGACCATGCCGATATCGGCATCGGCATCGTGAACTCCGTCGGCTTTGGCCGCCGCGAGTTCACCACAGAGACGGGGGGAAGCGCCGAAGGTCTCGAATGTTCGACCCCAGCGCGGATCTCGAGCGACATCGCAGGTCGGTCCGTAGGTGATCGCGGCCCCGGTCGCCGCGACCTCCCGCGCGGTAACCGTCCCGACCCTTTCAACCAGCTGCTGGTCCCGGGTGGCCGCCATGCCGAGGTTATGCGGGAACACCGTTGCACCAGCCATGTACGCGTGGCCGTGAACTGCATCGACGGGGATGGCGATGGGGATCCCTAGGCGGGTCTCCTCGATCGCAATCCGTTGGAGTTCGTTGGCGAACCGCGCGGACTCTACTGGATCCGTATAGGCGGCTGCACCGTAGCCGAACGGTGTTGCGAATCCCAGGCCATACTCAGAGACCAGCTTCCGAGCTTCCTCCGGTGTTCGCTGTTCGTCGAGTTCGCCGACGTACGTGCCGGCAAGCTGTGCAGCTTTCTCGCGGACGGTCATTCGTTCGAGCAATGGTTCGATGGTCTGTGATGCGTCGGTCGCCGATTCGAAATTTTCAAATGACATTTTGGCTTCGATGTTGTAGCATACCCGGGTGTGGATTGCGCTCGATCAATCGCGTCATTGTATACGCGGTCGGGAGCGAATCCGAATGCGGGCGTTTTCGACGCCTGAGGCGGCTACGGGTGCTTTGCCGAGGGACTATCGATGAACTTCCGCAGTGCACTCGTGATTCGTTTCGGCGGAACTACCCGCTTGCTTCAGGCTTGGCAATTAAAGAGTTGGAGAGTTCATGCATAAAACTAACTTAATAAGAATTACACTAACTGAGGTCGCTTCCCTACGGGGTGATCAGTAGCGGCCACGGCACTCGATTGTTAACTCATAACAAACATAATGGATCCGATTAGTATGATAATATTATACTTTGAGAAAAATCGACAGACTGGGAAAGGATGATATTTTGAGAGGGACTTTGTATCTAGGAACAAGAAAATCTTCCACACAATCTAATAATCTGGTAAAAGACTTAAAGAGAAAATCTCCGATAACGTAGATTGCCAGACTAACTACTTGCTGTCTATCGATTCAAAAATCATTCTGTAAAATATATCATCTCATAACAATTGACAGCTACAGATAACTCCATTAAAGTCACACACAACCCAATTTCACGTCGATCGGTGCCCCGTCAGGACTGCGCGACAAAACGGCAGACTTCGTGGCGTGATTCCTGTGCGTCATGCTGAGCATGTTCCCGCTTCGAAAAGATGATTACACCCCTATGCGTGTAATGGGAGAATGTCCGTTTACGGCAAAACGTAATTTGCATACTGACAGTGGAATGAACAGCTTCGAGTCGTTCAATAACCAGTGCTGTCTGCGAAGGAATCGCTGGCACGTTATTGGTAATATCTCCTGTCGAACTTTCCCTATAGTAACAATTGAAACGATTTCCACACCCAACGACGATACCGCTGGCAATCAGGTGAGCATTAGCCTGCAATGGCTACAATTACTTCCTTACCATCACCACGAGACAAATAACACTGGTACTGGCATGATACGTTATACACACTGACGCAATACCTTGCGAGCGCTCACCACTCGAGGACTGAAACGATACAGCAAAAGAACCTCGGCTGACGTTTGTATAGTCCAAACGCGCTGTGAAGATATTCTTGCATAGTAGAACAGAGAGGTACACTAATGAGCGTACTTACAAGGGCGGTGAAAGGTAACCAAGAGCCTCCGAACTCGTCTTTCTGCATGAAAACAGCTGGTCATCCTCAGTTGATCGACCCTGCCATATCCAAAAGGACACTGAGAGACCAGGACGCCAACTAAAACACGTTTTCAATAAATCCGGCACGCCCATCTTGTACCAATACCCCATCCAGAGAACAGAACGAACGGGCTGTTTTGCCTCGCAACAGAAGAGGAGAGATATCCACTCCGACTCGATCCGAGGTGCCATCGCCTCTTTGTGATTCGGCTGCTAAAGTAGCCATTGAAACGATTTACACTCATATCACGATACTGCCTTTCATAAGGTGGGCGATGACTTCAATGACCACTATGATTGTGAAGGCAAGGATGACCCGGAGACGGTGAATTATTGGATCCCCGATGTTTCCTATCGGTGTAAACGACAGCGAGACGGCCGTCAAATTTGTATTTGTTATGTTCAAATGTATATTCCGACAAATATTGTGGTTGCGGAGAAATATTCGAGTTATATCCATCTGGTGCAATCGGTTTGGAATCGTGCTCTAAACGAAGAATGCCATATAACACAGACGTAGTGGAACACTATACACATCTGGCTACCGTCTGCGAGGGGAGTTCGATGCACAAGTACTGAAAAAAGGGGCGATGTATATCATAGATATCCATCAAACCGCTTTGATTCCCTCGAGAGACATCGAATTTACATATTCTCTATTCCAATACTACCTGAAATAAGTGCTATTTGGACATTTCAAATGATACTCGTACTCTTTTATACGATAAAGACACCCCACCACTGCCTCAACAGCCGCTATCTCGCTTGTGGTACCGTGCTAACTGCGGTGACGAGCCCGTAGGAACTGCTGTCGTTACGGTCCGCACTCCGAACGAAGCGAATAAATTCGTTTGCGAGCGTCAACGACACTTGAGCGAGAGTTGACGAGTGAGTTCTCCTCGAGTTTATCTAGCGCGTGATGGACCGTCCGACGAGGCAACAGCGTTTCTTCGACGAGTTCAGTTTGTGTCATTTCGGTGTGTTGGCCAAGAATGATGGCGACGAGCTTTGCACTCGGCGGTTGTTCGCGAAGGCGTTCTCGGACGTTCGCGTCAGTTGGTGGCCATACCAGTGTCTGGTCGCTATCGCTCGCTGCGGCGGGCATATACGTTTCCCATGACCGACCAATTATAAATATCTATGGACCTGGCCGCGTCACGCAACTCCGTTCGGTAACCCGATTCGTGCAGCAACGGCACGAGCCTCTATGCTTATTCCCCTGGATTCCTGTTTTCGTCTCATGGACCGCGATTCCGTTACGCCAGACGTATCCAGGATTCCGGCCGAGCGTGCCGAGCGCTGGGTCTCACAACATCACGAATTTGCCGCACCAAGCACCTACGTCTACGAGTTCGTCTGGGACGTCACCGAAGACGCCATCGGTCCGTTCTGTACCGACGTCGACGGCAACGTGTTGCTGGACTTTACCAGCCACGTCGCCGCCGCTCCACTGGGGTACAACAACCCAACGATTCGGGAGCGAATGGACGCCTTCGACCTTCCCGAACCGTCGAAAATCGCCGGCCAAGATTTCTACGCCAGCGGTGGCGGTACCCCAGACAACACCGACTTCCCTGGTCCCACACAGTTGATGGATCGACTCACCGATGCGACGAGTCACTACGATATGGATACCGTCTTTCTGTCGAACACTGGCGCCGAAGCCGTCGAAAACGCGATTAAAATCTGTTACACCAACGGTGGACACCGGGGAGTGACGTTCGACGGCGGTTTCCACGGGCGGACCCTCGGAGCGCTCTCGTTGAACCGATCGAAAGCCGTTCACCGGCGTGGCTTCCCCGAAATCCCGGGTATCGTGAGCGTTCCGTACTGTACTTGCACCGACGAGTGTACCTGCGGGTGGGAAACCGACGGCCCAGGTGGCAACGTGCTCGCCGATAGACTCCATCCCGAACGTGGCGACCTCCCCGCCGACGAAGTCTCGTACATCATCCTCGAGCCAGTTCAAGGGGAAGGCGGTTTCAGAGCGCCTTCGCCGTCGTTCGCCGCAGATATCGAGAAGATTCGACACGAACACGACATCTCCGTTATTAGCGACGAAATTCAGGCTGGCATCGGCCGAACCGGCGAGTTCTGGGGAATCGATCACACGCCCATCGAACCCGACGTAATCACCTGCGCGAAGGGGCTTCGTGTCGGTGCGACCGTAGCCAACGAGGACGTTTTCCCAGACGTGGAAGGCCGACTCTCCTCGACATGGGGGGCAGGTGACTTGCTCTCTTCCCTCCAGGGAACGCTCACCCTCGAGATCATCGAAGAAGAAAAACTGCTTGCTAACGCCACCACTCGAGGCAGACACCTGATCGAAGCTCTCGAGGACGCCACCTTGCCAGGCAGTGTCGATGTCCGTGGACGGGGATTGATGGTCGCCGTCGAGTTCGATACCAAAGCGCGCCGTGAAGCGATCGTGCAGGCCGCACTGGAGCGGGGACTCTTGTTGCTCGGTTGTGGCTACAAGACGATCCGATTCCTCCCGCCGCTCGACGTGACTGCTCGAGAGATCGACCTCGCGGTCTCACTGTTCGAAGAAGCGACTCGAGGGGTCGAAAGCCCGATGCAAACTGCAGACTGACCCTTTCGAGGGTCGTATCGTGAGCAAATTACACAACTAATTTCGGTCCGAGTCTGGTGATTTTGATGGCTGAATCGTTGAGTGAACGCCGGTTGGACCAATTTAGCTCATAGACGGGACTGGAGAGCAACTGAGTATTGTCCACCCGGACAGTACCGACTGGTTGGAGCAAGCAAAAATTAGGACCGGTCAGGGAGTTCCGAGGAACCGTTTTGTCTGCGAATGGAGTAGCGACATCAGGGCCACAGGCCGCGCAGATCTTTTGCCTCCGCCACTCTCGAGAGCGCAACGACGTAGGTGGCGTCCCGCCAGGTCAACTCGCGTTCGTCGCGTTCGCGGGCAACCTGTTCCCAGGCGTCGACCATCTCGTCTTCGAGCGTCTCACGAACGCGCTCGAGCGGCCACGATCGGCGATTGATGTGCTGGAGCCATTCGAAGTAACTGACGGTAACGCCGCCCGCGTTTGCGAGGATGTCGGGAATCACGGGGAGATTTCGCTGGTCGAAAATTTCGGCTGCCCCGGTCGTCGTCGGCCCGTTGGCCCCTTCGACGATAAGCGAGGCGGACACATCAGCGGCGTTCTCTCGAGTGAGCACGTTCCCGACGGCGGCCGGAATCAACACGTCGACGTCGAGCTCGAGAAGTTCTGCGTTCGGCATGATTTCTCCGCCATCGTACGCTGTAACCGCTCCAGGTTGCTCATCGTACGTCGGGATGTCCATCGTCTGGAGTCCAGACGGATCGTAGATGGCACCGTTGACGTCGCTGACGGCTACGATGTTAGCGCCCCAGGAGTCGAGGAGGCGAGCGGCATTGGCACCGACACTACCGTAGCCCTGAACGGCCACCGAAAGCTCATCCATCGGCATGTCGTAGTATGCCGCTGCCTCTCGAGCGATGATAGCCACGCCACGGCCAGGCGCTTCTTCCCGGCCCGGACAGCCACCGATTGCGGTGGGTTTCCCGGTGACGACGCCAGGAATCGTCTCGCCTTCTTGCATGCTGCAGGCGTCCATCAACCAGGCCATCGTCTGTTCGTCCGTGCCCATATCGGGTGCCGGAATATCTTTCGTCGGACCGATTGCACCCTGCAACGATTCGGCAAAGCGTCTGGTGAGGCGTTCGCGTTCTTTCTCAGTCAATTCGTCCGGGTCGACGACGATGCCGCCTTTGGCACCACCAAACGGCAGATCCATCACCGCACACTTCCAGGTCATCCACATCGAGAGAGCAATGCACTCGTCTTCGGTAACGCCTGGTGCGTAACGTATACCGCCCTTGTAAGGCCCACGGACGTCATCGTGTTGCGCACGATATCCCGTGAACACCTCGGTCTGTCCGTCATCCCGTTCGACTGGCAGACTGACGCGATACACCGTCGTCGGATGTTTGAGCCGTTCGAACATCCCCTGGTCGACGTCGAGCAGTTCAGCGGCTCGCTCGAGTTGATCGACGGCCATTTCCACCGGCGAGTGATCCTCGTTCGATTCGCTATTCGTCGATTCCGTCGTTTCTGGTGGCGTTGTAGTCATCTCAATCAGCAGGGTACTGTTCGACCCAGTCACACTGGGCGCAGTGAAAGCGGCTATCCGTCGGCTTTCCCGAGCCGCCACAAAGCGGGCAGCGTTCGCGCGTGTCTCGAGCCATCATACAGCGATTCGGGCGACACCCCGTTTTCGCGGCTGTGCATTCGATTGTCTCATCACGTCAGTGTGGACGTGCAAGGAGGGTAAGATGCTAGTGGTCCGTGCAATGGTGGCACGGAGATCCGTCTCCTCAGGAACGAACCGCCATCTCATCTGGAACCGTCCCTCACTCGTTCCCGAGTGACTGAAGCGAGCCAAGGCGTGTTCGAACTATCCACAGTGGACGGGCGGTTCAGGCCACCTGTAATAAACACCGGCTCAGAGGGTGTCCGAGTGGCTCGAGTCGGCGTTCGTCGGCTCCGCAAATTCGAACACCTCACCTGTGTCTGACTTGTCGGTGGGTGTATTCGGGGCCAACTCATCGTTTGGACGCTGGCTCTCTCCCTCGAGGTCGATGTTTGTCTCGAACCGGTCTAACGCACTCGAAAGTTCGCTCGCCTGTGTCGTCAGTTCACTGGCACTGCCCGAAACTTCCGTCAGGGCAGTCGTTTGTTCTTCGGCGGCCGCCGCAACGTTTTCGCTTTCCGCGGTGGTTTGCTGTGAAATCGTCACCACCTCTTCGACCATCGCGACGACCTCCTGCGTCGAGGCGGCCTGCTGTTGACTCGCTGCCGAAATCTCTTGAACGCCGGTATTCGTCTCCGCCGCATAGCCGGCAATCTCCTCGAGTGCGTCGACAGCCTGGCGCACCGAATCGGTGTGCTCGGTGACGCGCTGGCTCGTTAGCTGGACTTCGGTGGCCGTGTGTTCGGTCTGTTCGTGAATACGCTCGAGGCGAGCCTCGATGTCTTCGGCAGCGTCTTTCGTCTCTGCGGCGAGTGCTTTGACCTCACTGGCAACGACCGAAAAGCCCGCATCATCGGCATCCGTCCTCGAGGCCTCGATGTTGGCGTTGAGCGCGAGCATATTGGTTTGTTCTGCGACCTGGGTGATGAACTCCGTGAGCTCGTCGATCTGTGCCATCTCCGCTTCGAGCGCTTCGATGGCGTCGACGGCATCCGCGGACTCGTCTTCGATTTCGTTCATCCCGTCGATAGCAACCTGCGCGGCTTCTCGCCCGCGTTCTCCTGCATCCGCCGTTCGCTCGGCGATATCGGCTACCTGATTCGAGGAGGCCGCGATCTGTTCGGTCGTCGTCGAGAGACTACTCATCTCCGCGGTAACCGACTGCAATCGGTCGTTCTGGCGGTCCGCCCCGTCGGAGATCTGTTGTACCGATTCGGTCACCTGTTCGCTCGCCGAGCGAACCTCTTCGCTCGAGGCTGTCACCTGCTCGCTGGCCGTCGCGACCTCTTCGGCGAAGGCTTTGACCGCCGCCGTCGTCGACTCGAGGTCACACACCATGTCGTTGAACTCGGTTGCAATCGCGCACATCGCCTCGTTCTCGCTATCGACGGCCATTCGAGCGGTGAGATCACCATCGGCACACGCTTGCATCACCTCGCTGTACTCATCGGCTTTTGACTCGAGGTGTCGATTCATCGCTTCGGTTTGCTCCCGTGCGATTTCTGCCTCATCGCGAGCGTTTTCGGCAACCTGAATCTGGGTGCGTAACTGGGATTGCATCGAATCGAACCCATCGTACAACTGCCCGATATTGTCGATTCGCGGGTTGTCGAACTCGACGTCGAGATCGCCGTCTTCCATCTGTTTCGCTTTCGCAGTCAGTCGGTCGATCGCCGTCGCCGTGTTACGACCGAGCACCATACCACCGATGGCAATGACGAACACGCCGAATCCGGTCGCATACAGGCCGTACTTGGTGACTGTCTCCACGAAGCCGTAGGCTTCGGACGTCGGTGTATGGACCAGTACCACCCAGTCGGTGTGTTCCGATTGAGCGGAGCCGACGACGTATGGCGACGTCGGATACGAATACCCCGGCGAAGCGAGTGCGCCCGATGGGTCGGCGTCGAGTTGACTCGAACCCCGATCGTCGGTGCGAGCAGCCTCGAGCGTCGACGCCGGTTCGTACGCGGCGTGGAAGGCACCCGATTCGCTGAAACCGACGTCATCCATCACCACTCGGTCGCTGTCGTCGACGGCGAACGTGAGTTGTGTATCGGTCCCTGCGCTCTCGAACTGATTCGCGTAACTCGAGAGCGTGGCCGTGTAGATAATGACGCGATCGGGTTGGTCACCGACGAGTTGCACAAATGCCAGTACCGGTTCCTCGGAGTCGTCAGTCGTGTCGACGTAGCTGTCGGAGAGGTGTACCCTGTCGGCGTCGAGATCGGATCGAATCCAGTTTTCCCCATCCGGAACGTTGAGGTCAGCAAGTTCAGTCCCAACGGTTTCTTCGTTAGTACTTGCCGTCACTTGGTTTCGATTGAGATCCACGTAGTGAACGTGATGTGTTCCTTCCGGAAGATCATCGTGCCAGTTTTGCAGATATCGATCGATTGCCTCGTTGTCGCGGTCCTGGACGACGGCCGACTGAGAGATCATCCGCGTCGTCCACTCGTTGCGTTCGATCCAAGCATCGAGCTTTTCAGCCTCCTGCTGAGCGCCAGTCGCCGCCTCCTCGTTTGCGTTTTCGGTAACCTCGCTTTCGATCTGTGCCGTTCCCGCGATACCGACGAGGCCGATTGCGAGGCCAATTACCAACAGGACGATACCAAATTTGAGTGCGTAGCTACGCCGAATAGCTTTCGGCACCAACTGTCGCAACGTGCCAACCATGCTCACTGTCTGGGAGCGTGATGGTTAAATAATTTACTCCACCTCGAAGAGGAAAATAGAGAGACGGAACGCTCGAGAGAGGAACGAAACGCCCCCCGAAGCCGTGCTGTGACCGGTTCAGTTCGGGGCCGGTGTGATCTCCCCCGTTACTCGAACCGCCGTTCGTTTTAGTTCAAGTTCGTTATTCCCAGCGACCTGCCAACAATGTGGTTAGACCGTGAAACGACGCTCGAGGAGCGTTATCAGCAAGAACGCGCCAAACTGCGCGGTTCGACCGGTTGGGTCGAACGAGGGTGCGACTTCCATCAGATCGGCGCCGCCGACAGCGTCGTACTCGCCGAGGATTTGCATCGTCTCGAGTGCCTGGGCAGCCGTGAGTCCGTCGGGACATGGCGTCCCGGTACCCGGGGCCACCGACGGGTCGATGGAATCGATGTCGAAGGTGACGTACACTGCATCGGTGTCTTCAGCGGCGGCCTCGACGGCATCGCGAACGACCGGCCCGATACCCCGTTCGTGGACGTCAGCCATCGTAAACAGGTTCAGTCCCGTGTCCTCGACGAACTCCATGAAGCCGGGGCGTTCGTAGCCACGAATCCCGACCTGGCTGATGTGCTCGTAGTCGGAGTAGGTCGATTCTGCGATGTGTCGGGTACACGCGCCGTGATAGTGCGAATCGAAGAGGTCACTCTCTCCTGTCGTGTCCGTGTGTGCATCTATCTGGACCAGACCAACGGTATCGTGCCCTGCGCCCTGGGCAAATCCACAGAACGCCGGGTACGTACACGAGTGGTCGCCCCCAAGGAGGAGCGGAAACGCCTGTTCGGAGACCGTCGCGAGATGGGCCTCGATCGCTTCTCGAGTCGTGGCCTCGTCGGCGGGAAACACCGGGATATCTCCGCAGTCGACGGTAGTGAGTTTGTCGTAGTCGGCGACTTCGCCGGTATACATGTTCGTCAGCCCGCCTTTGAAACTCGAGAGATATCCCCACCAGCTACTCGCTTCCCTGATCGCTTCGGGTCCGTAGCGAGCGCCCGGTCGATTGCTCACTTTGTGATCGTACGGCACGCCGAGAACACCGACGTCTGCTTCCTCGAGCGCATCGACGGGTCGATACTCGCCTTTGAGAAATGTGTTCAGCCCTGCATATGGGAGTTCGAGCGACGAACCGGCCGTCTGTGCCCGGAACTGGGCAGCATTGGTTGCTGGGGGAAGATGACTTCCAGACATCACCGTAACTGCACGGTCCAGCAGTAATAATTCTTCCCCTATACGTACCGATTGAACGAATCGGCAACAACGGCACAGACCACTCGAGTTTATCTCTCCTCGTTAATGTTTATATCTTGTACACTCATGACACGGTATGAACTGCCAGATGTTGACAGAAGAACATTCGTGAAAACAACCGGGGCGGGAGCTATCGGCATGGCCGGTCTTTCCACGTCGAGTGCTGCAGACGCAGGGGCACAGACGCAGAGTGAAGGCGATTCGAACGGCGGAATAACGCCGCCTCCGGGCCCGGTAGTCCCAGTCGGGGGTGGCTTCGAACCGGAGAACGAAGCCCTCTACGTCGAGTTGCTCGAACTCGTCGGTAACGAACCGACGGTTGCGATAGTCCCGACAGCAAACAGCGACCCCGAAAACAGCATCGAAGTGATGTCCATCGATTTCCTCGAGTATGGCGAACAGTTGTACGGTGAAGGAGCCGTCACGATAGAGGAGATCGAAGTTGCACCCGCAGGCCCAGACGAATGGGAGGGCAACGAAGATGATCCGGATGTCGCCGAACAGATAGAAAACGCCGATCTCGTCTGGTTTTCCGGTGGGAATCAGCTCCGCATTACGGAAACGTTCTTCGACGACGATGGCGAGGAAGTCGCCGTCGCAACTGCGATACGCGAACACGTCGAAAACGGCGGTGCCGTCGCGGGTTCGAGTGCGGGTGCGGCGATCATGACTGACCCGATGATCGGCGCCGGCCAGAGCACGGGGTCGTTGCTCGATGGCGTCAGTTATGAAGATACGTACTACGACGACGATGACAACCGCGTGTATCTCACGAGAGGACTTGGCTATCTCGGCCACGGGATCGCCGACCAGCACTTTTACGAACGCGGGCGGTTCGGTCGACTCCTGCGAGCGCTGTGGCACGAAGGCGAAGAACTCGGCTATGGCGTCGGCGAAAACACGGGTCTGATATTCGAAGCAAACGAGCCACACACACGTGTGTCCGGTGAAAACGGTGTCATGGTCATCGATCTCTCGGAGGCCCAGGAAGTGGAGAACGACAGTGAAGCTCTCGAACTCGAGGATGTGCGCGTTCACCACCTCTCAGACGGTGACGTGTTCGATTACGAAAGTCGGACCGTCGATCCGAACGATACGGACAAATTCGATGTCACGGATAATCCGTTTTACACGACCAATCAGGACTCCTGGGACGTGTTCGGCTCACCACAGGCCGTCAAAGACCTCGTCACCGAAGAACTCGCGGTCAATGAACAAGCGAGCGTTCGCGGGACGGCCATCTCCGTCGAAGCCGAAGGAGACTACGAGCGCCGGACGGAAGTACGACTCCTGTTTTCGCAGGACGAGCGCACCGAAGGGTGGGAAGGTGAGTACGAAGTGCAAGAGATGGATTGGCGATACACGGCCATCGACGTCCATCTGGACGTCGAAATTGGGACCTTCGCACTGATCGACGATCACATCGACACCGAGACGCTACGGGACGTGATTTCTGCCTGGCAAACCGGGGAACCCCTGAGCTAATGCTCTGCAATCGAACCGACACTCAGTCATGATCCCCCAACGAACCCAAATGAACGGGCAACGAGCCATCGTACTGGCAGCGATAATCGTCCTCACCGTTGCCGGTCTTTCGATGGCAATTGCTGGTACAGCCGCGAGCCCCGACGCCCAGACACCGTCGATAACACCGGCAACAGAAGCGACGCAAGTGGCCGACGCTGACCGATCCATTGCCGATCAGGCGCTCGAGCCAGGCGAATCGACGACGGTAACAGTAACGGTCGAGACGGATGCCACGACGGACCCCGCGCTCATCGAATCGTTCGATCCCGGGTTTGCCACCGTTGACGGCCTCGAAGCGACGCCCGAAACAACGACACAGGCCATCAAGGATGATCACGAAGCGCTCGTCGCTGTCTGGGAAGAAGCAGATAGGGTGACAGTGACCTATACGGTCAGTGTCGACGAAGACGTCGAACCCGGTACTGTCTACACGCTCACCGGCGACGTGGAAACATCCGCCGGGAGCACCCCAGTTGCGGGCGACACGACGATAACTGTCGTCGAAACTAACCGGTCGATCGAGTCATTGGAACTCGAGCCCGGTGATTCCACCGAAGTAACGGTCACTGTGGCCACCCAGGCTGACTCGTCCGTGGCACTGCTCGAAACGATCGACACTGGCGTTGCCGAACTCGAGGTAACGCAATCCGACCCACTCCCAACCATCCAGGCGGTAAAAGATGACAACGACGCCGTCGTCGCAGTCTGGGAAACGGCTACGATGGTCGAATTGACCTACGAGATGACGGTCGATGAGTCAGCGACACCTGGGACGACGGTTACCATCGACGGGTCACTCGAGACCGAACAGGGGACAATTCCGGTCTCTGAAGCGTCGACGATAACCGTCATCGAACCCACAGCCGATGACGACGAAGACGAAAGCGACCCACCATACGTGCCCAGCCCATCACCGGAACCTGCAGCGTTCGAACTGGACGTGTCACCGTCCCAAATGGCACTCTCACCTGCTGAAAAACAAACGGTCGAGGCTGAGTTGACAAACGTCGGAGAAACGACGGGCACGGCAACGCTGGCGCTGATGCTCGAGGGAGACCGGAGCGACGACCGGGAGATAGAACTTGACGAAGGCGAATCCAGAACGGTTTCGTTCACGCTACGGGCACCCAAGGAACCTGGCACGTACGCGTATCACGTGCTGGTTGACGAAGATCAGTTTACGGGGACGCTCCAGGTTGAAGACGATGACCACCAGGCAGGAGACGATGCGACGGACGATGGTGATGATGACTCTGTAGATATAGATGACGGCGATGACAGCGATGACTCGGTAGACGACCCAACGGGAGAAGATGATCCCGTCGCAGACGATTCAGCTGATCCGGTCACGGGAGACGAAGACGATGGCCCCACAACTGACCCAGGGTCAGCTACCAGCACCGATGATACTATTCCAGGATTTGGTGTCATTGTTGGTCTGATCGCTCTCGGTTTAGTTCCTCTGGCAGAATCACGCCGCCTCCGCTAACCCACCCGAGTATCCAACCAACGTGTCGGTACCATAGAAACGGGACAAGTTAATACGTATCTAGATATGTTTTTTCTATGAAAATAGTGTCGATGGGTACTGAGTCAATAAACCGGCTCGAATGGATATGAAACTCGGTATCGACAGTAGAGCGGCTTTTATCACCGTTTTACTTCAAGAAGCTGTATGCAACCAAGGAGTAGCTAATCAATCGGGGATAATCTAACGACGTTCGTCTTGGGAGGGAAACATCTGTTACTTACTGAACAAAAATTATAAATTATAGCCGATTACTGTTTTTTGTAGGGTAGTTCCCTAGTCATGGAATCACATAACAATTCGCAGGCGGTAGAGAAGCAACAGCGAACGGTCAGCCGACGACACCTCCTCGGTGTTACCGGTGCGGGACTGCTCGGTGCAACACTCGGTGTCCCAAGCGTCAGTGCTCGAGTGGACGGACCCGGTGTCTTGATGCCAATTGGGGGCGGTTTCGAGCCCGAAAACGAACGACTCCACCAGGAAATTATCGATCTCGGCGGCGGCGAAGATTCGATATCGCTTGCCATCATGCCCACTGCAAGCGGAACGCCAACGACGAGCGCTGAAGCGTATCGAGATGATTTCATCGAGTACGGCGTTCCCGAGGAGCAGATCGAAATCATCGAGGTTGCGACCGAGGACGACCCGAACACCGACGAAGACGAATCGACCTGGATCGAAAACGCGGACGACGAAGACTGGGCGGACACCGTTCGTGAGGCGAACGTAATCCTGTACACCGGCGGGAACCAGTTGCGCATCACCGAAGCGCTCAAACACGACGATGGGAGTCTAACTGCAGTGGCGCAAGCGATTCAGGACGTGTACGACGATGGGGGCGCAATAACTGGCTCGAGTGCGGGCGCGGCGATCATGTCCGATCCGATGATCGGTGCGGGTCAGAGTTTCGGCGCACTAAAAGACGGCGTCAGCTACGAAGATACCTACTACGACGACGACGATAATCGCGTGTTCGTCACCGACGGGTTCGAGTACCTCGACGAGGGGCTCTGTGACCAGCATTTTATGGCTCGCGGGCGGTTCGGTCGACTCGTGCGGGCCATGTGGCACGAAGATACCAACGCTGGAATCGAACGCAACGAGATTGGGTATGGGGTCGGAGAGAATACGGGGTTCATCTTTGATCCGAGCGACAACACCGCTCGTGTCTCCGGCGAGTACGGCGTCACCATTATCGACCTCTCCGAAGCGTACGAGGTCGATACCGGCACCGACGCCCTCCACCTCGAGGACATCATCGTTCACTTCCTGACCCACGGCGACGTCTTCCATTACGACGACGGAACAGTCACGCACGCGGATGAGAAAGATTGGAACTGTATCGAGGACCCATACTACAGCGGCAACAGCGACTCGAGCGATCTGTTCGCAGCCAACGAAATTCGGGACCTGATGACCGAAGAACTCGTCGACAACACCGAGTCGTCTGTCGGCGGGACCGCAAGCGTACAGGGTCGTGACCTCGAAATGGAGTTCTGGCAGGACGGGGACACGCGTGGCTTCTGGGGTCGAAGCTATCCCGAGGACGACCGCGGTCGGTACATGGTCTCAAACGTTCGTGCAGCGGTCTGGCCGGACGAGCGTGATCACGACGACGGTGACGATGACAACGGTGACGATGATGAAGACAGCGGTACTGAAACGGAGCCAACGATCGATCAGTTCGATGTACAGACCCGTTCGTCCGGTCCCTGGTCGCGGGCAACCGTCGACTGGGCCGTAAGCGACGATGACGGCGACCTCGAGTCGGTGACCACGGAACTACTGGCCAACGGGACGGTTCTCGATGCCGAGACGAGTTCGGTCAGTGGCTCGAGTGCGACCGGCGAACACGAGCCTCGGACTCGAGATGATCCTGATACCGTTCGTCTCACGGTTACTGACGAAGCGGGGAACGAGACCACGGACAGTAAGTCGTACTAAGTACACCGTCAAGCGTTGACCGTGGGTGAAATCGAACGGCACCGCATGATTTTACCCACGGTTGGAGGTTTGGGAAGCCACAAAGCCTCGAAAACCACCGAAGACCGGTTGTGCGACGACCGACGCGGAACAGACGGCACTTATTCGTCGAACGGCCACTCTCCCGACGCCTTCATGCCTTCGGCTTCACCTGACTCGAGCAATCCCGTTTTGATCGTCTCCTCGGATGCTGGCTCGAGTGAATCCGCGTCGCCAGTGAGTTCGAAGGCGATGTTCGTGACGCAAATAGCGATGTCACGGACGTCCCGCATATCGAGTTTTTCGAGCGTGTCTCCGTGGGTGTGTCCCCACCCGCGACCGGAATCGTCGGTTACCGAACGCAGTTGTGCGCCGGGGAGCCCCCGTTCGACGAACGGCCAGTGGTCGCTGTGTGGGGAGAACTCATCACGGACGTCAATCGGGCACTCGAGAACGTTTGCAGTCCGTTCGGCAGCCCTAGCGATCGTTTCGAATCCGTGGGTGATGACTGCCAGATTCCGCGATTGCCCCGCACTATCGATGTTGAGGACCCCCGCAATGGAGTCGAGGTCGGTGGTTTCGGCGTAGTGACGCGAACCGAGCAACCCGACTTCTTCAGCACCGAAGATGAGCAGACGGACGCGCGTCTCGAGGTGTGGTTCGACAGCAGCCAGCAGGCGGCCGACTTCGGCGACGAGGGCACAGCCAGCGCCGTTGTCCTGGGCACCCGTCGCGATGTCGTGAGCGTCGAGGTGTGCCGTGATCAGGAGTTCGCGGTCGGTGTCTGGCCCGAGGACGCCGGTGACATTTCTCGACTCGGCCCCTCCCGTTTCACAGTCGACGGTGAGCGTCGCGTCGCTTTCTTCGCGTGCGCAGTAGCGCTCGAGTTGGGCACCGACCTCTTTCGAGACGCCGACACCTGGGATGGCCGCGGGACCGTCGAGTTCGTTGATGCTGCCAGTCGGTGGGAGACAGCCCCCGACGTGGTTGCGGAAGACGAACCCGGCCGCACCAGCCTCGACGGCGTAGCCGTACTTTTCGATTCGGTGTCGCCATCGGTCGGCCGTGGGTGAACTCGCACTCGAGACCAGCGCGATGTTGTCCTCGAGGGGAGCGTCATCGAAATCCGCAGGCATACCGTACCCCACATCGACCAGCCTACCGGAAACAGTTCCCGCAGGCGACCCCGGCAGCGCAAGAATCTCGTGTTGGTGTTCGTACACTCGTACGCGTGAGGTGACCGACAGAGACGAGGAACCTCGCCACCAGCCGGGAATTTCGAACGGTTCCGTGGTAACGTCGCGACAGCCGATTGCCGAAAACGTTTCCGCGAGGGTTTTGGCCGCCTCGTGTTCACCTGACCATCCAGCCATTCGCGGTGCACACTCGACGAGCGCCTCGAGCACGGTCGCTGGGTGGTCAGTAGTGTAGGCGTCGCCGATGACAGCATCTGGTAGCGTAGGCATTGGTCCTCGGTTTTTGTGCGGGCTAAATGGTCGTTTCGGCTCACACTGCCCGAAGAGTATGTTACGAACGACATTGTTTGGCCATCCCTGCCACTGCATAAAGGTTTAAGTGATATTATCATAAAGGACCATGCGTTAATCACACATGGCGATAGATAACGATGTGAACCGACGGCAGTTCCTGCGAGCTTCCGGTGCCGGGGCCGCAGTGGGTGCAACGATGTTGGCTGGTTGTATGGGTGGGGGCGATGATGATGGAAACGGTGGCAACGGTGGAAATGGCGGCGATGACGACATCACCGTTGACGACGATGACCAGACGACTTCCGAAGCCGAGGATATCGAACGCGGCGGAACGCTCGTCGTCGGCCTCAGTCAGGACCCACGAACGTTGAATCCACACCTTGGGGACGACTCCGGGACCTCAGCGATTGCCGACCAGATCGCGAACCGACTCGTTCGAACCGACCAGACCGGGGAAATCATCCCTGACCTGGCACGTGACTGGCAAGTCAACGACGAACTCACCGAATACACGTTCCAGTTACACGAAGGCGTCCAGTTCCACGGTGACTACGGCGAGGCTGACGCCGAAGCGGTCGTCGACAACTTCCACAAAATTATCCTGGACGAGGAGTACGGCGCGTTCGCCGCCTCCGATTACGAGGGAACGCTGTTTACCGTCGACGACGACGGAAATATCCAGGACCATCCTGAAGACACGGTTTACGCCAGCGGTGACTACGAAGTCACCTTCGACATGCTCGAGGCCGATGCCTCGTTCCTCTTTGCCCTGGCCGACTACCGCTCGAGCATCCTGCCCGTCGACGCGATCGACGAACACGGCGACGACTTCGGTTCGACGAGTGAGGGGACCTGGGCGACAGGTGCATTCCAGTTCGTCGAAGGTCAGGACAACAGTCACTATGAACTCGAGGCGAATCCCGACTACTTTAAAGAGACCGACGCGGGCCAGCTCCCCTATCTCGACGGCGTTCGCTACGAGATTATCGTCGAATCCAGCGTCCGCAACACGCAGGTTCAGACCGGCGAAATCCACCTCGACCACCAGGTCACAGCCTCGGACGTCGACGGACTGCAGGACGCCGACGACGTCGAAGTCCGGACCCGTGCGGGTACCGACCAGTCGAACCTCTACGTCAATACGCGAAACTTCGAACCGTTTACTGACGTTCGCGTTCGCCAGGCACTGTCTCATGCAGTCAATCGGGAGGCAATCGTCGAAGTCCAGTGGGACGGCCTCGCCGAACCCGCGTACAACATCTTCCCCGAGTGGCACTGGGCGTACGACGAAGACGCCGTCACTCGCTACGAGCACGACGTCGAACGCGCTCAGGAACTGCTCGACGAAGCCGGCCACAGCAACCTCGAGTTCACCGCGCGCGTGACCAACGAGTCGCAGTTTACGGATCACGCGACGATTCTCCAGCAGAACCTCGCACAGGCTGGAATCGACATGAACATCGAAACTATGGAGAAATGGACGGCCTGGGGGCCGTTCCTGCCGGATTCCTGGGACAACGACCCCGTCGGACCGCCTGAAGACGACCACGCGCTCGTCGAATCCATCGGCTATGGGTTCGACGCCGACATGTACGCGTACCTCACCTACTACACGGGCGAGTTCTTCAACTCCTCGTTCTACAGCGACGAACAGGTCGACGAGTGGCTCGACGAAACCCGCCGTGTAGCCGACCAGGAACGGCGTGAAGAACTCTACTCGAACGTTCAGGAGCAAGTCACCGAGGAGATTCCACAGATCTACACCATCTGGCAAAACCGCACGCACGCCATCCGAGAGGAGGTCAACGACTACATCCTACGACCGAACGGGATGCCCGCCTTCGAAGAGATCTGGCTCACGCAGGAATAACGTCTCCACCACACACTCGAGGGTCAGCGACGACAGACCCGGTGGCGAACCTGCTTCGCAAGAGTAAAGACCCATTACGGGCACATTTTAACATATCAAACAAACGTGATAGAATATACACATGGGATTAGGTAACTACGTACTCAAACGACTCCTCCTGTTGATACCGGTACTTTTGGGAGTGTCCGTCATCGTATTTTTATTGATGAAAATCACCCCAGGTGATCCAGTGACGACGCTCTTGCCGCCGGAAGCGCGGTCGCCGGAGAATATTCGTCGACTGGAACAACGTCTCGGTGTCGGGGATCCGCTTTATATCCAGTACCTGAGCTGGCTCGAGAACGCGATTCAGGGGGACCTGGGGCAATCGTACAGCACGCGTGAACCCGTCGTCCGGATGATCGCCATCTCGATCTGGCCAACGGTCCAGTTGGCAATCGTCGCGTTGGCCGTCGCGACACTCATCGCGATCCCAATGGGCGTCCTGGGTGCCGTATACAAAGACACCTGGGTCGACCACATTGGTCGCGTCTTTGCATTCCTCGGCATCAGCATGCCGTCATTCTGGCTGGGCATCATGGTGATACTCATATTTTCGCTGTTCTGGCGCGGATGGTTCGGCTTCCAGTTGATTCCCTCTGGCGGGTACGCAGGCCCCTCGGACGGGATGGTCACCTGGATGCGACACGTCCTCCCGCCGGGAATCACGCTCGGTGTCGGCTACGCAGCGCTCACCGCCAGACTCACTCGCTCGTCGATGGTCGAGGTACTCAACGAGGAGTTCGTCGAGACCGCTCGAGCGAAAGGGGTCAAAGAGAAGTCAGTCATCATGATCCACACGTTCCGGAACTCGCTGATTCCAGTCGTCACCGTGATGGGGCTACAGATCGGATTTCTGATGAACGGCGCTATCGTCGTCGAGCAGGTGTTCCAGTGGCCCGGAATCGGGCTGTTGCTCTACGACGCCGTTATTTCAACTGACATTCCATTACTGCAAGGAGTCGTATTATTCGTCGCTGTCGTGTTCGTCGTTTCGAACCTCGTCGTCGACGTACTGTATGCGTATCTAGACCCACGAATCAAATATGAGTAGAGAGATACTAATCGAGACAACGGGGGTGTTCGCTCGTGTCGAGTGAAACACAAATTTACGAACAACCCTCCATCGGGGAACGGCTCTACCAACGGTGGGACTGGGCTACGTCTGTGTACGGACGGCTCGACCTATCAGCTAAGGTGTCGTTCTGGATCGTCCTGGCACTGGTCGTCATCGCAATCCTTGCACCCGAGATTGCGCCGTACGAACCGGCACAGGAACACTACGACCGGTCACTCGTCGGTCCCTCACTCCAGCATCCGCTAGGAACCGACCTCACGGGCCGAGACATCCTTTCGCGGATGATTTACGGAGCCCGTATCTCGCTGTTCGTCGGCATCTCTGCCGTCACCATCGCGATGGCGATCGGTATCCCGATCGGCTCGATCGCCGGTTACGTCGGCGGCTGGACTGACGAAGTCCTCATGCGAGCGATGGACATCCTCATCTCGTTCCCGGCGCTCGTCATCGCACTCGCGCTGGTCGGCACCCTCGGAGCGAGTTTACAGAACGTTATTCTCGTTATCGGAGTAGTGTACTCACCGCAGTATGCCCGACTCATACGCGGGGAGGTGCTCTCTGTCAAAGAAGAGGAGTATGTCGAGGCAGCCAGAAACACCGGGCTCAGCAACACCAAAATCGTCACCAAGCACGTCATTCCGAACTCGATGGCACCCGTGCTCGTGCAGGCCACGTTCCACGTCGCGACGGCGATTCTCTTCGAGGCTTCGCTCTCGTTCCTGGGCCTCGGTATTCAGCCACCCACGGCCACCTGGGGGGTTATGATCGCCGATGGTCGGAACTATCTGCCCAGTGAGTGGTGGATTTCGACGTTCCCCGGTATCGCCATCATGATCGTCGTGCTCGCGTTCAACCTGCTTGGCGACGGGCTACGAGACGAGTTCGACCCACGTGATGAGACCCAAGGAGGGCCAAATACATGAGCAGCGAGAACAACGATCAGTCAATGACGAATCGAACCCGGGCGGAGGCAGGCTCGAGAGCCGATATGGGCAAACACGGCCGATACAGCACGCCACCTGAGGAAGGAGAGACGTCGTTGTTTGCCGACCCGGACGAGCCACTGCTCGCGGTTCGAGACGTGAGAACGTACTTCGATACGGACGAGGGGACAGTTAAAGCATCCGACGGCGTCTCATTCGATATTCAACCCGGAGAGATCGTCGGCCTCGTCGGTGAATCCGGCTGTGGCAAAAGCGTCACCAGTCGGTCGCTAATGCGGTTGATCCAGTCACCGGGGTACAATCCCAGTGGCAAACTCAACTTCGATGGTCTCGATCTGATGGACCTTTCGAAGGAGGAAATCCGACAGGTTCGAGGCAACCGCATCTCGATGATTTTCCAGGAACCGATGTCCGCCCTGAACCCGGTGTTCGACATTGGTTGGCAGGTGGGTGAACCGCTTCGCGTCCACGAGGGGCTCAAAAAGAAAGCCGCCCGTGAGGAGGCAGTCGAACTGATGCGTAAAGTTGGGATTCCGAGTCCCGAAGAGCGCGTCGACGACTACCCACACCAGTTCTCCGGCGGAATGCGCCAGCGTGCGATGATCTCGATGGCGCTCGCGTGTAAGCCGGACCTGTTGATTGCCGACGAACCGACGACGTCCCTCGACGTGACGATCGAAGCACAGATTCTGGAACTGATCCAGGAACTCAACGAAAGGCAAGACATGGCCGTCCTGATCGTGACCCACGACCTCGGCGTCGTCGCCGAAACCTGCGACAAAGTCGCCGTCATGTACGCCGGCCGGATCGTCGAGTACGCGGACGTCGAGACGATCTTTGCCGATCCGCGACACCCCTATACCAAAGGGTTGCTCAACTGCATCCCGGATCCCCGAAGTGACGACCAGGACCTCTCACCCATCGAGGGACAGGTCCCGGACCTCGCCGACCCACCGGAGGGATGTAACTTCGCCGATCGGTGCCCGTACGCGACGCCAGAGTGTGAGACGACAGACCCACGACTCCGCGAAGTAGACGACAACCACCTCAGTGCCTGTATCTGGGAGGATCCACAATGAGCAGCGATGCACTCTTCGAACTCGAGAACGTCAGCAAGCACTTCATCGATAACGATACGCTGTTGAACAAACTGCATCCCAACCGGAGCCACACGAGCGTTCGGGCAGTCGATGGAGTTAGCCTCACCGTCCACGACGGTGAAATCCTCGGTCTGGTCGGTGAATCCGGCTGTGGAAAGAGTACGCTCTCCCGAGTCGCCCTGCGCTTGCTCGAGCCCACCGGCGGGGACGTCTACTACAAAGACGAAAATATCACCGAACTGGGCAGCCGACAGCTAACGGAGTTCCGGAGCGAGGCACAGATGATATTCCAGGACCCGTTCGCCTCGCTGAACCCACGCTACACTGTCGCAAAGACGCTCACCGAGCCGATGCACGTTCACGGTATCGGGGATTCGAAGGCAGAGCGGCGTGCAAAGGCAGCAGACCTCATCGAACGCGTCGGCCTGAGCGCTCAGTTTCTGGATCGGAGTCCACACGAGTTCTCCGGCGGGCAGCGCCAGCGGATTTCGATCGGTCGCGCACTGGCAGTAGAACCCCAGCTCGTGATCGCCGACGAACCGGTGTCGGCGCTCGACGTGAGCGTGCAGGCACAGATTTTGAACCTGCTCGACGGACTCCAGGAGGAGATGGGACTCTCGATGTTGTTCATTTCCCACGACCTGAGTGTCGTCCGCCGAATCTGTGATCGAGTCGCCGTCATGTACCTCGGAGAAATCGTCGAGGTGGCACCGACGAAAGAGCTCTTCAGAAACCCGAAACACCCATACACGCAGGCGCTTCTCTCGAGCGTTCCGATTCCGGACCCAACGGTCGAACGAGAGGCGATCAAGTTGGTCGGTGACGTGCCGACGCCGATCGATCCGCCCAGTGGCTGTCGATTCCACCCACGCTGTCCGAAGGTGATTCCGCCGGAGGACTGGACCGGGTCACACGGCGCATGGCGGGCGCTCTTGCAGTTCAAAACGCGTCTGAAAGACGAGGAGGTCGAACCGAAAGCCGTCCGGGAACAGCTCGAGGCCAAACAGGGCTCTGTGAGCCACGACGACGTCGCGAAGGCTATCTATCGCGATAACATCCTCGAAAGCGAAGTGGCAGATGACGACACCAGTTTGCCTGACGAGGTCGACACCGCCGTTACCGATGCGATCGATGCCTTGCTCCACGGGGATCGAAAGCGAGCTGTCGGCCACCTCGAGGCCTACGAGAGCGTCTGTGAAACTCGCGAGCCGGCAGAAGTCGAGCGGTCGGCAACCGCGCGAGTGGCCTGCCACCTCGAAGACGATCAGGTGACCGTTCCGACCGCGGGAACCCCCGGGACGGCGAAAGACGAAGTCGCCATGGGGGCAGCCAGTGAAACCCATGACTGACCCAGCACACGACGGCGGCCAGTCGAATGGCGACGAGAGTGATGACGACATCGAGCCGGGAACTGGCGTCGCCGATAGCCTCTATCCGCTATTGTTTCGCGGCCTCGAAGCCGTCATCGGCCTCGGCGATGGCGAGACGTTTGCCGACGACGAGTCGAAGCAGGCACTTGAGGACGTTTACACCGACTCGGTCGCCCCCGATGAGCGAAAGGCGTTCGAAGACGCACTGGGGACCGAGACGAATCCGGATCTGGTGCGGTCGGTGCTCGAGACCGTCCAATCGGCGCTCGAAGCAAAGAAGGCGACCATCACACTCGATCATCGAACGGTGCTCTCGCTGCCGACCCGAGAAGCTTGTCTTTACTCCGTGCTGACCAATCCAACGCGGGACACCGCAACCGGTGTCGAGGAACTGGTAACTGACCGGGTTCGGGCAGCCATCGAACGTGGCCTCGAGGATGCACTCGATAGCGAGTACGAGTCGGCCGCAGCCCACTTCGAGGCGGCCCGTGAGGCCACGGTTGGGATGCCCACTTCGGACCCAGACGTCGACGACGCCGTGGTTTCCAGGGTGCTCGCCGCATGGGCGCACTTCCATCGCGGGGAGTCAGACCGCGCACTCGAGCGCGTCGCCGGTGCGTTACAGTACGACGAAGATGCCTGGTCGCCGCGAATTATCGGCGTCGCAGCGAACCATCCGGAAAGCCAGGGCTTCCTCGAGGGACGACTCGGCGTTCGACTGTGCGTTCGGCACACGATCGAACAGCCATCGGGTTCCACAGTCGACGAAGCGTTCGGCTGTGTGCGAACTGAAGACGGGACCCTCGGCCTCGATGAACGGAGGGACTCTTCACTGGAGTCGGACGAGAACGCCGAAGACCGCCAGACTCCACCGCTTCACGGCCGCGACGACGTCGACTGGCTCAATCTCGAGAACCCGAGCGTTCTCTCCGAGGTTACGAGTGACACCATCGTCCGGCTTCGTCTGCAGGGGAACGCCACCGGCTTCCCGACCGTCCACGGCTACTACGTCGGCTTCGGTATCGCCGACTTCGAACAAGGCGCAGTCACGGATATCATCGAACTCGTGCTCAGTGGCCCGGTCACAGCCACCGTAGACGAACGACTCGAGCTAGCCTGACCGGAATCAGGCCTGATTTCAGCTGTGCTGATAAAACCTGTCTCGACGAATCTAGATACCCCAAATCCAGTATTCTATCAGAATGCAATATATGATGGTTGTCGAATATTTAGGGGGTATTGGGTGGTGAGAACACATCCGCTGAACCGGGCTGAAACAGTCGGAGATGTAGCGATAGTGGGATTCTCGGAGATGTAGCGATAGTGGGGTTCTCGGAGATGTAGAGACAGTGTGAGATGCACCGGTATCAGAGATGTTGCGACTGTGAGAGAGGTGTAGCAGTAGTTGGGATACACCACCATAGCTCGAGTGAACCGAACCAATCGAGCAGTGTGAATGGCAGTTATTTCCGTCAAACACTGCCAAGGGCCACATTTGCCCAACTGGAACCGTCGTATGGAATCTGGCTGACTACAACGGGTGACAGCGTTCAGGTGTCAGACCAAATAAACCGTTGGGAGCTGCTCTTTATCCTCATTTGCGTTGTCTGAATCCTGCTTCCAGAATTGGAAACCACCTGCGGGACAATGGACTGTCGTATGTGAACACACAGAACCAATCCACTGGTAAGCAGTTATATCCAAAACTCAATGATGATTCACAACATACCTGATTTTTGTCTATTCTGCTATTAGACGTTCCCTCGAGTGGATGGCTGTTGGCCGATATAGCTACGATTATACTAACTACATGGTATTTATTTAGTAGTACTGGATATTTATCTCAGATCTACTGTGCATATTTTACGATGGCGATGGTTGAGTGTACCACCGAATCAATAGTCCCCGTGAAACGGGAATCACCGCAAGCATAACCAGGGTGGCCAGCGTACTTTCAAATAGAAAATACGACTGGACATCCTCACCCCGACAGTATCGCCTCAGATCGACAGCGAAACCTTACACCCATGGACATTGCCGATATCGTTTCGAAAGACTACGTCGAATTCACTCCTGGAACACCCGTCTCGAAACTGGTCGGGACGTTCACCGACGCCGACGTCAAAGGCGTCGTCATCTACGGTGACACGTACGAAGGCGTCATCACCAGGCGGCAACTCGCCACCTCACATCGACAGCCGGACGAAAAGCTCGGCTCCCTCGTCTGGCACGTGCCCCGGCTGACACCGCACCAGGACATCAGAAACGTCGCACAGCTTATGATCGACAGCGACTCACAACTGCTCCCCGTCTTCGAAGGAGAACAACTGCTCGGTGTCGTTACCGTCGACGCCATCCTCGAGAAGGTCGAATCCTTCCTCGACGCGGCAACTGTCGCCGAAGCCCACTCCTCAGACCTCGTCACCGTCGAGCCATCGACCACGCTCGGGAAAGCCCTCAAAACGCTCCGTGAACACCGTATCACCCACCTCCCGGTCGTGGAAAACGACAGTGCCTCGGGCATCCTGAGTCTCTACGACGTCACGGACCTGGTCGTCCGTGCCGAGGTCCAGAGCCAGGGCGGCGACGCCGGCGGCACCGACCCCTTCGGCGGAGAGATCTCCTCGAGCACTGCTCGAGCACGTCGCGGTGGGTACGGCGCCCGAGAGGGGGAATCCGCCCGGATGCTCGAGATTCCGGTTCAGGACGTAATGGTCTCGCCTGTTCGGACCATCGAGCCTGCTGAAACGCTCGACGTGGCCGTCAACGAAATGGCCGCTATCGACGCCTCCTCGTTGATCGTGACCGATGATGGATCGCCACACGGCATTCTCACGAAGACGGATATCCTCGAGTCGCTCACCTGGGAGGCCGGCGGTAACCGTGGCGTTCAGGTGTACGGCACGGACCTGATCGACGACATCTCTTACGACGATATCGTCGCGATGGTCGAGAAGTTCGACGATCGCGACCACGGAATGTCCGTCCTCGACGCGAAGGTCCATCTCCAGGAACACAAGGAGACCCGGCGCGGTCGGCCGCTGTTGCTCGCACGCGTCCGGTTGTACACCGACAACGGACAGTACATCGCCTCGGGCGAAGGCTACGGCGCTCGACAGGCGCTTAACGAGGCTCGAGACATCCTCGAGCGACAGATTCGCGACGAGAAGACCTACGGCCGAACGAAGAAGCCACCAGGTGAAGCGTTCTGGGAGAAACGCTTCGGCTGGTTGCTCGAGGAGTGATACGGTCGGTTGTAACTATTTATCGGTGATCGTCTCGCCGGTGTAGCGATCACCGGCAAGAGACGACAATCAACCGTATGACAGGGGTTGGTCCCCCGTCGGATCCCGATCGACCCCCATCGTCGACCCACCGAACGAATCACCGAGACGATGCTCGAGCCCGGATCGGCTATTTGGAGTGCGAGGGATGCGAATATCAGGATAACGTTCACTGCTGCGATGAAACCTGCAATCCCCGGACGACCCACTCCATAGATGAGCGTCGGGATGAATGCGATCAATCCAACTGCGACTGCATGGCGCGGTGAAAGCTTCTCGTACATATGAGATTCCACTGCACGCTGTGTTTTTAACCCCGATCACCGTTCCCCTCCTGAAACGGAGACTACATCGAATACCGTATTCTCTCGAGTCGTGACTCGAGACGGTCGTAATATGTGTCCGATCATCACCACTGTCGAGAGTGAGTTGGATCGATACATCTCGTATGGGGTTGCTTCCCGGGCTACGGCTCCGTCGGTTCGTCGTTCCCTGGGCGTATCGCCCAGAGGACGAGCGCACTGATCACGAGGACGCCGGTGACGGCAATCCCGATCAAGGACACGTCAATGCCGAAGAAGGCAAACACCGTCCGTGCCTCGACGAGAATAACGATAAAAAAGGCGATCAGGAGCAGTAATTTGGCGAATGAGATCCGCATTCAGATGACAACCATTCCGATGAGTTTGCTGCCGTACTCGAGCAGGATCATTGGGTCGGTGAAGACGGGGAACGGCCCGATGTCCGGCCCAAATAGTCCACCTCTAGTCACGATACTGGCGAGTGGGATCACGTAGGCGATTGCGACAAGGACGAGAGCGATTGCAATCCAGAGCCGCAGATTGTCGAGGACGCGTGGGGAATCTTCTGGGCCGGAAAGTGCTGGTGGAATCGTCCCATCAACGATCGGTTCGCTCTCGGAATTACGCCACGTCATGAATATGATGGCGAGAAAGAGCATGGCTGAGATAAATAGCAAGAAACCGCCGAGTGCGAGTTGAAAGTCGAGTTCGGTCATCGACCCGACGCCCACGTCGTACTCAAAGGCGTACTGTGGTTCCGCCGTTCGTCGCGGAACGCCGACTAAGCCGGCACGATACATCGAGTTCGTCATGAACACGATACCGATGAACCAGAGGAGAACCTGTACGAGGGCGGCCTGTCGCCAGACGAGTCGGTTGCCTGTCAACTGTGGGATCAGCCAGTAGGAACCTGCCATGAACGTCAATGCAACGGCGGTACCGACCTGCGTGTGGATGTGGCCGGGAACCCACGCCGAGTTGTGGACGAGGTAATTGATGTTCATTCCGGCGTTGACGATTCCCGTAAACCCACCAAAGGCGAACACCAGACCGGCCAGTGCCATGCCAGTGAAGGCGGGGTTGCGCCAGGGGAGCGCATCGAGCCAGCCGAAGTAACCTTCGCCGCCGCGCTGGCGGGCCCCGTGTTCCATGCTCGCGACCACCGTAAACGCCGTCAACAGACTCGGAAGGAGCAAGAACATGGTGTTCGTCATGACAATGTACTTGAACCCCTCCGCGATACCGGGGTCGAGGTACTGATGGTGAATGCCGACAGGTGTCGAGAGCAGAATAAAGAGGATGAATACGACTCGCGCCAGCGGATCGCTGAATAAACGACCGCCCGAGAGCTTCGGTAGAACGATGTACCAGAGGAGGTACGCCGGCAGTAACCAGAAGTATACGACTGGATGGCCAAAGTACCAGAACAGGGTTCTGGTCAGCGTCGGGTTGAGGCTGTCGATGAGCCCGAGACTCCACGGCAAGATGAACGCCAGTATGGCGACTGCAACGCCGATCGAAGAGATGTACCACATGATCATCGTCGTCAGCACCATGAACGTCGGAAGTGGAATACGGGCCCCTGGGTTGTCTCCCTTCCAGGCCCACCAGGTGCGGAACCAGTCGACTCCTGCGAGCCACGTGCCAACCACGAAGAGGACGAGTCCAACGTAAAAGAGTGGGTTGCCCTGGAGGGGTGCGTAAAACGTAAAGAGGACATCCGCGCTCAACTGCGAACCGAGAACCTCAGGCGGATCGTCGAGAAAGCCGGCGAGGATCGTGATTCCGGCGATGACAGTTCCGATCGACATCAACCAGTACCACGCCTTGGTGATTCGCATATCGACAGGACGTCGCTCGAGGCTGGTCGTGACCGCCCACTGATAGAGTCCTACGAGGAAGAAGATCGTGAATGTGATGACGAGAAAGACGCCGTGGGCTGTTAATACGGTATAGTACGTCGGTGACTCTACGATACGCAACACGTCCGTTCGATGGAGCGCCTGAATCAGACCGAAGAGCGCGCCGATTCCGAACGCGGCGAACGAATTGAAGAACGCCAGCCTAACGAGACGCGCCTGATCAGGAAACCGTTCGACGAACAGTTGCGTCATGATAGTCGATCCTCCACTGTACTGCTGGCGTCGTTTTCATCAGTGGTGTCCTCCCCATTCTCAGATCCATCATCGTTCTCGTCGGTATCGCTCGCGACTGATACCGTCCCGGTCTCCTCGTAATCATCGACTGTAACCGTCCAGTCGTGATCGCCTTCGCCGAGGTCGTCCGCATCGACGGTGATCGACACGTCCTCCGATTCGTCGCCGCCGACGGTAACATCCTCCTGGAAGGTTTCGTCGCCGATCTCGACAGTCACCGTCGCCTCGAGGTCGTCGATCAATCCGTTGGACACCGTGGCTGTGAGTTCGATCTCCGCATCCGGTTCGACCGTATCTGGAGCGTCGACGGAGAGTTCAGTCAGGTCGAACTCGTCTTCTTCGACGACGATAAGCTCGGCTTCCATATCGTGATGTCCCACACCACAGTACTCGTTGCAGATGATACCGTACTCGCCCGGCTCGTCGAACTCGACGGTCATCACCGACACCTCCCCGGGAATTACCATCGTGTTCGTGTTCGTTCCGACGACGGTGAAACTGTGGATGACGTCCCGGCTAGTGACGTAAAACGTCACTTCGCTGTTGGCAGGAACTTCGATCGGATCGGGCTGAAAGAGGAAGGTCATCGCCACGACGTAGGCCTCGAACTCGTTTTCTCCCACCTGTTCGATGCGCGGATCCTCGAACCGTTCGTCTTCGTCGATATCGCCGGGTGAAAGCGTCTCTTCGCGGTCGTCGACCATCGTGATTCCGAGGCCGACGGTGCCGTAGGTAACTGTCGCGATGAAAGCGACGATGAGGATCATCGAAGCGACGAGCCACAACCGCTCGTAGACGTGAATTCTCATGCGACGACGAAGGGAGTTGGGTCGTTTCCGACGAATTCGACGAAGTACGTGAACACCCACATCAACATCAGTACAATGAAGTACAGTACGATCAACGCGAGCGTCCCGACGGGATCGAACTCGTCGTGGGTGATTTTGCGGGTTACCTGTGACTTGGCCATGACGGTTCGCTCACCACGAACGCACTATTAAATGGAGCCCTCAACTGCATTCAGACATCCCACATTACGACAGAGTACTGATTGTTTGCGTGTGCCGTGGGCAGGTAGACATCTTCCCCTCGTAGTAATCCGCTCTTACTGGAGATAGCCAACAGGGCGAAAGGTCGCTGGTATCTCTTGAGGATCGCGGTCGGATTTTCGTGGCCAGTAGCGCCTCCATATCGACGGTTCGCTCGACGAGTAAAGGGGAAACCACGAGAACGAAAAGTCCGACTCACAGACAGCTCGGTTCGTCGTTCGCTTGCGTCCGGTCGAGAATCAGCAACGCGTCGTCATCGTCCACGTATCACCAGCCAAGCGTTGCGGACAGTGAACGGTGGACGAGAGAAAGCCCAACGAAACGGAGAAGCCGTGTGCGTGCGAGCGTTCGTAGAGAGTCGCGGTTGGATTCATCTCGCGAGCACCAATGATTTCCACACTTTGATTGTCGGTTGTGATCGTGTTCCTTGCGCCACGAGTTTGCCCCGCCGAAAGGAGTGTCGAAATCCGTATAGCCTGTTGAGAACTTCATCCAGACGACGAAGGGGTATTAAACCTGTCAATGGTGACATATCGTCGTATGTACGGCAGTGAACGAATTTCTCGACGCAAGTTGCTCGTAGCCGGAGCGACGGCGAGCGCAGCCACGGTAGCCGGATGTCTGAACAATGATAACGACGACAACGACGTTGACCTCGAGGAGTGGGAAGACATCGACGAATTTTATTTCGAGGGAGTGGTCGAACACTGGACCGGGATCGAACCGGACGTCATTGAGGACGAAGAGAACCCAACGTTGCATCTGATCGAGGGTCAGGAGTACGACTTTCGGTGGGTCAACGGAGATGGCGTCACACACAACCTCGAGATCTGGGACGAGGACGACGAGATTATCGACAACTACCAGAGCGACGACGTCGGGGAAGAAGGCGAGGAGACGACACTCGAGGGCGTCGCCGCGACCGAGGAAATGGTGACGTACGTCTGCCAGTACCACCGGACAACCCAGGTCGGCGACCTCGAGGTTCACAACGAGTAACGATGCCTCCGATCAACAGGCGGGAAATGCTACAAATAGGAAGCACGACGTCACTGCTCGGACTGGCCGGGTGTGCCGAGTTTGTCGGCATCGAGGACGAAGATCCCGAACCGGAACCCCGCGAGCCAGACTGGTGCATCGAAGAGTACGACGAACCCGTCCCGGAGGCCCAGGAGACGGGAGAGAGCATCGATGGTATCGAGCGTGATCCAGACGACCTCAATTCGCGATACGAGGTGGCCTATCAGTGTCACCCACAGGGATTCCAGCTCTGTGCGAACTGTCGGTACTTCATCCTGCCCGATGACGACGACGTGCCGATCGGCGCCTGTGCGATCGTCGATGGACGGGTACGCTCGCAGGATTGGTGTGGCCTCTACGAACACACGGAGCGGCTCGACGAGCCACCAGACCCAGCCCCGTTCGACTAGGCTGAACCGAGCGAACTCGTGATCGGCTCCGCTTTCGGATCTATTGGACAGCTCGTCTGGATCACGCTCGAGAATCGAACCGAATCGTCGCCGAGGAAGCCGGATCCGACTACAAGTCGTTCAGTTCAACATCCCCGCGCCGCGACTCGTGGAGATGAAGCCACTCGAGTCCAGTCAGAGTGTCGGACGTTTCCCGAAGCCACACGCTGCTCGTGAGGGTACTCCAGTCGCCATCGATTCGTTCTCGTCGCTCGTAGGTCATCAGGTGAACGTCGTAGATCGATCCACGTCGTTCAACGGCACGAACGTCGACGGTGTACGGAGGTGTGGAATCATCGTATTCGCCACTGGCATTACGCCACGTCTCGAGTGTATCCTCCCGGTCGTGGACGGTTCCATCCGGAGCCACGTAGGTGAACGAGGATGCCAGAGCGTCGGCGACCGGCGACGGATCCCCGCGGATTCCGCCGTACAGGTCCTCGAGAACAGTGTGTACGCGTCTGATCTCCCGACCAGTGTCGACGTTGGTTCGGTTCGTCATGCGTCGGTGTATCTGTGCGCTTTCATTGTGGGTCACTCGGACACGGTTGGTTCGCCCGTCTTCACGCCGTGTTCGGACACACGCCGACGGTTCACGGCACCGATACGATCCGCTGTCTTCTCGACGAGGTCTCGGGTGGCGTCGTAGACCGGGCTTCCGTCGGCTTTCACGACGGGTGGGGCGCCCCCCTCGCCGCCGAAGTCGGGGTGGATCGGCAGCGTTCCGAGAGCAGCGACGTCGTACTCCTCGCAGATGGCTCCTGTGCCATCGCCCGCGAACAGTTCGTGTTCGTCCGCACAGGTCGGACAGTGGAACCGGCTCATGTTCTCGACGACGCCAAGTACGGGCGTCTCGTGTTTCTCGAACAGGCGCAGCCCCTTCCTGGCATCGTCGACGGCCAGTTCCTGTGGCGTCGTGACGATGACTACCCCCGTTACAGGGAGGCTCTGTAACAGGTTCAACGACGCGTCGCCGGTGCCCGGCGGGAGGTCGACGATCAGGTAGTCCAGCGACCCCCACTCGACGTTCCTGTAGAAGTGCGTCATCACCTTATTGATCATCGGCCCTCGCATGATCGCCGGATCGTCCCGGTTGTGAACGAGAAAGGCCATGCTCATGACCTTGACGCCGTAGGCCTCCGGTGGAACGAGTTTCTCGGTTCGTTCGGTGACGCCTGGTTCGTCCTCGACCGATAACAGTCGGGGGACGTTCGGACCGTGAACGTCGGCGTCGAGCAGTCCAACACGGGCGCCGAGGTCGGCGAGTCCGGCAGCGAGGTTGGCCGCAACGGTTGTCTTGCCGACGCCGCCTTTGCCGGAGGCAACGGCGACCACGTTTTTGATGCTGGGGAGAATTTCTTCGTCGAAGCCGTACCGCTCGCCGACGCTTGCGGTGAGTTCGGCCTCGAGTCCGACGTCGGTGACGATCTCCCTGATTCGGTCGCCGAGTTCCATCTCCGCCGGCGCGTACGGCGTGTTCAACGCGAGCGTTATCGAGGCCGTACCGTCGGCGATAGTCACGTCCTCGACGAGCCCAAGCGAGATGACGTCGTCGCCAAGGATCGGATCGTCGGCATCGCGTAGCCGATCACGAAGTTCTTCTTCGGTTACCGTCATGGGTGTTGGCGGTTGGGTTCGCGCCTCATTTGTTCAAACGTCGATGCGTGCACGCGAAGTGAGTGATCTTCCATCATGTGAGCGTGTCGTCTCAGGTTGGCTTTCCGACCGATCCGGGAGCGAGGGACGATCAAAAAAAGATCACCCCGATTATGACCGAGAGGATGTACATCGGTATCCAGAGCAACAACACGAACGCTATCAGGTAAGCCAGCCCACGGAGGGCGGTCGAGACGTCCCGCGGCGCTCCGAAGAACCACGCAAGAACCATCACGTAGACGGGAACGAGGACGATTCCGAATATAAGCCACGTTCCCGGGCCAGGCAGCAGGCTCATTGGTTCACCTCCCCGTCGCCCCGGTCGCTCCTAGCCTGTCCGTGCTTGTCCTCCACGACGTGTAACTCGACGACTGGAATTACCTTCGAAACCACGAGGAAGAACATCGCGACCATGGCGATTGTTCCGGCTAGCGTCGAAAGTTCGACGACACTCGGGAAGTACGAGCCAGGTACGGCCCGGTAAAGACCGAATCCGGGATACATCATCCCCTCGACGATGAACAGCACCTTCTCGGTGAACGTCGCCGCGAGAATCGCGACGCTCGCGAGGACTGCCCGTTCCTTGCTAAACCACGCGGGACGAACCACCGTGATAAACGAGAACGCGAGCACAAGGACAGCGAGCCCAATCGCGGCCCAGTAGAGCGGTTCACCGAGCATTGCATCCGTTGCGGCGGCCACGGCGATGGGCGGCGCGAAGACGCCGGAGATGATCTGTTGAAGCTGGAGCCACAGGAACAACAGGACGAACAACCCGAGCCACATCGTCAGCCCCCGGAAAATGTCGTCCGTGAGCAGGTGCCCCCAGTCGTACCGCACCCTGAACGAGTATGAGAGGATGATCACCCCGCTGATCGCCGAGGAGAGCGCGATCGTCAGGAACTGCGGTCCCTGAACTGAATCGTACCAGCCCGGCATCGACGGCAGCAACTGGAACAACCAGGGGATGACGCCGCCGTGAAGAAGGAGGGGTGCGAGGATGATGATCGCCAGCGCGAGCCACCAGACCATCCGCTGGACGACTGGATCCTCCTCCTCGGAGTACCCGAGTGTGAGCACCGTATAGACTGGGGAGAACCTATCAGGAAGGTCGTCCCGGAGCCGGGAGACGTCGTATCGGAGCGTCAACGCGAGATACGTCGCCGTGAGAACGAAATACATCGTGATGACGGTGACGTCCCAGATCAGTGGCGACGTGTGAATCGTCCGTGGGAATGCCAGGACGACGCTCCAGACGACGCGGTCTGGTCGCCCGAGATGGACGATGATCATCAACCCCGCCATCATCAGGGCGCCAATCGTCAGCAATTCGGCCAGTCTCGCGACTGGCTGGTAGCGCGTCAATCCAATGAGACGCACCGCCGCCGAGAGGATAATCCCGCCGTGAGCGATGCCGACCCACCAGATAAACAGGCCGATGTACATGCCCCACGTAACGCCACCGCCGGTTCCCCAGTCGGAAAGTCCAGTGACGATCAGGCCGTGGTAGAGCTGATAGATCCAGGCGATCGCCCAAATACCAGCGAAGAGGCTCGCAACCCCCAATGCGACGTAGTACGCCTTGGTCGTTCGCTGAATTGGGCGCAAGATGTCCGCTCGACTGACGTCGGAACTCATCGATTGTCAGTCCTCCTCGTTGGCAGCGGCACCGAGATCCAGGTGATCCTTACGCCGGTCGACCGTCCCAATGTCCTCGTACGCGACGGGCCCCTCGACTTGCTCTGCTTCGGGGCCCGGTTCGTTTCCGAGGTAAACGACGTTCGGTTCTGTACCAATCTCTTCGAGGAGTTTGTACGCCGAAAGCTGTGACTCGGGGCTCCCAGTGACGGCTTCCTCCCACTCTTCTTCCGGATCCTCGAACTTCTCGTCAGCGCGAGGTTCGACCTCCCGTCGCCGCTCTAAGTATCGGTTCGGACGGCTTTCGGGATCGTTCATGTCGCCGAAGTGGATGGCGCTCATTCCCGCGGCGTCACAGGCGTCCATGCAGGCGACCGTTCCGACCGCATCCTCGCCCATGTTACCATCCTGCCGAGAGGGACAGAACGTACACTTGCCCATCGTGCCCTTTCGCGGGCGGCTGTCCACCTCCCGACCTCGCCCGTCACGGAAGTGATCACCGCTGCCCTCGAGGGTTTCCCGACGCTCCTCGGCATCCATTGCCTGTAGGTCGTCGGTGGATACGTCGACTCGCTCGATGTCCTCCAACGGCGTGTCCGGTTCGCCCCACTGGAAGTAGTTGACGCCGTATGGGCAGGCGACTTGACAGTACCGGCAGCCGATACAGGTCTCGTAGTCGGTCAGCACCATGCCACCCTCCTCGCGAATGTGGCGGGCCTCAACCGGGCAGACTTTGGCACAGGGGGCGTTCGAGCAGTGCTGACACGGCCGGACGAGGAAGTTTTCCTCCTCGGTTCGCTCGTCCTCGTACGTCAATACGTACATCCAGTTTGCCCCGGTCGAGGTGTTGTTCTCTTCCATACAGCCGATCACACACTGGAGGCAGCCGTCGCATCGTTCGAGGTCGATGACCATTCCCCATTGTGTCCCGTCGTTCTCGTCCTCCTGAGCGGCTTCTGTGTCGACGAAGGTCGGATCCTCGTCTTCACCGCTGCCACCGAAAACCCCGCTACCGAGTCCGACCGCCGCCGCTCCGAGCCCCATTTTCTTCATCGTCTCTCGACGGGAGATGTCGCCGTCAACGAGTTTCTCCAGGTGCTCGGCGAGACTCACGTCACCGTCTCGATTCGAGAAGGCGTTGGGCAGCGGTCGGTCGTCCGTACCGAACTCTTCGGTGACTGCGTCGTGATACTCGGTGTGGAACTCCTCCTCAGTGATTTCACCAGCGACTAATCGCATGGCATCCTCAGCCATCTCCATCCCGAGATCGGTGTCGTACTCGGTGTCGTCTAGCATCGCACGCATCTCCTTTTCCCACCCCTTGCCTATCGGGTGAAACGAGTCGCCACTCTCCCACGGGAGGGGCGCTGTCGACGCCTCGTCACCGGCCTCGGTGCTACAGCGGCATGTGTCACAGCCACATGACGAATCCTCAGTGCTCATCGTCGTTCCCCTCTTGAACCGTAGATTGCATGTGTCATTTTCGGATCACCGAAAGCTTTGCCGTCGTATCCGACCGAGTTCTATCACAACCTTACCCGCATGAACCAGCGGTTTCTCCTCTTCACTCGGGAGCAGATACCAGTAGCCGTATGCGACCGAGTGTGTTAAAAATTGGCGTGCGTATTATTAACTAACATGGATTAGACACCTTCAGATAACCGTGAAGAACGAGTGGGTGAACGGGAATGAACTTGGCGCTGGCGACGCCCCACGTATCACCCCACGGCCGAAGGCGGGACAGCCCTTTGCTTGGATTTCATTCGAGCGTCGGTCGTTCGATGATTACGTCTTCAGGATCCAGCTGCAGCCTTGCTCCCAGCACTCCACAGTCGGTAGCTTTTCGTTGCGGTCGTCACTTTTTGTATCACTGATATGTCACCCGAGAGCGTCTGTCGCCTCGTTGGACACGCGTGTCGCACTGTAGCCATTCACCGACGCGATGCACAGCCACTGATCGGTATGCGACCCAATGCGTGTGATCCGGGCGACCCTGCTGAGCGACGAGAATTGGCACGAGTTCTTCGAAGTGGTCGACGCCAATGAGTGGGGCGCCATACAGGAAGCACAGACCGGTGGCACCCCTCAACCCGTGGCACCGATCCAGAACGTATTAAGAAAATTGGAGTTCTTTATAATACACACATTCTCACTCAAGCTGACGGCTTCCCGATCAGTTCGATCCTGTTTAGTTTGTCTCATTGTTCCAGTGGGCGAAGGCTCGGAGCCACAAATTAGCCGTCTCTGGATCGACGTGCCTTAACGAGTATGTGAACGAAGACGTTCAACGTTTTACCACTCTGTAAACACTTACAACGCTGTTTCGCTCACCGTGTCGCTCGTACCGAAACTCGAAACCGCAGCGGTAAAATGCAGTTTTCAGCCAGGGAGCCGAATCGATCAGAAAGACAGCGTCTTTGACGTCTCCACGAGTTTCGCAAGGAATATCTCGGTAATAGCGGTTGTACGGGCCGAATACAGCCGAACGTGGAAGAATCGGTTGGTCACTTGATCTGCGGCGTACAGCCAGTCCTACTGACCATCGATCCAGATCACGGTTTCATCGAGTGCAACTTGCCCCGGACAGGCATCGTTTTTCGGTGCAAGATCGGCCCTGTGAACCCAATCATGGACCGCCTTTCAATTCCGCTTGACACCGTATTTCTCGAGTTATCAAACTGTATTTGAAAGTGATGGTTCGTCCAGGTGGAGGTGAATACCGAGCGCCATCAGCTCGCGCGGTGACCGTTCTCGCTACACAAATTCCAAGTCGATCCACCCACTAGATTCTCTGAGCTTGGCGCGCCATAGGCACCAAAAACGGCCACCGTCTCACCACTTCATACGCAAACTAAACACCGCGATCAGTTCCATGACTACAGTAATGAGGTTGACCACGTCATTCATGCTGGGGACTTCGGTTCAAAAGCGGCATTTGCGAATGTACATGAACTTACTGACGACCTACCTTCGTCTATGGAATGGTCGACCCGGTCGATATTGATCTTCCAGCAGTTGCTTCGGTTACGGCCAACGGTAGGCCGTCGTCGTTTCAAATGGGATGATCAATTTCGTCGAACGGGCCGTGTCGAGTTCGGAAGGTGTTGTTTTTAACCGCAACGACTGGCTCGACGCTGTCGGAGAAACGACACGGCAAGAGCTGATACGGACAGACCGGTTGTCGGTGTCAGCGGACATGGTCACGAAATTGAGGACGAGAGTCATAATGGTGTTCGAGTACTGAACCCGGGAAGTGCTACGGGTGTCGGCCCAGCTGATGGGACGGCAACCATGATGACTGCCGAGGTTTCTGACAGTAGAATTGACATAACCGTTCACGAGTCACGCTAGATTCGCTTGTTTCTCTTGAATTTTTGTCAGCGTCTACAGAACGAACAGGAGAATCGATATATTTCAGCGAAACAACCACTCACTGCCTGTCGGAGAGCCACCGAAGAAGTCGGTCACAGAGCAGTGTCCCAACAGGATGGCGGCCGTACTGGTGGGCGAGACGAAATGTCAGAGCTGTCATCGAACCCTTGCCGTACCCCCGAATAACCAGTGGACTCCCCCAGTTGGCGATCCAGCCTTCGACGTAGCCAACGTGGACGCGATCGACCGAGGGGTTCAGTTCCGCACCTACCACGTGTGGATAACACCCCTCGAGTTCCCAGCCAAGCGTCCGATCGTCACAGATGTCCGCAAGCAGTGGCGAGTCCTGATAGTAGAACCCGGCGGCAGTGTTCCAGTTTGCGGGCTGGGGCAACAAACGGTAACTGAACGGCCCGGTGGCGTGCATTTCACCGTCACGGTTTGGAACCTGGATCACCGCCCCGCCACTGGTGGCGAAGTCTTCGATTCGAGTCGTAATATCACTCGTTACGGCGACATCGACGTTGCCAGAAAGCGAATGTGTAACCGGAACACCGGCTTCAGCCAGCCGTGACGCAAAGAGGCCCTCGGCGTAAACGGTCGCTTCTGGCGTCTGCTTTCGAGAGGCGTCGACAACGGTAATAGGCTCGCTCGTCGAAACGGTTGGGATCCCATCCGTCGTGTTGGAGTTGTCCGGAACAAATGTGGCAACGAGATCGACCGTTTGCACTACCGGTTCTGTGGATTCTGAGAGAGTATCAGACTCCGACACTGCCATCGCTACCGGTATCGTCGTACTGACAGACGTTGCTCCGTTGGCAGGGACCGAGACGGCCTTGGTCGCCGTCCGTTCTGCGAACGTCCACTCGAGCGTACCCGTTACCGTACGCCGCCCGTCGTTAACGACGTACAGTTCCAGGTGTTTCTCGCCACCGACCCATGCCACGTGACTCTCCGGCCGAAGTACCACCGCAAGCTCGTCGTTGACTGCCGAGAACGCAGACAGGAACGACTTCGATTCACGGTACGCGGTAACGAGCCCGTTGAACTCCCACTCGGTATCCGAAAGTTCGGTTAGGACGTACCCACCCATCGATTCCCGAATCCGCAACTCCTCGATGAGGTGTTTAATCGATGTGAACTCACGTCGTTGCCAGGCTGCCGAAAGATCCGTGTAGTCATCGAATACATCGGGGAGCGTCGTCCGTTGGAATCTATCGTCGATGCCGTCGGGTCGTTTGAGCGCCTCAACGAGAAACTCGTGGTCGAACCAGTGCGGGTCGCCACCATAGTGCTCTCGGAGGTCATCGACATCGGGCAATCCCCAGGTTCCAAGTTCCGAGATGACAATCGGTGCGTCGGGTTCGTCAAACTCGACTGTCGCGTAGTTGTCACCGGGGTTATGACAGATATGGGTGACATCTGCCGCCCATTGACTGGCCTGATCAGGGCTAACGTAGTAGCGGTGGTAATCGTTAATGTCAGTCGCGACGTGAGCCCATCCGGAGTTGTCACAGATGACCCGCGTCGGATCCACAGACTGAACCCACTCATAGCATTCAGCAAGAAAGCGTTGCTTTTCAACGTCTGTCCAGAGCGTTTCTTCGATGTCGTGATGGCCGATCCCCCACTCCTCGTTGTAGAGTGACCAGACGACCACGCTCGGCCGGTTGTAGTCGCGGTCGATCAGTGCCTCGAGTTGGCCACGAACCTCAGTACGTGATCGATCGGTGTAGCGAGTCGGATTCGCCGGTTCCTGCCAGACCAGCATTCCCATCCGATCGGCCGCCTCGAGAAAGTCCGGGTGCGCGGGCTTGACGTGCTTGCGAATCAGGTTGAATCCGAGATCGGATGCTAGGTCGATTTCCGCCGTAAATGCGTTCTCGTCATGGGGACGATAAAACGTCTCTGGATAGTATCCTTGCTCGAGAACACCGCGAATCGTAATCGGGTCTCCGTTGAGCAAAAACTCACCATTTCGCGTCTCGAAGCTCCGCATGCCGAACGTGTCGTTGTACCGATCAACCACGCTGTTATTTCGCTCGAGAGTGACACTGATATCATACAGCGTTGGGTTGTCGGGGGACCAATAGACGGGATCGTCAAAACAGAGGACAGCGCTCATTTCGATCGTCGATTCGTCGGCATACGCATCTGTATGGGTTTCTGCGTCCGAATCACCGTCGTCACCCCTGTTAGCATCGCTAGCGGTTACAGGGACCGTCATCTGAGCGTCAACAGCCCCATCGAGACGTGCCTCGAGTGTCGCCGAAACAACATTGGGGTCGGCAGGTCCGGGCACGATCTCGAAGGCAACTTTCGCCTGGTCGTTCTCGAGGTCAGGGGTTACGCGTACGTCGACGATCCGGGTTTCCGGTCGAAACGCGAGGGTAACAGATTGCCAGATGCCCGAGATCCGTGTGTACCACGGATCACCTTGCTTCCCATGGGGTATCTCCGAGAGATCTTCGGGATCGGTGACGCAAACGATAATGTGGTTCTCGCCCGCGTTGAGGGAGTCGGTTATGTCGAATTCAAACGGCAGGTAGCCGCCGCGATTCTCGCCGACGCGCTCGCCATTGAGCCACACCGTCGTCTCGTAGTCAACGGCGTCAAATCGGAGAAACGCATGCGTCTCCTCGGGCACGTTTTCGAGGTCGAACGATCGGCGATACCACGCCGTACCAGTGTACGATCGGTACGCGTCGTCTTCTTGCCACACTCGAGGCACCGTAACGGTATGGGCTCGCGCCGGCCAGACGGCGTCCGGTTCGTCCCACCCCCTCGATCGGCCGCTGCGTTCGGGATCGGTAAGAAACTCCCACGATCCGTTGAGCGAGCGTTCGTAACGTAAGGGCGCTCGATCATCACTGTGATCGTCGGGATTCGGTTCCGTGGTCATTGGTCTTTTCGAATATTCTCACGGTCGTGATACATTATGCGCGGCGCGCGCTGCCGGTACGCTCGAACTGACACGGCTGTCTGCTGCGTTCCCCTTTGTGTCACGATTTGTGACCCCCATGATCAATCACGTACGAGATAGTATGACGTGTGGTGGATAAAGCTTCCGTGCCCGCCGACTAGCGCTGTTCAGAGTTTAGTTAGAAGGATCAAGGAAGGGAGTTCGTGATATCCATGCCCGAACTTAGCCGCCTCACGCTACCGAGCAGCAGCATTTGGTTAGAATGTGTGTGGAGCGGGTTGATGCAGCTCAACTTTTGGCAACAGATAGTCGTTGCCTCAATTTCAAATACAGTTTATTATTCTGGTAGGTTAGTGTCCCTCGTGCTTACTTGATCAGCAAAAAGTGAATACTAAAGCCGAGCTAAAGCCCAAGAATGACAAAACGGCCGATCACGCCGCGCTCAATGAGACTCTGATCTACCTGACCCACGAACGGAACTGGCTGTTCGCCGTCGTTGGGACTAATTCAGACGTTCTCTCTAATTTCGGCTGTCTCAAACACGAAGTAAGGGGCGTACTGAATCCCTCTCGAGAAATCGATCGAGAATTACGACCTCGAAAACGTCGTGTTTCTCGTCGATTCCGACGACCGGCTACAAGCAGAAATTCACCACCATGGCGACGCGTTTCGACATGGACGCCACGGCCAACGCAACAGCCTTCAATGTGTTTTTCTAAAGGTATAACTCGAAACATACCAATTTAAGTATGTTACAGAAACGTTGATTCAGAAACGGCCAAGAATTTGTTGCAGAATTTTTACAGGTTGGAATCGACTACTCTGAGCGATACCGACTCGCGAGTCAACGCGTATCTCAATGAGAAACGATTAGGTAGTTGCGCCACATCGTTCGTGATGAATGTCGGGGACGAGCCACCACGTGAAATCGGTCCGGAAGCTATTTCGGATCATCGAAGCGCTGGAACGCCACGAAATGATGGGTGTGACGGAGCTGGCCCGGGAAACAGGGATTGCCAAGAGTTCAGTCTACAAGTATCTCGACACGCTCCAGTACCTGGGTTTCGTCACGAAAACTGAAACCTCGTACGCCCTTTCGCTTCGGTGGTACGAGATTGGACGCGGCGTGCGCGAGCGTCGAGCGGTCTTTCAAACCGCGAGGTCGGAACTCGATCGACTCGCCCGACAGACCGGAGAAACCATCTCGCTCGTCGTCGAGGAAGATAGTGATGCGGTCTACCTCTTGCAATTATGCGAACGGGAACGGCCTGCTGCTCCCGTAGAGGAGGGCTCCCGAATTCCCATACCAATTTCTGTCGGTGGAAAGGCGATTCTTTCGTACCGACCGATCAAGGAAGTTGAGGCGGTGCTCGCCCATCACGAGTTGACCGATCAGTCGGATCAGCTTATTTCGGAACTCCAGACCCTCCGGAATCAGCGGATGGTCATCGAACGCGAAAGTCCCAGTGACGGGAAGTTCAGTGCGGGTTCGTTTATGGGGCATCGCCACGTCGTCGGTCACGGCGAGCCCTACCAGAACCTACACAGCGTCGCCGTCCCCATCAGAGATGCCGACAGCTACGCAGTCGCTGCAATCGAAGTCAGCGGCTCGAAGGAGAGTCTGTACGGGCAACGCCTCGAGGACGAGATCGCGAGGCTCCTGGTGAACGCGAGCAAGTCGATCGAAACCGTGTTGCAGAGTCAGTGATTTGTGGCGGTCGTAATCGAGGGCGGATGGTCACTGCTCGGTTCGTCGGATCGTCTCTCGTCTGTTTGGATCGCACCATCCCGATCGTCGGTATGTAATTTAAAGAGGCCCGCCGCTAGAGGATCGATCAGAGGTACTGCTCGACGTCGATCCCGACCGTCTTACCGGTTTCGCCCGCTTCGTAGATAGCCCGAAGCGCCTCCATATCGACAAGGCCGTGAACGCCATCGGGCTCGATCTCTCCTTCAGAGAGGACTCGATCGGCGAAGTAAGCGAACAATTCGGTCATCTGGTCGACCTGGTCGGATTCGAACGTTACCGTGTCTTCGCCGCGTTCGATCCGCAGGTCGGTATCCATATGGAACGCTGGTTCGAAGACCAACTCCCCCTCAGTGCCGATAATTCGGAGGCTCGTCGTGGCGTGGGCGTTCTGGCTCGAGGTCGCAGTCAGAATCGTTCCGTCGTCGAACGTGACGGTAAAAGCAGATCGCTCGTCGGGAACCTCGTCGAATGCGTCGTGACTCGACGCCATCGTCGCCTGTACCGAAACAGGGTCGGCCTCGAGTAGAAATCGGGTGGTGTTGAGCGGATAGATACCGAGATCCATGACTGAGGTACCGTATCCCGTTGCGTCCGGATCGAGTCGCCACTGGTCCGGGTCATCGAAGATGTCGAGGAGCGTCTGAGAGTTGTTCCCGATCGCAGCGACTGGCTCTCCAATTTCCCCAGCCCGGATCAACTCGCGGGCGTGGCGAACGAGCGGTTCGGTCTGCATCCGGTAGCCGACGAGCAACGGAACGTCGGCTTCCTCACAGGCGTCGACCATCGCTGCCGCGCGCTCGGCCGTCGCCTCCATCGGTTTCTCACAGAAAACCGGCTTCCCGAGGTCGGCGGCCGTTTCGGCGTACTCGAGGTGGTAGGCGTTCGGCGTACAGATGTAGACGGCGTCGTAGGCATCAGCGGCCTCGCCCTCGTGAAACTCGTCGTACGTGATTCCGCGTTCGACGCTCTTGACCTCGTCGACGATGCCCCGGGCCTTCTCGGTCGAACTGCTGACGGCGACAGTCGCCTCACAGTGGTCGAGGTCCGAAATGGCCGGGATCACCATCTCTGCAGTCCACCAACCAATTCCGATAAGGGCAACTCTGAGGGTACCGTTGGGATCGGTTTCCCACTCGCGATACTCATAGGACCCGAGTGTCTGTCCCAGACCGACGCTCGGTTCAGTTTCGTCTGTCATAGGTAGTATTTATCGTCGGGCGACAAAATACCAGGCGTTACGCTACCACTCCGCGACGCTCCCGTCAGCGTGTCGCCATACAGGGTTGTGCCAGTCGACGTCGCCAGCCTTTTCGCGGACGTACTCCTCGTCAACCTCGATTCCCAGTCCCGGTTCGTCGGGAATGTCGACGTACCCGTCGTGGTACTCGAACACTGATGGATTGGCGAGGTAGTCGAGGACGTCGCTCGTCTCGTTGTAGTGGATATCGAGGCTCTGCTCCTGGATGATCGCATTCGGCGAGCAGGCGTCGACCTGGATACACGAAGCGAGTGCGATGGGTCCCAACGGACAGTGTGGGGCCATCGCCACGTCGTAGGCTTCAGCCATCGCCGCGATTTTGTTGACTTCCGTTATTCCGCCCGCGTGAGAGAGGTCCGGTTGAATCAGATCGACGTGGCCGTCCTCGAGGATCGACTTGAAATCCCAGCGCGAATACATCCGTTCACCGGTTGCGATCGGGGTCGTCGTGTGCTGGGCGACCTCACCGAGGTCGTCGAGATGCTCCGAAAGCACGGGTTCTTCGATGAAAAACGGGTTGTACGGTTCGAGAGCGACGACAAGTTGTTTCGCCATCGGCTTCGAAACGCGCCCGTGGAAGTCAACGCCCACGTCGATGTCGGGGCCGACGGCCTCGCGAACCTCACGCATTCTCGTGGCTGCGGCGTCGACTGCAGCCGGGTTGTCGAGTCGTTCAATCGCGGGCGTGCCGTTCATCTTGAGTGCCGTGAAGCCCGCATCGACTTTTTCTCGAGCCTGAGCGGCGACGTCAGCGGGTTCGTCACCGCCGACCCACTGGTAGACGCGCATGCGGTCGCGTGCGGACCCGCCGAGTAGTTCGTACACCGGCGCACCGAGGGTTTTGCCTTTGATATCCCAGAGCGCCTGGTCGACGCCGGCGATCGCGCTCATCAGGATCGGACCGCCCCGGTAGAAGCCGCCGCGGTACATCGTCTGCCAGTGGTCTTCGATCCGCGATGGATCCTCGCCGAGCAGGTAGGTATCCATCAGTTCTTCGACCGCGGTCCTGACAGTCTTCGCACGGCCCTCGACGACCGGTTCGCCCCAGCCAACGGTGCCGTCGCTCGTCGTCACTTTGAGGAACAGCCACCGTGGCGGAACCTCGAACAGTTCGTAGTCTGTAATTTGCATTGTTTCGGAATCACTCCGTCGTTGTTATCTATTGGTTCTGTCCCGGTTTCGATTTATCTCGTGTTCATTTCTCACGATACTCATTTTCCGGCCGGGCGTTCTGCGTCCCGATTGGTCTGCTCACGGAACGTTTCGATCTCGTCTTCGATGTAGGGCGTGCCGTCGGTGTGGTACAGATCGTGAAACCACACGTTCGGGGGCTCGGCTTCACCGACCGCCTCGGTAATCGAAACCTGCGCCGTTCGCCACGGGAGATGGGTCTGTATCTTCCCGTTGACCAGTCCCCACGTGTAACAGCCGATTCCCTGCTTCCGGTAGTACGGCAGGTGCGTCTCGACGAAGTTATTTCGCGAGCGAGCGAGCCACTCGGTACACAGCATTGGTCGTCCAAGTTCTTCTAATTCGTCGACACGCTCCCGCGTAAACTCGAGATCGCTGTAATCGTGGAACGAGATCACGTCCGACAGTTCGTTTGCGACCTCGTTCAACTCGGTCATCTCGAGATTCCAGTTACACCCCGCGGTCAGCGGCTGTGACGGTTCCGCTTTGCGTGCCCACGCGAAGGAGTCGCGAACGAGCGGGATACTGTCGGGATGCATGTCGCTGTTCCCGGGTTCGTTGTACAGATCCCAGCAGATAATGCGATCGTCCGTCGCGAAGGCGTCGATAATCGAACGAACATATTCCTCGAGTTCCGGCCAGTAGCTCCGGTCCCGGACTCGTTCGTGTCCGGGGCTTGGCGTCCACTGGCTGTTGTGTGTATCAGGAACGGGATCGTCCTGCGGTCCGAGATACGGCTCCCTCCCGGAGAATGCGACGTCGTCGAAGAACACGAACATCGTCGAGATGCCGTGTCTGTCAGCTATGGACAGGAACTCCTCCATTCGATCGACCAGTCCGTCGGGATCGTCCTCCCAGACGAGATACTGGAGGAAGACTCGAACCGAGTTCATGCCGACCGAACTGGCCCAGCCGAGTTCTCGATCGATCGTCTCGGGGTCGAACGTGTCCGCCTGCCACATTTCGGTCGGATTCACCGCCGTACTCGGCACGTAGTTACAGCCAACCGGCCAGCCCTGTTCGTCATACCAGTCCCATACTGCGTCTGTACTCCATTGAGTCGATTTGCGTTCGTGCATGTGTGATTAATTTGTCGTTGGTGTGTTGCCTTGAGGTGTGGTCTATCGTGTATCGGGTATGACTCCGCTGTCAGTTGCAAGGTGTTCGACGAGGCGGTCGAGTAGCGCGGTCGCTGTCGGGTGTTCTCCATACTGATCCGTGAGCCGGAACGTACAGGAACATACCCGTCCGTCGCCGTGGTCACGGGTGACGAGCGGGCTCGCCCAGTTTGCGATCCAGCCTTCGACATAGTCGACGTGAACCGCGTCCTCCGGGCCGAGATCCGACGCAACGGCGGTCGGATACAGTCCCTCGAACGCCCAGTCCGGCCTGTGGTCACCGCCGAGACCGTCGAGGAGGGGGCTATCGTGAGCGAACAGCGACGAGACGAGATTCCAGCTTTCCCCCTCGGACAGCGTGGTATAGTCGAATAATTCGGTATGGGGCGCACCCTCGTGAGCGGGTGGCAGTATCAGTACCGCGGTGCCCGATTCGGCGATGAGTTCCAGAAGCCCGTGGTCGGTTCCGGTTGTAACGATCACATCGGCCACCTGTGGATCATCGACGAGGGTGTACCGTGCTCCCGCCAGCCGCGCACCGAGTTGGTGATTGTGTTCAGGAACGTGGATCGCGTGGTCGTGTGGCGAAACCGACCTCGGAACGACGGTGATTCGTTCGGTGGTACTCACCGTACCCGTGTCCGTCTCGGCCGTAACCGTGAGATCGACGGTAGTCGCCGATTCGACGTCCGGAAGCGAGATAGTTGCTGCCTCGGCAAAGGTCGTCGGTTCGAATGCCGCGTACTCCATCTCGAGTACGTCCGCGTCGATCGATGCCTCGACCCCCTCAAGTTCGTACTCAAGGACCGCCCGCCCGGTCTCGACGGTATCGTTCACGATGGTCACGTCGACGGGAACGGATTCGCCGCCCCATTGGGCGTGATTGACCGCTGCGACGACTGAAGTCGGGGCGTTCACCGCTGCAAACTCATCGTGGAACGCCTTCTGCTCTCGCCGGTAGTCGAGGACTCCGTTGAACTCCCACTCGATATCGGTAAACTCCGTCATCACGTAGCCTGCGACCCCGTCGTGAAGGCGCATCTGCTCAATGACGTCCTTGTTCGAGCGGAACTCGCGATGCTGCCAGGTCTCCGCCAGCGAAGCCCAGTCGTCGAACACCGCCGGAAGCGTCGTCTCCTGGAAGCGATCGTAGACGCCGGCCGGCCGCTTGATCGGATCATCGAAGAAGTCATAATCGAACCACGGCGGCGTCTCGCCGTAGTACTCCTCGATTGCCGGTAGGTCGCACATACCCCAGGTGCCGAACTCGGAGACGATCAGAGGCGCGTCCTCGGGATCGGTAACGGTAGCGGCGTAGTTCTCCCACGGCGTGGACGTCATCCACTCGATGTTGTCCGCCCAGGCGTCTGCCCGGTCCGGGCTGACGAAGTATTGGTGGTAGTCATTGATGTCGGTCGCGACGTGTGCCCAGCCGGAATTGTCACAGACGAGTCGGGTTGGATCCCACGATTTGGCCTCTTCGTAGAGGGCTTCGAGGTACTCTTGTTTCCACTCGTCTTCCCAGAGGGATGTCTCCTCATCGAGCCCCTGCGGGTTTCCGATCCCCCACTCCTCGTTGTAGAGACTCCAGATGATGACGCTGGGACGGTTGTAGTCACGCTCGATTAGCCCATGGATCTGCTCACGGACTTCGTTTTTCGATCGCTCCGTGTGAACCGTCGGATTGGCAGGTTCTTCCCAGACGAGGATTCCCAGCCGGTCGGCGAGTTCCAAGAAGTCCGGATGCGCGGGCTTGATGTGCTTGCGCAGCAGGTTGAACCCGAGTTCCTTCGCGGTTCGAATCTCGTGTTCGAACAGGTCCTCATCGAATGGGCGATACAGCGTCTCCGGATAGTACCCCTGATCCAGCGCGCCGCGTATGTAGCGGGGTTCACCATTTAGATAGAGTTGGCCATCTCGGGATTCGATCGAGCGCATCCCAAAGTAGTCCTCGTAGCGATCGACCACACGCCCGTCACGCAGCAGTTCGACGGTCACGTCGTAAAGCGTGGGCGATTCGGGCGACCAGTAGTCGGGGTCGTCGATCGAAACCGTCGTAGCGGCCGAGCCCTCGCCGTCGATTTCGGTCTCAGCCGTCGCCACGTCCTCCCCGTCTCGAGCGACGCGAACACTCGCCGTGAGCGCTCCCGGTTCCTCCACACCGACCAAGTCGATATCGATACGCGCGTTGTCGGTGTCGAGGTTCGGTGTCGCACGGATTCGGTCGATCCGTGTCTTCGGGACAGTCTCGAGCGTGACGTCCTGCCAGATACCGCTCACGCGCTGGTACCAGGGGGCGCCCTGTTTTCCGTGAGGAATCTCGCTACTGTCTTCGGGATCCTTGACGCGGACGGTGATCGTATTCTCACCGGGTACGAGAGCGTCCGAGACCTCGAAGGCGAAGGGCAGGTAGCCGTCTCGGTTGGTTCCGCATTGGACGCCGTTGACCCACAGCGTGGTCTCGTAATCGACTGCGCCAAAGCGGATCAGTGCCGCTTTCTCCGTCCAGTTAGAATCGTCGACGTCTATCGATCGCCGGTACCAGGCGACGCCGGTATAGTCGCGTGCAATTTCGAGTTCCTGCCACGCGTGGGGGACCGTAACCGAGTGACAGTCGTCGATCGGCCACTCGTGTTCGGTGGTTTGCCAGTCGTGGGAAACCCCTTCATCTTCAGGGTCAAGCCGGAACGTCCACTGTCCCGAGAGAGTTTTCGAAGATCGATACGTCGTGTGTTGTTCCGGTTGTGTTTGGTGAATAGTCATTTGCGAGGTCTTTGGTAGTACGATATCTGTACGTCAAATCGATTGTGATAGTTACTGAATTGTCCAGTGGTGTGTTCAGGAGACGTTGCCAAACGAAAGCGAGAACGATGATTCAGTCTGCGGCAATGGCTCGAGGTCCTCACAGACGAGTTCGATGTGATACGCGGCTGCAATGCCTGCAAATAGTAACACGAATCCGATCGTCAACGCCGCGGTCGTCACGAGTACAACGAAGGTGACCACGGCAAGGTGAATCAGGTAGGTCGGGTGTGTTGCTCCCCAGAGGTAGCCCTGTTTGAGGGCCGACCCTGGTGAGTCGCCGCGTGCCATCGCGATGAATGTGGGGATCAACGTCAGTCCGGTGTACGTACCGAAATAGAGGCCACCCACTGCAACGATCATTGCAAGCGTTCCCGACCCGGTCAGCCCGTACAGGACGCCGATCGCGAGAAACATCGGTGGGAGCAGGGCCAGCAATCCCGCGTGTACGCCGTTCGTCCGCACCACATGACTGACTCGAGACCGATCGATCTGGCCGTTTTCACGCAACGATAGTACGGCCGCGTAGAGGCCCACCGTGGCAGGACCAATCGTCACCAGCGGTAGTGAGGCCAGAGTCCAGCAGAGGCTACAGATGACGAGCGAGCTGCTTTGCTGGTAGACGAACCGAATCGTGCGCTTGAGCGCAGTGGTTTCAGCCATATTATCCCACCGTCCCCTGTGCTTGCACAGCGTTCACGAGGTGCTCCTGAAGAACCAGGAATACGATGAACAGCGGCAACACTGCGAGCAACGTTCCCGCCATCTCGGCACCGGGCTGGAACACCTGTGTCGGTTGCATTGCGACGATTCCAACAGGGAGGGTAAACGCAGCCTCCTGCTGGAGCACGATCAACGGCCAGAGGAACTATTCCACGTATAGACGAACGTGTACAGTGACAGGGCCGCGATCGCTGGCTTCATCAGCGGCAACACGATGCGATAGTAGATCTGGAACGTCGAAAAGCCGTCTAACCGTGCGGCTTCGATGACCTCGTCGGGCAAATCCTTGAAGAACTGCACCAGGAGGAACACCCCGATCGGCATCGCACTGAACGGAAGGATCACTGCGAGCGGGTTGTTGACCAGTCCAAACTGTGCGATCACCTGGAACAGTGGCACCATGTTCGCGAACACGGGCACCATGAAACTTGCGATGATCACAGCGAAGACGATTCGCTTGCCGGGCCAATCGAGCTTCGTTAGCGCGAACGCGATCATCGAGTTAAGCACGACGACGATAATCGTCGTTGCACCGGCGATCAGGAACGTGTTCAAGAACCACCTTATCATCGGCGCGCCAGTCAGTACGGCGACGTACCATTCGAAGGTGACCTCCGGCGGGACCCACTGTGGAACCTGTGAAAACACGTGCTGTTCGGTTTTCAGGGAGGTCGACAGCATCCAGGCGTATGGTAGGAGGAACAGGAACGCAATTCCGTAGAGGAACGCGTACAGCCCTGCCATTCTGAGTTGTTTGCCCGTTTTTATTCGATCACCGATTACCGGGATTGTTCGTGTGCTCATGATGCATCACCATCACGTCCGATGAAGTAGTAGTTCGCCAGCGAGACGGCGACCAGGACGAAAAACAGGAAATAGCCGATTGCAGCGGCGTATCCGAAGTCCTGTTGTCTGAACGCGACCCGAAAGAGGTACATGATTATCGTTTGCGTTGAATTTCCGGGGCCGCCATCCGTCATGACGAACACCTGGCCGAACACCTGGAACGACCAGATGAACTGGACGACGGAGACGAACATGATTGCCGGACGCATCTGTGGCAACGTGATATCCTTGAACGCTCGCCACGAGCTCGCGCCATCAATACGCGCTGCTTCGTACAGACGTTCCGGGACGCTCTGGCGAGCGGCCAGTAGGATGATGAAATTGAATCCGACAGTCCACCAGACCGTTGCGAAGGCGACGGCGGGCATCGCCCATGTGAAGCTATTGAGCCACGTTGGTGGGTCGGCCAAAATATAGGAGAGGTAGTAGTTGATTGGCCCGTAGTCGGAGGCATACATCTCCATCCAGATCAACGACACGACCGACACGGTCAGAACGTACGGACTGAAATAGACGGTCCTGAGGAACCGTTTACCCTTAACGTTCCGATTCACGCCGAGGGCGAGAGCAAGCCCGAACACCACGAGCGTTGGTACGGTCAGTACGACGAAGTACACCGTTGCTCGGAACGCGCTCCAGAACACTGGGTCGTTCATCATCCGAACGTAGTTCTCGAGGCCGATGAACTCCGATTGACTCGGTGCGAACACGTTCCAGTCAAACAGGCTCATATAAAAGCCGAGAAAGAGCGGATACAACAGGAAGATACTGAAGACAACGAGATACGGCGTTGCAAACAGCAACCCGGCTCTCGTTTCAGTATCCGAGAGATCGATCGATCTCACCGCGTCGAGACGCGACGCTGATTCGTCTTCTGTGGCCATTCTTATGAGAGGTTGTCGTTGATCGCACTAACCATCTCGTCGAGTGCGTCCTCGGGATCGAGTTGCTGAGAGTACACCTGTGCCATGGTCTGGTTGATCGGTCGGACGTAGTCCTCGTTGTTATCGGTACTCGGCAAGTACACGAGCTGGTCATTGTCAGCCATCTCGAAGAACGTGTTGAGCGTTGCATCCCAGACATCTGCATCCTGGAGTGTGCCGGAGTTCAGCACGTCACTACTGGCGGGCATATGTCCGGCAGTCGTTCCCCATTCGGTGGAGTTCTGCGTGAGCCACTCGGCGGCGTAGACGGCCGCTTCGGTCTGTTCGTCGCTTCTGTCGTCGTTTTTCGGAACGGCGAGGGCGTGACTGTTCGCCCAGGTGTATTGTTCGGTTGCACCCGGTGCGACGAATGGCTTGGCGATCCCCCAGTCGTAGTCTGCCTCGCGGAGAACACCGTAGAACCAGGTTCCGTCGATCGTCATTGCCAGGTCGCCCGCACGGAACGCGCGATTACCACGGTCGTCCGAGGCATCCGCGGAGTCCCATCCGAACTCGTCCGTAATGTCCGAGTAAAACTCGATGAGTCCGAGCGCCTCATCGTTGTCGAATGCCGCTCCCGTTGCATCCTCGTTCAGGAACTCGGAGCCGACCGACGACAACCAGGCGACGAATTGTCTGGTATAGAACCGTCCGTACGGCTCCGGATTGAACGCCTGCTTGTCCGTATTCGCCGATATCTCGTCGGCGGCGTGCTGGAGTTCCTCGAAATTCGTCGGCGGTGATTCGGGGTCGAGCCCAGCTTCTTCGAAGATATCCTTGTTGTAATACAGTGCGTTCGGATGAGTGTCGAGTGGCAATGCGACATGTGAGCCACCGAACTCCGTCTCGTTCCAGATCGACTCAACGTACGCATTCTTTGTCCCCGATTCGACCTGGTCGTCGAGTGGCGTTAGCGTGTCGACGAACCGCCGGAGTTCGTTCGTGTGGAAGATAGCCAGATCAGGTGGCGTTCCACCGGTCATCGAAGTAAACAACGAATCGTAGTACTCGTCGAACGGTTGTCGCTCCCTGCTCACCTGAATGTCGTCATGTTCGTCGTTGAACTTTTCGACGATGGCTTCCATCGCATCACCGTCGCCACCGGCAAACAGTGTCCAGAACTCGACCTCGTTACCCGAGTCTCCCTGGTCACCACCGAGACAACCGGCGAAGCCGGCAACGACACCCGTCGTGGCTGCTGTTTTCAGAAACGTACGTCTTCCGGACCCCTGGTTACTCTGTAGCTTGCGAACCATCAAAGGGACATTTAGGGACCAGATATATAATTGTTGTTGATGGGCAACCGATAACAGGCAGTGAAAGCCATTTCCCCCTTCTATCGCAAGAGGGAATCGCGATAGATGCGTCCATTGTTTCGCTGGCGACGATAGTACGGCCGTTGATGGATAGCACACTGTTGAACTCATCTCGACGCCAGTAGAAAATTCTAAATAGTAGATCATACAAATGTGCCTTAGCCGAGCATGAGTACAGTCACCTTCAGCGACGTGCAGAAATCGTACGGCGACGTCGTCGCCATTGAACACGTCTCCCTCGAAATCGAGGACGGGGAGTTCGTATCGATCCTCGGGCCGTCCGGTTCTGGGAAATCCACACTATTACGGATGATCGCCGGGCTCGAAGAGATCTCTGCCGGCGAGATTTCGATCGGGGACCGCGTCATCAACGGTGTCGCTCCGCAGGATCGGGGGATTGCAATGGTCTTCCAGAACTACGCGTTGTACCCGCACATGACCGTCCGGGACAATATGTCCTACGGGCTTCGCCTGACGACAGACCTCCCGAAAGCGGAAATTGACGAGCGCATCGAGAGTACGGCGAAGATGCTCGGGATTGAAGATCACCTCGAGAAGCGACCCGCGAATCTCTCCGGCGGGCAACAACAGCGCGTCGCAACGGGACGAGCAATCGTCAGGAAGCCCGATGTGTTCCTCATGGACGAACCCCTCTCGAATCTCGACGCGAAGCTCAAAATGCACATGCGAACCGAGTTGCAGCGGATTCACGACGATCTCAAGACGACGACCGTCTACGTCACTCACGATCAGGAGGAAGCCATGACGATGTCCGATCGAATCGTCATCGTCGCAGATGGACATCTCCAACAGGTTGGCCCACCTGAAGAGATCTACAACGAACCCGCAAATCACTTCGTTGCCAACTTCATCGGAAGTCCCGCGATGAACTTCTTCGACGTCACGCTCGAGGACGACTGCCTCCACGGTGGCACGTTCGAGTACCCAATCTCCGCTGATACCGCTACGAAGGCACGCGACGCCGGAACCGGTTCATCGTTTGTCCTCGGAGTTCGCCCGGAACATATCTCGCTGAGCGACGAACATGATCCAAATGCAATTCGAGCGGACCTCGATGTGATAGAGCCAGTTGGGAGTGATAATTATCTCTACGTCAAGGTTGGCGATCAAGAGTGCACGGTTCGCGTCCCCGCAGACGTCAAACCCGATCGGACAGAGCCACTGTGGCTCACATTCAACGAGTCGGACATTCATCTATTCGATAGCGAGACCGAAGAGAACGTCAAGGTGGAATCCGCTCCATCTGCACAGGTACTTAGGTAGTACTCGAGTCACCATCGTATCGCTCGTTAACGAAATTATGTTATTCTGCCGGTGTTGGTTATGTGCTACTAACTCTCTGTCACGCTATCCGAGTGTTTCTAATCAAGAAACGGATATCGCTATATTCGTACAACGACTGTAAACCTGATACTCACCCCATCAGTTCCCTGGGCGCAATTCACTCTCAGACGTCCACCCTATCCAGCACTATTTACCAGTATATTTGCGCACGGTCTGATTGGATACTCGCGATATGGAAATGTACACAAACTATGTGAGGTGATACCGCGTATCTTATTTAGAAACGAGGCGGTTGGCATATACAGATAACGGATATCGGGAACCTATTCGCCAGTTGCCCACGGGTAATAGCTCAAGAGAGCGCAGGTTTCATCACCAACCGCTGGATCGATCTCGATACTCGAGATAACGATCTGCAGTTGCGGGTGCACACTTTCAGGACTGTTTCTCAGGAAGAAACGAAAGTCTGACGGCTTGATATCGACGAGTTACTCGGACGAAACGCCCTCGATTGTATCGGCTCGAGTCATCACGAGTAGCGAATGGGACAAGATACGGCTGTTATCTTCCACGGTCACCGGATGAACGAGTGGGCGGTTACCGTATGGTTCACTTCGAGTGAGTAAAAGAGGGCGGCAGTGATACCCATAAGTGATAAGAACCGCGTTCCGTGTCCATCAGAGAGTGTACAAGGCTTACAAGCATACTGTTGTAATGCCGTATTGAACCTGCGGAATGGGTCGAATTACTACCTCATAACGCTATGATCGATGTCCATAGTAGCACGAAATGGCCAAATTGGACGAATATCTGCCCGTAAGTCGTCCTGCGAAACGCAGCCGGCCTGCTCACTCTCGCCGCGTACGACAATATGACCTTCCGTGAAGTCCTACGCGCCGAAGACCTTCATCCACTGATCCAGCACCCCGTCTTTGCGTCATATGATCACGCGCATGGCGCCCGAATTAACGACGAACTCTACAAACAGCGGCCGATTTGTGAGACCGTCAGCTCATACGGTTTACTGTCGTCTCTTACCGGTGATTACTGACCCAGTATGCCAATAACCGGTAAAAAGTCACAGCAGACCATATCAGTGATCAAGCGATCGTACGGATCCGCCGTCCGAACGCGAGTCTGGTATCGCCAGTTGCGTGAGATCACCTTCGTTGCCACTGTCTACAACGTCAATCAAATCATCAACCAATGAATCCCGTCGCCGCTGCAGGTTAAATAGAATCTATTAGTACCATATCTGTTATAGTATGCGTTAGAACTTTATATACATAGTTTTTGTTAAAGGTAGTGACTCATCTTGACGAAATCACTGTCGACGTATTGTGAGATGCTCCCGACAACGTGGAGGGAAGAATCCGATGAGCGACTGTTAGCGACAATCGCGTTCAAAACGGGGGATAATCTACAGATTTTTCAAGCATCTTGACACTTCCGAGTCACTTGAGCATGCTGTTTCTAATATCATTAATCTAGGAGCAATCGATTTCTATCAGAGTTATTAAATAGGAGTTGGCACGGTATTCACGGTTCACCGAGGACATCGGCATCGACTTTCTGGCATTCATTTGCCAACACATGGACGAAACATACGATCTGGAGTACTCAATCTCGAATGTATCGCAGTTGTTGAAAGAACGAGGTTAATCTATCAAAAGCTGCGACGGATAGGACCGAATCTGAGGAAACTGACTGCGACGAGATCTATGACGAAATGAAACACAGCGGGGATAGACGTCACGGTTGTTTGTATCGATCAAACCAAGAAATCTGTTCAGGTCGAGGTGCATGCCGCGTGATTTCTGTGCGGTACGTGGCCAGACGTCGAACTCTCCGGCCAACGTGACTGGACGTGTCTGTCTGGTGTGATTACCGAGGACGGTGATCGCTTTTTCTCTCGGTTCGAAGAGTACGTGACCGTCGATCGCACCAATTATATCATTTTAGTATTATACAAAGAGTTCAAAGATGATCTGATTTGTTCTCGGTGGAGCACCGTACTTCCGGGCGTCGGCCGTCACCGACCTGGTGGCCCGTGTCGACCGCATGTTCGTGACGTACAGACCACTCTACCGAGCGTAACCCGGTTGAAGAATGCTGGACACTTCTTCAAGCAGCTCTCAGCAACTAATTCGTTGGATCACTTGCTGAAATTACCTCTCTGCTATTTCCCCAGAGTAGTATTGGTGTGCCTATATACGGGTCACACGTACTCCGGTCAGTTACTGATCAAAAACGCGTTTCTCGATTTCGTCATGCCACCGTTTCGGCGCTGCTGTTCGACCCGGAATCGAACAGATATGGGGAGTTCTGTACAATTGTGAGTCAATACGGCCCGGTCACTACCTCGAGAGCGCCCCCTCGAGGTTACTCGAGGTCGAAGCGGTCGAGTTGCATGACCTTGCTCCAGGCGTCCACGAAGTCGTGGACAAATTGTTCCTCACCGTCGCTGGCGCCGTAGACCTCCGCGATGGCGCGAAGTCGGGAGTTCGAACCGAAGACGAGGTCGACGCGAGAGCCCCTGTACTCGACTTCGTCGGTTTCGCGGTTGCGCAGTTCGAAGACTTCGTCGTCACCGTCAGCCGCCTCCCACTCGTACTGCATGTCGAGGACCGTCTCGAAGAAATCGTTGTTCAGCGTTTCAGGTTCCTCGGTGAAGACGCCGAGATCGGAGCCCTGATAGTTTGCGGCAAGCGCGCGCATGCCGCCGACGAGAACCGTCGTTTCCGGCGCTGACAGCGAGAGGAGATCAGCCTTGTCGACCAGCAGTTCCTCGGCCGTGCGGTCCATCACGTCACCTTCGGTGTAGTAGTTACGGAAGCCGTCGGCGTCCGGTTCGAGCCACTCGAAGGACTCGACGTCGGTCTGGTCCTGGGTGGCGTCGTTACGGCCCGGTTCGAACGGAACCTCGACGTCGTATCCGGCATCCTGTGCCGCCTGCTCGACGGCGGCACTGCCGCCCAGCACGATCAGGTCGGCGAGTGAGACTTTGACGTCGTCCGATCGCGAGCTGTTGAAGTCCTCCTGGATCTCTTCGAGGACCGTCAGCACCGTCGCCAGCTCTTTCGGCTCGTTGACTTCCCAGTTCTTCTGTGGCTCGAGGCGGATGCGGGCACCGTTTGCGCCACCGCGTTTGTCGCTGTCACGGTAGGTCGACGCCGACGCCCAGGCGGTTTTGACCAGCTGAGAGACCGACAGGTCCGACTCGAGAATCGCCGTCTTGAGTTCGGAGATTTCATCCTCGCCGATAAGTTCGTGGTCGACCTCCGGGATGGGATCTTGCCACAGGAACTCCTCTTCTGGGACCTCGGGGCCGAGGAACCGGTCCGACGGGCCAAGATCGCGGTGGATCAGCTTGTACCAGGCTTTCGCGAACGCTTCCTCGAGTTCCTCCGGGTTCTCGTAGAAGCGCTTCGAAATCTCACGATAGTCGGGGTCCGCTTTGAGCGCGATGTCCGTCGTGAGCATCATTGGCGTCTGGCTGCCCTCTGGATCGTGGGCGGCCGGCGCGGACTCCTGTGCCTCCTCGTCGACCGGCGTCCACTGGTAGGCACCGGCGGGGCTCTCGTCGAGTTCCCACTCGTACTCGAACAGGTTCGAGAGGAAGTCGTGGTTCCACTCGATTGGTGACTGGGTCCACGGGCCCTCTAGTCCGCTGGTGATCGTATCGTCACCCTTGCCGGTGCCGTACTCGTTCTCCCAGCCCAGTCCCTGCATATCGATCGGTGCCTCTTCCGGGTCCGGGCCGAGGTTGTCGTCGGGCGCAGCCCCGTGGACTTTCCCGAACTCGTGGCCGCCAGCGATGAGTGCGACCGTCTCCTCGTCGTTCATCGCCATCCGCTTGAACGACTGGCGGATGTACTTTGCCGACTCTTCCGGATCGGGGTCGCCACCAGGCCCTTCAGGGTTTACGTAAATGAGTCCCATGTGGTCGGCGGCGAGGTCGCCTTCGAGGACCCCTTCCTCGTTGTGGCGATCGTCGCCGAGCCACTCCTCTTCAGGCCCCCAGTCGACGCCTTTGTCGGGCTCGAAGTCGTCTTCGCGCCCGCCGGCGAATCCGTACGTTTCGAAGCCCATGGACTCCAGTGCGACGTTGCCCGACAGAACCAGCAGGTCGGCCCACGAAAGTTTGCGGCCGTACTTCTGTTTGACCGGCCAGAGCACGCGGCGAGCTTTATCGAGGTTGACGTTGTCGGGCCAGGCACTAAGCGGTGCAAAGCGCTGTCGGCCACCGGATGCGCCGCCACGGCCGTCGCTGGTCCGGTAGGTCCCGGCGCTGTGCCAGGCCATTCGGATGATCAGCGGACCGTAGTGGCCGTAGTCGGCCGGCCACCAGTCCTGTGACGTCCGCAACACCTCTTCGATGTCCGCTTTCACTTCGTCGAGATCGAGGGATTCGAACGCCTCGGCGTAATCGAACGCCTCGCCCATCGGATCAACGGGACGTTCGTTCTGATCGAGGGGTTCGAGATTCAGCTTGTTTGGCCACCAGTCTTGGTTTGATCCAGCCATATCCGAGGGTTATCCTCTTCGCCTATTAAAATTGTCTACTTTGGAAACGACTTCTTTTCTATATGGGAATATATCTTCGTCTATCAAGAATCTCAACGGCGTTCCACGAGTGCGTCTGCCTTGCTCCGTACCCGAATCGGTTCGAGGCGGTCAGCTAACGTTTTTGCCTCCTCGAGTTTGGTCGTCGTTTCGGCGTAAATCGTATACAGTGGCTCTTCGAGGGCGATTTCGTTTCCTACCGTCTGATGAATGACGAGGCCGGCGCAGACGTCCAAGGGTGCACCGGCACGACGGGCCAGATCACAGAGCTGTCGGTTGTCGACGCGGGTCGCGATACCTGCCCGCGATGCACGGACCGTGGCAGACTCCGTACCGGGCTCCAGGTCGCTCGATTCGACCGACGGGTCACCGTTCTGTGCCGTAATGATCCGACGGAACCGCTCGAGGGCGCGACCCGAATTGAGGATGTCGGCTGCGGAGGCGTCGACACCGCAATGCTCGAGCAGCATGTCGGCGAGTCGGACCGATTTGACCCGCAGCGACTCCGGGGCATCCTCGGCTCCTTCGAGGACCGCGAGCACGTCTCGAGCCTCGAGGACAGGACCGACACCGCGGCCAACCGGGTCCGTTCCGTGGGTGATAGCGCAGGCGATGTCCATCTCGAGGTAGACCCCGACGCGTTTGAAATCGTCCGCAAGTTCTCGTGCTGCCACGAGACTCTCGACTTTCGCTCCCTCACCGTAGGGGATATCGATAACCACGTGGCTCGAGCCAGCACTGCGTTTTTTCGAGAGGACCGACGCGATGAGTTGCCCCGTCGGGTCGACCGAAAGCGGATATTCGGCCCGAATAATCTCGTCGTCGACGGGGGAGAGGTCGACGCCGCCACCCCAGACGAGACAGCCGTTCGTCTCGTCGACGATCGATTCGATGTCGGCCATCGCGAACTCGACGTCACAGAAGACTTCCATGACGTCAGCGGTGCCCGCTGGCGACGTGACCGCTCGCGACGACGTTTTCGGCATCGTCAACCCGGCCTCGGCCACGATAGCCACGAGAATCGGCGTTACACAGTTACCCGCCACACCACCGATCGAGTGTTTGTCCGCAACGACGGGACTCTCCCAGCGCAGTTGCTGTCCAACCCCGCTCATCGCCTCCGTGAGGTGCTTGGTCTCCTCGAGTGAGAGCCCGTTCGTGTAGACAGCCGAGACGTAGGCGCTGAGTTCGATATCTGACAATCGATTTTCGTGGATATCGGTGACGATTGCCTCGAGTTCGTGTGCCTCGAGTTCGATATCGTCCAGTTTCTTTCGCACGTACCGGACCGACTGCGGTGTGCCGGCGAGCGTGACACCGACCACACCGTGGATGTGGTGAAGTGGTTCGGTAACGCCGACGGTTCCCGGATTGACCAGTTCGTCTGTCCGTTTCACAATTCCCGTCGTCGTCCCCTCGTCGTGGTCGATCCGGACCCGATCGAGTGGATGAGCCCCCAGTTCGCCCGCATCGTTCGAGTGGAGCAAAACGAGTGGCCGACTCGTCCCGATATCGATCGTCGCAGCCTCGAGTTGCATTCGTTCAGAGAGAGATTGCGCGTCGGTAAAACGGTGTGGGCGATCTTGCGGCGGTTCCTATCGTCGTTCACCAACGATTGCCATCTTGGACCGGCAATATATCATCTCGAGTCGACAATACCGGTTAACAGTAACATCGTATGGCAGGGCAGGGAATCTCTCGACGCTTGATAGGGTACGCAGAAACGGCTTCTGGAACCGGTACAGCAGTCCGTATCAGGCGTTCGCTGGCGGCTTTCCAACCGGAATCAGGTACAGCGACTCGAGTGGATCCGGGAGCGACAGCGCATCGTTGACCTCGGTATCGGAGAACGCCCCAACTGGGCAGCTACACAGGCCACGCGACGTACAGACGAGATGGACGTTCTCGGCAGCGTGACCCGCTTCCATGTGCACGTACCGCTCGCCGTGTTCGGGATACTGTCGCCGTGTTCGATCGTAGTCAGCAGCTAGTGCGAGTGAGACCGGTGCGTCGTTGACCACCGCCTGCTCCAATGCTGCCGCGGTGAGTTCGTCGTGAACCGCGGTTTCGACTACCACCTCGAGTGCGTGTTCTCTCGGCTCGTATCGGTACACTCCCGGCTCCAGGTCTTCGCTACCTGCCGGAGAGACCTCGAGGAACGCAACTAGTGGATACGTCGCGCCGGCGCTCGGTGCGGCCCGCATTTCGACCCCATCTCTCGTGTGAGTCGTTCCCTGTGCGGCCCAGAGGATCTGAGAAACGTCCTCGAGTCCGACCGGTTTCGAAGTAAACGACCGACGGCTTTCTCTGGTCGCGATTGCTCGTTCGACGCTCGTCGACCCGTCTGTGTCAGGGGCTGGGAGTGCTATCGTCGCCATACCGGGTATACGAGCGGGGCCAAAAAATACACCCAGTACGACGAGGCCAGAAGAGGACGCTTACAGCACTCTTTCACGCCACGCCTGTCCTGTCACAGTTTGCATCCACACGCACCAATCCGCCCCCACAAAACTCGCTTCAGTACCCTCCCAACCGTCGACCCGGGAGTGTAATCGAACACATCCGCATGATTTCTCACAAGTGCAGGATTGGGAAGCAACTCAGTACCCCGTCCCATCTTGACGGTAGCCAACGCTTACCCCCAAAGTATAATTGCTGTCGTCGGTGTACCGCCGCTACCAGCTATCATGGACGGTACACAATGAGTGAACGTCACGATCACCGAATCCTCGTCCCCATTGATGTCCTTGGCGCTGCGTCAATCCCGACGACGGTAATCGACGCGCTCGCCTCGATACCGGTCGTCCTGCTCGGGTATCACGAGATTCCCGACCAAACGTCACCCCAGCAGGCACAGTCGGCCCACGAAGAGCGGGCACGGGCAGAACTGGAGGAGCGCCGTGAGGCGTTCGAAAACGCCGGTTGTGCCGTTAGCACGCGCCTCGTGTTTACCCACGACCGGTTCAAAACGTTCGAACGTATCGCCCTCGAGACCGCCTGTGATTCGGTCCTGCTACCGAATCCCGCCCCGGTTCTCGAGACGATGCTCGTCGCGATTCGCGGTGACGTCAACGTCGAGCACGTCGCCGAACTGGTCGCAGCGATCCTCACCGACACCGACATCGACGTCACGCTCTATCACGTCGCATCGAGTGAATCAGGACGCAAGCGAGGGGAAACCGCGCTCGAGGTTGGAGCCTCGGTTCTCGAGGCGCACGGGATCGAACGGGATCGAATCCACACAACCGTCGTCGATGGCAAGCCAACCGACGCTATCCTCGAGGCGGCAACAGACCACGACCTGCTCGTCGTCGGCGAAAGCAGACCCTCTATACGGCGAATGATTTTCCGGGACCGAGCCGAACGGATCGCCAGGCGGTCGGTCGATCCAGTCATCATCGTTCGTGGCGAGTATCTGGAAACGGACGAGCCAGCTACCGACGAATAGGCCCTGGCCAGCACGAAACGTCCGTCAACGACCCCTCCATCCACTCTGTGGGCTCCGACGGTGCCAGCAACAGGATGGGGCGGACCCATCCGTTCGCCGCCCCCATACATTTACTCTCAGACGTGGGCGGACAACTACATGCGTTATCTCGAAATCGCGGTACCGGAGGGTGCTCGAGGCCCCGTACTGGATATCCTCGAAGACGAGGGTATCGATTACGTCGTGAGCGACGAGACGAGCGGTCGGGGCTATACCGCAGTCGTTCGGTTTCCACTGCCGACACGGGCCGTCGAGCATGTCCTCGACCGATTGAACCGCGCCGGAATCGGCGATGAGACGCGCGTCGTCGTGGTCGACGCCGAAACCGTCATCTCCCAGCAGTTCGAGGACCTGCTCGAGCAATACAGTCAGGGCGGCACGAAGGGCGCACGAACCTCGAGGCAGGTACTCCGGACGAAAGCCGACGAGCTCACCCCCGTGTTCTCAATCTACGTGACGATGTTGCTCATCAGTGCTGTCGTCGCTACCGTCGGACTGCTGGCAGATTCCCCTGCAGTCGTTGTCGGATCGATGGTCATCGCACCGTTGATCGGCCCCGCGCTCGCGGCGAACGTCGGCATCGTCACCGGTGACGACGACCTCAAGAGAACCGGATTTGTCTATCAGGCAAGCGGCCTCATGATCGTCGTCGCCGCCTCGATTGGCCTTGCCACGCTGGGTCGACTGGCTGGCCTGGAGCCAGGCGGCGTCGATATCGTCGTGGTGGCTGAACTGCAAGAACGGGTCTCGCCAAATCTGCTCTCACTGGCGGTCGCACTGGGTGCCGGTGTCGCTGGCATACTGAGCCTGACGCGTGGGTTTTCCGAGGCCATCGTCGGCGTGATGATCGCTGCAGCACTCATTCCGCCCGCCGCCGCAGTCGGGATCACGGTGGCCTGGGGCATGTACGGGGCCGCAATGGGAGCAGCGATTCTCGTCGCCGTCAACGTGCTTTCGATCAACCTCGCCGCACTCGCCACCCTCTGGGTCGCCGGGTACCGACCACAGGGGCTGTTCGACGTGTCGCCGACTCGCAAGCAGACGTACACGTATGCGGCTATCTTCGGGATCGGACTACTCGTCCTCGCTGCGCCGCTTGCGAGTATTACCGTCCTCGATTTTCAGACGACTCAACTCTCCTCGAGTGCAAACGAAGAGATCGATTCGGCACTCGAGGAAGCCGAATACGAGACGCTCGAGGTCGAATCTGTCGAGGTACGACTCGACGACGACTATCCAATTCGGTCGGTCGATCGGATCGTCGTCACCGCCTCCGGCGATGATCCGGGACAGATACCCGAGTTAACCGACCGCATCCACGACGCGGTCACAGACCACACTGACGAAGGAGTCGTCCTTGAGGTCCGGTTCATTATCGCGACCGAGCGGGGTGACGACGTGGATGACGAACTCGAGTATCGGTCACGGACAGTCACGACTGGTAGCCACACCAGTTTTCAGGTCTGTTGATAGTTCCATTCAATGATAATTCTCCGGAGTCGTATTGAATACACAGCGTGTATGTCATACGAGATTCGGTTTGACTCGATTTGCGACGCTGGTGAGCGCTCCGTGCTTGCCCCTAAGTTCCATACAGGAACGGAACGCGTCGGCGACTGCGAGCAAGTCGAGTACACTGATGTCAGCACGATCGATGACAAAACTGACCGGATCGACGATATCGCTAACCTGTTCGAGTCCTTGAACCTACTTTCAAGGGATTCACCGTCTAATTTTCGGGAAAGTACACGAAATCTCCGCATTTGTTCATTATCTTGCACGGCGTCTATTTATCCACACTCATGCAATCAAGAGTTGTCTACAGCCAAACCGTACAGCTTCTGACCACCTCCCTCGAGGTCCGCCGATGAGCACGTCCTCGAGGGCCGCCCACGTCGGCCATCAGATTCGGAGCGGAGCGGGCTACGGGGCTTCCCGAGTCCGAAAACCCGCGTTTTACCTTCTGACGGTCGCGTTCGTGGCGTTCCTCGTGTTCGCCCTGAGGGAGACGATGGCGATGGTCGTCACCGCGTGGCTCGGCGGGTACGCCTTTCCCGGCCACCGCGTCCATCACGTCATGATCGGCGGTACCTTGGCGGTATTCGTGGCTATGGTCGCCGTGCAGTTGTTTCGGCCAACCAAGCGTGTGGGGGCGTTACAGGCGGCACTCGCGTTCGTCATCGCGGCGTTCGCACTCACTGCGATCGCGTCGGGACTGGTGGCCGCCGGTGAAGTACTGGTGTTCCTCGTTCCGGTCGTGCTGATCTCCCTGTTGCACCCTGCCCGCAGCGAACTCCTGGCCCGTCCCAAAGGAGTCGACCGCCGCGTACTCGCCATCGCGAGCGTCGGCGCAATCGGATTCGCGGCGCTCGCCGTCACCGAGTTCGTGAACCACACCACGTTGGCCGACGAACACGTCCTTTTCGGCCACTACGAGTTCATGCTGTTTGGACTGGTCTCAATCGGTCTGTTCGGCCTACTCGGCGCATTGAAGCCCACTGGATGGCGGATCCCCCTCTACGCCGCCGGCGTACTGGCGCTCCTCTTTGCCGTCAGTTCGCTGACTTTCCCCGGCGCCGAACAGGGTTCGAGCCTCGGCACCGTCAGTGCAATCGCAGTGATTCTCTGGGCAATCGCACTAATCGGCGTCTCAGAGTACGTCAAGCGCGGCGACTCGAGTGAACCGCAGGAGGACGCGGCGTCGTCGGACTGAACGCGAGACGGGAAGAGTAAGTGGTGCCACCCGCTTTTCGGGTTTGAACCACGAGCTGTCCCTCAGACACCTCAGGAACTGTCATATATGTCATCTGTGGAGTCATCCTCATCCACTGTCTATCAAGAACGGCGTGCTGAATGCACCCTCTATATTGATCATTCCAGTTTTGATGAAATCACAGTAGACCGTATAGTCCTTGTTGCATATAATTCGTGAGCCGTGCACGACAGTTCCTACAGATTTAGCCAGATCGAATCAGTCGATAGCGGGCAAAGACTGACCGGTGAGGAACACAATCCATAAGAAGATTATCAAAAACTCTGTGTGAAATATAGTGAATGAATTCAACAGTGTAGCACTCTTGGATAACCAATTGATGAAGGGCCGAAGGGATTGCACGAGGTTTACTTGGAGTACGGCTGCATACCCTTATCTTGGTTGACATCCTTAGATGTACTATTTATGAAAAACTACGAATCTACTATCGGGGCGGATGAGGAAATAGATCACGACCGACTGAAGGATCTCGTTTACAATTCGCTGAGCGCCGAATTCGCATCCGTTCGAGACGGGAAGCCAGCAGTCTATCCCGTGGTCCCGTACTACGACCACGAACAGGAGATCATCGCAGTAACCTCACCACCGGCATACGCCGGCAAGATCGAGAACGTCAGGCATAATTCTCGGGTTGCACTGCTTCTCCACGACGACGGGGGTGAATACCTCGTGATTGGTGACGGGCAGATTCGTGACATCGATCTCGATGCAAGCGCCGAAAAAAACCTCATCCGCAACGAACCCGAGACCCCCAAGCGGGGCGCTGTCGAGGAAGGTGTGAAGTTCTATGAGTCAAGACTCGGTCAGTTGCTCTTCGGGTGGTACGCTCTACGGCTTGTCGTCGATATCACCCCGAGATCAATGGTTCGACTCGGGGACCGGACCTCTATTGCGGAGAGCAGTAACTGGGAAGCCGCAGACATGGACGCAGACGAAGCGAACACCTACGAACGTACGGTCCTTTCAATCGTCGGTGAGGATGGATATCCGCTCATCGAACCGTTCACGTCACTCACGATCGATGGTGACGGTGCAACACTTGATTCTGAACTGACAGCGAGCGTGGACGACGAACAGTTCGCCTGTCTTCTCCTTCACTTCCAGAGCGAGAACGGGAATCGGAACGGGCAGCGTGTAATCCGTGGCCGAATTCTACACCGTGATGGCTCGTCGATATTCGTTCCAGGGAGTTCGTACGCGTTCAAATTGGATGGTGTCCTCGATTTCTTCCGATTCATGCTCGATGGCCGACGTCGGACGAAAGCATATTTCCGGAAGAATCCACGCTAAATACCACCAAATCAGGGGATTACTGGACGACCAGCGCCCGAAATCCGCCGTCTACCTCGCATGGCATTCTGAACATCTTACACAACTGGTAGGAATCAAAACAACCTGTTCAAATCGCTACTGAATAGATTCTCGGAATGTTGCACACTATTGTTACCAATTGACGTATCACCCATACATCATTGCGATACATCGCCCACCTGTATCCAGCAGGCAGACCGTATCAAGTGCTGATGATCTCGACAAAGCCACTGCACCATGGGTCTCATGCGTTCGACAGTCCTCCGAATTACCAGCGTAACTGTGCCCCGAGTGCGTGACAGCTCAGTTCTGTCAAGACGCGCCACGAACGGTTCAATAGTGCACCGACGTGACCGATCCTGACACATCACTCGAGTCCAGTATACGCCGACAACTTCGGCTCTCGAGCACCCTCGAGTTCGCGTCTGATAGCGGTCCGATCCCACCCGAGTGGCGAAAGCAAACTCTCGACGGCCCGAATCAGTCGCGTTTCGTAGTACGCTGGGTCGTAGCGCTCGATCGGTTCGTGCGCGAGCGCCACCCGTTCTCGTGTGGCTTTATCGTCGTCGACAACGACGTACTCGATATCCTGTCCGGGATGGACCGTCAGTCCCTGCTCGCGAGCGCGCTCAAGGGCCGCGACGTTTCGCGTCGACTGGGTGTAGTTCTCGAGTGGTTTCGAGACGCGATTTCGCTCGACGAGTTGGCTTGCGTCCACCCGCCCGGCGTACAACCGGCCGATTTCACGCTCGAGCCGATCGACGACGGCTTCCGGTGACCGGGTTTCGTCCAGGACCGCGAGACACTCGCGCTGGACGGTCTCGACGAACGGTGGTGTCGAGCGCTGGCGGGCTTCGATACCCCGAAGTTTGTACTCGTCCGTGCCGGCAATCGACCCAAAATACTTCGTCAACGCCCCGGTCTCACGCCCACGCTGGGGGACGAACGCGACCCAGTCGTAATGTGCCTCGTACTCGAGTCGAATCCCGACGGATTCGGTGATTTCGCTCGCGAGCGTCTCGAGGTCCCGCCGCTCGGGTTCGTCGATATCCGGGTCCGGCGTGACCCAGATGGAGTCGACGATACCGTGGACGACCCGCCAGCCACCGGCCTCGAGGGTCGTCTTTGCCTCGAGCAGGATTTCGCGGGCGAACGCGTTGATGGCCTCGTGGCACTCGATGCGGCCGAACTTCGCGTTATTGAATCCCTGATAGCCGAAACAGGCGACGAGAATCCACTTCAACGCGCTCGAGCGGCCCTCGAGCGCTTCGAGACGGTCCGGGTCGGGTTCCTCGCGCTCGCGTTCCCGGCCGATTGCAACCTTGATGTCGTCGCGGGCGTCGATCAGCGGCTGGAGGACGTCGACGAGGTAGCCTCGCTCGTCACAGATGGCATACTCGAGGCCGGGGACATCGCTTCGCTCGCGGTGACAGGTACACCGGATCACGTCGGGGGAGACGTTTCGCGTACAGATGATGTTCGGGTACAGACTCGAGAAATCGAGTTCGTGGACGTTCTCGTGCAGACCGACCGCCGGAGCGAAGATGAAGCCGCCGCGGTCGGCCTCGTGGAGCGTCGCCATCGACTTCGGCAACTCGTGTCGCCAGGAGTGCCACGGTACCAGAACGTTCCGGTCGTGGGCCTCACGGATCTGAATCGCGGTGAGGACGTTTCCGATTGAGGCCCAGGCGAGTTCCTGTAGGGGCTTTCTCGAGCGCGAAACGAGGTCTAACACGCCCTCGAGGTTCGTCTCGTGGTAAAAGAACGTGTTCGACTCGTCGATTATCGCCCGCCCGGGAACGTTGTACCGCGCCGGTGAGTGCCCGACCTGCCCGTAACTCGCGTACGTCGAGTTGCCGGCGAGTTGTTGATAAGAAATCCCATCACCCCGTTCCGCCGGCCAGCGACCCAGCGTAAAGGTCTCGAGACCAGCCGCTTCGGCCATTCGATACAGCGTCGGGACGATTTCGGCCGTCGAACAGACGAGGACGTCCGGATCGGTCGCCTCGAGCGCGGACTGGACGGCACCCAGTACCCGTTCGGGCGACCCCGATACCGTCTCGTCGTCGACAGTCAGTTCACGGTAAGCATCGCCGGTCGTCTCCGGGAGCGGAACGGCCAACTCGAGCGTCGATAGCGCGTCTCCCGGCGTCGGATCGGTGTCCGTCTCGAGACAGTAGCGAAACTCTCGTGACAAATCGACGTTGAAAAAGGCGAGGTCACCGACCGGCTCGGTGGCAACCTGCTGCGCCTGGCGAGCCACCGAAGTGACCCGGTCGACGTGGACAACGTCTATCGCGAGGACCGATTCCGGCTCCCGGCGAAAGCCGGGCCGACGAGAGACGCGTTCGGTTCCAGCAACGTCGGGATGGTCCGCAAACACGGCCTCGAGTGCGTCGAAATCGGGGTTCTCGTCCGGCGTACGCGGGCCGATGTACAGTCGTGGAGTGTATCCCGTCCGCTCGTTCACGACGGGCCCGTCGCTCGTGGCTTCCCACTCGAGGACCCGGCCGTCGTCGAGAAAGTCGATGGTGAATACCATGGGGCTAGTTCCCGAACGCGTCACGGTCCGAGCCGGCCGTCGATTCCGCCCGGGACTCTGCGGTGGCCTCCACCTCTGCCAGCCCCTCGAGCGCCGCCTCGAGGTCGGCGACACGTTCGGCGTAGGCCTCGAGTTGGTCGTCACACCGGTCGAGTTTGTCCCCACAGGTCTCGAGTCGGTCTTCGTGCGTCTCGAGGCGTTCCTCGTAGGTGTCGAACCGGCGTTCGTGGGCTGTGAGGTCGTGTTCGAACGCCTCGAGCTGGTCACCGAACGTTTCGATTCGGGACTCCTGCTCGAGGTCGATACTGAACAGGGCCGACAACAGCGGGTCGTGGTGATTGAGCAACCCGCCAGCGTCGGCGTGCTCGAAGGCGTAGCTGAACAGCTGATCGAACAGGGGTTTGTCCTGGCCACGGAGCGCCCGTCGAAAGTCCGCCCAGTTCGATTCGATTACCCGCAGTGCGTCGCGATAGGTCGGGTTGGTTCGCCCCATCGTTATCGACCTCCGGCACCCGCCGCGCCAGTCCACGCATCGAGCATCGGGTTCGCCGTGAACGTCGCCGACCCGCCATCGCTCGTTCGCGCGACGCCGATACCGTCGTCCGGGGTCCCAGCGGCCGGCGTCGGTGTCGACGTTCTCGTTCCCGTAGCCACGCGGGCCTCGAGCACCTGTCGCCAGTAGGCGATCGTCGTCTGGTAGGTCCTGCCGTCGGCGCTGGGATAGACGAGCGTCTCGAAGTCCTCGCCGACGAAACGCGGCCCCATCCGGGTTTGCTCACAGCGAATGTGCTGGTCGGCAGCGGCCTCGAGCGGTGCCGAAAATCCGTCGTCCGCGGTCCGGGTGAGCAGGACAGGCACGTCGTAACTGTTCGCGTACGCGACTAGCCGGGCGAGGGCGCGAGATTGTAAGGTGTGTGCGTCCTCGCCGCGGAGCGAGTCCTCCCGTCGGTACCGGCCATCGAGTGCCGGGACGACGAGCAGCGATGGCGTGAGCCGCGAGCAATTGCCAGCCCCACTTTTCGGTGGGTGCTCGTCTCGAGTGCATGCTGTCGTTCGAATTGCGCGATTGATCGCTCGCCGCAGGTCACAGATCGCCCCGTAGTGCTGGTAGGCGGTGAACCCGCGGGAAACGTGAATCCGCTCGAGGACCCGGCGACTGGGAGCCAGACGAGCGAGCGACGTCGTCGTCGCGTGCCCGTCGGTGTCGATCCAGAACGCCGGCCCCTCGTTCGAGAGCAGGTGATCGAGTACGAGCGACTGCAGCGCCGGCACCCCACGGCCGCCGTCGACGTCCAGGAGTGTGAGCCCTGGCTCGAGCGTCGGCAACAACGGGTCGCCCTCACTCGCGTTCGGACCGTCGACGAGGGTTCGGTTTCGGTCGGCACCTCGAGTCGGCCGGTCAGGCGTCAGTTCGATTCGTGGTGAGTCTCCATTCGAAATGGGTTGCTTCGACATACACACTGATACGTCCAGTTACCTGATAAGCCGTGGCGTGTCGTTTCCGGATTTCATGGAACGGGTATTTCGTGAGTTCGACACGGCGCAGTCGGTTGATTTCGTGTTCGAAAATAGCGTTTCCGGAAACGTTTCACGAAAGAGAATTCGATCGAATTACTCAATAGATGAGAGGTTCCATCAAAGCGTGATAGCCAGGTCGTGTGAGCCAGTGGCGAAGCCTGGAAATTTCGGCCATCGTGATTGCTGCCACGCCAATAGTGGCATGCAGCAAGTTACACTTCCTGACAGTTCATATCCGGCGGCGAAATCGGGTCCGTCTCGCCCCACGAGTGGAACGTCGCGACGAACGACGTCGTCTCGAATTGGACGGGATAGCCCGTCTCCGTGCTGACGTGCCAGGTCCCAGCATCCGGCCCTGGAAGTTCGAAAACGTACACCGGCTTTCCCTCGCGCGTCGTAATTTCCGTCGCTTCGACCGAAGGTGCGTCTGCGCTCGGGTCAGCAACGTCAGGGGCCTGTTGTGTGGCCTCCGGCTCCGCTCGAATTACACACTGGCCGGCGGCAACCTCGTATTTCACCCCGTCGACCTCGTACGCTTCTGCCTCCACTCCCACGTCCATGGCAATGTGTGAGTTGCCCTCGTGAACCGTCCGCGTTAGTCCGCCGGCTTGGTCACCGGTGAATTCGACATCCACGACATATGACTCCACCCAGTTGAGCACCTCGTGCATGACGGCGTCAGTCGATTCGCCCTCGGTCGAATACGTGTCTCCATTCTCCCCATCGGTTGCCGAATCATCCCCACCGTCAGATCCAGTTCCATCGGCGAGTGAGTCATCTCCAGCGGTAGCCGATTCGCCCCCATCGGAACCCTGCTCGTTGTCATCTGTATTCGTTTCGCCGTCACCGTCGCTAGAGCCTTCGCTCGAGCACCCCGCGAGTCCGACAAACACGCCCATACCGCCGAGTGCCAGACACTGGCGTCGTGTCGGTGTGGCAGTCATTGGTTGCCTTCTCCCTCATCAGTCCGTCGGGCAGCCCAGTACGCGACCCCACCGAGACTGGCAAGCGCTCCAACGATACCGGGGCCAGGAAGCCCATCATCGCCGCCACCATCGCTGGAGTCGGTTCCGGTGAGGCCGTCTGTGCTCGAGCCATCGCCACCCGCACCGTCGTCATCGCCTGTCGATCCCTCACCAGCGTCCGACGGCCTGCTTGCGACCGCCGCCGTTTCGGCCCAGGCCTCGTGATGGCCGTTCGTCCCGAGCATGACCCGAGAGTCGACACTCGAGCCGTCGATACCGGCGTCAATAGCGCGTACGCGTCCCTGCTGGCCGTCCGTGGTGGCAACGTACACGACACCATCGACGACGATGGGGGGCGTCATACGGGGAAAGAGATCGTCATCGAGTTCCGTCTCAGCGAAGTGCCACGACTCGTTTCCATCGGTATCCAGCGCGAACAGGCCTGCGCCCTGGGTACTGACGAAGACGGCCCCACCGGCGACTGTCGGAGTCCGCGGCCATTCTTCCGTGTCGAAGCGCCACAGCTCGTCACCGCTCGAGACATCGACGGCGTACAGCGTGTCGCTGGTGCTCCCGACGTAGACCACGCCGTCAGCGACCGTCGGGGTCGTTGTGACCGCACCACCGGCGTCAAAACGCCACTCCTCGTCCCCCGTCGATGCATCGACTGCATAGAGGTGGTCATCATCACTCCCGACGTACACGGTACCGTCGGCCACCGTCGGTGCTGACTCGCTCGTCTCACCGATATCGAAGACCCACACTTCGTCGCCCGAGTCCGCGTCGAGTGCGACGAGCATTCCCCCTCTTCCGGACACGTACACCATCCCGTCGACGACCACCGGGGCTTCACCGAGTTCGTGCTCGTCGTAACTCCACAAAACATCGCCCGTCCAGAGGTCGACGGCGTGAAAATAGGGCGGCCCGTCGTGATTGGTCGTGTATGCCGTGCCCTGATAGACCGTCGGCGCGCTGACTCGATTGGTCACTGACCCGCCGACGTCGGTCTCCCAGATACGTTGTGAACGTATCTCTTCTTCCTGGTAATCGTAGGCTTTGAGGTCGTCATTGTTCGGCGCGAAGGTGACGATATCGTTGACGACGCTCGGGGCGCGACTCGTCGTCGCGTTCGTGTATATCGTCTCGGCCTGTTCGCCGCTGGTCGAATCGATGACGTGGATGTGCGTACACGTGGTCCCCGCGTACACTCGTCCGTTGACGACCGTCAGCGGTGCCTCGAAGGTCTCCGGCGGTGGGCTACACTCGAGTTCCGTCTCACCGTAGGTCCAGATGACGTCGCCACCGCTCGTTGCGGCGGCGGTGGTTCCTATACTGGCGACTCCGGCCACTGCTATGCCTGCCCCGGCGCTCGCCCGAAGCAGTCGCCGGCGACTCATCGTCTCTGCAGGAGTAGACGCCACGCCGTCTCCGCCGTCAACACCATCGCCGAGTGTGTCGTCTTCCGTCGATCGGTGGTTACGTGTCCGTTTCTGTTTGTGCACCGCGTCGGGTCGTCGTCCCATTACAGAACGCGATTGGCGACACCCACCTCATGTTATGGGTCAGAACACTGTGTCACGTCGTGGGACAGGTGGTCCTCGGGAGCCACTGATTCGTCCCGCCAGGTCACAATTCTGCCTCTCCTCACCTGTGTTCGAACGCCTCGAGGACCTCGAGTGCGTCACCGACGCCGTCCTCCAGATCGCTTTCAGGCAGGTAACCGTCGTCGCCGACGTACGAGCGATCGGTGTCGCTGACTCCCCACCCCTCCACGGATGCCGCGAGGACGACGTCGTCCCCGTTCTCGACGGTGGCGACGTGAGCGTAGACGACACTCGGGTTGTCGCTCGAGCCCGTCACCCCCGCAAACGTTTCACACGACGTGTCGCTCGAGCCGACGAACGAAAGGGACGCGGTGGAGACGCGCTCGGGCCCTCGAATCCACTCGTCGCCGAGTTCCGCGAAGCCGTACTGCCCGAGGAGTGATCGCGTCTCGGCGTCCGTGAGCAGTTCCGATGGCGATTTTCGGGCGACCGGGTTCAGCGACTGGCCCAGAACGCTCGCAGTCGGTGTCGACAGCCCGCCAATCGTTGGCCCGTCACTGCCCTCGAGGTCGGCAGCTGAGGCCCAGGTTGCGGTCGCGGCGTCGACGGTGTCGGCGTCGATCGATGGGATCGCCGGAAATTCCACGACGTGGCTGGGTTCGAAGGAGTCACCGAACAGCTGGCCCATTTCGGAATCCGGTTCGGAGAGTTCGAAGGCGGCGGCTGGATGGTTCCCCAAGGTGAGGCTGGCAAACGGTTGTTTGGATGAATGACCGGCTCCCCAGGTCGATCCAGGGATCCAACTCGAGCCCGGAATCCAGCTTGAACCCGGAATCCAAGTAGAGCCCGGCATCCATGTCGAACCAGGTATCCAACTCGAGCCGGGTATCCATGTGGAACCTGGAATCCAGCTTGAACCCGGGATCCAAGTAGAGCCTGGTATCCACGTCGATCCCAGAATATGCACTTCTCCCGGAAAGTAGAGGCGCGTATTCGCCACCGGAACCGACGAGCCAGCTTCGAACGGTTCGGCTCGACGGAATTCACTCGAGACTTCCGCCGGGTTTTCCGGGAAAAAGACCGCATCCTCGCCCTCCCGCGAGGACGACGAAACCACGACGCCGGGGCGGGTCGGCGTGAACGACTCACCCGGAAACCAGGTTCCCCCAGGAATGTACGGCATCGGTTCGACACCTTCCTCGTCGTCGACGAACAGCGTCACACCGACGGGGGCTTCCTCTAAGCGGCCGACGTCAGCTTCCTCGATTGGTGGCTCGACGTCCGAGTTGGTGACCTCGAGTGTGCGCTCAAAGAGTGCGCTCGTCGGCGTCACAATGAGAGGCGCCTCAATCGTGTCTCCGGCGACAAACCGCTCGCCGGAGTCCAGTTCTTGAAGGATGTCCTGGCCCCAGGTACCTCCTGGAATGAACGCGACATCCAGCTCCGAGGGAGTAGACTCGGTCGCTCCGGTGGACCGGCCCCAGAACGCGTCGCTGGAGAACACCGCGCCATTCATACCGGCGACAAGTTGCGTGTCACCGTCCGAATCGCCGGGGATCTCGAGCGTCGACGCACGCCCCGGTAGCGGGATTTTTATAACCGGTTCTGAGGATCGACGCTCCTCGACCTCCACCCCGACAGCGAGGTCGCCGTCGAGAGCACTCCGATGGAACAGCGCCATCGGGGCGGGCGATCTGGTATCGCCAGGCTGAACGAAAGTCTCACGGCCGACTGCTTCATCGGGAACCAACAACGCCATTTTACGGGTGTCGAGGGGCTGGTCGCCCTCGATGATCGGCGGCGAGGTTCCGGTGACGATACTGGTCCGGACGCCCGGGGAACCGAGGGCGAATCCGCCCCCCGTTCCAAAGAGTAACTGCGAAACTGATTCATCCTGATTCCCACCAGCGCCGTAGAGGGACACGTGACTGGTGACGCTCGCGTTCACGGTCTGCCCGGCGACGGCCTGTTCCCACTCGTTGGTGACGTCGTCCCGGCTCCGCTCCTCTAGGGAAAGCGATGTGGCGGCTGCGGCGGGGATACGGATCGGTTCGGCCTCGAACTCGTGGTCGGTCAGCCTCGAGCACCCCGCCAACCCCGTAAGGAGACCCGCGCCACACACTCCCAGTAGCTGCCGTCGCGTTGGACTCCCGGTCATCGCTCACGACCCCTCGTGAGCGAGCGACTGACTCGAGTCGTTCGCTGACTCACCATAGACCCGAAACCGACCCCATCGGCGTTCTCACCGGCTTCAGTGTGCGTCCGAGGATTCCCACAACGCACACACGACCCTTGTTCCATGAACGTCATCGGGGCTGACACACACCTCATGTTACGGGTCGAAACACTGTGTCACCTCGTGGGACGACCCGGCGTATCGTCAGCGAAAAGCGTCGAAAGTACCGATTTTGGCGGTGGCGATCACTCGTCGGGAGCCAACGATTCGTACTGCGTCGCAACTGACTCGGGGGCCTCTGAAAGCACCGCTCGAGCACGCTCGAGGCACGCCTCACGCCCGTCTTCGTCACCGTCGAACGTCTCGAGCAGTATCGCCACGATTTCTGCGGCTTCGTGGGACGCACCGATGTCCTCGAACGTGTCCAGCGCCGCCTCGAGACGCTCTCGAGCGCGGGGGAGGTCACCGGTATCGGCGGCGATTCGTCCCTGGATCTGTGTACATCGAGCGATCCAGTGTGGCGCTCCGAGCGCGTCGAATTCCTCGAGTGCCCCCTCGGCGTGCGAACGAGCCGCATCGAAGCGGCCGGCCGACCGGGAGACTCGAGCACGCCTCACTCGTATCTCGGGCTCGAGGGTACTGTCGATGCCCTCGATTGCGACCGCGGCGGCATCGAGACACTCGGTTGCTCGCTCGAATTCGCCCGCCCGACGCGCGAGTTCGGCATGTCCGATCTGCGCGATGGCAATCGTCGTCAGTTCGCCCTCATCAGTCGCGAGGGAAAGCGCCCGGTCGAAATAGTCGGCTGCTGCCGACAGCTCACCCTGTCGCGTCGCCAGGACACCGAAGTCGTTCAGCGTACCCGCTCGTCGTGCATCACCGTCGAACTGCGATTCGCGCTCGAGACAGTCCTCGAGCAACGCTTCCGCTCGCGAAAATCGCCCCTGCAGGATCGCAATCTCCGCGAGGTTACCGACCGTATTGGCCGCTCCTCGCTCGTCACCCAGTGATTCTTTGAGCGCCAAACTCCGCTCGAAGTGTTCCCACGCACGGTCGTACGCTCCTTGGCGCTTGGCAACCAGCCCCAGATTGTTGAGCGCTCTGGCCTCGTCGTGTTTGTCACCGAGTTCCACACTGTGCTCGAGCCACTCTTCCAGTAGCTCCGTGGCGTGCTCGTACGCCCCTTGACGCATCACCGTCAGCCCGAGCGACCCCAACGCTCTGACCTCATTTTGACGATCGCCGACCTCCCGTACCCGTTCGAGACAGCGTTCGATGAGTTCTCGCGCCGTCTCGTACTCGCCTTTTCGTTTGGCGATAATCCCCAAATTGTAGAGAACCTTGCCCTGCCCGTGTCGGTCACCGAGTGCGGTAAAGAGTTCGAGCGCGCGTTCGTACCGTTCGCGGGCCGCGTCGTTCTCCCCTTGTACCCAGGGAATCGCCCCGAGGGCGTTGACCGCCTCGGCTTCGACCCGCCTGTCACCGACCTCCTGTGCCAGTTCGAGCGCGGTGTCCAGTCGGTCCCGGGCCCGATCGTGCTGGCCCTGCTTCACGGCCATAAATCCGGAACGGTGGAGTGCTCGAGCCATCAGTTGGGGCGTCTCCGCACGGGAGAGCAGGTCGAGTGCAGCCTGGTATTGCTCCTCGGCATCCGCGTACTGATTGTGTTCATTCAACGCTGCCCCGAACTGGAGGTGCGAACGTGCCCTGACCACCTGCGGGTCCGTGAGCGACTCGGCCTCGTCTTCGATCAGTGAGAGACAGTCCTCACAGTGGGCGATCGCTTCTTCGTACTCGCCGCGCTCGGTGTGGACCGTCGCCAAGCCGAGCAGTTTCTCGACGGCCTGGTCGGAACGATCAGCACCAACCCGGTCAAATGCCCGTTCTGCCCGGTCGTAGTATCCACCGGCAAGGAATCCTTCCCCGAGCCAGATTGCGAGATCGGAAACGACGGTCGAGGAACAGGCCTCCGGAAGGTCGATGGTGTCGTTTTCCCCATCACCGAACAGCGGCGCGAGACTGGACTTTTCCATCGGGAGTCGGAAGATTGCCTCGGCCGTCTCGTCGGCCCACTGCTCCGGACTCAATTCGCCAACGAAGTCCGTCTCCTCACCGATCGCGTTCCAACGTTCGGCGTCATCAGCGACTGCCAGCAACTCCGTGACGACCCGCCCGAACCGTTTCCCCGCCGATTCGGTGCCTTCTGCCTCGAGAACGTGCGTCAGGAACGCGTTCGACCACTCCTCGTGGACCGTCCGGTACTGGCCATCTGCGTCCGGGAATAGGAAACTGCCCTCCAGTTGCTCGAGAACCGTCGCTCTCGCTTCGGGGGCTGCATCGGGCACACCGGCGGCGAGCACCGTCCTGTCGACACCGAGTCCCGTTACGTTCAGCACGTGCGCGAGAACGCTCATCGAGAGTGCCAGTTCGCCGTCGGCAACTGTTTCGTACTCGGTTGCAACCGTCTCCTCGAGTGCCGTTGGACTATCGGCTAGCGGATCGGCATAGGTGGACAACCGGTGGATCAACCGTAGCATCTCGTTCGGAGCGGCTTTCCCCGTACCCGAGGGAGCCTCTCGAACTGCAGACCAGAGTTGTGCAGCGGGGACGTCGATGGGTTTTCCGAGCGTTCGTTCGAAGTGAGTAACGAGTTGGTCACACGCCGACTCGTCCATAGGTGGAACGTATACAGTTTCGAGTGCCATCACGCCAGGCAACTGCTCCGCGAACGAGTTCCACTCGTGTTCGCGAGCGTCGAGCAGGACACAAACGTCATCACGCTCAGTAAGGTGCTCGAGTGCCTCGAACACGGCATTTGCGTCCGACCGGACGGCGTCTTCGACGACGACGAGAGACTGCCCATCGACATTCGTCACTGCCGAAACGAGCGATTCGGTCGAGATGAACGGGCGACCGTGGCCACTTCCGCGATACACGACGGGTCCACGGTCGGCTTTGTACCATTCACAGGCCACCTGTTTACAGAGCGTACTCTTTCCCGACCCCGCCGGCCCGAGAACGATTGCACTCGCCCCATTGACCAGCGTTTCCGTAATATCCGCTTGAAGGGTGCTATCGTCGAGGCCGGTGTCATCGGAGGTGTGCTGCGGCTGCCGAGGGATCGCATATCCCGTATGTACCTCGGCCAGAGAGAGTCCTGCACGCCATGCCGTTGTCGGCTTTGCCACCGGTTGATTCTGGAAGTACGAAGCATCGAGTTTCCTAAACCCCTCGCGCTCGAGTGAGACCGGAAGCGACTGGCCGATCATCGGGAATCCCTCACCACCGACGACCTGGACCCCGCCGTCAGTGTCTGCGATCAGGTCATCCGTCCGCACTGTTGCCTGTCGACGAAACTGTTCGTACTGGTCGCTGGCCCAGGACACTGCACCGGCGGTCTCGTTCACCAGCAATCCGTGAACGCCGCCACTCTCGTTGTGCACGGCGAGGTGAACGGCTGTCTTCAACCCTTCGTCTCCACCGGATTCGTGCTCGAGCAATCCGAGCGTGTACGACGGGACCGAACCGACGAAAATAGTGAAGTGATCGGCCGCTGCGAGCAATGTCATTCGGCGGGGAAACTCGCTTTGCAGGGTTCGGAACACCGCCGGCGTGACGACTAACTCTGCCGGGTTCCCTCGAGTAACCACGTGTTCGTACAACACTCTGATCGTTCGTGACTCCTCGAGCGTCGGCAGGAGGAGGCAGATCGCCGATGCCCCCGTCAACGCCTCGTGCATTCGGTCGGCCGGGAGAAACGGCGTCGGTTCCGCGGTGAGTATGGCATTTGCACCGACAACGACGTCGTGGCCGATCTCGGTCGTCGTCGCGATCGGTTCGAGAACGGCGTTGGCCTCGAGCACGTCATCGAGCCGCTCGAGATAGGTGCACAGTTGATCGCGAGCCATTCGACCGGTAACCGTGGCCTCGATTCCATCGTCGCCCCGTCGCACGAACCCGAGTTCAGTGAGTTCCGTAACCGCACGGTGGACCGTCGACCGGGATTGGCCGGTCTCGTCCATAATATCTCTGGTGTGGGCAGGTGATTGACAGAGTCGATCGATCAACTCGAGTCGGGTTAAAAGCGTTCTGACGGCTTCGTTCCGGTCATCACCTGGCATTTAGTTAAGAGATGTTCGAACGGTGCGTTCTTATATCTGTTGCGGGGCTGAAATATATATTCCAGAATGTAGCGGTAGTGTGACCAGTCAGTACAGATGGTACTAGTTGACAGGCGAATTATGTGTCAAAGGAAGATGGTCCTCGGGCGACTATCCAACGATACACGGAGTAGGTAGTTGCTGTGACCAACGAGATGACGAGGCCGAGTAACCAGCCAAAGGCCGCGTATCCGAGATACACCGATTCGTAGGGTTCGATAACGTCTTGTGGTGGTTCCGTGGCCCACGGACCAAAGTGCGTGACAACGACTGCGAAGAGTATTCCACCGAGCACAATACTCCAGTAGCCCACTCCGACCCTTTCAGTCATTGTCAGGTACACTCCAGCCACAATGATTGGGTAAATCAGCAGCGTGTACGTGAATACGGTGACTTCTGGGATCAGTGGCCATCCAACGTGGTTTCCTCGAACGATATGATCGAGGTGATGACCGATTCCAAAAATCGTTGCTACTCCGATCAAAAAGTAAAGTCGCGTATCGACACCTATTCGAGAGCTACGTTGCTCGTTCGGAGCGGACATATCGATAGAAGTGGCGACCATATGATAAAATTGGCTATGTTGAATTACTAGAAGAAGCTCATTCCAACTGGCAGGGTTTTGTTCTTGTAGTCAGCAGGGTTTCTCCACCAGTGATAGTTGTTGTACTGTTTCGCACTGAAATCGCCGTCTGAGTCAACCACGTTTTACTGACAAAGATATGGTAGTTCGACCAATCTGTACTGAACCCACAGCGCGAATGTGTTACGGGTTGATGATGGATCGGTGATAACTCTGCACATACTTTTATACATCCGACAAGAATTGTATGTATGAATCGGCGGAAGTTCGTACACGTACTCGGCGGCCTCACCGCGACGACCGCGCTTGCAGGCTGTTCGACGCTGGACTCGGCATCCACCGATGGCAACGGGAGTGACGATGCGGTGACTGCAACCGTCGACGGAAAGGAACTATGGATGAGCCATAGGCGAGAGGGCCGCGAACCCGGTTCGACTGCAGTAATCTACTTCGATCCGGATGTCGCGTGGATTGACGAACGATTCGAACGTCGCATCGACGCGAACAACGAGGACATCGAACTCGGGGATTCGCTGGCTGACCTCCCGATTCCAGAGATTGGCGCAGTATTGGACGGCATCAGCACATGGGTCGTGTTCATCCTCGACCTTAGCACGCCAGATGAGATTAATGGCATCGAAGAAGTTGACGGCAACGGATATTATAGGTATGGCGCACCAACGGCGTTTTTCGACCGTGTGCCCGTGGGATCAGAACACACCTTCAGAGTCACAACACCCGACGATTACTACGTCGGGGCGAGTGACGGCCTACTCATTGATATCGTAGATTGACATCCTCTCCGCGCTGAACAGTAGTTGCCGAATCGGTTTTCATCAATTCATTGTGGGGTAAACCAATTCCGAATATCTGACCCAATATAAAACCCAATTAATACAAGATCGACGAATCTGGTACAATCAGGTCTGTTAATAATAGTCAGAGAATGGTTCGGTAACTACTGTGAAGGGCGAGGTTTTGCGCCTGCTCATCCTAATACCGCTCTCACAACGAGAAGACCAGCCCAATCGCGACCGAGTACGTAAAATTGAGCAGCGTCCCGGCGAGATAGTACGTGGTATTACCACTCGAGATATCCTCCTTCCGAACGAACGATTTGGCCGCGAAGATGATGCTCAGTGCGGTGTATGCTCCCTGCAAAACGAAGGTCAACACCAGAACGTTTTCCATTTTCCCGATAAGCCAGCCCGTATCCTGATCGAGATTGGTGTCGCTCGTCAGCTGCTCACCGGTAAAGAACGACAGGCCGCCGTTCACCACGATGGTACTCGTCCCCAGCAGTATTCCGTAGGCGGCGAGTTCCGCCGTTGGAACGGCTCGATTCGGAATCTGCGCAATCGGAACGACGTGGACGACGAGGAAAATCAGGCCGATCCCCAGAACCGCTAGATCCGTTTTGATGAACGAACCGGTCGTCGAAAATTCATTCCCCGTGACATCCTCCTCGCCGTAAACGGCGAGGCTTCCCGTACTGCAGTTGGGATATTTGCCGGTCTACGATACGACCTGTTCTCTCGTGTTGAACGTCCCGCTCTCGCGGTCGAACAGGTGTACCGATGGCTGTGTCGTTCGAAAATCTTCGATTTTCGTGATGACGAGAGACAAAGTCTCTCGAACCACCACACAGCCGTTACTCCTATCCTCGCCGTGAGGACTCGGAGTTATCTTCTGGCGCATATTCTCCGCTCCGTTGCAATCCGCGTTGGCTACCAACTTACACGACGAGCAGACGTACAGACCACGTTCGATACGATTCGACTTCGTGTTGTCACCACACCGTGAACAGGTCTTTGAGGTGTTCCACTCGTTCTCTTTCAGCACCTCGACGCCACAAATCTCACCCTTGTATTCGAGGTACTGGTAGATACGGTCGAACGCCCAGGTATGCAACTTCTTGTTCCCCGTCTTGCCCCAGTCTGACTCTCGCATGTCTTCAGGCCAACTCACCGCGAGTGTCCCCACGTTTCGTTCGACACACTCGGTGATGATGGCGTCCGTGAGAACATGGTAGAAGTGTGTCTCACGGTCTGCAAGCTTCCGACGCGCCCACATCAACTTTTCTGACGGGCCGTTCTCACCCTCTGTGTCGTACTCGGCTTGTGTGAAGTAGTGCTTGTCTTGTTTGAGCAAGTTTCCGGGGTAGAGAACGTATTCGTCGGGGAATGCGACCGTGGCGATGTTCTTGATGCCAAAGTCTATACCCGCCACACCGTCGCCTGCGGAGTCGTTCGTTTCGAGGTCGACTTTGCAGACGAAGTGCAGCTCCCACTCGTCGCCATTCCAGACCGCCCGAACGTTCTGCACCTTGTTGACCTTCGAAAGGTCAACGTCTGGGCGCGTCTGGTACTCGGAGAGAATAAAGTCCGACCAACTCTCTTTGAGGTTCGAGCCTTTGCTGAGTCGGACGCGGTTGTTTTCGGGGTCGTGTTTGAACCCGTTTGCTTTGAACGTGACCGTGCTACGTGGTCGCTTGTCGCCATGTTTTCGGTAGCCGGGCGGATTCGCCTTCTCATCTTTGTGTCGTAAGTCGAACCATGACTGAAAAGCGTCGGAAAGTTCTTCAATGACTTCCTGACTTGATTGTGCATTCAGGTCTTTCCAGCACGACTGGTTCTTCATATACGATTTGAGCGTTCCTTCGTCGGGAATCTTACCAATCTCATCCCATACGCGGTCTGCTGTCCATCGTGCAACATTCCAGATTTTCGAGGCGGAATCTCCGAGCGAGTCGAGGCCATCGCAAACCTGCTGGTGGTTCTGGATGGAACCAACGAAGGTGCGCGTAACCTCAATCGCCATACATAGGCTATGTAAATAAACCTACTTAATGATCCGGATTAACGTTGAATATCCGGCCTGTCATTGAGCGGTGGATTTCGTAGTCGAGTTACGCGATTCATGCCCGCCCTAAAGGGCGGGATTCTCTCGCTGTTTAAAAATAGATGGCTGGGAGTACATCCAGGAGATGATCTCTTAATCGTTTCGTTTGGAAATAATCGATCTGATGGAGAGATTTCGAAACCGCTTGCTGGCGGACCCCGAGTTCTGACGCGGCCGCCGCTTGCGTTCCGTGACGTTCGTAGGCACGAACGACGTCCGCCTGTCGTGGTGTCCATCCCGCCCGCTGTAGCAACAACAGGTTCATACTGATCGCGAGGAGGGTGTCGACCGGGCGTCCGGTATCGACGTAACAGTAGAGATCGTCGGCTTCGACGGCAGTGAGAAGCGTGTCAGCGCGGTGAAACGCCTCCCCGCCCAGTTGGTGGATTTCGTTCGACGGTTCGACGTCGATCTGCCCGCCAGCAACGGCGAACCGAACCATCGTCGGGTGACATGCCTCGATAATCGTCGCAAGGAGTTCGTACACCCTCGAGAGGCTCGTGAGAACGCCCCCGAACTCGTCGATACCCTTGAGTAACTCGAAGTCCGTATGGATGTCCGCGCTGAACTCGTCGTTCACCTGCTCGAGACCCGTCGAGAGGGTGGTGCGAAACTCCGATCGATCCTCGACCGCAGACGAGTCGATCACGTCCGCGAGGATGACGTACCGTTCTGTCCCGTTCGAAGTGGTCATACACTCATGTTATGTGACACAACCATATATGGTTGTATTATACGAATACAACCTTTTTTGGTTGTACTGTCCAGGACTGCGTCGCGTTAGGTGTGTAAATCGATTCGCGAATCAGACTAGTCATTCGAGACCCCTCGATCAAAAAAGAACCGACCTGTACGAGGGCCAACCGATGCCCACCGTACAATCCGTTGCATCGTCTGCACGAGCGTCACTGGTTGCCCAAAAATCAGCAGATGGCTATTTGACTCGTAGCGGTGTCAATACAGTAACGCTTGGTAACAAGGGGCACAGTTCCGAGCGGCCAGACCCGTTCTTTGAAACGAAAATTGAGAGAAAATCATGGCAACAACACCAGCAGACACCGACGCAGAGATCGAACAGCTCGAGGGGACCCTCCGAGGCGAACTAATACGAGCCGACGAGCCAGCGTTTGATGACGCCCGAACCATCTATAATGCGATGATCGACAAAGAGCCGCAGCTAATCGCCCAGTGTGCCAACGTCGCGGACGTCATCGAGGCGGTTACGTTCGGTCGTGAACACGGGCTCGAAACGGCGATACGTAGCGGCGGCCACAACGGTGCCGGGCTAGGCACAGTCGACGACGGCCTGGTGATCGATCTATCGGAGATGACCGGCGTCCGCGTCGACCCCGACGCGAGGACCGCCACCGTCGAAGCCGGCTGTACCTGGGGCGACGTGGATCACGCTACGCACGCATTCGGGCTCGCGACAGTCAGCGGAGTTATCTCCACGACCGGCGTTGCCGGGTTAACGCTCGGCGGCGGCCACGGCTATCTGAGCCGCAAGTACGGACTCTCCATTGACAACCTATTGAGTGCAGACGTCGTGCTGGCGGACGGTCGATTGGTACACGCGAGCGAAGACGAGAACCCAGACCTGTTCTGGGCGCTACGCGGAGGGGGCGGCAACTTCGGGGTCGTCACTACCTTCGAGTTCCAGTTACATCCAGTGGAGACAGTGGTTGCCGGACCGCTGTTCTGGCCCATCGACGAACTCGAAACCACGATGCGCTGGTATCGCGACTGGCTGCCCGAGGCTCCCGATGACGTCTACGCATTCTACCTGATCGCCGAGGTACCGGGCGATCCGTTCCCCGAGGCAATCCACGGTGAAAAGGTGTGCGGGCTCATGTGGTGCTATCTCGGTCAGGAAGACGAATTCGATGACGTGATCCAACCGGCCCGCGATATCGCCGATCCACTGTTCGAACACGTCGATCCCATGCCGTATCCGACGCTCCAGGGTATGTTCGACGACCTCTACCCACCGGGTGATCAGTGGTACTGGAAGGGGGACCTCGTAGCAACGCTGACCGACGAGGCCATCGCCGAACACGAGCGATTTGCCGAAGTGCCCACGCCGAAATCGACGATGCACCTCTATCCAATCGACGGAGCCGTCAACCGCATGGACGACGACGAGACGGCCTGGGCACACCGCGATGCTACCTGGTCGATGGTCATCGCCGGCGTCGACCGAGATCCGTACAAGCGCGGCCGCATCACCAACTGGGCCCGCGACTACTGGGAGGCGGTCCACCCGCACACGATCGGGGGCTCGTACATCAACTTCATGATGGAAGAGGGAACGGAACGGATCCAGGCTTCATACGGCGATAACTACGAACGGCTACAGGAAGTCAAGGCGACGTACGACCCCGACAACTTCTTCCGCGTGAATCAAAACATCGAGCCGGCACCATGAGCCACTTTGGAAGAGATCGAACCAGCGCCGCCTCCGTCAGAAGCCACCGGCCATCCACGGACGTCGATGACGTACTCACGGCGTTTCGTTCGGGCGATCCCGTGTTGATTCACGACGCCGCAGACCGGGAGGGAGAGACGGATCTCGTCTATCCCGCCCGGGAGGTTACCCCGGACAGCGTCAGGCGGCTTCGAAACGACGCCGGTGGTCTCGTGTGCATCGCCCTGGCCGACCGAGTGGCTCGAGCGTGGGACCTCCCGTTTCTCCAGGAGATACTGTCCCACCCCGCGGCGGCAAACCACCGGCTCGAGTACGACGAGCGCTCGTCCTTCTCGCTTCCCGTCAATCACCGCGACACCTACACGGGGATCACCGACGATGACCGTGCGCTCACCATCGCCACCATCGGGGCGGCCGCGGAAGCTCCCAAAGCGATGGATTTTTCGGCGACGTTTCGAACGCCCGGCCACGTCCACCTGCTGCGTGCAGCGCCGGACTTGCTGTCCGACCGACAGGGACATACCGAACTCGGCGTTGCGCTGGCGGAGACGGCGGGGCTACCACCGGCTGTGGTGGTCTGTGAGATGCTCGACGACGAAACGGGTGGGGCGCTTGCGCCGTCCGCCGCGAAGGCGTACGCCGATCGAAACGATCTCCGCTACGTGGACGGCACGCACCTCATCGAGCGACTCGGCTAAGAAACAGATCCATGGTCACTGAACAACCACGAACGAACCGACACGACGAGATAAGCGCCATCGCGAAAGCAAAAGACGGCGGTGTCACGGAGATGCGAGATGAGGCAGATAAATATACCGTCCTCGGTGCCGCCCGTCGACGCACTTTTGCAAACTGGTTGACGCCTATCGAGGAACACTTCGTCTGTCATCGAAACGATATTCCGGCTATCGAGGCCGACGAATGGACCGTCTCCCTCGCCGGTCACGTCGAGGGGGATATCTCGATGGCCGACATCAAAACAGAGTATCCGACAGTGGCAGTCGCCCATACGATGGAGTGTGCGGGGAACGGTCGCGGCCAGCATCGGCCCGAGACGGGAAGCGTGCAGTGGGGATTCGAAGCCGCGGCTACGGCCGTCTGGACCGGCACCCCAGTGAGTTCGATACTTCCTGTACACGGTATCGAGTCGCCCGAGAACAGGTGGCTCACCACAATCGGAGGTGACCCGTCGGACGAGGAGGACGTGTTCGCCCGCTCGATTCCGCTGACGAAAGCACTAGACGACTGTATTCTGGCGTACGAAATGAACGGCGAACCACTTCCGAGAGAGCACGGCTATCCGGTGCGACTGATCGTTCCCGGTTGGTACGGTGTCAACAACGTAAAATGGGTCGACGAACTCATGATCACGGACTCGATGGTGACCGAGGGGTCCCTCGAGCGCCCCGGCAAACACGCGTACTGGCAACAGGTCGCCTACCGGCTTCACCCCGCGGGGGTCGAACCGGACCCGCTCGAGAGTGTCGACACGATCGATACGTGGGAGCAACTCGAGGGCGCGGTCGAACATCCGTACACGTTCGACGCGAACGTGATGTCGATAATCGGCACGCCCGATGGGTCCTCACCCGTCACCCCACGAACGGACGGGACCGTCGAAGTGTGCGGCGTCGCGTGGGCGGGCGACGATGCGATCGAGCGCGTCGAGATATCGGTCGATGGCGGTGACACCTGGGCCGACGCGGAGTTGTTCGGTCCCGACTACTCGGGGGCGTGGCGACTGTTCCGTTACGACTGGGCGGCCAAAGCGGGACGGCACGTCCTACTCTCGCGGGCGACTGACGAACTGTATCGGCGACAGCCGAAGACGATTTCGGACCCGCACGCCTGGCGTGACGCACTCGCGCGCGACGAGTTCCCCTGGAACGAGGGCGGGTACGCCGCAAACGCCGTCGAACCGAACGGCGTGGAAATTACGGTTCTCGAGAGGGAAGAACCGGCCTCGTCCGGGTGAAGAGTATACGAACGAACTTCGTTGCCACCCTTTGTGTACTTGCTATTTAAACAGGTATACGTAAGATTCGTTTCGAGAGGTAGGTGATGACTGTCGAAGATCGGGCACGTCGTTTTCCCGGCAGAGCCCGCATCAAAACGGTGATAAATCGCGCGCCTCGAGGACCGAATACACCCGGTCTCGACTCGTTCCTTCGCCTTCGAGGAGGTTGTACTGCTCCATCTTCGAGAGGTACGTCCGGACCGTCCGGTGCGTTCGTGGGTCCTCGACGTTCTCGACATACCGGGCGTGAATGTCGTTCGGGCTCAACGGCCCGTGGTCGCGAACGACGTCATAGACGGCTCGCTGGTGCGGGGTCAACGCCTCGAGGCTCTTCTGTTTGATCTGGGCGCGTGCATCGGTCGCCGCCTCGAGCAAGACATCGTCCGTAATCAGTTCACACTGCTCCCGGTCGGCCTTGCTCGCTGCCGTCCGGAGGATGCCAATCGCCAAGCGCGCATCACCGGCGGCCGCGTCGGCGATCCGGTACACCTGGTCGTCCGTGATAACGTCCGGCTCGAGACCCCACCTCACACGGGCGTCGAGAATGTCGAACAGCTGGTCGTTGTGATACCGCTCCATTCGCACGTGCTCGCTCGAGCGCAGGCGGCTCACGACCCGATCGTCGACCCGACTGAACAGCGTTTCCTCCTCGTTGGCGATGCAGATGAGGGCAAACTGCGAGAGCGTGTGCAGGTCATAGAGGATGCTCGGGTCCTCGAGCTGGTCGACCTCGTCGAGGATGATGACCCGTCGCGCCCCGTCGAAACGCTGGAGGCGATCGACGAGTTCGTCGTGGGGTGTCGACTGACGATGGACGTCGACGCTCTGACCGAGGTCGTCGAGGATCTGATACAGCGTCCGAAAGCGGGTGTAGTTGCGCCAGCAGTTGACGTAGGTGGCTTCGACGTCGAGGCGTTCCTCGCGCAGCCGTTCGGTGACGAACTGAGACACACAGGTTTTACCGACGCCACTCGGCCCGGTCACGAGCGCCGTCTCCGCCGGCTCGCCGTCAGTCAACGGCTCGAGAACGGTCGAGAGGTGATTCACCTCGGCGTCGCGATGCTCGACTTCTCGAGGGACGAACCCGGCACGGAGGACGCGAGCATCGCGGATCATCGAGTTATCGAACGTATGCGATGGAACCCCTATAAGCGTGACTGGGTCGTTTCCGGAAAGAACCGACTCGAGAAGGGCGTTCGACGAATTGAAGCTGTCTAACCGGCGTATTTCGCTGTTTCAGTCGTTTCGTCCACGGACGTTTCCGGAAACGGGTTGTGCAGATTCCACTCGAGATGTTGATAATTCCTGCTGACAAGGTGCTCGAGACTGCTCATAGGGATTATCGTAGCCACTCGGAGATAGTGGATCCTCGCCGTGGGCAGTGTGTCCCGGTTCTTCATCGGCTACACTCCTACGATAATTTCTATCACTACCTGCCATCCGACCACTATCACTATCTGTCACCCGACCATGGACTGTATGCTATATACAGGTACGCAGCATCACTGTTAGACAGAGTCACACAATGGGTACCGCTGATGCGAAAACCTCACGGGCGGAATGGGGAACCCGATTCGGGTTCCTGATGGCAATGATCGGCGCCATGGTCGGCGCAGGGAATATCTGGCGGTTTCCGTACGTCATGGGGGAAAACGGTGGTGGCGCATTCGTCCTCGCGTTCCTCGTGTTACTGTTCTTGCTGGCAGTACCGGGACTGATGGCGGAAGTCGCCCTCGGACGGTATACGAACAAAGGCGTCATCGGGGCGTTCCGCGACGTCCTTGGTCCCGGCGGCTTCGTTGGACTCGGCGTCGTGGTCTTGCTCGTCAACATCGCGTTGATGTCCTATTACTCGCCGGTGATCGGCTGGACGCTGTACTACGCCGTTCACTCGCTACTGTTTACGTTCACGTCGACCGGCTTTGAAGCCGGGCCGTTCATGAGCGACCTCTTCGCCAATTCGACGCTGATGATCGGGTTACACACCGTCGTCATGGCATCGATCGCCGGAATCCTCATTCTCGGCATCAGACGCGGAGTCGAGCGAATCGTCATCTTCGCCGTGCCAGCGCTCGTCCTCGCATTAGTCGTGATGATGGTTCGCGGCCTCACACTGGATGGCGCAAGTGAAGGGATCGCGTTCGCCTTCGGCGTCGAATGGGAGTACCTGCTGTATAGCCAAACGTGGATCACGGCACTGGGCCAGGCACTGTTCTCAACCGGACTCGGGTGGGGAATCGCGCTCACGGTCGGGAGCTACCTCCGTGAGTACGATGACGTCCCACTCGGCGGCGGTGTGTTTACCGCCATCGGTGAATCGAGTATCGGGATTTTAGCCGCTCTCGCCATCTTCCCCATCGTCTTCGCCGTAGGTGCCGACCCTGATGCCGGTGCCGGACTCGCATTCATCTCGCTCGCCCAGGTCTTCACGGAGATTCCGCTCGGTGGCCTCGTCGCCATCGTGTTCTTCGTGGGCTTTTTCCTCGCGACGTTCACCTCGGGTCTGTTGATCACCGAGGTCAGTGTGACGACCCTCGCCGAGGAGACCCGCTTCGACCGAACGCAAACCGTTCTGGGCGTCTGTGGAGGTATCTGGCTCTTCGGACTTCCCAGCGCCTACTCCGCAGACATCCTCGATTACCTCGACTTCGTCTTCGGGAACTGGGGACTGCCCCTCGCGACACTCGCAATCATCGGAGTCATCGGCTGGGTTGTCGGGCCGGAGCGCATCCGACTGCTCGCCGTCAACAAAAACGCCGGCATCTACGTCGGTAAGTGGTGGGACCCCGTCATCAAGTACGTTATCCCCGCCGTGATGATTTTCATCATGGCCTACTTCGCCTACGAGCAATGGGGCACCCAGGAGATGATCGGCGGGATGATCGTCCTTGCCACGTTCCCCGTCATCGGCTACGTCATCATGTCCATCGTCGACAACGGCCGACAACCACCGGAGACCGCTAGCGTCCCCGGAGGTGATGACTGATGGCACTCACACCTTCCGTCATCGCGATGCTCGTGTTCACCCTCGCGGCGTTCTGGGGCATCGCCACCTGGTCACTCGTCAGAACTCTCCGTCAGGAGGACCGAAAAGCCGCAATGCTCGAGGACCAGGACCGGGTCGACACCTACTCGCCGAAAGCGCTGGCCGACCTACGAGCGTGGATCGAGGCGAATCCGGACGACCCACTGGTCGGTCAAGCCCGTGAGTCGTACAACGAGTGTGTCGACGTCCTCGAGTCGACCGACCGACACTTCTACGACTGGAGCGAGTCCGAAATTCGGTCGCTCGAGCGGCTCTAACCGAGGCTTCCGTTTCCACAGCTTTCATCATGCACACGAAAACTACAGTCGAAACCATCGATACCCACACTGCAGGTGAACCGACCCGAATAATCCTGAGCGGGTTCGACGAGACCGACCTACACGGGCTGTCGGTAACGGCTCAGCGTGACCGATTTGCCGACAGGTACGACTGGCTACGGGAGTTCCTTATGTGTGAACCCCGCGGTCACGACGATATGTTCGGCGCGGTCCCGACCGAGCCCGCTACGCCAGCGGCCGACCTCGGCCTGTTCTTCATGGACAGCCAGGGATATCTGGATATGTGCGGCCACGGGACGATGGGGGCGATCACCGCGCTCATCGAAACCGACCGCCTCGAACCGGCCGACGAACTCCTGGTCGAAACCCCTGCCGGATTAGTCCGGACGGCCCCCACGGTGGCTGACGGGCACGTCGAATCCGTGGCCATCCGAAACGTCGACTCATTTGTCTACGAAACGGTGACCGCCACGGTCGAACTCGAGGGCCGAGAACTGACGGTTCCGGTCGACCTCGTCTCCGCCGGCAACGTCTTCGGCCTCGTCGACGTCGAGCACGTTGGCCTGTCTGTCGACCCGGAAAACGTCCCCGCCTTCGTCGACCTCGGGATGGACCTGCGAGCGGCACTCAACGCCGAACACACGATCACGAATCCGTTTACCGATCGCAGCGAAGACGTGTCGATCGTCGAGTTCTACGAGCATAGCGGCAGCACCGACGGCGTCGACCGGAACATCGTCGTCTTCGGCAACGGACAGGTCGATCGTTCCCCCTGTGGCACGGGCACCTGTGCCAAGATGACGCTGCTTCACGACCGCGGCGCGCTCGCACTCGAAGAAGCGTATCCGTACGAAAGCGTGATTGGGACGCGCTTTACGGGTCGGTTGCTCGAGGCTCAAGAGCGCGACCGCTACACTGTCACGACGCCGGAAGTGACAGGAAGCGCCCACATCACCGGCCGTCACTCGTTCGTCCGCGACGGGCGAGACGGCCTCGGCCCGTTCTCGTTTGCGAGTGGCTCGAGTGCCGGTTGAGATGACACTGCCAACGGAAGTATACACAGCAGGGACAACACAACGCTGACCACACACGTTGGGACCTATTGTTCGAGAAAACGAGCCCGAAACCGTGTTGCTCGTCCTCGAGAGTCGGAATGCACGAAGAATCGGGATACCGGCTGTACCAGCGACGGCGTGCAGATATTTTGGGTACCCCTCGGCTACTGTCTCGAGCGCAGGACACCCGCTCCGATTGCGACGAGTGTAGCGACACCGACGAGTACCAGTACGATCATCAACGGTCCTGGCCCGCCCGAAGCGTCCCCGTCGGTTGCGCTAATGGCGAAGTAGGAGAAGCCAGGGGTTTCGGCCTCGATGACGACGTTATCGTCGTTTCGATCGACGATTTCGGTTTCGAGAGTTTGCCACTCGCCGTCGGCGAAGTGATCGACGCGAAGTGTTTCGGGGTCGACGTCGAATTCCTCGAGTCGATCCATAGACACGCTCATGGTGAGCGTGGCATTGTTGTTCGCGGCCTCCTCTGGGACAGTGATACGAGTTACGGCGACCGTCGAATCGGGTGACTGGCCAGTTTCGGTTGGCTCGTTGGCGAGTTCAGTCACCGTCGCGTATCCATCTGTAGCCTCCTCGAACGATATCGACTCGACTGTCGACTCGTTGCTGAACATCGCCCGCGACTCTCCGTTTGGGTCAGTGACGATGTTCGCCTGCTCGGCGTGCAGGACGTCGACGTCAGCGGGCAGGTCGACGACCGTCGCCGTCGCATCTCCAGCTGTGGCCGTCTGCACTCCCTCGAGGTCGACGAATCCGTTGAACGCGATCGAGGTGCCATCTTCGACATCCTCACGGACCGTTGCTTCGAAGACGAGGGTTGCCTGCTCGCGATCACTGTAGGTGGCGACTAGTTCGTCGTTGGCGTCACGGACACCAGCGAAGTCGGCCCCGTCGTCATCGATGATCTCGACGTCGGTGAATGCATCGAACGACTCCACGACCGTGAACGTCGTCTGATCGTCGGCAGTCACGTCGACCGAGACGGTCACCGTCTGGCCTGGGTTGACGACCTGCTCGTCGACCGAGCGAATGGAGTCGATTTCGGTCTCGGCTATGCTGTCGATCGTATCCGGCCCGGTTGTCGCCCGATGTGTACCATCTTGATCGATGAACCCATCGAACGCGAACGTGCCGTCCCCGACTTCGGGCAGCGTCGCCTCGTAGACGAGAGTTACCTGCTCGCGATCGCTGTAGGTGGCGACGAGTTCGTCGTTCGCGTCCGTGACAGCGGTGAGGTCGGCGCCATCGTCGTCGACGATCTCGACGTCGGCGAACGCATCGAACGACTCGACGACGGTGAACGTCGCCTGGTCGTCGGCTGTCACGTCGACCGAAATGATGACAGTCTCGCCTGGATCAACGGCCTGTTCATCGATCCAACGCACTGCTTCAGGTTCTGGCTCGGGTTCGGGTTCGTCTTCGACCGTCACGACGCCCGCGGTGATGCCGTTGACAGACACAGAGTACTCGCCTGGGTCGTCGAACGCCTGGGTGAAGGTTACCGTCTCGGTCTCGTTGGCATCGAGCGTCAGAGACCGCTCGTCCGCGACTTTCCCATCGATCTCGAGCGTGGCAGTGTGTTCGCCCGAGGCGTTACCCGCGTTCTCGACGGTAGCCACGATTTCGACGGTTTCGTTGACCCCGACGGTCGTTTCGGTGAGATTTACGTCGACTGTTTCGATGTCCGATTCAGGTTCTGGCTCGAGCTCGGGTTCGGGATCAGGTTCGGGTTCGGGATCAGGTTCGGGCGCCGAATCCTCGTCCGCAAATACACCGAACACGCCGGGATCCGCCGTTTCAAACCGGACTGTATAGGCGTCGTCATCGACCGCGGACGATTCGACACTCGTCCAGTAACTTCCATCGAATCGTAAGACGTGAAGGCCCTCTTCGTCGAGTCCATCGAGATCCGCTGATTCGTAATGAACCGCGCCGTCGAACGATCCGTCGTCGATCGACACAATCTCGACGAAGCGCCCAATGGAAGCAGCGTCAGGGGTTGAGGGCGGCGACGAGATTCCGCGCAGTTCGAGTTGTGAGGCCTCAAAAGAGACCGTCGTTTCGGATGCTGTCGATGCACCGATATCAAGCGAGTCGACGGAGACGCCGTCAGCTTCTACGGTGACGTCCACATGGTTGTTTCGTGCTACCGTGTCGACGACGTCGACCGCACTCGACTGGATCAATAGCCCACTTGCGTCGTTTTTGAAGACCGTCGAGTTCGAAATAGTCACGTTGGTAGAATCGTCCGTGATTCTGATCCCGTGACCGTCGTTGAGCGTGCTCGAGACGGAGACGTTCTCCAGTTTGATCGACATCGATTCACCGCGGATGTACACACCGGCCCAGCCGTCGGATTCTGCGTTCGCCTCGGCGGTGAGGTTCCGGAGTGTCCCCTCGATTGATTCGAATATTTGTATGCCGGGTCGTTCGTTGTTCTCGACTCGAGCCTCTTCGATCACGAATCCCTCAACACCGTTCGTTCGAATACCGAACGTGTTGTTCGTCGCGGTAACATCGATTACCCTAACATCAGCCGAATCCTCGATCATCAGGCCGGTACCCAGTTCGTCCCAGCCGGTCGTGGTGACGTTTCGAACCGTCACACCGTCTCCTGAGACGACAATACCGTTGTTCGATCCTCGCCACTCGACGGGCGCACCGGCGACGACGGTGTGCCCGTTTCCGTCGAAAGTGACGTCGTCGGCCCGAATGTCGATACAGGTTTCGCCGTCGCCGACCTGATCGGTCGAGACGTCACCGCTCAGTTCGTAAACGCCCGACGAGTATATGACGGTACACTCGTCGATGGGTTCGGCCTCGAAATCACCCTGGACGATTACCGAATCCTGATCGAGTGGCTCATCCACCATCGGTGCTTCATTGACCAGGTCTGGCTGGATTTCACCTCCATCACCAGCGTCGTAGATCTCCGCGCGGAGTTCGTGGCCCGCTTCGATACCACCGACCTCCTCGACGTCGATTACGAGCGTGCCGTCGTCTTCGACCGATTCGAACATGACGTCACCAGTGTCGTCACTCGCGTGACCGACTCCAACCACAGCCTCGTCGCCGGTCGTGTTTTCGAAGGTGTACGTAACCTCGAACGTCTCGTCATCCTCGTAGATTGGATCCTTGAGTTCGATCGTACCGGTTGGCTCGTCGGTCGACGGGGACAGATAGAACCCGTCTGTTTCCATTTCCGCGTCTGCATTGTCCGCATCGGCGGTCGCCACGACCATGTAGGGGCCAGCCTGGTCGAAGGTGCCGACGTCGAACTCGAACGCTGCCGTGTCGTTCTCGAGTTCGAAATGGTCGATCGTTTCGCTGTACACTTTGTCGGATTCCTCGTACCACACCTGAAGGGTGACAGCCAAGTCCTGGGTTTCGACCCCCGCCGTTTCGCCGACAGTAACGTTGACGCTTCCATAGTCGTCACCTGCTTGGCCGTCTGAGAATTCCTCGGTGAAGTCGCCTATTTCGAGTTTGGATTCGAGTTCCTCAACCACCGTGAGCGTCCCCGCATGCTTGGGTTCATCGCCGTACTCCCCAATTTCGATCTCGTACTCCCCAGGCTCATCGAACGTTTGCGTCAACGAAACCGTCTCCTGTTCGCCACCGTCCAGGCTAACCCGGTGCTCGAGGACGAATGATTCATGTACATACAGGGCTAGATCGGTATATCCTGACTCATCGCCGACGTTCTCGACGTCCACCGTCACCTCTATCTTGTCGCCTTTCAGGATGATGTCCTCGACTATCGAGGCGTTCGTCAACTCGAATTGCGATTCGTCTTCCTCGCCGAATACACCGACAGTCGAACCGGGTTCGATTGTGGCGCTGACTGTCTGCTCGTCAGTGTCGACGACCGACTCCTCCAGTTCGTTCCACCCGCTCTCGTACGCCCAGAGCGATAGTGTGGCCTGATCCACGTCGATCACGTCACTGCTTTCGTATTCCATCGAAACGCTGAGGAGGCTGTGATCGTCGACAGGTTCGACCTGGGCGTACCGATTGATGCTCTCCAGGTCATCCGGGGTATCCTCCGGTGATGTGACACCGCCCAGTTCGACGTTGTTCGCCTCGGTGATTGAGACCGTCGTATTGGAGGCCGTCGAGTCGCCGATGTCGAACGACTGGACATCGACCCCGGGCGATCCCTCGACACGAAGTGCATACTCGCCGTTATCCCGGGTTATAACATCCCTGAGAGTACTATCGCTGCCCTCACCGAGGAGTATCCCGTACGCACCGTTTTCGGTCACGCGACTATCTGTTACCTCGACCCCGGTTGCCCCGATTGACATTCCAGAGCCGTCGCTGTTGCGTACCGTCGCATTCGTCACCGTGATGTCACTGACGCCGTCAGCTTCGATCGTGATTCCGTCGCTCCGCGAGTCCAGAACCCTAACGGAATCCAGGGTGACGTTCGACGTTGGATCAGAAAAGTGCTGACTCAGACGAATCGAACCACCCCAATCTTCGTCGTCGGTTCCGATGACGGTTACTTCTTTAACCACACCATTGTTGGCACCGGTGAGTTCGACGCCCGGCGCACTGCCGCCTTCGACTCGAACTGACTCGATAGTGAACCCGTCGACATTTCTGGTCCTGATGTTGAATCGATTATCCTGGGCATCGACGTTGCTGATGGTGACGTCGCTCGATTGTTCGATGTAGATGCCGGTCCCATGCCCCCATTCCGCAATCGTGACGTTTCGTACAGTCACGTCGTCGGCCCCATCGACATGAACGCCCAAGTCGTCCGAGGTCGGAGTATCGGCACCAGTTATCGTGTGTCCCTGACCGTCGAGAACGACCCCGTCGGCCGTGATTCCGATACAGGTTTCATCGCTCGAGACGTTGTTATATAGCTCGTAGACGCCCGAAACGTCGATCTTCGCGTAGACCTCACAGGATTGGATTGGAATGGCGTCCTCGACATCCTCGTGTATGAGTGCGGGGTAGCTGTCGGGGTCGGTCTGTTCGACCCAGACGTCGACGAAATTCAATCCCACCATATTGTTCGACGCCCTGTCACCCGTCATCTCTTCGGCCGGTGCGGGATCACTTGTGGAGCCGAATCCAGTCCCGCCATCGGACATATCGGTGCCTGTCGCCGAAATGTCCCAGTAGGAGTCTGTCACTTCACCCGAGCTGTAGTCGACACCTACGAGTCCACCGAAACCCTGGATGCCGTCGACCGTCCCAACGGAAAACGAGCCAGTGATGTCTCCACCGTTACGTCCGACGAGACCACCAACGCCATCGTTAGCCTGGACGTCGCCCATCGCGTACGACTGCGCGATCGTATCACCGCCGTGGTCTCCGACGAGGCCGCCGAAGGATCCCAGTTCAGGCTCGGACGCTGTTACGTCGCCGGTGGCATAGGATCGCTCGATATTGGTGTAGTCATCAGACGTATGACCGACGAGACCGCCAGCTCTGCTAGATCCTGCCGCCACGTCACCGATTGCAAACGAGTCAGTGATGTCCGCTATATCGTCTGCAGCTCCGACGAGGCCGCCGACACGGCCGGATTCTGCCGACACATTGCCAGTTGCATGAGAAAATACGATGTCCCCGTAGTTGGTGTGCCAGCCGACGAGACCGCCTGCCCGATTACCCGCGGTGTCGACGGTCCCCGACGCCGAGGAATGAGTGATCGTTCCGTCGTTCGCACCGACGAGACCACCGACCATATTGAAATTGCTGGAAACGGATACAGTCGTGTGAGCGTCGTCGATCGATCCCTTCGAATTGGCCCCGATCAGCCCACCGACCCGTCCCGAATCGCTGGATACGGATCCGTCAATAGAAACGTTCTGGATTGTCCCGCTCTCGGATCGACCGGCAAGGCCGCCCACGTGCTCGCTGCCGTGAATAGAGACATCGGTCAGTGAAACGTCCGTGACGTGGCTTCCGTCACCGATGACGCCGAACAGTCCGACGTATTCATCATCTCGCTGTATCGTGAGCCCCGAGATCGTATTACCATTACCATCGAACGTCCCAGTAAAGGGTGTCTCCGGATCGGGACCGATCGGATCGAACTGCTCACCGTCCACCTCGACATCGTCAACGAGGACGTAGGTACCATCCAGATCCGCCTGTATCTCTTGTAACTCTGATGCGTTCGTGATCTCGTACGGTGAAGCATCGGTCCCCTCACCCTCCAGACTTGGGTCGGCTCCGAGTGCGGTCCCGACTATCCCGCTGGTCGGCACGGCGACGAAAATGAACGCGACGAGTATCGTACAGGTGATCAAACTGAATCTGGATATCCTGTAATTACCTGCCATCCGTAACCCCTTCCGGATTCAGACTGGAGTGTTGTGGCGACTCCACCATTTCGACAGTAAAAACGCCCACCGCCCGGGCTAAGCCAAGACAGTGGCTCCATATCCGCTTCACTCCAGTTGATGTTGTTCCCCTCATGGTCAGTACCCGTCGTTCCCGCTTTGCCATGCGTTGATCACGTCGAGCAACAGCGGCGTATCAATCTCGCCTGCCTGCCAGTCCTCGAGCGCGTTCGACGCCCCGGCCCCGGTGACCGTCCCGCTGTCGTCTGCGTAGTAGTCGACAGTACGGCCGGCCGCCACCCCGGTGCCACCCTCGCCAAACCCGCCGACGCCGAATCCACCCTCGCCGTAGCCAGCCAGTTCATCGCCGCTTGCACTGACCGCACTCGCTCCGGTCGCCACTCCGACCAGACCGAGAAACGTCCGTCTCGAGGCGGCTAATAGGTCCGTTCTCGACGCATCCGACGGTTTCGAATACGGTCGGACTGGCCGATCGGTGTCAGAGTCAGTCATCGACCTTCGTCGAAGGCTCGTCGCGTGCCTCAAGGCTGTCGAGTCGCTCCTCGAGCGCAGCTAGACGAGCTCGCAACGTTTCGTTCTCGGCTTCGAGCGTCTCGATTCGGACCCCGTCTGCGGCTCGCTGGTCACGAAGATCCTCGATCCGCTCGGACAACCCCTGAATCGCCGCGAACGCCACGCCGTCGGCGTCAACCGTCGCGATCGACCCGTCGTCTCCCTCGAGGTCGAACGCGTCCTGGAAGTCCTCGGCCATCGGGCCGACGTGTCGACCCGTGTCGGCGTCTGTGAACGTCCAGGAGTTGATCTCGAGTGACTCCACGCCCGCGAGTGTGGCTTCGGTATCGACCGGCTCGATCGCGGTTTTGGCTGCTCGCGCACTCGTCGTGTTGAACGCCGGCGCGTAGATGGGCATCTGCGAGCGGACTTCGTCGGGACCTTTCGACAAGAACTGGGTGTTCTTCGAATCGGCGAGAACGATGGCACCCTGGTGGATCGCCATCGCACCGTTGCCCACCGACCGTGTCATGTCGTCCGTTTCGAACGTGTACGAGGAGATGGTGACGGAGCCGTCGAAACCCTCGAGCTGGAGGGTTCCGTCCTCGTCGAAGGTTCCCATCGCGAGGATCGGTTCCCAAGAACTACCATCGCCTTCATAGACGATTCCCGTGTCCGTCTCGAGGAACTTCGCCCCGTCTTTCGCCTCGTAGTCCTCCCGGTTGTCGGCGATATCTCGAAGCTCCACGTCGACGTCCAGTCGTTCAAAGTTGTCGTTCAGCGGAACGTGCCAGTCCTGGGCGCCCTGTTCTGGGGTGTTGTAGTCGTGATTGTTTGCCATCGTTCACACCCCACTACTGTTCGATTCGCACCATCTTGTCGAAGGCCACCGTAATCGACTCCGTCGCGACGTCACCATCTGCGCCGGCATCGAGTTTCGGTGGATCGTACACTTTGATCCAGGCGCCCTGGAACTCCCATCTGATCTGTGGCGCACCCTCTTCGTCCATCATAACGACGGCGAGTTCTTTCCGTCCGTCATCGACATCGCCCATTCGAACTTCTTCGGCCCAATCGAAAATTCGAGTGTCTCCTGGCTGAACCCCCCGTTCCATCTCCAGATCTGCGAAGTGGGTTTGTCCCCAGATCTTTTTCTCCCAGTCGGGTTCGTCACCCTCCCGATACTCACCCTGTTCTGTCCACCGTGTCGGAATGTCGACTGATTGCCATCCCGGTACTTCGACGTCGTCGATCTCTACTTTGAATCGTCCCGTCCGCATTGGTCCGTGTCTGTCTGGCATGATATCCCCCGGTATTGCATAGGTCGGGTATCGATTCCTGCACAGGAACGATACCTTCTTGCATTCGAGACTTATCTACATTCATTTAAGTTTGAGCTAACTACAGGGTAAGCTACCTACTTACGATGGAGTAACCTCTCAGCAACGCGAACGCGTCAGGGTCGATAGATGCTTTCCCATCAAATACTCAACTTTATATTGATTGGGTAGTGACACCAAACAACAACCGATAGCTATGAAACGTAGAACGTTTATCTCGGCGGCCACTGCTGGTACGGTCGTTCTAGCGGGGTGCTCCAGTAGCGAGGGGGATGATCAGGACGATTCGGCTGATTGGGAACTCGACGACGATACCGGACCAAATGAGGACGATTCAAACGGAGATAGCTCCGATACCGATTCGGACGATGTCGGATCCGATAGCGACCCGGAGGACGTACTGCACCAGATGGTCACGCATCTGAACGAGGGAAACGTTAGCCTCGCTAACGACCTTCTTCACGAAGAGTCACCTCGTTCGTTCGGACCAGCGGCACTCCCACTGGACGCCTACGTCGTCGAAGACACAGAACCGGTCGAAACCGAAAGTGAGGGCGAGAGCCTGCGACTGGTACTCAGTGACGCTGGTGAAACCGCGACGTTCGAATACACGCTACGGCAGGAGGGGACGGAGTGGGCAATCTTCGAGTGGGAGCTTCTGCGCCAGTGGGAGGAGAGATCGAGCAGCGAAGACGGGCGCGCTCCCGAGGACGACCCGGAGGACGTTTTGCGTCAGCTCGTCGCTCATTTGAACGACGGAGACACCACTCTCGCCAACGACCTCCTCCATCCCGATTCCTCTCGATCATTCGGGGCGGGAGCGCTTCCGATAGACGCGTACCTGATCGATGAAATAGCATCGATCGAAAGCGGAACCGCGCGTGCCGTCGTACGGATCGTACTCAGTGACGATGGCGAATCGGCGACGTTCGAGTATACACTTCAGCAGGATGATGGGGGACAGTGGGCTATCTTAGACTGGGACCTTCGTCGCGGGTGGAGCGAGGACGAACGCGATTCTCAAGCCGATCCCGAAGACGTGCTGGGTCAGATGATCGACCATCTGAACGGCGAAAATGTCAGCCTCGCAAACGACCTTCTCCATATAGAGTCGCCCCGTTCGTTCACCCAGGATTCACTTCCGCAGGATGTGTACGTCATCGAGGAGATAGAACCGGTCGAATCTGGAAGCGAACGCGTCGTCGTACGGATGGTGCTCAGCGACGCCGGGGAATCGGCGACGTTCGAGTACACGCTCGAGCAGAGTAAAACGGGACGGTGGGACATCTTCGACTGGCATCTCCGAAGTGGGTGGGGCCAAGAAGCGGATGGCACCGAGGAACGAATCTCCTATGAGGACCCCGAGACAGTCCTGCGTCAGATGGTTACCTCCCTGAACGACGGAAATCTCAGACTGGCCAACGATTTGCTCCACGTAGACTCATCTCGGTCGTTCACGCAAGCCTCCCTCCCGATGGATGCGTATGCTATCGACGAGATAGAATCGATCGAATCTGGAAGCGAACGGGCCGTCGTTCGGTTGGTGCTCAGCGATGCCGGCGAATCAGCGACGTTCGAGTACACGCTTCGACAGGCAGGATCTGCACGGTGGGCCGTCTTCGACTGGGAGGTCGTCAAACACTGGAAGTGATGCGTGGAGCGGATTGCACTGAGAGGTTTTCCAAACCTGAACCGATGCGTGAAACCGATTGCTGTTTCCCGGTTTCACTCATCAGTCGGCGTTTGGGAGGGTACTGAGGACGAACGATCGGCCTCAAGCCGATAAAATCGCTTGCAAGCTACTCTCGGAAGCACCCAACGTGGTTCAAGGACGCCGACCCAAAGCCACCGCAACAGCTAACAAGACGAAGAGGGTAGCCAGATGGCCGAAGCCGGGCGTGCTATCGTCAGCCATATCGTCGTCAGTGTCGAGCGACGCATCGTCTTCATCACCGGTTTCTATGCCATCATCGTCAGGTTCGTCTTCGGTAGCAGTTTGCGTCCCGTCCTCATCGTCGGCCTCGTTTCCGGAGCCGGCCTGCGTTCCGTCATCGTCCGCTCCATCGTCGTCATCTCCCACATCGGTAGTGTCGTCGGCATCATCCGTCTCATCTACGTCCGACTCGTCGTCATCTTCCTCGTCCGCGACAGCACTCACGTCGATGACCGCCGACTCGAGGGTTCCATCAACGTCTAGCTGGATCTCGTGGCTCCCATCTTCGAATTCGCCGGCATCGATTTCGTAGCTCAGTTGGGTCGATTCCCCGGCCTCGAGGTCCACCGAGGAAGTTTCGTACACGACGCCGTCGATCAGCAACTCGACAATGGCCGTTCCGGATTCCTCCCCGACGTTTTCGATGGTTACCGTGGCGGTAACAGGTTCGGTTTCGTCAACCGTCGTCGGAACGTCGAAGGATTCGATGGAGAACGAAGCGGGGTCCGGAGCGGGTGCCGGCATCGTTGGCGGCGGAGAACCACCTTCACCGTCGTCGCTATCGTCTTCGTCCTCGTCGTCGCTGTCCTCGTCATCACTGTCGTCATCGCCCCCTTCAATTGGCTCGAGCACCGTGTCGAGCGTCTGTTCGCCGGTGTCGATAGTGACATCGTCGACAGTCGTGTTCTCGAATCCAGGCGCTTCGAACCGGACCTCGTACGTCCCCGGCTCGAGCAGTGGATGTTCGTAGACGCCCGTGGTTTCGTCGGTCATCGTTGGGTACTCTTCGCCCGCAGGGCCGAGCAGCCCATCAACGTCGACGAGAACGACCGTCGCGGCCACCGCCTCGCCATCGGACGCGTTCGTCACCTCACCAGTGAGCGTGCCGGTGGTTGCTGCCGCCTCGAGGTCGACGTTATGGGTGGTTTCCTCGTCTTCGATGATCGCCAGATTGCTCACCGTGAGTGGCTCGTACTCGTCGGCGTCGACCGCGAGGTCGTACGTTCCCGGATCGACGGTGAGTTCGTAGGTTCCGTCACTATCGGAAGTCGTCTCGGCGACAACATCGCTCCCGGCGATTACCTCAATGGCAGCCCCATCGACAGGGGTTCCGTCACCGGCGTCGGTCACCACTCCTGCAATTGTGCCCGGTTCCTCGACCGGATCTACTGGCGGTTCCCCGAGGAACGGATCGAATCGAACCTGTTCACTCACAGCGTCACCCTGTCCGTCCGCGAGGGTCCCTTCGACCGGGTCCTCGACGCCGCCGCTTGGGCCGGAGTCGTCTCCCCACCAGTTATCACGGGCGTCGAAGGAGTAGTTTCCGTAGAGTTCAGCTTCGACACCGAGTGTGTTGTTCGCCATCGCGTTGTCGGTGAACTCAACCTCATCGAGAATCGACTGATTGAGATAGCCGTAATCAAAGGTCCACATTCCAGCCTCGACGTGGTCCTCGAACACGTTGTCGGTGATCGTCGCGGAGGACTCGTCGTGGTCGACCCCGTGATCGAGCAGATAGACGCCGTAGTTGTTGCCGATCATCGTGTTGTTCTCGAGGGTCACGTTCCAGTTATCCACGTAGACGCCCCGGTGAGCGTCGGTGAACGTCGAATCACGAACGGTGAGCTTGCCGAAGTCGAAGGTCGTGGCGACCCCGTTCGTGCCACCCGTACTCTCGATGTCGGTCACGGTAACCGCTGCCCCGGCGTCAGCGAAGACACCGTGGGTGCTCGGCTCGAGCTCGAGTTCCTCGATAGTAACGTTAGTTGCGCCGTCGATGTGAACACCATCATTATAGTTCACGATCTTGAGGCCTTCGACGTGTACGTCCTCGGTAACTTCGACGGTAATCGCAGTGCCGAGGGTCCCCTCACCATCGAGTGTCGGCGCTGGACCGGCCGCGGTAAGCGTGAGCGGCTTGTCAATGGTGATCTCCTCATTGAAGGTCCCGAACTCGAGACAGACGGTGTCGCCGGCGTCTGCGGCGTCGATCGCGTCCTGGATGTCCTCGCCCTCCGCCACGACGGCGTCACACGCGCCGACGTCTTCCGTGACGCCCACCTCTCGTTCGAAGCTTCCCGTCGTGCCGTCTTCGGTTTCGACGGTCAGTTCGACCGTGTAGGTTCCATCCGCATCGTAGGTGTGGTTGATCGTGCCTTCGTCCGTCGTCTCAGTCGTCCCGTCGCCGAAGTCCCACTCGTAGTGGGCTATCTCGAGGTCGTCGTTCGTGTCACTCTCGAAGGTGCACTCGAGCCCGTTACAGTCGGCGGTAAACGAGCCGAGTTTCCCGGTCCAAGGGTCGAAGTGAACGTTTTCGACCGGGTCGCCGCTGAGTATCCAGGGCGTGATCGAATCGCCGTCCCCGTCAGCAATGGCTCCAGTCTGCGGGTCCTCGAGGTCGCCGCTGGGACCACTCGTGTCGCCCCACCAGTTCTCCGTGAGATCGAGTTCGCCCGAGCCGGATTCGTATCTAGCCCCGTCAGCGTTACCAGTAATATCGTTGTCCGAGACCGTCACGTCAACGGCGGTGCTGTCGATCAACAGTCCGATCTCGTCGTTGTCACGGATCTCATTCTCGGTAATCGAGAGTCCCACGAGGTCACCGAAACCGATGCCGAAGGCCAGGCCGTGTTCGGTATTGTTCGCGACGATGTTGTTCGAGACGTCGACGCCGTCACCGTTCATGTCGCTTCCCCATTCACCGGCGATGCCCTGGACGCCATCGGTGATCTTGTTTTCGGTGATGGTCAGATTCTCACTTTCGGCCACCAGAATGCCGTGGGCTCCACTGCCCTCGACTGTGTTGTTTCGGATTTCAGCGCCGGCAACCGGGCCATCCATCACGTTACTCGATTCCCCGCCGCCGATAGCGTAGTCCTCGAAGATATCGTCGAGTTCTCGGTTGGCATCAACGACGGTATTGTCGGTCACCGCCACGTCTTCGCTGTCCTGGAACTCGATGGCACTCCCATCGAGCGTCTCGAGGGAGTTCCCCTTAACAGCGGTCCGATCGCTGCGCTGGACGAAGATGCCGCTGCTCGTGGCGTCTATCTCGTTGTCGGCCACTATGGTGTCCGCACTCCACTCGATCGCGATCGCCTGTCGGTTCGTGTCGCTGATCGTGTTGTCGCTCACCGAGGCGTTCGGACTGTCCGAGAGCCTGACTGCGTGGTCGCCCATGGTCGAGAACGTGGACGCCTCGACGACCACGCCGGGGCTGTCCCAGATTGAGACGGCACCACGGTCGACGACACCCGAGGCTAGAATGTTGGCGGTCGGCCCGTCAGTTACCTCGAGGTCACGTATCTCCATGTCAGTTCCATTGATGACCTGGACTGGCGAGACGACGCCGTCGAAATGCTGTCCCTCGAGGGTGACGTCCTCGACGTCGATCAGAATTACCTGCCCTGCATCCGTCGGAATCGAGGGGGCGGTTTCGTTCGCAATGAAAACGACGGGCTCGCCCCCAACTTCGTTGTCCGTGATCGTCAGCGACGTTCCGGACTGTTCGGACGCGTCGGTGAGCAACACCCCCGTTTCGAGGGTATTGTCCGTGATCGTATGCCCAGTCGTTCCAGCGATGCGGAGATCGTCCAGCCCGCTCGAGATGTCGTTGTCGTGGACATCGATATCGTCCCCGTTGAGCCTGAGCCCGGTGTCACCGGCGACGACGACGTTATGCTCGACTGTCGACGCATCACGGACGTAAATTCCGGAATATGCGGCGTCGATAATGAAGTTGTGAGCGATGGTGGCACGATTCCAGGTCCTGATTGCAACGCTGTCTGTCTGCCCGTCGATCGTGTTGTTGGTCACGGTCGCGTCAAACCCGACATCGATGCCATCGCCGTTGTCGGTGAGGGTATTGGCGTGGACCACGGCATCGTCTGGCGAGCCGATATCCATCGCTCCTTCGCTGTGTGCCTCGATGACGGTGTGTTCGATCGTAACCCCGTCGGGATCATTACCAGGGGAACCTCCGACAATTCCGTAGTGGCCGTTTTCTCGAATCGTCGCGTTAGCCACTGTTGTGCCGTCATGGAAACGAATATCGATACCGGATTCAGCGTAGTCTTCGATCTCGACCCCGTCTATCGTTACGTCCGCAGCGTCGATGGTAAACGCCGTCTCGTTCGCACCGTCCTCCCCGTCGAGAACGGGCCGCTCACCGTCGAACCCGACGATCTCGAGTCCTTCCTTGTCGATAACCACTGACTCGGCGTAGGTGCCGCCCGCGACCGCGATCACGTCACCCGGGCTGGCGGCGTCGACAGCTTCCTGGATCGTGCCGTTTTCGGGGACGAAGTAGTCGGATTCGCCGACAAATACCGTTTCGGTGTGGCCGTCGACGTCGGTTTTCTCGTCGGAAACGGTGAGATCGTACACTCCCCACTCGTCGAAGCCATCGAGTTCGATTTGGATGGTCTCGGTCTCGTAGGCCTCGAGTTTGATCGTCTCGACAACCTCATCGCCATCTCTGTCGACCGTTACGTCCTGGCTCACCGCTTCGCTCTTGACGTTCTCGTAAATGAGTTCGAGTTCGATCGACTCGCCAGGGTTGACTGACTCGTTGACCAGCCGTGCGTCCCTGAACTGGAGTGGATCTCCGAGCACCTGGACCGTCCCGATGTCGAGTAGTTCCTCGTCCCCCTCTGCAGTCTCTTCACTGAGGGTGACTGTGTAGATCCCAACTTCGTCAACTTCGTTGGGCGGCACGGCCAGTGAATCCTCGAGTTCCCCGTTCGCCGGAATCGTGTTTGTTCCGAGAGTAGTGGGCTCCAGGTCCTCTCCCAGGATCGGTATGAACTGCACCGTCGTCTGGTGAGTGTCTTCCTCGTCGCCGATGTTTCGAACTGTCGCGTCGAATGGGAGGCTTTCGTCCACGAGAATGCGGTTCTGGGTAAGTTCACCGTCGGTGATGAACGTCGCTTCCTCGCGCACGTCGATCGTGCCCACAGAGCGGTTGTCGACGCCGACGCTCCCGTCTTCGCCGTCGATCGTGACGTCGTACGTGCCCGCCTCATCGATGCTCGTCTCGAAGGTAACCGACGCCACCCCGTTGCCGTCGATGTCGAACGTCTTCGTGTCGTGTTCGACCCCGTCGAGCAGCATCGACACGTCGTAGTCTCCGCCAGATCCGCCGAGGTTCTCGAACGTCGCTTCGACGACGACCTCCTCGCCGGCCAGAACCGGATCGGACTCGAACTCGGCATCGGCCATGTACACCGTATCGACCTGTGGAAGCACCAACAGCGAGTCGACGAACTCCCCGTCGACGCTCACGTCGTACTCGCCGGGCTCCTCGACTGCCGATTCCAGCGTCACGTCGCGTTCACCATAGGCGGGGACCTCGACCGGTGTCTCGAGGACATCGGTTTCCTCGCCGTCGACCTCGAGTGTCGCCGCGTGGGTGACCGTCTCGCTGCCTGTGTTTCTGAGCGTGACGTCGACGCTGAAGGTATCGGGGTCTGGGTCACCGAAATCTTCGACGATAGCTTCCTCTCGCAACTCGGCCTCGACAACGACGATCGGTTCGTCGGGTTCGGTACCCGTCCAGGCGTCGGTGTGCCCGTTCGTTCCCTGAACTGCCTGCGTGTCCTGACTCGAGACGCCCACGCCCGCGTCGATGGCGCGGTAGGTGGTCAAATCACTGACGCCCGCTCGAGTCGGAACGAACACCGATCCGTCAGAAACGATCGGGGAAGCGAGAACGCTTTCGTCACCGAAAAACCACTGCTCGTCGCCGGATTCCGTATCAAACGCATAGACGCCTGCTGCCTCGTCGAAGCCACGAGTGGTCGTCAGAAACACGGTTTCGTCCGCAACTGTGGGTGTCCCCGTGAGAAGTCCCTCGTCGACTTCGTACTCCTGGTCGAGGGTACCATCAGAGGCGTCGACTGCGTACGCCGTCTGTCTCGCCGAAGCGAAATAGACCACATCCGTCGACCCACCGACGACGGTCGGGCTGGTCACGCCGGTTGTGGTCTCAACTCCGTCGCTAAACGTCCACTCTTCGGTCCCATCGCTGGCATCGAGCGCGTGCAGCGTGTGTGTGTAGGTCGGAAGTTCGCGGGGGTAACAGGCCCCCATACAGCCGGAACTCTCCAGTGAACTCGAAGTGACGTAAACGGTACCATCGACGTAGGCTGGCGTCGATTTGACTCGGGTATCGAGCGCTCGCTCCCACAGCTCATCCCCTGTTTCGGCGTCGAGCGCCAGCAGATCGCCACTCTCGATTGGAACGAATACGGACCCGTCAGCCGTAACTGGAGATACGCCAGTTGCCCAGCTAGACCCGTCGTCGACGCTCCAGTCTTCAGTGCCGTTTTCTTGGTGATAGGCCGTGATCGTGCCGGTCCCGGCCCCCACGTAAACGCGTTCGTCGTAAACGACAGGGGAGGACCTGACCGTGTCACCCGTCGGCTCGCTCCAGCGTTCATCCCCGTTCGCGGCATCGAGCGCGTACAGATGATTATCTTCGTTGAACGATGCCGTACCGACGTACACCTCGCCGTCGACGACCGATGGGGCCGTCTGAACTGCCCCACCGAGTTCTTTCGTCCACAATTCCTCGCCCGTATCCGCAACGAGCGCCAGAACCTCACCGTCGTCGGTGCCGACGTAGACGACACCGTCGACAACCGTCGCTTCAGTTGCGTCGGTGCCCTCCCCAAGCGCCTCACCCCACACTTCCTCCCCAACCGATGTCGAATCGACAACAGTAGAGGTGACCGCGTCCGATGTCGAACCCGATACCCCCACGGCGGCAGTCACGCCACTACCAACGATCACGATTGTAAGAAACACCGCACACAGTACCAGTAATCGACGATATCCCGTCGAACGTACATCAGTTCCAGGACGTTGCCCGGATTCCATGTTCTTCATCCCCTTTCGAATGACGTGAAAGTCACCTCATGTTACGGGTTGAAACACTGTTTCACGTCGTGGGACAGGCCGCACTCGAGCGTATCAGAACACCTTCAAATCCCATCGGATGCACCAAATGGAGCCGTACAGTATCACCCCCTCAGCAGGGAACCAACCGTTACAGCGAATACGAACCGACAGTCGAAAATATAGCAGCTACGTTAGACGTTACGACTCCGCCAGCGATCGGAAACGAGTGCCGCGACGAGCAACACGAACAGGGTGAGAACGACCCCGAAACCTGGCAGCCCATCGGAATCAACCGACTCACCATCCCCGTCCCCAGTTTCGTCCGCAACACCGGCGTCGGCGTCGCCCGGTTTATAAATACTCTTTGTCGACATCAAAGCGAACGCTATCTCCATACTACAAAGAGCCGTAAAACGATACAATTTCAATATTTATATGGTATTGAATTGCAAGTATTGGAATCAAACGACCAGACGGTCAAAACCGTTCTCAGATATTGTCCATCGGTAACCCGTGTCCGTCCGGGTCGTCGGCAAACCGCTCGAGCGAAAAGTACTCCAGGTCGACCAGATCGCTCTCGCCCTCGAGCACCAGGTCGGCGGTCAGTTTGCCCACGGCGGGGCCGTGTTTGAACCCGTGGCCGGAAAAGCCACAGCAGAGATAGCAGCCGTCGGGGCCGGCCTGGTCGATGATGAAGTCGTGGTCGGGTGTGGTCGAATAGACGCCACAGTACTGGCCTTTGAGTCCCGCATCGCGGAGTTCGGGGACGTGGTCGGCGAACTCGTCGACGAGTTCGAGGATGGTTTCCTCGTCGGGCGTGTTGTCGTAGGCGTCCGGGTCCGTCTCCTCGGTGTGGCGATGCGTGGCGACCAGAATGCCGTCGCCGAAATCCGGCCGAATGTACCACTCGCCGCCGGGAAAACTCGTCGTCGGCGTCAGCGACGGATACGCCTCGGCGTATTCGGCCGGCGGGTCGAGCAGGACGATCTGTTCGCGCACGGGTGTGATCGGCACGTCCACACCGACCGTCTCAGCGAGGCGATGCGTCCAGGGGCCGGCAGCCACGATTGCCGTCTCGCAGGCGATTGTGCCCTGATCGGTCTCGACGCCGATTATTTTCCCAGCCTCGGCCTCGAGGGACTGCACCTCGACGCCCGTGACGATGCCTGCACCGGCGTCTCGAGCCCCGCGAGCGAAGCCAAGCGCGGCATCGGTCCCGTCGGAGTAGGCGGCACTGTCGTCGCTGACGGCGAGGTCGTAGCGCTCGTCCACGTCGAACATCGGATACTGTTCGGTGATTTCCTCGCCCGTGTACGCCGATACCGGAATGTCGCGTTCGCGAAGGGCCTCGTAGCCCGCTCGAGCGTAGTCGCCGCCGGTCGTCCCCTCGTCGGCGAAGCGAACCAGGGGCGATTCTTCGTACGAAAGCGCTGCATCCAGTTTCTCGTCGAAGGCGCGGAAGAACTGATGGCTCCACCAGGCCATTTCGGTGTAGATGTCCTCGTCGCCGTAGTGATGGCGCAAGATGGCCGAGGAGTCGCCAGTCGAACCGGACGCGAGTTGGGATTTCTCGAGGAGCGTCACCGAGCGATCGGTCATCGTCGCGAGGAAGTAGGTGGTACTCGTGCCCATCACGCCCCCGCCGATGACGAGGATGTCAGTCTGCGTTGGAATGTCGTCGTCTGTCATCGTGTATAGAGTGCTATCGACGGTCGTCGGTATGAAGTCTGTGCGTCCTGCGATCAAGACGAAGCCCCCTACTCGAGGGTGGGGTCGGTATCGTCCTGGGTCGTGATATCAGCCGAGAGCCCCTGTGCCATCTCGATATCGCTCGAGTTGTTGAGGGTAAAGGCCGTGCGTTCGGTGACCGCTTCGATAACTTCTCTCGCGCTCGGATAGCCGTTGCCGGACTTTTTCACGCCGCCGAAGGGCAGGTGGACCTCCGCGCCGATACACGGCAGGTTCGCGTAGGCGAGGCCGATTTCTGCCTCGTCGCGGAAGCGATGGATCTTGCGGTAGTCTTCGGAGATGATTGCGCCCGCCAATCCGTAGTGAGTATCGTTGTGAATCTCGAGAGCGCGTTCGATGCCGCCGCTGTACTCGATGAGAGCGACGTGTGGACCGAAACACTCCTCCTGGAGACAGCGGCGGTCGGAATCGTACTCGATCTCGTAGACGAACGGGCCGACCCAGTTGCCGTTTGCGTGCCCATCCGGAATCTCGCCTTCGTTGAGGTCAGCACGGTCGACCAGCACCTCGGCACCTTCCTTTTTCGCGAGTTCATTGTGTTTGTGGATCTTTTCGACGTGCTCGGGCTCGATGGCCGGGCCCATGAACGTGTTTTCGTCGAGGGGGTCGCCCACGGCAACGTTCTCGGCGGCCTCAACGTAGCGGACTTTGAACTCGTCGTAGACGTCCTCGTGAACGATCAGACGTTCACTCGAGACACAGCGCTGGCCGGTGGTTTTGAAACTCGACATGACGGCCGAGTGGACGGCGATATCGAGGTCGGCGTCCTCGGCGACGATAATGCCGTTTTTGCCACCCATCTCACAGGCCGCGAGTTTGCCGGGTTCGCCGCCGACCTTACCGGCAATTTCGTGGCCAACTTCAGCTGAGCCGGTGAAGAGGACAGTGTCGACGCGCGAGTCGTCGACGATAGATGCGCCAGCGTCGCCAAAGCCCTGCACCATGTTGAACACGCCGTCGGGAACGCCAGCATCGTCCATCATTTCGGCGATGATTTGTCCACACCACGGTGTCTGTTCGGCTGGCTTCCAGACGACGGTGTTCCCTTCGACGAGAGCAATCGCCATGTGCCAGAACGGGATGGCGACCGGGAAGTTCCAGGGCGTGATACAGCCGATGACGCCGCGTGGTTTGCGGCGCATGTAGGCGTCTTTCGAGGGAATCTCGCTCGGGATGACGTCGCCGTGTGGATGGCGGGCGTTCGCAGCCGCCCACTCGACCATGTGGTAGGCCTCGATAACGTCGGCGCGACCCTCGGAAATTTCCTTGCCACACTCTCTCGAAACGATTTCACCTAGTTCGTCCGTGCGATCGCGCAGTTCGTGATAGATCTCCCAGAGGTACTCGGCACGGTCGATGTAGGACAACGAGCGCCACTCCTCGAAGGCGTCGTCAGCGGCCTCGAGGGCTGTATCGACATCGGCTTCGGTTCCGCGCTCGAACGTTGCGAGCGGGTCTCCAGTCGCCGGATTTTTGCTTTCGAAGGTTTCGCCGCCAGTACCGTCAGTCCACGCACCGTCGATGTAGTGTTGGTATCGGTCAGTTGCTGCGTCTCGGCTCATAGTGGTGACTGGGACAGAATTACCCTGTATTCGAACCCTCCCATGGTCGGGTGTGAACTTTGAATACATAGCGCCGTGTACCCTATACATGGCAACGCTCGATGAACAGGGGTCGAAAAGTGCTCGCTTGACGCTCGAGATCTGGCATCCGGACTGCTGGACCCTCGAGGTGACTGAAGACGCCGAAACTGGGTTGATCGCCCACACCGTCTCGAACGGGACTGACGGGCGGGTGAAGGGTCATTTTACCGCGTATGGAGAATCAACAGCTGCAGTCGAATCGCTCGTCGACGCCACTCGACGGTCGCCGTTGACTTCGTCGGTTTCGGAGATGCAACGACGATACGAGTTCGAACATCACGGGCTGACCTCGGGGTACACGACGAAAGAATTGTTCGTCGAATACGACCCAAGCAATACAATCAGCGACGGACTGCTCAGCCAGGGGTTCATACAGGATGCACCCGTCCGCGTCCGCAACGGCCTCGAGTACTGGTCGGTATTCGTCGAACAGGCAGACAGAGACGAACTCCACGACCGACTCGACGTCATCCGCGAGGAGTACGATGCCGATATCTCCGTGACGAAAATTTACTCACACGAAACCCGCACCCAGGACGTGCCACGCCGAGTGGATGCCCTCTCAGAGCGCCAGCGCGAAATCTACGAACTCGCCTGCGAGCAGGGCTATTATACCTGGCCTCGAGAATGCACGACTCGGGAACTTGCCGATGCAGCGGGCATCGCGAAGACGACGCTGCTCGAGCACCTGCGAAAAGCCGAAGCGAAACTGCTCAATCCCAAACCGGTCGACTCACCTCGCTCGTTGTGAGTTGGCGTGATTTATTCCCACAATATCTGCCGCAATATTTGGTCGGGGTGGCGTTTATACGGGTTCTCTACAGCTACATACCTAGCCAATGATACCGCCGGTCGCCAGTAATTTCGTCGCAGGTGAATCAGCTTCCGAGGCCCTCGCACACGTCGAACGGCTCAACGGGAAAGGCGTCGCCGGCATCTGTAACCTACTCGGTGAACACTACGACGACCCCGCCGAGGCGACCGGGGACACGGCCGAATACCTCGAGTTGATCGAGTACATCAACGAGCGTGACCTCGAGGCTTGTGTCTCGGTGAAACCCTCACAAATCGGCCTCGACGTGGGCGACGAAGTATTCGAGAAAAATCTCGAGCAAATCGCCCAGAAAGGCGCAGACTCCAACGTCTTCGTTTGGGTCGATATGGAAGATTACACGACGACAGACGTCACCCTCGATGCCTTCGAATCGCTCGTCCGCGCTCACGATGGTGGAATGGGGCTGTGTCTCCAGGTGAATCTGAATCGGACTCGTGAGGACCTCGAGCGACTGGCCGACGCCCCGGGGAAAATCCGCCTCGTCAAAGGCGCGTACAACGAGCCCAAAGACGTGTCCATTCGAGACAAAGCTCGCATCGACGAGCGCTATCGGGAGTTGCTCGAGTACATGTTCGAGCACTTCGAAGACGGCATCGCCGTCGGCAGCCACGACCCGGCGATGATCGGCCACGCACGACGATTGCACGAAGAATACGGCACACCCTACGAGGTACAGATGCTGATGGGCGTCCGAGACGAACGCCAGTACGAACTCGCCGCTGAAGGCGTGACCGTCTACCAGTACATTCCGTACGGGAACAAGTGGCTATCGTACTTTTATCGTCGACTTCGCGAGCGCAAAGGGAACGTCCTGTTCGCGCTGCGTGCGGTGTTAAGTTGAGATTCCCTCTCGGCAACGGACTCCGGTTATGATCTTCTCGAGTGGCCGATCAACGTGATGCAGGAACAGTGCTCGGAGACGCACTCGAGTGAACGTTGGACTCGAGCAAACCATTGCGGTCATAGCGTTCGGTTTCGTGCCGTCCCGGTCAGCGAGGGACACGAGATGGCCACTGACCGCGAAGCGGTTACTGGAATTACTCTTCGTCCGGTTTTCTGGCTTCGATTTGCGCAGAAACGATATACTCGCTAATGTCACGGTCGTCGTCCCATTCGCGAATAAAAGATTCACTCTCGGCTTTCGGCTCGATCGAAATCGCCTCGAACCCGGCGACATCCAGCATCGACTCGAGCGTCGCTATCCGTTCGGCTCCAGCAATACAGGCAGCGATAGCAGCCGAATCGAGCCGAACGCTCTCAGGGAACTCGGCGGTGCGGACGACATCGGAAATAGCGAGCCGCCCACCCGGTCGAAGGACGCGAAACGCCTCGCGAAACACCTGTGACTTGTCTGGTGAGAGGTTTACCACGCAGTTCGAGATGATCACGTCGACAGTCCCGTCGGCAACCGGCAGGTGTTCGATTTCACCGAGTCGAAACGACGTGTTTTCGGCTTCGTTTTTGACGGCGTTCTCGCGAGCTTTCTCGACCATCGCCGGCGTCATGTCGACACCGATGACACGTCCCTCGTCGCCGACTTCCCGAGCGGCAAGGAAACAGTCGAATCCGGCTCCGGAACCGAGATCGAGAACGGTTTCTCCCGACTCGAGGCTCGCGATTGCCGTCGGGTTGCCACAGCCAAGGCCGAGGTTGGCTCCGGGTTCGACGGCCTCGAGCGCTGCCTCGGAGTATCCCATTTTCTGGGCAGTGGCATCGAACGCGTTCGCGCTGCCATCAGCACCACTACAGCAGGAGTCGCTGTCAGACCCCCCAGTTCCGGTATCGCCGGCAGAGGGTTCCGTGTCGGTGCCTCCGGCAGACGGGACCGTGTCAGTGTCTCCAGCAGACGCACCAGTATCCGTGCCGCTACAACAGGACGTAGCACTATCGCCGCCATCAACACTCGAGTCGGTCGCAACGCTGGCGTAGCGTTCTCTGACGATTCGGCGCTGTTCCGTCGCCTCGAGGTCGTCGTCTACCGACGCTCGAGAGCCGTCCTCGTCACTCATCGTCGACCTCTCTGGTTTCGTCGAGCACATCGAGTAATCGTTCGGCCCGGGGCGTCGCGCTGTAGTATCGCCACCGACCGTCTTTGCGGCGGGTGACCAGACCAGCGCCATACAGTCGCGAGAGGGCCTGGCTGATAGCTCCTTGCGTCACACCGAGTGCTGGCTCGAGTTCACAGACACAGACGTCGTTTTCAGCCGCGGCCACAATTCGAAGGGCTTCGTACCGGGTATCGTTGCCTATTGCGGACAGCGCCCGAACATCGACGGCCAGTTCCCGTTCGGTCAGTGGCGACGAGACTGGCGTGCAACACGACGCCCCCTCGAGGTCGGATTGTATATCTGTTCGGTTCGATTGATGAGTATCCATTTTAGCAGTTGCTAATATTAGCATAGGCTAATATAAAACTGGCGGATAGACCGCAAAGCGCCTTGAGCCGGTGCACATCACTCGAGGAGTGGTGGATACTCACCAGAACGCTCGAGGATGCTGGACAGGCACCAAAGCGAGTAGTGCTGGACCGGCGGGGCGTTCGAACAATGTTGGACGCAGAGCGAAGGATGTGGCTCAATGGGTTGTCTACTACTCCGGAAAAGCCAAACAGTCAACCGATCGGAATCGAACGGCCAACGATCCGACAGCGACACAGTAATCGAATCCCTCTTGACATTCATTCCCTTCGACTCGAGTAATGGACCCTGGGTTCGGATTCGCGATTACGGCCGCTTTCATATGGGGATTTTATATCTACCTGCTGAAACACTCGTTTTCGGGCTATCCACCCGCAGCGCTGACCGTCCTGATTAACGCGTTCGCGATGATATGGTACCTGCCAGTCGTGCTCACCAGAACCGATTTCTCGAGCGGGTTCCTTTCGAGATTTGGGCTCAATGAACTGGGCATCGTCACGCTGACGTCGGTCATGACCGCCGCCGCGTTCGTCCTGTTTTTGCAGGCCATCGCCGAGGGAGACGTCTCCTACGTCACTCCAATCAACAAGATCGTTCCCATGTTCGTGCTCCCGCTCGAGATTCTGCTACTCGGCCAAATCTTGACCCCGCTCGAGGTGCTCGGCGTCGTCGTCGCCACGTTCGCCGTTTACGTCGCCAATTACGATCCAGGCGGGTTGTTTCGGCCGTTCGTCAAGGCCGCCCGATCACGCCCGGCCCAGCTCGCCCTGCTGAGTGCCATGTGTTACGCCGCGAGCGACCTCGGGAAGCGAATCGCGCTCCAAGAACTCGCAATCCCGGAAACACTCTGGGTCCCACTATTGCTGTTCGGCGTGACCACCGTTTTGTTGCCGAGCGCGATACGCAATCCACCGTCGACGACTCGAGCCGACCTGCCGAAATTCGCCCTGGCTGGCGGGATCGTCGCCGCCGGCGAACACGTCACGACGCTCGCCTTCGCCGTCTTGCCCGCAAGCATTGCTTCACCGATCATCAACACCCAGGCGATCATCGCCGTCATCCTCGGCGGGGTCTTGCTGGGTGAACGCTACTTCCGAATCCGACTCGTCGCCGCAGTCCTTGCGGTAGTCGGCGTCACGCTAATCGCGATCTGAAACGGATGAGAACGGATCGCCGCCGACACGAATACCTATTCAACACGACTCGAGTGCAAGCCGGTAGGACCCTCGCTACCGAAGTTGATCGAGATCGATCGCTCCAGAACTGTCTACGGTCACTGTATACCCGTCGTATTCGAACGTCAGGTGTCCAGTCGTGTCCTGAAACACCGAATCCAGTGCTTCTGGGTCGAGGCTATAATACAACGGGGTCGATAACTCGAGTGGATCTATCCCCTTGTGATCAGCAACAGCCTGTATCACCTGCATACTGAGCGGGGTTTCGGGGGATGGCTGTCTCCTGGCTGAACGGTTCGTGCACGACCGCCGAGATAGGCTCGGGCCGCCGGACGAACTCGAGTGCGTCACGTCAGCAGCGTCAAACTGGGATTCCGTCGGCCGTGGTATCGCGAAGATACTGCCATCTCGTTCGACCGTTATAACGTACGCATCACACCTGAATGAGAGGGTGCGTGCAGTTCGAGTCGGTTGTTCCCCAAAGAGGGTGTCCAGTGCTTCGGGGTCGACGGCGTCGTAGAGCATAGGGGGCTGTGTATCACGATACAGCACTGAGAGCAGCCGACTCAGGGCACCACTCGGCGACTCGTCGTATCGTGTTCGATAGCCATCGGTCACGTGACCGGCGCTATCTACTTCACTATGGTCGGATAGATCATGGTCCATGAATATCACCTGGAGGGATATCTGTCCTAACCAGACACACTCACATAGAGATCATCACTAGCTACATGCATACTCGCTCAGGACCGAATACAAAATAGTCTAGTTCATCGCGGTACCTTCTCTGAACACCCGGTTACGACGGCGAAAGTATCATCGAGAGGATTTTCCGTTCCGCCGCGCGCAGATGATACTGGAACGTCGACGGAGCGATGTCTTTGGTCGCTGCAAGTTCCTCGTTCGTACTCCGTCGTGGCCACTCATACCCACCACCGTAGTACGCCGATTGCAACGCCTCAAATTGTTTTTCCGTCAGTTCGTTTAGTAGCTGTTCACGGAACGTTTCACGCGTCCCGACAGGGACTTCCTTTTCGCGCCGGGCGACGAGTTCAGTCTGTGAATATGCACGCTGAAGGTGTTCGATTATCGACCGAACGTCAACCGTCTGGATGAGCGCGATAGTACAGGTCGTCGTGGTTCCGTCACTCTCGAGTGACTGAATACGTCCATCACCCTGTACAATCGAGAACAACTGTGGCGTCGCAATGGTGAGGTAATAGAGGTGCATGCCGTCTTCGGCAAAGAGCTGTCGGCTTTCGGACACAGCCTCCAGTTCGGAGAGTTGGTCTGTGATCGCGTCGCCATCGAATTCCTGAATTTGGAGGAACACGCGAGCCGCGTCGCTTTCGGCATCGACAGTACCGACAAATTCGACTGTTGCATTCAACTCCTGAGCGAGTCGATTCGTGAACAATCGTTCGTCGGTGATCGCGAGTTCAATCTCGGTGTGTTCGTTCGTCTGTAACCCGTGCAATCGTTCGACGTTACCGAAGGCGTAACCGATCGTTTCACCCAGTTCCTCGAGGACCCGAACCTCCTCGTCGTCAAAGATTTCGTCCGCTTTCGCGTGTATAACGATGACACCGTCGGTACGCCCATTTTTCACAATCGGAATCGCCGCCACAGCACGGAATCCCTGATTCAACGCGTCTCGGCGATAGACCTCCCACTCGGGTTGCTCCAGAACTTGCTTGGCGATGACACTGTCGCCCGAACGAAACGCTCGATCGATCAGGTCAGCTAGCGGTGTTCCCGGGACTGTCTCCTCGAGATGGGCAATGTATTCGGAATCGACACCGCTCCAGGCCACTGGCTCGAACCCTTCACCGGCGGTGTCACGGGTACACAACCAGGCAAATGCGTACTCGTCAGCGCCGGACAGACCCTTACAGACACGTTCGCTGATCTGTGACCGTGATGCAGATCGGATGAGCGCCTGATTGATATCTCGAATCAGTTCGTTGAGCCGATTCAGTTGCTCGAGCGATTCGTTCTGTCGCCGTAGCTGTCTGTCACGTCTTCCGAGATCACGTTCCCGTTTGGCGTGGTCGAACGCCGCCGCCAGATTCTCTTTCATCAGGTGTGCAAACTCACGTTGTGTCCGATCGAGTGACAACTCGTCAGCCGATCCGATCACGAACACGCCGTGATTTGCGACCGGAAGAACCAGCGCAGTTTCGATCGAAAGAGTCTGTAATACGGTCCCTTCGGTTTCCTCGAGAAAGCGCGATTCTCCATCGGCGAAGGCTTCCCACAGGTCACTCCCGTTTGTATCTACGACAGGACGGTCAGACTGTGTCCCGTCGAGTGGCGTCGGCCCTGCGAGCGGAACGAGCGAGTTGCCGCCGTCGAATTCGAAAACCACTGCCTGTTCCAGATCGAGCAGGTCGTCAGTCGCCTCCACAGCAATTTCGGCAATCGTGTCCGTCTGGTCCGCTCGAGTCATCTCCCGTGTTCGCTCGTGCAGCGTCTTCAACATCACTTCGTATCGTCGTCGTTCGGTGATATCCCGGCCGACCCCAACGAGTCCATCGGTCGTCCCTTCAGAATCAGTCAACCTCGCGCCGGTGAACTCGTAGGGAATGCTGTCACCATCAGCGGTACATAACGCCGATTCGATGACCGCCGAACCCGTTTCCAATGTTTCACTGAAGGTAGACAGTATTCGTTCCTGTTCATTCGTCGGGACGAAATCCGCGACCGCCATCTCATCGATCTCATCATCAGAATACCCGGTGACAGACGAAAGCTTCGAGTTCCATCGACGTATCTCTCCATCCCTGTCGAACACGTAAAACACGTCCTCGAGCGCATCGATGGCCTGGTCGATGAATACGCGCTCTTCCCGGAGTTCGTCGGTAATACGCTTTCGTTCGGTGATGTCCGTTATAAAACCCTCAATGGCTTCGATTTCTCCAGCCGATGAATAGATTCCCTGCCCCTTTTCCCAGACCCATTTCGTCTCTCCGTCCTTCGCCCTGATTCGGTAGGTGAGTTCGAACGATTCTCGCCGGTCGAGTGCCTCCTGGACCGTTTCCCACACCATATCTCGGTCAGCCTCGTGGATAAGTTCCTTCCCGTACAGTCCCCTATTACTCGTCAGTTCCGTTGCGGTATACCCCGTCAAGGCCTCGACCTCTCCGCCCACTTTTTCCATCGGCCATCCTCGCTCGTTCGATCCTCGATACGCGATACCTGGGAGGTTGTCTACCAGCGTCTCGAGTTGTCGAAGATACTGCTTTCGCTCGTTGATATTCCGCCCCTCCGGGATGAGTAAGGTAACTTCCCCCTCGTCGTTCGTCACAGGTCGCACGGAGAAGTCAATAATGATCTCGCGATCAGCACCCTGTACCGTGATTTCGTCGCGGTACATCGTTCCATTTCTCGCCTGCTGTACCGCCGCTCGAGCAGCCCGTTGTGTCGCCTCGTTCCCCCTGAACCAGTAGGTCTCCCAGAGCGGCCGCTCGACGACCGCTTCTCGGTCGAGGCCACCGAACGACAGGGCCGCCTCGTTCGCTTCGATCAACGTCCCATCGGGTTCCATCAGCCCGACGAACGTGTAGGTGTTATTAAAAATGGCTTCGAAGCGTCGCTTTCGCTGTTTCGCCTCGGAAACATCCTGCACCGTACACACGTACCCGTCTTTGGTCTTGGTGATCGTTTTCGCTGCAACGAACGTCGTGCCATCTGCTCGGAGCCCGGTCGTCTCTCCCTGCCAGTCACCGTTCGCTTCGACAGTCGAGAGGATTGATTCGTGCGGTTCCTCGATATCGGCCTCCGGATACACCTGCCCCCAGGATTCGCCGATCATCGTTGCCGGCTCGTCTCGGAATAGGTCGGCGTAGGCATCGTTGACGTAGACGAACTCGCCCGAATCATCGACGATGCTGATGCCCTCGTTGGCCGATTCGAGTGCATCGAGCAGGTACTGTTTCTCGCGTTGCTGACGCGATTGCACAACCGCTTCTTCGATGACGGCTGTGATCCTTTCAGGGGCCTCGAGGAGTCGATGTCTGGGAACACACTCGGAGACGTTAGCCGAAACGGCATCGCGAAGGAGTTGTTTACTACCGTTCTTCGTATACAGAATAAACGGAACAGGTTGGTATTTGCGATGAATTTCTGTACATAGTTCGAGACCGTTCCGTTCGGAAAGATCGGCCGCCGAAAGGACGCAGTGAATGTCGCGTTCGGAGACGGCCGAAAGCCCTTCTTCGACGCTGCCCGCCGTTTCGACAGTGAGTGTCTCGTGTGCCTGCTCGAGGCTAGTCGAAACCCTACCGGCGAATTCGGTCTCCGTCTGGACATGTAAAACTCGGATAGGGTTACCCATGAATCTAACAAACACACTCCCGTACATAATCGTTGACCCAAACTCGGAAGATCCTGTCCAAAACAACATTCATTCATGACGAAAGCGTTCCAGTAGCTTACTCCTCGAGGAGTCGCCCCTCACGGTCTTCATATTTTGTCGCTACGTCAATTCTGAAATCCGCGAGAACGTCCCGTCCAAGCAACAGTGGATAGTTACTACCGGGCCGGTCTTCGACGGTGGCACTGATCGTCCGTTCGGTGCCGGCGATGCCGATAACGACGTCGACGACTGGCTGGCGTTTACCACCCCTGGAAACATCCTCTCCGCTTGCCTGTATTGGTCCAGCACCGATTGCTGCCGCAAGTTGTAGGTCGATTCGCGTCCTCGCGCTGGTCGGGTCGGCGCGACCGATGACGGCTCGCGTGTCCGTCGTCCCGCTGACGACGACGCGCTCAGTCCGACCGACGACAGGTGATTCGAGGTCGATCGGTTCCACACGACTCGGTGCGCTCGAGGGAGTCGAATCGTCGAACGTCGCTGCCAGCGCGTTGACCCGTTCGTGGTCGACCGACCCGCCGGCGCGCTCGATTGCGAGTTTCGCGATATACGGTGCCGGACTGCGCCCCGTCGCCGCGAACAGCCCCTTGAATCCCGCCGTGGGATTGACCTCGAGTACAACCCACCCGTCATGACCTTCGATAAGGTCGACGCCGGCACAGTCGAGACCGACGGCATCGGTTGCCTGGAGGGCTATCGACTCAACATCGTCGGGGAGTTCGCCAGTAACGTCTTCGACCTCGCCCCCGCGTGCGACGTTTGTCCGCCAGTCGTCGTCGGCCGCGTATCGATACATTGCCCCGATGACCGTGTCGTCGACGACGTAGACGCGCAGGTCTCTCGGCCGGTCACGGTCGGTACCGACGAGTGACTGGAGAAATGCCCGACGCCTGCCGACCGTTCCAGTGAGCAAATCGGTCTGCTGGACTTTCCAGGCCCCGCCGCCGTGCGTGCCGACGATAGTCTTGTACACGAACTGCTCACCGAACTCCGGACGGATGCGAGAGACCGTCGTCGCCCCGAGTGGAAGCGCCGTTTCGGGAATCGGGACGCCTCGTTCGATCATCGCCGCGGCGGCACCGATTTTGTGTGAGGCAAGGGCAGCAGCGTCGGGATGGTTGACCACCGGCCGAAACCGGGCGATAGCATTCGCGATCCCGACAGCTTCGACGGGTTGTTTCGTCGTCGAGAGTAGCAGACGGTTGATAACGACGTCGACGTCCGGTTCCATGACGAACGCGTCCTCGAGAAAATGGAGTAAGACGTTGTGTTCGCGAAGCCAGACTGGCTCGTGACCGAGGTTTTCGACAGCGTTGAGAATCGCCTTCGATTCTTTGCTGTCGTGAAAACTCAGGACACCAACACGAAGCGGGGGTTCGGACATGGCCTCCAAAACCACGTACAGCGCATTTAAAGATGAGCCTCGAAGGAAAACTGGCAATTCCCGACGGAGCAACCGGGCTGGTCCTGTTCGCCCACGGCAGCGGCAGCAGCCGTCACAGTCCCCGAAACAATTTCGTTGCCGAGGCTGTTCGTTCACGAGGCGAAGGCACTCCTGTTCGACCTGCTCACCAAAGCCGAAGACCAAACCCGCGAAACGCGGTTCGACATTCAGTTGTTGACCGACCGACTCGTCGGCGCAACGCGATGGTTCGCCGTCGCGAAGATAGCAAAGACCTGCACATCGTCTATTTCGGCTCGAGTACGGGCTCTGCAGCCGCCCTGCGTGGGGCAACCAGACCCGACACCGACATCAGCGCCGTCGTCTCTCGAGGGGGTCGGGTCGATATGGCACACGAAGTTCTGGAAGAGGTAACCGCCCCAACGTTGTTCATCGTGGGTGGGAACGACCATCCCGTTCTCGAGTGGAATAGAGAGGCATACGATCATCTGACAGGTGAGAAGTCACTCGAAATTATCCCCGATGCCTCACATCTCTTCGAGGAACCAGGCGCACTCGAGAGAGGCGCCGAACTCGCCAGCGAGTGGTTCGCGACGAAATTGGCCTGATCGAGCGCGAACCACATCCTCAAACAGGGGACAAAAGATACGGCTAACAGTGCACCTGGTCCTTTCTAGATGTCGTACTGTTCACGAACGAGATGAGCGATATTTCGTTCTTCGAGCCGATCCATCGGCGCCAACATATCGAGTTGGACGACACCAGGAAGCCGTCCGATCTGGACGCCACCGGTGAAGGTACACCGTGCTCTGACTTCGCCCTCGGTCATGTCCAGCAGTGACCCTGCGCGCTCGAAGGCGTTGTCAGTCGCATCGTTGATCGTCCCACCCGAGCCGATCACCTGAATCGGGCCCATCTCTTCCTCGAGGTCGACACCGTGAGTTGCAGCGAGGTCTCGACCTGCCTGTCGTTCGTCGTCGCTGTAGGGTTTGCTGATGAACGGCAAATCCTCCTCGTTCGGAAGCAGTATCGGCCCCCCGATATCGAGTCCCTTGATCACCTCAACGTCCATTGTCACGGTCCCGCTGACGTCCGTCGTGTGCAACGACAGTTCGCCATCGCCCTGGTTGGCGTGAAGGTCACCGACGTAGACACCGCCACCGTCGACCTTGACTGGGCAGAGCAACGTGGCACCGGCGCGCACCTCCGGAACGTCCATGTGCCCGTCAGTTCGTTCCTCGAGTTCGGCCTCATTCGAAAGTCCCCACTCGTGGTCGGCACCGATGAGGAACTGACCGAAATCACCAGCGTTGTGGGAGTCCGGAAGCTCGATGGGCGGGGTCGTCCCCACGTTGCCGATGAACGGGCGGAGTCGCCCGAGCGTGCCAGGCATCTCCGATGGCTCGTACAGGAGGATTGGATGTTGCCTCGAGTTCGGGGGAATATCCATCACAGATCGGGCGTCCGTCGCAAGTTCGTGAGCGCCATCGGCGTCCATCGTAAGGCCAACGGTTCGGTCGTCATCGAAGACGACGGTGTAGCCGTACTCGAAGCCGAACGCGGAGGCGTTCTCGCCGCATTCACGACAGCGAATCGCATCTTCTCCAGTTCCTTCGACGATCGAGTCGGGCCATTCGGTGCCACAGCCGGGACACCGGTGGTCGACGAACGGGTCATCGCCGAACGCGCCCTCACGCTCGCGCATGGTGCCAGTGCTCGTCGCCATGCTCGTCACCTCGACGTCCCTGATTTGCAGGGCTATCGCGTCCCCGACTGCTGCGTTTTCGACGCGGATTGGTCGAGTGACCTCGTGACCGCCGCGGAACTCCGGCGTGATCATCGGTCCCCAGCACGCCGGTGGCGTGTACGTCTCTATCGTACCGCCGTCTGCGACGGTCCCCGCCCAGTCCTGATTCGGGCCGACGAGGCCTAACGTATACTGGTCGACGGACAACCGTTGTTGAATTTCGTGTTGTGCCATACCATATCAGTGTACGATGCTGCAGGACGTAAAACGGCTTCTCACGCCAACGTGATTGTCAATTATCGGAAAACGATCCTTAGTGATTCGTCAAGACTGAACATGTGATAGGAACTATTGGAACAGTTTACTCGAGTGGGGACACGTGGCGAGCGCTCGGCGGTACGTGAATATGAGATCGAAATAGAATAGTTTTCACAATATCAGTAGTGTTACCAGGAAATCTCATCGAAGGTGAAGGATCTAACCCGGGGGGCTGTGTTTTATACTCTAACTGTAACAAACCAGGGAAGACTGAGAAGGTCAGTAAAGCATGGTAATTGAGGGGATCCCAACCCAGGTCTACTTTTGAACTCTCGTCTTTTCAACCTCCAAAGAGACGTTCGGCTGTTTATCTTATCAGAGTATTTTTATAAAATTTCAATCAATCTCAGCTACTGGGGATGTGAAAGACGTAGTCGCATCAAGACCACTCGATCCGTCTGTTCCGATCAGAAGACGAACAAACTGTCCAGCATTCTTGATGAGCTTGTTTTCAGCCTTTCTGAGATGTTCTTCGTACGTCGAACGTGCAACAGTTGTCTGCGCTGCGAGATCGGTAATTGATGCTTGTCTGGGTTGCTCGTAATACCCATTGTCCAATGCGAGACGGAGGGCCTCAAGTTGTCGCTCAGTAACGCTATCGAAGAGCTGGTCGACGGGCGCTAACATGGTGTGCGGAATCTGCGTTTCCTCTAGCCCGGTCTTCGAAAGTACCTCAATGTCACGGTCCGCTTCCAGTTCCTTGTACACTGTACGGATTGCCTCCTCCTCAAATGCGATTACGGTGTAGTGTTCCCAGCCGTGGCGATGGACAGTCGGTGGTTGGTAGAGGCAGTTATGTTCCTCGAACCGCTCTATAATCGAATCCTCCAGTGAACAAAGACACGACTGCATGACGACGTGCAATCCCGAATCATCGACCGATTGATGCAGTACTGTACCCAGATGATCGATCTCATCAAGAAGGTCTTCGGTTTGGGCTTCAGCCGAGGAGAGCTCCAGTACCTGGCAGTCGCTCAGATACCATTCACGGATCGTCAGGTCAGGATATCGTTCTGAGAGTTCTCGATACGGGCATTCGTGGCGAATACGAAATGACGCTTGGTGGAGCCCCATAGGAGACCATATGTAGTCCAATGCATTAGAGGTGCCGGTTATAGCCTGCAGTGGTCATATACCCCTATCAGCACTACGAATAGTACGATGCCAGAGATTACACCCGAAAAATTAGGAAATCGACTATTCGACAGCCAGGAACCTCCCTTGATTCTGGATATTCGGCACAGTGACGAGTTTGAGGAGTGGCATATCCCTGGGAGCACAAACATTGACGTTTACGACGAACTCAAAAAAGACGCCGAAGTGGCACGAACGCAGCTCTCAGAGCTTCCAGCTGACCAGGATATCGTGACAGTCTGTGCTGCTGGCGGTGTTTCACAGAAGGCAACTGACCTCCTCAAAGAGATGGGACGGGATGCACTGACGCTCGTCGATGGAATGAACGGTTGGAGTCGCGTTCATCGGTCCGCGTCGGTCGATATCGATATTGACGGGGAACTACTACAGGTCGCTCGCCCAGGCAAAGGATGTCTCTCTTACATTCTTATCTCGAATGGTGAAGCGGCTGTATTCGACCCCTCACACTATCCGGAAGAATACGAGAAACGTCTCGAAGGCGAGGGCGCCGAACTCATTAGCGTCTTCGATACGCACGCTCACGCCGATCACGTCTCCGGTGGACGCGACCTTGCTGACCGAAATGACGTGCCGTACCACCTCCATTCCGCGGATGCAACGTCGCTTGATGCGACGTCACTGGAAGACGGTCAGCAGTTCACTATCGGGACTGTAAGCGTTGAGGTGATTCCTACACCGGGACACAGTCCCGGCGGCGTAACATACGCGGTCGGTAATGATGGACTCGTGACCGGCGATACACTCTTTCATAAAAGCGTCGGACGGGTCGAGCTCGGTGTAGAAGCGGGGATCGAAGACACGGATGTTGAAGAGAATGCAGCCACGCTTTACGAGAGCCTGCAACGACTCCGACACCGGAGCGGCAATCCGTTGATTCTTCCGGCTCATGATCCGGGCTCTCCCGAACCCCCAGTCAGGAAACGGTTGAGCCAGGTCGAAGCGCAGAACGACGACCTTGGACGAGACCGCGACTCGTTGATCGAAGATCTTGCATCCGATATTCCGGATCACCCACCCAATTTCCAGCGTGTCAAGCGAGTCAACATCGGCGACGAATCAGTCGATGATGACGAGCTATCGAGTCTCGAACTGGGGCCGAACCGCTGTGCTGCTGAATAATCTATGAGTTCGGGCTACACACAAGGGATTCAAGCAAACTGGAAGCAGTTCTTGCTCCAGGTCCTGACGGTGTTTGCGGTCGGCCTTACGATGGGGTCACAGCGGACTGTTGTTCCCGTTATGGGTGAGGAGACGTTCGGCATCACATCGTTCCTTGTCATCGGTTCGTTTGTCGTGAGCTTCGGCATCGTCAAGGCAGTTCTCAACCTGTACTCCGGAAAATGGGCGGATGTGTACGGTCGCAAGCCAATCCTCATTCTGGGATGGGTGTCAGCACTTCCGATTCCCTTCATTTTGATCCTTGCGCCAAGCTGGGAGTGGATTGTCGCAGGGAATCTGCTCCTTGGTGTCAACCAGGGTGTCGCCTGGAGCATGAGTATGATTTCGAAGATCGAACTTGCCGGACCGGGCCAGCGTGGGCTGGCAGCCGGGATCGACGAGGCGTTCGGCTATACCGGCGTCGCTATCGGGGCCTGGCTGACTGGCGTCATCGCCGCCTCCTACAGTCTCCGACCGGAGCCGTTCTACTTCCTGCTCTTGGTGATTATTGTTGCCATGTTGATCGCGCTCTTTTTTATCGAGGAGACGCTGCCGTATGCGAAGGCGGAAGCTGCACAGCCCGACGGTGGGGAAGAGAAAACGAGTGACGATGCGGAACTCTCGTTTAAAGAAATCGTCAAGCAAGCGACCTACGGTGATCGGACGCTGTTTACTGCTGCGCAGGCTGGCCACGTCGAGAACTTCGTGGATACACTCGTCTGGATCGCCTTCCCGCTGTTCCTCTTCGCACAAGGTCTTGACACGGCACAGATCGGAGTCGTCGTCGGTGTCCACAGTGCGGCATACTTCTTGCAGGTGTATACCGGCAGACTCGGTGACCAGATCGGTCGAAAACCACCGATCGTAGTCGGGTTCTTCCTTGCGGGTGGTGGAATCCTCGGAATGATGCTGGTCGAAGGGTATCTGGCCTGGATCGTAATGTCCGGCATCGCCGGTGTGGGAATGGCGTTGCATTATCCAAACCTGATTTCGGTCGCCAGTGACGCTGCGCATCCACTGTGGCGTTCGACGGGCCTAGGGGTCTATCGCTTGTGGCGCGATCTCGGGTACGCTGTCGGAGCGATCCTGATCGGGCTTACGATGGATCTGTTGTACATCGAGGCAGCCTTCTATGGAACCGCGATAGCGATGTTCATTTCCGGTGGGCTGGTTGTCCTGCTGATGGAAGAGACCCACCCGGAGTTTGGAACGCACGAACGACCATCGCTCTCACAGGCAGACGACTAAGTCGCTACCGTTACAATAACGACACATATGATCTACCTCGATCACGCTGCGACGACGAACCCGCACGACGACGTTATTGAGGCTATAAAGCCCAACTTGCGGGAGGAGGATCACAACCCGTCCTATGAGTAATGTCGAAAGCTTCGTTCGGTTCTGTGAGAGCGACTTCGGCACTGCTGTCATGGATCACGAAGCGGCGTACCTGAAACAGTTCGTTACCCCAGATGATCGAATCCTTGACATCGGTGCCGGTATCGGATCGATCGAAGAGCGGTTTCCGAACCACGAAATCATCGGGATTGATCTGTCGCCAAAAATGATCCGAACTGCTCGTTCCCGAGTCGATGCATCGTTCCTTGTGGGGGACGCCAGATCGCTGCCCGTTGGTGACGATCACGTTGATGCGGTCTTCTTCGTAGCGACACTGGAATTCATTCCTGAAATCGACATGGTACTCAACGAAGCAACTCGTGTCCTTTCCCCTGATGGGACGTTGGTTGCGATACTACTGAACACGGAGTCCGAATACGTCCAGTCAAATTTGGAACGGGAAGGATCGTATTTTCAGCGAATGGAACACCAGGAGACGGCGAAACTCGCAACTGCCGTCGAGAAATGTATTGACGGAACCCGCGAGTATACGCTCGGAATCGCTGACGAAGCGGTATACGAAACGAATGACCCGACTGAAGCCGCAGTGCTTGCCATCTCCGGATCGCCAACACAATGAATAGAGGACACAACGGTCTCATATTGAGAGATCACCGATGACCGGAAATTCGGACGTATCGGCTGATTCCCCGCTACACACAGCGAAGCAGTACGACGAGCCGTCGGTATTCACACCGAAATCGCTGTTGCGGGAAGCACGCCGACAAAAAGAGCTTCCTGATGAACCAGTTCCAGATATTTGCATACTCGATCCGGATGGAGACCTGGTTCGATATCTTGTAAAAACTGGTCAGGCTGAACGCTCCTCCAATTGGCCAGGGTACCATACGGAACTGTATGAGTTTGAACGTAACAACACGACGTTCGGGATCATTGGGTGTGCAGTTGGCGCATCGTTTGCGGTCCTGGTCGCAGAGCAACTCTTTGCGTCGGGTTGCGAGTTCCTCATCAGTATCACGTCATCCGGTCAGATCCAACAACGAGACGATCCGCCGTATTTCGTCTTGATCGAACGTGCACTCCGTGACGAGGGGACGAGCCATCATTACCGTAAACCCGAAGAATATGCGATGCTCGATACGGATCTTCGAGATCGAATCGAGGCCGAGTGCGTCTCGGTTTCACGACCAGTGTATACTGGAGCGACGTGGACGACGGATGCCCCGTTCCGGGAGACCGAACAAGCAATTGAGCGCGCGCGTTCGGAAAATATTCTTGCCGTTGAAATGGAGGCAGCCGCGTTGTATACGTTCGCCGCTGTTCGAGATCGTCCAGTCGTGTGTTTTGCACACGTAACAAACCAGATGGGACAGGCCGAGGAGGATTTCGAAAAGGGAGAGGAAAACGGAAGTCAAGATGCGTTAGAAGTGATAGATGTAGCCGCAGATAGTTGGCGGTCGATGGCGTGAGAATCATTCCGAAACGGAACCGGGACAGTCAGCAAACACGTCCCAGTTCTCGCTGCATTCGCGCGTTCCACCTTTTTACGCTTCCAAGTAACATACGAGTACTGGTATAGATCTTAACGGTCAATTCTGGCCGCTTGTATCGTCTTATTCCTCGTAACCATATTTGCAATCAATACTGTAGAAACTAGCTATGAAATCCTACGTTCTATGGCACCCCTGACTATAGTAATCCAGAAATCGAGTCGATAGCGGTTGTCGGGTTCGGTCCACACGTCATCGCTTAACAGGCTATTTGCCGGGTTGGAAAGTCTCGAGGACGCGCTTGAGTGAACGATTCTAAAGGATTCTCCAGAAGCAAAACTGCTTCCACACCGGAGATTTAAGTTACTATACGCCGGTTCTTGGTCCATGGTATCATCAACCAAGACAGTCAGTCATCCACTCGATCCACTGCAACCGGAAGAAATAGAAGCAGCGTATAACATTCTCGTCGCCGAATACGATCTCGGTGAGGCGAGCCTCTGCATCAAAGTCGAACTCGATGAGCCGTCGAAAGAAGCCATGCAGGCCTACGATGACGAAGGTGAAAGCCCAACCCGGCGCGCCAGAATCGTCATCCGGAAAAGCGCCGACCGGGAAACCATCTCTGCCGTCGTGGACCTCGATGCCGAGTCGGTCGTCGACCTCGAGCACGTCGACGGACAGCCCTCGATTGCCATCGAGGAGTTCATCGAGTGTGAGGAGACTGTCAAAGCGCACGAGGAATGGCAACAGGCGGTGAAAGCCCGTGGTGTAGAGAACACCGACCGGGCGATGGTCGATCCCTGGTCGGTCGGCCACGAGTTCATCCCGGAGAGCGTCGATCGGTCGAAACGACTGGCCCACGGGTTGACGTTTCTCCGACCCAGTGAGGACGACGGCGACGAGGGGTACGCGCATCCCATCTCCGGACTGCACACGTTCGTCGACCTCGACCGCATGGAGGTCGTCGAGGTCGTCGACTACGGCCCGCCGGATGAAGATGACCCAATCCCACCGAAGGGAATGGCCTATCGCGAGGGAGACGTCGACTTCCGAGACGATCTGGCACCGTACAACGTCGATCAGCCCGACGGTCCGAGTTGGAGCGTCGAGGGGCGGAAACTCGAATGGCAAAACTGGCACATGCGCGTCGGCTGGACCCAGCGAGAAGGGCTGGTGCTCCACGAAATCGGCTACGAAGACGATGGAGAGGTTCGCCCGATCATCGACCGAGCCTCCTGTGTCGAGATGTCGGTTCCCTATGGCGACCAGAACATCAACGATCGGTTCAAAAACGCGATGGATGTCGGCGAGTACAACATCGGCCGGCTCGCCAAGTCCCTGACAAACGGTTGTGATTGTCTGGGCCACATGCACTACTGGGACGCCGTGATGAACACGGCCGAGGGAGAGATTAACCGCCTCGAGAACGCCATCTGTCTTCACGAAGAGGACAATGGCACACTCTGGGAACGAAGCGACTGGCGCACTCAGTCCGACGAAGTCCGACGACGACGCCGACTCGTCGTCTCGTTCGTCGCTGCCGTCGGAAACTACGACTACATTTTCAACTGGTATTTCTACCAGGATGCGTCCATGGAGGTCGAGGTCCGGCTGACCGGCATCGACAGCGTCTCCGCGGTGGGACCGGACGAGGACCCGGAAGGATACGGCGAACTGCTCGCACCGCAGCTCAACGGCCCCATCCACCAGCACTTCTTCAATTTCCGGCTCGATATGAACGTCGACGACGGGCCGAATTCACTCTATCGCGTGCAGAACCAGCAGGTCCCCGTCGGACCGGGCGGACTCGACCCGATGGGAGACGCTGACGAGCGAACGACGAATCCCGGCGGCCAGGCCTTTTATGCTGATCGGACGAAACTTTCGAGCGAAACACAGGCCAAAGACCTCATCGACCCGCTAAAGGGTCGATACTGGCAGGTCGTCAACCCCAGCGCCGAAAATTCGCTTGGGAAGCCGACGGGCTACCGACTGCTGCCCGGTGGCAACGTCGAAGCGGCGATGCAACCGGACTCGAGCGTCCTCGAGCGCTCCGGATTCATCAAATACCACCTCTGGGCGACCCCCTATCGGGAGGACGAACGGTTCCCGGCCGGCACCTTCCCAAATCAGCATCCGGGCGGTGCAGGCCTTCCGGCCTGGACCGAAGCGGATCGAAACCTCGAGGAAGAAGATCTCGTGCTCTGGTACACCCTGGGCGTCAATCACGTCACTCGGCCGGAAGACTGGCCAATCTTACCCGCACAGGTTTACAGCTTCAAGCTACAGCCCGTGAACTTCTTCGACGAGAGTCCTGCAATAGACGTCCCACCACAACACGCCATCGACGGGCAGGACGTGCCGGGACACGGGAGCTGTCACGTGGACGCTGACGACGACTGATAGGGGTTGGTGTGAAGCCCGTTTGCGTATTTTCGAGGTGCTGAATTATCGTCCGACTCGAGAACGCAATTCCGAGATACAGCATACCGGCTTGCAACTTTCTACAGCGGTTTCGGAAGCGATAGCATTTCTCGAGAAAGCGGAGATAGGGTTTCGGTAGCAACCCACAAAGCTGAACCAGACGTATGACGCCTGAGACGGTCGTTCACGCAATACTTCACAGACCAATCACATTGTTCCTTTAATCTTATAGTAAGAATATTTTAAATAATATAATAACAATCGCGCTCCCAGCCCACAGTATGTCCCAAACGGACACCTCAAAGACGGCAGAATTCCTCAAGAACCACCCCCGACTCATCGGCATGATGTTCGCAGCGATGATCCTGCTTTCACAGGCAGGGACAGTTGTTGCTGGGGGCCGGTCTGGTACAACTGGCGGTATCTGAAAACGAACTTTTCACAAACGCTCGAGTAACGTTGAGCTCCATAGAAGTTCACCGTCATATTTTACAGGCATATCGCTCATCGTTAGATAATTTTGTAAATCAGATTTGTTAACTGTAATGTCCTGTATTCTTCCCGAAGTTAAATATCTCTTATTTACACCAGGTATGTACGGAGTGAATAGACAACCCATATCTAGTGTGTTATTGGGATAAGTATCAATTTCAATATCATAAAGTCCATCGTCACGCTCCATGATCGAGCAAACGTTTGGTGTGGCGTCTTCACCATCCACAATTCGTAGCTCACCATCTCCGATAACCAGATACTGATTACCAATTAATCGCTCCTCAGTAGCAATATTCGTCGCCGCTCGAAGCGAAAAGCCATCGGACAGCAACCGTGCGAAGGTACCACCGATTTCGACAGCAGGTTCGTTCAATACAGGTGATGCTGTCACAACTCCACCAAAACACCCACCCCGGACCAACGCTTCACCCTGTGAATACGACTGACAACTGTTCAAAATAAACGCATCAACGTTATAGTCGCCACAATCAGTTGCATCGAAATACGAATCGGCACACTCGAGGCCCCGCCCATCAACGTGGCCGATGTAGTGGACGAAATCCAGATCCGTTTGGAAAATAGATTGTAAGCGCTCGCTGGTAACATCTTCGACAAAACGCACGCTCGCCCCGGTGTCTTCGAACCGGCGGTAAGCGTCCGAGACGATATCGCCCTCGGCACTCATCTCCTCGTTGTTCACGACGACAACCACCTCCATATCCTCGGGTTGTTTCAACGACCGGTCGAACCTCGATTCGAACGACTCGAGGGTCGCCTTCGATGCATCGAGCGGGTTCGAATCGCCGACGAAGGTCTGCTCGAGCGAATCAGCTCGTGGTGTATCGATGAACTCCATGTTCGGGTGCTCGAGCGATCCATCTCTGAAGAAATCCTGCAGGGGTTGAGGGGTTTCACGAACGTTCTCGACAGGTGTTGGATCGGGACACCGAATCGTCGCGAGATCAGCGACCAAAAACGGTAAACTCTCGAGGTAGTCAGCGTCCGGCTGGACGTCGGCAGTGAGTCGCCACTCCGGCAACAGGTGTTCGAACGCCTCGAAGGGGACCTCGAGATAGCGCTCGATGCGTTCGGCGATCGGTGCATCGTACAACGCGGCGAAATTCAGCGCGTCCGGCCCCGCGTCGTGATTGGCCAGCGCCCGTTCGAACTCCTCTCGTTCGTGGAGCGGTACCTGGAAGTAGCCCTCAGTTCGGGTGATACAATCGAGGAAGAAAACGCGCTGGAGTAGCTGGGAAACGGCACTATCGTAGGACTCGTCGATACTGGAAAACGGCGTCCGTTTCGATGGCGTCCGCAGCTGTGGCGTTCGACTGGGTAAAACGTCGGCCCCGAGATAGAACGCTAACGGCGCAATTGGGTACAGATGTTGAAAGTCCGGCGGCACCTCGAGATAGATGTCGGTATCGGGTTTTTCCAAACCAGTCGTCGCGTTCTCGAGGGCGTCTTCGTCGTCGGTACGTACGAGTTGTGGCGGATGCCCACGAAACGTTGGGAAAGAGCGTTCCGGGGAGAGCGTTTTGAGTGAGGAGGCCAAGAAGGGAATCGCCTCGAGCAACGAATACGGGTCGTCACTGATCGGGATCTCACCGGCCGGGTGGGTGTGAAACGAGCGGACGCCAAGCGTGACGGTGTTCGTCCCACCGAAGAAAATCGACGTTTCGGCCTCGTTCGACACGACCTGGAGGGTGGTCCCGACCTGGAAATACGTTTTGATCGGGCCGGTGATATCGAAAATATACTCGCCGGGCGGAAGAAACAGTGGGTCGCCGTTAGTCGATTCTGCGACAAAGTCGCCGTTCAGCGTCCAGACGTGCACGTCGTGTAACCCATCGCATTGGATCTCTGCGGTCTGGAACTCGACTGCAGCATCGACGGGAAACGCCATCGCTTCGGGTTCGACTGGCTCGAGGGACACCGGGTCGGGAACGGTAAACCCCATCGAGGACCGTTCGATCGGGTCCCACAGGTCGATGTTCGCCCCCTGTCCGCGAATCTCCGGATGATTGAATTGGTTACTCATGTTCCCCCCTCATAGTTTGTGCCATGGTGTGATCGTCTCGACGTCCGGAAATCGCCATCGGGTTTCAGCCGACCCACCGTCAGGATTGCGAAGTTGAATCTGTACGTCGAAGTGATCGATACACTCCTCGACCAACGGCGACTCGTTTGCAACCGGAAGATGATAGTGTGCCATTCCGGAGACGCCCTCGACGACGTCGGTCACCACCCGCAAAAACTGGCCCGTCTCGTACGAACAGTCGTTCTCGAGAATAGGGCGTAGTGTCAGAAAGGCCAGACGGAACTGCGATGGCTCGAGGCCATCCACACTGGCATCGATATCGGCAATCGACTCACAGAGATTCCGTTGATACGATCGAAGCCAGCCCGATTGGGACGTGAGCGTGTGGTCGATCGGTGAATCGACGGTCGTCACCCCACGTTCGATGCCGCTTGTCGTGACCCGCTCGGGCGGTTGCTCGTAGCCAGTCAACAGATAGTGATTTGCCGGTGGCTCGAGGTCGGTACACGCGAGGAGTCGCTGACGTGGAGTCTTCGCCTGGTCCGTCCCAAACAGGTTTCTCGTGGCGTGAAACGTCACTTCAGGGGCGACGGACCCGGTCACGAGAAGATTACATCCCGTCTCTTTCATCAATTCTAGACGCGATTGTAAAAATCCAGGCGTGCATTCTGTCGGGGAGTCACCCCGAACGAACGCTTCCACGTATCGGTCCATTCAACCTGACATTCAATATAATTTACTATAAACGTATCGACCGTTATTCCTTTTCGGGAGCGGTTAGCCTCCAGTATTATTAATGGTGATACCATCAGAAGAGCATGTATCGAAAGGGATTTCGTTGCGATGTCACGGCATTGGACCGTTCGTGTCACAAGTTTAACCGTCTCGGGGTGGAAGTCACTCGAGATCGGCTATGACAACGTTCCTCGTCCTCTATGGTACCGGAGAAGGACAGACATCTAAAATTGCCACTCGAATCGCAGACGTCATCGACAACCGTGGTCACGACGTGCGGCTGGTGGACGCTGGGGACGTTCCAGCAGCACTGTCTATCGATGATTTCGAGGCAGTCATCGTCGGCGCATCGATTCACGCTGGCGCGCATCAATCCTCGGTTCGAGAGTTCGTCGTCGATCATCGTGAGGTCCTCGAGCGGAAGCCAACTGCGTTCTTTCAGGTGTCACTATCGTCCGCAGACGAATCCGGTGAGCCAAAAGCCGCGGAATACGTGGAGGCGTTCCTCGAGGAAACCGACTGGAACCCCGACCGAATCGGACTGTTCGGCGGCGCGTTACGATACTCCAAGTACGGCTTTCTGAAGCGATTGATGATGAAACAGATCGCCAAACGAGCCGTCAGCGAAATGCCAAAGGCGGATGCGGCCGGCGACATAGAATTCACTGACTGGAACGAGGTCGAGGCGTTCGCAGCCGATGTCTCGGCGTTCGTCGAGGGAAGGCTGGGGAGTTCGCCTCCCGAGTCCGCGGATAGAGACGAGACGGTGTGAGAATCCACCGTTGGGACTCGAAGCCAAACGCGTTCGAATCGCAGAACGATTGCCAGAAAGACGTCTCACTGCGTTCCAGGATCAAACCTGACCGATAGTGTCCAAAACAGTCGATTTAGACATTTTAGGTTGACTTGAGCGTGATCAACCACCACCTTCGGCTCTCGGCGACGAACCACTCGAGAGTCCATAATCCGTCCGTTGTGCCCACAGGATGAGCAAACTGGGAAGAACGAAGACGCTCAGCAGGAACGAGACGCCCAGCGCGAGTGCGACGATGACGCCGAACGACGTGAGCTGTGGTTCGGGAACGAGTATCAGTAGCGAGAAGGCACCGCCTGATGTGATGGCGCTGCCAAGCAAGGCACCTCCGGTGCCGGTAACTGCCTCCCTGAGTGCAGTAACCGTGTCCTGGCCACGTTCCAGTTCCTGACAGAATCGGTCGCTGAGGTGAATGTTGTAGTCAATGCCCAGACCGATCGTAATGCTGACGAGCAACGCAGTCACCATCGTGAGCGGCTGGCCGACGAGATACATCCCACCGAAGACGAATCCCAGCGCCAGGGCGATAGGGATGACGGTAATCGCACCGAGGGTAAAACTTCCGTGAACGAGTCGGTAGACGATCGACAACGCGATCAGTACGCCAGCCAGCGCGAGCAATAACGTCCAGACGATACCATCTGCGATTTCACCCATTTCCGCTTCGTTGATCGTTCCGGGTCCAACAGCGGTGACCTCGAGGTCGGAATCTGCAGCCATCTCTCCAGCGATATCGTTCATGACGGCCGCCCGATCAGAACCGTACGTCTGCGTTGCCGGCACCTGCACCAGCATCGATTCGTACTGACCGTCATCGGTTCGCTCGAGGACCGCGTCGGCCGCTTCGGGCTCGACCTCGTAGAGTTCGTCGAAGACCGCGTCGACGTCCCGGTCCGGGACCCCATCGCCGTTCGTATCTGCAGCCTCGAGGGTCGCCGCGAACGACTCGTTTTCGGCAGCAGCCATCTCCATGACAGTGAGTACCGAAATGACGCGGACCTCGCCGTTCTGGGAGAGAACGATAGCCTCGTCCGCCTCGCTTGCCCGTTCGTGACCGCGTTCGAGCGCTGCCATCCCTTCGGAAGTTGCGATACCAGCGTCCTCGTCTTCACTGGTCACGAGCATCGTCGTATAGCCGGCTCCACCGGCAGCGAGTCCCTCCTGGTCGGTCTGGAACGACGTTTGGACGTACTCCATCTGTTCGACCAGCGGAGACTCGTGCGTTTCAACCGCCATCGGTCCCGGGAGTTCGGTCTGCCAGTCGGGGACATCGTCGGGGTCGAACTGCTGCCAGGCTTCCCGCTCGAGGTCCGCGAACGCCAGTCCGCCGACCAAGCCAGCAACCAGAACGAGGGCGATAACGGCAATGGGGGCCCGCCGAGCGAGTGTCACACCGATTTCCAACACGCGGCTGATATGTCGGCCTTTGCCGAGCGCCGTCTTCCGTCGGTCGTACCCAAAGCGTTCCCAGAGGCCATCAGCACTGACTTTCAGCGCAGGGACGAGCGTCGTGAAGATGAGTAACGACGCAACCACACCGAGCGTAATCGCCACACCCAGGTCACGGATGAGCGCGACGGGGCTGAACTGATTCGAGAGAAATCCGATTACCGCCGTCACGGTGACGAGAACGAACGCGACCGCCACAGCGGCCGTCGACCGACGCAGCGAGTCGCGAATCGGGTCTTCGGGCCCACGGCGCTCCCTGTATCGCATGAATACGTGGAAACCGAAGTCGATACTCAACGCCGCGACGAGGATCGGTGCGATGATAGCCGTCGTCTGATTCAACAGTCCCATCCACCCCATGAGGCCAGCAGTCCAGACGAGGGCCACGACAGTGCCGGCAAACCCGATGAGGACGTCGGTGAGATCACGATAGGCGAACCCGAGTATCACGAGCAACAGGGCGAGCACCGCCGGGATAACGAGCCAGGCAATTTCGCTCAACAGTCGTTGATTCAACTCGGCCCACACTGGCTGTCCGTCGACGTAGATAGCCGGCGATTCGTACGCACCAGCGGTCTCAAACAGTTCCTGTTCGATTTCGAACGCCGGACTTCCGGTCTCCGGATCACCGGCCGATTCCTCGAATTCGAACGTCATCCGAAACGCCTCGGCATTTGACTCGCCGGCATCGGCCGTGGCCGACAAATAAAAGGCCGCGAATTCATCCTCCGCGAGTACGGCAGCTATCGCCCCTTCGAGTTCCTCGTCACTGGCCGACTCGAGCGCGTCGTACTGTGCCTCGAGGTCCGCATCAGGTTCCTCGAGGAGTGTTATCGCGACTCGATTCGGGACGCCGTCGATTCCGTCAGCGGTGAGTGGCTCGCGTACCGACTCCGCCTCCAGCACCTGTTTTTGATACTCGAGTGCCGTCAAGAGCGTCTCTCGCTCTAGGGTGGACCCGTCGTCTGCGATCACGTAGACGTCCGTCGTCACCGTGGATTCGTCATCACGTTCCGATTCCCCATAGCTATTCTCGATATACTCGAGGGCATCGTAGACGTCGGTATTTCCCAAGGAGTCGTCGTCGATTCCCTCGTCGACGTCCCCCTGATCCTGTGCGATACCGAAACCAACGCCAGCCGTCAGCACGACCATGACGACGATCACAAGTCGATTGTGTGTCGTCACGAAATCCGTGAATTGTCGTGCTACGTCTCGAGGCATCCAACACCCCCCACTGCGATACCCCAATCGACCATCTCAATAACCATATCCAAGTCCCGCATCATGTGCTAACCTGATCGTAGCATGTCACATAAAAGTTTCAATAGTCTAAGAATATTCCAGAGGGGTGTTGGACGATTTGCTGTTGCCCTGAAAATGTAGCGAGAAATATTATCTGCTTCCAGAGGAGGGTGCACAGACGCTCGAGAACTCTTCCCAATTCACGCAAAATTGGGAACAACGGAGGCCTCAATACTGGGGACGGCCATTCTCCAAAAGCGTAGTTGAGCGTGACTACACCCGACGCATCTCATCACGATGGCTGTGGGCCCCCGCCCGTTTGCGCCTCTTCGGCCTCGCCCCACCCGCCAGCATCGACGACCTCGAACAGTTTGCGCCAGTTCTCGTCGTCCTGGCTCTCGGGCAGTTGGTCGCGTAGCTGTTGAAAATCGGACTCCGGAACCTGCGTGTGAACGAGGTCGATTATTACTCGTGCGTGATAGGCCGCGTCCGCTGGATCAGTTTGCTCGATCTCGCTGACTCTCGAGATGCACTCTTTCCAGTCAAATCGCTGGCCGTGTTCGTAGACAGCACCGGTCATGTACCACTGGATTTCCATGGGTAACGATGCCGCAAGATCGTTCGCCGCTCCCTCAGGGATTCGCTGGCCGAGTGTCATGAGGGTGGCCCGAATTGCACGGACCGTTTCCCCAGTCCCCGAAAACTCGAGACGATGCTGGATCTGTCCGGTAAACTCATCGAAGTTCATATCGGTTCATCAGTTCGACCACGAGTGGCGATATAAATCCCGGGTGAAAAACGGTTCTGAGGGACCAACGGACAGGAAGCTGCTCTCTGTTAGTGGACACTGGGCTGCAGCCGGGTGGAACGTCCACCCTCAAGCGTTAGTCATTCTCGGTGAACGCACCCCGCACCAACGTCACCGGGATCGTTGCGCGCCTCGAGACGGTTTCGGCGACACTACCAGTAATGAGCCTCGAGGGTAGTGATCGCCCGTGACTACCCATGATAATCTGATCGAAATCCGCCTGCTGGGCCAGCTTCTCGATCGTTCGGGCGGGTTCACCAAACTGGAGTTCGGTCTCGACGACGACCGACTCGTCAGCGACGACCCCGAGTGCGTCCTCGAGTATTCCTTCACCTTGCTCGGTCAGGTCGTCGACCAACGGTTCGAGATAGGTGCCTTCGATAGCCCCTGGCTCGGTGTCGAAGGGGAACGTGATCGTGTGGAAGAGGGTGAATCTGCCGTCCGGAAACAGCGTTGTCGCGTACTCGAGGGCGGCGAGCGATTGCTCGGAGCCGTCCACGGGAACGAGGATTCGGCCCGGAAGATCACGCTCACGTAAGGCCGAGTCGGGTTCGGGCACGATCGTCGTCGAGACGGAAGCGCGCCTGACGACAGCTTCGCTCACGTGGCCGAGAAACGGCCGCACGATCGGTGATTCGCCGTGACTCCCCATCACGACGTGATCGACCTCCTGGTCCACGATGTACTCGAGGATCGTCGAATGCGGGGTGCCGTGTTCGAGAACCGTCTCGAGGTCGACGCCGGCGTCGTCGGCTACCTCGAGCGCGTCCTCGAGAATCCGTTCGCCCTGATCTCGCCACCGCTCTTCGTCCGTTTGGGGCGTTCCCGCACTTCGAAACGAATCACGAGCTGTATCGATGACGTAGATAGCGGTGAACGTGGCGTCCGGAAACGAAACGAAGGCGTACGTAAGGCCAGCAGTCGAGTGCGAGGAGCCGTCGACCGGAACGAGGATTTGTCGGGTCATGGTGTGGGGACCTCACATCGGTGATTTCCGATGAGAGATAGGGAATCGACACCATCCAGGTAAATAAATCACAGACCCCCTATCGGAAGGATCGAAGCAGGGTATCCCGAAGTCGGTGTGCGAAACGAACGGTAGATCCGGATTCGGGTCTCGAGACGTGATCAACCCTTCGAGCCGGGATCACACCCTCGAGTCATGATCTGTTCGAATGAGACGATTCAACTAAGCGGTGGCGCGGAGTCCCCTTCTGCTCACGGCTTCGCCGTTCGCACGGTCAGCGGAACCTTCGGTTCCGCGCTATCCTCAAGCGCGAGCAAAGCGAGCGGTAGGGAGGAGCGCGTGGCGAAGTTGGGCAGAACCGTTATCACGGCCGGCCGCGTCGTCCTACGTAGTCCGAAGCGGGCCTCAGACAGCCCAGCAATGGGTGCCGAACCAATATTGCGGTGCGGGGAAGGTTTGGTTCCTCGCTCCGGACGGGCCGCCGTCAACCGGCCCCGAAGGACGGATCGACGACGCGACCACTCCGAACCGGCTCGTCCGGCCGCAAAGTCGTCGAGGTCACGTCCAATTAAATTGCCTCTGCCGACCGACCGAACCGGCACACAAGTCGGTCCGGGACCACAATTCCCGACCGAAGCTACGCAAGCCTCATCCTCAGAGCGCCAAAGGCGCTCAGGGTGGGGTAGTTGACAGAATCAGTCGACTATCGGCCCACAGAACAGCCCATGGGCGTTTGATATACCCAAATATTAAACGGAGTGGCTGTGATAGGCCAGCAATGACTGCGTCAGAGGGGCGTCGAATTCAGACCGTATTGAAGGCGTTCGAGATCATCGAAGTACTCAAAGAACTGGATAGTGCACCGATTCGCGAACTCGATACACACGTTGATCTCTCGAAAGGCTCCCTTCACACCCATCTTGCAACACTCTGTGAAAGCGGCTTCGTCACCCAGGACGGCGACGAGTACAAACTGGGCCTGCGCTTCGTTATGATGGGCGAGTACGTCCGGAACCACATTCCGGTCTATATGGCTGCCAAAGACGAAATCGACGCGTTCGCAGAAGAGTGCGGCGAGTACGCCCACCTCATCGTCGAGGACGACGGCCACGAGATAGCCCTTTACGAATCACGCGGCGATCAGGCAATCGCGACCGACTACCACATTCAGCTCCGGGAAGACCCACAATTACTTCACAACAGTTCCGCCGGAAAGGCGATTCTCGCATCACTTCCGGAGTATCGCGTCGACGAGATTATCGAACAAAAGGGACTGCAAGCTTCGACGGCAAACACGATCACCGATCCCGACGAACTCAAGAGGACACTCGAGACCGTCCGGGAACAGGGCTACGCACAGAATGACGAAGAGGAGATGCGGGGCATTCGGGCCGTGGGCGCACCAATCCGCGGACCGGATGGCGGGGTTCGGGGTGCGGTCAGTGTGACCGCCCCAACGAGTCGCCTCTCGGGAGACCGATTCAACGAAGAGATCCCAGCGATGGTAACGCGAACGGCGAACGTCATCGAAATCAATCTCGCGACCAAGGATTTCAACGACCGCCAGTAATCCGTTTTGGCCTCCTCGAGCGAACCGGGTTTAGTGCGCACAGCAGATGGCCAACAACGCCGGTTACAGAGAGATAATTGGGATAACGAATTCTATCAGGCATCAAATCCGAGCAACCGCAAGCCGATCAGGCTGACCAGAACCGTCGAGCCTTCGTGGCCGATAACAGCTACCGGAAGCGGAATTCCAGCCGTGAGGATCGCCACCACCATGATTGCAATCGCGCCGAACGCAATAGCGAAGTTGATATACAGCGTCCGCCGGGTTTCGCGACTCAGGGCGAACACGTAGGGGAGCCGGTCGAGTTTATCCGACATCAGGATGATATCGGCCGTCTCGAGGGCGACGTCCGTGCCTGCACCACCCATACCGACGCTGATGTCTGCCGTCGCGAGTGCCGGCGCGTCGTTCACACCGTCGCCGACCATCGCGACGGCCTCGTGGCTTCGCTGTAACTCCTCGATATGGGTCACTTTTTCTTCCGGTAGTAACTCAGCGTAGACCTCGTCGATCCCGAGTTCGTCGGCGATATACTGAGCGACGCGTTCGTTATCTCCGGTCAGCATGACGATCTGCTCGACACCGCGTTCGCGGAGTTCGTCAATCATGTCCGCAGCATCAGTTCGAATCGTATCGGTAAACGCCAGCCAGCCACGGACGCACAGTCGGTCGTCAATCTCGCTAACGACGAGCACGCTGGTCTTGCCCTGTGACTCGAGTTCACGAACCGCCTCGAGACCCCGCTTGAGCCCTTCGATATCCCGGTCGCCAGTGACCGTCTCGAAGTAGCGTGGGTTGCCGATGTGAATCGTCTTCCCTGCCACCTTCCCGTGGACGCCTTTGCCGACCACCGCATCGAACTCAGTCGAATCCGGAATCGAAAGGTCGCGTTCAGTTGCCGCTTCAACCGTGGCCTCGGCCAGATGATGTTCCGACCGTGACTGGACAGCAGCCGCAAGCGCCAGGAGACCGTCTTCGGCAGGGTGACCGTCCGGCGTGTACCCTTCGAGTTCGGTTGTTCGTCCCTCACCATCGTGTACCGGAGCCTCGAGTGTTGGCTGCTCGAGCACAGCGACGTCCGTCAACCGCGTGTTCCCTTCTGTCAACGTCCCCGTTTTGTCGAACGCGACGGCATCGACGTTGCCCGCAGTTTCGAGGTGTTCGCCACCCTTGAACAGGACGCCCTGACGACCACCGGCTGCGATAGCCGACAGGACGGCTGCCGGCGTCGAAATGATGACTGCACACGGCGACGCAGCGACCATGAGCGTCATCGCCCGGTAGAACGTCGGTTCAAAAGCGTGGTCGAGGAGCGTGATCGGTAACGCGATAGCAATCGCCGTCAGCACAAACACGCTCAAGACGTACGGTTGTTCGAACCGGTCGATGAGTTGCTGGGTCGGGGCCCGCTTGCTCTGTGCCTCTTCGACCATGTGGATAAGCCGCGAAATTGCCGACTCATGTGCCTCGCGGGTGACCCTGACCTCGAGGCTGCCAGTCTCGTTGATCGTGCCACCGAACACCTCGTCTCCCGGTTCTTTCGGGACCGGAACGGATTCGCCGGTGAGCGACGACTGGTCGACAGAGCTCTCGCCCGATTCGACGACGCCGTCGAGTGGCAACCTGTCACCGGGTCTGACGACGAACACATCGCCGATTTCGACGTCGTCGATGTGGACGGTCACCGTCTCGCCATCACGCCGGACCCGAGCGGATTCCGGCCGCATCTCGATGAGAGATTTGATCGCCGTGCGTGACCGGCCGATGGCGTACTCCTCGAGGACGCCAGAGAGGGAGAACAAAAACAACAACATCGCCCCTTCGAACGGAGCGCCGATAAACAGGGCTCCGAGGGCAGCGAGGATCATCAGCAGATCGATTTCGACGGCCGGCTCCTGTAAGGTGCGAATACTCGCTTTGAGCCCGTACCAGCCGCCACAGACGTACGCGATGGTGTAGCTTCCCCAGACAACTGTAGACGGAAACCCAAACCAGCTGCCGAGCAGGCCGACGAACATTCCGAAGAACGTTAACACGACAAAGACAGCCTGACGGAGGAGAATCGGCCGCTCGGCAAACGGTGATGATTGTACAGCGGATTTCCCAGTCCCCCCTGAAGCCGTCTCCATACTAATACTATTGAGTTGGCTCAGATAAGCATTTGTGGACGAGCCTCTGGCAGTCACACGAATCTGTGTATCGCGCTATGGGGAGTACACACAGGAGAGAGGCGATATCAGTCCCCCAGTGTGGTCAGCGTAGTCTTAGCGCGATACCGTGCACGCAGACAGCGAAAAGCCAGTTTCAGATCCTCGAACCTCGAGTCGCCTGCACCCCAGTCCCGAACAACGATCACCGAAACGTACCGTGGCCCCCTGAATCCCTTTCGATTGTTAGGGTCTCGAGCTTTTTTATTGGAAGCCATATCCAATGCTATGACACACGTGGTCGTCGTTGGCGGCGGTATCGGGGGGCTCTCTGCCGCGCACGAACTTGCCGAACGTGGATTCGACGTGACCGTCCTCGAGGCAGCCGAGCGCTTCGGTGGCAAAGCCCGATCCGTACCGGTCGATGATGGGGAGGCTCCGCTACACGGGGAACACGGATTCCGGTTCTTTCCGGCCTTTTATCGCCACGTCATCGACACGATGACACGCATCCCGGACGGGACAGGAACCGTCGAGGACAATCTGGTCGAAACGGAGGCGACCCTCATCGCGAGTACCCACCGGCGGGATATCGTCGCGAACACGCGAACACCAGAAACGGTTTCCGAGTGGCTCGAGGCACTCAGGCCGGCGTTCGCCGAAGACCTTCCGCCATCGGACGTCAGATTCCTGGTCGAGCGCCTGCTGTACGTCCTGACCGCCTGTGAGGAACGACGCGAAGGCGAACTAGATGACATCTCCTGGTGGGAGTTCATCGACGCCGACAACCGCTCTCAAGAATTTCGTGACCGACTCGCCCTTGCAGTGCAATCGCTGGTTGCCTTGCGGCCACAGCTCGGGAGTGCCCGGACCATCGGGACGATCTATTTACAGCTGCTTTTCGGCCAACTCGACCCCACACAACCGGCAGAACGAGTGCTCAACGCCCCCACGAGCGAGGCATGGATCGACCCCTGGACGACGTACCTCGAGTCACTCGACGTCGAGCTCCATGCAGAAACACCAGCACAGGAGCTATTGTTCGACGGTCGCCGGGTGACTGGCGTGTCGCTCGCCTCCGGCGAAACCGTGGTGGGCGATGAGTACGTGATCGCCGTACCCGTCGAGGTTTCCCCGTCGTTTTTCACCCCCAAACTCGCTCGAGCGGCCCCCGCACTCGGTCGGATCGATCAGCTCGATACCGCCTGGATGAACGGCATCCAGTACTTCCTCACCAATGACGTCGAAATCACCCGTGGCCACCAGGTGTATGCCGACGCGCCGTGGGCGCTGACGTCGATTTCACAGCGCCAGTTCTGGCCCGAGTTCGACGTCGAAAACCGTGGCCCCGACGCGGTAAACGGCGTGCTTTCGGTTATCGCCTCGGATTGGGACACACCCGGGATTCTGTACGACAAACCCGCCCGAAACTGTACCCGTGAGGAGATCGCCATGGAAATCTGGGCACAGCTCAAAGCCCACCTGAACACCGCCGAGACGACCCTAACCGACGAAACACTCGTCGACTGGTTCCTCGACCCGGCGCTGGTCGAAACCGATGAAGGCGTCGAGAACCGCTCACCGCTGTTGATCAACACGGTCGGTTCACTCCGGAACCGGCCGCCAGCGGACGTCGGGATCGAAAACCTCACGCTCGCCAGCGATTACGTCCGCACCAACAGCGATCTCGCATCGATGGAGTCGGCCAACGAAGCAGGACGCAGAGCGGCGAACGCGATCTTCGAACGCCACGGGCGTTCCGACCGCGCACAGATCTGGTCGCTGAGGGAACCGGCCGTTTTCGAGCCCTTCAAACAACAAGACCGTATCCGATACCGTCTTGGCCTGCCACATCCGGCTACCGTTACCCACTCGATTCGTGGGTTCTCGAGTGACATTCAGAAATTGATTGCAAATAGATAGTAATACAGTATTGGAAGTAGAGTTATTGGGAATGATTTTGCTGGCCGGGAAGGGCTCGCTGAGAGTGATGTACCTTCTTTCGAGAGGGACTCCCGATTTCCCCGTTATTCGTGGACGAGTATTGGTCTCGAGTTCTCGAACTCTCACCTCTCGATCCCGGCATCGTATTACTGGAGACACCCGACATCGATGAACGCACAGCGCGCGCCCCTGGTCGTCGATCACGTCCTCCCCGGTACACGCACGGAACGCGGATCGGCAGTCGGGGTTTTGTGAGTACCCGCCCACTGACCGATATCGCGACGAGCAACCGAATCCTGGATCGGATCGACGTCGTCCGTGGATTCACCGGCTACCAGCACTTTGATTACTCGAGTCGATAAACGCGACCGTTCTGCCGAAGAAACGACCGTCGAAGCCAACGCGAATACCGACAAAACCATCGTAGCCGTACACGAGACGCTCGAGACCATCGACCCCGAGTGTTGATGTCCTGGACGAGCGGACTGATGTCAAAACTGTACGAGACGCCGACCGAGTATGGCCACGCCGATTTCGAGTGAGGCCCCAGGGTCGGTGGGTATCAAAATTGACTGGGACGACGACTCTCGAAAGCTACAGGCAAGTCGAGCGTTTCCCGCTCTATTACAGCGTTTTAGGCAGGGCGATTATCAACCGCATGAACACATTCTCGAACAGTTGGGACTTCCGGACTCGAAAAGCGTTACGCTCGAAGAGGGAAAGCCGACGAAAAGGGTAGTGTATGGGTTGAGATTGATTTACGTCGGTGGGAGGTGCAGGCACGCCAATTACACACAACCGGAATCGAATACTGGCGTGAATGCAACGGTTCTCGATGTTGTACAGGCCGCAGATAGACAGCCAAATCAGGGCAACGGAAGGCCTTCTATTCGGCTTTTGAACACCAACACAGGGAGTGACATACATCAAAATGGCTTCGTTGAAACCCTCAATCGATGTTAGTTTTCAGCAGTCTTGCTGAATACACAGCGCGAACGCAGCACTATCCGATAGCTAAATCACCTCATTCGAGCCACGAGTTTTCGTTTCCTGATCGCCGACTCAGTAGGTCGCTGGCGTAACGTTCTGATTTAACTGAAACACATTTTCGGGGTCGTACTCGGTTTTTACCTCAACGAGTCGGTCGTAGTTTCCTCGATATGCGAACTGCTCTTGGCCAGTGCCCTCGCTGATGAAGTTCATGTACGTGCCATCGGTCGAGTGCCCGACGAGTGCGTCGTAGCTCTTGTCCGCCCATCTGACGCACTCTTCGTCCTGCTCCTGGTCGTCCCAGCGCACCTGGATGTTCACGAGAAACTCCGCGTCCCGGTGCGGGTAGGCGGTGGCGTCCACGGGGGTCCGAGACATGGCCCCTCCCATGTGGGCCAGGGCGACCTTGGTGTCGTCCGTTGGCCGCGACAATCCGTACTCGAGGACGGTGTCGATCATCTCGTCGGTAAACTCCGTAAAGTTCAGCGATTTCCAGTAATTCCGGGCGCCCGGAGCGTTGGCGTCGTCGAAGAACTGCTGCCACTTTGCGTACGAACGCACAGCCACGTTATCCCCGAGTGGGTCGCCGAACTCGAGGAACGGTTCGACGAGCAACCACCCTTCGTCCGGGACCCCGGCATAGACAGGGAGGACGGCGACTACCGGTTCGCCGTGATGGTCTTCGGGGATGAACGGTGCGGGGGGCGCCGTGAGCACGACGACCCAGACGGTGAGTTCGTCGGGGACGTCCGCGACGTAGTCCCGCCAGTGGCGAACCGCCGCGTGGGCGTCCGCCCCACGATGGATGATCAACCCCGCAAGGATCTCCGGACCGACCTCGTGGAGGTCGAATTCGAAGGAGGTAACGATCCCGAAGTTGCCACCACCGCCCCTGACCGCCCAAAACAGGTCGGAATGTTCGTTCTCGTTCGCGTGCAGCAACTCCCCGTCGGCCGTAACGATGTCCACCGAGCGGAGATTGTCGACCGTCATCCCGTAGGTTCGCGAGAGATATCCGAATCCTCCGCCGAGCGTGAGCCCGGCGATACCAGTTTCGGAGACGAATCCAAGCGGCGTTGCGAGCCCGAATGCCTGCGTCTCGTGGTCGACGTCCGCCAGGGTCGCACCCGGTTCGACGCGAGCAGTTTGTGTCATGGGATCCACGCGAATTGCGGTCATCCCGGAAAGGTCGATGGTGAGCCCGTTGTCACAGACCGCGTTCCCCGCGACGTTGTGTCCGTTCCCCTTTACGCCGATCGGGAGCCCGTTTTCGCGGGCGAAGTTCACCGCTGCGATGACGTCAGCGGTGCCGGCACAGCGGGTGATGACGGCCGGATGTTTCTCGATCATAGCGTTCCAGACCTCGCGTGCCTCGTCGTAGCCCTCGCCACAGGGCCGGAGGACCTCACCGTGGATATCGTCCTCAAGCGTCTTGTAGGCCGATTCGGCAAGCATGAGGTCAGCAGTCATTGGCCCGGCCTCACTATCGAGGGCGCGCTCGCTCGCATGCTCCCGGCGAGGGGACGAACGTCGATACGGTCGTGGACTGGAATCTCGTACGTCATGGTCGTGGATCTCCTGGTGTGCTCGGAACATCTCCCAGACTCGGAAGTCCAGCCCGACAGTCTCGCACCGATGTCCCGAACACACTCAAAAGCAACTAACGCCGGATTGGTGCATAACTTCACGTGACAGTTAGTCGACTACACTGGCTTCGATGTTCACACCGTGTACATCGGTCGAGCGGTGAACAATTCTATCAGCCGGTGAACGCGTCGGTCCCAACCGGGGTCGCGTCGGCCCAGTATCGGTCGAAGGTCGACTCGGCCCACTCACGGACGGCATCGATGTCGCTTTCGATCAGCGCAGTTGGCGAACCCTCCTTGTCGGCCAACCGCAGGTTCACCGTTTTCTCGGAACCGAGTACGATGTACGTGATCGTTCCCTCGTAGTGACGATACTCGACACGGCCGGATTCCAGCATCTCTCGAGAGTGGCGCGCCAGTTCCGGGTCGTTTTTGAGTACGTCGAGGACCTGTGGCGTGAACACCCACTCGAACGTGATGTCCTCGTTCATCACGTGTCGCCAGCAGGTTTTGAGAAAAAGTAGGGTAATGGCAAACGAGAACGACCAGAATTCTCCGCCGTTCTCGAACAGGCGCACGTGCTGTGAGAGCGGAGCAGACGCGTTCGCACGACTCACAGCTGTAATCTTTGCGTCGGCTAGATGGCGGATGTGAAACCCGTACTCTTCGTCCGGAAACCATTGAAACACCTCGCGGACCCGCCGCTCGGCTGCCATCATCTCACTGAACGCTTCATATTCCTCGAGCACCCAGGAACCAAGTGGCGTAATAGTACACACCTGGCCCTCCTGAGTAATCCAATTTCGGTCATCACACTCATCGAGGATGCGTCCGAGGGTCACTCTGGACACACCGACCTTCGTAATTAGCCCATCCCGAGCGTGGCGGCCACCGGTTAAACACCGCAGGAGAGCCACGCGATTTTCTGAATTCGCGAGAAAGGCGATATCTTGGTCCGATGGGTTCATGTTCAACTCTCCGTTGTTAGTTCGTACCACACTCCGATATACTATACGACTGATTCGACCATCGGATCGAGGCGCGTGCAGGCCGTGAATCGAGATTTGAATTTTCGGGGGATGGGTGCTACGTACCCAGTGGTGACTGACTCTTCTGGATTACTCCCAACGGGTCGTCGAACTCACACAGCAGGAACTCGAGGAGTTCGTCTGGTCAGCGACGGTCGAGACGTGGAACGACTGATACTGATGGGAGTTCCCATCTCCTGGCGATCGCTTGAACGGGGCCGGCGATCACTAGTGGCTTCCCAAACCTGAACGGATGCGTGAAACCGATTACGGGCGTCCGGTTTCACGCATCGGTCGACGTTTGGGAGGGTACTAGCACGAGACGATACCCGTCGGTATGGCCGGACGGAGTCAGTCCCGTTCGACAGCGATCGGTCAGATAGCGACGAACACGACGAGTCCCACGACAGCGAGCAGTGCCATCGGGACGACTGCCTTCGATCGCAGCTGTCCACTGATGAGTTCCACCAGGACGATCTTCGACGTGAGGCTCGCGGCGATCCCCAGCATGACCATCCCAGCCGCCTGTTCGATCCCGATAGCCCCCTCATTGAACACCGTCGCCGCAGTCACTGAGACGGCAGCCGACGATGCGAGTCCACCCGCAAACGCCGTCGCATACAGCCCAAACGCACCCAGAACTGCTTCAGCAAAGACCGATACAAGCAAGATCGTAACGTAAGCAAGAGAGAACTTGGCAGCAGCCACAAACGAGAACGGAGAGTCGATCTCGAACTCGAACTCCTCGTGACCATCGTCGCGGTGCCACAGGATGGCAACGATCGTTCCCGCCACCCCAATCATCACCATGGCAGGCTGCCAGAGGGACCAGAACAGTCCAGTCGCGAGGACGACTGCAATACCAACGTTTCTCACGATCATCGAGACAGACGCCAGCAGCAACGCGGCTGCGGTGGCATCGAGTATCTCGCGTGACTGCGTCGCCATCCTGGCGAGAACGCCCGCCGTTGCAAACGAATTGGCCCCACCCGCGAGTAGCCCGGTGACAGCTAACCCCTTTGAGCCCCCGATTCGGCGCATCGACACGTACGACACGAACTCGATCAACAGCACGAATATTGCAAATAACAGCACCTCTCGAGGTACAACGACGCCGAACGGGTCAACCGGGTCGGTCGGGACGACCGGATACAAAATGAAGACGACCGCTCCCAATTTCAACGAGTCGAGAAACTCTTGATCCGATACCCCCTCCACATACCGGTGTAATCGTTCTTTTTCGGCCAGGAGAACGACCAGCACGATCGTGATTGCAGTGGATTCAAAGAACAGTCCGTAGCCGACGAGAAGTCCGAGCAACGCAACGAGAAACACAGTGACGGACGTCGTAAGTCCGACGTCTCCTTCGGTCAGCGAGAATCGGACGTACGCGATCAGGAGGGCAAAGCCAGCAGCCAGCCCCAGATAGAGTCCGACGATGACCGGATACCCCGCTTGTTGCCCGACCGCGACTGTGACCGGCCCGGCCCCACACAGAAGCGCCAGCGTCCGCAATCCTGCAAACTTCCGCTCCGGTCGTCGCTCCCGTTCCAGTCCGATCAGCCCACCCGTCGCAATCGCTATGAGCACCTTGACCAGCAGTTCCGGGACTGAAACGACGTCTATCATCGGCAACCACGGCTTCCAGACGGACGGGACGGCCGATCACGTCCGCGTCGTCTACTCGACTGTCGGGACACTCGTTCGTCGCGTACGATCGGGTTCCAGCGGTAAATAGTCCGGCTAGTCGGCACACCTGCTGAGGATCTGGGATGAGCTGAATCTACCTGCTGACTACGAAGACGGGAAGGGCATCCCAAATACCGATGGCGTAGTCCGTCGAGGCCTCCGCAAGAGTATCAGTAACAGCCCAACTGAAAGCCCGAGAGTGGTTCTGACACCCTTCTGCGATATTATCAAGTATATGATGAGTCCTCGCAGTAAACAGGAACGGGCCAACTGCAAGTCGACGTAACGCTACTCCCGCTGTTCGACCGCCACGAGGAGCGCGAGCACGATCGAACCGCCTACGATGCCTATCACCAACGCGACCAACACCGGTTCGACCAGCTCTGGCCGCTGCTCGGTGACCGGCACAAACGTCCGGATATCGAGGGCAATCACTAGCAGGGCTCCGACGCAGTCGAACAACAGGTCCAGAGCCGTATCTCGAAGTCCGTAGTGATGGAGCACTGGTGGGTGGCCGATCCGTTCGCCGACCTCGCGTGCGACGAGCTCGACGAACTCCCAAAGCACTCCGATCCCGAGGGTGAACAGGAGGGTGAACACGGCGATGTAGGCGGCCGATAGCTGGACGTTCGGGGAGTGTCGAACGAGCGTGTGCAACCCGGCGAAGACGAGCGCTGCAACGAGCCCGGCGGACACGGTATGCGTCAGGTGATCCCACCACCAGACTGAGTCGTACCAGCCGAGCATTCCAACCATATGGAGGAAGCCGGCGAGCGCGAGCCACAGCGGGAGCGCCTGCCCGAACGTCACGTCCACCCCCATCCCGACCCCCAGGCCGAACTCGACGGCGATCGGCGAGAGAGCGAGCGCGAGCGAGGCCGCCCCGTTCACGACCGCCGCGAAGTTGTCCGTTTTCCTGCCAACGAGGAGGGTCGCGCTGATGCCCGCCAGGAGAACGGCGTACGCGACTTGGTAGAAGACCAACATCTCGTCCCTGAGGGACGGATCGCGCCGGAAGATATTGGTTCTACTGGCGAGTTACGGGTTGTGGCGACGTCCCCTCGGCAGGGCGATAGATGTCTGGTGTCCGAGGCGCGACGATGATCGTGGCTGACCATCCACTCGTAGAGCCTTTGACATCCTCCGCACGACTGAAGTCGTGGGATTCCTCGCGCTTGGGGTCGGGCGTTCCGACGCCAACGGAGGCAATTTCCCGACCTCGGTTGGGCGGTCTCGGTTTGTAGGTGGTACGTCGAGTGGTGGGCGTGTGGTGACGCCAGTCCGTTTGGACTACCCTGCTGGCACCCTACAGGCCGTGCCATCGACCCGACTCGAACTCGCGTTCGAGCCTCACTTGGGTAGGGTTGCTTTTTGTTGGTGGAGACCCCAATCCAACTCCAATTTTCCCGAGCGAGTTATGCTAAAATTCGACCCCAGTCAAGCTAAGCGTTCCGATTTTACCGAGGACTCGTCGGATTCATCCAACGACTCAAGTCGTGGGCTTTCTCCTTGATTCTGTAATTTGCGGAAAACAGGGATATTCCGCGGCATCTTCGGGGCAAAGAACAAGGTGCAATGGTTTCAGTATTCCTTTCACGGGATGGCAGCCAATACCGTCCGACGAGGCGTCCAGTAGCCGCCCCGGCGTCGCCAGCGGTTCCCACGTCGTAGAACTTAGCCCCCTCTCTTAACTCCGTCGACGGGGTACTACCGGCACCATGTCGAACGACGATCCATCGGTCCGCTTAGAGAAAACGACCGAACTCACGGCCGAATCGCCCACGCTCATCGAGGGGCTCCCGGGGCTGGGACTAGTCGCGTCCATTGCGGTCGATCAGATTACGAAGCAACTCGGGCTCGAATCGCACGGAAATATCGTCTCCGAGGACTTTCCGCCCGTGACGTCGTTTCACGACGGGCGAGTCCGGGACACTGTCCGAGTCTACGCCGGCGAGGACCCGGCCGTGATGACGCTGCAAAGCGACGTTCCGATCCCGCCGTCCGCAGTCGAGTCGCTGAGTCAGTGCGTGTTGAACGACCTGGCCGACGAATTCGATCGGGCCGTCTTCCTGGCGGGTGCACCCGCCGAATCCAAAGAGCAGATCGGCGAGGTCATCGGCGTGGCGACGGACGACGAGCTAGAGGAGGAAATCATCGAAGCTGGCATCACACCCGCGGAGGGGACGGGGACGATCGGCGGCGTGACTGGCGCGCTCGTGAACGATTGTTATCACGCCGGTATCCCGGCCGCCGTACTCATCGTTCGGTCGCACCCATACATCCCCGACCCCGCTGCGGCCCGCGACGTCATCGAAGAGGCCCTCGAACCGCTCGTGAAGTTCGAGATCGACACCCAAGAACTGCTCGATCAGTCCGATAAAATCCAGCAGCAAAAGCAGCAGATAGCCGAACAACTCCAGCAGTACCAGCAGGAAGAAAACGAGCGGCCGCAGACGGGGGGCATGTTCCAGTAGTCGACGTTCCCGGCTACGACCGCGTGGGCTGTCAACCGATATACGCCCGCCGGCCCTCGAAGCCAAAGGATTCGAGCTCGACCGCCGAGAGCGTCACTGCCGGGGACACTTCTGGCCCGTAGAGATCCTGATCGGCCACCCGACCTGATTACGACGGAGATACGCATAGAAACCGACGTTTCCTGACGCGACCGTTCCGGAAGAATATACGTTTGTTCCTGGGGAGAGCATCGTATTTACGAGCGGGTGTAGAACGTACTATCCAAGAACGATGACGTTACCGATAGATGTCCGTGATCGCGACCTCTATGCCCCCGATCAGGTCCACGTCAACGAGGCGTATCGATCAGATCTCGAAGGCATCTTGATTCCGCACGAGGAAATCGAGGACTGCGTAGCTCGACTTGCGGCAGAGATCACGGACGAATACCGCTCAAACCCGGACTTCTACCCGATCTGTGTGCTCAAAGGGGCGATGCGGTTTTTCGTGGACCTGCTGCGACACCTCGACCTCGAGGTGCTATACAGCGAGGGTATCGTTTACTCTTCCCGGTACCAGGCCGGACCAACTACTGAAACGCCGTCCGTACAGTTCTTTAACGAGGACAATCTCTCGGGGAAGGATGTCCTGCTCGTTGAGGATATCCTCGACGAGGGTTACACGCTGGCGACGCTTCGAGATCAAATCGAGGAGTTCGATCCCGCATCGGTCACGATCACGACGCTTTTCAACACGTCGGTGGACCGAGACGTGAACGTCGACCCAGCGTTCAAAGGGTTCATCATCCCGGATCGGTTCTTCGTGGGATACGGACTCGACTACGAGGAACGGTATCGGGACCTCCACCACCTCGGAGCCCTCGACCCGGAGATCGTCGACGACTAGACGGCCGCCGGGCTGTCCGAACGAGACGCTACCTCCTATTCGAGGAGCGATCCGCCTCGGCAAGGCCCATTCTCGGACAGCTCATTCCGAGTAAAACCCCTCGAGTATCTCGAGATCGTGCTGTGCTCGTATAAACTCCGAAGTCGAACGCTTGGTATCGCAGTGCGGACATGACAATTCCTGATCGGCGGGGGCAAGTCCCCTGGATTCTCTTCCCAGTGCTCGTCACAGCCGGGACAGTGCAATTGGATCCACGCGTCGGACATGTGGATCCGTTCGCGCCGCTCAATAAATGATGGTCCTTTCGGCCCGCAGTGCATCGAATAGGTCCCGACGTGTCTCTCCAGCATCTCCCTGAATCCGCTGCTATCGATTACCTCGTGCTGCTCGAAGTACAACCGGAGGTTCCGGATCGAATCACGACGGCGTCCCAGTACTTCTCGAGAACCGGCCATCCCGTCATCGGTTCAAGCGAACCTCGAACACTCCCTGAAAGAAGCGGTGTACAATCCCCTTTCGTGGGTCAGAGACAACGACGAACAAGATATTGACGATCTCATGCCGGAGATTGACCACCTTTTCGTTCACTCAACAGCTGTGACTAACGTCCAAAGTTGAGTAATAAAACGATGGAAGTCCGGAGAGACAGTATGACCGACCAGTCAGTGTTGATCGGCGAAACAACACAGAGTGTGATTCATTTCTAACCTCCAAAGGCCACGGCGTATCGAGTATGGGGTCAAAAATGAGGGATGCGGTGTCCCGCTTTTATTTAGCTACGACGAGGAGGATAGCCGGATCATTTTAACATTTGTAATAGCCACCCTCCATCCCGACGTACATATCTTCGACTGGATCAACGACGTGCAGTACAGTCAGCCGGTCGCTGTTTACCCGTTTCGCTGCGTCCTTGGAGAGGCGCCGTGAGATGTCTACGTCAAGCGAATCAAACTCTCGTCGTCTGCACCTGATTCCATTCTTGTTCCGGTCGCGGGCGTCCCCCATGATACACTGGCCGCAGAACTCGAGGAAACCATCGCTGACCACTGGTCCGTTCGACTGCTCGTGTCCATGGCATCCGTATCCCGACCTGAAGGCGCTCGACGACGACCTCGGGTTCTGGCCCCGACATGGTGAAAACATTGATACATAGTGCGAGCGCACACCCGCGTCTTCAGGCGCGGGTCGAGCGATAGGCATAGTACGTCCGATCCACGTTGCTACGAACCGCTGGATTTCCCACGCCATTAGGTAGTTTTAAGCTAGTACTAGCCATAGTGTGTAGTACGGATGAAGACCACACGGCACGCGACTTACAACCTCAACTACCACATAGTGTGGTTGCCCAAGTATCGTAACTCGGTACTGGCTAACGAGGTCGAAGACCGTGTGCGTCGAATCCTCCACGAAATCGCCGACGAAAAAGGATTGGAAATAATCGACCTTACCGTCCAACCCGACCACGTTCACCTGTTCGTGAGTAGCCCACCGAAACACGCCCCGTCACTGCTCGCCAACTGGTTCAAAGGCATCAGTTCGCGGAAATACAACCACCGCTACGCCGACCACGATGGCGAGAAAATCAAGTGGGCGCGTGGCTACTACGCGGGAACAGCAGGGCACGTCTCAAGCGAAACGGTTCAAGACTATATCCAGCGTCACCAGGAGAGTGAACAGTGACTGAACTCACCGAGACGCTGGAACTCAAGCTTGTGGAACCGAACGCCCACAAGCATCGGAAACTGTGTGAGACGAAACAGGCGTATCAAGACGCCCTCGAAGCCGCGTTCAACGCGAATTGTACCACTCAGACCGAAGCGAACAACGTGGTTGTCAACTACGACTTGAGTGGCTACGCAAAGAACGCCCTCAAGAAGTACGTCCCGCAACTTCGCGGGGGAAGCTACGACGCGAAAGAGCTTCACGACGACCACCCTGTTCGGTTCACGAACGAAGGTCCAAAACTCGACCACAAGCCACAGAACGCCATCGAGTGGTACGTCAAAATCCCCCACCACGACGACTACCATCTCTGGTTGCCTGCCCAACCGAATCCCGAACAGCGAGAGTGGCTGGAAGCGTTGCACGCGGGGGACGCAAAGATGGGCGAGTGTCGGCTGTTCGACCGCGATGGTGTGTGGTACTTCCACATCGTCGCCACACGGGACGTGGAGGAACGAGCCAGTTCGGCGTCTGAAACGCCGATTGGGGTAGACATCGGGGAAGCCTCTTTGGTAACGGTGTGTCACCGTAACGAGCGCGGCTCCCCGACTGAACCCAACCTCTGGAACGACGAAGGGAAGCGAGTTCGACAACTTCGTGAGACGTATTTCACGGCGACTCGACGCCTTCAGCAACGCGGAAGCGAACGTATCGTAGAGTCCTACGGGGATTCACTCTGGCGACAGATAGACGACATTCTTCACACGGTCACGTCGGAGGTTGTCGCCTACGCCGACCAGTTCGAGAACCCCGTGTTAGTTCTGGAAGACTTGACGCACATCCGTGAGAACATGGACTACGGCGCGTTCATGAACCGCCGACTTCACGGATGGGGCTTTGCGAAGATGCACGCCCAACTCCGCTACAAGGCGGCTGAGAAAGGGATTCGCGTGGAGACGGTGAATCCCGCCTACACCTCAAAGGCGTGCCACTGTTGTGGGGAACAGGGCTACCGCCCTGATCAAGCGACGTTCACGTGTTCCAACTCGGCGTGTTGGGTCTCGGAGTATCACGCGGACATCAACGCCGCACTCAATATAGCAGAACGCCACCTCAGCGGAGAGAGCCATTCAAGAGAACACAGGAGTGGCGATGACTCGGCTGAGGAAGGGGGCCGTTTGACCGGCCCGCAAGACAGCCACACCGATGCTGACACCCAGCAAGTGACGCGTGGAACGCCATGCGTCTTGAAACCTTAGGGCCGCACTCGGCCTGAAATTCCATGGTGGGATTCCCGCGACTTCAGGCGCGGGAGGAGGTCAATATCCCGGTCTTGGCGGCACTGGCAGCAGCGCTCGCGATCCATCCGTATCTCCTGATGGTCGTCGCGACGACGGTCGCTTCCTTCGCCTTTATGTTGCCCGTTGCGACACCACCGAACGCTGTCGTATTCGGGAGCGGCTACATCACCGTGCCGCAGATGGCTCGCACTGGCTTTTTGCTCAATCTTGTCGGGGTGGTGCTCGCCGTCCTGTTCGCGCTTCTGTGGCTGCCTATCGCCTGGGATATCGACCCAGGAACGGTTCCACCCTGGTTCGGATGAATACATAGTAACCGATCCAAGAGTACGGTGAATAACGAAATAGCTCGATTCAATATGATCTCGACACCGGGGCGATTCGAATCGCTACCCCGTCGTTTTTCGGCGGCTTGCCGAGTTCTTCCTCGATTGCAGTCACTCGAACCGATAACTGTTGGTCACGATCACGCTGGTCATCGATTTCGAGCCGCGCGTCGTCTGCACGACCCATCCACAGGTTCCGGAGTACGGATATTCCGGCGGCGAGACGCTCGACGACGCAACGAGAACGACGCCCTCTGGGAGTACTGCCAACGCGTCGTCGAACTCGCCCAGCAGCGACTCGAGGAGTCCGTCTGATCCGCCGACTCACAACACAGGAGAAGTGAAACACGCCGTCGAACCGCCGCTGCAGCGATCTCCGGTCGACTCGAACCGATCTCCGAGTCCGTCACGTCGCTACGACCGGGTATCCATCGCGGGGTCGCGACCTTCGGGAAACCGTCAGCTTCGATCTTCCCGTTGTGTGTTCCAGTCCAAACCGTCGTCGAACGGTCGGCGAGCAGTCGTCCATCGACACACGTGGTCGGCCTACGCCCGGATTGACTCGATAATCTCGACCCCGGCGGAGGCGCCGATGCGCGTCGCGCCAGCCTCGACCATCTCGAGGACTTCCTCGAAGGAGTGAATGCCCCCGGAAGCTTTCACGCCCACGTCGGGACCGATCGCCTCCCGCATCGCCCGGACCTCGGCGGAATCGCAGCCACCCTCGTAGCCAACCGCGGTCTTGACGAAATCGGCACCACCTTCCGCGACGAGTTCGGCGGCGGTCCGAATCTCATCCGCAGAGAGTGCAGGGGACTCGATAATGCACTTCAGCGTTGTCTCGCCGACTGCCTCCTTTACGGCCCTGACGTCCTCGACAACGGACTCGTGATCGTCGTTGGCGAAGGCAGTTCGGTTCATGACCATGTCCAGTTCGTCAGCGTGGTCCGAGAGCGCCTCCACCTCGGCCTCTTTGGCCCGCGTGTTCTGTACACCGTAGGGGAACCCGACCACGACCGTCACGTTGGCCGCGTCGCCGAGCAGTTGCGCCACAAGTTCCGCGTGGTAGGGGACCACGACGGCGGAGCAGAACCCGTACTCGCGAACCTCCTCGCAGAGCTTTCGGATGTCCACCTCGGTCGCGTCCGGTTCGACGTTCGTGTGGTCGATGATCGACGCGACCTGCTCTGGATCGGCCTGTAGCTCGTTGGCGTTCACGTCCATGATGACGCAGTTCTCCCGTTGTTGCCTTCCATGTTTCGAGGCGAGGACGGCCTAGTGACTTCCCAAACCTGAACGGATGCGTGAAACCGATTGCATGCGTCCGGTTTCACGCATCAATCGACGTTTAGGAGGGTTAGTCGGGAGCGTCATTCCTCGCCGGTCAATTCCTCCTCGGTTCAGGATTCTGTCTTCTCGTCGCAACAGTCGAGATAGGCGTCCCAAATCATCTCGATCATCGTATCACCGAGGGCACTCAACTCGGCCCTAGCCGTCATCATGAGTTCCGTCCACTCTGGGAACTCTACCGGGAACGCCGGAAGTTCGAAGCGGTGATCGGGAAGCCCGCTAACCTCGGACAGGAAATTCACGCAAAGACTGGGTGAAGTCGTCGCTGTAGACGAGACAGTGACAGTGGACTTCGATCCAGAGCGGTCGGGACAGACGTTGACTTTCGAGGTCGCGAGGCGGTTCACTCCGATGTATGGAGGCCATCGTGACGACGGGGGCTACAGAGTCGATTCGTTACCGTCGGTGGTCACGGGGCGTAGGTTCCTTCGAGTTGTGTCTCGGCAATGACCTTCCCATCCATCGCTGATTCGAGTTGGCCCTTTGTCGTATCCGTGCCGAGATCGAGCCGCTGGTCGAGCGCGAAGAGCCGGAATCGATACGTGTGTTCGCGGTCCGGCGGATTCGGACCGCCGTACCCCTGTTCGCCGTAATCGTTCCGCCCTTGAACAGCTCCAGAAGCATCCCAGTCTTCGGGTATCGTCGACGTGGTCGGGTCGATATTCCAGACTACCCAGTGATCCCAGATCTTGCCAGCTGGCTCAACAGCATCCGGGTCGTCCATCGCCAACGCTAATGACTCGGTCTCATCGGGCACACCGTCGATTTCGAGGGGCGGATTCACGTTTTCGGCTGTGTATCCATACTTGTCTGGAATCGGATCACCGTTCGCAAACGCCGGACTCGTCAATTCTATCGCTGTCATAGGCCCACTACAGAGATTACTTCGACGAAATAAAAAATGACGATCATTCTCACCGCTTAAGAGTAGTCGAGTCTTACAGCGCAATGTGAGGAGAAACAACTGGATCCTGACCGAATCCGACGACATCGATACTCCTGTCCAGCGAGTACGTGACGCATTTGACGTAGCGGTGAACGAGGCCGAGGAACTGAGCGATCAGGCACGCGAGAGCGTCGAAGATGCGATCGACGATCTCGAACAGCGGATCGAATCCCTCCGTAGTGAGGAGTAATCAGTCTCCCGCAAGACAGTCCGGATTCGAGTTGTCGTGACAGATGACCGCAGGGGATTCATGTTGGTCGAGGAGCGCGACGAGTTCCTCTACCTGGGCCATAGTCCCGTATTCGGGACCAAGCGCTATCAACGATACCGCTTCCGTAAGCTCTCCAGATGCCCTCCAGATCGGTAGACAGATCGGGGATCACTGGGGACCACTCCCATCATTCCTCTACTGCTCGCCGTTCTCCACCAAGCCGATCGCGTGGAGAATCCTGAAAACCCCCGTCTTTGAACACGGTTACTCGCCCGTCTTCCTCGCTGAGCGTGATCGCTGCGACCACATCTTGGCGTGCCGAGGTATCTACAGCGCTCATATGTCTTTCCCCCATCCAACCTGCGTACTCAATCTGGTCAACCCCGTCAAGTCGGGACAGTTCCTCGGTTGTGAGATCTTTGAAACGTACCATCTGTTCCAGGAGTACACCATTAACACTCACGACAATGGCCCCATCACGGGTGAGCGCCACTTCATTGGTCGCTTCGTAAAACCTATTGAGGTCCTCAGAAACCATCTCACAATCGTCGATAGGCCAGCGGTTATGACCCATCGGATCGGCAAAATCAACGACCGAACTTCCGGAAACCACGACGAAGTACAGCCCCGGTCCCCGTACATACTCTTCGTCCCATCGCGTGAACTCGATACTGACACCCTCTACGCAGTATGTTATGATCTCGATCAACTCGTGAACAGGTTCGTGAGTACCGTAGTCTATAGTGAGGGCATTAGCGTTGAGCATGACTGTCTTGACGGGTTCCCGCTATAAGAGACTGGGTTGGAAACTGGGACAGTAGCGACAACGGAGAGGTCGGGGCTATCAATTTTGCTCACTAGTACCCTCCCAAACGTCGACCGATGCGTGAAACCGGATGCCCGTAATCGGTTTCACGCATCCGTTCAGGTTTGGGAAGCCACTAGTACTATCCTCCCGTCACTGCTTGTGCTCCGGTGACACCGGAATTTCTCGAACGTCGATGTCTCCGGTGAGTTCCCACATGTGGTCACGATAGCGTAGTTCCTTGTCGCGAAGGTCCTCCCAGTGTGATTTTACCATATCCCAATAGTAGCCAGTGAAAGTCATTGCACACTCTATCGCAAGGCGGCATCGCGGTAGGTGTGTAAATCGTTTCAATGGCTACTGTAGTTCCTCGTAATTCCTCCTCGACTTTTCCGTGGGCTTGGGGGAGGCCACAGCACGGCCCATCCCACACGCCGCGCTACTCGAGAGGATACGACGGTAATCACCACTAGGCACAGTTGCCAGCCACTACGCTGGCGTGACCGTCACCTCCAGCGATCGCGTTCGTGGACCATCACACTCGACGAACAGGATCGATTGCCACGTCCCGAGTGCGAGGGAACCGTCGACGACTGGAATGGAGACGCTCTCACCGAGGAGTATCCCCCGGAGATGGGCATCCGCGTTGTCGTCGATTTCGTTGTGGTCGTACGCCTCTCCACGAGGGACAAATCGGTCGAGTGCTCGCTCAATGTCCGAGAGCAGGCGACTCTCGTGCTCGTTGACGATGACACCCGCCGTCGTATGTGGAACGAATACGGTGCAGACGCCACGGTCGAACTCGGCTGTAATAGCATCTGTCACGTCCGCCGTCACGTCCACAATATCGATGCGTTCGGTGGTGTCTACCTGAATTGACATACCATCCGATATGGTCGACGGAAAAATAAGTCTGCCCGCCTCTCAGCTATTGAAGTCGACCACGAGCTGCTCCCCATCCCGTTCGAACGATGTCCCGAACGGCGTCGAGAGGTCGCGCATCCGTCCGCGGCTCCACTTGGCCGCTTCGTCGTCAGCCTCGTGAACCGAACGATCGTGAATCTCCGTCGGCTGCAACCGGAGTTCAGAGAGATCACCAGTGGGGGACACCACCACCTCGAACAGGAAACTTCGGTCGTTGCGGAGTCGCTCGTCGACGGCGTAATCATCGACGAAGTCGCCCGTGTCGTAGAGGATCGGCCGTCCCCGGTACACCTCGATCCCCTGGAAGATGTGTGCGCTGTGACCGTGAATGATGTCGACCCCCTCGTCGATAAGCCAGCGACCGAACTTTTGGAACGTGTCGGGCGGCTCCTCTACCATGTTCGGTCCCCAGTGGAGCGAGGCGATCACCAGGTCGGGGTCGTGCTCTCGTGCGCGGTTCAGTGTTTCCTGGACCGCCGCTCGCGTCTCTTCATCGCCGATATCGATCTCGACGTACGCTGTTCCAGGAGACGTTTCTGTGGCAGCGTACTCGGGCGTATTGTCGGTGAACGAGACGAACGCAACGTCGAGTTCGTTCACGGTAACCAGGGCCGGTTCGAACGCTTCCGCACGAGTCCGGCCAGCACCGGCGTAGGCAATGTTTCGAGCGTCGAGGTGATCCAGCGTATCCCGGAGCGCCTCCTCCTCGAAGTCGAGGATATGGTTGTTGGCCAGCGCACAGCAGTCGACGCCGGCACGCTCGAGGGCCGGGACTGCCCAGTCGGGATCCGCGCGGAAGTGGAAGGCTCGCTGTGTCCGCTGCCACGGCTCGCCGCGATTCGAGAGGCAGCATTCGAGATTGATGAACAGCCCGTCGAGGGCTCGGAGCTGGTCCAAGAGGTCCCCCCAGACCGCCACTACGGGCCGCTGTTGGTGGTACTGGTCGACGAGTCGACCGAGCATCACGTCACCAGTTAGTCCGATCCGGGAATACATTACGACCAATTTCGATGCGCACGATCAAAAAACACCTCACACCCCTTCGATGGCGGTGTTGAGATAAAGTAGAAGGACGAGACGGTCGAAAATTGAGTGATCTATGCTCGATTTCAACCGCCTCAGCGGCGATAACGACTGGATCGAGTTAGATTTCCTGGAGCGAGAGGCGACACCCGAACCGGCGATGCGGCTCGGTATCCGACTCCATTTGGCTGTATTGTCACTTTCCAATACAGTTTTGATTCTTGAAAATGGGTTTCGGACGCAATCGTTCCACTGTCCATAAATGGGTGAAAAAGGGCCGATCTACAGCCGACTGACGGTGCAGATCCGAATCACATCGCGGTAGATGAAACTGTGATACAGATCAATGGCGAGCAGTACTGGCTGTATGCCGCCATCGATGCCGACACGAACCGCCTGCCCTATGTTCGGCTCTATTCGACGAGAACTCAAGCGTTGACCGAGATGTTCCTCGCGGAACTCCGCGACACACACCTCATCGACGACGCGATCTTTCTCGTCGATTCCGCACCGTGGTTGCAGGCGGCACTTGACCGTCACGGCCTCCGATTCCCGTCTGAACGCCACGGGAATTGAAACAGCGTCAAACGTGTCTTTAGAGAGGTAAAACGATAAACATACCAGCTTACATATTATTTCAGTCACGCCGATCCAGAAACTGCCGAATCGTGGCTCCAAGCCTTCGCTGTACTCCCCAATGTGCTTTATCTAAACACTACCGACACGGGCGTCTCCGAGCTTTTAGAGACGATGGCCGAGAACAGCGTGCGACGGAGGCCCGTCGTCGAAGGGGAGCAACTCTACGGAATCGTCACGCTCGATACCCTGGACCCGGACCTCAAAGACGACAGCGGAACCTCGTGAAGTCATCGAGGCCGAATCCCTGCCGACCTAGGCGACCACGCACCCTCAGGAGGTGGTACCCGAACCCAGCCGCTTTTTCCAGTAGAGGCCGAGTGTCCTCGCGAATCGCTCTATCACTCAGACCAGCTCTCGATGCTCGTTGCACCAAGCGTGTCTGCCCCGAGAGACGCCACGGAGACGCTTCACTTCCGCACACGTGTCGATCTCTCTCGTGCCGAGGCGCAGAGGACTGTCATTGATTCGGGGGAGAGGTCCGGATGAGCCTGTCGAAATTCTCGGCAATTCACGGAGATCACGGACCGGTCACAGGGCACGTCTCTCTGCTCAATGGATGAAACCAGGTCCAGGTAGGAGAGATTTCAATCGTGGCGTTTACTGATCAGGCCGGCCTCGACTCGCGCGAACGCCTCCCCCTTCCGGTCGTACTGGTCAAGATCGATGTCGCATTCCGCTGCGGTGTCTCTGACGACCGAGAGCTGGTCAGGGTTGCTCTTCTCCCAGTACGGACGGAGTTCTCGCGGAAAATATTCGCCATCACAGGACCGACACCGTGGAAGTCAGTGAGTCGGGCTCGATATCCTCGACGGTGTTTCGTCGCTATGAGGTTCAGCAGTCGTAGTCGATACGTCGCTATCGCTATGTGGTGCTTGGTGTGCTATCGTTCGATTTCGGACTCGAGAGTTTGCCTCGGCTTTCGTCATCACTCGGTCGCAGAAACCAAAAACCCAAACCGGGATTGAAACAATATCGCGATATTTGATTTATGACTGGCTCCCGAGTCGCAGAAACCAGAGAACCTACAGGGGATGATGCATGTTCCGCCCCTACCCTTCAAAGGCCTCAGAAAGGCGTTCTCGCATAAAGTCGCGGCGATACTTTCGTCGTTCGGCTTCCGAGAGATAATTGTTCAACACGACAGAGGGGTCCGAACTCCCTTGCTCGCCCGCGATCACATCCAGGCTCTCGAGTAATTGCTTTTGAGCTTTGAGGTACGTCGTGTACCAGAATCGACGCCCCATCTTCGAGGTCGGGAGTTCGCCACCCACCTGGACGTCGGCTCGATCAGCGAGGGTTTGGAATCGACTTTGGACAGTCCCGCCGATGATATGACCGCTGTTGGAAGCCCTCGACGGGAATACGTACCCGTTCCAGTCCCGATCACGACCACTGAGCCAGTCGATTCGAGCAACCAGGTCGTCGACGCCGTACAAGAGGGCAACCGTCCCAGGCCCGTTCTTTCGGTTCTCGAACGCGATATGCGGGTCGTCGGTCTCGAGGACGAGCTGGGAGTGATGCAGCGAGGCCACCTCATTTCGCCTGAGCCCCCAGGCACACAGGCCAAGGACGAGGATTTTCTCCGCCGGGTCGTCGGCTGCTTCGTATAGACGGCGAACCTGTCGTGTAGTGAGTGGCTGATTGTTCGGATCGCCGCGTTGCCAGTTGTACTCGGCTTTGATTCCCGCGACAGGGTTGAACGCCGCTTTCGCACGGCGTTCGAGGTGGTCGTAGAACTGGTTCACGTCGCCGTAGTACTTCAACTTCGAACCGTCACTCTCGAGGTCGCGATGAAACGCATCGAACACAGCGAGTAGACGCTGAATTTCTTCCTGTCGGTTCGACCCATCACCAACGCGTTCTACCAGGTCCGCTTGGCCGTGAATGTCTTCGTACACGCGGGCGAACTGAGCAAGCCGGGCTTGTTTGGTGTTGACGGTTGACTGGGCGAGCCCTCGACGCCGATCAATCGTGCGGACGAACGCCTCGAGTTCGTCGATGGTCGTTTTGTCGTCTATACCCCAGGTGTAAGAATCCGAAGCTGGGTCTGCATATCCTACTGTGGCGAGAAACTGCGAGAGCGTCATATTGTGGTGCCTTCGGAGCGCGTATGCAATCCCAGAGTAGCCTGCTTCGGTAATCTCCTCGTAGGTCGGTCGCGAGTTGAGGTCGATGCCGTTGCGCTCGAGGTCGATCTCGATGTAGGCGTTCCAGTAGTCTTGCAATTCTTCGAGCGACATCCGCGACCAATTGATCTGCTCAGCTTTGCCCATTATTCTACTTGACTCACCTGTTTGGTGGGCCTTGACCGGCCAACGTATTCGAATTCGACAGCGGTTACAACCTTGTCAGGGTCCCACTCGTCGTTGATTTCCTCCCACTTCTTTCGGAATTCCTCGAGTGTATACCCACCCTCTCTCTCGGCATCTCTGGCCGTCATCTCACCGAGCGGTTGCTCGTAGATGTCTTTGATCCGAATGTAGCATTCACACTCTTCGTCCGATTCGAAGAGTGATTCCGTAGCCATCTGAACAGTGCCAGCTCGAGGCGGATTATAGTTCTCAGACCAATCGCGTCGTGTTGCGGTTTTCTCCCCAGAGCGTATCTGTTCGACATGCTCTGGCTGGAAAAGCAGACTCACGGGCTAATCGCCCCGAGTAACCCGAAATCTGTGGTTCTGGTGTCTTCTAAATCTCGCATTTTCACGGATTACAGCACTCGTGACAGTCATATAAAACTACTGCTCACCACGTTGTCGCAGTTGAGACAACCCGGATAAGTAATAAACTGGATAGTAGTGTGCAGAATAATTATAAACCAAATAACGCTGTACAAAATAATTTTATGAATCCTAGACGCTATCCTGTCGAAAATACACGTCTGACGCCTGTTAGCGAATACTGGTTGGAGTACCAAGTAACGCATATGCTCGCCGTTACCGATGAAAGTTTGCGTTGGAAGAACCCATCCCATGGGTGGCAATTGTCGCCTCGGTGCCACCGTAGACGCCTGACAGGACAAAGAAATCCGGTGAGGTCGGCATATCAGTGAACGCTATGGCGAGGGTGACGTAGTAGATATCAGCATTATAATCACAGGTGAACGCACCGTTTTCGAGGGAATATTGGCCGTCGTGACCCTCGTACGACAGTGACAAACCATGTACAACACCACCCCAATTCGGGACAGTCACGCTTTTAGGAACGGCCGAACTCTCACGGGACATGCGAACAAGTTTGAATGTTCCCGATGAGACCTTGGACGCGTTCGACGCCGTCTGGCAATCACAGGGAATTAGCTCCCGTTCTCGTGCCGTTCGAGAGGCTATGCAGGAGTACATCGAATCACACCAGACTCTCGACGAGATGGCCGGTACCGTCGCAGCAGTAATCGTCTTCGACTACAGTTATGACGCCGTCGTACAAGATATCCACGAAATTCAGCACGCGTACGAACATCTTGTCAATTCTTCGAGTCATGTCCACCATGGTAACTGGTGTCTCGAAACCGTCCACTGCACGGGCGACCCGGAACAGATAAGCGAACTCGTGTATCGGCTTCGGGATTTCGACGCGGTCAAACGAGTGAAGCTGATGGTGGTTGATGGAACCGATAGCGGACATTCGATCGTCGATAATGAATCGGCTCACGATCACTGACATAACGACTGGCGATACACATATCTACTTCTGTCAGCCGATGACGGTTTAAAGCTGTTAAGACAAACGAACACTGGCACAACGGTGGGATACCCGTAGATCCTCAATCCGACGCCGCTTTGACGGTAGTTTCGGTGCTCTGGAGCGGTGAACTCACTACAAGGAGGAGGGCAGAACCGACGATACAGGCGATGCCAGCGAGCGAAAGCGCGAGAAGTGGAGAGGCGACGTCCGAGATGATGCCGCTTCCGAGTTGAAATGGGATCACCGTCACCGAACTCACCATCGCCATGGCACTGAGCACGGATGCCCGTCCGACCGTCCCAACGTGGGAATTGATGTGCTGGATCGCGAGTGACCGTGAAGTCTCTACGACGCTCCGTGAAACCAATAATACCGGTATCGCAAGCACCGGGACGAACCAGATGGTAGTCAACCCGAAACCGATAATAAATGGAACCGTTAGGAACCACCCTTTGATGCCGATCGTCTCGTAAATCTTTCCCGTGTGGTAACTTAACGCGGCCGCAAAGAGGCTAATTACCGCATAGAACCACCCCAACAGCGGTTCGACGGTTCCTTCCGGGGCACCGAGCTCAAGCACAGCCGTCTCGAACACGGGTTGCAGGAAAATCGATATGATGTAGAGAACAGCAGCGAACAACACGAAGTAGTACAACACGAACGCCCTAATTCGTCGAATACCGATGGTTCGTTTGATCACGTCGACCGACTCGCGAAACTGCAGTCGATCCGTATCTGCGGACTGGTAACTGGTCGGTTCGGGCATTGTGAGAACTACGCCGACACCGACTGCCATGATGGCAGCCGCGAGGAAGAAGGGATACGCGAGATTGAATCCAGCCACGTAGCCCCCGATGACGGATGCACCAGCGCCGATAACGAGAGCAATCGCTTCACCACGTCCGCGAACGTGAGCAAATCGGTCGCTCCACTCGTTGTCAGTGAGGCTGTCGTATAACCAGGCGTCCTCGCTCCCCGACCGAAAATTGTAGCCCATGGACCAGCATACGAACAACACGAGCAACCCGAAAAAGGAACTGGCGAAACCGATACCGATCAGCGTCAGCGTAATCATGATCGATCCGATGAGCAGGGACGGACGTCGGCCAAACCGATCGCTAATGTATCCGGTCGGAACTTCACCAATGAGCGTCGTCAAATTGTACGCCACCTCGAGCAACACGACTTGGGTGAATGTGAGACCTTGCGAGAGAAAATACAGGTACATGATGGGGCGATAAAACTCGACGGCTTTGGTGGACTTGTACAAATAGTACTTTAGAATAATAGGTGAAATTGCCAAATCCACTTTGAAGTCCATGCTAATTATCCGAAACCAGCAGGTTAGCATGAATGTTGTTATGACGAAACAGCTAACTTCGTAATACGGTTCAGTCGACCGTGACCTCAGTGGTTGGCTTCGTCTTGAATTCTTGCGTAACGCTCGGTAAACTGCGTTTCACACGAGGTACAACAGAACTGTTTGAGTTCCTCATTGATCCGAGTTACCACCCCTTCACTGGTGACGGTGTTGCCACACTCAGCACACGAGAGGGCGAATTCGGTTCCACTCAACGTAAAAGACCGGTCGGTTTCAGCGAGAAGTTTGACATCGTATTCATTGACCATCGACAGATCTAAATTGTCCACAATCCATTCACGCGGGTTCGTTTCGGGCACGTTCGCGTAAAAGACCAGATCGGAACTCACCGTCGTGTAGATGTGTTCGACTTCTGGAACCGATACGAGTTGTTGTTTTACGATGTCGAAGCATTGGGGACGTACCGAGACATCGACGAGAATTGGAAGGCTTCGACGAAGCTGTGACCGGTCGATATCAATCGTAAACTGACGAATAATGCCCTGTTCCTCGAGTTTACTGACGCGGTCTGAAACAGCGGGTGCTGAAAGGTCAACACTGCTCGCAACCTTGTTGAACGGCCGCCGACCGTCTTCGGCGAGCAGTCGGAGAATCTCGAGATCAGTTTCGTCAAACCGTTGCATACCGGACGTTTCGAATCGACCTTTATATAATTTTGCTTGGTTGTGCTCAATTCCTTTCATACCAAAGTATCATCATCGATATACGCACAGTTCTGCTGTTATAGGCATTCTATACTTGTGATTGTGTGTGCCACCTACTATATCTAGTACAAGTTATACGGCCTACTCTCTTTTTATTCCAGACTCACAAGATATGTATATTACCTAAAAACACCAATAGGCCTATCTATACAAAGCATTATTCAGATACTCAATATTTTATTAATTATTTCGTGTATTCGACACACAATATTAAAGATAAGAAGGTCATGAAACTCCGAAGTATATAAATAACACGCTGTGCGGAGGTATAATATTTATTTATACCCGCTATAGACAGGTGGTATCGAAATAGAATGAGAGGGTGTTAATAGATGACATACGACACAAGCAACAAAGCAAGACGAACCGTTCTGAAAACAGTTGGAGCTGCTGGCCTAGTTGGCATGGCTGGTTGCCTGGGTGGAGATGACTCGAACGAAAGCGGAAACGGGAACGGCAACGGAAATGGTAACGGGGACGACAACCCGGAAGACAGGGATCGGAGCGAACAGGAACGAGTCCCCCACGCTACCATTGCTATCAACGATGACCCGACTCGAGATGACTGGAATCACTACGGGGGCGTCATCCCGTACTGGACAAACATTCTCGAGCCACTCGTGTGGGTTTCGAACGAGATGGAACTCGTCCCGTGGCTGGCGTCCGACTGGGAACAAACCGGTGAACTTACCTGGGAATTCTCGCTCCGGGAAGGCGTCCAGTTTCACAACGGTGAAGAGGTCACTGCAGACGAAGTCATCTTCTCGTTCGAAACAATTCTCGACGAATGGGTGTGGGCACCAGGATGGCTGCACATCGAATCCGGAAATATTGTTGCACTCGATGAGTACACGGTAGAGTTTACGACGACCGACCCGTTCCCCACGTTTCCGGGAACGATAGCCCACAACCTCGTGGCAATCCAACATCCCGACCGGGATCACACCGAAGATCGCGTGATAGGAACCGGCCCGTTCCAGCTCGAGGAGATCGAACAGCACCAGGAAGTGCGTACGAGTGCGTTCGAGGACTACTGGAACGACGAACCAATCCTCGAGGAACTCACGTTCCGTGTGATCGAGGATCCCAACACGCGAACGCTCTCCCTCGAAAACCGTGAAATAGACGTGGCACTCGCCCCGCCACGTAGCCGTATCGCTTCGATCGAGTCTGATGACTCGCTGTATCTCGACCGACAGAACCGTCCCGGGGCAGGCTACGCCGGTATCAACATACACAAGTCACCGACCGACGACGTTGCGCTCCGGCAGGCGTTGAACCACGCCATTTCCCAGGAAACCACCGTCGACACGATTCTTGAGGGCGTCGGTGATCCTGGACGAGGCCCGATCTCACCAATCATCTACTGGTCGGCTCACGACGAGATCACGGACTATGAAAAAGACGACGATCGTGCAGCCGACCTCGTCTCCGAATCGGATTATGACGGCGAATCGCTCGAAATCCTGGTCGCAAACGATCTCGTCGACGGCCGAGAGATGGCGCAGGTCATTCAAGGCTCACTCGACGGGATCGGCGTCAACTCGGACATCCAGGTACTCGAGCGCTCAGCCTTCTCTGAGGCCGAACGCGACGGGGAAGCACACCTGATCCTCCAAGAAAGGGGATCGAACAGCGGTGACGCTGATTACATCATCTACGAAGGTTTCCACTCCGAAGGCGACCTCAATCAGCGGCTATACGAAGAGGAAGGAACCGGGCTCCACAATCTCGGTGGCGAGGTCGACGACCTCATTGAACAGGGCTTCCAGACTGGCGACGAAGACGAGAAGGCAACCGCCTACAAGGAAGCACAACAGCACATTGTTGACCAGGCCGTCACGATTCCACTCTACTACAGCGAATTCATCGCCGCAGCCCACGAGAACATCGATGGCGCAGAACTGGGCGCAATCCCGCAGTTCTCTCGCTGGACTGATCTCGAGCACTGGGAATAACGCTTCATACTATCTACGATGTGGAAATTCGTACTTCAACGCTCCGTCTCGGCAGTTTTCGTTCTCTTCGGAGTGTCGGTGCTGACGTTTCTCCTCGTGTTTTTCACGCCTGGAGATCCAGCCGAGACGATTCTACGACAACAAATGGGGGGACAAACCCCTTCAGCCGAGGCGATCGAACAGTTTCGCGCAAATCAGGGGTTGAACGACCCCATCCCCGTTCAGTACGTCGATTGGGTACTGAGCATCTTGCAGGGTGACCTGGGGCAATCGTACCACAGTGACTCCTCTGTCACGCAGTTGATCGTTGACAACCTTTGGCCGACCTTCGAGCTGGCACTCGCTGGAATGGCAGTCGCGCTCCTCATCGCCGTTCCAACCGGCGTTATCAGCGCCGTCCACAAGGGTGGTCGCCTCGACTACGGCAGCCAGTTGGCTGCCCTGTTGGGATTGTCGATGCCGAACTTCTGGCTTGGGTACCTGCTCATGCTCATCTTCGCGATTAATTTGAGTGTTCTCCCGACCTCCGGATACGGAACGATCGACCAACTCGTCCTTCCGGCGATCACACTCGGCACCGGCATGGCAGCGATCATCACCCGCCTGCTTCGGTCGTCAATGCTCGAAGTACTGGACGAAGAGTACATCCGAACGGCTCGTTCGAAGGGGCTTCGCGAACGAATCGTCGTGTACAAACACACGCTTCGAAACGCACTTATTCCGGTGATCACGATCATTGGCCTCCAATTTGGCTACCTGCTGAACGGGGCCGTCATCATCGAAATCGTGTTCCAGCGTCCTGGACTCGGTCGGTTACTCATCGATTCGATCTTCGCCCGCGATTATCCGATCGTGCAGGGTCTCGTACTCGTGATCGCCGTGTTGTTCGTTGTCACGAACTTCCTCGTCGACGTCGCCTATCGGTACGTCGACCCCCGAATCTCGTTTGAAGGTGCCCCAAAATGACTGACGCCGACGATACGACGGTCGCCTCCACATCGAAGTCGACCAAACGCACACGGCTGCGATCGCTGTATCACTCTCGGAAGGCCCGCCAGTTCCGAGCGAATTCACTGAATATCGTTGGACTGGTTATCGTGCTTGCGATCATCGCCAGTGCACTCTTTGCACCGTTTCTGACGCCGTACGATCCAACCGAGCAAAACCTCGAGAACCGACTGGAGTCACCGTCGCTCGAACATCCAATGGGAACGGATCAACTGGGCCGTGACATCCTCACGAGACTGGTATACGGCGCGCAAATCTCACTACGAATCGGTGTTATCGTCGTCGCGATTTCGCTCGGAATCGGCACGGTAGTCGGCGTTACAGCCGGATACGCAGGAGGGTATGTGGATGAGGCGTTGATGCGGTTCGTCGACATCTTGCTGGCGTTTCCGGGGCTGTTGCTCGCGCTCGTTATCGCTGGCATCCTCGGTCCCAGTCTGACGAACATTATGATCGCACTTGCCGTCGTCGGCTGGACACGATATGCCCGCGTGATACGCGGGAGCGTCCTCTCGGTCAAAGAACAGGAGTACATCAAAGCCAGTCAGTTGATGGGCGTCAGTCGGGTCAGAATTATCCTGAGACACATCCTCCCGAACGTCATCGGGCCGGTAGTCGTCCTCGCCACCATCGATATGGCCGGCGTGATCCTCGGAACGGCCGGTCTGTCGTTCCTGGGGCTCGGTGCCCAGCCGCCGACTCCCGAGTGGGGAACGATGATCTCCGAGGGGCGAAACTACCTACAAGATGCCTGGTGGGTCGTGAACTTCCCGGGGATGGCAATCATGCTCGCCGTTCTCGGTTTCAACTTACTCGGTGACGGACTCAGGGACGTCCTCGATCCGCGCGACACGGATGCGGTTCAAAACAAGGGACTCTAACGATGACAGAACCACTGCTTTCGGTCGAGAACCTACACACGCACTTCGAAACGTACGACGGTACCGTTCACGCCGTAAACGGCGTGAGTTTCGAGATTGGACCCGGCGAGATCGTCGGCATCGTCGGCGAGAGCGGCAGCGGGAAATCCGTTACTGCTCTCTCGACGATGCGACTCGAGGATCCCGGTCGGATCGTCGAGGGGTCGATTCGATTTCGGGGAACAGAATTGACGACCGCGACCGACCGCGATATCCGCCAGCTTAGAGGCGGCGGGCTCTCGATGGTGTTTCAGGATCCGATGACGACACTCAATCCCGTCTTCACGGTGAGCGAACAAATCGTCGAATCCCTGAAAGTCCACGACAATCCCGAGGCACAAACGCTCCGTGAGTACCTCCGAATCCCGTTCTTTCACGATCGGACGGACTGGCGTAAAAAGCGTGAGCGAGTCGTCGAGTTAATGGAAGAAGTCGGCATTCCAAACCCGGCTGAGCGCCTCGACGCCTATCCCCACGAATTCTCCGGTGGGATGCGACAGCGAGCCATGCTGGCGATCGCGCTTGCGAGCGAACCGGATCTGTTGATTGCCGACGAGCCAACCACCGCTCTCGACGTCACGATTCAGGCCCAAATCCTGAAGATTATCGCCAGACTTCGCGAAGAGCGCGGTATGTCTGTCGTGATGATTACCCATGATCTGGGGGTCGTTGCCGATATTTGCGATCGCGTAATCGTAATGTACGGCGGTGAGATTATGGAACACGGTCCGGTTGAACAGATCATACGCAATCCACAGCACCCCTACACGCAGGCTCTGCTCGAGTGTATGCCTCAGGGGACCCAGCGCAAAGAAAAACTGGAGACGATCGACGGGCAGGTACCCGCACAACTCGGTGGGATCACCGGCTGTCCGTTCGCATCACGGTGTGACTACACACACGACATATGCTGGAGTGGAGATATGCCGACCGTCGACTGTGGTGAGAATCACCAGGCGAAGTGCTGTGAGCTCCAGCGTGTCAACGACGGCGAAAACGCCACCCATTCATCCAACACTGGAGGGACGCTATGAGTTCACACGCCAAGCACATGAGTGACGACAGTGACGAAACTCGTAAACCAAGGGAGGCAGTCATCGAACTCGAAAACGTCACGAAAGAGTTCGCGCTCGAGGATTCGCTGCTCGACCAACTTATGGGCAGGCGGACGACCATAACCGCCGTGTCGAACGTCTCTCTCACAGCGTATGAGGGAGAGACACTCGGTATCGTTGGGGAGAGTGGCAGCGGGAAATCGACGCTCGCGAATCTGATCACCGGTCTGCATACCCCTACCCAAGGAACGGTACGAATCAACGGCGAAGAAGTTAGTTCAGTAACGCGTCGGTCGCCGGAGTTGCTCGCCGATGTCGGGGTGATCTTCCAGAATGCGAAATCGAGTATCGATCCACGGCTGACCGTTCGCCAGGCGATCGCCGAACCACTCAAGACGCAAGGATACGGTCGTACGGAACGCCAGGAGCGCATTTCGGAGTTGCTCGAACTGGTGAACCTCTCGGAACGGTACACGGATCGGTACGCCCACGAACTCTCGGGTGGGCAGGCCCAGCGCGTGGCGATCGCCCGGGCAATCGCCACGGAGCCACGTGTCCTGATACTCGACGAACCGGTCTCGGCACTCGATGTCTCGGTGAAAGGAAGCATCATCAATCTCCTGATGAGATTACAGCGAGAATTCGGTCTCACGTATGTCCTCATCAGCCACGACTTGAGCGTCGTCAGACACATCGCCGACCGAATCGCGGTGATGTACCTGGGCGAGTTGATGGAAGTCGGTTCGGCTGAACCGCTCTTCGAGACGCCGGCCCACCCCTACACGAAGGCGCTGCTCGAAGCAATTCCGGACACCGACCCAACCACGTCGGTACTCGACGCTTTCGTGCTCGAGGGCGACGTACCGAGCCCCGTGGATCCGCCGAGTGGCTGCGTGTTCCATACGCGGTGTCCCATCGCCGAAGACCGGTGTCGACGTGACGTACCGCCAGTTGTGGACGTCGAAACCAGCGCTTCCAGGTGCCACTTCGCAAAACGTGTACGTGCCGAAAAGGAAGAAGTCCAGAACCCATGACGGAAAATGCCGACTCCAACGTAGACGACAACAGCCTCTCCTCGGAAGTATCTGACGGCGACTCGTCAGTGGACGCCGACACGGCGTGTCCAGAGCAGAACCCAGAACACACCACCCGATCAGCCATCAGTGACGAACTCGGGGTTCCCGATCACCAACCCGATCCGGAAACGTCCTCACACGTCCTCCCAGACGAGAAGCTCGTCTATCCCGAGTTCGAATTCGACGACGGAAAGATGGATGATAGCGGCGGATTCGACCTCGAGCAATCGCTCGCTCGCGAGGATATGAAGGCGTGGCTCGAGGAACTCTCGAGCGGCCTCGCCAGCCACGATGTGGGCGTTTCGACACCGACCGACGCGGCGATCTTCGGCGTCGGCGGCGGCGACGTTTCGATCTCCTTCGAACCAGACGACAATCACACTGGCACTCTCGAGGTGACGTTCTCGCTGAAGGCGAAGCTGATGACGTTCTCTGACAATCCGGACGAGCGCCAGGCGGGCGCTCGCGGCGGCGAAGGGTTCATTCCGCTCGAGATGCTGACCGGCGAAAAGGAACCCGACACCTTTCGGTGTTACAACTGGATTCGGGATCCGATCGACCGCTGATTCGGAGACATTTCGTCATCAATTCCCAGCCAGGCTGCCTCAAATCCCTCACACTGACGCTGGCTTGAGTTCCCCACCCAACACCCAGGGCACGAGAATCCCGACGACAACACCGGCGACGGTGATCGCGTTTTTGGCTAGAACGGCGACCAGGGGCGTATCGCTCGTCTTTGCGAACACCTCCCTGAAATTTCGCCAGCTACGGCCTTCAGGCTCTGGCTCGTGGGCAACGCGTGCTCGGCAGGAGGAGAATCCGTCGGAGACGATGATGGCGAGCAACGCAAGCTATAGTAGCCAGTGAAACGATTTCCACACCTATCGCAATGCAGTCTTGCGATAGAGTGTGCAATGACTTTCACTGGCTACTATATGCGGACCACCGCCGGGAATGTCAATGTGCAGATATTTACGGTTCTTCTGGCCAGCACAGAAACGTGTTGGAGGGTGACAAGGACGACGTTGGTGACGAGCGCCATGAGAGTTCGATGGGTCCTCGGATGTCGCCATTACCGGGCGTTTTTCATATCATTCCCTAAACCCCCTAATTAACACCCATCCAGACGCCCGATTGAGCCGACCCGGTGGGTGAAGCCTTAAGAGGGATCCATTCAGAGACCTGGATCAAAGAAAAAACTATTCGAGGGAAAACCTCGATTTAAGATATCCATGAAAATCCGGGAAAACGGTCAGTTCGCTCCTGCGAATCGAGAGGCTCAGACGACAGATTCGTAGCCAGCGTCTTCGATTGAGGCGATGATAGAATCCATATCGGCCTCGCCTTCTACGGTGACGCTGTCCGATTCATTGTCTGCCGAGACAGCTGTGACACCGTCGAGTTCCTCGAGTGCCGTTTCGACCGTCGATTCACAGCCGCCACAACTCATGCCGGTTACAGTAATGGTCTGTGCCATGCATTGTGTTCGTCCTCCTGCCTTTTGCCAGTTGCCCTTCCCATAGTTCGATTTATTTGATCAGACACTTTTGATTCTAAAGCGCTGCCGCGTCGATAATGCGGACAGATCACGATCCGCAGCCGTGAATGTGGTTCAAATCTAAATACAAATGCAATATATCTTGTATTAAATGCCTATTTGTTAGGTACGTCCTCGACCGGATCGGGCCATCTTGAGGGGGACCGCTTATGAGACAGCACCATGTTCGCCGAGTAATTCCCGCTAGCAGCCGTTGTGTCGGCTTCTTTCCGTCCACGTTATCGACGGCGTTTTGTAAATCCTCGGCAGAAATCTCGATAATATGATGAATTAGAAGCACAACAATATCTGAGCAGGAAAGACTAAAAGTTACTATAGTCAGAAGCGAGACACCGAGGCAACAGTAACGATTGTATCGCGTCTCTCCTGATACTCTTCGAAAGAGCGTCGCCCGGGATAAAAAAACGGAAAGATGTAACCAGGATACACCGCATGCGGTCGTCGTTCTGTGACATCACTCGTCGGTGCGTGGGCGAGTCGGAAAGCACGGCAGTGAGTTCGCGGTTACTCGAGTCGGACCTCGACAAGCGACATCTCATTGCTGGTGAGCGCATCCCGCAACACTTCCTCGAGTTCGTCCCATCCTGCGGGGCGGTACCCCTCGATACCGAAGCTCTCGGCGAGCGTCATGAAATCGGGGTTCGTGAGTTTCGTTCCGAACGACTCGCCGCGGTGGGCGTGTTGCTTTGCGGAGATCAGCCCGTAATCATCGTCGACGAACAGGAGGATCGTATAGCTACATCCCAATCTCGTCGCAGTCTCGATCTCGGCACCGTTCATCAAGAATCCGCCGTCGCCAGTAGCCGCGACGACCGCCGCGTCAGTCCCGATATCGGCGGCGACCCTCCCGGAACCGAGATACCCATCGACGCCAGCCCGTTCGAGATGAGACACGTGTTGGGTTCGTAAGTGAGGAAGTTCTGTGCGATATGCATCTTGTGGTTCCCGACGTCGGAAATCAGGACGTCCTCGGGGTCCATGACATCCCGTAAAACGGGCAGTACCGTTCGGACGGTGAACGGATCATCCCCCGACGGATTGGCTGTGACATCAGCAAGGATGTGATCCCTGAGATCGCCGTACCACGACTCGTCGAACCCCGTCTCGCTTTCGTCCATCCGCTTTGTGAGCTTCGCGAGTGCCGTGGAGAGATCACAGACGAGTTCGAGGTGTGGGTTATACGCCTCGTACACCTCTGCTGGCTCGCTGTCGATGTGCACGATAATTGTGTCCGTCCCCTTGTTCAAACCAGCCGGGTCGTGTTCAGCTATGTCGTATCCGACGGTGAGGATAAGGTCGGCCATCTCGATCGCATCCGATGCCTCCTGATGGTCGCCGGAATCCAGGGTCAATAACGACTGTGGCGATCGGTCCGAGATCGCCCCTTTCCCCATATACGTCGACGCGACCGGAATGTCCGTCTTCTCAACGAACTCGCGGAGTCGTACCGTGGCGTCCGTCCGTACGGCCCCGTTTCCCGCGATAATCAGCGGCCGATGTGCTTCTTCGAGGAACGCCTGGACTCGTTGGAGCAACCGCGAGTTCGGTGATGCGAGTCGGAATCGCTCACGAGGATCCATTGGAGTGGTGTCGGTCTCCGAGCCGGCGACGTCTTCGGGGAACTCGAGATGAGTCGCACCAGGTTTCTCGTTTTCGGCGACCTTGAACGCCTTCCGGATCGATTCGCTGATGATGTCGGGATCGTTGAGCTGCGCGTTCCACTTCGTGATCGGTTCGAACATACCGACGATGTCGAGGGCCTGATGGCTCTCCTTGTGCAGGCGCTCCAACCCACCCTGTCCAGTGATCGCGACGAGCGGTGATTTGTCCAGGTTCGCGTCAGCGACGCCCGTGACGAGATTCGTCGCACCGGGACCGAGTGTCCCGAGACAGACGCCAGCCTCCCCCGTGAGTCGCCCGTGAACGTTGGCCATGAACGCGGCTCCCTGCTCGTGGCGAACCGGAACGAACGTGATATCCGAGTCCCGAAGCGAGAAGAGCAAATCCTCCGTCTCTTCTCCGGGAACACCGAACACGTATTCGACGCCTTCGCCCTCGAGACAGCGCACGAGTTGATCCGAGGCGTTCATTCAGTCGGTATCTCGTCTTCGTTACTCGTCTCTGGCTGCTGGCGCCAGACGGTCTTTCGATTGACGAACTCCTTGATTCCGGCTTCAGAGAGTTCACGGCCGTAGCCGGATTCTTTCACACCACCGAACGGGACCCGCGGATCGGACTTTACCAGTTCGTTGATGTAGGTGCAGCCAGCGTCGATACGGCTGGCCACCCGCTCGCCACGCTCGAGGTCGTCCGTCCAGATGCTGGCTCCGAGACCGAACTCCGTGTCATTCGCTTTCTCGATGGCGGTCTCCTCGTCATGAACTCGGTAGACAGCTGCCACGGGACCAAACACCTCCTCAGCGTCGACGGGACACCCCTGTGGAACGTCAACGAGCACCGTTGGCGGATAGTACGCCCCGTCGCGGTCGAGTGGCTCACCGCCCGTAAGAACCGTCGCACCGGCGTCGATGCTCCCGGTCACCTGTTCGTGTACCCCTTCCATGAGGTCCTGTCGTGCCTGCGGTCCGACGTCCGTGTCGCGGTCCATCGGGTCGCCAACAGTGAACGACTCGACTTCCGCGACGAACCGATCGATAAACGCCTCGTAGACGGCGTCGTGGACGACGAATCGCTTGGCAGCGATACACGATTGACCGCCGTTCAAGTTACGCGCCCAAGCAGCGGTCGTCGCGGCAGCCTCAACGTCAGCGTCCTCGAGGACGACGTACGGATCGCTCCCGCCGAGTTCGAGGACGGTCTTCTTGAGGTGCTCGCCGGCCGTGCCAGCGACCGCTCGCCCCGCTGGGCCGCTCCCAGTCAGCGTCGCCGCTTTGACGCGCGGATCCGAGAGGACCGCATCGACGCGATCTGATGAGATCAGCAGTGTCTGGAACGCACCGTCGGGAAACCCGGCGTCGCGGAACACGTCCTCCATAGCCAGTGCACATTCTGGCACGTTCGAGGCGTGTTTGAGGAGCCCGACGTTCCCCGCCACCAGGTACGGAGCTGCGAATCGAAACACCTGCCAGAACGGGAAGTTCCAGGGCATGATCGCGAGGACGGGCCCGAGCGGTTCGTGGACCGTCTTCACCGTCGAACCCGGCGGACTCGGATGCTGTTCGTCCTGGAGGTAGCGTCCCGCGTGCTCGGCGTAGTGATCACAGACCCACGCACACTTTTCGACTTCGGCCTCGGCCTGGGCGATTGGCTTGCCCATCTCACGGGTCATCAATTCCGCGTACTCGGTCATCCGCTCACGAAGCAACGTCGCTACCCCCGCGAGTTTCGTTTCGCGTTCCGCCACGGACCAGTCTCTGAACGTTTCGAACGTCGATTCGGCCCTCGAAAGCCGCTCTTCAACCTGCCCTTCGTCGTGTTCGTCGTACGTTTCGATCGTCTCTCCGGTCGCAGGATTGATTCTTTCCATAAGTGTGTCAGCGCTGTGTTGTCCCTCGAGTGGGTTCCGAGTAACAGCCTCTGGCACCCTTCGACGCAGAACACGCACCCCACTGATCGGGACGAACGAGTCGCACTACGTTCTGGGGCCGTCCGTCGTCACCTCGATTCCTCGGCACTCGGTAAGCCATCATGCATTTACGCTCCTGGCCTTTCAGGCGAAGCCGCCTCTGGTCAATACCTGTCAGTGTCTGTTACAACGCTCATAGTACGTCGCGAACTCACTTGAATACCGGCGGTACTACCACCGATGGAGGTGGTGTGAATATAGTAGCTATTGAATTGATTTACACAGCTATCACGACGCCATCTTTCGATAAAGTGTACAATAATTTTCAATGGCTACTACAATTTTTGGAGCGCCGCCATCCGACTCCACGCGACCGCGAGTTCACTCCGAGAGACACAGGGGATTTTTCGCTTAATCGGGTTGAAGGCTCTCATCAAGCAATCTGACAAGGGGTATGGCGGCTGCTAACAGGGTTCCAGATGCGCCGACGTCCACAAGATCGAGACTCATGTGCAGCCTTCTTGGGGAGTGAAACTCCCAATGGTTGGCGAACCTTCGATTCGTCTCAACAGCAGATCGGTCCGCTTTCTGAGGACGAAAAAAGCCGTCTCGGTCGCAGTTGACAGAATACTGTCAAGATCTGGGGCAGTTGATCTTGGGAATGTAACGCAATTGATCTCGACTCTCAGTTGATTCGTGATGTTGCAGTGTTCGGACAACAAGGCACCGGCCAAACTGTTTCACCCTTGCATCGATTGGCCAGGAAACACGATCTCTCCGACATAAAGTTTCCCGTCGATGGCTACAGTTATCCGACTTTCGTCTTTCGGTTAGGATTGAGCAGTAAGCTTGACTACGTTGAGCGAAACCTGATCGAAAGGTGATTTCACACTTGAAATACGGGTCGGCTGCTTTTACAATGCGTGAATTAGCAGTCGAGTGACCGCTAGAAAACCTTGTGCGATTTATACATTACTAGAACACACAACGACCAAACCAATCACTCAACAGATAGACGCCAGCAGAGGGAGTAACCTATAGTAGCAATTGAAAGTCATTGTACACTCTATCGCAAAACGGCATCCCGGTAGATATGTAAATTATTTCAATGTCCACAATAAACAGTGCCAAACTCATATTTATCTCAGTATTATTTGTATATGCAACCTCGTACCTGTCTTAAAGTGTTGTGTTATCCGTCATTTTAAACTCAAACAAACTCTTCACACGTTCTTATATAGGTAATTTATAAGTGCACAGTGGTTTAAAGAATGTATAATGAGATCCTCACAAACATCCGAGATACCACGTGTTTCCGTAGAAAATATTGGCGGTATTGACTCGACATCAGTCGAATTGGATACCGGTGTGAATATACTCACGGGCGAAAACGCAACAAACCGAACCTCTTTTCTTCGGTCGATTATGGCAGCCCTCGGGAGCGATCAGGGCTCACTCAAAGGAGATGCAGACCACGGTTCGGTTACACTCACCTTTGGTGATAACACATATGAACGTCGATTCAATCGTCAAAACGGTCACGTCGTTACTGACGGCAATCCGCTTTTGGATGATCCAACGCTAGCTGATCTCTTTGCCTTCTTACTCGAGTCGAATACCGCTCGAAAGGCCGTCAGCCAGCAGCAGGATCTCCGCGATGTCATCATGCGCCCGGTAGATATTGACGAGATTCAGGCAAATATCCAACAGGCTGAAGCCGAAAAACGCCGGCTTGACCAGCAAATCGAGTCACTCGCTGAACGCAAGTCACAGCTCCCCGCGCTTGAGGAGCGTCGCCAAACGTTTCGTGAACAGCTCGAAGAGGCCGAAGCCGAACTTGCAAAACGTCGAGAAGAACTCGAAAAAGCTCGGGAAGCTGAGCCGGACACCGGTGATGAAGATCTTGATGAACAACTGGAGGCGCTCCAAAGGGCTCGGAATGATCTCGAAGATATTACGTTCCAACAAGAGACAGAAATCCAAAGTATCGAACGACTTGAAACCCAACTCGAGGGTATTCGTGAGGAACTCGAGTCACTGCCCGACGCCCTCGAAACTGAGCCATCAGCAATTGAGGCTGAACTTGAATCACTCCGTGACCAAAAATCTGCGCTTGACTCGAGCATAACACAACTCCAGAGCATCATCCAGTTCAACGAGGAGATGCTTGAAGGGACGAACCCTGAAATCACGGCAACACTCAATGAGGGTGGTTCCGGGTCGGTCACTGACCAACTTGTTGCGGATGATAGTTCGGTCGTTTGTTGGACGTGTGGCTCCACAGTGGATAGATCCCAAATCGAGGAGACGATCGATCGCCTCCGGTCGCTTCGAGAAGAGAAGTCTACGGAGCGAAACGAACTACTGCGTGAAATCAACGACCGAAAACAAACCCTCAAGTCAGCCAAGGAGACAAAACAACGGCGTCAAACGCTCCTCCAACGCCGTGACGAGACCGAATCCGAGATCGAACAGCGGAAAACACGGCTCGAGGAGCTCGAAGAAAACGAAACTGACCTTCGCCACCGTGTTGATGACCTTGAGGAGACGGTAAGCGAACTCGAGGAAGAAAACGAGAGTGAGACCTTGGATCGGCAGAAAGCCGTCACTGAAGCTGAGTTCCGTGTCGAGCAGAAACGCCAGGAGCTCGACGATGTCGAAACCAACATCGAAGAATCGGAGTCGGCGATCGACCGTATCGATGATCTCCGTGACGAACGTGAATCAGTGGCGAATCGGCTCACCGATCTCCGAACACGAATCGACCGTATTGAGCAGGAGTCTGTTGAGGCGTTCAATGGGCACATGGAGTCTGTCCTCGAGGTACTCGAATACGAGAATATCGAGCGGATTTGGATCGAACAGACCGAACAGACGGTGAAAGAAGGGAGACGGAAGGTTGAGCAGTCAACTTTCACCCTGCATATTATTCGGCAAAGCGAGAACGGTCAAACGTACGAGGATACGATTGAACACCTCAGTGAGAGCGAACGTGAGGTCACTGGTTTAGTATTCGCTCTCGCGGGCTATCTCGTCCACGACGTTCATGAGGAGACTCCATTTATGTTGTTAGACTCACTCGAGGCAATCGATTCGAACCGGATCGCCAAACTGGTTGAGTACTTCAGCCAGTATGCAGAGACAGTCGTTATTGCGTTACTGCCAGCGGATGCAGCGACTCTCGATGATGATTATAAGCGAGTGACGTCGATTTAGACGCGATCGGTATATCTCTGGAAATACAGCCCAATCTAGTTTCTTGACTTTGCACCCTATACAGGTGAAGTGCGTAGAGACTGCGTGAAACGCTGATATTCTCAGTTATCGACACGCGTAGAACTGACCCAGGGAAAAACCGACTGCGAGTCCGTTAGAGACCGCTCTGTGTCAGCGCCGTGTCGACGGTAGCCTCGTCATGGACGATCATTGAAACCGCTCTAACCATCGATTCAGGGTCGTTGTGCTGGAAGATGGACCGCCCCATCGAGACGCCAATCGCCCCTGCCTCTATCGCGCCCCGGGCGTTTTCGAGCATTTCCCTGTCGCTCTGTGGCGATCCGCCTGCCATGATAACCGGTATCTCGGTCGCCTCGGCGACGCGCTCGTAACTATCGCTGTCGCCGCTGTAGGCGGTTTTCGCGATGTCGGCACCAATCTCCTCAGCCAGGCGTACCGCGTGTGCCAGATTGTCAGCGTCGTGTTCGTCAACGTCGGGCCCGCGGGCGTAACTCATGGCCAGGACGGGGAGTCCGTACTCACTAGCGACCTTCGTTAACTTGGCCCCCTGCTCTATCTGCCGGGGCTCATTGTCACTGCCGACGTTTATGTGAAATGAGACGGCGTCCGCACCGGCTTGCACAGCTTCCTTAACCGTTCCGGTCAGGCGTTTGTCGTTCGGATCAGGTCCGAGTGTCGTCGAGGCATTAAGATGAACGATGTATCCGCTCCCGTTCTTGTGGGGGTGGACCCGGGAGGCCAGCCCCTTCTGTGTCAGTACACTGTCGGCACCGCCGCGTGTGACCGCGTCTACCGTCTTCTCAATGTCAACGAGTCCCTGTGTTGGGCCGATTGTGATCCCATGGTCCATGGGTATGTTGACGATTCGACCGTCCGTTTCAATCCTCTCCATTCGCGCTTGAAACCCTGCTAACATAATATGTGTACTTTGGTGTACATCCTTAACTGATTCGTCTACGGCCGGTATTGCTAACTCCTGATGACGGATACGGATGACAGAGCACTTTTCTCTGAAAACACGAACCATCCTGTTCAAGAGCAGTCCCCTACCTTCCTGACAGTCAGGTAAGTAGAGGTTCTTGGCGAGAACGCCCGCTACAGGTCAGCAAACGAAAAGACTGGTTTGCAGGTCTCTGAGTTCAAGAATGCCCGGAAGGCCGTGTCTGGATCCGCGATATCGTACGAATCGTCAATAATCGTCTCAAAATCGATTTCATCTCGCTCGATCAACTGGAGTGCCTGTTCAAAGTTGGTCCACGTAGACCCGTACGACGTCTTTAGGGCGATCTCGCCCCGAACCATCGGGGTGAAAAAGACCTCGCTGGTAGCGTTTGGCAAGCCTACCATTATAATCTCCCCGCCCTTTCTCACATGATCAACGGCTTGTTCTATCCCGCTCGGATGTCCAGTAGTATCAAAGACGACATCAAAACCTCTCCCATCAGTCAGCTGATTTCGATTCTGTTCGTGCGAGTTTGTTTCGATATTGATCGTTTCGATTCCTAACTCCTCGAGAAGAGGAAGTCGGTATTGTCGGTCCTGTCCGATACCAGAGACGACCACGCGAGCGCCCACCGCGTCAGCAACCGACGCAACGAAGACGCCTATCGGGCCCGGTCCCTCGACGAGAACCGTCGATTCGACCGAGGTCATTGACTGTGTCAAGACCGCTCGCGTTGCGATACTCAGCGGTTCCGTGATGCTGGCATGTTTGAGCGGGATGGTGTCTGGCACTGCGTGGAGATTACGAGGTTCGACAGTCGTGAACTCGGCATATGCACCGTCTCCGTGCATGCCGGTGATGTGGAAATTCTGACAGACGTTTGGCTGGCCGTTTTTACACTGAAAACACGAGCCACAATTGTGGACCGGTTCTTCGACGACTTTATCTCCGGGGACAAACTCATCGACTGCTGCACCGACTTCCACGACTGTGCCGGCATATTCGTGGCCCATAATTCGAGGGAGAGGGATCCATTCATACCCCTCCTCGTATCGGTAGGCGTGTGCATCACTCCCGCAAAGCCCAGCGGTGTGAACGCGAACGAGGACGTCGTGATCACCGCATGTCGGTCGGTCTTGATCTTGTACTGTAACGGATTCGGCGCCTGTCTGAACGATGGTTTTCATGGTTGATGATGATGAATAAGTTTTCGAGCATTACGATTCGAGCTGGGATGGGGCCACTGGGCATGCAGGATGTGTGTTCCGGTCGGTCGACACACGCACCCGTACCCCGACGTTGGTCGCCCAGAAGTGCAATCCGACGGGCGGATTCGTCATGGCAACGAGCGAGGCAATGTTCGCGATATATCCGGGCCAGCCTCTCGGCACAGTGCAGTGTCGCTCACTAGCGATCACCGTACCCCCAGCCGTAGGCTGACCAGCCCCCGTCGGCATGCAGCACTTCGCCGGTGACGTAATTGTTCCTACTGACGAGAAAGAGGGCACACTCGGCCATCTCCTCGAGCGTTCCGAACTCGCCGAGCGGTGTCCGCTTCTGGATATCTTCGTCCGTATAGTCGGCGGCTTCCTGGGTCTGGTCGGTAATCTCCGTTTTAATAAAGCCGGGCGCGAGCGCATTGACGTAGATATCGTGTTTCGCCCACTCGACGGCGAGGGTCCGGGTGAGATTGTTCACACCCCCTTTGGCACTGCAGTAAGGCGCGCGCTTATGTAACCCGAGTTCCCCCATGATCGAGGAGATATTGAGAATCGCGCCCCCGGTTTCGGCTTCGATCATGTATTCTCCTGCCGCCTGGGCACCGAAGAAGACGCCGGTCAGGTCGACATCGATGACTCGCCGCCAGTCTTCCGCCGTCAACTCCTCGGTCGGCTTGACCGTCGTAACCCCGGCGTTGTTGACCATAATATCGACCCCACCGAAGGAGTCGACCGTTGCCTCCACCAGCGAGCGAACCGCGTCATAGTCGGTAACGTCCGCGGCTACACCAACGGCGTTTCCGCCAGTAGCTTCGATCTCTGCAGCCGTTTCGTTGGCACGTTCCTCCGAGCGGGAATTCGTGACAACGTCTGCCCCTTCTGCTGCAAAGCGGTGAGCGATGGCCCGACCGATACCCGTACTCGAGCCCGTCACGATTGCCGTTTGATTCTGGAGTCGTCCACACATATGACTTCCACTGACACACAAACATATAGAACTTTGTTGTTGAGTGGGTCTACCGTTCTGCGGGCAGAGAATCCGTTCGTTTACGGCGAGGAGAATGGTCCTCGCTTGTCTCGTCATTTCTCTCCGTTCGATTCGCGAAACAGTCAACGAACGCCCAGAGACGAATACGTCGAGACCGACCGCGCGACGGTCGCTTCGTTGTCCACACGGTGAGGTTCCCCTGGCTCGAGGGAGAACTGTATCGTACTGTTGTAACACGACCGACTCCGTTTCCGTAACCACCGTCGAGCTTCCCTCGAGCACCGGACACACCTGCTCGTTTTCATCGTCGTGCAGTGGCGAGGTTGCCCGGGGTTTCTCGAACTACTCCAAGCTAAACGTATCACTGTGTGAATGAGAGGCGTCTCCAGCCCGTTTCGCGTTCGTAGCTGTCTGCGTCGTGAAAGGTAACTGGGTCCATACCGGTTCAGTGGGAGACGGGATAGTGACCTGTGGCCATCTATCCACTGTGGTACACCGGTTCACCCAGTCGCGCTCGGCACTCAAGTTCAGGGATCCATAGGGAATATTGAAACAATTTACCGGCAATTGTCGACCCCGTTGCGGGCAATCGGTGGTATGTAACTACAACGACCCCTATCAGTCATACCGACATGATATTTTGATCTCGAGTGCCGATTAATTGCCGATACGCAAATGTTATTCCGGTCGCCTGATGAAATATTGTTATGCGATCTGTCCGATTTCGTGACCCTGCGGGAACAGTGCGAACTGGTGACTGGGCTAACGGCAAGGTGGTATTCGGCGGGCAAACATACGAGCGTGACGCAATCGATATCCTCCCGCCGTGTGAACCAACGAAGATCATCTGTGTCGGCCTTAATTATGCAGATCACGCCGCAGAAGAAGGACTGGAGGTCCCCGATCGGCCGATGCTCTTTCTGAAACCGCCGAACGCCCTTGCGGGTCACGGCAATACGATCACCCCGCCTGCCAACAAAGAACGCATCGACTACGAGGCCGAACTCGGCGTCGTCATCGGCGAGCAATGTCGCAATGTCGTCGAGGCCGAGGCCATGGATGTCGTTGCCGGGTTCACGTGCGTCAACGACGTTTCAAACCGTGATGATCAGCAACGAGAACAGAACTGGGTCCGTGGAAAGGCATTCGATAATTCGGCGCCGATCGGGCCGGTTCTCGCGACACCGGATGAAGTCCCCGAGGATGCGGGCATCGAACTGCGACTCAACGGTGAAACGCGCCAGACCTCCAACCGGTCGGAGTTCATTTTCTCCGTTCCCGAACTGATCGCCGAGATCACGACGTACCTGACGTTGGAACCCGGCGACGTCATTTCGACCGGAACGACCGCGGGAGTTGGTCCGTTGGCCGATGGCGATGTTGTCGAGGTCGAAATCGAGGGAATCGGTGTCCTCGAACACGACGTCGCGATGCCCTAACCCCTGTCGAGCGCTGGATACGGGTGCCGAGGCGGCCCGATGGACCGCATCGAACTAAACGGCCAGCAATACGAAGGCGAACTGTACTCTGTAGTGAAGCGAACTATTATACGCATGCGCCCCTCAACAAAGCAGTATCCGACTTCGCGGACGCAATCGCTGGCCGTCGGAATCACCACCGTATTCGGGTGAAGCCCCCACTTATGCCAACCACAAACGATCATGCCATCGACGAACTGGATCATGCGAGAGATGTACAGGCTATTCAACGGTTTCGTGAGGCAGCCGCGAACGCACACGTTGAAACGACATATGTCCCCGTTGAACGGGCGACCGAAGCTATCGCCGACGCCATTGAGGGTGACGCTGTCGGTTCCACCCTCCCGTTCGAGACGGTAACACTCCCCGAGAAGGTCCGCACCGATCCCACGGATGATGACCTTCGCACGGCCCAAACAGGCGTTACGGCAGCCGCGTTCGCCATTGCCTCGTATGGAACGGTTGCGATTCCGATGACCGAGCACAAAGAGGGGCCGGTGAGTCTCTTCCCGCCTACACAGGTCGCGGTTGTTCTGGCGCGGGACGTTCATCCGGATATGGCGACTGCATTTGAGGTGCTCGCCCGCCTGTTCGATGACGGGACGAAAGACGTCATCTTCGTCACCGGTCCAAGCTCGACAGGGGATATGGGCTCGCTGGTTCGAGGAGTCCACGGCCCGGAGGCTGTCTCTGTGATTATCGTCGACACGACAGGGGAGGGAATATAATGAAATCAAACACCACGCGCGAAGAAACCAGAGCACACATCCGACACCTGCTCGCTGAGGAGGGAGACACCGTCTTCGAAAATACAAGTTACCTCAATGATGCCCGCTACGAGCTTGTTGGGGAACTCGGGGCGGACTATGACCGACTGAAAGACCGAGCCCGCTCGATCAAAGAGGAAGCGATCGAGCACCTACCCGACTTGATCGAGACGCTGACCGAACGCGTAGAGGCCAACGGGGGAACAGTCTACGTGGCGGAGGACGCGGCTGATGCGAACCAGTATATCACGTCGGTATGTGATGACGTCGGGGCAGAATCCGTTGTCAAGAGCAAGTCTATGACCACCGAGGAACTGGAGGTGAACGACGCCCTCGAAGCGGTCGGTATCGAGGCTGTTGAGACCGACCTCGGAGAGATGGTCATCCAGATCGCAGACGAGGCCCCCTCCCACTTGGTCGGGCCGGGCCTGCATAAGTCCCGTACGGAGATCGCTGAGCTGTTTAACACGCATTTCGATCCGGATGAACCGCTCGAGACGGCCGAAGAGCTAACTGAATTTGCCCGTGACCACCTCGCCCCGAAAATCGAGGCGGCGGATGTCGGGATGACCGGGGCGAATTTCCTCATTGCCGAAACCGGATCGCTCGCCCTCGTGACGAACGAGGGGAATGCCCGAAAAGTCGTTGAATCAAACGATACACACATTGCCGTCGCCGGTATCGAAAAGATTCTTCCGACCCTCGAGGAACTCCAGCCGTTTATCGAATTGATCGGTCGGTCGGCCGGCCAATCGACGACGGCGTACACCTCGATTCTTACCCCACCAGTTGCCACACCAACGATGCCGTTTGACGAGGGTGGCGAGCGGTCGTTCCACCTCGTCCTCGTCGACAACGGTCGGATGGCTATGCGCGATGACGAACAGTTGCGCGAGACGCTGTACTGCATCCGCTGTTCGGCGTGCCTCAATTCGTGTGCCAACTTCCAGCACGTCGGCGGGCACGCCTTCGGTGGGGAAACATACACGGGCGGCATTGCCACGGGCTGGGAAACAGGGGTTCACGGCCTCGAGAGTGCAGCCGAATTCAACGACCTGTGTACCGGCTGTTCGCGCTGTGTCAATCAGTGCCCCGTCAAGATCGACATCCCGTGGATCAACACTGTTGTCCGGGATCGCATCAACCGCAGCGATACCGGGACGTTCGACTTCCTCTACGAGGGATTGACACCGGATGCTGAATCCGGTGGACTCTCGCTTCGGAAGCGGTTGTTCGGGAATTTCGAGACGCTCGCAAAACTCGGCAGTGCGACGGCACCCGTCTCGAATTGGCTGGCAAACCGACGTGAGAGTCGGCTACTAGCGGAACATGTGCTTGGCGTCGACCGGCGGCGAGCGCTTCCGGAATTTCAACGGACGACGTTTCGAGACTGGTTCCGGTCGCGTGAGCGCCCTATTATCGAAGAGCCGATGCGGCGCGCAGTTCTCTACCCGGATATATACACCAACTACGTTTCTGTTGAACGGGGGAAAGCAGCGGTTCGAACGCTCGAGTCACTCGGCGTGGAAGTCGAGCTAGCAACCCCCCGGTCAACGGGGCGTGAACCTCTCTCACAAGGAATGATCTCGACCGCGACGGAGCGTGCACGTCTTATTCACGCAGACCTCGCCGACACAATCGACGAAGGAACAGACGTGGTCTTCATCGAGCCGAGCGATCTCGCGATGTTCACTGACGATTACGAGAAGTTGCTCCCCAAAGAGGCGTACCAGACACTCGCTGAGAACAGTTACGACGTGCTCGAGTACGTCTACGGCCTTCTTGAAAATGGGGCCGATCCTGCCGAGTTAAGCGCAGACGATGAATCCCTGATGTATCACAGCCATTGTCAACAGCGCACACTTGGCGTCAACACCCACACCGTTGCCGTTCTGGAGGAACTGGGATACGATGTGATGACGTCGAACGTCGAATGCTGTGGCATGGCTGGAAGTTTTGGTTACAAATCCGAATACTACGATCTGAGTATGGACGTTGGTGACGAGCTTCGAGGACAACTAGTCGAGGCGGGCGATCGGCGCCTCGTCGCCAGTGGAACCTCCTGCACGGATCAGATCGACGATCTCGTCGGCGAGAACCCGATTCACCCGATCGAGGTGATCGATCCGGAGCGTCGGAAAGGGGAAACTACTACATGATCCCTTTCGTGGGTATAGTAAGGCGAGGTATCGACGAGAACCACCTCGAATGGGACCAATGGTGAGACACGGGGTGAATGGAAATGGTATCGAAGAGCGATCCTTGCAGAATCACACGCGGCAGAAAATGACAGCATGAAACACCAATGACATACAAAGCAGGAATTATCGGAACGGGCGGTATCGCCGGAATGGGTATTCTCGGAATGCACGATGAGGATGCGATCGGTAGGAAAAAAATACAGGCAAGCCACGCGGGCGGATACGACGCAACCGACGGTATCGAATTGGTCGCAATCGCCGACGTAAACGCCGAAAAATTGGAACGATTCGGGACCGCGTGGGACATTCCAGAAGGACGACGATACGATGACCACGCCGCGATGCTCGAGGTTGAGGATCTAGACGCCGTCTCCGTATGCACACCCTCGTTTCTCCACCACGAACACGTCATCGATACGGCTCGTTCTGCGGCTGCACCGGACGTCATCTGGTGTGAGAAGCCGATCGCTTCGAGCGTGACTGACGCACACGCAATGATCGACGCGTGCAAGGAGACCAGTACGGAGTTGCTGATTAACCACTCGTTCCGGTTTACCGAAAAACTTCAACAGTTGAACCGTCTAATTCACGAGGAAAATCTACTCGGAGATGTTCACTCGGTTAGCTCGCAGTTTCGAATGGAACTGCTTCGTAACTCGACACACCTTCTCGATACGTTAGTGTATCTTCTTGACGCCCGTGCGGCTCGCGTCTCGGGGTACATCACGGGCGAGAACGAAGCTGTCGACTCCCTCAACGTCGACCGAGAGGTGGATGATGCTGGGGGCGGCGGGTTCGTCGTTATGGACGACGGGACGTTCACTACGATCGACTGTACGATCCCACGCGACCACTCCTCGATGACGTTTCAATTCGTCGGCAGCGGCGGAAAGCTCTATCTCAATAACGACGATGGTGAGTGGCGCTACTGGCGATTGATCGACGGAGAGCACGTTGAGGAACCCCTTCCCGGGATAGAAGGAGCATGGACATGGGAGAACGACTACAAACAGGCATTTCCGAACGCAGCAGGCCACGTCGTCGAGTTACTGAACGGGAACGTAGAGAATGTCTCAACCGGTGAGGCGGCGACTCGCTCTCTGGAGATTATCGTCGCGTTCTACGTCTCTCATTACACCGGAAGCGACGTCTCGATTCCCCTCGATCGCCCACTACGCGACGTGGAAATCACGTCCTGGTAGTCGCCTGCTTCCAGGTCCTCTACGCGTCGAATAGAGGGGGATCTAACCCGAACTCCTTTTTACTTGGCTACCCATTCAGTAGTATGGCAGAGTTTCGAGGGTATCGACGGGAGAACGGCTCAATCGGTATCCGGAATCACGTCGCAATCCTTCCGACGTCGGTGACTGCGAGTGCGTTAGCCGAGCGTATCGCGACCGAAGCCGGAGAGGGGGCCCGAGCGACCCCCCATCAGATGGGGGTACAACAACTGGAACCGGCACGAAAACAAACTGAGCGTGTTCTCGTCGGAACTGGCCGTAATCCGAACGTTGGGGCAGCCCTTGTCGTCGAACTCGGCACCGAGTCAATTGACGCCGAGGCGATTGCTGATCAAATCTCGGAATCGGGGAAACCCGTCGAAACCCTCTCGATCCGCGATAGCGGAGGAACGACACCGGCGATCAAGTCCGGAAAGAAGCAGGTAGCCGCGTTACTCGACGCCGTGAAAACAACCCGTCGCGAAAAGGCGGATGCGAGTGAATTGATTTTCGCCGTCGAATGCGGGGGAAGCGACGCAACGAGCGGAATCGCAGCCAACCCCGCCGTCGGGAATGCCTGTGATCGGGTGGTCGAATCGGGCGGTACTGCCTGTTTCAGCGAGACACCCGAGTTCATCGGAGCGGAGCACATCCTCGCCGACCGCTGTACCGACGAGCGGACGAAGGCAAAACTTCTTGAGCGAGTGGAAGAGCGAGAGAACCTGGCACACCTCATGGGCGTTGATTTCCGCGGTGCCCAGCCGAGTCCAGGAAATCAGGAGGGGGGGCTGACGACGATTGAAGAAAAGAGTCTAGGAGCGATTTCGAAGGGTGGGACGACATCCGTTCGGGATATTGTCGAGTACGCAGAGCCACTCCCGAAAGGAAGCGGTCTCGTGTTGATGGATACACCGGGATACGACGTCGAGAGTGTGGTCGGGAAAGTCGCCGGCGGCGCACAGGTCGTCGCGTTTACGACCGGTCGTGGGAGCACAACGGGGAACCCAATTGCACCGGTGATCAAAGTTACCGGCAATCCGCTGACGTGGAAGCGAATGTCGAACAACATGGATATAAACGCCAGCACGGTCATCGACGGCGAGTCGCTCGCTACCGTGGGCGAACAAATCTACGAGACGCTTCTCGCTGTCGCTGACGGACAACGAACGGGATCCGAGCGACGGCGCCTCGAAGAGTTCGCGATAAACGAAATACAGCCACAGCAACTGGACGATTCCCGGAGGTACGCCAGATGAAAGGACGCATTATCGACGATGTCGCATTGATTATGACAGAGCGAGATACCGTTGCGACGGCACTCACCGACTTGGACGACGGAAAGCACATTCGAACCGACGAGGGATCGATCACGCTGCAGGAAGCAATTCCGTTCGGTCACAAGTTCGCCATCCAGCGGATGGAAGCCGATAGCCGCGTTCAAAAGTACGGTGAAGTCATCGGAACGGCCAGCGACACCATTCGAGTTGGTGAATGGGTACACACCCACAACTGCGAGAGCACTCGCGGTCGTGGCGACGTATCGAAATCCGCTGTCGCAACGCAAAGTAAGGGAGTTGATCCCGAGTGACGTTGTCTGCAAAGCCAACCGACAACGAAACGGGATCGAATCCCGAGAATACGGTCAACGCCTACGTTCGATCTGACGGGCGAATCGGTGTTCGAAACCGCGTTCTTGTGCTTCCGTCAGTCATCTGTTCACACGTAGTTGCAGACCGAATTGCCGGTGCCGTTCCGAACGCGGTGAGCGCCCCTCACGATCACGGCTGTGGACAGATCGGGGCCGATAAAGAACAGACCGAACGAACGTTCCACGGCGTCGGAGCCAACCCAAACATCGCTGGAACGGTGGTCGTCGGACTCGGCTGTGAGACGATACAGAGTAACGATGTCGCAACGAGGCTCGAGACCGCAGGTGTCCGGGTTGAGGAACTGTCGATTCAAAGGGCAGGAGGAACCGATCCGGCGATTGAGCGGGGTGTTGAGGTGGCAACGAAGCTGACCGATACCGACGAAACAGAGCGGACGACAGTGGGCCTGGATGATATTACGGTCGGCGTAGTGAGTACCGACGTACAGTCGTCAACACTCAACCGTGCGGATCCACTCGTCGGTGAGGTCATCAGAGAGGTCGTCGACGCCGGTGGACGAGCTATCGTCGCCGGAACCGAGAGAGTGCAGCCTCATGCATCGGACATTGTCGCGAACGCGGCCAACGCCGAAATTGCGTCCCAACTCGAGGAGCTGTTAGAAACGCAGGCTCGTCTGCCAGCCCGAACGATCGGACTTCGTCGGCAGGCCGCTGATCGGTCGTTTCCCGACCTCGCGCGCCAGTGGGGAGAACTGCCGATCCGGGAGGTGATCCCCTACGGCGCGTCTAGCGAGCTCGATTCAGGTGTCGCACTCGTCGACGCCCCGTCAGGGTTTGCGGAGGCAGCGACTGCGCTGGTGGCGGCTGGCGCACACGTGGTCGTCCATGTTACGGCTGACGGAATCCCCACTGGTCATCCGATCGCTCCAGTGATAAAAGTAACAGGAAACGAGGACACATACGAGGCGCTAGCAGACGACATTGACGTTCTCGCGACCGATCCATCAACGACACTGGTCGACACCGTACGACAGGTACTCAACGGCGAAGCCAGTTGTGCCGAACAACACGGGCTGTCCGAGTTCGCGATCACGCGCGTCGGCCCATCGATGTGAGTCCGTTGAGACGTATCGCGATCCATTTCAAGCTGCTAGACGGGAGGCCGCCGTCAGTGGGACATCAATCCGCCCCGATTCAAAGAGACGCTTCGCTCAATCGGGTATCGACGTAGATCGTCCCGCTTGACGAAAGCCGACCCTCTCCCACTGCAGTTTTTCAATCTTTCATGACCGTCACAACCGGACGGTCGGCAGTGAGGAGGATCGACTGGGTCGTGCTGCCAAAGAGTGCTTTTCCGGTCGGGGACCGTTTTTGTCCGCCGATCACGATGTACTCCGCGTCTATGTCCGCGGCAACATCGAGAATCGATTGCACCGGATCGCCAACACGGCCCACGGTGACGATTTCGTTGTTGAAATCGCCGTCAAGCGTCTCATCGACGGCTTTCCGTGCCATGTTCGCAGTGCTCTCTCTAGCCTGTGCTTTGGAGTACTCCCGAAAGTCATCAATATCGCTAACCGATTTCTGGCGGGATTTAAAGTCCGCTTCCGAAGACACGTGTACAACGTGAAGGTTCGTCTCGTATGCTGATGCCAGATCGTGTGCGACACTGATTACAGGATTGCTTCCCTGAGGTTCATCTATCGCGGCGAGGATGACCATATTAGTGTTTCAAAGTCAGGTACCAAGTAAGTAGCGGCTACACGACCGGCCTTTGCCCGCTGAAATCGACAAAAGTATAGTAGCCATTAAACCGATTTTACACGTACCGCGACACAGTCTTGCGACAGGGTATAAAAACTTCAATGGCTACTATAGCACGTTTCCGCATCCAAGAGAGGAAGCTCCCCCTGGCGATGACCGTCGACGTAGCCGGCTGGTCAGCGCACGGTGGATGGCGATTCGAGGCCGTCACGATTTAGCGTCGACTCCGGCAGGGTTCCATTGTACACTGCCTGGACGTTCGCGCTCGCTTGTACGCTCATACGTTCCATTGCTTCCTCCGTGACGGCAGCGAGGTGCGGGGACAAGATTGTGCGGTCGTGTTCGAGCAGTGGGTTGTCCTCAGCCGGTGGTTCCTCTTCGAACACGTCCAATCCAGCCCCACCAATGGTTCCTGCATCGAGCGCGCGAACGAGCGCCCCCTCGTCGACCAGTTCGCCACGTGACGTATTGACAACGACGCCGTCGTTGGGGAGCGCCTCGAGTTCGGCCGTCGAAATTGCATGGTGTGTTTTATCGGTGAGTGGGGCGTGAACGCTCACGTGGTCTGCCTCATCGAACAGCGCTGCTTTGGTAGGGACGAGGTCGACGTAGTCTGGAGTATCCTCGGCGTCGACGTACGGGTCGTACGCGATACACTCCATCCCAATCCCATCAGCTTTCGCTGCGACGATCCGTGCGATAGCCCCGAATCCGAAGAGACCGAGAACAGTTCCCTCGACCTCCCTGTTCGTAAATTGACCATCGTTCCAACCGCCCTCACGAACGTGTGAGTCAACCTGGACGAGTTGCTTATTCAGCGCCAGTAGAAGCGTCAGTGTGTGTTCCGCGACTGCACGCGTATTCGCTCCGGGAGTATTACAGACCACCACATCGTTTGCCGTTGCTGCCTCGATGTCGATGTTGTCCACCCCGACTCCGTGTTTTGCGATCACCTTCAAGTTCGTCGCGGCGTCGATAACGTCCCCAGGAAGCTCCGAAACACGAATAATGATCGCGTCGAACCTCGGCGCGTCCCTTACCAACTCCTCGATAGTCTCATACTCGTCACGGGTTCGAAACGTCACGAAATCGCTGATTGAGTTTGGGCCAGCCGGATGAATCGTCGCTGGAAGAAGAACCTCCCATGTCTCATCGCTCATGTATGTGAGAAAATCGGGATTCGGCAAAAAGGTAGTGGTTGACGGGAGCTACGTTCTGGAATCCCGTGATACATCGAACGGGTGTCGACCCATACTTATTACTTCTTTCGACCGAGACAAAGTTCATGGAGTTTCCGGATACAACGTCAGTTACGGACGTACTCGATCCGATCGATCTCCCGGAGTTTGTCGATGTTCAATATCACCCACCATCGCCTGAAATCGACGATGTGGAAGCGGCGACCCGAACCGAGATCGAGACGTTACCGCTACAGGAGTTAAAAGAAGGATCGACGGTCGCCATCGGAATCGGAAGTCGCGGGATTCACGACATCGTTTCGATCGCCCGAGCCACGATCAACGAGATACGAGCACGTGGGTTCGAACCGGTCGTCGTCCCAGCCATGGGGAGCCACGGCGGAGCAACGGCCGACGGGCAGCGGCGAACGCTCGCCGCACTGGGTCTAACCGAAGAAGCACTCGGCTGCCCAATCGACGCCCGGATGGAGACGACCGTCGTTGGACATACGTCTGAAGGCGGCAACGTACACGTCGCTACGGCCGTGCGAGAAGCGGACGCAACGCTCGTGATCAATCGAGTTAAACCGCACACAAACTTCTACGGCCCAATCGAGAGCGGACTCTGTAAGATGCTGACGGTCGGTCTTGGAAAACAGGCTGGCGCACAGTCGGTTCACCGACAGGCACTCGTACACGGCTACGTTCCGGTTATCGAGGAATCACTTGCCGCGATTAAAGAGGAACTCGAAATCGTCGGCGGGATCGCTATCGTCGAGAACGCGTTCGACCGCACTGCGGAGGTGGTCGCAGTTCCAGGGGAACAATTACCTGAAAACGAGACCGACCTCCTCGAGCGAGCCCGTAAACTCATGCCAACGCTACCGTTCGACGACCTTGACGTGTTAATCGTCGAACAAATCGGCAAGGATGTCTCCGGTTCGGGCATGGATACGAACGTCATCGGCCGGTATGGCGTTCTCAACACCGACGATCCGGAGCGTCCACAAATCAAACGCATCGCTGTGCTTGGATTGACAGAGGCGACCCACGGTAACGGGCAAGGAATCGGACTCGCGGATGTCACGACTGTTCCGGTGATACGCGAACTCGACATTGAACAAATGTATCGCAACGCCGCAACGAGCAGTTCGCTCACGAAGGCAAACATCCCTATCGTCATGCCGGACGATGAGAGCGCCGTAACGCTCGCGGCATCGAGTATTGGGCCCTACGATCCCGAGAGTATCAAGATCGCCTGGATCGAAGACACCGCTCATCTGTCGTCATTCAGGGTATCAACGGCCGTCCTCGACGGTGAGGATCAACCACATGTCGAAGTAAAGGGGAAACAGCGGCTCGAGTTCGTCGACGGCGACGCCTCCTTCGAACCAGTGCCGTGATCGAAAGAGCGGTTCGGCTTCTGTTCCTCACCCCGTCAAGAGTGGTTCAGCGGGTGTATCGAGGCGGGACGATACCGTACTGATCTACATCGACCCGATCTCCGATCGAAATCATCTCGATCGCACGCGGATAGGGATACGAAGCGGCGTATTCGGGGAGTACCTTTGGATCTGCATTCCATCCTTTCCAAAAGTCGTAGTGGGTGGGGAGTAACCGCTCGGTCTCGAGTGCGTTCGCGGATTCGATAATATCGTTTCCGTTCATGTAATTACACGACGATCGCGGTTTCCCGGTAGAACCGTCGAAAAAACGACCACGGGTGCCGTATGCGAGCGCACCGACGTCAATGTCGAACTCCGAACCGACCTCCTCAAATACATCGGTGTATCGACTGTCTCCCCCGTGGTAGAATGTGCCGGATTCGTGTTCCACGACGTACGAGACGGGTTCCTTTGCATCGGGGTCGTTCGCTCCGCGTACGTGTACCGTCAGATCCCCGATATCGTAGACGTCACCGACGTTTACGACCGTCCGTTGTCCGTTCGGGATCTGGAGGTCGCCGTCATAGTCGGGATCTTCGAAACTCGTTTTTGGGGCGTAAATTCCCGTTTCTTCTCCCTGAAACAGTGGACCATAGGACGGCGGATGCATGTGATCTACGTGTTCGTGAGTGACGAGAATTCCGTCACATAGGGTCGCGTTCGCCGGATCCATCGGAACCGGAATCATCCTGATCGCGTACGGCCTGTGTTCTCCGGATCCGAAGTACGGATCGATGTAGACGGTCGTCGTCGCCGATCGGAGGACGAAGCCATTACAGCCGAGGTACCAGATCGACAGTCCCTCCGGATCGGTTTCTTCGATCTCTTCGGTAACAAACCAGTCGTTCCAAGTGGAACTAACCATATTCCGTATGGGTGGCGTATACGCATAAAACTATAGCCGTTCCGGACAATCGGTGGATCGAATCTCGACCGACTATCACCGCCCGCCAGATTCCACCGTCACCGGTGCAGACCGGGTAGTGCTGGACGAACCGATTCCATGGGTAATGACAGGCGGATGGTTCCGGAGTATCGACGGAAATGTCTCCGATTCTTCTCTCGAGCACTTTGTCCGCAGACTGATACCGAAGTTTCACCACCGAGTGTTGTTGACAATCGTCCCGCGCCAAATTGAACTGCCAGTACTTTTAAGCGGCGCGTAGAGAATACATTCGATAGCAGTCCGCACATCAGCGGCCTTCTCTAATCATGGATACAGACACACCCGACATCGTCGTCCTCGACCATCCCGCACACGGCATTCCGGCCACTGAATACGCAAGGGTGCTCCGTAATCGACTCCCGAACTACAACGTTTCCCTCGCAAAAACGAAGGCGAAGGAGCGGACGTTCGTAGCCGATGCACCCGTCGTAACCGGTCATCACCTCGAGGAAGAGACCCTTTCTCGAGCATCGGACTTGCACCTGTTCGCGTGCACCGCAGCCGGGGTTAACCACCTTCCGCTCGAGACGTTTGCTGATCGTGGAATCGCCGTGACGAATGCATCCGGAGTTCACGGGCCGAATATTGCCGAACACGTCCTCGGTTGGATACTCATGTTCACTCGTCGTCTAGACGAGGGATTGCGTCGGCAAAGGCGTCGCGAGTGGCGACGATTCCAGTCGTTTACCGAATTGGCCGGGAGTACCGTTACCATCGTCGGACTCGGTACAATCGGAGAGGCGATTGTTCGTCGACTTGATGGATTTGACGTCCACACCATCGGCGTTCGCCACACACCCTCGAAAGGTGGGCTGACGGACGAGGTGATCGGTTACGACCGAAACGCGATCCGAGCCGCGTTAACCCGTACGGACGTGCTCGTGCTGGCCTGCCCATTGACCGATACTACACGAGGATTAATCGGCCAAAACGAGTTACACGCGCTCCCAGTCGACGCCGTTATGATCAATATTTCCCGCGGAGCAGTCGTCGACACCGACGCGCTGGTAACGGCCCTTCAACAAAATCGAATACACGGTGCCGCACTCGACGTGACCGAACCCGAACCGCTACCGGAAGATCACCCACTCTGGGGTTTCGAGAACGTCTTCCTGACCCCACACACGTCGGGGCACACCCCTGCGTACTGGAATCGAGTCGCTGACATTCTCGCCGAGAACATCGAACGGGCCGAAAATACGGGAGAATACCGCGAGTTGAAAAATCAGATCGTTTAAATCGAAGCCGGTGAGTAGCCGCCGTCAACTGTAATGACCTCTCCGGTAGTGAACGAAGACGCATCGCTGGCCAGATAAACCGCTGTCCCAACGATTTCATCCGGCGTAGCGACGCGAGGCATCGGCGAACGTTGGTTTATGATCTCTCGTTTTTCTGTGCCTTCATCGTACGCCCCCTGGGTGATCGGTGTTTTGACGAATCCTGGCGCGATGGCGTTGACACGGATTTCGGGCGCAAGATCCGCAGCAGCTGCCCGCGTAAACCCGTTCACGCCTGCTTTACCCGAACAGTACGGCGTCCGTTTTGCACGGGCCTGATCGGCCGACATTGAGGAAATGTTGATGATCGACCCAGATTCCATATCGCGAGCAAATATCTTGCTTGCGCGGTAGATTCCCGTTAAAAGGACGTCAATATCCCGTGCCCAGTCGTCTTCGGATAATTCGGTGAGCGCATCTCGTGCGACTGTTCCGGCCGAATTGACGAGGATATCCACGTGTCCAAACGTCTCCGTTGCAACTTCGTGGAGGTTACGTAACGATTCCGCGTCTTGTACATCGGCGGTCACCGCGGCGGTCGTCGCCCCGATTTCCTCGAGCTCTGCAGTCACCGCATCGACTTTCGATTTATCTCGGCTAGTCGCAATGACGTCTGCCCCTTCGGTTGCGAATCCGAGCGCGATTGCCCTGCCAATACCGCTCGTTCCACCAATTACGACGGCAGATTTACCATCAACTGTCACTGGGGTATGTGTGTATTGCTCACCCATGGTATAACGCATCCATGCGATGATGATAATAGTATCGATAGAATAGGGGCGTCAACGTCCGATTCTAACCTCTCGAGAAGGATCGTCGCTAGAGTTGCTGCGGAGTCTCTATCTCCTCATCATAGAGGATACACCTCGTCTCGCGACCCTCACCAGTGTCGTACATCGGGGGTTCGTCCTGTGTACACTCGTCCATTACTTCGGGACAACGGGGAGCGAACCGACACCCTGGCGGGAGGTTAATCGGGTCGGGCACTTCTCCGGTCAACTCGACCGGATCCCGTTCCGTATCTGGATCGATGATAGGCGTCGAGGAGACGAGCGCCTTCGTATACGGATGTTTCGGGTCGTTAATAATCTGGTTTGCCGGGCCGACTTCCACCAGTTTCCCCAGATACATGATCCCGATGCGATCGCAGATATGCTTGAGGAGGGAGAGGTCGTGACTGATGTACAGCGCCGAAAGACCGATATCCTCCTTGAGATCTTGGAGCAGTTCGATAATTCCCGCACGGATGCTAACGTCGAGCATACTGACGGGTTCGTCCGAAACGATGAATGACGGGTCGAGCACGATCGCTCGAGCGATCCCGACTCGTTGGCGTTCGCCACCGCTCAGTTCGGACGGATATTCGTTCATGTACGCCCCTGCTGGCCGAAGCCCGACCTGCTCAAGTGTCTTACGAACTTTGTCCAGTTGCTCAGGTTTTGATCCGACGTTGTGAACTTTGAGTGGTTCTTGAACCCACTCTTTCACTTTGAACTGTGGGTTGAGTGAGGTGTACGGATCTTGGTGGATGATTTGAGCGTTCTGTCGGAACGAGTAGAGTTCGTTGTTTGACTTTTCGGTGATGTCCTCCCCGTCGAAGTAAATTTTTCCAGCGGCCGGTTCTTGCAATCGGAGGAGCGTCTTGCCAAGCGTCGTCTTTCCACATCCACTCTCACCGGCAAGACCGAACGATTCACCCTCGTGGATTTGCAGCGACACGCCGTCTACCGCTTTAACTTTCTTTCCTTCTCCCCGCGAAAGCAGCCGAGATAACAGGTCGTCATCGACTGCGAAGTGTGTTTTGAGGTTCTCTGCCTCGATCTTGACGTCAGTCATCGTGTGATCCCTCCTGAAGTGTATCGGCCGGTTGATTCACGTCTTTCACGTCTTTCACGTCTTTGGTTGGTGCGGCGTTAGGATCGTCTTTCATCGCCATCCACGTCTCGCGTTTCTTTGCTTCTTCCTGAAGGTGTTCGACTTCGTCAGCACGGTGGCACTCGACGATGTGGTTTTCACCGTACTCTTCAGGTTGGGGCGTCTCTTCCCAGCACTGATCCTCAGCGAACGGACACCGGGGTGCGAACTTACATCCCTCGTCTGGATCCACGAGGTCGGGCGGGACGCCGGGGATCGAAATGAGTTCTTGTGAGTCCTGAGTGATATCTGGGAACGAGTTCCGGAGTCCCAGCGTATATGGGTGACGCGGTTCCTTGATCACCGTCTCGGCATCCGCGTATTCCACGATTCGTCCCCCGTACATGACTGCGATATCGTCGCACGTCTCGCTCACGACGGACATGTCGTGGGTGATCAGGATCATCGAACTGTTGAGTTCGTCCTGGAGGTCCTTGATGACGCGCAGGATCCTATCCTGAATGACGACATCAAGTGCGGTCGTCGGTTCATCCGCGAGGACGATAGATGGGCTGAGCGCCAGAGCAAGCGCCACCATCGCCCGTTGAGCCATACCGCCGGAGAACTGGTGGGGGTAGTCGGTGACTCGGTCAGACTCAATGCCGAGTCGATCGAAGAGATCTCGAGCGCGCTCCCAGGCTTCGTTCTTCGACGTCTTCGATTCGTGTGCACGGATGACCTCGACGATTTGCTCGCCAACGGTGTACACAGGATCGAATCCGTTCATCGCGTTTTGCGGAATCATCGATACTTCGTTCCAGCGGATCTGCTTTCTGAGTTGTCTGTCGCTAAGTTCAGTAATATCGGTTCCCTCGAACTCGATTGTTCCGTCGGCGATCCGGCCATTCGTCGCGAGCAACCGGATAATGGACTTTGCGGTTGTCGTCTTTCCGCAACCGCTTTCGCCGACTAGCCCGATGGTTTCGTTGCGTTCCAGTTCTAGATTGACGCCGTCAACCGCGTGGACGTCTCCTTCTTCGGTTTCGTAGTACACGTTGAGGTTTTCGATTGAAAGCATTGTATCAGTGTCTAAGGTCGGGATTCGTTATCTTTTCGAGGCTCCGTCCGATGAAGAAGACGGACATGACGAACAGCATAATACAGACGCCCGGCGGGATAACCCACCAGTATGCGAATCGAATCGCGCCCGTGGAGTAGGCTTCGAACATGATCGTTCCCCACGAGTACATGCTCGGATCACCGAACCCGAGGAACGCGATACTGGCTTCGTAGATGACGGCCCACGCGACACCGAACGCCATATACAACACCATGAGGGGGAGCACATTCGGTAAGATATGAATGTACATCTTTCGAAGATTACTGGCACCGATGGCATCGGCGGATTCGATATATGGCCGTCCCTTTTGTGACAGGACTTCCGATCGTATCACCCTGGCACTCGATCGCCACATGAGGAGCGAAATGACGAATATGATATTCCATAAACTCGATCCGAAGATGAATACGAGGGCGATCACGAATGGGAGGAACGGGAGTCCGTAAGCGATGTCGACGAGTCGCATCAGAATGTTATCGACCGTTCCGCCGTAATATCCGGCTATCAAAGCCACATTTGTTCCGATCACTGTTGAAACAAACGCTGCTGCGAGCCCAACGATGAGTGAAACCCGGGCACCGTACATCACCTGTGAGAGGATGTCACGACCCAGATTTGTGGTACCGAATGGGTGATCTTGCGATGGCGCATCCAGGCGAAGGAGTTCGCCATCCTCGCCGCGATTCATCTCTCCGGGATCGTATGGGGCAAGCATCGGAGCAAACAGTCCGACCAGGATGAACGACAAGAGGATCACCCCTCCTATCTGTGCCATTCGTTCCCCGCGGAACACCCGGATTATAGCGTCAATCGTTTCTCGAATACGGGACCCTTCCGTGCTGCTCTCCGAGTCGCCGATCGCCATCGTTTCTCCGATAGCGGATAGTTTATCTCTTACACTCATATTAGTCGTACCTCACTCGTGGATCAAGGTATACGTACGCGATGTCTGCCAAGAAGTTCATGAAGATCACGACAGTGCCCATCAAGAAGAAAGCACCCATCGCCATCGGATAGTCGTTGTGGTGAACGGATTCGACCATTTCTCGCCCCATTCCCGGCCAACTGAACACAGTCTCAATGACCAGCGACCCACCGATGGACATGCCTGCGACCAGGGCGATTACGGTCGCCATTGGGAGCATCGAGTTTCGAGCAGCGTGTTTGTAGACAATTCGTGTGGGTGAAAGTCCTTCAGCCTTTTTTATTTCGATGAAATCAGAGTTGAGAACGCTAATCATACTGCTACGCATGAGCAGGATCGGTTGTGCCATGTAATAAATCGCCCCGGTCAGTGCAGGCAAGAACAGATGGTAGGCAAACTCCCTGTTGAAGTAACGGCTAGTGAAGCCTACAGGAGCTTCTGCACCGATTGCGCGTATCCCGCCCCAGGGGAACCAACCGAGGCGGAAAACGAATACCGAGAGCAAGACGATACCGATCCAGAACTCGGGCGACGAACGGAAGATCAGTGCGAGCAACAATCCACCCTTCTCTTTCGCGGTTCCACGTACCCACCCAAGATACGCACCAAACAGGATGCCTATCGAGTACGCGATCAATAGCGATGTCGCCATCAGGAAAATCGTGTTCCAGAATTTTATTATGAGTATTGATGCTACCGAAGTGTTGTATCGATACGAAAAGCCCAGATCGCCACGAAGGAGATCACCCACGTAATTTAAATACTGTATGTGTAAGGGATCAGTAAGTCCGTATCGTTCGAGGGTTGCCTGTCTTTCTGCCTCCGTCATCCCTTCAACGACGTACATCGTCGTTGGATCACCGGGTGTCATACGGAATATCACAAAGAGAACTGTGATGAAGGCCCAGTATGTTAATAGCAGATAGGCGATTCTGCGTATGATAAACTTTCGCATGTGGTGTAATGACTAATGCGTAGATGATAAATATTTCCCTTCTTTGATCGATATATCACTGATAGAATAATATTGGGCGTGTCGTGTCCGCCACCACTATCAAATGTGATTAAGATTCTTCGACGGGTTTTCCTTTGACACAGGAACCAAATCATTTGGCCTCCGGAATCAACGACCGACGGCCACGTACGAAGTACGAAGGGTTACCAAGCACACGGTTACTCGATATTTTCGCGAAAAATGATCCGCTTCCGTATCGACTACGCCCCAGGGACGTTCGATTGAAAACCGATCTCGATTCCCCTAGGCCGATGGGAACCTCGAGTTCTCTCGATCGATTCGAAGGCTGTTTGTCGACCAGGTTTCATAGAGCGCAATGAAGACGATGTCTGCGGCGACCTGCATATTTATATATCGGTGACGAAATAAGGTAAATATGGCCCAGAATGTATTACTAACCGGTGCGTTCGGTCGCGTCGGTACGGCGATTATCGATCATTTGGCAGACAAACCCGACTACAACTTCACGTATCTGAACCGTTCGGATAGAGATCAATACGAGACCTTCGTCGCCGACGTATCCGACCGGGAGGCGATTCAACCTGCGTTCGAGGATCAAGACGCCGTAATTCACCTCGCGGGTTACCCAGAAACCGACGGTACGTGGGAAGAGATCCTGAAAAACAATATTATCGGGATGTATAACACCCTCGAAGCCGCTAAAGAGGCCGAAGTCGAGAAGTTCATTTTCGGTTCGACGAATCACGTTGTTGGAATGTACGAAGTCGAGAACGCACCGGACATTTACTACCCTGACTTCGATCTCATGATCGATCACACCGTTCCAAACCGGCCGGATACGTACTACGGTACGTCGAAAGCGTTCGGGGAGGATCTCGGCCGATACTATCTCGAGAACTACGAGTTCCCGACTCAATTCTACGCTCTTCGAATTGCTAGCGTCCGTCACGAAGAATACGACCACCCGTACGGTGACGCAGAACATGGTGTCGATCGAGGTGACTGGGAGCGAGGAAGCGACGAGTACGAAACGATGGTTGCCCGTATGAAGTCGATGTGGCAGTCTCGTCGGGATCTCACTCATCAAATGGAGTGCTGTCTCACCGATGACGAGGTCGATTTCGATGTCTTTTACGGCGTTAGCGACAACGATCGTCGCTGGTTCGATATAGAACATGCTCGAGAAGTGATCGGGTACGAACCACAGGACAATGGCGAGGAGTGGGACGCACCGCCAGAGTAGCTAACGCTACAGATCGTCTCATAGAACATTTTTTAGACATACTGGTGCTCACGCTCCATGCCCCGGTAGGCGAGGAGTCCGTCAATCCAAACTTCTGCAGCGGTTTGGGGAAATTGTCTATCTCTTCGATTTCCAGTTACAGCGGCCACACCAGTTTCGGAAACAGCCCTCGAGTGTCCGGGGACTTTCTGTACCACAGTGTGGGCAGAATTGGGTTTCTCAGATGGTCTTGAAACACCGCTCCACCTTGGCGTTGAGCGACTCGGGCCGAAATGTATCCAGTTCCGCAAGTTCCGCGAGATTCTGGCCAAAAACAGGTCCTTGGTTAGGAATGTTCATCTCTGTCAGATACAAACCCCTTTAAGTTCCACCAGTCTACAGAAAACACGTTGTCGTTGACACTTAGGGGAAGTACTACACTACGGCCATTTCAAAGCTCCTTCCGGTTCAAAGAGGCTGTGACTCTCTTTCGGTTCACCCGGGTGCCGTTATGCCGCCTACTCATTAAAGTCAACTCCGAGCCCTGGTTCGTCGACGTCCTCGATCGTTCCGTCACTCACCGTCAGGTCGTACTCGAGGATTTCATCAGCCCAGTCGACGTCACGGCTCATGTGTTGAAGGATTTCGAAATTCTCGATCCCTGTACAAAGATGGACGGATGCTGCGGTACTGATTCCGGCATTCGGGTTATGCGGAGCGATCATCATATACCGTGATTTGGCCATCGCAGCAGCATGTTGAACCACTTGGAGACTACCATAATCACAGACGTCAGGCTGAATAATATCACAGGCTTGCTTCCTGATCAATTCCTCCATCGTTGCGTGGTTATAGATGTTCTCACCAGTTGCTACCGGAATATTGATCTGTTGAGTGACGGTCGCCATCACCTCTCTATCTTCAAGTTCGACTGGTTCCTCCTAAAACATGATATCGTACTCCTCAAGCCGTTCAGCCACCTGGATAGCATTTCGTCTCGTAAACCGAGCATGACAGTCGAATGCGATCCCGTTATCCTTACCAACCGCCTCCCGGACTGCCTCGAGTAATGGGGCAATCTCATCCAGTTGATCGTCGGACATTGTGTATTCATAGTGCGCGAAGGGGTCACACTTGAGTGCCGGATACTCTTGCTCTTTCACGGCTTTCTTTACGTGACGGGCATAATTTTCTGGCGTCCGCTCACCGACGTGCCAGCCGTTTGCATAAACTGGGATTTCGTCACGAACTTTTCCTCCGAGTAGTTTCCAAACCGGCTCGCCGTGGTACTTCCCAGCAATATCCCACAGGGCGATATCAATCGCTGCAGCGACTGCATTGATGAGCCGACCCGCACGCCACACATATGGGTACCAGGTGAATTTCCGGTTGATTTTCTTTCGGTTGAGTGGATCCTCACCGACGACGTAGTGCTTGTTGGCCTCGATAACCGTCTCGACAGCAGGGGTTAATCCTTCACCAGCTTTCGCCTCTCCGACTTCGTATATACCTTCGTCAGTTTCAACTTTGACAAAAAGTCAGTTGCGCCATTCTGCGTCGAAAAGGTACGGTTTTACCTCTGTGACTTCCATAATCGGTTTTGGAAAGGGCGAGGTGGATAGATACTAATTTATTCTATTTATATTATCAAATGTAATTTTGAATATAGTCAGGAACCTGGTCAACTGCCCCCGAATATCACAAGACCCTTCGTTAGTCTTGAACCACGTGGGCAGAAACCGAGCCAACAGCACCGACGTCAGCTTTAACTTTGTCCCCAGAACGGATCACGTGTGCTCCAGGAGTTCCAGTTGAAATGATATCGCCCGGTTCTAACGTCATCACATGAGAATGGTATGAGACGAGGTCGTGGGGGGGAGTCATCATGTTACTAACAGTGTTTTCAGCATTAACCCTGCCGTTGACCGTAGTTTTGACACGTACGTTCTCGAGCGAACCGACTTCGTCCGTCGTCGTTATCCAGGATCCGAACACGATAAACGAATCGAAGCTCTTTGACCGTGTCAGATACCGTGGATTCTTCTCGAGAATATCCTCCGCAGTCATATCGATGATCGGTAGATACCCCGCGATTACCTGGTCAGCTTCGTCCTTCGAGATTCCCTTACAAGATCGCCCGATGACGACGCCGAGTTCGGCCTCTGCTGTAACGCGGCTGGTGAGGTCCTCAGGGGGGAGCCTGATCGGCCCTCCAGGACCAACTACCGCCGTCGCTGGTTTCATAAAACTGGCTGGCTCTGTCGGCCTCGTCTCGTCCAAATCAGAAGCGTGTTCTGCGTAATTGAGGCCGATCCCCCACAGTTTTCCGATTTCAGTGAGTGGAGACCCAAACGAGAGGTTATCCGGTGAGGTCCGTTCACCGCTCGCCGATTCGGGGATCGCAAGGTCGTTATTTGCAGCCGTACGGAGAGCGTCGTCAACGGTCTCCAGCTCTGGATACGCGGCGCTAAGCGGCATAAAGCCTTCTTCATCACCGATCATCGACACCCCGTTTACGGTTTGTGCCAATCGGGTCATATTTCCTCCTGTTTTGATTCGCCGGTGATCAACTCGGTGTGGTATATCATGGTAAAGTATGCGTGTCGCTCGTGTTTTTCGTGTTAGAGATTCGATTTCCCCGCACCACCATCGATTGGCACTGCGACTCCGTTCAAATAACTCGAGCGTGGCGACGAGAGGAACGCAACGACATCACCGAGTTCCATCGGTTCGCCAATTCGTCCGAGTGGGATCCCAGACCCCCTCGCATCCAGACCCTCCTCGTAAGAGTCGAATTCACCGCGATCGACGGCCTGTTGAACGAGTTCCTGGATACGTGACGTCTCGTGTGGTCCGGGAAGAACGGCATTTGATCGCACCTCCGGGGCGAGTTCCTTCGATAACGTCTTTTCTAGGCCGATAACGCTCATTCGAACCGAGTTTGAGAGCACTAGCGAGTCGATCGCTTCCTTGACGCTCCGCGACGTGATGTTGACGATCGTACCGCCATCGCCTGCTCGAAGATGTTCTTCTGAGGCTCGAACCAGACGCACGACGCTCATAACCAGTAGATCAAATGCATGGTACCAGTCTTCGTCGTCCGTTTCGAGAAACGGACCGCTCGGCGGGCCGCCTGCACTCAGAACAAGGTGGTCGAGTCCACCAAATTCACTCACGGTCCTCTCGACCAGATCTTCGAGGTCGCTCGCGACCGTCAGATCCGCTCGGTGACCGACGACATCTCCCTTTGCGACCGCTTCGACTTCGTCTACCGCTTCCGCGAGTCGATCCTCGTCACGGCCATTGATCACGACGTTAGCTCCTTCTCGAGCTAGTGCCTTCGCTGATGCCAGACCCAGTCCGCTACTTGATGCTGTGATAAGCGCCGCGTTGCCTTCGATTTCCAAATCCATTGTTGATTATATCTTCTCCAAATCGTATCTACTGCTACTGTGCTGTTACATAACTAACAGCCCGGTTATTAGGTGTTCCTATCGAGACACGGTGTCGTCGAAAGGGGCGTTTTCACTCCGGCGGCTGGTGAATTCGCCCGTCAGTGTCCCACTCGTAACCCGCTTCTGCCAGTTTCTCCCTCGCAACGGAGACATTTGAATCGTACTGGGGAACGTCGTTCCAGTACCAGGTGTCGAATCCGGACGACATCGGATTGTGAATCTCCTGTGCAGTTCCACCGTAGATTGCGTCGACGATGTCCTCTTGCGGGATTGCATGCGCGAGCGCATTTCGCGTTTCCGCGTCGTCAAACGGGGTGTTCCGATGGTTGAACCCGATGTGGTGAATCGAGGTCATGAGGTTCCGCGACAGGTTCGTGTCATCCCTTTGCTCGAACCGGCTAATGTCGTCGAACGGGAGTTCCCACGACAACATATCGAGCGCACCATCTTCGTATGCTCGAATTCCAGCTCGCATGTCGGCAATGACTGCCCTGGTCACCCGGTCGACGTTCGGCGGGTTAAAGTGATCTTCAAATGCGGACAGTTGAAGCTCTTCGCCGAGATCGGTCGATACAACCTGGAACGGTCCACTTCCGATTGCATCCGGATTATCCCAGTCGATCGCTGATTCGGCGTCAACGTCCTCGGGAACGTTTTCCCAGATGTGCTCTGGAAGAATCAGTATTCGCGCCAGTGCGTTCTCGAAGAACGGAGCCGACGGCTGCTCGAGATGGAATACTAGTTCAGTATCGGATTCAACATCGATACTGTCGAGGACTTCCAACCGACTCGCCATTTCGGGCGATTCTTCTTCGGCGTATTCATAGGAGAATTTGACATCGTCAACGGTTACCGGCTCGCCATCGTGGAACGTCATCCCCTCCCGAAGCGTAATTTCGATCGTCGTGTCATCGACCGCTTCAACCGACTCGGCAGCCCACGGCTCAACTTCGATATCCGGCGTGACACGCATTAGGCGGTCGTAAATCAACCGAATCATTTCACGGTCACCCCTGTTGACGAGCATCAGCGGGTTGAGCGTCGTCAGGTCTTCGGCCATCGACGTCCGAAGGTGAGCATCGTCGCCAGTTGGCTCCATGTTGAGGAAATTCCAGAAACAACCGATCCCATCCTCCAGCATCACAGTGGGATTCTGGAATTTATCGCTGTTGAACGGCATCGCCCGCTCCTGAATAAGGAGCGGAACGATAGGCATGTCCTCGCGAAGAATTTCCTGCAGGTCGTGGATGATTTCTGTTCGGGCGTCGGGATCCATCTCACCGCGTTGTTGAGCAAGTAGATCGTCGACTTCGGAGTTCTCGTACCCGTACATGTTCGAACCTCCGTCTCCGATGTTGCTGGAGTGGAAGAACCGCCGGAAAATGGCTTCGGCCGGTTCGTACCCGTCTCCGGCTCTTCGAACCATCATATCCCACGGGAAGGGGTCTTCCTGTCGAGATTCGACATACTGATTAATCGGTTTGGGATCGTACTCCACCTCGAATCCGAGCTCTTCGAGGTTATCCTGAATCATCTGACCATACTCGTATCGAGCAGGTGCGTCACCTTGAGCAAGACTCAGGAGCGTAATCTCCTCGACCGGGTCACCGTCAGGGTCTTCGACGACCGCATCGTCAGCACCGTTTCCATCGCCATCATCATCGCCCATACATCCGGCCAATCCTATTCCAATACTCGTTGCACCAATGGCTGTTAAGGCTTGACGCCTACTTTTATCGACCATTACGTACTCCACGATGTGCTAACATCATAAATATCTATGCTATTCATTCACACGTTTGAGGGCGACAATAAATGTTTGATAATACCATGCACATATTTGTCAGTTTAGATGACAATAGTATGGGCAAATATTGAGTACACAAAAGATTAAATAGACCCATCAGGAATTGTCTTACTGGAACTGCATGAAAGACTATTCAAACCATGCGCCTACTCGTGCAGATGCTCGTGACGTCAAAATCACGGATGTCGAAACGTGTGTCGTGAAGGGTAATTTCGAATGGAATCTCGTTCGCGTCCACACGGATGCGGGCGTAACAGGTATTGGCGAATCGTATCGAGGCGGAAAGGTAACGGACATCATGGAATACATGAAGCGGTTTCTCATCGGCGAGAATCCGCTCGATGTCGAACGGTTGTTCCGCCGTATGGTTCAGGAAACCTCAGGTCACGGTGGAACGACCGGAAAATCTGTGACTGCCGCATCGGGAATTGAAATTGCACTGTGGGACGTTGCAGGAAAACTCCTCGACGTACCCGTGTATCAACTGCTGGGAGGGAAGTATCGCGACGAGGTTCGAATCTACGCCGATTGCCACGCCGGCGATGCGCTCGTCGTAGACGACGGGTATCACGAACAAGGCAGTAGAGAAGCCTATTCACCCGAAGCGTACGCTGCCGAGGCGGAACGGGTCAAGAACATGGGATTTACTGCGCTGAAGTTCGACCTCGATATCGACTCTTATGACAACGTACCCGATCCCTACAATGGACGAATCAGCAACGAAGCCCTCGAACACAAGCGACAGGTCGTCGAAGCCGTTCGGGAGGCTATCGGTTACGAAATCGATCTGGCGTTCGATATCCACTGGGATTACTCGTTGGACAGTGCAAAACGAGTGGCCCGCGCCCTTGAACCATACGACCTGATGTGGCTCGAGGACGTCATTCCGCCTGAAAATCTCGATGCACAGCGAGAGGTCGCCCGGTCGACGAGCACGCCGCTCGCAGCCGGGGAAAACCGGTTTAGAGTCCACGAATTTAAAGAATTACTCTACGATTTCGGCGTGGATATCATCACCCCAGACCCGACCACCTGCGGGGGGCTTGCCGAATCGAAGGCCATTGCAAACCGAGCCGAAGAGAACTACATCGTGTTCTCACCGCACAACGTGTGTGGGCCAATCGGGACAATGGCATGTGTCCATCTAGGTGCGTGCATCGCAAACTTCGGCGTACTCGAATATCATGCGCTCGATGTCGATTGGTGGGACGATCTCGTCGTTCGAGATGCCCCCCTCATTCAAGACGGATACATCGAGGTGCCAGAAAAGCCGGGTCTTGGCGTCGAACTCGACGAAGAAGTCGCGAAAGAACACCTTCACGATCCCGGAACGATGTTTGGCTGAGGGCCACTCGACTGTATTTCCCACGCCAATGACTTACTGTGCCGTGCTGCCACCATCGACAGCGATTATCTCGCCGGTGATGTAGCTGGCTTCATCCGACGCTAGAAATACCGCCGCCCCCGCCATATCGTCGGGAGTCCCAAGCCGACCGAGCGGGATCCCGCTTTTACGAATTTCCTCCCATTCAGGGTCAGTTTGTCGAACTTCTTCGTTCATCGATGTTTTCGTTGTACCAGGGGAAATCGCGTTAACCCTGACGTTGTCATCACTGTAATCGATAGCAAGTTGCTTCGTTAGCGTATTCGTCGCTCCTTTCGTCGCACAGTAAGCCGGTAGATCCGGAACGCCTTTTTCAGCGGCTTCAGACGAAATCGTAATGAGGGTACCATCGGTCTCGGCCAGTTCAGGAATCCCGGCTCTCGCCAACCGCAACATCCCGAGTACGTTTACGTCGACGACGTACTCGAAATCCTCATCGGAGGCGTCGGTAACCTTCCCACGCGTGAGAACACCAACAGTGTTGACGATGACGTCGAGGCCACCGAATTCCTCGACTGCTTGTTCGACGGTTCGGTTCACCGCCTCCGTTTCACGCAGATCGCACTGGAGCGCGATACTGTCACCCGCAATGTTGTTAGAGAGATCCTCCAACACGTCGATGGATCGTGCTGCCATCGCTACATCGGCGCCCTCGTTGGCGAACGTTCGGGCGATCGCTTTACCAATACCGCGACTTGCTCCAACCACTAACGCTCGTTTTCCGGCTAGTCGTTCAGACATGATTCAGCACTACCTCTCTTCGGCAGGTAAATAATACTATTCCCCCACACGGAACATTTGCAACTGACTATAGCAAACGGTGGTATTTAGTAATAGTAAACCGAGATCCTGGCTGCAACCGGGATTTGACCTATCAGGATTTTATCTTCGAATACGATATTAAAATAATATCTTCGGTTTAGAATAGCTAAAAAAGCTTTTGTGGAAGCAGTGTATGGGGACGTGTATGGAAACAGCCAAAAACCCGGTTCGATCGGTCGAAACGACCATCGAGATACTCGACGCTCTCAAACGCCTTGACGGGGCAGATCTATCGGTGCTTGCCGATCACCTAGATCTGACGAAGGGAACAGTACACAATCACCTGTGTACGCTTATCGAACATGGATTCGTCGTCCGTAATGATGACCATTTTGACCTCGGAATTCGGTTTTTCGAGTTTGGAGAACACATCGTCAACAAAAAAAAGGTGTACAAGACCGCGGTACCGGAAGTCGACAATTTGAGCGACGAAACGGGGGAGTTAGCGAGTTTATTGATCGAAGAGCACGGACAAGGAATCTATCTTCACCGGGCCGAGGGCAAGCAAGCGCTGACGTTGGATACGAGACGAGGTGCTAGAGTTCATTTACACCAAACAGCCCTCGGTAAGGCTATTCTCGCCAATCTTCCAAAGGAACGAGTTGATGAGATTATTGATTATTATCAACTCCCCAAAGCAACCGAGAACACCCTGACCTCTCGAGACCAGTTGTTTAGTGAACTCGAGGACATCCGCGAGCAAGGCTACGCCTTTGATCGGGAAGAGCGATCCAAGGGTATTCGTTGTATTGCAGCGCCGGTAATCACAAATGATGGGACAGTTCACGGTGCCGTGAGTGTAGCCGGTCCCACGAGTCGAATGAAAGGAGATTACTATGAAAAAACGTTGCCAGAACTCGTAGTGAACGCAGCAAATGTGATTAGTATCAATACGACTTATTCATAGTTTCTGCCCATTACTTTTTAGCGATTCTAAATGACACCCGTTCACCCCTTGATAAGGGGATATAGTATACCACGATGATGGTGGTATGACTCTCTCATGTCTGTAATGGCAGTGAAACTACTACCGCCCCACCATACCATTACAAACATACTTTTGTAACGTGAGCGAAGGAGACATGCCTAGTCTAAACAGCGTTACGATAGAGTGCAGTGACCAGGTAGTAGATAGTTTGGATCCGATGTAGAACTTGGAGGACAGTTTCGCCTCCTTCTTCAATAAGGATGGCGACTGAGTCTCGGTGAGTGACGAATCCATCCGATAACGCACTTAATACCGTATTCTACACTTCGATTGGTGGATTTTGTGGAGCACGAGCAGACACCACACGCGTTGATACAGCTCAGTATCCTCCTCTGTCGTCTTTATATAATTCTTACATACTGTTATTGTGATGATGAATTTCGATATCGGCCGTGTTCGTACGACCTCCATAACCGTGTGAGGAGATCTACAGGCCGAGGACGGCGAATCACCGGATCACATCGCAATCGAAGGACCGTGATCAAATTGACCGACGAACGATACTGACTGTTCACCGCCGTCGATCCAGAATTAAACGTAATCCTTGAAATGGTTATTCAACGAAACTCTCGACCTTGAGTGACCGTATATCGGCACCGTTCTCTGTTATGTTACAAACTTAGGTCTGTAAGGTATTTAATAGACTGTCAACCCGACTCCAGCTGGAGGCCGAATTCAAGAAGCGACGGCTATTGCCCCTACCCATCGAATCTCCCACCCAGCAGGTTTATTCTGGTTCCTCAGTGTGATATAATAGTTTGAAAGACTGTTTCGGTGTTTCTCGCTGAAGATTCGTACGGCAGTCACCCACCGGTACTGTCGATAGAATGCTTCAATCATGCCCTCGTCCGTGAACAAGCGGACGAGTACACGAGAGACGCCGAACGACGTTCTCGATTATTTGAAAACGCAGTCCGTCTCCCGGAATGGTGATTCCTAAACACACTGTTTATATATGTGAACATATAATAACCATTGAAAGTCATTGTACACTTTATCGTAAGATGATATCAAATAGATGTTTAAATCGCTTCCATGGCTATTATACCACTCCAAAATTGATTCCTCGGCTACCAATTTACGGGAAAAGCCCACGCAGACGCCCGCCCGTGGCTCTCGATGCTCTTTCGGGACGCACCCGTCGTCGAACCAACCGTGCTCGTCGGGCGCAACGAGGTGGCTGATCGGATGCGGTTAAATTCGATCGGCTCTGGTGAATCACTAGGCGGCGTCGGTTTAGTCCGTTAGAACTAGAGAGT
>JAOPJZ010000020.1 GCA_025517525.1 Natronosalvus hydrolyticus
GTATCGAGCGTCTCGTGGCGTGTCAATGAACGGCGCGTCAGCGGCGTAGCCGTGATGCGCCACACCGTGTTCGTCGTAGCGTCCGTTTTGGTAGGTACAGTCGAGGGTGTCATAGAACCCTTGTCACACCGTGATGATCGTGCTTCCCGGATTGTCTCCTCGTTCGTAGTTGGTGATCGCAATAACGAGACGCAGACACAACGACAGGAACACCTGTGCTCGTGCATGGACGCGGCCTCGGGCGCGGACGTGCCCGAGGCCGCAGTTCTTGACCGCGTCGTTAGTTCGTTCGACGCCTGTCCGGCGGTTGTACGTCTCATCTAACGTCGATTGCTTCAGCTTTACGTCCGTGCTGTGTTCTTTGATCCGGTCTTCTACCCTGTACTCGATATCCAGTGGATCGTCGGTGTTTCGTGCGTTGTACGGGGCGATTGGCACGACTCCTGCGGCCAGCAGGTAGTCGTGCCAATCGAGTGTGTCATAGGCGCTGTCTCCAAGCATCCAGACCGGTGTTTCGACGGCGAGCGCGTCACCGAGTGATCAGCGCAACTTCTGAACATCTGGGAGGAATGTCTCGATCCAGTCATTAGCAAAGCTCAGCCGATGGCTCAACCGGAGAAATGTCTCGGTGAGAAACGTTCTGAACTGATCTCGGTCCGCAAAGATCTCTGGCGAGATCTCGCGCTTCAAGTCTTTCCACAGCGGTTCGATGGCGTTCAACGTCGGTGAATACGGCGGGATGAAGACGAACTCGATTCCGAGTTCGTCGGCCCGTTGTTGGGTGAGTTTAGCGTGGTGAGACCCGTAGTTATCCGCCACGAGCAGAATCCGCCCAACCGGATTCTGCTCGCGGATCTCTTCGAGTGCCTCAACGATCGTCTCTTTGACCAACCGGTCTTTGAAGGTGATTACGCTCTGGCCGGTGAGTGCATAGAAGCCGATCGACCGCCACGGAAACGTTACTAGCGGCTTCTCGATTGTTACTGTCCGGTCAAACGACCACATTCGCTGCGAGTTATCGAATGGTTGGGGCCCTGTACTTCTGCGGTTGAGCGGCGTTGCTATTCTTCTGGATGACCTCTAAGAATACATGAGCAGTATTTCGTACAGAACACATACTCCGAAAACCGCGATCCGACGATTCCTTTCACCCCTTCGGGACGCGTTCACGACGCGTCCCGATGGGTCAACATGGTCACGAGCAGCGAATACGTGGAACGTTGCTCCAGTATATGTTGAAGGCCTGATCCGCCCGGGATCTCACAAAACACTCCGCGGTATCGGTAAACGACTCGCAATTAACGAACACAGAGTTCGCCGCTTCATTAGCGAAAGCCCGTGGGAACACGACGCAGTTCAAATGCACCTCAACCACCACCTTCCAGAGACGATCGCATCGCCAGAGGCGATGCTGATCGTCGATGATGTCGACATACTCAAAGACGGGCATGACAGTGTTGGTGTGAGTCCACAATACGCTGGATCAATCAACCGAATCTCGTCCTGCCAAGTCGGCGTCGACTGTGTCGTTGCAGTTCCAGATGAGACGTACAACGCCGATCAACTCATTTGGCCGCTTGGTTGTGAACTCTACCTCCCGCAGAAATGGATCGAAGCTGAAGAATTCAAAGAACGCCGAAGCCAATGTGCCATTCCTGAGGACATCTCATTCCGTACAAAGCAACAGATAGCACTTGAGTTGCTTGCGCGTGCGCGAAAAGCGTCAGTCCCCCACGCTTGCGTGGGGGCCGACGCGGGATATAGCGACGTTCGATCGTTTCGGGCTCAACTCCGGGAGTGGAACGAACCGTATATTCTTGGAGTCGGTTCCAAAGAGCTACGAGTAATCCCTGAATCAACGCCGATAGAATCACCGGACCGGTGGTCGGGCCGTGGCCGACCACCAACCGAACCCCGGTTTCCGGAAGGTGTGAAACCACAATCTCCGGTGGAAATCGCTGCTGACCTCGACGATGAAGACTGGACAGTAATAACGTGGGCAGAGGGAACGAAAGAACCGCTCTCAGGGCGGTTCTTTCGTACCCGCGTTCGGATCGTTACACAGGTCCACAAGCGTCGCGTATCAGATGAGACAGGCTGGCTACTGATTGAAGACGCAGAAGATAAATTGCGATCATGGCTCTGCTGGGGTCTTGACGAGTGGGAACTAGAGGAACTAGTGAGATATGCCCACCTTCGGTGGGCAATCGAAGAATTCCATAGAGGTGCCAAACAGGTGCTTGGGTTAGATCAGTTCGAAGGTCGGACGTGGAAAGGATGGCATCATCATGTGACAATCGTGCTCCTTACGTACGCGTTCATTGCGACCGACCGAGCCGCGCAGGGCGCGGCCGGTCGGCCTCCACCATTTTCTGCTGTTGCTAGAGCTCTCGTTTACGAAATGGCGACACAAATGGCGGAAGCCGAAGGGCTGGATCGACGGAAAGCGAAGGACGTTGCCGACGTGATGGTGAAGGGGTTGACTGACTGGTGATCAACCGCAGAAGTACAGGGCCACGCTTCATCGAAAGAATCCGAGCACGACTGGCTCGTCTTCCACCTCTTCTTTGTGGGTGCCCTCGCCGAGCGCCTGGCCAAGGCGATCGGCGAGAATCTCGTCTGCGTCGTCGGGACGTCGTGGATCCATCGGACGTGGTTTGGCGTAGTTCATCCCTGCCTCTCGGAGTTTCCGGCTTAGATGAGCTGGATGGTACGTGACGTTGTATCGGTCTTCGATAAGCGCGTGAATCTGCTTGGGCGTCCATGGCTGGTCCTCTTCAAAAATCTCACAGAGTTCCTCCCACTGCTGTGGGGTGAGCTTCGGCGGCCGTCCGCCGCCGAAGCGTGGGCAGAGCCCCTCTACGCTACCATCATTCCACGCCAGTGCCCACCGACGCGTCGTGGATCGAGAGATCCCGACGCGTCGGCCTGCTTGCTCGCGCGTATCACCTTGATAGAGGTTCTTGATGAAACACAGCCGCCGGACGAGACGGGCCTCGTCCGCCTCCTGTGCCTCTTCAATCGCTTGATCGAGCCCCTTTTCGGACAGATGCCGCACCAATAATCGGTAGTTCCCATCGTCCTTGATCGCTAACCCGATTTTTGGAGGAAAACAACCGCATTAAAAACGATCACTTCGGCGGATCAGACAAAGACAGTGGTCTCACGCCAGTGAGAGCGTTGTCACCGAGAGAAGATCTGTAGCTACCGCTCATCCACAAGGCGATCAGCTGGACGCGGGCCGTTTCAGCCCGCGTCCAGCTGGCTGTAGGTCGCTGGAATGCCGACGCAGTTGGTCGGTGCTTCCCACGTCCGGCTCAACGTGATGTCGAGAGCGTGATCGATCCACTCCCGGAATACCTCGAAGCGGAACCAGACAGGGAGTGCTCGCCCGCCGCGCCGCGGCGTGGCGAGCACGCCCCAGCGGACGATCACCCACAGGTTTCGTAACAGAAAGCTCACGAGAACGAACAGCAATCGAACAGCCGGATCGGTTGTGCTTGTACGCGCACGTGCTTCGCGCATCGTCCGGAAGGCTGTCTCGATGGCAGAGCGTTTCTGGTAGAGGGCTTCGACTTCTTTCGGCGTGCGATCGGTCAGATCGCACGCCACGTACGCCCGAACGAGCAAGCCGTGTTTGCCCCGGTTGCCCTGTTGATAGGAGACACACACCGCGAGCGGGAAGCGCAGTTCCCGCTCGCTTCCCTCGTACATCACGTACTCCGTCCAGTAGGACACTGTTGTCTCCAGTTTCCCGGCCATCTGCTTTCCACGGCGGATGATCGGGAGAGCGACTGGGGCTACTGCATCCAGTCGCTTGACCGTCTCTCCTGCGTAGAGCCCGCGGTCAGCGAGGAGTCCAGCTACCTCGAATGGAAGAGCTGCGACGTGGTCGAGCAGTCGCTCGACCGCGTCGCTCTTTGGTTCGTCACCACGGACTGGTGTGACCGCGACGACGAGCGGCTTGGCTCGACAGAGGACGAATCCAGCGAGGTAGCGATGGCACTGAGAGGTGCCATCGCGTGGTTTCGTGTGACAGAGTTCGCCAGCAGCAGCGTGTGGACAGCCGTGGTAGTGGATGTCGACGAAGTCGAGGCAGATGATCCTCGGGCCGGGGCCGAGGATCATCGCCGCCTGCTGAGCGAAGAGATCGTTGACGATAGCTTCGAGTTCCTCAGGCGGGACGGTGTGAAGCTGAGCGAGCGTGTAGTCGTCAGAATAGGTTTCACGAGTGGTGTCGGTGACGGCTTTGATGGACTTCTGATCGACAGCGGCTTGCAAGAGTGTGCGACGGATAATCCCGGAGTCGAAGGCTGTCGCTTCGACTCCGGGGATCGGTATCTCTGCGAGGAGACCCTCCGCTAGAGTTTCAAGGTCAGAAGCCGTAAGGACAGTGTCTGGATGGTAGAGGCAATTCACACACCCATCCAGACGCTTTCTGAGAATCTAACCCTATCAGTTGTGACTATCCGTTGACCCCATGGGAACTACCGACTATGGGACACCTATCTCTTTGATACGAGCTACTGTTCCCAGGAGTTCGTCACACACCTCGAAACCTACCATATCTGGACGCAGAAACGCGATGTAATCCGTTTTGGTGAGATAAAACTCTTGATCACGAAGAAAGAATCCAGCAACGAGGATGAAGAACTGAGCGTGAAGTACTTCGTCTCGAACAAGATCGATGCGCCAGCGAGCCATCTCATCGAGGTACGCGATGAGATAGCTCGTGGAGACGTTCTTCAGGGACACCAAGCAGAATCTTGGTTTTGGAGACTGCGAGCTCCGGCACGCCGCAGGTGCTAGTCGCCACTGGACCTGCTGATGCTGGCCTACAGCCTCCTCAAGCTCGGTGCTGCAACACAGCGCCCTTGGAATAATCCTCGAACGAGCAACCTCGCTGCGCGACGATATCAAGCGATTTCCGCGAAAGCGTTCAAAGTCTCTTGTCTTGGGCACTCAACAGCCCCATCCGTAGTACCGACGAGCTGATGACCAGATCGAAGGGATGTTCGACTAATCGACTAACGTGCAAAGTAAAGTAACTAGATACTGTCCGCAATTCTTATATTCTCTCTTTATGGATCTTTGCAATCTTCTTTGCATGCTCCTCCCAAGTCCATCCCTTCAAAATAAGTCGTTCAAGACCGTTTTGTCCAAAACATTTCAACTGATCTGGTTTAGAAAGTAGTGATATTAGTTCCTGATATAAGTCAGATGGATTTCCTGGTTCGATTAGTTTCCCCGTTTCTCCATTAACTACTTGCTCAATAATCCCATCAATATTCGTTGCAAGCACTGGAGTTTCACTTGCCATTGCTTCATAAATTACATTTGGTCGTCCTTCTGAATAGCTGGGCAGCCATACTAAGTCGGCAGCAACATAGATTCGTCGGAGAGCGAGTGGACGGACCTGCCATAGGATTTTAGACTCTCTCCCTATGTTTGCCTCAATCAGTGTTTCATGAAGTTTTAACCGAAGGTTTCCCGACTGTCCTACAAATATAAAATGAGTGTCTGGGAAATCACCATTATTAATAACTTGTATGATATCGTTTATCCCTTTTTCACCAATTATGTTCCCTACATATAATACGAGATTATCCTCTGGGGGAATATTGAGTTCACGACGAATTAATTCCCTATTGCTTGTTGGATAAAGATCCGGATTCTCTCCGTTAGCGACTACATATACTTTCTCCGGATTCTCAACAATCTGCTTTGCTCTTTCGGCGAGAGCATCACTAACACAAATAATCCCCTCTGCAAATTCAAGTGTTTCACTAACCATAGCTTGTCTTCGGTTGGAAAGTTCTGGAAACCCATTTAGGGTACCACCCCTTCCCATGACAAATAGTGGGAGTTCATGCTGATCACAGTACGGAATCATCCCGTATCCATCAAGAAAAATGTGACCTGCATGAACGACATCTGGCACATCAAATTGTGACTCTACATATTCACAGACAGTTTGTCGAAACGAGTGAGGTGTTAGTGTGGAAAGGGCGACATTCTTAGGAAAAAAATAGAGGAATCGAGGATGGTGAACAGTATACTGTCCCCAATCTTGGTGCTTGGGAATTTTCCGATATTCTGAGTAAGGACCAATTGGCGGGGCATAGGGTCGAGGTGAGACGACATTAAGATTCACGTTGCATACTGAACAAAGGTTGTGAAGGGATTTATTGTTATATATGGCTCTAACAGGACGGATCACGTCTGGGTGCGAACGTGCTGATACTACAGCATCGTACATCTTGATATTTGCAGTGTGCGTTCGAAGGTAAAGACTTTGTCTTTTCAGTGATTTGCTTTGAGCGACTAACGATATATGACAAATCTATGTTTCATGATGGATATGAAACCTCCCGTCCAGATTCATCTGTGGACTAACATAAGGAAATCTGATATTGAAAAATATGGTTAAACTCAATGAAATACTTTTGCAAGTAGTAGAGTACGGTTTAGAAAGACAAAAAGAAAACGGTTCGATGCCTGCAGGTCATAATGGTCCCTATAGTGACCCCGAAACTCCAGTTCGAAATACTTCTCACTGGCTCATTATTTTCCTGAACGCCTATGAACAAAATGGTGATGTTCGTTTTCGAAATGCTGCAGAACGCGCTATTGAATACCTACAAAGCGAGGAGGCTCGCCCCAATTGTGCTACGTTCTATCACCGCAATTCCTGCGGGAAGGATCGCTGTAATGGTGTTGTTGGCCAAGCCTGGACGATCGAAGCCTTAACAGTCGCTGGACAACTACTCAATCAACAAAAACTGATTAGCATAGCGAAAGATGTCTTTCTCCTCCACCCCTTTAACGAATCGGTAGGTTATTGGAAAAAAGTCGATATTGATGGCGATATTCTTGGGATCGACCTTACGTTCAATCATCAACTATGGTTTGCTGCGGCTGGCGGGCTCCTTGTGAGACACGGAACAACATCGGAAGAAATCGAAAAACAAGTTCTCACCTTTCTTGATCATCTTGAACGAAATATCTCAATAAGGTCATCTGGTCTGATATATCACAGATCAGTACCCAACTTTGGATTCGAAACAGTCGCCACTCTAGCAAGAGACGATTTGAAACTATTTATTCTATCAACATTGGAGTGGACAAATCTCACTGAAAGTCGTGTTCTTAGTGCGTTCTTAAATAGTCGGTTTGCTCCCGTTCGACGAGCTCCACTCTCCGGTGAAGAACACATTAATAAGTCCATTGGATACCATTCGTTCAATCTCTATGCTCTTGCACTCCTCTACCAAAGCTTCCCTGACCACAAGTTCTGGTCGACGAATACTTTTGAGGCCATTCTTTCCTATGCCGATAGCCAAATGTATATTGTGGGACTCCACGACAACAAGTTCGGATACGCTTATAATCCCCCAGGATTCGAGATTCCATTTGCACTTCAAACTTTCCGCGGGAATGAAACCCACAATCAGCAAAAAGACTGGCTCACCAGGCAACTAGAGCTAACTTACAACCCTGAGACGAAGCGACTTGACCGTAACAATATAGACCCGGAAACATTGACAGCACGACTATACGAGGCAACCCGCCTGCAGAACTTAGAGTTCCCGCTTGAGGTTACCGAGCCATCTCCTGAATCGTCTTCGTAATGAAGTTCGTCGTGTCCATCTTGTCGTCGAGCATTGCCTCGCGCCGCCGTTTCCATTTATTAGGTTCGTCCGACTTGAGAATCTTTAATGCTTGCATGAGACCTGCTTCGTGCCGATACTGTCCAGAGTAGTTGAAGACAAGCCCATACTTCTCCTCAAGTTCATCAGTGTATCCGCGCCGACTTGAGGAAACAAACACTGCTGGCGTACCGAGTACTGCACTTTCTGTTGCCATGGTTGCACTTTCACCTATATATAAATCGGCAAATGCCATCAGGTCGTGAATTCGATGGGGCGAGATCGACACTTGCCGATCCTCTATCGCATCCGGAAGATCCGCTTCGGAAGTGATACACACTGTTGCACCTGTCTTTTCAAGTGACTCGACAACACTAACGACGTCTTCGAAACCACTGTCCCCGATGTCGTGTGCAGCATCCCAGGAGATGAGTCGGAGGATTACGAGCGACTCTTCCCGATTCGCGTCGATTTCGTCGAGTATCGACTCGTCTGGGTCAAACCGGTTCGGATGGAGGTACGCGAGTTCGTGGTAGCCGGGGTAACGCAATTGTTTCTCACCGATATATCCCTGGTAACATTCGGGAATACAGATACGGGTCGCAAATGGAAACGCGAGCGTATTCTGTAGTGTTGCGTGCTCCGTATCAGTGAATATAAGACGCTTTGCTCCAGCAAGAACCCCTGGGCGAGAAATTGCTACACCGCCCATAGCGACCATGACTGACGGACGAATTTGTCTTGCTGCCTTAGTCAGACGGTATTCGTAGGCCGCTTCGACAAGCCCAAGCTCGAAGAGGGAGGTAGCTTCTCCGGCGAGGACAGTGTGAGAAATCTCGTAATGCTCTAGCAGGTCAATATTTATGTCTTTCTCTCTTGCAAACACGTAGACCTCGTATCCGTCGGCCGTTAAGTCCGCGATTGCGTTCCGAAACAGGTGGACATGGGCGGGATGTTGGATGCTGAAGATAATTCGATGTTCCACTGTGTTCCTAGTCAGGTCAAAGAACGTCATAAAAACTCACCTGTAAGTTTTTGAAAGTTTGCTTGCCCGACTCCAGTCCATCGGCTTCAGTCCACATTAGTACCTGCTGGTCAATCGAGGCCCACTCCGGATTAGGAGCTCGGTCAGAAATCATCACGAGTAAATCGTACCCTTCGTTGCCAGTGTATCGCTCCAATTTTCGACGCAGCTGGTCAGCAACCGCGTCAGAGGGTGCAGCCTGGTCGAGAACCCGTGCCTCGACAACGCCGTCGTTGTCGTATGGACCGATGACGGCGAACCCAGTCAGTTCCGCTCCTTCTTTAACGACGAGCACTTCTGCATCCGGATAAGCGAGCATGTGTTCGACGTCCCGGCGCTCGCGGCGAAACGTCGGCCGTCCGGCCGACGTGAACTTGCACAGGTCAACCATTGTCTCGATGTCGTCCCTCGAGAGTGATTCGGGATCAACGACCATTACCTCTGAGTCGGGCTCTCGACTTCTCGTCGGAGCTGGATCGGGGTCCCCGATGAGGGAGATATCGCCGGAGGCAAGCAGCTTGATTCCGGTCGGCACTGCCCGGGAGACACTGTCGTTGCTGGCGACCTCGACGAGTCTCGCAACCGCTTGCCGTGACGCAGCCGCTTCGATTTGCAACTGATCACCAGATTCGTCGCCGCCAAATATCTTCACGATGGACACTCGTTCCTCGTCAGCTCGGAGCACGAAGCGGTCGCCGAATCGTTTAGCGACGGAGGCGAATAGTGAGTCTTTCGACACTGCCAAATCCGCGTAGTGACTCAACACTGTTTCATAAGAGTGGATGTAAAGTCTGAGCGGGAGCACACTGTACTCCCACCCACGTTGCCGGTTTGCTTTGAACGTGACCCTTCCGACGTTGTTGTAAGTGATTGTTGCTGCAGCACCAGACGATTTGCCGTACGTCGTCGTTTTAGCGTGGAGGTCCGAGTAGTGTCCCTGACCTCGGTGGTCGGGTGCTACTGCTGTATCGCCTAGGACGAACGTGGTCACCGTTCCATCTCCTGTTCGCAACTCCTTTTCGAACATCCGTCTGAACGCCACGACCTCCTCGCCGTCCTTGATGACTGCAAAGGTGTGCTTTTCGGGATCGTAACCAGAATACTCATCGTACTTCCACCGGAAGTGCGTCGCATCACCCCAGTTGTCATAGGCTTCGTTTAGCAACGAGAGCACCTCCTGCTCCCGGTCTGAAACGGATTCTATGGTCGTGTTTGACGTCATATGTTACCGGACTCCTTCGAGTGTAGAGGTTCTGATCCGTTTTTGGCATCTACCTCAGCTTCGCCCATCGTGGCTCTCGAACCAACGTCGCTCTCGTCATACGCGAGTTCGATTCCAGACGACTCCTTGTATGCCTCGTACGCCTCCGTCATTGTCCCGAACGAGTACCCCCGATCGCGGAGCAGAGAGACGCTCCATCGGAACAGCTCCTCGGACCGATCCATATTCCGCTTGAACAGGAATCCTTTGAGCTGATCCAGCTTCTCGTGTGAGTCGGTCCGATAGAGGTCCTGCAGATGTGTGTTGTAAACTACCAACGGAGGCAATGACGCCCGACGCAGATAGGACTGAAATGGCCACCCGATGAGTTTCAGGTAGCTGTGCGAGAGCGGGATCCGGGTTCGTGGAGTGGCACCGAGCGGGATTTCCAACAACTCGTTAGTACCCTTGGGACGGTATGGTGTGAGCGGCTTGTCAAGGTTGCTGTAGACGCCCGGCCGGTAGGACGGGAAGATGCTAGAGTCGAATGCGAACCCCTCGTTCTTGAGGATTTCGAACTCGTGTGGTTCAATGTTCCCCTGTGGTGCCCGATACCCTATCGGTCGATGCCCGAAGTGGTTTTCGAAGGCGTCGATTCCCCGTCGGACTTCTGTCCGAAAGTCGTAGTCTTTCGACGTATCGTGCTGGTAGGAGTGCAAGTGGAACTCACAATCCAACTCGGCGTCCAACGTGTCGATCACGTCGGGGAACTGCTCTAACGTACGGCCAACGACGAAAAACGTGACCGGTATATCCAACTCTTGGATTAGCTCGATGTAGTCGTCGATATACTCGAAAGTGAGGTGGTCGTATCCGGATTCGTCGAAGTACCAGTCGTTCTCAAGGTCGAGCGTGATACAGGCGAGATTGTCTTCGGGATTGAATCGTGGCTTGATCGTATCACTTGAGCTATCTTTCCTGAGGGAGTTCCGTCCGTCGTACTCGGAGGCGATTAATTCCTCGTTTGAAGTACTCGTGGCTGCCAATACCGAGGCGTTCTCGACGTCGTCAGGCTGAGGGAACTCCCCCTGGGGATCGCTCCTACTCACGCACCTGCACCTCCCGACTTTCGTTGGCTTGCATGTCGAACAACATTGCGAACATGACGAACATACTCCCGACCGAGAATAGGAGCAAGCTCGCCGATGCACGAACAAACAATGAATCACCAAGTGCAAACTTTGCGTATAACGACCAGAGCCCACCCAACAGTCCTAACCCCGCTGTCGCCGCCCCGAACAAGTAGAACAGCGCCAGTGGGTGGAAGTCAAGCACGAGGTACTTCACTTTCAGCCGCCAGAGGAAGTTACGAAGCAACATCCGCGACACTTTTCGGATGTACGCCGTGTACTTGATCGAGGACTCCTCATCACCGTACACAGCCGGCATTGCGACGTCGGCGACACACATCCCTTTGGCGTTCAACTTCACCAGGAGGTCGTTGCAATAGCCGTAATACTCATACATTCCGTGGATACCCACATTGTCGAGCGCGTAGTTCGAAATCGCAGTGTATCCGTTTTGTGGGTCCATTGTTTTCCAGTAGCCCGATGCAATCTTCGTCAGAAAGGTCAAGATCGAGTTCCCCATAAATCGGAACGTGGGCATGTCTTGACGGTACTCCTTGTACAGTAGCCGGTTCCCCTTCGCGTAGTCCGCATCACCCGCGACGATGGGATCCAACAGGTTAGTCATCTGCGAGAGGTCCATCTGACCGTCGCCGTCAACGGTAACGATCACATCTTCGCCGCCGTCGAGTGCCGCGAGGTAGCCCGTTTTTATCGCCCCCCCAGCCCCTAGATTTTCGTGGTGTTGGATGGGAACGACGCGAGCGATCCGTTCGTGGACGGTAGCTCTGTCGGTCAGGATTGTTGAGGACCCACCGTCGGCCAACACTTCTCTTTCAACCTCCTCACCCTCGTAGCTGAGAATGTCTTCCCGAGAGAGGTCTTCGCGAGCAGCGTCTTGAACCTCGTCCCAGGTATCATCGGTCGAACAGTCGTCGATGACATACATCACGTCGACATATGCGGGCATATTCCGGATAACGTCACCGACGAACCCCTCCTCGTTGTACGCGGGCATCACCACGCCGACAGAGTGATCGCGATACATTCAGAGTCTCCGGTATAGTATCTCTGTATCAGTTACCTGCTCTTCAAACGCCCCATCTACGTCCACGACGACTGGATTTATTGCCATGTCATAAGCGACGTCCGCAAAGTTCAATCCATAAAACTCGCTATGTGGCGTCCCAATCACTACTGCATCAATTCCTTCGGCTGAAAACTCTTCCTGTACTTTGATGCTGAACTCCGTTTCCATCGCCTCGTCATTTGCATGCGGGTCAAAGCCCAGGACCTCGACACCGAACTCCTCGAGTGTCTCGATCACACCATCAATTGCTGATGTCCGTATATCTTCGACGTCGGGTTTGTACGCCAAACCAGCGATCAGCACTCGACTGTCTTTCAGCACTTTGCCAGCCTCGTTGAGTGCCTTGATCGTCATCTTGCCAACGTGCGTGGGTACGTACTCGTTGACCTCTCGTCCTTTTTGAATCAACTCGGGTGAGAAGCCGTTTTGCTCGGCCTCGTAGATCAAATAAAACGGGTCCACCGGAATACAGTGCCCACCAACCAGTCCAGGCCGATAGTCGTGGAAGTTCCACTTCGTGCCGGCGGCTTCGAGCACTGCTTCCGTATCCAGGCTGAGATGGTCGCACGCCACTGCCAGCTCATTCACCAGCGCGATGTTCAGATCCCGCTGGGTGTTTTCGATGACTTTGGCTGCTTCGGCGGTCTCGATACAGTCTGCTCGATGGACACCTGCGCCGACGATTGTTTCGTACAGTCGTGCGATGTCGTCTCGAGTCTCCGTATCCTGACCGCTGACGATCTTCACGACGTTTCGCAGACCGTGTTCCTCATCGCCGGGTACCATCCGTTCCGGGGAGTAGCCGACACTGAACTCAGAACCGGCCTCCAATTCGGACGTCTCCTCGAGTGCGGGAACGAATACCTCTCGAGTTGCTCCTGGATACACCGTCGACTCGAGGATCACGGTTGACCCAGTCTCGAGGTGCTTTCCAACGGTCTGGCCAGCGGCTTCGACCAATCCGAGATTTGGTTTCTCGAGGTCGTCGACGGGTGTCGGAACGGCTACGATGACGTACTCCGCCTCCGAAATAACGGCTTCGTCGGTCGAAAATTCGATATCACTCTCGGCGATTTCTTCGTTACCGACATCGCCCGTGGGATCGACGCCGGACTCGAGTAAATCGATTTTTTTGGGATCAATATCGAATCCATGTACTGTGTGGCCTTCGACCGAAAACTCGTGGGCTAACGGTAGACCGACGTAGCCGAGGCCGACGACACAAATGTCTGCTATGGCCTGTTGTCCAACTGGTGATTCATACGATTGTTGACTCATTTATTGCCTCTCATTTATTTCCTCCTCCCGAAACGGTCGACACAAACGAGCGACGGGCAAGGCTCTGAAGAAACAACCCCTTCTCCCGCCGTTGTTGTCAGAGACACCCCAAATGTCGACTACCTTCGGAACCCTCACCAATACTAATCACACATCTTTTTTGACAGTGTAACCATATATCTAACGGCTGCACAGTGAATGTGGCTACCATACCACTCGAGCAGATCACACACACACATACAATCGAGATTTTCACTATGATAAACCATAATGGAAAATGGTACTTTATCTCGAGTCGTAAAAATCGCTTGTACGGTTCTAGTCGTCCGAAGCGACAGCAACTTCGCCTTCAGCGCCCTCTTGCAACCGCTTCTCAGCTTCATCCCGGTCCTCGGGATACCCAACGTCGATTCGCCAGCCTTCGATCCCGATCGCATCGATGGTCCGCCCACTCTGAATCAACAGATCGATGGCCTCGCTGATCTCGTACTCGCCGCGATTCGACGGCTGCACCAGATGACAGGCGTGGAATATCGCGGGCGTGAACGTATAGAAGCCGGTCATCACGAGATTCGATGGCGGTTCCTCGGGTTTCTCGACGACATCAGTAATCTCGCCGTAGGCGTTCGTATCACAGACCCCATACCGCGACGCCTCTTCCCAGGGAACCTCCTCAACCAAGAACGCTGCATCTGCACGTTCCTCACGTTGTCGACGAACCACATCAGCCAGATTCGCCTCGAAGATGTTGTCCCCCAGGATCAACATGAAGTCGTCGTCGATGTGTTCTTCGACGGTCAACAGTGCGTGTGCCAGCCCTTTCTGTTCGCGCTGGTGGCAGTACTGTATCGGGACGCCCTCATATTCATCCCCATAGTGATCGATAATCCGTTCTTTGAGGTAGCCAACGACTACGACTAACTCATCGGCCCCCAACTCGAGTAACTGGTCGAAACAATGGGTCAAAATCGGCTTTTCGTCGACCTCGACCATCCCCTTCGGTTTGTCGTCAGTGAGTGGTCGAAGTCGCGTTCCTTTGCCTCCAGCGAGTACGACAGCTTTCATTAAAATGAATTGTCGAGTCGTGCTACAAGAGCCTTCTGGCTCAGTGGTGTACATGATCTAACTCTGCCGGAGCCGCCCTCGAGGCAAGCGACGACACACTCATCATCACGGATTGGGACGAGTTCGCCACACTGGACGAAGCAGTCGACGCGATGGCACAGTCGTCGTCGATGGGCGACGAATCGTCGAGCCTCGAGACGAAATCAGCTACGAAGGGCTGACCTGGTAACGACCGTGTGGCGGTGTCTCGAGCCCCCATCCTAAGAGAACTAACAAATAATCTCCAAACCACAGCAGAGGGCCATACACTGGCTGGTTCACGAAGAAATGACTACGCCATCATGAGTCGTTTTCCTGATCAGCATCCATACTGACCCGTTGTCTGAGCAGATAGCCAGCACCAGCGATCCCCGCAAGGACGCTTGCAAGCCCAAACCCGGGCGATTGGTCGTCTGCCTCGCGATCATCCCGAGAATCTTTGTTGTCAACCGCACGGTCATCTCGAGAATCGCTGTCATCACCTTCGCTCACGCTGTCGTCTGGCCTGGTCACGCTGTCATCGTACGACGTCTCCGCATCGTCGTCACTGGTGTCTTGAACCTCAAACGTGCGTGTATAGTCGTTGTCGTCCGTTTCGACGGTGAGTTCGTACTCCCCAATTGGAAGCTCCGCCGTGTCGAGGAAGAATGTCCGCTCGAGGTGCTCGCCACGCTCGAGTGAGGCCGCAATCAGCCTGTCAGTCAGTACTGTGTCCCCCGCGTCGTCGGTCACCCTGGCGACGATCGCTTGCTCATCAGCCATCCCCAGGTTCTGAATAGTCACCGAGAGGGATGGCTCGGTGTCTTTCTCGACGGATTCGGGGAAGGCAACGTCGGTGAGTTCGAACATTGGCGTGTCCCCGTCGACGAGGGTGACGCTGGCCGTGCGGTCGCCCACGCCGTAGTCGTGCACACCGGGCTCGAGGCCGTCAGTATCGGCTTCGAACTCGAGGGTAGTCGACTCGTCCGCATCCAACGAGATCGGTCGACGTTCGACGACTTCACCGCTGAACCGAAACTCGAGGGCTTCCTCAATCGGCGCTGGGCCGGTGTTGGCCACGGTGACCGTCACCTGAGCTGGATCGCCTACCACATGCGTATCCAACTCGGAGAGCTGTTGAATTGAGAAGGCGTGCTCCCACGCGAGTACTGGATACCCGTCGGTCACCGCCCACGTCTCCTCGAAGTCGAACCCAGACAGGGTAGACACGGCATCGTCACCAGTCATCGCAGCAGTGCGCAACCCCGTAGCACCGCCATCAGAGGTCGATATTCCTGTCGCGTCGACATCCCAGTAGGAGTCGGTAATGCTGCCCTCCGGGTTATTCGCGACGAGTCCCCCGCCATCACCCTCGAGTGTGGCGCTGGCGTAAGACGTGCTGACAACCCCGCCGAAGACGTTGAGTCCGAGCACGCCGGCGACGTCGCGATGTCCACTGACCGAACCACTCGCATAGGAGTTCGTGATGCGGTCACCGGAGGATTGACCCATGATGCCCCCGACCTTTCGTTCTCCCTGCACACTCGCGTCCGAAGCGGTCTCGGAGATGACGACATCCTCGCCGTCCTCGCCGGTGGAGGTTCCGCCGATGATCCCGCCGACGTTGTCCTCGCCGACGACGGTTCCGGAGACGCTGACGCGGGAAATCTCTGCGGGTGCCTGGGCCATCCCGACGGCGCCGCCGACGAAATCGTCACCGGTCACGTGTACGTCTACGAGGTGGACGTTTTCGATCGAGCCTCCAATGAGGTTGCCGAACAGCCCGATCCCCTCGAACTGATCGACGGACTCCTCGATATGGACTCCGGTGATCTCGTGATGACGGCCATCGAAGGTTCCGGAAAACGGCTCTCGAAGACTCCCGATCCGAACGAACCGCTCGAATCCGGAGAGATCGATATCCTCGGCGAGTTCGAAGTGGGCGGATCGCTCGAAGTCTACATACGCGAGTTCGGTTTCGTCGGTGATTCGGTATGGATTGCCAGCGCTTCCGTCCCCATCACCGGGCTGAGTAGCGAGGATAACCGTCTCTTCATCGGTTGTTTCTCCCCACGTGGCGCTGACCGTCAGTTCGTCTCGGTCGTATCCGTCGGTGGGAACGCTGAGAGCGATCGTTTCCGTCTCGCCGACCGATGGTGAAGTCGTCACCATGTCGACCACCTCGCCGTCGACCGCACACTCGATCGGAATGTCAGTCAGGTCGTCCGAATCGCCCCCGATCACTCGCACAGCGATCTCGACGGCCACGTCCTCGGCGGCCAGGACGGCCCGCTCGGCGTCAACCTCGAGCGACAGCGCCGGGTCGGCTGGCGCACCGATCGTTCTCGTGTCGGTCGCCACCGGATCGAGCCCCTGTGGATCGGCGTCGGCGATTGTTGCAGTCACCTCACGTCCCTGCTCGAGCGGGACCCCCTGTTCGTCTGCCTCGAGAGGGAGGGTAACCGTCTCACTGGTACCTGGCTCGAGTGCTGTCAGCTTGCTGGCTCCGCCCTGTTCGGTGTCGAGACGGAGCGTTGCCTGCTCGCGAACCGGATACACCGTCGAGAGATCGTACGTTATCGTCACCGTCTCGTCACCGGCGACCGGCGTTTCGACGAACTCCACCTTCCCGTGGACGGTGGCGGTCTCCGACGTAAGCGCTGCCTCCTGATTGGCACTCCCGGGCTCGAACAGGCCGACAGTCACGTCCTCCCCGTCGGCGAGCGGTGTCGCCAACTCGATTTGCACACGGTCGTCCACAGCAGGGTCGAATTCCCGCACAGCATCTGTGAGTTCGCCGCGTTCGTCACTGAAAACGCGCAGTTCGTACTCTCGATCGTCGTGGGCTCGTGCGAGAACGGTTACCGTCTCCTCGCCGATCGCCAGTGGCTCGGCGAACCCAACGGACTGGGGGACGACGTGTTTCCGGTGGAACGCGATGAGTTCCTCGGTGACGGGGCGGTGCCCAATATTGGGGTAGACCTCGACCCGACCGGTCGCACCAGCCTCCTCGTAGACCGACTTGCAGTAGGGCATCCGGTCGTTTTGCATGTGCTCGCCGTACACCTCGAGGGCGATCTCGCGCTGGGTTGAGTTCCAGGCATCGTCGTAGGGAATCGTATCGTTCTCGTCGTCCCCGCCCATGTAGACCAGTTGGTCGACCGCCTGCCACTGGTCACGGTCGAACGCCTCGCCGGTGAGTGACTCGAGGTCGGCGATACCGATTGGGAAATCTACCGTCCGTCCCGCAGCCTCCTCGAGTGGCAAGATGGCGGTGCCGTTGATGCCGCCGGCAGTCACCGACCGAACGCGATCGGGATGGAGGGCGGTGAACCGATTGACGAAGGTCCCCGACGCCGAAAAGCCGTTCATGATCATGTCCCCGCCGACGGGATAGGACTGCTCCGAAAGGCGTTCTCGTGCGTGCTCGACCATCCCCAAGAGCTGTTCGTCTACGCGCTCGAGATCGCCGGAATCGATCTGCATCGTCTCGGCATCGAGCGCATGGACGTAGTGTCGCCAATCGACCGGATTCGAGGACGGGCGCGGAAAGACCGGAACGAGAACCGGCACACGAAGTTCGTCACCGATCCGCCTGGGAGTCCCGTGTTCGATCAACCGCTCGGCAGACTCACGGTGTGTGTCAAAGTCATCAGTGGACCTCCCAGTGTTGTTCGGCTCGACGAGAATCGGTCGGTCGAACGCGCCTTCCACCGCTGGTGCGTACAGATAGTACGGATAGTTGAATCCAAAATCGCCGTCAGCCGGGATTAAGGTGACATCCATCCCCGCGCCACCAGCCGATTCGGTGCCGGTGGCCGTTCCGATCACACCGCTGGCCGCGCCGACGGTGCCCAAAAGGCCTGACCGTAACACGTCCCGGCGGCTGAGATCGAACCCAATCATCGATCCCTCCGAGTGTTCCGCTCGAGTACGTATCCATCGCCGGAGGGTCTCACCTTCTTCGCCTCTGTAAGAGACCGTTCAAAAATAGACAGTTCACCAACCATTGGAGAACGGTCTGCTCGTCGTCACTTAGTTGTGGTGATCTGTTGGTAGTTTTCACAATCGATTGGGTCTGGGTGGCGACCTCGAGCCAAAACCACCAACCAAAGCTACCTTTGATAACCCTCAGGAAGACTACATCGTACAGTTGCGACCGGTCCGCTCAATGCACATGGGTTTCCGGCGAGCTTCATAAATAGTATGAAGACGTAGTCCGAGATAGAACGATGGCACGAATTACCGGCTCCTATCCAGACGACCTTGATCTCCTCATTGAGGGTGCTGTCGAGGCTGGCGTGTTCACTGGCAAGAGCGATGCCTTGCGGGAGTTTGTGCGTGAATACTTCGAGGACAACGAAAACGAGCGTATTGCAGCTGCGGTTGCACTCTACGAGCGTGAGCGGATCACGCTCGGTGATGCTGCGAGACTCGCTGCTGTCGACCGCTGGACGATGCGCGATATCCTCCGCGAGCACGGCGTTGAACTCCGCCTCGGACTCGTTGACGAAGACGACGCAGCCTACGAAGTGGAGGCAGCGAGCGAACTCGAATTCGGTGATGAGGACTCGTCTGACGAGGAGTCCCGCGATAAATGACAGGTGACGATATTCCAGCGAACCCGAGCGTCTTGAATACGACTGTCCTCTCGAATTTCGCCTACATCGATCAGCTGTGGGTAGTGGCTGACCTCTCTGGAATCTGTACAGTACCAGTCGTTCGTGAGGAGCTCGAACACGGCGTTGACAACCACCCATATCTTCAGGAAGCACTCGATACGCTTGATGAGGAAATCCCGGTCGCGACGATTTCGGATACCGTCGCAAACAGAGAAGCAGTTGTTGGTGGGCATCTCGACTCCGGGGAAGCACAGGCGTTCGCCCTCGCCGACTCCCACGACGGTCGACTACTGACAGATGATGGAGATGCTCGGTCGTTTGCAAAAGATCAGGGTGTAACCGTTGTCGGATCGGTTGGCGTTCTATTGGCTGCCATCGATGCTGAAAAGATCGATGAACCGACAGCGGACGAGTGGCTGTCAAGGTGGATCGATGAGATCGGCTACTACGTCCCGTATCGTACGATCTCAGAATATCGATGACGGGTTTGCTCGGAGTTCGAAACCCCTGATCCGCCTTCGTGTTCGATTCGGAGGGAACCCTTCAGCTCGAGGTACCGATCGCTGCAGCGACCGATAACGGGAGCGAGAACGACGAGACCAACAACGACTCTCCAGATGGCGAACTCACGGTCATCATCGATCAGACGAACGCCCCGGTCGAGGCTGGTGAACAGCTGCTGGTACTGGCGAATCTAGCGAACAACGCGACGACGGAGCAGACGGATACCATCGAACTGGTCGTCGGTGGTGATGTTGTCGATTCTCAATCGGTGACGGTAGCTGGAGAGGCAACGCAACTCGTCGAACTGGGATTACAACCTATCCCCTCGAACAGGATGGTCACCTGCAGACGCTGACAACGGGGATGAGACGGAATCGGATGGGTGACCCTTTCCTTCTGGTCGACTGGTTCACGCCCGTGCCGATCCGAACGACCGATAGCTGAGCTGACTGGCCTCGAGGAAGATTCGACCGTCACGTGGTCATCGGATCGGCGGCTTCCTCGTAGCTTTCTGGTCTAGTGATACGAGCGCCCTATCGACGAACGGCATCCAAGTATCTCCCCGCGAGGTAACTCACCAGTGGGTAACCTATGCGATAACCCCTCGGTAAGCGCGGATACTTGTTCGGCCAACGGACATATATCTCATGAAGTCGCGACAGTCACAACGGTCGGTACATATTCGCGTTCTTGCAGTCCTTTTTTCGGTGCTGATGATCACGTCGGTCATCGCACCGGCCGCAGCAGCGAGCGGCGTCGGGGTGGACGAGCCAGCGCCAACGGAATCTGCGTTGGGCTCGCTGACGGACACGTCGATAACGCAGGCGAGCACGGATGACGACTCGAGTTCCACGGATAGTGAGGGAGGGGACGACTCGAGTTCGTCGGACACTGACTCGAGTGAGTCCACACAGGGGTCGACGATAGCAGCCAGCGACGCGTCGTGTGACGTGACCGTCGAATCCGGAGAGTCTATTCAGTCGGCGATCGCCAACGCCACCTGGGGTGAGACGGTCTGTGTCGAGTCCGGAACCTACGAGGAGGATTTGTGGATCGACACCGGCGGACTGACGCTGGTCGCGAACGGGGACGTGACGCTGGTTCCCGACGATGAGACGTGGACCGGTGTCTACGTTAATTCCAGTGCCGTCACGCTCGAGGGCTTCGAGATTCGGGATTTCACTCGAGGGGTGCACGTGGCGTCCGAGACGAGCAACGTCGAAATCCGGGACAACCATTTGACGGCGAACGACGTTGGCGTCCATCTTAGCGAAGTCACCGGGACGGTAATCGACGGGAACACGATTACTGCGAACAACGAGAACGGGATCGTCTTCAACAGGTTCTCACCCCAAGAAGGCGTCGAAATCACGAACAACACGATCACGCACAACGAGTATAGCGCGATTGTCGCGGCCGCTTCGGTGGGTTCGAACGGGGCGAGCGGAACACTCGTTTCTGGCAACACCATTTCGAACAATACCGGCACGACTAGTTCGCCAGCGATCACCTTCAGACGATCTTCGGACACAACCGTCGTCGACAACGACATCCAGCACGACGGTCAAATCGCGATCGACTTCCGGGAGTACTCGTCCGACGCCCTGATAGAACGGAACACGGTCACCAATACCTCCCGAGGCATTCATCTCGGTGACGTCTCCTCGATCGAGATTCGCGATAACGATATCGAGGGATTGTCGGCGTCCGCCATCTGGATGCGCGACTCGAGTTCGATCGACATCGTCGACAACCGACTCGACGCCAATGGACAGGGAATCACCTCGGGTGGGCTGGATACACTCCTCGTCGAGAACAACACGGTCTCGAGCGAGGGATCAGACCTCAGTCTCTCTTCGACGACTGACGCGACAGTCCGCGACAACGCGTTCGCTCACGGCGTTGCCGTCTCGAGTGGGACGAACGAGCAGGAGCGGGAGCACTTCCTCCACGAATTTGACGGGAACACGGTCGGGGGAGGTGCGCTCGTCTACGTGCGAGACGCAGACGGTGTGACGATCGACCCCTCCACCTATCCGGACGCCGGTCAGATCATCGTCGCAAACACAACGGATGTGGAGATCTCGAACTTCGAACTCAGTGACACGGTCGCCGCTATTCAACTCGGGGCGACCGAAGGAACGATCGTCGCGCACAACACGATCGCCAACGGAATCGAAGGTGAAAAGGGTGGAATCATCGACATGGGCTCGACTGGGTCCGTCATCGAACACAACGACGTCTCGACCGTCCAGTACGGTATTCAGCTAGTTGGTGGGTCCGAGAGCATCGTCCGAAATAATACGGTGAGTGACACGCGGGGATCACACCAGGCGTACACGTTTGGGATACACCTCGAGCGACACGGTGAAGATCACGTAGTCCGTGACAACACGGTTACCGGGTCGTACAGCGACGGGATTCAGGTTCATAACACGCACAGGACGCTCGTCGAAGGAAATACGCTCGTAGGAAACGACCGCCACGGACTCCAGATTCGGTGGGGTGCAGAGGATTCGGTAGTGCGTGACAACCAGATCTCCGGCAACAGTGACAACGGGATTCACCTCTATCGCGCTGACCGGACGATCGTCGAAGGGAACGACGTATCCGAAAACACCCGCGGTATCGTCGCTGGACGTAACACTGAGGACCTGTTGATCGAGGGCAACACCGTCACCGACAACAGTCGACAGGGGATTCAACTCGAACCACCAGGATCATTTACCAGCGGAGACGCCCCGTACAATGCAACGATTCTCGAGAACGAAATCGCCGACAACGGTCGGGACGGCATTCTGCTCGACGAGGCCGCAGCAGCGACAGTCACAGGAAACACGATCACGAACAACGGATACATCAACCCTTCTCTCCCCTCCCAGAGATTCGGCGATGGGATCGAATTGCGTGACGCGATTGACGCAACGGTCGAAGGGAACACGATCGAGGGATCGGTCGTTGACGGCATCGACGTCGGCGCCGGTTCGATCAACGCGATTCTGTCGCACAACACGATAACCGACAGCGGTGACCGCGGAATTTACGTCGACGCGGAAAACGCAACACTGCGTGACAACAGTATCGTCGACAACCCCGAGGGAGTTGTCTCGGGCGGTGAAGAGGTCGACGCCCGCTTCAACTGGTGGGGCGCCGTAAGCGGCCCGAGTGGCGGAGTCTCTGACCCAGTTAACGAAACCACGGCGAGTGGATCAGGCGATTCCGTGAGCACAAACGTGCGATTCCATCCGTGGATGGTGAGCGAACCCGTCGACGACGCGCCGCATTTCGCGGTGTCGATCACGGAGACGAACTCGCCGGTCACTGCCGGAGAGACTCTCACCGTTGACGTCACCGTCGAGAACACCGGCACTGAACCGGGAACACAGACGATTTCACTCGAGGCCTTGGACGGCTCGGTCGTCGACGAACTCGAGGATCTTGCACTCGATCCGGACGAGAATCATACGGTCACACTCACATGGGAGACTGACACTACTGATGCCGGCAGCGGTGCGGTGACGGTTCACAGTGATGACGACGACGCCACGGCGGCGGTGTCAATCGCTCAGGACGGTCCCGTGACGATCACCGAGAGTACGGTCATCACGGCCCCAGGAACGTATCTCCTTGATACGAATCTCACCGACGATACGACGGCCATCGAGATCACCTCGAGCGATGTTGTCTTCGACGGCCAGGGCCACACCATCACGGGTATCGACGATGCGAGTGATGGATGGGAGTATGGCGTGTACGTCAACGGAAGCGCCGAGACGCTGACGGACGTCACCGTTCGAAATGTGACGGTTACCGGGTGGCGCCAGGGAATCCGCTACCGCGGAGCGAACGATGGATCGATTTCCGATGTCGTTACCGAGTACAACAGTGGCGGCTTCGTGATTCTCGGCGCGAACGATAACGCGATCACGAACGTCACAGCGCGACACAACGACAACACTGGGGTCTCAGTCGGATCGCTCTCCGTTGGCTCGACTGTCCGAAACACGTTCACGAACGTCACCGCGTACGACAACGGTGGCGTGGGAATCAGGATGGACAGTGGCTCCTCAAACGATTTCGTCGGGGCGAACGCCTCCTCGAACCAGGTCGGCATCGAGACCTGGGGAACCGGGAACACGTTTACCGACGTCACCGCCACCGACAACTCACAGCACGGTCTCAACCTCAGGGGCGGTGGCTCCGTTGGAAACACGTTTGACACAGTGAACGTCTCCCGTAACGGTAACGGCTGGACCGGGATTCGAATCAACAGTAACGGAAACACCTTGTCGAACATAACCGCGACGGAGAACGGCGGAACGTCGATCTATCTCGTCGGTAGTCTGAGCGGCGGTGCGTCGGTTACCGGGAACGAACTGCATTCGGTGACCGTGACGGATACCGAGCAAAATTCGATCGGGTTGAGTAATGCAGCGAACAATCAATTCACCGACGTCACCCTGGTTAACACCAGTAATAACGCGATCGACATCAGGAGCGGTTCGACACTGAATACGTTTACTGGATTGACGATACTCGACGGTGACAGCAATGCCGTCTATCTCGGCCCCGACGGGCACGATAACATGTTCACAGACGTTACCATCTCGGGTAACCAGGGCGGTATGTCGCTTTTCGGCGACGGAACGACCGTCACGAACCTTACGGCTGAAGACATCGGGGGAACTGCCATCAGTGTGTCTGGTTCAGCCGCCGACAGCGTCGTTTCTGACGTCTCGGTCAGCAACGTATCGACGGGCGTGGGGATGTTCGGAACCCCAACGAACAACGAGATATCCAACGTCTCCATCACGGATGCCGGCACTGGTCTCTCCGTCTCCGGGGCCGATAACCATCTGTCGAACGTGACGGTAACTAACAGCGCCACCGACGTTTCGGTCGGGCCCACGACGAACACCACCTTCGAGCGGATCCACCTCGAGGGATCGACGCTCTCGTTTGACGGGCAGGACGTCACTATCAACGGGACCTCGGCACCGGAAACGATGCCGGATACGGGCTACGCAATCGACGCGTACGTGAACGTGACGGCGAGCGGCGACGCGCCTCTCCTGACAGAACTCGGGTTCCACTACGACGAAGGGGATGTCGACGGTCTCGATGAGGCCACACTCGAACTCTGGCGATTTGACGAAAGCGGCACCTGGGAGTCCCCGAGTGAGGCGTCCTACGATGTCGGCGTCGACACGGACGAGCGGTTCGTCTACGCGACGAACGTCACCGAGTTCTCGACGTTCGGCGTCTTTGCGGACACCTCGCCGCAGGCGTCGATCAGCCACCCGTCGCTGTCGACCGACGAGGTCGTGCAGGGCGAGTCGGTCACGGTCACTGCACAGGTGACGAACGTCGGGCTTGCCGACGGGGAGCTCACGATCCCGCTCGAGGTGAACGGCGAGGTCGTGGCGAACGAGACGGTCACGCTCGACGTCAACGAGTCCGAAACGGTCTCGATCACGCACGAGCTTGACGAACCGGGCGAGTTCGACGTATCCATCGACGGCGTTTCAGTGGGAACCGTCAACGTCCTCGCGAGCGCCGACGTGTTTATATACGGAGCGGACGCGGACGAGACGGATGTGACGCTCGGAGACACCCTCACCGTCACCGCCGACCTGTACAACGGCGGCGACGTACCGGACGAGGAGTACACGGTCAATCTGACCGTCGACGGCGACGTCGTCGACGAGGCGAACGTCACGGTCGAGAAGGGAGCCAACCCCGGTCTCGTGGAACTCGAGTGGACACCGACGGCTGCGGATCTGCCATCGGACGAAGATAGCGCCGAGTTCGACCTGGGACTCGACGGCTTCTTCGTCGGCTCGGTGACGGTCGTGGACCAGTACTCGGACATCCAGGTGATTGCGGCGTCTACCGCTGACACCGAACTGATCGAGGGTGAGGAGACGTACGTGATCGGGTCGATCTACCAAGCAGGGAACGTGGGGGGAACTGAAGAGATCGAACTGACGGCGACGCACAACGAGACGGGCGAGACGGAGGTTATCGGCAGCCAGGAAGTCACGCTCGAGCCGGGATACTATCACCTGGGTGCGATCAACATCACCTTCAGCCCAGACGAACCGGGTCACTACGACCTCGAACTCGATGGCCGGAACGCCGGCTGGGTGGACGTTGAACCTGCCGAGTCCGATATCCAGGTGATTGCGGCGTCCACCGCTGACACCGAACTGATCGAAGGCGAGGAGACGCACGTGATCGGTTCGATCTACCAGGCAGGGAACGTGGGGGGAACTGAAGAGATCGAACTGACGGCGACGCACAACGAGACGGGTGAGACCAAAGTGGTGGGAACCCAGAACGTGACGCTCGAGCCGGGATACTACCACCTCGGGGCGATCAACATCACCTTCACGCCGGACGAACCCGGTCACTATGATCTCGAACTCGATGGCCGGAATGCCGGCTGGGTGGATGTCGAACCTGCCGAGTCCGATATCCAGGTAATTGCGGCGTCCACCGCTGACCTCGAATTAATCGAAGGTGAGGAGACGTACGTCATCGGCAGCATTTACCAGGCGGGCAATATCGAAGGAACCGAAGAAATCGAACTGACGGCGACGCACAACGTGACGGGCGAGACAAAGGTCGTCGGCACCCAGGAAGTCACACTCGAGCCGGGATACTACCACCTCGGGGGAATCAACATCACCTTCACCCCGGACGAACCGGGCCACTACGACCTGCAACTGGGTGATCGGAACGCCGGCTCGGTGGACGTCGAACCTGCCGAGTCCGATATCCAGGTGATTGCAGCGTCCACCGCTGACGTCGAACTGATCGAGGGTGAGGAGACATACGTAATCGGGTCGATCTACCAGGCAGGGAACGTGGAAGGAACCGAAGAGATCGAACTGACGGCGACGCACAACGAGACGGGTGAGACCAAGGTCGTTGGCACGCAGAATGTAACGCTCGAGCCGGGATACTATCACCTGGGTGCACTGAACGTCACGTTCACCCCAGACGAACCCGGTCACTACGACCTCGAGTTAGGTGGTCGGAGCGCCGGTTTCGTGGAGGTAGAACCAGCGGTCTCGGACATTCAGGTGATCGCGGCGTCGACTTCTGACGTTGAACTGATCGAGGGCAAGGAGACGCACGTCATCGGGTCGATCTACCAGGCAGGGAACGTGGAGGGAACCGAAGCGATCGAACTGACGGCGACGCACAACGAGACGGGTGAGACCGAAGTGGTGGGTACCCAGAACGTGACGCTCGAGCCGGGATACTATCATCTGGGAGCGATCAACATCACCTTCACCCCGGACGAACCGGGCCACTACGACCTCGAACTCGATGGCCGGAACGCCGGCTCGGTGGACGTCGAGGAAGCCGTCACCGACATTCAGGTGATCGCGGCGTCCGTGTCGGACGTCGAGATTTCCGAGAACGAGGAGACGCACGTCATCGGGTCGGTCTACCAGGCGGGCAATATCGAAGGAACCGAAGAAATCGAACTGACGGCGACCCACGAGGACGGTACAGAGACGGTCGTGGGAACCCAGGACGTGACGGTCGAGCCGGGATACTATCTCCTGGGCGGCTTGAACGTCACGTTCGAGCCGGAGCAGACCGGCAACTACACCCTCGAACTCGGTGGCACGTACGCGGGGACGGTCTACGTCGAGGAGGTCGTCACCGATATCCAGGTCATCGCGGCATCTACCGCTGACGTCGAACTGATCGAGGGCGAGGAGACGCACGTGATCGGCAGCATCTACCAGAACGGGAGCGACACGGCGACCGAGGAGATCGAGCTGACCGCGACCAATCAGGAGACGAACGAGACGCACGTCGTTGGAAGCCAGGAGGTGACGGCTGAACCGGGTACATACTACCTGGGTGAGATCAACATCACCTTCACACCGGACGAGCCAGGGACGTACGACCTCGAGTTAGGTGGTCGGAACGCCGGCTGGGTGGAGGTAGAACCTGCGGTCTCGGATATTCAGGTAATCGCGGCGTCGACTGCTGACGTCGAACTGATCGAGGGTGAGGAGACGCACGTGATCGGCAGCATTTACCAGGCCGGCAATGTCGAAGGGACCGAAGAGATCGAACTCACGGCAACGCACAACGAGACGGGCGAGACCGAAGTGGTTGGAACCCAGCAAGTCACGCTCGAGCCGGGGTACTACCACCTCGGGGCGATCAACATCACCTTCACCCCGGACGAACCGGGTCACTACGACCTCGAGCTCGATGGTCGGAACGCCGGCTGGGTGGATGTCGAACCTGCCGAATCCGATATCCAGGTGATTGCAGCGTCCACCGCTGACGTCGAACTGATCGAGGGCGAGGAGACGTACGTGATTGGGTCGGTCTATCAAGCCGGCAATGTCGAGGGGACCGAAGAGATCGAACTCACGGCAACGCACAACGAGACGGGTGAGACCGAAGTGATAGGAACCCGGAACGTGACGCTCGAGCCGGGATACTACCACCTGGGTGCGCTCAACATCACCTTCACCCCGGACGAACCGGGCCACTACGACCTCGAGCTCGATGGCCGGAACGCCGGCTCGGTGGATGTCGAACCTGCCGAGTCCGATATCCAGGTGATTGCGGCGTCCACCGCTGACCTCGAATTAATTGAGGGTGAGGAGACGTACGTGATCGGTTCGGTCTACCAGTCAGGGAACGTGGAGGGAACCCAAGAGATCGAACTGACGGCGACGCACAACGAGACGGGTGAGACCGAAGTGGTGGGAACCCAGGAAGTCACACTCGAGCCGGGATACTACCACCTGGGTGCACTGAATATCTCCTTCACACCGGACGAACCGGGTCACTACGATCTCGAACTCGATGGCAGGAACGCCGGCTCGGTGGACGTCGAACCTGCCGAGTCCAATATCCAGGTAATCGCGGCAACTGCCACCGAGAGCGAGATTGCCTACGGCCAGGAGACGCACGCCATCGGCAGCATTTACCAGGCGGGCAATATCGAAGGAACCGAAGAGATCGAACTCACGGCAACGCACAACGAGACGGGCGAGACCGAAGTGGTGGGAACCCAGGAGGTGACGCTCGAGCCGGGATACTACCACTTGGGTGCACTGAATATCACCTTCACTCCGGACGAACCGGGTCACTACGATCTCCAACTCGGCGGGCTGAATGCCGGGTGGATCGACGTTTCCGATCCGGTGGTCGAACCGACCATCGTCGATGTCGACGGCTACTCGACAGAAACGGACCCCGCGACCGGAAACGACGTGGTGTACGCGAACGACGACGCCAGCGTGACGATCGACGTCGAGGCCGACCTCGACCTGACGACGGTGACGCTGTTGATCGACTCGCTCGAGACGACGTACATCGTCCCCGCAGACGCGACCCACGACGCCGGGGACACCTGGATTGCTGACGTTCCGTTCGAGCACCTCCCCGACGACGGCGAGTACGCGCTGTCGGTCGTTGCGGTCGACGAACTCGATCACGCGGGAACGGTCGACGCCGACGAGACGCTCGTGATCGACCGCGAGGACCCAACGCTGTCGGTCACCCTCGAGGATGTCACGGGCGACGACGCCACTATCATCGTCGAGAGTGACGAGCCGCTCGTTGACGCACCCGAGATCGAAGTGACCGTCGAGGACATCTCCACGAGCGCGTCCACGATGGGCGACGATCCGTCGGTGACGATCGACTCGAGCAACGCTGACAACACGACCTTCACGGGAACGCTCACCTTCGGCGACGAGTCGGGCGAGTACACCGTCGACGTGACCGGAACCGACCGCGCGGGCAACGAGGGCACTGCCTCGACCGACGTGGTCCACTACGCGTTCACGCTCGAGGATGACGTCATCGAGATCGAAGGACTCGACGTACAGGTCGTCCTCGACGTCGTCGACGACGTCGACGCGGCCGTCAAGGCTGAGAACCTGGCGCTTGCACTCGCCGAGAGCACAGCCAACGCGAACCTCGATGACGGCGCCCACGGCGTCGGCTTCTTGCAGACCGAACTGCCCGGACTGCTCGACGTCCACCTCGAGGGAGCGGAGATCGCAATGGCAATCGACGAGGATGAACTCCCGGCCGGTTTCGATGCGACCGACGTGGACCTGGCCCACTACGACTCGACAACCGGTGAGTGGACGGCGATCGAGGACACGACCATCGATTACGGGATCGGCGACGATCCGTATCTCGTCGGCGACGTGTCGGGCTTCTCGACGTACGGGGCCGTAATCACCGACACGACCGCTCCGACAATCGATTCGACCGGACCCGCTGACGGCCACGAGTTCGACGCGGGAACCGAGAGCGTGACCCTCGAGTTCACCTACGAAGACGACCTCTCGGGCATCGACGTGAGCTCGATCGAGTTGGTCGTCGACGGCGAGTCACAGACCGATTCCGAGCAGACGTCGGTCGACTCGAGTGGAACCACTCACACACACCAGGTTTCCGACGGTGGAAGCTACGACGTAACACTCCACGTCGCCGACGAAGCGGGTAACGAAGCGACTGAGACGCTGACGTTCTCGGTTGCCGATTCGGACGACGATGATGCTGATGAAGACGATAGCGACGAAGACGACGCGGATGAAGATGACAGCGACGAGGACGATGCCGATGAAGACGACAGCGACGAGGACGACAGCGACGAGGACGACGGCACCGAAGATGATGCTGACGAGGACGATGCCGACGAAGATGATGCCGATGAAGACGACAGCGACGAGGACGACGGCACCGAAGATGATGCTGACGAAGACGGCGCCGATGACGACGATGCTGACGAAGACGGCGCCGATGACGACGATGCCGACGAAGACGACGCCGACGAGGACGATGCTGACGAAGACGGCGCCGATGACGACGACAGCGACGACGATGATGAAACGGCTACCAGCGATGACACCGATGATGACGATGGCAGCTCTGACAGCTTGCCCGGATTCGGATTCACCATCGCGCTATTCGCACTTCTGGCAATTGCCATGTTAGGACTCCGCACGAGGGAGTGAACGACCCCCACTAACTGGCATCGTTAGCCAACCCGTGTCGATCTACAAAAAAGTAGGCTGAGTGATTGAGGTCCTTCGGAGGATCTTTGATCTTCCGTGGCTGTGCGAAGCAGAGCTAAGCGGGAACGAAGTTCTTGCGAGGTCAACGGGACGTACGGCCGGCAGACTCCGCGATGTCCGCGAAACCGATAATTTCACTCGATGACAAAAGACGGTGTCTCTCGAACCACTTGCCTCCGAGGTGGTTCACTATCGGTTATTGCTTCGAGGGGGGTTGACGTGTGTGCAGGCGGGATACCCGTTACGCAGCTCGTCCGAAAACCGGGTACGCTGATTTCTCAGGTCGTAGATCGAACTCATTTCAACCCCAAAATATAAGATTGTCTGATATTCTTACAACAAATAATGAGTTGGGGGATGACAGGAGATATTCTCTCGAGTAGCGCCGAGGAAAGCAGACGAATAGGCGACGGGGTGAGGAGTCGTGCGTCCTGAGGGGCGACGAACGGATCCGTCGACGAGACGCCGACGAGACGAAGCAGGCACTCGAGCGATCGCCCGTCGGTCCATTGTACTGGTAGCGGTGGCTGTGCTAGCGCTGGCACTGGTCGCTGGTGGGGCAGTGGCGGTCACGTCGGATACGGCCGCACAAAACGAGACGACGGCACCGACCGTACTCGAGGGTGAGCGAACGAACGACTCGATAGGGTTGACTTTCGATCAGGCGGTCAATGTGACTGCCGACACTGACGGATTCACGCTCGAGGTGGATGGGACACCACAACCGATCAACAGCGCCGAAAACGACAGCCAGTTCGACGACGTCATCGTTCTCAACGTCGACGACCATCTTCTGGAGGGTGAAAACGTAACGATCAGCTACGATGGGGAACACGACAACGTCCTCAACGAGTCCAGTGGACTCGAGGCAGCGGCCTTCGAGTTGACGCTCGAGCCCAATGAGCTGACTGACTCGACCGTAACCACGGAATCACTCGAGACGGTGGTCTACAGCTTCGAGGAAGATCGCGTTCTGGACCGTACGAGTGCAAACGTCATGACCCAGAGCGAGTCGACCACGGAATCGACTACAGAGTCGACGACGCTCGAGCAGCCGGAGACCGTCAGCCCGGCGAGCGATGATCGACAGCGGGTCAGTGACCCGTGGGATCACAGTCACGATCCGTATCAGGCTACGGTACAACTCGAGGTAGATGGTGGGGGATGCACAGGGACCCTTGTCGGTGACTATCAGGTACTCACGGCTGCCCATTGTGTGTACGATCAAGAAGAGGGGGAATGGGCCGACTCGGTGACTGCCCGCCCGGCGACCGATCGCTACGAGCGGGGCGAAACCCAAATAAAACCGTTTTCCGAGGCGAACGTGCGGATTGCTCGGACCTACGATTCCTTCATCGAGGGCGATGGGGACGATTGCAGCGGCGAATCCTGTCCGCTCGAGGACGATATGGCGTTGCTAACCCTTGACCGTTCGCTCGGGGCCCAGGAAGAGACCCATCAGATGCAGTGGTGGCCGTACGGAGCCGACGATCCGGTGTACGAGGAGGCGTTTATGGCCAGCCAGGGCTATCCAGGACTGCCACCAAATGATGAGCCCTATCCGTCGATGTGGTACGATTCGGGTGAGGCTGATGGGGAATGGTGCGTTTACGGCTACATCTGCAATGAGGATGCGGTTACAGCGGAACTGACGACTACCGGTGGACAGAGCGGGGCGGCGTTGTATCACTACAACTCCGACGAAGACCGGTACGAAATTCTGGGGGTCGTCAAAGGTGGAACAGAGGAGGTCACCGTTGGCCCTCGTATCACATACGACAAGAGTTCCGACCTGTTCGACTGGATCTGGGAGGACCGAGATGGCAAGTACGTTGATCCGCCGGATGACAAACCGAACTACGTGTTCGAGGATTTCAAATTCACCGGCGATGACAGTGACTGGTTAACCGTTGGTCCGACCGACGATGTCGTCCTCGGCGAAACCGAGGTGACGGTCGAACATACCGTTCGGAACGTTGGTACGGCAGCGGACGGACCGATGAATGTCCATCTGTATACGGCAGAAACGGCGGGAACCTGTGAACTGGGCAATCGGGATACGTATCTCGGTACGCAGTCGTTCTCGCCACCTGAACCGTACGAATCAAAGTCGATCTCGGCATCGACAACGCTTCCCGAAGAACTCGGGGCTGGAACACACCAGGTGTGTGCAGTCGTCTACTCGGATTCGGATGTCGATGAGTTCTCCGAACACTTCGAATATAAACACAGCGAGACGCGAACAATCTCGGCCATCGAGCCAGCTGAATTCGATGTCGAAATTGACTGGGCAGACACAGCAGGTGGGGCGATTTACATGGACTACGAGGTGGAAAACGTCGGTGATGCCCACGGTGACGCTGACATCGTCGTCGAATACGACGGGCGGGAACAGTGTACCGAATCATTCAGTCTTGACGGCGGAGAGAGCGATGATGCTCTCTGTGATTATTTCATCCAGGAGAACGACCCTGATCAGATCACGATTACCGTCTCGAGCCCGGATGGCCACCAGGATGAGACGACGGTCGATATCGACCCGGCCCAGTTCGATGTCAGTATCGACTCGATAGACGATCCAGTCGTCGCCGAGGAATCGGTTCAGGTGACAGTCGACATTGCGAACAGCGGTGATAAACCGGACACCCAGGACCTCACGCTGGATCTCGGTGGAGCTGTCTGTGACGACAACAGCGTTTCGCTCGATGGTGAGGATGAGACGACGGTAACGCTGGAATGTCAGACAACGCTCGATGACGTTCCGGAGACCGATATCCGCGTAGCGAGTGACGACGGTTCCGCGACAGGAACGGTCGAGGTCTTGCAACCGGCAACGTTTGAAGTTGACGTGCGTTCGACCAGCGTTGCCGACGGAACCGTCACCGTCGAGTATACCCTCGAGAACACCGGTGATGTCGAAGGAACCGAAGACGTGTCGTTCGTCGTAGATGGTGCCCAGGAAGACGATGCAACCCACACACTCGAGGCTGGGGCGTCCGAATCGGATACGTTCGAGTACGAACTCGAGCACGGCGATGCGCCCGAACTCCCGATCGAACTCTGTACGGATGGTGGTGACTGTGCGACGGAGGATGTCTCCATCGAACCGGCGGCACTCGATCTCGAGATCGTCTCGACGAACGAACCCGTCATCGAGGGAGAATCGCTCGAGGTGACCGCCAGCGCGACGAACACGGGAGATGAACCCGCAGACGAGCGAATCGAACTGCGAGGGTTCGATGGGTCACTCGTGGACGAGACGCACGTGACCTTCGATAGCTCGGAAACGGTCGAGTTGACGTGGGAATCGACTGATGGAGAAGCGGATACTGACGAAATCACCGTTAGCAGTGACACGAGCGAAGCAGAACGGAAAGCTGTCACCATCCTCGAGTCGGACACCTTCGAGGTGACTATTGACGGCTATACGGAATCCGTCATCGAGGGTGATGAGACACTGACCGTCGACGCCACTGTGACGAACACGGGTGAAGCAACGGGAACACAGGATGTGTCGCTCGTCGTGGACGGTGAGGTCGTTGCCACCGAACCGAATCTCGAACTCGAGGGTGGCGATAGCGAGCCGATCCAGTTGGACTACGAGAGTCAGTCGGGCGACGGACCGGAACTTTTGGTCGCAGTCACCACGGATGACGACGATGCAGAACGGGTCGTCGACGTTCGTGAACAGCCTGCCTTCACCGTGAGCAGTGTCGATCTCAACGACCCGGTCATCGAAGGTGACGAACTCGTGGTCGAAGCCCAGATTACGAACGAGGGTGACCTCGAGGGAACACAGGATATCGACGTCGAAATCGGTGGAGAAACGTACTCACCGGAGACGTTGACCCTCGAGGGCGGTGACAGCGAACCGGTGCGGATAGCTCACGAGACCGAAACGGGCGATGCACCGTCACTCGAGGTCGAAGTCTCGACGGATGATGAGACGACACAGACGGACGCTATCGTGCACGAACCGGCCGAGTACACGGTCACGATCGACGCGGTGAACGAACCGGTCATCGCCGGGGAAACCCCACTTGAGACGGCGGTAACCATCGAAAATGTCGGTGACGCACCGGGTGAGGAAGCCGTCGTCTTTAGCGTCGATGAAACCGAAATCGATCGCCTCGAGGCCCTCGAACTCGAGGGTGGCGCGACCGAGTCGACGACGTTCATCTACGAAACCGGGCTCGAGGACGTCGGCGAACTCGAGCTGTCGGTCGAAACGCCGGACGACGAGGCAAACGAGACGGCCACGGTCCTCGAACCCCCATCGTATGCACTCGAACTCGACGAGATTCACGATCCCGTCGACGAAGGTGAGACGCTCGCAGTCGACGTGACGGTGACGAACGAGGGAGCGACCGCTGGCGAACGAGACGTCGAACTCGTGATCGACGGCGAGGTGGTCGACGCGAAGCCGGCACTCGAACTCGAGCCGGATACCACGACGACCGTCTCCCTCGAGTACGAAACCGAACACGGCGATGCGCCGTCAGTTGACTTCGAGGTTCGGAGTCCGGACGATACGGTAACGGACACAGCAACGGTTGAAGAGGTGCCGTACTTCGCGCTCGAGTCGGTGACGATGCCCGAAGGAGTAGTAGCCAACGAGACGGTGGAGGTGTCGGCCGTCGTGACGAACACGGGTGACGGAACGGAGACACAGACGGTCTCGCTGCTGGCGAACGACTCGGCAACTGACGAAGCAGTAGATGTCACGCTCGGGGGCGGAGAGACGGAAACGGTGTCGCTGAACTACTCCACGACGACCGATGACCTGCCAGGACTCGAGTTCACGGTTCTCACTGACGACGAATCCGAAACCGAACACGTACACGTCGACACGCTTCCCGCGTTCGAGGTGACGATCACTGATGAACCGGAGACGGTGACCGCTGGCGACTCGCTCGCACTCAATGCGACCGTCGAAAACACTGGTACGCTCGAGGGTACTCAAACAATCGTCTTGGAGGCCGATGGAGTGGCGCAGACCGAGACCGACGTAACCGTTCAGGGCGGTGGCACGGAAACGGTAACGCTCACGACGCCAACCTCGCTCGAGGATGCAGGCGAGACCGTGACGGCCACCGTGACGAGTGAAAACACGACCGACGAGACGAGTGTCGACATCGTCGAACCCGAACCGCCGAACGTGGCGGTGACGTTCCTCGAGTATCCGGAGACCGTTCCAGCCGGTGGCGACGTGCCGGTCACGCTCGAGGTGACGAACACGGGTGATCTCATCGCGACCCAAACCATCACCGTCGAACACGACGCGAACCCGGACGCGACACGCGAACGATCGGTCGAAGTGGACGGTGGCGAGACCCAGCAGCTGACGGTCACGCTACCAACCGAACCCGACGACGCCGAGACGGTCACGACGCTGTCTGCGGCAAGTGCGAACGAGACAGCGACACGCGAGCTATCGATCGACGAGGCGATACCCCCAACGTTCGAACTGGATTCGATCGACCATCCCGAAGAACTCGAGACCGGTGACGTCGTCACCGTAACTGCGCCGATCACCAACACGGGGACGCTCGACGGCTCCCAGAACATCACCCTCTGGCTCGACGGCGAACCAGTAGCGAACCGAACGGTCGACCTCGCTGCTCAGGACACTACGAACGTCACACTCGAGGCCGAGGTTTCCACCGCCGGCGACCTGACACTCGCCGTTGAGACGGCCAACACCACGGAAACGAGTGCACTCGAGGTCACGGACGCTGCCCCGCCTCCAGCGCCACCGAGCCCACCGCAACCGGATCCTGACCCGGCCGAGTTCGAGGTGTCCCTGACTGACGTGCCAGAGACCGTCGACGCTGGCGCAGACGTCGAGATTAGCGGTGTCATCGAAAACGTGGGTGAGGAACCAGGAACCACCGAGGTCGTCATCGGGCTGGCCGACGAGGAGATGAGCTACGTCTTCGAGGACCTCGATGGCGGCGAACGGGAGACGTTCACCGTCGAACTGACCGCGCCCACAGCAACGGACGACGCGGATGTCTTCCTCGAGACGGGTGACGACCGCTCCGTCACCAGTGTCTCGATCATCGGTGCGACTGACTCGAGCGACGGTGAGGAGGAGAGCGCTGACGATAGCGACACGGGCGACGGTGAGGAGACAGACGACGAGAGTGACGCGGACGATCCCGATGAGGACGATACAACCGACGAACACGAGTCGACGGACGACGAATCCGCAGATACCGATTCGACGACCCCATCCGATGACGAGAGTGAGGCCGATGAGACTCACGAGTTCGAGTTCGACGATGACGTTCCCGGCTTCGGTATCGGGGCTGCCATCGGTGCACTCCTCGTGATCGCACTGGCTCGAGCGCGCATTCGCTAACTGATTCGACGCTCACGACGCCACCTCGAGCCACAGTCCCTATCCAGTCAAACTGGTCCTGTCCCATCATGATGCCGAGAGGTTTACATACCAGCCGACCACTCACTCGAGTAGATGCCAACGACGCGTCGCCAGCGGTTTATCCACGGACAGCTCGCCTGGATGTTGGCGACGGCACTCGTACTCGCGTTACTCGGTTCGCTATCGTACGAACTGTTTTTCGTGCTGTCGCTGATCGGGCTGTTGATCGTCACGGAACTCACGGCACCGCTGAACGTGACGCCCGGCTGGCGTCGCCGATTGTTCTGGCTTATCGCCATCGGACTGGTGGGCTTTGGAGTCATCGTTATCCGCCGGATCCTCGAGATATTGCCCCCGGAGGTGCTTCCAATATGACGACCATGATCCGATCCACGGAGGGGTCCCCACGATGACAGCCGATTCCGACCGCTCGAGTTCCGATGCCCCTGCCGTCCTCGAGTCGCTGACGTCGTCACGGCTCTCCTGGCCGACGGTCCTCCTCGCCGTCCTCGTGCTGGTCACCCTCGGGGCGCTGGTCGTGGGTGGCTCCACATCGACGACGGCGTTCGGTCCGTACAACCCGTCGTGGGATGGGGCCAGCAATTTCCAGTCGGCACTCGACGACGACCCCGAGGTCGAGGCCAGCCTCATCCAGGACACGAGCAGGTACGACGACCTCGAGGCTGCAGACACGGTCGCGTTCGTGATCGCCCCCGAGGAGACCTACGACGACGAATCCGCAGCCACAGTCGCTCGATTCGTCGAGGCAGGGGGGACGCTCGTCGTCCTCGAGAACTTCGAACCACAGGGTAACGCCTTGCTCGAGGACGTGGGTGCGAGTGCCCGTGTCGACGGCCAGTTGATTCGCGACGACGAGTATTACTTCAGGGGGCCGACGATGCCGATCGCCACCGGGGTCGAAAACCACACGCTGACGGCGGACGTCGAGCAACTCACGCTGAATTACGCGAGCGCCGTCGAACCCGGTACCGCCACGACGCTCGTCACGACCAGTGACTTCGCCTACCGTGTCGACGAGCCGGACGAGGAACTGGACGATGACAAGGAACTCGAGCGCCTGCCCGTGGCGACGATCGAATCGGTCGAAAACGGGCGTGTAGTCGTTATCGGCGACCCTTCGATCACGACCAACGCGATGCGAGACGAGCCGGACAATGCCGCGTTTCTGACGGCACTCGCCCGCGAAGGGAACACGACCGTCGTCGACGTGAGCCACAGTGACGGGATTCCGCCGTTGACTGCCGCTACGCTGGTCCTTCGGAGTTCGCTCCTCCTCCAGGCTCTGCTCGGCTTTGGGGGTATTGGACTGATTGCACTCCTCTCGAGCGGCCGACTCACACGTGAGCAACTACCAGTCGGTCGTCGTCGACGAAGCGTGCAGGCCGCTGAGGAATCGACGCCAACGCTCTCTGATGCCGAGCGAGCGGAACTCCTTCGCGAGCGCCATCCCGACTGGGATGACGAGCGCATCGAGCGCATGATAACAGTGTTTAACCAGCGTGACTCGAAAGGTGAGAAACATGAGCGAGACTGAATCGGGGCTGGTGACGGCTGGGGACCCCGAGGCCATCGCCGAGGCTATTCAGACCGAAGTCGAGCAGGTACTCGTCGGCAACGAGGGGACCGTCGAACACCTCACGATCGCCCTGTTGACTCGCGGGCACCTCCTCCTCGAGGGTGTCCCTGGGGTCGCCAAGACGACGATTGCCAATCTCTTCGCGCGGGCGTCCGGACTGGGATTCCAGCGGATTCAGATGACGCCGGATATTCTGCCCGCAGACATCACCGGCACGAACGTCTACCGACAGAACACGGGCGAGTTCGAACTCCAGCGTGGACCGGTGTTCACTAATCTCGTCGTCGCCGACGAGATCAATCGAGCCACGCCCAAAACTCAGAGTGCGCTGCTCGAGGCGATGCAAGAACGTCAGGTGACGATCGAAGGGGACACACTTTCTCTCCCGGAGCCGTTCATGGTCGTTGCGACGCAGAACCCTATCGAGATGGAGGGCGTGTTCGAACTGCCCGAAGCCCAGCGCGATCGTTTCCAGTTCAAACTCACTGTCGACCTTCCAGACCGAGACGGCGAAGCCGAGCTCCTCGACCGGTTCGATACGAATCCGAATCTCGGGCCGGACACGGTCGAACAGGTGGTCACGGAAGATGCACTGCTCGAAGCACGGACGCAAGTCACGAACACGTACGTCGCGCCGCCGGTCAAATCCTACGTTCTCGATCTGGTTGGGGCGACACGCAGCCACCCGGATGTCAGACACGGTGCCTCACCGCGGGCGACGATCACGTTCATCGACGGAGCGAAAGCCAGAGCCGCCGTCCACGGCCGATCGTACGTCATCCCGGACGACGTCAAGGCGCTGGCACCCGCTATTCTGGCCCATCGCCTCGTGTTGGAGACCGACGCCGAACTGAGCGACGTGACACCACAGGCTATCGTCGAAGACGTCCTCGAGGAGACGGCGATTCCGGACGTCGAACCGAGCGAGATGGCGACGCCCAAAGAAGCGTAGTCAACACTGCTACTCCGCGGATTCGAATCGACAGGTGACCAGCCAGTCGGCTCGCTCGTCGCCGGGGGTGACCTCGAGCGTGACCGGTCGCTCGAGGCCCGTCGCGAGACCGGCTGCAAGAAACGACGGAATTGGATGATCGAACCGATCGACGGCACCGAACGCGCTGCCGGTTACCGCAATCGTCACGCGGCCATCCTCCTCATCAACGTCTGGTGTTGCACGCGTCGCGAGTTCGAACTGTTCGACGAGTCCATCACAGAGTTGCTGAGCAAGGGGTGTCGGACTCGAGGCGAGTGGACCTGAGAGGGTTCGCTCGAACGCCCGAAAGAGTCGATCACCAGCGGTCTCCAGCAGCAACCCTCGCTGGTCGTCCTCGAGGACGAACGGGCCGTGTGCGCTCTCGGGGACCGAAGCGTCGGCGTGTAACGGGACGAAGGCATAGACGGTATCGCGTATCTGGACGTAGTAGTGCTCCGAGCGAAGGCCGAGGTGGTCTGCGATCGATGCCTGATTCTCGGCGGCTGCCGCGTACACGCGTTCGCCGACGTCGGCGGCAACGAATCGCTCGGGCGTGAGGTAGTAGGTGAGCAGGCCTCCAAAGAGACCGATCGCACCGAGGATGAATAACACGTCTCGAGCGCCGGGAAACAGCAGGCCACCGGCGACTGCAACCACGCCGATCGCCCCCATTCCAGCGGCCGTCCGCCGATAGGCACTGGTTCGAGCACGGGCGTACTCCGCTCGCAGCCGACGGTTTTCGGCCGTCAATACCTCGAGTTGTGCTTTGTATTCACTCACCGTCTCCGAATCGTCAGTCGTCGGCGTGTCGTCGTTCATCTCGTCGTAGTCGATTACCGTACTCATTGTGTTCTCCCCTCGGTTGCGGTTTCGCTTGCAGCTCGGTCCCGGTCATCCCTGACCAGCCCCAGACGCACGAGCTCGAGGCGGTGGATTCCGTAGCTCACGATCATCAGGAACCCGAGCACCAGCAGGGCGGTCACTGACAGGGACAGCTGGCTGGTCCCGACCCAGACCAACGCACTCCCGGCGAGGACGACCGTCAGGGCGACCCCAATCGCACGCACTCGAGCGTGGTGGCGAACGAGCGGCCCGACGAGCAACGCGACGAACGGCACCTCGAGGAGGGCGAGCGTGAGGGGGTCGAGGCCATCGCTGAACGCGACGACGATACCGACGTGTCCGACCGCAAACGCGTAGGGTGTTCCCAGTGCGTACCAGACACCTGCAGTCAGGAGGCCCACCAGAACACCGGCCGGTCCTGCGGTGAGTCCGAAGACGATTAGCAGGGCCGTCAGAGCGAGCGCTTCCGGCCAGTAGTCCATTGTGCCCTCGCCGAGTAGCGAGCTGGCCTCGAGATGGCTCTCCGGCAAGAATCGGCTCATTGTGTGACACCTCGCCGGCGTCGGCCAACCGAGAGCACCGTCGTCAACGTCTCGTCGGGTGCGACTTCGAGTGCGGTGACGTGATCGAGTCGGTCGAGGCTCCGACGGAACTCCTCGAACTCCAGATACCGTTCGTAGGCTGCCTCGAGGTCGACGAGTTCGCCGGGTTCGAACAGGACGGTCGGTGTCAACAACACCAGCACGTCGCTTTCGGCCTCTCGTGCTTGGCGGACGCTTCGACGGACTGCTGACGGGTCGGCGTCGTTCGTCAACAGGACGACCCAGGCACTCGAGCGCTGCTGGCTCAGGGCTTTTTGCACGGCTTTGGACAGTGCCGGTCCACTCGTCTCGAAGCGCTCGTTCCCAGTGCGTGCGCCGAGGTAGGGCTCGAGCGTCGCCGTCAACGAATCGTCGCCACCGCGACGAAGTTCTCTGAGTGCCGCCGTCGGATCGCCGCTTCCAGCCGACTGCTGTTGAGGCGTTCGTGTCCCCTCGGATGCGGCCTCGAGATCGAGTAAGCGGCGTCGAATCCGTTTGATCGGCCCGGTCGAAGGCGGGTACTGTGACGTGATGGCCGACTCGTCGACCGTCCAGAGCCCGACCGGGTCGCCGAGGCCGTGTGCACTTTCGGCCAGCAGGAGGGCGACTTCTCGCAGATAGTCGAGTTGGGTCTCGCCGTCGGGGCCAGTCGCGAGCGTGCTGGAGTGATCGACTACCAACACCGTCAGTCGGTCCGTTTCGGCGTCGTAGGTGCGGACGTGGGGTGTCACCAGTCGGGCGGTGGCTTTCCAGTCGATTCGGGCGGCCGTTTCCCCGGGTACGTACTCTCTGAGTTCTGCCGGAACGAGCCCGGAACCACTCTTCCCGGCTGGATGATTCCCCTGGCGAACCGGGACGCGGTTCCCGCCCGAGCCGACGTGTATCGAGCGAGGCCCGCGTGGTTGGACCGTCACGGTCGGGGTCGAGCCCAGGGTGAGTGTTTCAGTGAACAGGCCATCACTCGCGGTGACGCGTGCGGGCTCGAATTCGTGTCGACCGGCAACCGGCCAACTCACCTCCATAGTACGGGTCGCTTCTCCTGTCTCGGACTCGAGGGCCAGGGTCGGGTCGGCTTCGGTGACGGTACTCACCGGTAATCCCGCATCGATCGACAGTGAGAGCGAACTTGGCCCCTCGAGCGTTGCGCCGATCGTTACCGTCGTGGACTGCCCCGTCTTGAGTCCGGTCAGGGCTGGTGTCTGTCGAATCGACAGGCTAGCAGTCGTGCTCACCAGTTCACGGTAAAACAGATACTGCCGGACACAGAGCCACGCGCCGATTCCCACGGCCCCCACGAGGAGGGCTGGACGGGCAAAGAGGATGGCGAGCGCTGTGAGGAACACCACGAGGCCACCCACAGCCAGCGATCGGCGCGTTGGTCGCATAGTCCACAAATTTTCCGAGAACGTGTTGAAGCTACTGATTGTCGATGCCACCCTCGAGCAGACAGACTTTTGGGTTTTCCGACGAATCTTCCCCCGTGAACGACAGGTCCGGGCGTGTGCTGATTCTCGTCTGCGTGTTGTGCCTCGTGGCGCTGCCGGTGAGCGGTGTGGCACTCGGCGCGTCCGACGCCATCGAGCCACAACCGACACCGGCCATCAGCACCGTCGTCGCTGACGAGGACGACGAGGGCAACGAGACCCCCCGACACCAGGACCCGGATGGATACGACGAAGACGGTGACGGCGCTGCTGGCTGGCTCGAAAATCGGCTTGCTGAGCAACTGGGCGATGGCGCGATTTCCTTGAGCGAGGGCGAGTACGACTTCGCCAAGGACTACGTCGGCGAGGAGTACCGCGAGCGACTCGGCCAGTACGTCGAGGTCGCTGGTGAGACCGACGAGGACACGGCCGATGATGACGAGGAGGAAGAGGAGAAAACCACCGAGGAGGCCTTCGAAGAGGCCGCCGAGAAGCAAGAACGCCTTGCGACCCTTCTCGAGGAATACGAGGAGCTGTTTGCCGAATACGAAGAAGCAATTGAGGCAGGAGACGAAGCCCGCGCTCGAGAAATCGCCCGCGAACTCGAGGTACTCGCCGACGAGATTGCCGTTCTGGCTGACGAACTCGACGAAACGTACGACCTCATCAGCGTTCGAACGGATATCGACTTTACGGATGCCAAAGACGCCATTTCGCAGGTGAACGAATCTACCCAACAACAACAGAGCGAGGTTCGCGACGCAGTTTTCGTCCAGACGCAACTCTCGGTCGAAGCCGACGCTGAAAACGTCTCGTATGTCGATCCGTTGCAGGCCACTGGCACCATCGAGACGGCGGACAACTCCACGATCGCCAACGAAACGATCCGACTCGTCGTCGACGGCGAACCCCAGACCGTCGAAACTGATGCCAACGGCTCCTTCACCTTCGACTACCAGCCAGCCGCGGACAAACCCCTCTCGACCGAGACGGTTCCAGTCCAGTACGAACCCGCGACGAACTCGACGTATCTGGGCAGTTCGGCGTCGCTTCCCGTCTCGATCCACCAACTCGAGCCGACGATTTCGGCCCTCGAGACGACTGATACCGTCGCGTACGACGAACGACTGTCGGTCAGTGCTGACGTACTCGTTTCGGACGAACCCGTCAATGACGTCTCAGTTACCGTCACCCTGGGCGACGAAACGCTGGGCGAACTGCCGGTCGAAAACGGTAGCGTCGATGGGACGGTTCGCGTCCCCGCATCGGTTCCAGCGGGTGAACACACCCTCGAGGTCTCGTTACCCATGGAAGACCGGGCGCTCGCCAATGCGAGTGCCAGCACCGACGTTACCGTGACCGAAACCGAAACCGCCCTGTCCCTCGAGGGGAGCCACGATGGAGAGACGCTTTCACTCCAGGGCGAACTCGGGACGATCGACGGGGCGAGCCTCGAGGGGTACACCGTCACGATTCTGGTCGACGGTGAGCCTGCAGAAACCGTCACGACGGAAGCAGAGGGTGTGTTTTCGGCGGCGATCCCGCTCGAGACGGCGACCGCCGACACCGTCACGGTGGGCGCACACTTCGAGGGTGAGGGGACGAACCTTGCCGAGACGACCGGGACGACGGACGTCCAGCTCACTGCCAGTGCACAACCAGCCACCGATGGGGACCCACTCTGGACGTCACCGCTCCTGTGGGTCGGCGTCGGCGTTCTCACGCTGTTGGCGCTCGGAGCCGGCGTCTGGTGGTGGCGTCGTGACCCTGACGCAGATTCCACGAGCCAACCTGAACACACACCGACGCCGGAGGATACCTCCACTGACCACGACGAATCCGCTGTCGTGAGTCAGTCACTCCTTGCCGACGCCCGGTCACACCTTTCTAACGGTCGACCGGATGCAGCGGTTCGCACCGGCTACGGGGCCGTCAGGCGCGCGCTCGCCGACGCCGATTCGTCGACGCAACTGACCCACTGGGAATTCTTCAATCGCTATCGCGGAGACCCACCTGACGAACCCCTACAGACGATGACGGAAACCTACGAGCAGGCGGTGTACACGCCTGAGGGCGTGCCAAGCGACGACGCAAAGCGCGCCCTCGAGTGTGCTCAACAACTCTGTGGCGTGGCCAGCGAGACCGAGTCGCCGGTCACGGCCGACGATTAATGGTCAGCTACGTTGTCAGTAGTCTCGGTTTCTGCTGTTCGGGTATCGACTGACTTTTAGGGCATACTGCTAATGTACGGATAAATGGTTGATCGACGGGCGCTCTGGTTACTCCTTCCCGAACCAGTTCGACGGCTTCCCGCCGATCTCGCGGCGATGCTCGTCGTCACCGCCCTGGTCAACATCGCTGTCTTCGTCCCAGTAATCAGGGACACACCGCTTCGCGTCCCGCTTGGCTTGCTTTTCGTGCTCTTCGTTCCTGGCTACGTTTTCATCGCGGCGCTCTTTCCCGAGGCAGGCGAGCCTCCTGCCGATGCGGATGCTCTCGAGAAATCCACAGCGGATGATGACGCCGACGCATCACTGTTCGAGACACACGACCGATCGGGGATCGACGGCATCGAACGCGTCGCACTCTCGTTCGGGTTGAGTATCGCCATCGTCCCGTTGATCGGGCTGGTGTTGAACTTCACGCCGTGGGGCATTCGGCTTGGGCCGATCATGGTTGGCGTGACTGGCTTCGTCCTCGCGTCGACAGTCGTTGCGGCCATTCGTCGCTGGCAACTCCCGGCCGACGAACGATTCGTCGTCCCGTACCGGACGTGGTACGAACAGGCACACAGTGAGGTCTTCGAACCCGACACGCGACTCGATGGCGCGTTGAACGTGTTGTTGGCACTCTCGATCCTCCTCGCCATCGGGACGGTTTCGTTTGCGATCCTCGTTCCGCCGGACGGTGAGCAGTTCTCGGCCGTCTACATCCTGACGGAGGACGATGACGGCGAGTACGTCGCCGCAAACTATCCCCCGGAACTCGTCCACGGTGAGGCAGCAGACATCGTCGTCGGCGTGGACAACAACGAGCACCGAACGGTCGAGTATTCGGTGGTGGTCGTCGAACAACAGATCGAGTTCGAGGGGAACCAGACGACCGTCACCGACCAACGGGAGTTAGCACACTTCCAGCCGGAACTCGCACACAACGAATCCTGGCTGCACTCACACGAAATCTCACCCACTTTCACCGGAGAGGACATTCGGGTCGTGTGGCTCTTGTTCCCCGATGGGGACGTCCCGGACGAACCGTCGATGGACGATACCGACTATAGCGTTCACCTGTGGATCGATGTGCTCGAGGCTGGGGAAGACGAATCTGAATGAGTTGTGCTCGAGGCTGGGGAAGACGAATCTGAATGAGTTGTGCTCGAGGCTGAAAGGGAAGTCCGAATGAAATGAACCGGGACAGTTAATTGGCTCTAGAGGTGTCTTTCGCTAATGGATTCCGGCTCGACTCGAGCGACCGATACCGACGACTCGAGTCCAATCGTCCGTGCGGAGGGCGTGACGAAACGGTATACGCGCGGGACGACACCGGGTTTTTTCGGCCGACTTCTCGGCCGTCGTGAACCGCCGACGGTCACTGCTCTCGAGGACGTCTCGCTCAGTATTGACGCCGGTGAAATCGTCGCTATCAGCGGGCCGAGCGGTAGCGGAAAATCGACGCTGTTACACCACCTGGCCGGACTCGAAGTGCCGGATACGGGCACTGTGACGATCCGTGGCCAGTCGACCAGTTCGCTCTCTCGAAAACGACGGACGCGCCTTCGACTCGAGCAGGTCGGCATCGTTTTCCAGCACTTCCATCTCGTCGAGTCACTCTCGGCACGGGCGAACGTTGCCCTCCCACTGGTCGAACTTGGGGTGCCCACGAGCGAGCGCAAGCGTCGAGCGACCGACCTCCTCGAGCGCGTCGACCTCGGCGACCGACTCGACCACCGTCCTGGTGAACTCAGCGGCGGCGAACAACAGCGAGTGGCCATCGCCCGTGCGTTGGTCACCGACCCCGCGCTCGTTATCGCCGACGAACCGACGGGGGAACTCGATTCGGAGACCGGACAACGCGTCCTCGAGACGTTCCAGGGGCTTACGGCCGACCACGCCGTCGTGCTCGCCTCACACGACCAGTCGGCGCTGGCGATCGGCGATCGGCGCATTCGATTACAGGACGGAGCGATCGTCGAGGGAACCGACACGGCCGAAACTCACGACCAGCAGACCCAGGCGAAGGTAGAGTGATCGAAAGTGCGTGACTCGAGATTCCGAGCGATGTTTACGCGATGGCGGGGATACGGGGCGGTCGCCTTCTCACACCTCTGGTCACAACTGACCGGTACCGGTCGAAAGCGCGTCTTACTCAGCATTCTCGGCGTTGCGGTGGCAATCAGTCTCCTCGTCGTGGTCACCGCTGTCGGCGTCGGATTGGCGACGAGCACCTCGGTGTACGATGATGACGTCGATTACTGGATCGTCCCGGAGACCGACGGCGGGAGCTCTCCACTGATTGCAACTGACGGGCCGGCCTTCGGAGGTGCACACGAAACGGCCGCCGAACTCGATTCGCACCCGGACATCGAGTACGTCTCGCCGGTCAAGACCGAGGTGGTCCGGATCGAACACGGCGACCGCTCGGAGTACGTGCTGGTTATCGGCGTTATTTCGACACCCGGGATCGGTGAGATCGCCGGGCTCGATGCCGAATTACTCTCTCCCAACGACCCCTACTACACCCGGGGTGAGTGGACTGGCGAGGTCGTTCTCTCTGACAGTGCTGGGTCGTTACTCGAGGCCGAGGAATCCGATACGCTGCGGGTGGCCGGCAACGAGAATTTCACCGTCGTCGGGGTCGACTCGGCGTCAGGGGCACCGACGTTCCCGATTGCACTGGTCCAGTTACACGAACTGCAGGTCCTTACCGGAAGCGACGAGTACGACCTGGCCGATCAGTTCGTCGTCGGGACGAACTCACCGTCGGTCAAATCCGATCTGGAAACAGTCTATCCTCAATCGGCCGTTCTCTCACGGACGGAACTCACCGCACGTGAGACGATGGATTCCGATTTACCGCTGGCACTATCACTCACCGGATTCGTCGTCGCTGTCGCCATCGGCACGCTCTTCGTGACGACCACGATGGGACTGGAACTCGTCGCCGACAGACGGCGGGTGACGACGCTCAACGCGCTTGGGATCTCACTCACCAGCCAGCTACGGCTCGTTGCCATCTGGGCCCTGGCGACGACGACGGCTGGTGGTCTGCTCGGTGGCATCGCTGGCTTCGCCGCGACCCTCGGCGTCAACGAACTGGCTTTGCGATTTCTCACCAGTGGCCCGATCGCCCTCGTCCACCCTGGCTTCGTCGTCTACGGCCTCGTGGCCTCGGTGGTGATCGGCGTGCTCACGCTCCCGTTTTTACTCCTGGTCACGAACCGACTCGCTCGAGGTGTTCCCTGATGGCGAGCGAACGAGGTGAGCGCTAGTGCGCCGTTTGCTCACTCGTATCTGGGGTGGCCTCACCCTCAGCACTGCCCAACTTCGACACCATCGGCTCCGACTCGGATTGGCTATCGTCGGGGTTGCACTCGCCGTCCTCGCCGTGACCTTGCTCGCCGGTGCCGGCATCGGCGTCCTCGAGACGGGTACACAGCAGTTCGAATCCGCCGATCGAGACCTGTGGGTGACGGCTGGCGAGACTCGAATCACCTCTGCTGGCGGTGGCGGGTTCGAGAACAGCCTGTATGACTCGCGCTCGGTGGCCGCTGAAATGGAAGCACACGATGGGGTGAGAAACGCCGCCCCACTCGCGTTCGAGACGGTGTACGTTGCGACCAGCCCCGACGCCGAGTTCCGGACGATCGTTGCGACGGGCGTTCCCGGGAGCGGGGCTTCGGTCACGATCACTGATGGCGAATCGCTTTCCGGTGATCCACACTACGCCGGCGGGACGTACGACGGTGAGCGAACGAACGAGATACTGATCGACGAGGAAACGGCTCGCCAACTCGACGTCGGCGTCGGCGACACGCTGTACGTCGGTGGGTCGCTTGCGTCGGCTCGGAACAACGAGATGACGGTCGTCGGTATCTCTCCCACGTTCGAACAGCTCCTCGGAACCCCGACGATCACGGTTCCGCTGAGTGAACTGCACGCCGTGACGGGCGAAACGGTGTTCGAACCGGCCACGTTCATCACGATCACTCTCGAGGACGACGCCGACGCCGAAGCCGTCCAGCGCGACCTCGAGGCGTCCTATCCGGAGTACGAAATCAGAACGAATCAGGAACAACTCGAGGCCGTCCTGCAAGAACAGGTGCTCGTCCTCGCGGCTGCCGGGACGCTCGTGGTACTCGCTATCGGCGCCGGAATTGCGCTCACACTGACGCTGCTCTCGCTCGTCGTCGCCCAGCAACGCAAGACGCTTGCTGCGCTCAGAGCGATCGGTCTCTCGCCGCTGGTGACCTCCGTTGCCGTTATCTGGCAGGGGGTGACGATCGGACTCCTCGGCGGCCTCCTCGGCCTCGCGCTCACGCCACCGGCCGTTGCCCTGTTGAATCGACTCGGTGGCGCAGTCGTCGGCTTCGATGACCTGGTTCGGACTGCCACATGGGTCTCATTGGCCGGGCTCTTGATCGCCGTCGGCATTGGGACGTTGGCCGCGGCGATCGCCGGTTGGCGAGTTGGACGGACGCCGGTGCTCGAGGATCTGTGAACGACCGTCCCGTCACAAAACCACCGCGTGTATTCTTCACTAACCGATCGACCTGAACGGGGAAGCTCCTGCTCAGCCCCTGCAGATTGCTCAGCCCTTGCAGATCTGTCATAGAGTGATTCTATGTGGATGTGTCGTATAGAGTAATTCATAAAATGACAGGAACTAGTAACCAGTTCGAAACCGAAGAGGGACAGATCAGTAAGGATTCTTCCGGGAGCGACCACACTGAGCGTCCGACTATCGGAGTGATTCGACGTGAAGACGGTTAAGACGGATTACCTGGTGGTGGGTGCCGGGGCGTCGGGGATGGCGTTTACTGATACGCTGATCGACGAGTCGGACGCCGATGTCGTGATGGTGGATCGGCGGGCGAATCCGGGTGGCCACTGGAACGACGCCTATCCGTTCGTGCGGCTCCACCAGCCATCTGCGGTCTACGGGGTCAACTCGCGGCAACTCGGCAATGACACGATTGACGAGGTCGGCCCCAACGAGGGGTTCTACGAGCGGGCAACCGGCGCGGAGATCTGTGGCTACTACCGCCGCGTGCTGGACGAGGAGCTGCTCGGATCGGGACAGGTCCGCTTTTTCGGCATGTCCAACTACATCGGTCCCAATGCTGGTCGCTATCGGTTCGAGTCGCGACTGACTGGCGAGACGACCGAGGTGCAGGTCAGACGCCGGATCGTGGACGCTACGTACGTGGAATCGTCCATTCCCGCAACTCATACGCCACCGTTCGAGGCCGACCCGGACGTGCGGCTGGTCACCCCCAACGAGCTCGTCGAGCTCACCGACCCAGCTGAGGGGTTCACTGTTATCGGGGCGGGGAAGACGTCCATGGACACCTGCGGCTGGCTGCTAAACCACGGCGTTCCACCGGCGGAGATCCGGTGGATTCGACCACACGACCCGTGGACGCTCCCAAGGCGTCATATGCAAACCCTGGAGCTGGTGCCGTGGTTAATGGAGTGGGTTTCGCTGAGAACGGAAGCCGCCGCGAAGGCCGAAGACGTCCCCGACTTTTTCCGACGGCTTGAAGCCAGCGGGCTGGTCGTCCCGCTCGACCCCGAGATCGAACCTGAAACCTATCGTGGGGCGATCCTCAGCCAGGACGAACGCAACGACCTGCGTCAGATCCGCAACGTCATCCGCAAGGGATACGTCCAGCGTCTTGACGACGACCGAATCGTGCTCGACGATGGGACCGTGCCCACCGACCCACAGCATGTGCACGTCGACTGCACCGCCCACGGAGTCAAGACACCCCCGACGAGGCCCGTCTTCGAGCCCGGCCGAATCGCCCTGCAGTATATCGAGACCCCTGTTTCGTTCAGCGCCGCTATCATCGCCTACATCGAGGCGACCCGCAACGACGATGCGGAGAAAAACCGGCTGTGTCCGCCCACTTCCTTTCCCAGCGACGCGGAGGACATGATTCGATATACCCTCGTCGGCCAACGGGCTCGCGCTGCGTGGCGAGAGGAACCCGACATCCAGGACTGGCTTCAACACTGTCGGATCGGCTTCGTTCAGGGTATCGACGATCACTTCGATGACCCACGCATGCAGGACGCCCTCGAGCGGATCGATGAACACCGCGAACCGGCGATTGCCAACCTTGAGCGACTCAAAGAACTCGCCGAGTCCTCCACCTCCTGAACGATCCTTCAAGGATCTACCTGTTCGGGCTTGCGTCTCAACGAGCTACCGAACTGTTGTCAGAAGTGGGTTGCAACCATCAGACAACGCAGATCTGTATCAACACTCGTCAGATCGATTGTTAGATCTCTGCGGAAGGACCATCCTTTTACCTCCCAGTGTCGTCGGTAGCGCCGTGGGACGTTATTTACCAGGCGAACACGATTCGTTTCTGAAATGCGATACCCCTCGATGTGGGGCGAACAACGCGCCGGAAGGAACGACAGCCTACGACAACGAGTGCTGGCGCTGTGGTGAACCCTTAGGCGGGAAGCCCGAACCGGGGGACGAACTGACGGTTGACATCGTCGACGAGAAACACGATGGAACGCTCGTGTGCAAAACAGAGAGCGGGTTCGTCCTCTTTCTCGAGGAGGAAACGGCTTCGCCCCTCCAGGCCAGGGTCCGGGTCGTCTCCGTCGACGATACTCATGGTCAGGCGGAACTGCTCGAGTCGTGAACGCGAGCACTCGTTCGTGCGGCCCTCGAACTGCGGCCCGCCGCCCGGTCATAGGCCCAGTGCGTCGCGCGCTCGAGAGACCAACCCTCGACGAAGCGAATCGATCTGTGCCATCTCCTGGTCGGTCACGGTGAAATCAAAGACATCCAGATTCGCCTCGAGATGCTCACGACTCGAGGCCTTGGGAATCGCGATGACGCCATCCTGCTGGACGAGCCAGCGAAGGGCCACCTGTGCGGGAGATTTGCCGTAGCGGTCACCAATCTCTTCGAGCGTGTCGTCCTCCAGCACCTTACCTTTCACAAGTGGGCTGTAGGCGGTGAGTAGCACGTCCTGGTCGCGACAGTACTCGAGGAGGGCATCCCGATCGACGTAGGGGTTGTACTCGACCTGATTCGTCAGTATCGGCGTTCTCGAGGCGGCTATCGCTTCCTCGAGCTGTGTCACCGAGAAGTTGCTCACGCCGACGTGTCGAACCAGTCCCTCCGCTTGCAGGTGATTCATTGCCTCGAGCGTTTGCTCGACCGGCACGTTCTCGTTCGGCCAGTGAATCAACAACAGGTCGACGTACTCGAGGTCGAGTGCCTCGAGGCTGTTCGTGAACGAACGGTGTACGGCTTCGGCTTCGAGGTTCGTCTTCCACACCTTGGTCGTCACGAACAGGGCCTCACGGGGCACGGTGGCTGCGTCGATTGCCGCCCCGATTTCGGCCTGATTCTCGTAGAACTCTGCAGTGTCGATGTGTCGATAGCCAATCTCGAGTGCGGTCTGTACTGTCTCGCGACACTCGCTTCCTCGAAGCCGATACGTCCCGAGACCGATGGCTGGTACGGCTTCGCCACGAACGGAGGCGTACTCCATAGCGAGTGGACACCGTCGAAGGCCATGAATCGAAGGGGCTGTTTGACCACACACAACTCCTGTCGACGGGTCGGGACGATCAACGGAAGCACGCTCGAGATTTCAGTCTACAAATAAGCAAGGCGATTCACTCGAGGTGCTAGCCTTCTGGAGGTGACCATCCACTCGAGTCCCATTCTTCAACCGGTGACTGTCGAGCTTTTTGACCCGTTGGTACGGTGTATTTGGGTCTCTCGTCCGTACAACGAGTACTACGATTTCACCCATGATGCCCTGGGAACACGCTATCGTCGGCTACATTGCATACTCGTTATTCACGCATATCGTCTATCGGTCAGGCCCTACGGGGGCTGAAACGGTCGTCGTGCTGTTTGCCTCGGTGTTACCTGATATCATCGACAAACCCCTCGCCTGGGAGTACGGCGTTTTCTCGAGTGGGTATGCACTCGGGCACTCGATTTTCTTCGCGGTTCCGCTCAGCACCGCTGTTTTCCTTCTCACGCTGGCCGTCGGTCGGCCACGATTCGGATGGTCGTTCGGGATTGGCTACCTGCTCCATCTGCCCGCGGATGTCATCCCGATATACGTCCGGGAGGGGCGGATGCCAATTGATCGGATACTGTGGCCGATGAGCTCGCTCGATGGACGGAGTAATGTCGGCTTCACCGAGGCGTTTGCTGCTTCCAACGACCAGTACCTCCAGTCGCTGACTGAAATTAACCAATCGCCATACATGCAAGCGGTTGTCCTCTTGATGATCGGCGGCTTTCTTCTCTGGGTGTACGACGGCATGCCCATCGTTCGCGAAGGGTATCTCACACTCCGTCAGGCGATAGTCTGGTCAACCCGGAGAATCAGGAAATACTGGCGCGGGGACTCGACGTGAGCGCACGAACTCTCTCACATTCGGAGGGCACAACCGATGCTTTCGATCCCTGAACTCGAGGGAACCGAGATAATCCTCGATTACGGGGCCTCGAGGTTGCTCTCGAATAGCAAAACCGACTCGCTGGCGAGATGCCTGTCACGGTCGTTGACGGTCAGTAAAGCGTTTACTGAGGCCAGGAAACCGATTTTCTGTCGAATTCACTCGGTTCTCGAGGCTCGCCAAACGTTCTCGAGTGGTGCCTCGAGCAACCAGCCCGCTCGGATTTCGCCGTCCATGTGACTCGGGATTCGGCGTCCGCTTCTGCGTATTGCGGCCGTATGCCGACAGGAACCGCTAGACAGATTGTGGATTAATCAGTGCAACGGTCGACGCCGCTTATACCGGGCTCTGTCCTTCGTGGCAGAATATGGGCGACGGATCGACACGGAGAGAGACACGAGGCGGGCACCCGATCGAGTGCGAAACAACGAACCGGGAGAGCGACTGGTTCGCTGCCTCGAGCGTTCCTTCGGGGCCTAATCCATGAGTGACGCCATCACCCACGACACAGATGGCGTCTACGATGCCTACCGTTCGACGGACCGGTTACGGGAAGCGTTCACCAGTGGTGAGCTTCCCGTCTCGGTCTACGGGCTCGGAAAGATGGGACTGCCCCTGGCTGCCGTCTTCGCTGACGTGACGGGGAACGTCCGTGGCGTCGATATTGACCCGACCGTTGTCGACGCTATCAACGACGGTACGTGCCACGTCAAGCGAGAGCCAGGGCTGCCATCGTTAGTCGAGCGAACGGTGGCGAACGAGGCGCTGGGTGCGACGACGGACCCACGAGACGCCGCGAGGGAGGGGACGATTCACGTCATCATCGTCCCCACGCCGATCACGGACGATAACGAACCCGACCTGTCGATACTGGATACTGTCGTCGAGGATATCGGTCGTGGGCTCGAGGCGGGTGACCTCGTTCTCGTCGAGTGTACCGTCCCACCACGGACGACCATCGATAGGATCGTTCCACGCCTCGAAGGGTCTTCCGACCTCACACGCGGCGAGTTCGGTGTTGCCGTCTGTCCCGAACGCACCTCGAGCGGCCGTGCGCTGGAGGATATTCGTGGTGCGTATCCGAAAGTCGTCGGTGGTATCGACGAGGAGACGACGCGTGTTGCAGCGGCCATTTACGATACTATCAACGATACTGGCGTCATCCCCGTTGCCGACGCGACGACTGCGGAGGCGGTGAAGGTATTCGAAGGCGTCTACCGCGATGTCAACATCGCGTTGGCGAACGAACTCGCGACGTTTACCGATGAACTCGGTATCGACGTTCGCGAGGCGATCGACGTCGCCAACACCCAACCGTACTGTGACATCCACGACCCGGGTCCTGGCGTCGGCGGCCACTGCATTCCGTTCTATCCGTACTTCCTGATCGACCCCTTCGAGACGGACGCACCGTTGCTCGAGACGGCTCGAGGCGTGAACGACTCGATGCCCGGCTTTACCGTCGAGAAACTTCGGGAAGGACTCGAGGTGATTGGACGCACGCTCACGGACGCTACTGTGCTGGTGCTCGGACTAACCTATCGGCCGGGCGTTGAGGAGATTCAGGCTTCGCCCTCGCTCACTATCGCAGAGCGACTCTCGCAGGCGGGGTCAGAAGTGTACGGCGTCGACCCAATGCTCGAGTCAGCCGAGGAATTTGCGCTCGAACTGATTACGCTCGAGGATAGCTACGAACGAACGTTCGACGGCGTCATCCTAGTCACGCCACACGAGGAGTTCGAGACAATTCGGTGGTCGACGCTCGCTTCCGACGATCGGACGGTCGTCATCGATGGGCGAGATTCGATCGAATCGGCTGTGCTCGAGTCGGCTGCACAGCGCGTCTACACTATTGGAGGTGGCCACAATGTATAGAGAGCACACTGTCGGCGTGGTCGTTCCAGCGTACAACGAGGAGGGATTCGTCGGAGAGGTCATCGAAACCGTGCCAGCGTTTGTCGACCGCATATACGTTATCGACGACGGCTCGACGGACGACACCTGGGCGGAGATTCAACAAGCTGCCAGCCGCGTCAACGAGCACGCACTGGTCGTCGACACACACGAGGTCACCTCGACCGACGGCGGACTGGCGTTCGATCAACGGGTCGTCCCTATCCAACACGAGGAAAACCGTGGCGTTGGTGGCGCGATCAAAACCGGCTATCAGCATTCGCTCGAGGACGAAATCGATATTACGGCCGTCATGGGCGGTGACGGCCAGATGGATCCCGAACTCCTCCCGCGATTTCTCGATCCGATCGTCGAGGGCCAGGCAGACTACACCAAAGGAAACCGCTTGCTGTACAAGGAGTACCGTCACGGGATGTCTTCCTGGCGGTTCCTGGGCAACTCGGTACTCACCTTCCTGACCAAAATCGCCTCGGGCTACTGGAAGATGATGGACCCACAGAACGGCTACACGGCCATCTCGAGACACGCCCTCGAGAACGTCGGTATCGACGAGTTGTACGAGTACTACGGCTACTGCAACGATCTACTTGTTAAGCTGAACGCCAAAGGCATGCGCGTCGCCGACGTCGCAATGCCAGCCCAGTACGGCGACGAGAAATCGCACATCGAGTACCCGACCTACATCCGAAAGGTTTCGGGGATGTTACTCCGGAACTTCCTGTGGCGACTCAAAACTCGGCATCTGGTACTCGACTTCCATCCGCTCGCACTGTTTTACCTGTTCGGGGCGGTCGCAGCGACGTTTGGGACGATTGGGGTGAGTTGGTCTATTTATTCGTGGAAACGACTCGAGAACCCACTGTTCGTCCGAATCGCGCTTAGTGGACTGCTGTTTACGACGGGCAGTATGTTCCTGATGTTCGCGATGCTGTTCGATATGCAGGCGAATGAGGCTCGGGAGGTGCAGGTGTATGACTGACAGCAAATTGGCTGTTTCTGTGGATGTCGAAGATTGGTATCATGTACCGGCGGTAACTGGATCGTCGTTTTCGACGTTCAATAACGTACACGAGTTTTTTGACGAATGGGAAGGAGAGTACGATTACCTTACTCAGCCAACGTATCGTACACTCAATCTATTGGACGATCTAGGAATAACGGCGACCTTCTTCGTGGTCGCTGACGTCGTTGACAATTATCCCGGCCTCGTCGAAGAGATCGCTGAACGAGGACACGAAATCGGCTGTCATGGGTTGCACCACGAGTGCGCGATCAGCCCCGACACGAAGGAACCTCGATTTTCTCGAGAGCAATACCGAGAGCGACTTCGAACAGCTAAGTGGAAACTCGAACGGGCATCCGGTCAGGATGTAGTCGGATTCCGGGCACCTGGTGCTTATGTTGGCGGATGGGTACTTGACGTGCTTGAACAAGTTGGATTTGAATATGATTCGTCCGTCGCACGAAATTCACTGTATAACAAAACTGATCAGCAACTAGATTCGGTTGAGACGATGCCATACGTACCCAGGCGTGATTCTCTCGATCCAGGTGGTGACAAAGGCAGGGGGATTATTGAATTTCCGTGGCCATATTTCAATGTTACGTTCGGCCAAATTCCGACTGCTGGTGGACCGATGATCCGACTTCTCGGAAGACGTATTGTTCAGGCCGGAATCAAACAGAGTCTCGAGCGTGGTGATTCAATATTTTATTTTCACCCTGTTGATATATCGAGGCGCGCCTTCCCCGCAATTGGAAATACTAGGCGACGACCAGCATACTGGTTATTTAAAGGCGAGAGGACTGAGAAACGAATACGTCAACTGCTGATGAATATCGAAAATCCACGGGCATCGGTTAGTGAAATAATACATGGTTCTCGAAAGAAGGACATGATCAGTTAAACATGATTCCGGAAAAATATCTTCGGTACATCTGGTATCAACTGGCTCGCGCAGCGCCAACTTCGTCTCTGCGCAGACGAGCACTTTCTCGTATGAGCTTCACCGAGGTAGGAGAATCAGTATACATCGGACCAAACACGACGATCACACCTCTCGGTGGGGAAACACCGTCTGAAACACTATTAAGAATTTCTGATCGAGCAACAGTTAGTCCGAATGTAACTTTCCTCTGTTCGATGCATCCAGAGGAAGCAAGGGTACCTGGAGGTTACGGCCACCGTGCTCCAATTACCGTAGAAAATGATGTTTGGATTGGAGCAGGGGCAATAATCCTGGCTGGAGTAACGTTGCATAAACAGTCGATTGTAGGGGCCGGTGCAGTTGTTACTAAAGACGTTTCATCAAAGTCGATAGTTGGCGGCGTCCCCGCTGCACCACTCAACCAAAACCAATCAACGGTGTAAAAATGAAAACACTGGTGACAGATGGTCGGTCACTTGCATCATTAGCAATAATTCGATCACTGGGCCAAAATGGCCATACCATTCACTGCGGGGAGTCGTTTAAACAAAATCTCTCATCGTACTCCAAGTACGTGGATAAGAGAATCATATATCCAGACCCGTCTGAATCACCTGATGAGTTTGCGAATTCCCTTCTTTCAAACTGCAATCGCGAAAATTACGATCTAGTAATCCCAGTTCGAGATGATACGACCAACATAGTATCAAAACATCGTGATCAACTCTCAAAAATTTCGAACGTGTGCATAGATTCCCACAAAAACATTTCTAAGCTGATGGACAAAGGAGAAACGATTAAGATTGCTAAACAAGCAGGTATTCCCACGCCAAAAACCTGGTTTCCAGAGAACGAGTCTACAGAAGATATACGAAACCAGGTTAATTATCCTATCCTTATTCGTCCACGAAAAAGCTCTGGCTCACGTGGTATCAAATTTGTTAATAGCCAATCGGAGTTTGACGAGAAATATAACGAAGTTTTAAAACAATACGGCACGCCGATTGTTCAAGAATATATTGAGAAAACTGGGTACACGACGGCTTGTTTATTATTCAGCCGAGATAATCAAGTGGTTGGAGAATTTTCTTACGAACGAGTAAAGGAATATCCTCTCAGTGGCGGGCCAACAGTTGTAGGTATAAGTACTAATGACGAAGAAGCAAAGTCTTACGCAAAAACACTTCTCGGTCAGTTAGATTGGACTGGTCCAGCAGAAGTTGAATTTATTTTAGATCAAAATGGAACGCCTAAACTACTTGAAGTTAACCCACGGTTCTGGATGCCACTTCAACTAGCGATTTCGGCTGGAGTCGACTTCCCCAATCTAATAGCTAAATTGGCATCCGACAATGATCTAAATCCTGTGTCTAAATACGAACTCCGTATTAAATACCGTTGGGTGCTCCCAAATGAAATACTGTGGGCACTAAATAGCCAATCGTTCCTTCAGAGTTTTCATGACCTACTCCAATTTAATTCTGAATCCGAATGTTATGGGTCACTATCCAAGAGGGATCCTGAACCCGCTCTTGGCACACTAGCCCAAAGTCTGCGATTTGTAACCGATCCTGAAAAACGCCAGATGATTTTCCAAAGAGGTTGGCATTCATGACACAATTTACGAATAAATTAACTATTCGAGTAGTAGGAGATTTGATGTTGGGGATCTCTTCACATAAGGCCCTTGCAACTGGAAACACGATTCCAAACCGAATTCACACTGAACCCCAGTCGATCTTTCAAGATGTATCACCAATACTAAAAAACTGTGATCTTTTGTTGGGGAATTTAGAATGCCCCTTATCGAATTCTTATACAAGTACAGATTCTGAACTAGCGCCCTTCCTGCTCGGACCAGCGGCGGCAGCACATCATCTAAATTCGGCAGAATTTGATTGCTTGTCACTGGCTAACAACCATATCCTAGACCATGGTGAACAACCAGTTAAACAAACTATTAAATTACTAAATGAACGGGGTATTGATCATGTTGGTGATCCATTACGTCAGAATGATGAGATAGAATATCAAATCAAGGGCAGAACCGTTGCTTTAGGTGGTTTTAATTTATGTCCACAAGGTAAGCAAGATTCTGAATATAACCTTTTCAATTTTATTGAACGTAACCAAGCAGCTGATTTGATAATATTGATGATTCACTGGGGCTGGGGATACGAACATCTGTCCTATCCCTCTTCCGAGCAAGTTAGTCTTGGCCACGATCTCATCGACGCTGGTGCAGACATCATTCTTGGGGCTCATTCACATGTGTTCCAGACTGTTGAACAGTACTCTGGAGGAATAATTGCTTACAGCCTTGGAAACTTCTTATTTGATATGTGGAGGCTAGAAAACAATAACACTGGGATTCTCACGATTACCCACGAAAAATCTGGGGTAATAGATGCATCAGTCGATGCTGCAATAATACAAAATGGGTTGATTCTACAATCTGAACGTGATATGAATGCGCTCATTCAGGAGGCGCCTCCAAAAATCCCTACTAATATAGAACTACGGGCAAAGATAATAAATGCCAAACATAGATTGGGGATTTTATATTATTATCTAAGATATCTGCACAAATTCTCGATTCGATACCATTATAAAAACATTTCACGATGGACTAGAAAAATATTGGGCTCACAACGTCATGTATGAAATTAAATTCATTGAATATCCTCTTTCGTTCTTATATGGATAAAAACACAAAAATAAGAATTATCATATACGGCCACAAAAATGACGGTCTAATGAAGGAACATACACCTGGTTATATCTAACATCATCAGGTATAGTCGAGAGATTATGAGCATACTTATACAGATCGCACATCCTGGACATGTCCACTTCTTTAAAAATACGATTTTCGAACTAGAACGAAAAAACGTGGATTTGTTAATCACCTCAAGAGATAAAGATATTACAGTCAGATTATTGGATGATCTTGGAATTGACCATATAGTCCTATCAGGTCAAGAAGGAAGGTTACAGATTCGAGAGCACATGTCCTACATGTGGAATACATATAACCTCGTAAAAAACTTTCAGCCAGAGGTGATAACTGGTGTTGGTGGTCTGACGGCGGCCCATGTCTCAGCTATCACAAACACGAAATCTTACGTATTCACGGACTCTGAGAATGCAGTCTTACAAAATAAATTAGCCTTTCCATTTGCAGATCGAATATACACTCCTACAAGTTACCGGAACAATCTTGGTCCGAAACAAATTCGGTATCCAGGATACCACGAACTTGCTTACCTACATCCAGACAGGTTCACTCCGGATAAGTCTGTACTTGAAAGCAACGGAATCGATCCAAATGAGAAGTACTCTATCCTTAGATTCGTTAGTGGAGGGGCTTATCATGACATCGGAACTGACGGATTATCACACCAACGAAAACAAGAATTAATTGAAATACTTTCTGAACGTGGGGATGTATATATCTCGAGTGAAGGCCCACTCGCACCTGAATTTAACAAGTTCCGACTCCCCGTTGAACCTCGACAAATTCACCATCTTTTATCCTTCGCTGACTTGTACGTTGGAGATTCGGGAACAATGGCGACTGAAGCTGCTGTTCTGGGCACACCTGCTATCCGGTATCGCTCCTTGGATAAAAAAGATGAGCCCGGAAATTTCATTGAATTAGAACAACAATATGGGCTCCTCTATTCAATGCCAAAATCATTTAATATACTTCAAAAGTCAAAACAAATATTGGACGATAGAACGGCGAAACAGACCTGGGCTAAAAAAAGGTCAAAGCTCATAAATGACAAAATTGATGTAAGCCAATTCGTTACTGAGACGTTGGAAAAATCTATATAATATCCTATTTTCTGCAGTGTTAAATAGCGATTTAACCGACTAATATCACGGATTAGATAGGTAAAGTCGAGGAATTTGACTTTATTAATGGAAACCGATGCTCCGTTCTTTGTTGAGCAATCGGCCGTGGTGAATCGCCATACGGCATTGGATTTGGCTAGTTCACAGCACGCTTGATATTGTAGACCGCACACATCAGGACAATTTCACGAAACTCTCGATACCAGGATCGCGCACGCACGGCGTCGCCGAGCGTGCGCTTGATCACCGAGAAGACGGTCTCAGACCATCCGTTCTAGTTTAGCGCATCGAGGCACCTGGAGAGGCCGAGCTAGAATCG
>JAOPJZ010000021.1 GCA_025517525.1 Natronosalvus hydrolyticus
CGGCCTGAAATCCTATGGTGGGATTCCCGCGACTTTAGGCGCGGGAGGAGGTCAAAGAGGGCGATTGGAAACGTACCCAACGCGACTGCGCCAGCCAACCCTGCCGCCGTGATTGCTGCTGCTCGAGTGGTGTGCGTGGCTGATGGCGGACGGATTCATCTCGATCAGAGTGTCCGTGTGAAAACGAACCAACACACCTCGAGGGGTCGGACAAAGGCCTTAACCTCCCGGAAGCGCTAGACCGGCGTATGCAACACGTGAAGATTCCGCAGGATCGAATTGGCGTTCTTATCGGCGAAGGTGGTGAGACCATGCGTCGGATCGAAGCCGAAGCCGAGGTGCGACTCGATATCGATTCCGAGAACGGTTCGGTCGCGATCGAAACCGTCGGCGATCCAGTTCGTGGCCTCAAAGGCCCAGAAATCGTCCGTGCGATCGGTCGCGGATTCGCCCCCGAGGACGCACTTCGACTGCTCGCCAACGATATGATGCTGTTCGATCTGGTCGACATCGATGCCGCTTCTCGCAACAAAAACGACCTCCAGCGACAGAAGGGCCGACTCATCGGCGAGAACGGACGCACTCGAGAACTCATGGAGGAACTGTCCGGCGCGTCGGTCGTCATCTACGGGTCGACGCTCGGTATCATCGGTACGCCACCTGAAGTCGATGCGGCCCGGACGGCCGCCGAGATGTTACTCGACGGTGCCCCACACGGGGCGGTCTACTCGTTCCTCGAGGAACGACACAACGAGATGAAACACCAGGGAATGCAGTATCACCGTTACCCTGGAGGAACGGCCGGCGAAGACGCCTGATAGTTCTTCTTGGAACTGTCGTGACACTCGAGGGCTACCGGGTCGCCTCGAGTCATCTGACTGCGGTTTGGTTATAGTAGCCAGTGAACTGATTTACATACCTATTGCGACACAATCATGCGATAGGGTGTGCAATGACTTTCACTAGCTACTATATCGCGACGCCGTCTACGAAATGGTGTGTGCTGACTTTCGATGGTTACTATAGCTGCTCGCTCTGGCGGGAGGTTTTATCTCATTGAAGCCGTTACCTTGACAGGATGGAGGGGTCGACCGGGATCCGTTTCTGTGCTGTCGTTCTACTTGTCGTGCTCGCGGGCTGTAGTGGTGCGTTTGGCGACGGTGTCGAGCGGGAGAACTACGGCGTCGAGGCCACTATCGAGCCTGAGCAGTCGGTCGAAACGGACGTGCCTGGATTGACCACAGAAGGGGTAACCGACTGGACGGCGCTGTGGTTCGCCCATGTGGAATACGTCGGTGGATCGGCCTACGAACTGACTCGAGAGACGACCTATGTCGATTCGAACGGGAGCGTGCTTTACAACGAGACCGTGCGAGTGACTGTCGCCAGTGATGGCACCGAGCGAATCGTTCAGCGGGTCGAAACTCCCGCTCGACACAACGAATCGGACTGGAACGAAACGACCCGGATGGACAACCGGACGCGAGAACAGTGGCGAATCGACGAGGTGACCGCCGTTCGAGAAATCAGGTCTAACGAATCGACCGTTCATACCGACCGGGTACTTACAGAAACGGGAACGCAACTCCCTGTCAATCCGAACACGCTGTTCCCGGCCGTCGAAGACGTGACAACCGTTACGACCGATGGGTCGACGCAGTATCTACTGACAGGGTCGGGGAGCTTGCTCTCCTACCAGGAGACGACGTTCTGGATCCTTATCGCCGAGGAGGGATACGTGCAGGCGTTCCACCTCGAGGGAACGAGGATGATCGACGGCGAGCGAGTAACGGTCACGATCACGTCGACGCTCGAGCGCGTCGGTGAGCCGATCGATCTCGAGGTTCCCGAGTGGGTCGAGTCGGCCGGCGATTAATATAGTAGTCGTTGAAAGTCATTGCACACCCCATCGCAAGACGGCGTCGCGATAGGTGTGTAAATCGTTTCAATGACTACTATAGAACTCCTTTACTCGTCCGTCCCTCGCGGAACTCGCTTTCGAGCGACTATCGTTTCCTCGTCACTTTTGCATATATACTCTCGAGTCGGTGATGAGCGAATCGCCACCCTCGGGCGGTGTGTTCTCCGTTCACATGCGCTAGAGCAAAACGTTTATATAGAATAGCAAACAATCAATCCATGACTATGGCACAACAGATGGGCAACCAGCCGCTTATTGTACTTTCCGACGACAGTCAGCGAACGTCCGGAAAGGACGCACAGTCGATGAACATCTCGGCCGGAAAGGCCGTCGCCGAAGCGGTCCGTACGACGCTCGGACCGAAAGGCATGGACAAGATGCTCGTCGACTCCACAGGTAACGTCGTCGTCACGAACGACGGTGTGACTCTTCTGACGGAGATGGAGATCGATCACCCAGCCGCAAACATGATCGTCGAAGTCTCCGAAACCCAGGAAGAGGAGGTCGGCGACGGCACCACGACCGCCGTCGTCGTCGCCGGTGAACTGCTCAAACGCGCCGAGGAACTCCTCGAGCAGGACATCCACGCGACCACCCTCGCACAGGGATACCGACAGGCGTCGACCAAAGCTAACGAGGTCCTCGACGAGATCGCCATCGACGTCGACGCGAGTGACGACGAAGTCCTCCAGCAGATCGCTGCCACGGCGATGACCGGCAAAGGTGCAGAGAACGCGAAAGATCTGCTCTCCTCGCTGGTCGTTCAGGCCGTCCAGACGGTCGCCGACGAGGACGGCATCGACACGGACAACGTCAAAGTCGAGAAGGTCGTCGGTGGCTCCATCGACAACTCCGAACTCGTTGAAGGGGTCATCGTCGACAAAGAGCGCGTCAACGACAACATGCCGTACTTCTCCGAGGACGCCAACATCGCGCTTATCGACGGCGCACTCGAGATCAAAGAGACCGAGATCGATGCCGAAGTCAACGTCACCGACCCGGACCAGCTCCAGCAGTTCCTCGAGCAGGAGGAAGCCCAGCTGAAGGAGATGGTCGACAAGCTCGCCGCCGCAGGTGCTGACGTGGTCTTCGTCGATGGCGGCATCGACGACATGGCCCAGCACTACCTCGCGGAGGAAGGTATCATCGCCGTCCGCCGCGTCAAATCCAGCGATATGAGCCGACTGGCTCGCTCGACGGGTGCCCGTGCGGTCAACACCGTCGACGACCTCACCGAGGACCACCTTGGCTTCGCTGGCAGCGTTGCCCAGAAGGACATCGCTGGCGACCAGCGCATCTTCGTCGAGGACGTCGAAGACGCCAAAGCCGTCACCCTCATCCTCCGCGGTGGCACCGAGCACGTCATCGACGAGGTCGATCGCGCCATCGAGGACTCGCTGGGTGTCGTTCGCACGACCATCAAAGACGGACAGGTCGTCGCCGGCGGCGGCGCACCCGAAGTCGAACTCTCGCTGGCCCTGCGTGACTACGCCGACTCCGTTGGAGGCCGCGAACAGCTCGCCATCGAGGCCTTCGCGGACGCCCTCGAGGTCATCCCACGCACTCTCGCCGAGAACGCTGGACTCGACCCCATCGACTCGCTCGTCGAACTCCGTAGCGCCCACGACGGGGGCGACGTCGCAGCCGGACTGGACGCCTACACCGGAGCAACCATCGACATGGGCGAGGAAGGCGTCTACGAGCCACGCCGCGTCAAAGGCCAGGCTATCGAGTCGGCCACCGAGGCCGCCGTTATGCTGCTCCGCATCGACGACGTGATCGCAGCTGGCGAACTCAAAGGCGGCGGCAGCGACGACGGCGACGACGAGGAAATGCCACCAGGCGGCGGTATGGGTGGCATGGGCGGAATGGGCGGAATGGGCGGAATGGGCGGCGCGATGTGAGATAGGACACATCCACTCACGCTCGCCGCACCCCGATTGCATACCAATCAAATTTTTATTGGAGATGAGGTGTCGTACAGATCGATTCCGGAGACGCTTCTCCAGTCTGGAACCTCGGTACGGTCTACCTCGAGCAGGTCGGCCCACATTCCGAGACGACACTCGGCTTGCTCCGACGTCGGTACTCCACATTCGCGGCTATAACGACGACGCCCTCGAGCAATTGCAGGCGGCACCGTCGCTCGAGGTAACGGATGTCACGTACGATGTCCACGGCTCGAATCCCCTGCATCCGCTGACGCGGATTCGATGGCGAGCCAGATAGTCGATTTGGCGGCTTCGCTCGAGTGGTGGTGGGTGAGCGTACCACCCGCACGGGCGTTCAGTATGAACTAAGTACGGCCCCGCAAAATTCGCGCCTATGCAAACGCTCCTATTGGATAGCGAAGATGTCGACGAGAACGCCCTGATGGAGGACGTCATCTGGGCCGTCGAGGACGCTTTTGCCGCCTACGAGTACGGAAATGCCCAGATGCCGGCCAAATCTTACATCGACTTGCCACAGTACAACGGCGATTTCCGCTCGATGCCGGCGTACATGGACGCCGGCGAGTGGGACGCTGCCGGCTTAAAATGGGTCAACGTCCACCCTGACAATCCCAACGAGTACGATCTGCCGACTGTGATGGGGACGATGATTTATTCCGACCCACAGACAGCGTTCCCGCTGGCTATCATGGATGGCACCGAACTCACGATGAAACGAACGGGAGCGGCTGCGGCTGTCGCCACCGACTATCTGGCCGTCGAGGACGCCACCAGTCTGGGTATCGTCGGGGCAGGCGTCCAGTCGTACACCCAACTCGACGCCATCGCGGCCGTTCGTCCCATCGAGGAGGTCGTCGTCAGCGACCTCGACGACGAGCGCATCAAGCGTTTTATCGATGTCTACGGCGACGACTTCGACGTTCGGTCTGGCTCGATCAGCGAGGCCGGTCACTGTGACGTCCTCTCGACGGTGACGCCAGTGACCGACCCCATCGTGGGCCTCGAGGACGTCGGCGAGCGCACCCACATCAACGCGATGGGTGCCGACGCCGAGGGCAAACACGAACTGACCGACGACCTGCTGCAAGCGGCCCGCATCGTCATCGACGACCACAAACAGTGTACCCACTCGGGCGAGATCAATGTCCCGTACAACGACGGGGTGCTCACGGACGACGACATCTACGGCGAAATCGGACAGATCGTCGTTGGCGACAAATCCGGCCGAGACGCCGATACCGGCGTCTCCGTCTTCGATTCGACCGGGCTCGCGATTCAGGACGTCGCCGCCGCCCACGTCGTGTACGAACAGGCCTCAAGTGCCGACAACGGCACGCCCTTCGACCTCGTTGGCGTCCACGACGGGAACTGATCGGCGAGTCGGCGGCTCACCCGACTGCGATTCACCACGGTGGTTTCTCGGGTCCGGAGCGTTTCTCTGTTTTCCAGAGATACCGATATTACTATGTCTTCAGTAGCAAATAACTTCGATAACACCATCTTATACTATTGCCTCTGATGTAAAAGACTATTGTGAAAATAGCAAAGCTCGAGGCAGTCTAAACTGTCGATAGCCAAAAACGCCTCGACGGCTACTGAATGTGGCCTTCTCGACGGAGTTGGTCGGCTTCTGCCTTCTCGTAACGCCAGGTGATGTCGGCCTTCTCGTCTTGCCAGTCCCAGGGCTCGACGAGGACGACATCGTCCTCGCGGATCCAGATTCGCTTTTGCATTTTCCCGGGAATACGAGCGGTTCGTTCCTCGCCATCGGCACATCTGACCGTGACCCGGTTTGCACCGAGCATGTTCGTGACGGTCGCGAAGACCTCGTCATCGTCGGGCATTCGAAGGTTCTTCCGACCACCCTCGTCGTCGCTCATATCTCGGCGTTGGCTCTCGGACGGGTTAAACTTTTATTGCTGGTTTTGCTCCGGCTGCCGATTTGGACTCGGGGGGCCTTCGAGTGTCGCCCGACGACGAAACACCCTTAACCCTCTCGGCGAGACTGTCAGATTATGCGACCCAATCTCAGCCCCCTCGGTATTCTCGGTGTTCTGCTCGTCGGTGCTGGTATCGCGCTGATCGCGTCCCAGAACGTGCTTATCGCTGCCGGTCTCGCACTGTTGCTCGCAGGTGCGGCACTGGTCGTCAAATCGATTATCTCGGGAATGCTCTCCTCGTGGGGGATGATGTGAGCGCTCGAACTATGTCGTCCAACATCTGAAGGGACTGTACTCGGCCTGGTGATGACGAAATCGCCCGGACGACTGCCTCGAGTATCCTGACCGGATTGAGGACTGCCTCGAGTGTCGAACTACGCCTCGTTATCTCCAGCCCGATGTTCGCTGATGAGGCGGTCGACCATCTGGGCTTTCTGATCACGTTCTCGATCCTGGGCGCGTTCGCGCCAGTCGTCGATCACCGCCTCGACGTCGGCCTCTCGAGCGACGGCTAACTCGTCGACTTCCTGCATCGCTACGTCTTCGGCGGGGCCGACCGGGATGTCCCGGTCGAACAGGATCGACCTGGCGATATCCGACAGCCCGCCGTCTTTGAGGACCACCCGTGGCTCAAAACTCGCGAGGAGTTCGGCCGTCGAGCGTCCGGCCCCGCTGGCGTCGCGCACGTAGACGACGTCGTCGGTCGCGATGCCATAGGCTTCGTCGGCCTCCTGAATCGCCCCCCTGGTGAACTGGTCGACGACTTTGACGGGGACGAGGCCCGCCTTCTTTTCCGAAACGTCGGCGAAGTTCGAGTGATCGAGCTTCCAGAGGGCTTTCATCCGCTCGACTTTCTCCTCGAGGTCATCGACCGTGTCCCGGGCGTCGTCGCGTTCGTTCTCGAGGCGCTCGACTTTGCGCTCCAGGCGGCTGACCTCTCGGTCTTTACGCACTTTCCGCCGCTCCTCGCGGCGGGTCACGGCGAGTTCGGCTTCGAGGTCTTCGATCTCCTCGTCGCGGTCGTCGATTCGGCCTTCGAGAGTGTCGACGTGGCCCTCGAGGCGTTCAACCTGTCGCTCGAGGTCTCGAATCCGTTGTTCTTCGGGTGTCAGTTCACGTGGCTCGTGTTCGGTTTCTTCCTCGTCCGGTTCGTCGTCCTCGGTCAGGTCCTCGAGGACGGTTTCGACGGTTTCGCCGCCGGTGACGACTCGTGCAGTGACCTCACCACGGTCGATACCGGCAGGTAGCTTTCGAGCGATTCGTTCGAACTGGTCGGCGTGATCGTCGACGGCGTACAGCGCTGCCGCCAGCGCGTCCCGCTGGTGGTCGTTCTCGTATGGATGGTCGTTCGTCCGATGTTGTTTCTCATCGATTGGCAGATCGCGCTCGGGCGTCCAGCCGGCGGCGTCGAAACTCCGGCGGAACTTTTCGACGGTTTCGGGCATCGGCGTCACGTCGGCGGCGACGATGATCGGGCGGCCGCGCTCGACGATCCACTCGATCACGTCAGCAGTCGTTGACATCCGAGAACTCCAGACGTCGAGGACGTCGCCCTCGAGGCTGACGATAGCGACGGCGGTGGTCGTCCCCGGGTCGATACCCACGACGACGTGATCGCGCCGTTTAGCCAGCGGGCGGAACTCGATACCGTCGCGGCGCTCGCGTTCGATCTCGACGCGGACGTCACCCGACCGCGAGCGCGAGATGGGGATGTCAGCAGGTCGCGCCTCGATGGTAAAGACGGCATTGGCAAAGCCGCCATAGGCTTCTCGAACCTCCCGTTCGTACTCGAGGCCGGCCTCGTCCAGCGTGGATTCGACCTCTCGAGCGCGTCGTTTGACCGAGCCGTGGATGCGTCGCGTGTAGCGGTCGGCGCTCCAGCCGCCTTTCCCGGTCGAGCGGCCGCGCGAGACTTTGAGTTCGGTGGTGTCGGTGAACGCAGAGACCTCGTAGCCGACGTTGTGGGCGGCGAGTCTGGCGGCGGCTTCGGCTTCTTGCATCGGCTCTTTGCCGTAGGGGATGCCGTGGCGTTTGGCGACTCGAGAGAGCGTTTCGGGCTGTTCGTCGCCGGTCACCTGCACGAGTCTGGTGTTCGACGGAAGCGAGCCCAGAAAGTGGATCAACTGGTCTTTGTCCGCGGCCAGTTCGTACATGTTGTCCGTCGCGATGATCGCCGGTTCGACGTCGGCGATCAGCCGCCGGAGTTTTCGATGGGAGACAACGTCTCGCTCGAGGTTCTCGTCGTCACCGTCGTAAACGACCAGGGCATAAGAGGGAGCATCGCCACGGATGTCACCGGACTGGATGTCGACCCCGAAAACGACCGCATCGAGCGCACTCGTTCGCGTACTCACGCGAGAGCATAAGGGATATCCGAATATAAATCCACGGCGGGATTTCACCCGGCTCGAGCGGTGTCACCGTCTCGAAATCGCTTGGTCGTGAGCGCGAAGAGAGATGCCCGTTCTCTGTGTCTTCCTGGTGATACGAAACGTATACGACACTCGAGTCGTAGCGAAAATCGATCGTCTTGGGCATGCACGTGGTTCTTTCGACAACTCAACACCAGTCAATTACCACGATTCTTGACTGACAGGTAATCCAGTATTATTAATACGGAGTCATGAGGATAGGGGGTATGGCAGAAGATACCAACGCAGACGAACCAGTTGAATCGAAGTCCGCTCCTGACCAGGACCCGGAACCAGCCACACCGGTTGCCGAGGATGACAGCGATTCGGTCGTCGATCTGGCACAGCAACCGATCGTCGTCGACTGGATCAAGTACGTTACCGCCCTGTTCGCGTTCGTCGGAATCGGGTATGGTGTGTTCGGCATTCTCGCGGATGTCATCGACGAGGGGATCATCGAAAGCGATGGATTCGGTGGGCTCGCAGCAGCGGTCTCGTTCCCGGTGATGTCGACACCGTACATTGCAATCACCGCAGCCGTGTTCGTGGGTGCGTTCCTCGGATGGAAACTGCACGAAGACGACACAACGACGTTCCTTGCGGCGGGGTTGAGCGTACTCGTCGGAACACTCGTGTTCTGGCTGCTCGCGGCAATCCTGGGAACGATTCCGATCGACGATGTTTCCCTCGATTTCGGTGGACTGATCTTGAACGCCATCGTCGCCGGTATCGGTGCAGCAATTACGGCCGTTGGTGGCGTCTGGTCCACTCGTAACCTTGCGCCAGTGACGCTCGATTCGTCGGCAGGTGTGAGCACTGAAAGCGGCGTTGCCCCAGCAGACGACTGATACGGTCTGTTGTGATTCGTTACTGGTGATCGCTCGAACGAGGACGTCGATCACCGATAAAACGGTACAACGACCCGTGTGAGCAAACCCCTTTTCGGTCGGTCACTCCTCGACCAGTGGCAACTCGAGGCTGTCCCCGTCGCTCGGCACGAAAACGGCTTCGTCATCGCCGGAAAACGCCTCGCGGGCTTGCTCGAGGTGGCCACCTGATTGCCCGGCGTAGCGCGAGGAGAGGTGTACCAGTGCGAGCCGTTTTGCCCCCATTTTGCTCGCTATCGACCCGGCCTGTCTGGCCGTCGAGTGGGCGGTGTCGGCGGCGCGGTCGACCCGGTCGTCGGCGAAGGTGGCGTCGTGAATCAGCAGGTCGGGTTCGTCGACGACCTCGAGCGTTCGCTCGCTCGGCCGTGTATCGCCGGTGTAGACGACCGAGCGGCCGGGACGGGGATCGCCCACGACTGCTTCGGGTTCGACGGTCGTCCCATCCTCGAGTTCGACGGCTTCGCCCGCGTGGAGTTTCGAGAACGCGGGGCCGACGGGGACGCCGAGTTCCTCGGCACGCTCGCGGTCGAACCGACCCTTGCGGTCGTCCTCGACCAGCGCATAGCCGACCGAGCGGGTGTCGTGGTCGGTCTCGAACGCTCGTACCTCGTACGCATCGGCGCGGTAGGCGACGTCGCCATCACCGAGCTCCTTGATGGTGACATGGAAGGTTGGTTGGTTGTCGAGCAGGGTGACCAGCGACCGGAGGTCCCGTCGGGTGCCGCGTGGACAGTGAATCGTCAGCGGCGCTTCGCGGTCGTTGAAGTCCATCGTCTGGAGCAAGCCGGGAATTCCGAGCACGTGGTCGCCGTGTGTGTGCGTGATGAAGATGTTCGAGATGGAAAAGCCGGTACTGTAGCGCATCATCTGGCGCTGAGTCCCTTCGCCGGCGTCGAACAGGAGTTGCTCGCCCTCTCGAGCGACGAACAGGCTGCTCGGATTCCGCTGTGTCGTCGGAATCGCCCCACTCGTCCCCAGAAAGGTCACAGACAGCTGCATTACCTCCCTTTGCGTGCCGGTCAACTAAACCCGCTTCGACTTCCCCCGTCGGTCGTGGGTGTTGTTGCGGACCGGATTGGCTCCCTGTCACCTCGAGCACACTTGCGGGCCAAAAACTGTTCAGCGCCACGAACGAAATCGGTCGCCGAACGTTTCAGTAGCAATGACTGATAAACGACGAGAACAGTCAATAAACGCTATAAACTGTTTTGGGGACGTAAAAACGAACGTCAACCGTTCCCAACTGCTGACGGGGTTTATACATCATCTGCCCAGTGGTGGAGGTGTAGATGAAACGCCACACACTCGTCGCAGCGATGTTGGCTGCGGCCATGATCCTCTCGGCGCTGGCACCGCTCGGTGCGGCTGCCGCGGCGACAGACCATGATGACTCGGGACTCACGATCGATGTCGAGCAGAACGACGAAATCGTGGTCACGGTCGAACAGAACGATAGTGCAGTCGAGAACGCAAGCCTCGAGGTGAGCGTCGACGACGAAAACGCCTCGTATGCGGGCGTGGGCAATTACACGACCGACGAGAACGGATCGGTGACGCTTGAAACGCCGGAAGAATCGGTCAACGTGACCCTTTCGGTGACCGACGACAACGCAACGCCGCCCGAAACCGTTCTGCTCGAGGCTGCAGAAGATGAGGAAGGCCACGAAGAGGAAACCGATTCCTTCGGTGCGCTGATCTCGCAGTTCGTCCAGGACAACCAGGGCGAAACTGACGGACCGCTTGGTATCGCCGTGGCGAATTTCGCGGTAGAGAACAACCCCGGTAACGCGCCAGACCACGCGGGCCCACCGTCACACGCGGGCCCATCCGATGACGGCGAGCAGGGTCCACCGGCCCACGCTGGCCCAGGCGGTGACGACGAGGATAGCGACGAAGGAGACGACGATGAGGATCGTGGTCCACCAGCCCACGCCGGTCCGGGCGGTGACGACGAGGAAAGCGATGACGGAGACGAGACTGAGGAAGAAGAGGAAAGCGATGAAGAGGAAGGCGACGATGACGACAGCGACGAAGAGGAAAGCGACGATGACGACAGCGACGAAGAGGAAAGCGACGATGACGACAGCGACGAAGACGCTGACGCCTGATCACTCGAGCAGTTAGCACACAACCGTCTTCCCGACTGACGGGACCTTCCGTTTTCGCTGACGTGACCCGCCTACCCAGTTGACTCGAGGGCCGCGTCCTCGAGTCTGGGTACGCTCGTTGGCGACCCGGCGAGCATCGCAGTGTTGTCAGAGGCACGTACGCGCTCGCCGCTTGCCGACACTTCTGTTTTGAACTGGCGTGTCCAGCAGCGCTCATCGACCGACGTCCGCACGGTCTTCGGTAGGGTTTTGACTGCCCTCGCCTTCTATCGAGGCATGACCGAGTATCCGCCGATCAGCGAACAGCTTTCGGCCGACGACCTCGAGTCGGCCCGCACGGAGGGCCGACGCAAGATGGACTGGGCCGACCAGCACATGCCGATCATGAACGCGCTTCGAGATTCGTTCGAAGCCGATCAGGTCCTCGAGGGCGAGCGAATCGCGATGGCGATGCACGTCGAAGCGAAAACCGCGATTCTCGTCGAGGTGCTTGCTGACGCGGGTGCAGAAGTCGCCGTCACCGGCTGTAACCCCCTGTCGACGCACGATGACGTGAGTGCAGCACTCGACACCCACGAACGCATCACGAGCTACGCCAAACGCGGCGTCGACGACGAGGAATACTACGACGCCATCCACGCAACGCTCGGCCTCGAGCCGACGATTACCGTCGACGACGGGATGGACCTCGTCGCTGCGGTCCACGAGGACTACCCAGAACTCATCGACGGCATCGTCGGTGGGGCCGAAGAAACCACCACGGGCGTTCACCGCCTGCGCGCGATGGACGACGACGGCGCGCTCGAGTATCCCGTTTTCGCCGTGAACGACACGCCGATGAAACGATTGTTCGATAACATCCACGGCACCGGCGAATCCTCACTGGCCTCGATTGCCATGACGACGAACCTCTCGTGGGCGGGCAAGAACGTCGTCGTCGCCGGCTTTGGCTACTGTGGCAAGGGTGTCGCCCGCAAGGCATCGGGCCAGAACGCGAACGTCATCGTCACCGAAGTCGAGCCACGCCGAGCACTCGAGGCACACATGGAAGGCTACGACGTGTTGCCGATGGCCGAGGCCGCCGAAATCGGCGACGTGTTCATCACGACGACGGGCAACCGGGACGTCATCGTCGAAGAACACTTCGAGGGCATGAAAGACGGCGTCTTGCTCGCGAACGCGGGCCACTTCGATATCGAAATCGACCTCGAGGCACTGGTCGACCTCGCTGTCGACACCTACGAAGCGCGCGACGGCGTCGAGGCCTACGAACTGGAGGATGGGCGACGGCTGAACGTGATCGCGGAAGGCCGCCTCGTGAACCTCGCGGCTCCCATCTCGCTCGGCCATCCGGTCGAAGTGATGGACCAGAGCTTCGGCGTGCAGGCTGCCTGTGTGCGGGAGATGGTCGAAAACGGCGACGAATACGGGCCCGGCGTCCACGAGGTCCCGGACGAACTCGACAAAGAAATCGCCGAAATCAAACTCGAGGCCGAAGGCGTCGAGTTCGATGCCCTGACCGACACCCAGCGCGAGTACATGGGTTCGTGGGACCACGGCACATAACTGGCGGGCGAATCTCCTGGTGAGCGGTTAGGTGACCGCTTTTCTTCCAATCCGACCGGATCCCTCGTTTCTCTCCGTTCTGTCTTCGATTCTTACTCCCCGCTCGAGTACGTCCCAGCCACGGTTTCGTCGGTATCGACAACGAACACGAGCGCACCGTCCTCGTGTGCGGTAATCGTCGTCGTGACCGACACCGGGTCATCGCTGACAGTCGTCCCCTGACAGGTCCCTTTCCACCGCCAGCCGTCGGTCGCCGCCGGGATGGCGGTCGACTCGAGGTGGCGGACCGTTTCGTGTTCGTACTGGTCGTGCCAGTGACGACCCAGCACTGACTCGAGGTCGACGCCGAACTGGCGAGCGTAGGCGGGGGTCGCTACCTGGACCGTTCCAGTGGGGTCGGTAATCGCCACGCCACGGTCGATGTCGTCGAAACTTGCGACCAGGCGTTTGTTGTACGTTCGACACCGGTATCGCTCGACGAGTCGGGTGATTCGTGTAGCCAGCAGTGTCGTGGCTGACTCGGGAATGCGAGTGCGGGCTTCGGGAACTCGGAACCACTCGAGCCACCGGTCTGTGGCGACGGACTCGGCGACGGCTTCGGTTGGCTCGTCGACGCAAGTGACGACTGGGATCGTGGCGTCCCGTCTGATGGATTCGTAGACGGCCAGCCCGGCTGTGGGCATCGAGGGCGTCACAATCACGACACAGTCTGCGTCCTCGTGTTCAGCCGGTAACTCGGTCTCGAGATCGGGTTTGGGTGCGGTTTCCTCCGGTTGTCTGTCGGTACGACCGTCGCTTACGGTTCCGAAGGTATCATCGGTGATCGTGACGGTGAACTCGTCTTTCGAGGCGAGTTCACCACTGACGGTGTCAGCAGGCCCACTAACGGTGACTATCTCGAGTGGTTGTACGTCGAGAACCGTCTCGTACACAGCCGGTGTTTTGGACATCCTAGACTCGCTACTGTCTCTCGCTGCGAACGGATAATCGTTGACCGGGAACGCTATGCATCGGCACTTCTACGGTCGATACGTCGATCCGTCGACCGTGACGGTTCCGTCGTTCGAAACGGTGACTTCGTAGTCGTCGTATGCGAACGATACCGTGCAATCAACGTCGTCTCTGAACAGCCTGTCGAGCGCTTCAGGATTGATGACTTCGAACAGCGGAGTGTCGAGTTCGAGTGGATCGATATCTAACTCGGCTGCAATCGCATCGATAACGCGCATACTCATTGACTCGGTTCCCCTCCCAGCGTCCATTTGTGGCATTGAATCTGCCTATGCGAACCGACCCTATTCGACTGGCTGTTTTATGTGTATCCCGGCTGTATTTCTAACACTATATGTGTAAGGATTGGCTGCTGGCCGGGCTCACAGTATTCGAGGCCAACGTTTCGAATTCGGCAGCTAACGCGTTGGTCGCGGGTAGTGAGGCTGGAATTGTGACACTCTCTACAGCGTTCGGATTCGCTTCGTCGCTCGACACGGCCGTCGCGAGCGATGCTGCGTTGTTGTTATCGCTCATCGGCTTTGGCATTCTCGGTCTCGCCAGTGAAGGGAGTCGCGATTCCGCTTTCGAGCGGTTACAGGAGGCGATTGGACGAATCGAATCCGCTGTCGACGTCTCCTCACCGTCCGAAGACCGAGTCGACGGCGATCTGGAGGCGCTTGCTGAGCGACTCGAGTCGATCGAACAGTCGGTTGCGAGGCAGACACGACCCGGTGCGGCGTACGACGATTACCTTCGGATGCTCGTTGAGGCCGTTGACGACGTGTTCTTTGTAATCGACTCGGCTGGCGAGCTTAAACACTGGAACCAAAGCATGGTCGAGGCGATGGGGTATTCGAACGAGGAACTCGCTTCGATGCACGCGTTCGACTTTTTCGAGGATGATGTCGAAAAAGCCGAGGCAGCTCTCATCGCGGGTCTCGAGGAGGGGAGCGTTCGCTACGAAGCCGAATCTGTCCGAAAAGACGGTGAATCAGTCCCTTTCGAGTACGTCGTTTCACGAGTATCGGGAGCCGACGGGGAACCGTTGCTCGCTGGCATCGCTCGAGATATCAGTGATCGCCGTGAAAACGAGCAGCGACTCCGCGAGCGAGAACGGCAGCTCTCGACGTTGATGCACAACATTCCGGGGATGGTGTATCGCTGTCAGAACGAACCCGAGTGGCCGATGGAGTTCGTCAGCGATGGCTGTCGGGAGCTGACGGGCTACGATCCCGAGGCACTCGTCGACGGTGAGATTACGTGGGCTGAAGATATCGTCGATGGTGATAACGACGAACTCTGGGAGACCGTCCAACAAAAACTCGAGCGGGGCGAACCGTTTACCGTCTCGTTCCCGATCCGGACGGCCGACGGGCAGCGACGCTGGGTCGAAGAACAGGGGCGTGGCATCTACGCCGAAGATGGGACCCTCGAGGCGCTCGAAGGCGTCATTATCGACATCACTGAGCGCGTCGAGAACGAACGCGAACTCGAGCGAACCAGCGATCTCCTCCAGCACGCCCAGCGACTATCGAACGTCGGTGGTTGGGAACTCGATCTGACCGATGAGCCACCATACGGCGGCGTTCTCACTGCGGAAATGTACCGGATGTACGGACTCTCGCGGGACGAATCGATGAATATCGAACGGGGGCTCGGATATTACGTTCCTGAGGACAGACCGCGAGTGCGCGAGGCGGTCGAAAACGCCATCGAACACGGACAGCCCTACGAACTCGAGGCACAGATCAGAACCGAGGAGGGTGAGCTCCGGTGGGTACGAACCATCGGCCAGCCGATCGAGAGAAACGGCGAGATAACCCATCTCAGGGGGTCGATGCAGGACATCACGGAACGGAAAGAGCGCGAACAGACCCTCGAGCGAACGCGGGAGATGCTCGAACAAAGCCAGGAAATCGCGGACCTCGGTGGCTGGGTGATTGATCTTGAAGACGGACCGCCGTACGAGGGCTCCTGGACCGAGAAATTCGCCGAAATTCTCGGCCTCGAGGGCGTCGATTCGATGTCGTTCGAAGAGAGTCTCGAGGTGTTTCATCCGGATGACCGGCCAGCAGTCGAACGGACGATCGAACGGACGATCGAAACGGGCGGCGAGTTCGAGCTCGAGGCACGAATCCGTCGGCCGGACGGTGAACAACGCTGGATTCGGTCGATAGGCGAAATGGTCGACGCTGACGGGGATCGGCCCAGAGTCCGCGGGTCGATACAGGATATTACCGACCACAAAGAACGCGAACTGGCACTCCAGTCGTTACACGAAATGACGCGTGGCCTCCTTCAGATCGAGGGGGAGACTGACGCTGCCGAACTCATCGTCGAAACGGCCGAACAGGTACTCGATGTGACGGGGATTGCGATGTTTTTACTCGATCCGAACACGAACACGCTGGCACCCTATGCCACCACGGCGGGATTCGACGACTGTTGTGATGGTGAGACGGCTATCGGTCCTGGCACGCGCGAGTCGATTCTGTGGGAGACGTTCCTGTCGGGGACCCAGACCGTCATCGATGGCAGCGAGATGACCGCTCGCTCGCCGTTGTTCGATGCAGCCGTCGAAGCTGGACTGGTGGTTCCCGTCGGCAGCCACGGCGTCTTCGTCGTCGCAAACCGCAACCCCATCGGCGAGGGAGACCGCCGGCTGGTCGAAACGCTCGTCGCAACGACGGAAGCCGCATTCGACCGACTCGAGAGCGAGGCCACTCTGCGCAACCGGGATGCCGAACTCGAGGCACAGAACGAGCGTCTCAGCCGGCAGATACAGATCAACGATATTATTCGTCGCGTTGACACCTCCCTCATCGGGACGACGACGCAGGAGGAAATCGAGCAAACCGTGTGTGACCGACTCAGCGAAAGCCAGCACGTCTCGTTCGCCTGGATCGGTTCCCTAGACGTTGCGGAGACGGAAGTCGTTCCACGAACCTGGGCAGGTTCGGGTCAGTCGTACCTCGACTCGATTTCGCTTACTGTCGATGATGCCCCTGCAGGGGCAGACCCCGCCGTCTCGACGGCACTCACGGGCGAGTCGACGGTTACCGAAAACGTGGCCGACGGATTACAGCGCGAACCTTGGAGAAAGGCGGCGCTCGCACACAATTTCTCCTCGTGTCTTGCCGTCCCCCTGCAGATTGACGAGTATTCCTATGGGGTCCTCGCGGTGTATACGGACGAACCCAACGCGTTCGGCGACCTCGAGCGAACCGTCTTCACCGAACTCGGCACGGGTATCGCGGATGCGATCAACTCCGTGGAGGCTCGTTCTGCCCTGTATGCCGAAGCGCACATCGAACTCCGGCTTCGCCTCGAGGACGAAGTCGAGTTCCTCTCGAGGCTGGCACGAACGGCTGGCTGTTCCGTCACCTACGAAGGGCTCGGTGCGTACGATACCGACGAAACCCAGCTATTCGTCCGTACGAGCGGTGCCGAAGCGGACGAGGTCAGGGACGCGCTCGAGGCGCTTGTCACCGTTACCGGCTATCGGGAGATTACGGCCGAAGCCACCGAGTGTGTCTTCGAAATAACCGTTTCCGGGAGCGTCCTTCCCGCGAAGCTGGTTCGCCACGGTGCTAGCCCGCAGTCGGTTATCGCCGACGGGACACAGATTCGGGTCGTCGTCGACGTGCCGACGACGACCGACGTTCGAGAGTTCATCGAGATGCTCGGCGACGCCTACGATAGCGTCAACCTCGAGGGCCGTGAACACGTCGACCGGTCGATGCACACCAGACAACAACTCGTCACCGATCTCTTCGACGAACTGACCGACCGTCAACTCGAGGTGCTTCGAACTGCCTACTTTGCGGGCTTTTTCGACTGGCCACGCGAGAGCACCGGCGAGGACGTTGCCGCAATGCTCGAGGTGAGCCAGCCGACGATCAACCGACACTTGCGACTGGGCCAACAGCGGCTGCTCGAGCAACTGTTCGAACGAAGTCTGGGCGAAGAACCGTCTTCAACATCCGAGTGACTACTCCCACGACTGAAGTCGTGGGCTTTCTCCTCGAATCTGTGTAACGCTCGTCTTCCACCGTCGCGTAACGCTCTTCGGGAAAACGAGTGGGCCCGAAAGGGGACCCCATCCAATTCAGAAGGGGACAGAAGTCCGTCGCTCGAGCGAACAGGCTGACAGGACAACCGAGAGAGGAACGCCCAAGGTCGTTGATATCCAAATCGAACCATGGACACAGCCGAACGTTCTGGCACGCCGATTCGGTCGGTATTCGTCGCAATCGGGTTGACGATTGCCGGCGTCTTTACTGCAGAACTTCTTACCCTTCCAACGTTTCTCGTCGATCCGAACCTGATGGATGCACCAACTGAGACCTCTCGAGCGCTTCGGACGGTGTTTTTCACCCTGAATTTCCTCGGCTTTTTCGTCGCCGGAGCGGTCTATCTCTGGTGGACCGAACGTGACTGGTCGTTCGTCAACCTCAAGATCCCCTCTGCCCGTGGGATCGGCATCGCCATCGTTGGAGTCGGTATCAGTCTGGTGTTCCTGTTTGCGATGAACGCCGTGTCGATCGTGCTAGAAATCCCGTCCTCGGAAAGTTCGGTGCTGAACTTCATCGGCACCGACCCCACGATGGTGCTCATCATGATCGCTATCGTCTTTTTGTTCAACGCACCTGCCGAGGAGTTCCTGTTCCGTGGCGTGATCCAGACGCGACTCTACGCGGCCTTCTCGAAAACCCAGGCAGTCGTTATCACGAGTGTTATTTTCGCCGTCGTGCATCTCCCGGCGTATGCGCTTGCCGCTGATGGATCTCTCGAGCCGACGACCGCTATCGCGTTCTCGCTCGTCGTCGTCTTCGGTGGCTCGATAATCTTCGGCTATCTGTACGCCATCACCGATAATCTGTTTGTCCCAACGATCGCCCACGCTGGATTCAACGTCTTCCAGTTCGGTATGCTCTATCTCGTGCTCCAGTACGGGGATGAAGATGACGTCGACGCCATCACGTCGACGGCACTCGACGGCCTCGAAACGATTCTCGAGTTTGCTCCAGCCGTCCTCGAGGTATCTCGAGCGATGGTCGTCTCTGTTCCGATGTAGTGCTCGAGTGCGAAAATAGTCTCGGCAACGTTCGTAGCCGTTCTGCGGGACTACCTGTCGTTGAATCCCGTCACGTACGTCTGTTCGTGGGCCGGAAAGAGCGACCCGATCGATTCCCGACCGTCGGCTTCGGCGAGGAGGGCCCGCAGTTCAGCTTCGTAATCCGCCCGCGTGATTTCCTCGCTTGGGCCGACAGTCACGTCGAGTGTCGACTCGACCAGTCGGTCGACTGCTCGCCGACCGAACCCGGACAACGGGGCGATGTAATCGACGTCGTGTCGGTCCTCGAGGCTCTGGGCCTGTGCGCGCGACACCGTGGGGACTCGGTCGTCACGTCGCGTGCCGTCGGCGATGGCGTCGAATCCTGATTCAGCCAGACGTTCGAGGGCGTGCTGGTGGACCCGTTGAATCCCGTTGCGGGGAAAGCCATCGTTGCGGATGGTGTCGACGGCGTCTTCGGCAACCTGTCGGTCGAGCTCGAGGCGCTCGAACCCGAATCCCATGGATTGAGCCGTCTCCCTCGCGTACTTCCAGTCGTCGGTAATCTCGAACGTGGCCGTCATGACGGTGACGTCGTAAAACTCGTCGAGCAACATGGCAGCTAACGTCGAGTCTTTGCCGCCGCTATACAGCAAGCCAAGACGCAGAGGGCCTGACATCGATGCCGACTCACCGTCGCTGGATGTCAAAGCTCTTTTTCTCGGGTTTGAGTTCCTTTAACAGCTGTTGCATCTTCTGATCGTCGATCTTGCCCTGAATGCGTCCACTCTGGGCCAGCGCGACGATCTGCTGTTCGACCTGTTCGCCAAACTGCTGTTTGCTCATCTTAACCGTGTTGAGCCGCTTGCGGGCGTCGTCGGTCAGATACTGGCGCAACACCGCCTGGCGCTTGGCTTCGGCCTGCTGCTGGGCGGCCTCTTGGGCCTCTGCGTTTGCCTGTCCCTGGCCACCGCCACCGCTTTCGGCCTGCTCCTGAAGCTGCTCGAGTTTCTTACGGCGCAGTTCCTCGAGGTCGTCATCTGATCGTCCACCGTTCATACACGTGTGTTATCCGCCGACGGAGAAAATGATTACGGAGACGGATGCACTGCTCAAGAGTGGTTGGATAAAACGAACGCGTTGGATGACGAACCGGATTACGCGTAGCGCTCGAGTTCCGGGCGGTCGAGGTCGGCGAGGACGTCGCCAGCAGTATCGTCGAGCAGGCTGCGGCCCTCGGCGGTGATGCGTCGGCCTTCACCGTCTGCGGTTTCGACGAGGTCGAGTTCCTCGAGTTGCTGGAGAATCGTTCGGATGACGTTTCGGGAGCCGTCGGCGCGTTTGGCCGGGGCGACCTGATATCGGTTCGAGCCGCGTTTTGCGCCGCCGTACTCGGTGGCGAGTCGCTCGATACCGACGGGGCCGTCGTCGGCGACTTTCCGCAAGAGACTGGCCGCACGAACCGACCAGAAGTTCTCCTGTTCCGGGGGCAGTTCTCGGTTGGCACCGTTCTTGACGTACGGGGCCCATTCGGGCTCCTCGAGGTCATCAGCGAGGTCCTCGGCGAGCGCTTCGATGAGCGCGTCCGCCGGAACATCGTACATTGTAGCCATTGGGGTTTCGTTCCCTCTCGCGCCATTTAAGCACATCGTTGTCCAGCCGCCCGCTTTGATGTGATTCATTCTCATGGCTCTGCGTGGTCGGGTTCGGGCCCGTTTGGGCGGGCCAGCACGACCCGGTTCGTTTTTCGTTTGGGACACGAAACGCTTCCTATGGACGAACGGGCTGCCCTCGCGTTGCTCGAGGACCGTCTCGAGCCGGTGGGTGACGACGCCGCCGTGGTCGATGATCTGGTGATGACGACGGATATGCTGCACGAGAAGACGGATTTCCCGGCAGGCACGACGCGCTATACGGCAGGCTGGCGCTCGGTCGGGGCTTCCCTCTCGGACGTCGCCGCGATGGGCGCACGCGCGAAAGCGGCTGTCGCCGCCTACGCAGCCCCGACGTTCGACGCCGACGAACTCGAGGCCTACGTCCGGGGCGCTCGAGACGTCTGTACGGCCGTCGGCGGGGAATACGTCGGTGGCGACCTCGACACCCACGAGGAGTTCACTGTCGCCACGACGGCCGTCGGGGAGACGAGCGACCCGGTGTTTCGCTCGGGAGCGCAACCGGGAGACGTCGTCTGCGTCACTGGCACGCTCGGGCGGAGTGCGGCCGCTCTCGAGCGATTCGAAACGGGCGACCTCGAGCGAGCAAACCACCTCTTTCGGTTCGAGCCACGGGTTCGGGCTGGCCGTCGACTCGCCCCCGAAGCGACGGCGATGATGGACTCGAGTGATGGACTCGCTCGGTCGCTCCACCAACTGGCGGCCGCGTCGGCGTGTGGCTTCGCCATTGATCGCGAGCCGATTCCGGTCGATCCGGCGCTCGAGGCTGTGATGGAGACAGCTCCTGCGATAGACGACGAAACATTTGGGAACGCCGTCCTCGAGCGAGCGGTTACTTTCGGAGAGGACTTCGAACTCGTCTGTACCATGCCCGAAAACGCCGTTTCGCGAGTCCGTGCGTCACTCGAATGCTCGCTATCGATCGTTGGCCGGGTGCTCGAGGCGGATGCGGGCATTACACTCGATGGCGAGGAGCTTCCGGATCAGGGGTACACACACGGCGAATAATTGTGCTTTCCGCTCGAATAGTATCCCCTCCTGTCGAATCGCTCGAGTGCCTGTCCACTAACCGCGTTCAGTGCCCTCCACGAGTCGCGTTCAGTTGACGATCACGATGGGCGTCGGCATGAAACAGAGCACGCCACAGCCGAAGGTGAAGATACCGAGGGCGAACCGTTTTCGGTCGAGTCGCTGGTCGTTGACCGGGACGGCAGGGCCGACGGCGGCGAGCAACCCCGCAAAGAGCCCCCAGAACACCCAGATGAACACCGTGTTCCCGTTATAGCCGCCGATATAGTAGAGGTAGCCTGCGAGGGCAAACAGGACGCCGGGGACCAGTGCCGCAATCGTTTCCTGCAGGTCGCCGGCCATCGCGCGAAGGATGTGTCCGCCGTCGAGCTGTCCCACTGGGATCAGGTTCAAGAACGTGACGAACATGCCGACCCAGCCGCCGATGACGACCGGGTTTACGTTCTGTCGGGGATCATCGGTATACAGCGGCTGGTCGATACCGGCCGCGATCAACTCGAGGAGGGGCGGAAAGCCCAGCCGAATCTGGGTGGCGCCGGGGTCGGCAGCCCCTTCGGGGACAGTAACCGGCGGCAAGTAGAGGCCGACGACGGTGACGACGACGGTGGCGACGAGGCCGGCGAGCGGGCCGGCGACGCCGATGTCGAACAGGGCCTTTCTGTCGGGCATCTGCCCTTTCATTTTGATCACCGCGCCCATCGTCCCGATGAGCGTCGGGACGGGAAGGAAATACGGCAGCGAGGCGTTCACGCGGTGATACCGACTCAGTACGTAGTGCCCCATCTCGTGGACGCCGAGGACGCCCAGTATAGCGACGGTAAAGGGCCAGGCACGCCAGACCTGGGTCGGCTCCCCGATCGGGTCGATACCGTACCACATTGCACCCGCGAACAGGGTCGAGAAGACGGTGGCGACGAACAGCAGAACGTTCGTCCAGGGAATGCTATCGACGCCGAGTGACAGGGGTTCAGCCACAAGGACGTACTCGCCGTGGCGAACCGTCAACTGAACGTCGTAGCCGTGTTCCCGAAAGACGCCCCAGAGCTCTCGCATCATCGGCTCGGGGGCCTGCAACGGCGTTCCGTAATAATGGATCTCCTCGCCATCGGTGGCGATTTCGTAGACCGAAAAGACCGACTCGATCGTCTCGAGTGGCGGCCCATCGACCGACTCGACCGTCTCCATTGCTCGCTCTCGGGTTTGGGCTCCGTCGGTATAAACGCCGCGCCGGCCCGCGGATGTGTCGACTCGGGCGAGACGAGCGGACGATTGTGCCGTGTGCGACCAGATAGGCGAACACCGCGCAGGCCTGTGTGTCTCGAGCGAACACGGCCGCACCCTCTTTTTACGCGTGGATCGACTAAGTACCCGATATGACCGACTCGTCGCCAGCAACCGTGACGGTGTATTCGGATTACGTGTGTCCGTTCTGTTATCTCGGGCGCGAATCGCTCGAGCGCTATCTGGAGACGCGGGACGAGGCTCTCGAGATCGAGTGGCACCCCTTCGATTTGCGGGCGGGCAAGCGAAACCCCGACGGGAGCATCGACAGCTCGGTCGACGATGGGAAAGACGACGACTACTATGCACAGGCAAAGGCGAACGTCGAACGGCTGTCAGAGCAGTACGATGTCGAGATGCACCAGCCACTCGCGACCGAGGTCGACTCGTTGTCCGCGCAGGTCGTCTCGTACTTCATCGAGGAACACTACCCGTACGAAACGTGGCTAGCATTCGACGAGGCCGTGTTCGAGGCGCTCTGGGAGGCGGGTCGCGATATCGGCGATCCGGACGTACTCGTCGACCTCGCGACTGACCTCGAGGTCCCCGAGGCCGAAATCCGTGCCGCGATCGAGGACGAGTCGCTCCGTGAGGACCTCGAGGCGCAGTTTCGTGCGGCCCAGGAAGCCGGCGTCCGGGGTGTCCCGACGTTCGTCTACGGCGAGCACGCCGCTCGCGGGGCAGTTCCCCCGGCACAGCTATCGCGTTTGATCGAGGGCGTGTAACTCGTTGAAGGGCGTGTCGGCTACGGACGTCGACCCCACGATTTTGTCACTCCAGGGGTCGGGTATTTTTGTGGTAGAAAGGCGGACGTGTGTCCGCACGGTGATCGGCATGGCATGGCGATCGATTCCCGTGCTCGAGCGAGTAACCGACGCCTCGAGGAGTGTGCGCTCGTTCGAAGCGTATGGGGTCACTCGAAGGGTGCAAGCGACGGGTGGGTGGTCGGTGAGCGGTGCGTGTGATACAGGTAGGGTGTACGGTCGGTGAGCGGTGCGTGTGATTCGAGAGCGTGTGCAGGTGTGGAGGACACACGCCCGGGAAGCCAATTCAGGACGACCGTGGCGATGACACGATCAGGCGGGGGCGACGCGCCACGTGGTCGCACTCGTGTACGACCACTTCTCGATCTCGAGGTCCGTCGCAGACTCCGAGAGCTTGACCATCAGGGCGCCGATCTCTTTCGGGGAGAGGCCGACGTCGTCAGCGATGAACTTCCCTTTGAAGTACATTTCACCTTCTGCGGCGCGATCGCGCAGGTACTGCTTCAGGCGCAGTTCTTTGCTTTCCGTGGAGGGTTGGGCTGTCGTGCTCATCGGCATCTGTCCGTAGCGGTGGGATGATGTTATAAAGGGAGGTTACTTCGAGCAGTTTCAGGTAACTTCAGCTGACTGCCGGGTAATAGACGTTTCACGACAACTGGTTTAACATTTCAAAACCGCCTGAGAATCGCTTAGAAGTTTTAAAACACCCTATAAAATTGTAATAGAATATTATTTGTGACTCTCCTTGTTTCGTGACTGTTCACATCTTTAGTCAGTCTGGGGCGTGAAAAATATAGCATTTCCGTGCTATTGCATGCGGATATTACTCACTCGCTCGACTCGTGCACCCAGAATTCGTCGTCCACCGTGATCTCTTTTTTAAATAGGGGGACCTCGTCTTTGAGTCGGTTGATTCCGTCTTCGACCGTCCGGAACGCCTCGGTCCGGTGGCCGGCCAGGACGACGACGTGGACGATGTCATCACCATCTGCAACGATGCCAGTTCGGTGATAAAGCAGTACGCCGTAAACTCCTTCTCTGGCCTCGAGTTCTGCCTCGAGTGCGGCCATTCTCTCGTCGGCGACGCCCTCGTATTTCTCGAATTCGAGGTACTTCGTTCGCGGGTCATCCTCGTCGTCTTTCGCCCGGACGCGGCCGGTGAACGTGGCGATCGCGCCCGCACGCTCGGCCGCAGGAGAGCGCTTGATTTGGGCGACGAGTGAGTCGAGCGTTTCGTACGGTTCGGTGGCTTCGAGGTCGCTCACGACCGCCTCGATGTCCAGTTCACCCGGATTTTGGACGGCTGTGATCACCGAGTCCGACAGGTCGTCGTCCCGCCGGTCTCCGACGACGACCGAGGGATAGGAGGGCAACTCGTGCCCGACGACGACCGCGTACGAACACTCCAGGGCGAGCGATTCGAGCACGTCTTCGATCGATCGCTCGGTACCCGTAGCGCTCCAGTCGCCGTCGGCACCGAGAGCGTAGGTGACGTCCCCACCAGGGGTCAACCCGGAGGCCCTGAGGTCGGCGGTGCCGTCGGCAATCGTGGCGTCGTACCGGAGGACGCCGACCCGACCAGCACGCGAGAGTCGGTCGACGATCATATCTGCCGCTCGCTCGAGGGGGGCGTCGCCTGCGCCGCTGTCGGTAACGCCGAGTACGTACATACCGAATAGGTGGGTGCCTGGCGTTTTGTAGCTATCGTCGCAGCCGATCTTTACTCGCGGCTCGAGCGCTAATCGGGGTTAACAACCCTTAAGACGATTTCCCGGTTACACCGCGGTAGTATGAAAGTGGTCGTCTCCATTGGTGGCAGCGTGCTGGTTCCCGAACCGGGTGCAGCCCGGGTCGAAGCCCACGCGGCCATCGTCGAAGACCTCGTCTCTGAGGGCTGTCGAGTCGGTGCCGTCGTCGGGGGTGGCGGTGTCGCCCGCGAATACATCGGCGCTGCTCGAGAGCTGGGCGCAAACGAGATCGAACTCGATCAACTCGGTATCGACGTCACCCGTCTGAACGCACGGTTGCTCATCGCCGCCCTCGGCGAGGACGTGGTCACCGCCCCAGCCCGTGATTACGAAACGGCTGGCGACGCGCTCCGGTCGGGCGACATCTGCGTGATGGGCGGGGTCGCCCCGGCCCAGACGACCGACGCGGTCGGGGCCGCCCTGGCCGAGTACGTCGATGCTGATCTACTCGTTTACGCGACGAGCGTTCCCGGCGTCTACTCTGCCGATCCCAACGAAGACGAGTCGGCGACCAAATACGACGAACTCTCGGCGGCGGAACTCGTCGACGTGATCGCCGGCCTCGAGATGAACGCTGGCGCGTCTGCACCGGTCGACTTGCTCGCAGCGAAGATCATCCAGCGCTCGGGGATGCGAACTATCGTGCTCGACGGCACCGACCCCGAGCGCATCGCTCGAGCGGTCAGACACGGCGACCACGAAGGCACTGACGTCATCCCCGAATCGGCGGGCGAAGCACCGACCTACTGGGCGAGCGATGCCAATGAGCACTGAGGATACCGCCGAAGACGACGCCAGCAGTCCCTACACGCTCCAGCGTGAGGCCGAGGAGACGGCCGACGACGCCTATCACGCCTTCTGGGCCGACGAGGTCGCCGACCGCGTCGAAGCTCGAGACCCCGAGGAACCGGTCGTGATCAAAGGCGGTATCTCCCCATCCGGGGTGCCCCACCTGGGGAACATGAACGAGATAATGCGCGGCTACTACGTGGCCGCGGTGTTGCGCGAACGCGGTCACGAGGTGCGGCAGGTGTTCACCGCCGACGACCGCGACCCGCTGCGGAAACTCCCGCGAACGCTCTGTGATCTCGAGGGGAACCTGGTCGACCTGGGCGAGGTCAACGCGGGCGCACTTGGACGGAACCTCGGATCGCCGTACACCGACATCCCGGACCCCTTTGGCTGTTGTGACTCCTATGGCGAGCACTTCTCGACGATTATCCAGCGGAGCGCCGACGCCCTCGAGGTGCCAATCGACCTCGTTTCGACGACCGAGCTGTACGAATCCGGCGAGTTCGATCCGGTGGTCGAGCACGTCCTCGAGAACCGTGAACAGGCGGCTGCCGTGCTGTCGAACTACCAGGACAAAGTCGACGGCGAGTACGTTCCGTTCAATCCGATCTGTGCCGAGTGTGGCAAGGTGACCGAAACCGTCACGGGAATTGACCTGGAGACGGGCACCGTCGACTACGAGTGTACGGATATGGAAGCAGGCGACAACACGATCAGCGGCTGTGGCCACGAGGGGACGGCCACGTTCCGCGAAGGGAAGATGCCCTGGCGCTTCGAGTGGCCCGGCCAGTGGCAAGTACTGGGTGTGGATTTCGAACCGTTTGGCAAAGACCACGCCGAGGGCTCCTGGCCCAGCGGCGATGACATCGCCCGAAACGTCCTCGGTATCGAACCCCCCGTGCCGATGGTCTACGAGTGGTTCACCCTCGATGGCGAGCCGTTCTCGTCTTCCCAGGGGAACGTCATCCTCGTCTCGGACGTCCTCGAGGTCCTCGAGCCGGAAGTGCTGCGCTATTTCTTCGCCAAAGACCCGGCGAAGGCACGCGATTTCAGTATCGAGCGTCTCGACTTGCTTGTCGACGAGTTCGACCGCTTCGAGGCGACCTACTTCGGCGAGGTCGAGGCCAGCGAGGACGAACAGGCCTTTGCCGACCGAGTCTATCCGCTCGTGATGGACGGCGTTGTGTCGGCAGGCGAGGATTCGACACTATCGCTCGAGGAACGCGCCGAACGGATCCGTCTGCCCTACACGTTCGCGGCCGTGCTCGGGATGACGGACGATCCCGAGCTGCGGGAGGAAATCGCCCGAAGAGAGGGCCACATCTCCGATGACGCGCCAGACTGGGCGGTCGAAGATGCCCTCGCTCGCGTCGAACGGGCTCGAAACTGGGCGCGTCGCACCGAAAACGAGTTCGACTACGAACTCAAACGCGAGACGATTCCAGACCACGAGTTCGACGCGGCGACGGAGGCTGCCCTCGAGGACCTCGCTGACTTCATCGAGGAGGGCCACGACGGCGAGGCGATCCAGGGTGAGATTTACGAGGCTGCGAGACGCCACGACGTCGACGTCGGCGACTTTTTCGGCGCCGGCTACCGGCTCTTTTTCGACGAGTCTCAGGGGCCAAAGCTCGGCCCGTTCCTCGGGAAAGTCGACCAGGCGTTCGTCGTCGACCGACTGCGTCGCGAGCGGTGACCGGTTTTTGCCCTCTTTCGAGTCACGTCGATAGAAACGCCTCGAGGTTCGAACGCCCCCTCGAGTAGTTCTCTGCCCGATTCGCTTCGAGCGAGCAGACAAAACGCCTTTGGCCGCGCCTCCCTGAGAGGGTACCAATGCAGCTGTCCGCGCTCCTCTCTATGCCCTCGCTCCCGGTTTCGGACACGGTCCTCTGGATACTCCTCGGCATCGGTCTGTACTGGCTGACCATCGGCGCGCTACGCAACCGCGGCCTGCTTCCCGACTACGTCAGCACGCAAGGTCCTATCCTGACCGTCCACACCAAGCGTGGCCGTGCGTTCCTCGACCGGCTCTCTCGGCCCAAGCGGTTCTGGCGAGCGTGGGCCAACATCGGTGTCGGCATCGCTATCGTCGTCATGGGTGCCATGTTCTTTTTCTTGCTCTCGGCGGCGATTCTCTCGAGTCAGGCCCCACAGGCCTCCAGCGTCCAGCAGCCGACGAACGTACTCGTGATTCCGGGCGTCAACGAGTTCCTGCCGTTGTCGGCGACTCCCGGTATCGTTTTCGGTCTACTTGTCGGCCTCGTCGTCCACGAGGGCGGTCACGGCCTGCTCTGTCGGGTCGAAGACATCGACATCAACTCGATGGGCGTGGCCCTCTTCGCGTTGTTGCCGATCGGCGCGTTCGTCGAACCTGATCAAAAGAGCAGTCGAGAAGCCTCTCGAGGCGGCCAGACGCGGATGTTCGCAGCCGGCGTTACCTTTAATTTCATCGTGACGATCATCGCCTTCGCCATCCTCTTTGGCCCGGTCGCCGGTGCCATCGCCGTCGCACCGGGGGCCGCCGTCGGGGGTGTTGCCCCCGGTTCGCCGGCCGATAGCGCCGGTGTCCAGCCGAACGACCGGATTACGGCGATCAACGGGCAGGCCATCGAGGGTAACGACGACCTGACCGACCGCCTCGAGGCCGAAGGCGGCGACTCGGTGCAAGTCGAAATCAACGGCGATGAGACGGCCGAGATGCAACAGGCGCTGCCGGTGACAGCAGTGACCGACGGTAACCCGCTGGGCCTCGAAAAAGGTGACCTGATTCTCGCGGTTAACGGCGAATCTGTCGTCACCGAGACCGGCTTCCTTGAGGCCGTCGGGGACGACGAAACGGTCACGCTGACAATCGAGCGCGATGGCGAGCGCCAGACACTCGAGTCGGTCCCCGTCGGGAGCTACGTCGAAATAACCGAGGACGGCCCGCTCGCTGATGCTGGCGCGCCGCCGGGCGAACGGTTCGTCATCACCTCGTTCGACGGCGAACGAACGCCATCCTACGAGTCGCTGTCTTCGCATCTTGGTTCGACCGATCCCGGCGACACCGTCGAGGTGGGCGGTTATCTCGACGGCGAACCGGTCAGCTACACGGTCGAACTGGGCGAGCGCAGTCAGCTAACCGGCGGTGGCACGGTCGGCTTCTTTGGCATTCAGGGCATTTCGGGAGTGATCGTCAACGATGGCGGTATCGAGCTGTATCCGGCTGACGAGTATCTTGCTATCCTCGGCGGTGACGCCGATGGCAGTTACGGTGGCGTGACCGACAGCTTCCTCGGCAAGATCGCCTTTGTACTCTTCTTGCCCATCGTCTCCGTGATCGAACTGCTCCCGTACAACTTCGCCGGCTTCACCGGCGGTATCGAGAACTTCTACGAGACGCAGGGAGCGCTTGGGATGTTTGGCGACTGGACCGTCTTCGCCGTCGCGAACATGCTCTTTTGGACCGGCTGGATCAACGTCCAACTGGGCTTTTTCAACTGCATTCCGGCGTTCCCGCTGGATGGCGGTCACATCCTTCGAAATAGCACGGAAGCGGTCCTCTCGAGGCTCCCCTTCGATGCGACTCGAGGCATGGTTCGGCTCGTCACGACCACCGTCGGCGTGACGATGCTCTTTAGCTTCCTGTTCATGCTGTTTGGCCCGCAGTTGCTATCGGGCTGACGGCGACCCCTGACTCGAGGTCACCCCACCGCATCAGAACGGAACGTTTACCGCCGTCCTCGGCAAGACACGATAAATGCGCGAGTCCTTCGAAATTCGGGCGACGGACGCCGGCGGTCGACTCGGCGAACTCACAGTTCCGCGAGCGGACGTCACCGTCGAAACCCCGGCGCTCTTACCGGTTATCAATCCCCATCTCGACACGGTCGAGCCGCGACAGCTCGAGACCGAGTTCGGGGCGGAGATTCTGATCACGAACGCGTACATCGTTTACAACAGCGAGGACGTTCGTGAACGGGCCCTCGAGGACGGTCTTCACGACCTGCTCGGCTTCGATGGCGCAATCATGACCGATTCGGGCTCGTTTCAGCTCTCGGAGTACGGCGAGATCACCGTGACCACCGAGGAAATTCTCAGGTTCCAGCACGACATCGGCTCAGATATCGCGACCCCGGTCGACATTCCGACGCCGCCGGACGTCTCACGGGAACGCGCCGAGACGGAACTCGAGACGACACAGGAGCGACTCGAAATCGCCGAAGGCGTCGACACGGGCGAGATGCTGGTCAACGCTCCGGTGCAGGGGTCTACGTATCCCGATTTGCGCGAACGAGCGGGTAAACACGCCGACGGAACGGACCTTGACGTGTTCCCTATCGGCGCTGTCGTGCCGTTGATGAACGACTATCGCTACGACGATATGGTCGACGTCATCGCCGGTGCCAAACGGGGCCTCGGTGCCGACGCGCCGGTTCACCTCTTTGGGGCCGGACACCCGATGATGTTCGCGCTCGCAGTCGGCATGGGCTGTGACCTGTTCGATTCGGCCGCCTACGCCCTGTACGCCAGAGACGACCGCTACCTGACCGTCAGGGGAACGCGTCACCTCGAGGACCTGTCGTATCTCCCCTGTCCGTGTCCGGTCTGTACCGACAACGACCCCGACTCGCTGGCCGCCCTTCCGGACGCCGAACGCGAGACGGCGCTGGCGAGACACAACCTGCACGTGAGCTTCGCCGAAATCCGTCGCATCAAGCAGGCTATCCGCGCCGGTCGCTTGCTCGAACTCGTCGAACAGCGGGCGCGTTCCCATCCGACGATGCTCGACGGCTACCGGGCGCTCTTGGCCCACGCGGACCAACTCGAGCGAACTGACCCGGTTTCGAAAGGGCCGTTTTTCTACACCTCACACGAGAGTGCACGCCGACCCGAGGTCCTTCGTCACCATCGGCGTCTCGAGCGACTGGCCGTTCCCGACTCGGTGTTTCTCACGGAGGGTGAGGCCTCGAGCGATGAGCGCTTCGATGCCTCCTGGCGGGTGAAACCGCCGTTCGGTCCGTTCCCCCGCGCGCTCTCTCGAACGTATCCCCTGACGGCGGAAGTGCCCGATCGTCGTGATCGGGCGGCCCTCGAGGCTGCGGCAACCGGTGTCACTCGACTGGTCGAGGCGAATCCCGACAGCGAGTTTACGCTGGGCCATCGCGGTTGGCCTGACTCGGTCCTCGAGACGTTGCCGGCATCGGTGGCGACGCTCGACCTGACGACCGCGTTGTATGCCGACGAGGAGTGAGAGGGTTCGTTGTCATTGCTTCCCGGAAAAGCGGCCTTTTCGCCTGTTCGCGACGGCGAGCGCTGTCTCGAGTCGCCGTGATTATGTTCGTTCGGTCCGGACCACTCGATGATGGCTCTCTGGCGTGACGTACTCAGGTGGAGCGGGCTGGCGGCGGTAGCTGGAATTACGCTTCTCGCTCCGGCGCTGTTGCTCGACTTCGGGTACACTCACGACCGATTTCTGTTGCTGTCGGCACTGGTGATTTCGGGCTGGGTGGGCGCGTTCGGTATCGTTCGAAACGAGACCAAGTGGGGATATCTCGGTGCACTCGGCCTGGTTGTCTTTTCGTTCTGGGACGTACTCTTGCAGACGGCAGCGATTCCGGCGGCGATGTTGATCACTCTCGGCGTGCTCGCGACTCGAGGGATGGACGCCGAGACCCAGGAGACGGAGTGAACCGGGGCGGCCCGGTTTGCCCTCGAGCGATAGTTCGACACGTTTTACCAGTTTCGTTCCAAAATATCCCGTATGAGTTCCGTTCCCACACGGTCGGAGATCGACGAGGAATACATCTGGGACCTCGAGAGTATCTACGCGACCGACGACGACTGGGAGGCCGCCTACGAGGACGCTGCCGACCGTATCGAGGAGCTGGCGAGTTACGAGGGGCAAGCGACCGACGACGCCGAAACCCTGCTTGCGATCCTGGAGTTACGCGACAGCCTGATGCGGGAAATCTCGATGATCGGGGCGTACGCTCGGATGCGAAGCGACGAGGATACGACGAATCAGGAGTACCAGGCGCTGAGCGCTCGTGCCCAATCACTGGCTGCCGACGCAAGTGCTGCCGCCTCGTTTATCGAACCCGAACTGCAGGAATTGACCAAAGCCGACTTCGAGTCGATGGTCGAGGCGGAACCGGGGCTCGAGACGTACGCGCATTACGTCGACGACGTGTTGCGGATGAAGCCCCACACTCGCTCGGCAGAAATCGAGGCGCTGCTGGCCGACCTGAGCGAGGTCACGGGTGCCCCCGGCGAGGTCTACAACATGCTCTCGAACGCGGATATGACGTTTCCGACGGTCGAAGAGAGCGAGGGGTATCGCCAATCGGACGCCCCGAGCGATGACGAATCGCCAGACGCCGAAGTCGAGGGCGTCGAGATCACCCAGAGCAACTTCGTTAACCTGCTCAAACGTCCCGACCGTGACTTCCGTCAGCGCGTCTACGAGGCCTACTTTGACGAGTGGGAATCGGTCCGCAACACGGTCGCCACCTCGTACAAAAACAGCGTCAAAACCGACGTCAAACTCGCGCAGGCGAGAAACTACGAGACGGCCCGCGAAGCCGCCCTCGACGGTCCCAACGTCCCGGTCGAGGTGTACGACACGCTCGTCGAGAGCGTCCACGACAACCTCGAGCACCTGCACCGACACGCCGAACTGAAACGCGAGGCGCTGGGGGTCGACGAACTGAAAATGTGGGACCTCTACATGCCCCTGACCGGTGACGAGGGGCCGGACGTCGAGTACGACGATGCGGCGCAGTACGTCGTCGATGCGGTCGCCCCGCTTGGCGAGGAGTACCAGTCTCGCGTCGCGGAGGGCCTCGATTCGCGGTGGGTGGACGTCTATGAAAACGAGGGCAAACGCTCGGGGGCCTACTCCGGGGGCACCTACGACACGCAGCCGTTCATCCTGATGAACTACCAGGACGACGTCGCCTCGATGTACACGCTGGCGCACGAACTCGGCCACTCGATGCACTCCGAACTCACCAAAGACGAACAGCCCTACGTCTACTCGGGCTACGAAATCTTCGTGGCCGAAGTCGCCAGCACGGTGAACGAAGCCTTGCTCACTCACCACCTGCTCGAGACCGTCGAGGACCCCGAATTCCGCAAGGCGATTCTCAACGAGTTCCTCGAGCGCGTCCGCTCGACGCTGTACCGACAGACGCTGTTCGCGGAGTTCGAACACGAAGCCCACGCCCTCGAGGAAGCCGGCGAACCGCTGACCGCCGACCGGCTGGACGAACTGTTCGGCGACCTCAAAAGCCAGTATTACGAGCCGGCCGCTATCGACGACCGCATCCATCGCGAGTGGATGCGCATCCCGCATTTCTACCGGGCGTTTTACGTCTACCAGTACGCGACCGGCATCTCGGCGGCGCTGGCCATCTCGGAGGACATCCTCGAGCGTGGCGAGGACGCTGCGGCGGACTACCGCGCGTTCCTCGAGCGCGGCTCTCGGGAGTATCCGCTCGAGTTGCTCGAAATCGCGGGCGTCGACATGAGCACGTCCGACCCGATCGACCGTGCGCTGTCGACCTATCGGGACCGCCTCGAGGAACTCGATTTGCTGCTCGAGTAGCCGGCAGGACCATCGATCTCTTTTCGCCGAAAGTCAGTCGCTGCTTGCCGTTTTTACTGGTGCAGTAGAGACGACGTCGACGCCCGTAATTTCGAAGCGAGCGCCGCCGTCCGTTCCCTCGGCGACCCGGATCGACCAGTCGTGGGCGTCGACGATTTCGGCGACGATAGCCAGTCCCAGTCCGGTTCCGTCCGGGTTCGTCGTGTAGCCCGAATCGAACACCGTCTCGCGGTCCTCGGCCGGGATACCGACCCCATCGTCTTCGACGAAAAAGCCGTTATCCTCGAGGACACCGACGGTGACGGTGAACGACGCGTTCGATGTTGACACTGTGCCGTCTCCAGCAGGTTCCGCTGAGGACTCGGTTATCCCGTGCTCGATGGCGTTTCGGAACAGGTTCTCGAGGAGTTGCTGGAGTCGGTCGGGGTCGGCACGCACCCACCTGTCCTCGAGGTCGTCACCCAGGCGTAGCCTCGCCCCCTCGGTGTCCACCATCTCCCAGGCGGCGGGGGCGAGAGCTCCCACTTCGACGGGCTCGAGTTCGTCTATCGGATTCCCTTGCCGGGCCAGTGTGAGGACGTCCTGAATGAGGGCTTCCATCCGGTCGTGTGACTCTTCGACGATGGCGAGGTGTTTGGCGGGTTCGTCACTTTCTCTGGCCATCTCGAGGTGGCCGTTGGCGACGGAGAGCGGATTACGCAGGTCGTGGCTGATCATGCTCGCAAACGACTCGAGGCGCTCGTTCTGGGCCTCGAGTTCCTGTCGGTAGCGCTCCTGTTCGGTGATGTCGGCGATGGTGAGAATGCGTCCGAGTTCGGTGTTTCCGGCCCCGAAGGGGCTCTCACCCAGTCGATACCAGTGGGTTTCGTCGTCGCGCTCGCGCACGAACAGCGGCTGGTCGTCCTCGAGGGTGTCGGTCAGTTCGGGAACCACGTCGTCGATGTGTTCGCCGATAGCGTCGGCTCGGTCAAGTTCGGGAAACAGGCCGCGGGCGTTCTCGTTGTAATCGCGGATGTGGTCGTCTGCGTCGAGAATCACGATCGGTTCGTCGTGTTTGCCAGCGAGTTGTATCGTCTGAAACTTTTCGACGTAGACGTACAGCATGCCGACGGCGAAGATGGCGACGCCGATGGGGGAGTAGGTCGTGCCGATCAGCGTCGTCCGGAACGCACCGAGGATGTCGAGGATGATGGGTGCACCGGTCAACGCCAGCAACACGACGATGGGCGTCGTGTCGTGATTCAGGCGCTCGAATAGCTCGAGAAGCATGAAAAATCCGACAAACGAGAGCGCGTAGGCGAGCCCCATGACGACCCAGTGAAGTGGCTGGTGGTGGATCAGGAGATGGTTGAACGGCGACGTGGTCCACTCGGCCGTGAAGTAGAGCCCGTGTAGCCCGTTGGTAAGTTTGACGCCAACGATAGCGAGGTAGGTCCCCACGGCGAGACGTCGGTAAGTCGGATTACGGTGGAGCGTTCGGCCCGTATACGCCGAACAGAAGTGGAGCCAGGGGCCGACGGCACCGATACCGATCACCAGGCCGGTGTAGTAGAAAACCAGGGTGAGTTCGTCCGTCGGGGCGACCAGATACCCGACGTGGGCGGCTGCCCAGCCCCCACTCAGCACGAGCAACCAGGTCAGGCCGACTCGGGTGTCTCGGTGTTCAATTGCCTGCGCGCGAGGAACGCTGATAAAACACGCGAGTGAACTGAGACCGAATACGACGACATACAGCAAAAAGAGCGAACTTGTCACAGATACCAAGAATTTGGGGCCAAACCGTATTTATCTATCGGCAATACTGTCTTTCGGCGAGATGCGTCCGGGACCCAAAGGCAGATGTATCGTCGGCAGTTATCCACGGTCGTCACGATGTCTCGAAGCCCGTCACTTCCCGACACACCAACGCGGGATATCGACCCCGATCTTCCCGATAGCGAGCGGCTCGAGGCGCTTCGCGAGCACTTCGAGCAGTTGGTCGAGGCCAACGAACAGCTCACGACCCAGCTCGAGGCTGCCCGCGAGCGTCAGTCGTCGCTCAAAGCACAGGCCGATCGGACCCAGCGCGAAAACGAGACGCTCAAGAGCTCGTCGCTGTACCTCGCAACCGTCGAGGACCTCATGGAAAACGAGGTTATCGTCAAACAACACGGTAACAATCAGGAGGTGCTGACGGAAGTCTCGCCGCAGTTTTCCGACCGACTCGACCCCGGCGACCGGGTCGCCGTCAACGACTCGTTCGGCATCCAGCGGATCCTGTCAGCCGAAACCGACGCCCGCGCCCAGACGATGGAGATTACGGCCAAGCCCGAGGTCACCTACGCCGACATCGGCGGCATCGACGAACAGGTTCGCGAGGTTCGCGAAGCCGTCGAACAGCCGTTGACCCAGCCCGAACTGTTCGATTCGGTCGGCATCGAGCCACCGGCTGGCGTCCTCCTCTACGGGCCGCCCGGCACTGGAAAAACGATGCTCGCGAAGGCAGTCGCCAACGAGACCGACGCCACGTTCATCAAGATGGCCGGCTCGGAACTCGTCCGCAAGTTCATCGGTGAGGGGTCCCGACTCGTTCGCGACCTGTTCGAGATGGCTCGAGAGCGCGAACCTGCGGTCATCTTTATCGACGAAATAGACGCTATCGCCGCCCGTCGAACGGAGTCGAAGACCTCCGGCGACGCCGAAGTCCAGCGGACGATGATGCAACTGCTGTCAGAAATGGACGGCTTCGACGAACGCGGCGACATCCGCATTATCGCCGCGACGAACCGGTTCGACATGCTCGACGACGCCATCTTGCGTCCCGGCCGGTTCGACCGCCTCATCGAGGTGCCGGAACCCGACGAGGAGGGCCGGAAACAGATCCTCGAGATCCACACCCGTCGGATGAATGTCGACGACGACGTCGACTTTGCGGCGCTGGCCGAGGCGACCGAGGGATTCTCGGGGGCCGAAATCGAGTCGCTGTCGACCGAAGCCGGGATGTTCGCTATTCGTAGCGAACGGACGAACGTCACCCACGAAGATTTCGAGGCCGCCCTCGAGAAGATCGAGGCCGGTGAGAGCGAAATCATCAACTCGGCGAACTACTTCTTCGACTGATCGGTGCCCTGACGGGCTTTCGTTGCACGAGCGGTTCGATTTTCCGGGTAGCGGTGAGCGTGCGGACAAAGCGACGCGAGGGGAGTGGACGCATCTCGAGACCGAATCGCAAGTCCTTACGCAGGCGGTCCCTGACAGGTGACTATGAGCACGATTCGCGTCGTCTGGGGGTCGGCAACCGCGCCGACGGAGATGGCCTCCTACGACGGGGCACTCGCGGATGCGGGTATCGAAAACTACAATCTCGTCACCGTTTCCTCAGTGATTCCAGCCGATGCCGAGGTCGAGGTAGTCGGCACCGCACCGGATCTGGGTCCGGCGGGCAATCGCCTGACGGTGGTCCAGGCTCGAGCGACGACGGCCGGTCCGGGACGGGTCAGCGCGGCACTCGCCTGGGCCCAGTCGGAGCCGGGGTCGGGCGACAGCGAGGCGACCGAAACCGGTCCGGGGCTGTTCTATGAAACCTCGGGCGAGACTGAACGGGAAGACGTCGAACGCCGGGTGCTCGAGGGACTCGAGGCCGGGCAGGGTCTCCGAGACTGGTCGTTTACCGAACCAGGGATTCGGTCGGAGACGGCGGTTGCGGACTCCGGCACCTACACGACGGCTATCGTCGTCGCGGCTTACGGGCAGAGCGAACCGATCTGTTGAGGGGACACTCACAACAGCGTCACTTTCGTTATAATAGCGTATATTAGTTTAATTGAACCATTCACTATGATTGGTGTAGTTTAACCAAGCACATCTCTAGCTGTTTTCTTCGTCCCAGTGTGGACGCTTGTGCTTCAGGCGCAGGTATCGCTCGAGCCGGGAACACAACCCTCGAGTACGGCACTCGAGTACGACACTCGAACCCGGGGGCCGGGGAGTCGTCGCGACGCTCGTTCTCAAACAATATCAATTTTGTGCGTGAGAATGACTGCCGTAAGGAGAACGCTTTTGGCCTCCCATCCCTTTGATAAGGGTAGCGAATTCTCATGAATGGAAATACGCCGTATGCGGGGCTGCCGGGGGTAACAGGGGCCGGCCAGCGGGCCGCGGCGGACGTTCCCGAACTCTCGCTCGAGCAAAAGCGCACGCTCCAGCGCAACGTCTCACAGATTGCCGCGCGAACTCGCGAATTCCTGCCCAACGAGTACATCGTCGATTCGGACGTGGCAGACGGTGTCGCGGGTCCACAGGCGCTGGTCGCCGTCCAGCCACCGATCGGCCACCCAGTGAGTGCGAACTTCACGCCGAACCTCGAGGCCGCTCCCGAGGACGTCATCGAGAGCGACGAACGGAACGAGGTTGCTCGCGGGCTGGCCGCGAGTGCAGCGTTGCAGGTGAAACAGGCCGTGAAAAACGGCGTGACGCCGACGGCACGGTAACTGTCGACTCGATCGATAACATTTCGCGTTTTCTCGTCGTCCAGTCGTCGGTACTCGAGCGGTCACCGGTGCTGGCGAGTACTCACAACGGCTGATAGTACGGAATCGGTGGATGTGGTAACGGGATGCCGATTGCGGCCAGTCCGTGCTGGAGCGGAATGTAGCCGAGCAGAATAAACGCGACGCCGAGCAACCGGTGTAATCGCATTCTGGTCTCGAGTGAGACCGACTGGAACACCGTCGCGTACAGAAACAGCGCCGGTATCGTACCGAGGCCGAGCGCTGCCAGCGAGACCATTCCGCCGACCGGCGAGCCCTGGACGAGGGCGTACAGAAACGCCGGATAAAGCAGCGGACACGGGAGCAGACCGTGCGCGCCACCGAGGCCGACGATTCGAACGTCACCCACCCACGCATCGACTCGAGCCCCCAGCCACCGCTGGAGGCGGCCGAGTGGGCCTCGAGCCAGCCTCGCGCCGAGACCCGCACCCAGGGTACCCTGGCCGAGCAGAAACGTCACCCCGGCAGCGATAATCACGACGCCGACCAGCAGGCCGCTCACGGCGTGTATCTCGCCGAGCATCCCCGCAGCGACCCGTGGACTGAGAAAGAGTCCGGCACCCACAATCCCGAAAAATCCACCGAGCAGGGTGTAACTGACCGTACGGCCTAGATTCCAGAGGGCGTGCTGGCGAACGGCCCGGAGAGTGAGGGTATCCCGGCGACTCGAGCGGCTGGCTTTTGCGCTCGAGATAGCCTCCGCGTCCCGCAGACGGTCGGCGTAGGTCGTCACCAGCGGCCCACACATGCCGAGACAGTGTGCACCGCCGAGTAACCCGATCAGAAAGAACAACAGTGGTCCGGCGGCTTCGGTGCCGAAGCCGGCCGCGTCGGGTGCTGCACACGTCGCGGCTGGAACGGTAAATTGGGCCGCGGCTGGGGCGCTGAATTGGGTCGCGGTTTCGGACGCCACCAGAATCGCACCGCTCATTCGAACGCGGCCAACACGCTTTCGAGGTCCTCGAGAATCCCGTCGACCGGCAGGTTCTCGCCGCGGTAGGCTCGCTCGACGTAGCCGTCGGGATTGACGAGAAACGAGAGGACGGCGTGGTTGAAGTCGTAGCCGGCAGTGCCGTCGGTCGGTTCAAAGGCGATGCCCAGTTTTTCATCGACGACTTCGCTCGCGCGGTCGTCGTCTTCCGGGCGGAGATAGTGCCAGTTCTCGGCTACGTAGTCGATTCCCATCATGTCGGCGTGTTCCTCGAGTGCCGGCACCGTATCGCGTTCCGGGTCGAAACTGATCGCGAGAATCGTGGCATCGGCTTCGCGATCGGCCTCGAGGAGCTCGGCCTGCACGCCGGCAAAGGTGCTCATTAGCGGGATGCACTCGGCTGGACAGAACGTGTAAAAGGCCGTCACGAGGAGGCAGCTATCTATTTCGGCGGTGTCGACGCGTTCGTCGGTAAACGGGTCTGGTAGCGAAAAGTCGGGAAAGGCCTCGCCGTAGGCCGGATATGCGAGATTGGCGCTGTCAGCAATCTGATCGTCCTGCGGACCGAGGACGGCGTGTTCGGCCCCCTCGTCACCGAGCAGCGAGCCGAGACAGCCGGCGGTTGCGACCCCGGCTCCGAGGGCCCCACTGCGAAGCAACGCGCGTCGGTTCATACCGAACCCAGGGACCGCCGAAGTACGTCAGTTCTGGTGCATTCTTCGAAAGCAGTCGGGACGTTCGGCGAACGTACCAGACGCCCTTTGGCTGCCCCCGACGTAGCAACCGTATGGACCCGACAGCGCCTTTCGGAACTGACCGACACCAACCCACGAGACGACAGCTACTGGTCGCGGCCGGCGCAGGAACGGTCGGCGCACTCGCCGGCTGTCTCGGTGGCGACGACGGCGAGGTCCCAGCGGCCTCGAGTATCGAAGCCGACGACAGCTGCGAACAGTGTGGCATGGTTCTCACCGAACACCCCGGCCCGGTGGGGCAGGCGTTCTACGACGACCACCCTGACCTCGAGGACGACCGGGCGACGTTCTGCAGCGGCACCTGCACGTACGGCTGGACGCTCGACGAGGCCGAGGACGGACACGATCCGTTGGTTACCTACCTCACGGATTACTCGAGTGCCGATTGGGAAACGCTCGATGAGGGCGGTGAGGGTTTCATTTCGGCCCACTTCAACGCCGAAGACCAGGCCGACGTGACTGCGCTCTCGCTGGTCGCCGGCAGTGACCTTCGTGGTTCGATGGGACAGGAGATTATCGGGTTCAGTGAACAGGCTGATGCACAGACGTTTCAGGATACCTACGGTGGCGAACTTCTCGAGCACGATGACGTCACTCGAGAGCTGGTCGACAGTCTCGGCGGAATGTGACCAAAGCCGCGATGGGAATGTGACCAAAGCGGAAACAGTACGTTACGTTTACTTTCACTCGAGATGTTCGACACCGAGCGTTGCGACGACCAGTGAGCCAATGGTCCAGGCCGCCAGTCCGAACAGGCTTGCAATCGGGGAGGCGGCGCGAGGGCCCGTACCGGCGGCGGTGACGATGACCTTCTCGAGGACCAGCCCCCGGAAGGCACTCAGCGGACTGAGCGGGAGCGCGTAGATGAGGCTGCCCTCGCCGAGCGGGCCGGCGACGAAGCCGTAGATAATGGCTAAATCGAGGCCGAACAGGACGACGAGCAACGCGAGCGCGGCCGCGACCAGACCGGTTCGTGCACTCGAGACGAGGGCCGAGACGGCGATAGCGATGGCGAGGACAACTAGGGCGAAGACGACTGCCAGGACGATCAGTCTGGCAAAGAGCACGGGTGAATCCGCGCCGGCGTGGGTGGCGTACACGCGGAGGCGTTCGGTTTCGGTGAACACGACGCCGATGAACACCAGGGTAAGGGGCACCGTTACCGCGAGGACGACGCCAATCGCGCGCCCGAGATACGTCCCCAGCACCAGTTGCCAGGACGAAATCGGATACGTTCGAAACACCTCGAGTTCCCCACGCTCCCGGTCACCGAGGATCGCCCGGTAGCCGAACACGACGGCGACGATGGGCACGAGCACCTCGAGTGGCGTGAGGACGTCGACGACCGTCGGGACGTAGCCCGATTCCATACCGCCGCCGGCCCAGCCGATGCCGAGCAGGATGGCAGCCAGGGCCGCGGTCAACAGGGCGAACGTCCGCGTTCGGGCGACGGTGCGGAGCTCTCGACGGACAATCGCCGAGATTAGGCCTCTAGCGCCCGGCGTGGCATAAGCGTGGCCTGTTTCGGTCGTTTCAGTCCCCGTCACCCCCTCCGTCTCTTTCGCGACGTCTCCGTCAGTCATTCTCCATCACCTCGAACGCGAACGCGGTCGGCGTCGCCCGAAATCGCTGCCCTGTACACCTCGAGTAGCGAGTCGGCCTCGTGGGCTGCATACAGCGAGTTCGGTGGTCCGTGGGCGACGAAGTCGCCAGAATCGAGCATGAAAACAGTATCGGCGTGGGTTTCGACCAACTCGAGGTCGTGTGAGCTCACGATGACGGCCGTGCCGGCGTCTGCGAGGTCGGTCGCGACGTCGAACACGCGCAGCCCCATTCCGGGGTCGAGACCGCTCGCGGGTTCGTCGAACACGACGACTGGCGGATCACCGATCGTGGCCTGGGCGATGCCGAGCAGTCGCGTCATCCCGCCTGAGAGGGCTTCGACTGGCCGATCTGCCGCTGCCTCGAGGCCAACCCGCTCGAGGGCGTCGGTCGCCGTTTCCGTCGCGTGCTCGCGGTCGCCGCTGACGAGACGCGCGTAAAATGAGAGGGTTTCTTGGACGGAGAACCCAGGCCGAAAGCGGGGCTGTTGTGGCAGGTAACCGATTGGACGGGGAACCGAGGGTCCGTGATACGCCACCCGGCCCGCAGTGGGCCGATACAGCTTCGCGAGGGCCCGCAGGAGGGTCGTCTTCCCCGAGCCATTCGGGCCGATCAGTGCCGTGAAACCGCCGGGTTCGACCTTGAGTTCGAGGTCTTCGAAGACGGGAACCGCGCCGTAGCGCTGGGTGAGCGACTCCGCCGTGAGGATCGGTTCTGTACCCTCGCCACTCGAGTCGTTCTGGGCTCGTGACTCGCTGGTTGCTTCACCGTTTTGCGGTTGTGACGTAGCCGCTTCGCCGTCGTGGTGGTGTGTAGCCGGAGCCGATTCGTCGTTGTGCTGTTGTGCAGTTGCTGATTCGTCACTCATGTCTGTGCCTCACAGGTGTATCGGTCCGGATCGACGCCCGCTGCTTCGAGCAGTTCCGGCTGGGGTGGTTCACAAAGCGGATGCTGGTCGACGATACTCCCACCGCGCATGCCTGGAACGGTTCCCTGGAGGCCGGCGATGGCGTCGCGAACGGGGGCCCGGGTGAGCGTCGGCGTCCCGTCGACGCGGTGGAGGCTCCGGTCGACGGGGTCGGTCGGCGTATACGACCGCTCGAGGGTGACGCTGTCCTCGCTCGAGCCGACGGCTCCCTCCCAGTAGTTGCCGCGGTCGTCGTAACTCCAGAACCGGAGGGAACCGATGGCGGTCTCGGCGTGGACGTCGTTGCCAATGAAGGTGTTGCCGACGACCCGGTTCGAAGGGACGAGTGCGGCCGCGCGGACGCCAACCTCGTTGTCCACGATGACGTTGTCCTCGTAGATCGAGGTCTCCGCGTTGGTGGTCAATCCGAGCTCGTTTTCGGCGAGGACATTTCGGGCGACGTAGCTGTCAGAGCCGCTGGTTCTGATGCCGCCAGGGGTGTGGCGGACGTCGTTGTCGACGATGGCGGTTCGCTGGGGGGCGGTCATCACCATCAATCCGGCGAGTTCCTGTTCGCGAACGACGTTGTCGGCGAGCAGGGTGTCGGACGCGTGCATTATGTGGACGCCGAACCGACCGCCATACATCCCGTTGTTTCTGATGACGACGCCATCCGACCGGTGGGTGTAGACGTTGTCCCGGCCGCCGTAGAACGTCGACTCCTCGATGACGCCGGGCGAACGCATCGTCATCACGCCCATGAAGCCGTCTATCCACTCCTCACTGCCATAGACGGTCACGTTTCGAACGACGTTATCGGGGCTGTCACGGACCAGGATGCCGTTGGCTCGCGTTTCGATAGTTACGTCTTCGACGAGGACGCCACTCGAGTTAATCACACGAACCGCGGCGTCACCGTGGCCGTAGCCCTGTTCGACGTTGGCATCCCACTCGTCCGCGTCGATGGCTGCGTCTCTGTCTGTCAACGTATCGCCGGTGCCGGTCACTTCGAGGCCAACGACGGCAACGTCGTCGTGTTCGACGGTGATCACCGAGCCGTTGCCACCGCCGTCGATGGTCGCGTTTCCGCCGTCGGCTCCCGGGCCGGCGAGCGTAATCGGTCGGTCGATCACGACTCGTTCTTCGTAGGTCCCGTTCGGGACGAACACCGTAGTTTCGTCGGGCGCGTCGTCGACGGCCTTCTGTATGGTCTGGCCCTCGTCGACGGTGACGGACACGGGTCGGTCGCGAAGCGGTACCATCGATTCGACCAGTTGGTCCGCCTCGGCGTGCTGGCCGTCGACGCGGTCGCGGGCGGTTTCGGCGTCGTCTCGCGTCACCGGTCGCTCGAGGACGGTCTCCCAGTCGACGACCGTGCCGCCATATTCCGCGGTGAACGCGTCTGCGTCTTCGCGGTTCGCGAAGGAGAGTGTGGCTTCGCCTGCAGGCGTTCGTGCCTCGCTGTCGACGACGAAATGGGCGTCGGTGGCGTCGACCCAGCCGCCGAAGCCGTCCGTTCGGGGGTAGCCGTCCTCGTCGAGTTCGAGGTCGGTCGCGCTGTAATCGGTGACGTAGAGGGCAAGCGGATAGCCAAACAGCTGTTCGTGGCCGTCCTGGGCTCGCGTCGCGGTAAACGCCTCGATGCCGTAGTAGCCGACGACGTACTCGTACTGGGAGTAAAACACCTGTACGCGCGGCAGGTCGACGTCGTCGGGCAGTGCGCGTTCGTCCTCGAGCGTGAGCCCCATCGTGACCGTGTCGTCGAAGCGGACGGGCTCTGGCTGGCTCGAGCCAGCGTCGATGAGAAAGAGGCCGACTGCTCCGGCCACGAGGACGACGGCGAGAAGCGTAATCGTCACCAGTTGCGAACGCTCGTTCACACCGATACTAGGGTGAGAGCTATCAAATAGGGTCTGGTTCAAGGCTCGAAACAGGATTCGATTGTGGGGTTGAGAGGCTGTTTGCTCGAGAGCGCGGTGATGTCTGGTCGGGGTGTTCGACCACCCTCCTTTTCCGTTACAGGACCCGCAGTCGGTAGCCTTCCAGGGAAGTTTCGTCGGTAATTCGTCCGGTTTCGGATGCTGACTCGAGGAGTTCGGCGACGAACTCCTTGGGAACCTCGACACTAATGAAGTCAGTCCCGTCCCGTGCCGTGGATAGCCGTGCCATCGTGCGCTCAGTGCCGTCGTCGTTGTAGATACTTCCGACGCGGTCGTCATCCCGGATGAACCGAAGGGTCACGTCGGTCGGTTCGATGGTGTCGAACGTCACCTCGAATACTCGGTCGTCATCCTCGAGCCGTGCAAGCATGCGTCCGTCGTATTCGACTATCGTCGTCTCCATGGGTTCACTACGGGTTCGACGCCGATATAATCAGGACACGCGGTCACCTATCTCGCTTCGGGATTCGTCCCTTCCGTGAATACCGACGCCAGCGATTGATTGCGCCGCTCTCTCGAGAACGAACGCAAGCGGGATGAATCCGAGAAGAACCCTATTCTCGTGGGAAATCGTACCAACGTGTTCTGGCGTAACTCCTAACTCTCACTCATTCTCGAATCTGCATGTCCGACGAGGATATCGATCAGGAAGGGCAACTTCGACGGTTGGGGGTCGGCCTCGTCGTGGGCGGTGTTCTGCTCGGCGCCCTCTCGGTTCCTTTTTCGCTTCTGATTGTCGGTGGGTTGCTCGTGGGTGTTGGGAATCTCGTGTGGTTCTGGGAGTACAAAACACGACAGACGGTTGGCATCGGTATCGGTGTCGTCGTTGCAGGTATCATCGGAATCCTCGAACCAGCACTGTCGACAGATATTGAACCGCTGGGTATTGCCGCGTTCACCGTCGGTGCGGGCATCCTGGACTATGTGTTGGCATCTTCCTACGGGAGGATTCGAGCGGCTGGCGAGAAGGCGGGCGGTCGATAACGTACCGATTCGTTTCGTCACTTGCCCCAGAACGGATCGCGCTTGCGGTGTTTCTCGAGGTACATGTTCAGCGCCTCGAGTTCGTCGGTCGGGATGTCGCTTTTCAGTTCCTGCTCGAGGATCTTGGCGTGTTTCTCCGGGAGGTCGGTCCAGAGGACGTCGCCTTCTTTGACCTGTCGACCGATGGTCGGACCGTCGATGGCGACGGAGACGCGCTCGCCGGCGCGGGCTTCGTCCACGTCTTCTCCCTGTTCTTGAATCCCTTTGACCTGGCCGACGCGTGTTGGTTCGTTCCCCTCCCATTTGACGACGTAGTTGTTGTTCTGGAGGGTGCCCGCGTAGATTTCGACGCCGACGACGGCCGGGTCGTTCTGCCGGAAGACGTGATCTTTGAGCACGCGAAACCGCGAGGGACGGGTGATATTGTCGAGGATGGTTTCCTGCTGGGCGCGTTCGATAGACTCGACGTGGTCCGTGTATTCCTCGATGAGTTGGTAGATCACGTCGTCGGTAAACAGCTGGACGTCGTCGATTTCGGCTCGGCGTTCGGCGTCTGCGAGGACGTCGACGCTGAATCCGAGCACGGCTTGCTGTTTGGGGTCCTCGGCCGTCGATGCAACGGAGATATCGCGCGGAGCGACGTCGCCGACTTCCGCACGAACGATGGGGATTTCGGCCTCGCTCAGCGCGTTCCCCATCGCCTCGAGGCTGCCCAGCGTATCGGCTTTGACGACGACGCCGTCTTCGGCGGTGTCGACGGCGACGTCGGCCAACTCAGCCTGGACTTCCGCGATGACGTCATCGAGATTCCGGTTGCGAACGACGCGAACGGGTGCACCGGCCATGGCGTCCTCGAGGTCCGGCGCGGCGATTTTGATCCCAGCGGCGGCCCCGACTTCGTCGACGTTTTCGAACCGGTTTTCGGTTCGGATCTCGGCCAGCGGGCGAGGCTGGAGCAGGGCACGAACGTCGGTGACGATGGGTTCGTTCAGTCCACCGACGACGATCGTGTCGTCTTTTTTGACTGTGCCGTCGTAGAGGACGGTGTCGATGGTGGTGCCGAACCCTTTCTCCTCTTTGACCTCGAGGACGGTGCCGACGCCGGGGCCGGCGACGTCTATCTCCATCTCTTCTTTCATGTAGCGCTGGGAGAGCCCCATCATGACCGCGAGCAGGTCGGGGACCCCCTCGCCGGTCATCGCGCTCACGGGGACGACGCCGACGTTGCGCTGGAAATTCTGGACGCGCCAGTAGAGGTCGGCCGAAAAGCCCTCATCGGAGAGGTTGCCGATAATCTTGTACAGGTTCTCGTCGAGGCGCTGGCGGGTGCGCTCGGACTGTGACTCGTAGGTCTGGGTGATCGGGGCGTCTTCCTGTGGATTCCAGCCCGGAACGGTGTCGATCTTGTTCGCCGCGACGATAAACGGCGTCTGAGAGCGTTTGAGGATATCGAGCGCCTCGAGGGTTTGTGGCTGGAAGCCGTCGTTGACGTCGACGACGAGGATGGCGATGTCGGCAAGCGCACCACCGCGCGAACGAAGGGTGGTAAATGAGTGGTGGCCGGGGGTGTCGATAAAGAGGAGTCCGGGGAGATCGAAGTCATCAGGGTTGACGAGTTCGCCAGCCATCGAGGAGATGATGTCCAGCGGGACGGCCGTCGCACCGATGTGCTGGGTAATCGCGCCTGCTTCGCCCTCGATAACCGCCGAACCGCGGACTTTATCGAGGAGACTGGTCTTTCCGTGATCGACGTGTCCGAGGACGGCGACGATCGGCGTTCTGAGAGCCGAGGGGTCGTGCGTATCCGAGTCAGTGTCCGACATGATGAACCACCCGAGAAGGTCTTATCCGTATCGTCCGTTGCGCGATAGTTAAACCCATCGTCACGCCTGCATCGCTTCGAGTGGCCTCGGAGCGCTCGAGTAATCACAACAGTTCCCCTCATACTGCCGGACAAAGAGAATTCGCCGGACGGTAGCGGCGATTCCTCACAATGTCTGACAGTATCAATAGCCGAGTCTGAGTACGTAGTTAGCGACCAGCGCCACCAGCACGAGAGCCAGAAATCCGGCGAGGATGGTGAACGACACAGCCCAGCCGAACTGGTCGGCGAAAAACCCGGTGCCGACCGAGCCGAGCGACCCGATGACTCCATAGACCGTCCGGACCAGGCCGAATCCAGCACCGCGCTCGGCTTCCGAGAGGTTGTCCATAACGCGGGGCAACAGTGCAGCCCCCCAGCCGAGTCCGGTGCCGACGAGCACCACGCCGAGGCCGATGGCGAGGAAGCCGGGGACGAACACGAACAAGAGCAGGCCGCTCGAGCCACAGATCATACAGCCGGCCGCAGCGAGGTCCCGGCCGTAGCGGTCGGAGACGGCCCCGACGCCGACCTGCGTGATCGTCTGGACGACGAAGTAGGCCGAAAAGACGACTCCTGCGAGCGTCTGTGAGTGGCCGCGGTGATCCATCAGAAAGGTCGGCATGAACGAGGCGATCGCCTGCCAGACGAACGCACAACAGATGGCGAGTCCGACGGTGAACGCGATTGGCGGGCGAGAGAGGACCTCGATCAGGGGCTCCAGCTCGAGGCGCTCGCGCATGGGCTGGTCGGGGCGCTGTGGCTCGGTCGGTTCGACCCGCCAGGCGAAGAGGACAAAGATGGGGACGGCGATGATGGCGCCGAGAGCAACGGCGGGTCGCCAGCCGTAGCGGACGGCGATCCAGGCGACCAGAACGGGAGCGACGAGTCCGGCGAGGGGGCCGCCGCCGTTGTGGATGCCGATAGCCGACCCGATGTTGTCGTAGGTCCGGGTGAGCAGCGTCGTCGCCACGCTGTAGTGCAAACCGGCGAGTGCGCCCAGCGCGAGCGTGGCGAACAGGAACACCCAAAACGTCGGTGCGAGCGCGATGAGCAGGGTCGTGACGGCGGTACCGCCGACGGCGAGCAGAACGACCGGTCGTTCGCCGAAACGATCGGCCATAATGCCGCTCGGAAACTGGACCAGAAAGTAGGTCATCCACAGGCCCGAGAGCGCGATTCCGACGACGCTGTTCGAGACTTCGAACGTCTCGGTGATGTCGGGAACCACCGGGCTGATCGCCAGCCGGGCGACCATCGTCGCGAAGAAAGCGAGCGTACACAGCGCGAGGACGGTGTCCCTGTAGCGCCAGCGAGCGAGTGTATTCATCGTGAGCGAAACGGTGAGTGCCTGTGTATCGATTCGTAGGGGAAAAGAACACGTCGGTTCCGGCAGTCGCCCCTCTAGTAAAACCAGGCTCACATTCAGGGAGGCGTTTCCTGCTCCGGAACACACTTCGGAATCCGTTTCTATCCCCCAGTATGGACCAGTCAGGCGCAGCGGAACGGGACGCCTCGAGGCCCGAAATTCACGTGTTGAGTACGGGCGGCACCATCGCCAGCACCGCGGGTGAAGACGGGAAAACGCCCTCCGAATCGGGGTCGGCGGTGCTCGAGGCCGTCCCCGATATCGAAGCACTCGCGTCGATCAGGGTCGATGACATCTGCCAGGTATCGGGCTTTCAGATGGACGCGCCGAACGCCAACGCGGTCGCCGACGCCGTCGAACGGTCGGCACGGGCGGGTGCCGACGGCGTCGTCGTCACCCACGGCACCGATACGATGGCAGAGACGGCGTACTTCCTCGAGTCAGTCCTCGAGACGGACCTGCCAGTCGTCTGCACGGGGTCACAGCGTTCGTTCGACCAGCTTGGTACGGACGGGCCGACGAACCTTCGCCTCGCGGTTCGAGCCGCCGCTCACGAACGGTTTCGAGACGCTGGGGGCGTATACGTCGCGTTCAACGAAACAGTCCACAGCGCACGCGACGTCGTCAAAAGACACACGAGCAAACTCGAGACCTTCCAGTCGCCGAACCTGGGCCCGGTGGCGCTGGAGACGCCGGCTGGACTGCGGTTTCCCGGTTCGCCCGGCCCGCGAGTCCCCTCGATTCCCGGTGCCCGTCTCGACCCGGAGGTGCAGGTCGCCATCGTAACCAACGCGCTGGGTACCGATGGGGGCGTTCTCGAGGCCGCCCTCGAGGGCCCGGACGCCGTCGACGGCATCGTTCTCGCCGGGACGGGACTGGGGAACGCGACGGCCCCACTTGGAACGGTCCTCGAGCGGGCGCTCGAGGCCGATATCCCGGTCGTGCTCACCTCGCGGTGTCATGTCGGTTCGAGCGCCGGCGTCTACGGCGGCCCCGGCGGCGCGACGACGTTGCTCGAGGCCGGAGCCATCGGTGGAAGTGACCTACCGGCCTGGAAAGCGCGGCTCACGCTGTGGCTCGCCATCGGTGCCGGCAAAGACACGGCGGCTATCCGGGCCCTGTTCGACGAACTCGAGTGATCAACACCGTCCCAAAACACCCCTTAAAGCCGCTTTTGCACCAACTGTGCGGTTTTCTCACCGACGCCCTCGACCGACTGGAGTTCCTCGAGGCTCGCCCCTCGGACGTTCTCGACGCTGCCGAACCGACGTAGCAGGCGCTTTCGCGTTTCGGGGCCGATTCCCGGCACGTCGTCAAGTACCGTCGACACCTCGTCGCGCAGCGTCTGGTGGTACTGAACGGCAAAGCGATGGGATTCGTCGCGCACGCGCTGGAGGAGGTGGAGCTGTGGTGCGTCCGCGGGCCAGTTGTATTCCCTGTCGGGGGATATCACGCGTTCGTCGGCTTTCGCCAGCCCGATTGCGGGCACGTCCCAGCCGACCGATTCGAGTGCCTCGCGAGCGGCCTCGAGTTGGCCTTTCCCGCCATCGATAACCAGCAAGTCGGGGTCGGGTCGTTCGTCGCGGCCCTCGACGGCGCGACGGGCGCGCCACTCGAGGAGTCGGCGCATGTTGGCGTAATCGTCGTTTTCGTCGCTCAGTTTCTTCCGTCGATATCCGGATTTGTCGGCGCTGCCGTCGACGAACGTCACGTTCGAGCCGACGGCTGCCGTGCCCTGTGCGTGGCTCACGTCGAACCCCTCGAGCCTGCTGGCGCGCTCGAGTCCGAGTGCCTCGGCGAGCAGCCCGCACTCGTCCCGTCGGCCGACGTTCTGGCGGGCGTTTTTCAACGCTAGTTCGACGAGGGTCGCCTCCCGCCCAGCGCCGGGGATTCGGACGGCGACGCCCTCGGCCTCGAGCCAGGCCGATACCTCGTCGTCACCGTGGCGTTCGGGGAGCAAGAGGGCGTCCGGGAGCCGGCGCTCAGCGTAGTACTGGACGAGAAACGCTGCCAGAACGCCCGGCACGCCACCCTCCTCGGGGTCGTCAGGCGCCGGGGCCTCGAGCGTGTGGCGGTCGCGCTCGACCAGCTTTCCGCCTTCCGAGCGGAGTCGGGCAACGGTGGCCTCGGCACCGCGAATTGCGACGCCGATGACGTCGACGGCGCGCTCGTCGCTCACCGACTGGACGGCTGCACTTCCTTCGCCGTGAATCGCTTCGACGGCCTCGAGTCGGTCGCGCAGGTGGGCCGCGCGTTCGAAGTGCTCCTGCTCGGCGGCGGCCTCCATCTGCCGGCGCAACGGGTCGGCGAGGACGCCGGTCTCCCCGTCGAAAAAACGAGTCGCTGCGGTAACGTCCTCGGCGTAGCTCTCGTGGTCGATTTCGCCGGTGCAGGGGGCACTACACAGCCCCATCTCGTAGTCGAGACAGGGCCGATCCCGGCCTGCGTACTTGTGATCGGAACAGCCGCGCAGACCGTAGGTCTCCCGGATGGCCTTGACGACGGTCTCGAGGCGGCCCTTGTCGGTGAACGGGCCGAAGACGGTTGCTGCTTCGCCGGTCGATCCGTTCGCCCGAGCATCACCACCGGGGTCGGTGTTCGGGTCCCGCGTAATCTCGATTCGGGGGGCCTCGTGGGCCGTCAACTGGACCATCGGGTAGGATTTGTCGTCTTTGAGCCGGACGTTGTAGCGGGGCTGGTGACGCTTGATGAGGTTCGCCTCGAGCAACAGCGCCTGGGTTTCGGTGTCCGTGACGGCGATATCGATCTCTTCCGCTCGGTCGACCATCCGCTGGATTCGAGCACTGCGGGGGTCCGCGTAGGAGCGAACTCGCGCGCGGAGGTCGACGGCCTTGCCCACGTAGAGCGTGGTGCCGTCGGCCCGAAACTGGTAGACGCCGGGCTCCGTTGGCAGCGTCGACGCCCGCTCGCGAACCGCCTCGGCGTTCATCGGCGGCCCTAGCCGGTCGAGCGATTTCAGTGTACCGTCCGCGGTCGATCGTGTGGTGGCCTCGAGCGAGGCCGAATACGGACTCGAGGGACACCTACGGAGCGCCTGCCCCCCACTCGAGCGCGAAGGCATCGCTTATCCGATTCGACTCGAAAGTCGGTGGTAGTGAACGGCTGGAATCAGTTTCGAGGGGACGAACGAAACCGCGCCCGGATAGCGGGGACGGGACTGACAACTCGGCCGACGCAGGCCTGGCAGGTCGAACTCAGCGGTGCGCTCGAGTGTCCGCCCATCGTCGACGCCGACACCGTCTACGTCGGCTCGAGCGACGGGAATCTGTACGCGTTCGACCGACAGGGACGCCGTCGGTGGGTGTACGAGACGACGACTCCGACGAGCATCGCCCCGGCCGTGAGCGGGTATCGCCTCTGTGTGGTGCTCGACGACAGACTGGTCGGTATCGATTCGGCGCGGGGCACGGCCGAGTGGGAGCGACCGATAGACGGGCTTTATACGACGCCACCCACGGTCGACGGCGACCTGGGTCTCGTCGGCTCGAGCGAGGGGGTTACCGCGTTTCGCCTCGAGGATGGCGAGCAGATCTGGACGCGGGACCTCGGCGCGCCGCCCGTTGGTGCGCCTGCAATCGGCTCGAGCCACGTTTACGTGGCGACGCGAGACGAGGATGTCCACGCCCTCGAGTTGGGTTCAGGGGAGACCGCCTGGAGTGCGCCCACCGACGGCGTGGTCGTGGGCGGCCCGACGCTGACGGACGAGCGCGCCTACGTTGCCGACGATAGCGGCACGCTACTCGCTCTCGACCCCGAAACGGGCCAGACCTGGTTCTCCTACGAAATTCGCGCCCCGTTTGCGTCCGCACCGACGGTACTCGAAGATAGCGACACGTTGTTGGTCACCGCGGCCGACGAAACGTTGCACATCACCGACACCACCTTCGGCAACCGCAAGCGTCGCGGCTGGCTGTTTTCGAAACCCGGCCTCGGTCTCGACGGCGCACCCACCACCGATCCCGTTTGCGTCGGGGAGAACGCCTTCGTCGCCGACGACACCGGCGGCCTCTACGGCGTCGACCTCGAGGGCCTCGATTTCACCTGGCATCTGCCACTCGAGGCCCCCATCGCTGCCACGCCAGCGCCGCTGGCCGATGGTGATCTCTTCGTGGGTGACGAGTCGGGCGTTCTCACCAGATTGACCTGGCCGTGAGGTGTGCGCTCGAGAGTTGAAGTCTTCGCTTTCACCGGTTGGAACGGTTTTATACCCATCGTCGCTCTCGCTGTCCTCGTCGTTCTCTCCGTTCCCGGCTCGATAGTATACAAACTTTCGCTGTCCTCGTCGTTCTCTCCGTTCCCGGCTCGATAGTATACAAACTTTCGCTGTACTCGCTTTTTCGCCGGCAGGCAGTCGGCCACTTTCACTTCCACTTTGGTGTTAACGAGGGTTTATACCCCATCCGGCACAACCGCCAGTTATGCCCGAAGTAGATCTCGAGACACTCCCTGGTGTGGGACCGGCAACTGCAGACAAACTCTCTGACGCTGGGTACGACTCCTTCCAGAGCCTGGCCGTCGCTTCTCCCTCCGAACTCTCGAACACCGCTGACGTCGGCGAGTCGACCGCCAGTGATATCGTCCGAGCCGCTCGTGACGCCGCCGACATCGGCGGCTTCGAAACCGGCTCGATCGTCCTCGAACGGCGTAACCAGATCGGCAAGCTCTCCTGGCACATCGACGAGGTCGACGATCTCCTCGGCGGCGGCATCGAGACCCAGTCGATTACGGAAGTGTACGGCGAGTTCGGTTCCGGAAAGTCACAGGTAACGCATCAGATGGCGGTCAACGTCCAGTTGCCACAGGAGGTCGGCGGCCTCCACGGTAGCGCCATCTTCATCGACTCCGAAGATACGTTCCGCCCGGAACGAATCGATGACATGGTTCGGGGTCTCCCCGACGAGGCCATCGATGCCGCCCTTGAGGACCGTGAAATCGAGGGCTCCGCGGGCGACGAGGAAGCCGTCGACGAACTCGTCGAAAGCATGCTCGAGAAGATTCACGTCGCGAAGGCGTTCAACTCCAACCACCAGATGCTGCTGGCGGAGAAAGCCAAAGAGATTGCCGGTGAACACGAGGATTCGGAGTACCCGGTTCGCTTGCTCTGTGTCGACTCGCTGACCGCCCACTTCCGGGCGGAGTACATCGGGCGTGGTAACCTGGCCAACCGCCAGCAGAAGTTGAACAAACACCTCCACGACATCGACAAGGTTGGCAACCTCTACAACGCGGCCGTCATCGTGACCAACCAGGTCACCTCGAACCCCGACGCGTTCTTCGGCGACCCGACCAAACCCATCGGTGGCAACATTCTCGGTCACAAATCGACCTTCCGAATGTACCTCCGCAAGTCCAAGGGCGACAAACGGATCGTCAAACTCGTCGACGCGCCGAATCTCGCCGACGGCGAGGCCGTCATGCGCGTTCAGGACGAAGGTCTGAAACCAGAATAAGGCGGTTCTTTTCCCGTTCACTCAATCCGTTCTGCGACCGCCTCGAGCGCTCGCTGTCGGCACTCGACGAGGGTATCGATCCGGTCGCTCTTGTCCTCCGGATCCTCGAGTCCTTCGAGCCACCGGAGTCTCGAATAAAACGTGACCACGACCTCGACTTCCCGATCGGTAAGTCGACCGAGTTGTGGGGCGACGCTCGCGTAGAGAACGGGTTGGTCGACTCGATAGGTGAGCCCTTCGTACCGCCCGTCAGCGACGAATTCATCAAGGTAGTCGTAGGCGCGCAACTCCGCGAGCAGCCCCCGGCGAAGCCGTCGCGTGGCGTCACGTTCGCGTTTCCAGTAGCGGAGATAAGAGCCGACAGCGGTGGCAATCGAGCCAATGATTGCACCGAGGATGAAACCGACGGCGGTCTCGACCATGCCCTACCACGCCGACGTCGAGGGGTAGCGCTTTGGCTTGCGAAAGGGTTCGAATCGAAAAACGGGCCTCGGCGTCTCAGTCGTCTTCGGTCGTCGTCTTCTCCTTATCGAGATCGCCGCGGTACATCTTGGCTCCGTCCTGGGCGACTTTCTCGGCCAGTACCGCACACTTGATTCGCATCGGCGAAATTTCGACGCCAAGCATGTCGACGATGTCGTCACGATCCATCTCGAGCAGTTCGTCGACAGTCGTTCCCGGCAGTTCCGTCGTGAGCATACTGGCGGCGGCCTGGCTGATCGCACAGCCGTCACCGGAGAACGCGACCTGTTCGATCTCCTGGCCGTCGAGGCGAACGTCCATTCGAATCTCGTCGCCACACATCGGATTCTCGCCGATGTGGGTGAACGTCGGATCCTCGAGTTCCCCATAGTTTCGGGGGCTCTTGTAGTGATCGAGGATCTGCTGTCGGTACATATCGGAGCCAAGTCCCATGTTAGGTACGGATACGGTTGTCGCGTCCAAAAGGGTTCCGGGGTGTCCGGTGTCGGCGGCTGTGCGGTGTTGGTCTCTCGAGTGAGCGAGGTATGAAACAGTACCTCTCGAGACGGATCAGTAGCCCGTTTGCAGTGCCCAGTTACCGAACAGCAGGACTAGCCCGATGGCCAGCAACGTCACGAGGACGGAGATGGAGGCGGCCCAGCCGGCCAGGTCCGCGACGGTTCCGGTGATGACGGAGCCAGCGGCAGCGAGTCCCATGACGACGGTCTGTGTCAACCCGAAGCCGGCACCACGATCCTCGCTCGAGAACAGGTCCATAAACCGGGCCATAGCGGCGGTGTACGCTCCCAGACCGATACCGACGAGGACGACGCCGAGGACGACGAGAGAGGAGGCGGTCGGAATGATGAGTGCGAGCAAGCCAGCAATTGCCAACACGAGACAGCCAGCGATGACGGGGTCACGGCCGTACTGGTCAGAAAACTGTCCGATTTTGACCTGCGTCAGCCCCTGGACGACGAAAAAACCGGAGAACGCGACCGCGGCATGTGGCTCGCTGTATTCGTGATAGGCGACCAGGAAGGTGGGTAAAAACGAGGCGAGCGCTTGCCAGGAAAACGAGAGCAGCACCGAAATTACGACCGTGAACGTGACCGATGGCCGGGAGAGGACCGTCAGTAACGGCTCGACGCGGAACTGATCCCGGATATCGAGGTCGGGCCGTCGAGGTGGCGTCGACTCGACGTACCGAAAGAAGAGGACGAAGGCAGGAATCGCGACGAGGAGTCCGATGGCGACACCGGCTCGCCACCCGTATCGAACGCCGACCCAGGTGGCAGCGATGGGTGCCAGCAGGCCACCGAAGGTGCTCCCCAGCGTGTGAATGCCGATGGCGCGCCCGACGTCGTCGTAGGTACGGGTGAGCAACGTCGTCGCCACGCTAAAGTGGAGGCCGGCGAGCGCGCCGAGGATGACCGTCGCGATGGCGAACACGAAAAAGATCGGTGCCGTGATGATGAGGAGGCTGCCCAGAGCGGTGCCGGCGAGGGCAACCAGAATCACCGGCCGTTCGCCGTATCGGTCGGCGAACACCCCACTGGGGTACTGTGCCAGGCCGTAGGTGAGCCACATCCCGGTCAGTGCCAGGCCGACGAGCGCGTTCGAAACGCCGTAGGTTGCAGTGATCGCGGGAACCAGTGGACTGATCGCCAGGCGGGCGACCATCGTCGCGAACAGGGCGAACGTACACAGCGCCAGCACTGTCTGGCGGTAGTGCCAACCCCTCGAGGTCACGCATCCTGGAAACACGGCTGTAGCGACCGCATGTCGCGAGTGGAAGGGCATATGTCTCGCGGAAACGCAGCGTGACGCTCTCGAGAGCGCCCCGATCAGGAAAAGAGCTGGCGCGCGCTATCGATGGCGTCGACCAGTTTGTCGACTTCTTCGCGGGTGTCATGAGACCACCTTTTTCCTCTCGCTCCGCTCGATCGAACCACTCGAGGAAAAATCTGGACCAAAAAGCCGTTCTCCGTTCGTGGCAGAACTATGCGAACAGTTGGCGCGCGCTGTCGATAGCGTCGACCAACTTGTCGACTTCTTCGCGGGTGTTGTAAACGTAGAAGGACGCTCGAGCGGAGGCGGCGACACCCAGTTTGTCGTGCAGTGGCTGTGTACAGTGGTCACCGGCACGGATCGCCACGGCGTGGTCGTTCATGATCGAGGCCAGGTCGTGGGCGTGGACGGACTCGAGGTTGAAGCTCACGAGTCCCCCGCGGTCCGGTCCAGGTTCGGGGCCGTAGATATCGACGTCGTCTTCGGCAGCCAGTTGCTCGTAGGCGTACTCGGCCAGCCGCTCTTCGTGGGCCTGCACGCGCTCCATGCCGATCTCCTCGAGGTAGTCGACGGCGGCCTCAAGGCCGACTGCTTCGGCGATGGGCGGCGTGCCGGGTTCGAACTTCCAGGGCAATTCGGCCCAGGTCGAGTCCTCGAAGGTGACCTTCTCGATCATGCCGCCGCCGTACAGGTACGGCTGCATGGCCTCGAGCAGGTGACGTTTCCCGTAGAGGACGCCGATGCCGGTGGGGCCGGCCATCTTGTGGCCCGAGAAGGCGTAGAAGTCGGCGTCGATGGCCTGCACGTCGACGGGGCGGGTGGGGACGGCCTGTGCGCCGTCGACGAAGATGTAGGCGTCGTGGTCGTGGGCGATGTCAGCCAGTTCGGCGACGGGGTTGACGGTGCCGAGCGTGTTCGAGACGTGGACGACGCTGACGATGGCGGTGTCGTCGGTAATGCACTCGTGAGCGTGGTCCATGTCGAGACGGCCGTCATCGTCGATGGCGATGTACTTCACGTCCGCACCGGTTCGGTGGGCGATCTGTTGCCAGGTGACAAGCGAAGCGTGGTGTTCCATCTCCGTGAGGACGACCTCGTCGCCGGGGCCGAGTTCCGCCAGCCCCCAGGCGTACGCGAGCAGGTTTTCGCTCTCGGTCGTGTTCTTCGTGAAGATTACCTCTTCGCGACCGTCGGCACCGATAAAGTCGGCGACGCGGTCGTGGGCCTCCTCGTAGGCGATCGAGGCTTCCTGGCTGAGGTGGTGGATGCCGCGGTGGACGTTCGAGTTGTACTGTCGATAGTAGTCGCTCATCGCGTCGACGACGGGATCGGGGGTGTGCGTCGTCGCTGCGTTGTCGAGGTAGACCAGTTGACTCCCCGAAAACTCGCGCTCGAGGATCGGGTACGCTGCCCGAATCCGGTCGACATCGAGGGACTCGACCTGTTGGTGGCTCATTACTCGAAGACAGGGACCGTAGACAAAACACTCCTTCGGTCCATCCCGGTTTCGCCGTTATCCGGGATGGTTCCCGGATTCGATCCGGAAAGCACCATTCCCTCTTCTTCTACGGTCTGTTGTTCAGGCGTCGACTTCGAGCAACCGCGCGTCACAGTCCTCGCAGGTGACGGCGTACACCTCGTAGGAGCGACAGCAGGATTCGACGGTTTCGGCGTCGATGGAAATCGTTCCGCTACAGGTCGGACAAGTCTCGAGGAACGCTCTGAGCCCACTGACCAGTTGACTCCGTTGCTCGAGGGGGAGCGTCTCCCAGCGTTCGACGCGGTGCTCGAGGAGGTCGAAGCCGGCGACGTCGGCCAGTAATGCGGCGTCGGATTCCCAGCGGGCAGCGACTCGACCGTCGACGCGGACGACGACGTGGTCGCTGCGTTGGCTGGCACGGACGACGACGCTATCGGGGGCCACGTCCAGGAAAGCTGCCACCTGCTCGTTCCGGTTGCCGTCGCGTCTGTCGTCGATGGCCGCTTGCCAGGCTGCGTGGGCGTCGTCCTCGAGACAGAGGTCGTCGACGTCGGCACAGGGTTCGACGACGCCTGCCGAAACGAGGGTCTCCTCGGGATTGATCCGGGTTTCCCGTTCGTGCAGGGGATCGGGGCCGTGACTGTCGTCCGCCTCGAGGCCGTCGCCCTCGATATCGCCTTCGATCCCGTATCCGGGCGGGGCTTTCTCGAATTTGGCGAGCAGCCAGTCGGGAAAGTAGCGTTTCGTTAGCGTTGGCGTGCCTGGCACGAGATAGCCGCGGAAATAAATCGCGAGCAACGAGAGCGCGAAGACGGCGATACCTGCCGGTGGGGCGAGGAAACCGACGGCGAGGGAGAGCACGAGCGCGATCAGGACGTTGACGACCGTACACGGGATGCACCGATTTTCGCCGGTGTATTCTGGTTGGCGAAGCCGGTCGAGGGCTCGAGACGGTGTCGTTGGCATAATCCCGACTTGGATAACCCTCGTAAAAAACACGTCGGTTCTGTGGGCTGTTAGCACTCCACGACTCTCGGTTTATATTGAACGGAATAACCCGTATTAGAAATAATGGCTTTTGCGTATTAGAAATAATGGGTTTTGAACGCTACATCCGCATAAACTGGGCGTGCCTGGTCCCCTCGAGTTCCAGCACGTTCCCTTCCTCGACGTAGCCCGCTTCGATAGCGACGCCGACGGCATCGCTGCCGACGAGATTGGCCACGCTCGCTCGAGCCAGACTCTCGAGGGCGCTTTCGGCGTCGACGGACTCGGCTCCCTCGCCGTAAAAGTCCTCCGTAACCGTCAGCGAGACGTCCCGGTCGACGCCTTCGAACGTTTCGCCGAGCAGGCCGTCGTCACAGACCGAGACGAGCAAGCCTTTGGGCGTCTGGCGTTCGACCAGCAACAGTGGGCCAGCTTTCTGGGTTGAATCGCGTTCGGTCACGGTTACTCGGGCAACTGCTCGCGGTCTTCGATGAACTGCTGTTCGGCCTCCTCACGAAGCTGGTTGGCCTCGTCGGCCAGCGCCTCGGCCTCCTCGTGTTCGCCCAGTTTCTCGAGGATTTCGGCCTTTTCCTCGAGAATCTGGACGTTGCGCAGGCCGAGTCGAATCGCGTTATCGATACAGTTCAGCGCCTCCTCGGTGAGGCCGCGTTCGGCGAGGAAGAACGCCCGATTGTACCACCCCTCAGCGAAGCGCTCGTCGATTTCGACCGCGCGTTCAGCGTGCTCGAGGGCCTGACTCGTCTCGCCGAACTCCCACAGGGCGTAGGCCAGGTTGGTGTGTGCCGTCGCCGTGTGCTGGGGGGCTGCGCGGTCGTACTCGCCGTTGTCTTTGTCGGCTTCGCGGGCGATTCGCAGGGCTTCCTGGTGGGCCCCGATGGCCTCGTCGTATTCCTCTAAGTTGGCGTGAGCGACGCCTTTGTTGACCCAGGCCTCCTGTTGGATGGTCGGATCTTCGGCGAACTTCGCCGTCCGCTCGAAGGCCTCGGTTGCCTCTTCGAACCGGTTGATCTGCATGTAACTCAGGCCGACGTCGAGCAGTTCTTCGGTGTCGACGGCGTCGCTCGCGATCTGGCGCTCGTCGAGCATGTCAGAGAGCACGCGCGAGTCGACCGGATCGACCTTCGACGGGTCGACGTCGAGTTCTGGCGGGTCGAGGTCGAAATCGTCGTAGGACTCGTCGAACCCGGCACCCTCAGAGAACCGATGCCTGCGGTCTGTCTCGTCCTTTCGGTCAGTCATTACTCGCTGTTGGGTATCTGGCGGGTTAAGGTCTGCGTTGTCTCGAACGGGTTCGCCCTGACGTGTTCGACATCTGGACATCAGCGATACGAACAGTGGGACTGGGTTTGATACACGTTCGCGTTGTGCACTCCCTATGCTCGCTCGAGGCCGATGCGGAGGTGCGGTCTGATGGGCCGCGTCCTCGTGGGCGCGGATACTGGCGGGTCCCCCACGGGTTCGATTGCGGACTACGTCGCCGACGAACTCGCCCAGGCGGGACACGATCCCATCGTGATCAATACGACACACCCGCCGCCGAACCTCGACCTCCGCCGGTACGATGGCTGTGTCGTCGTCCGAACGCTCCCACCAGTCGTCAGCGAACCGAGCCCCTTTCTGCGCGCCAACGCCGACATATTGAATCGATTGCATTCGGGGTTGATCGCCATCGACAGTACCAATGGGTCGGTTGAGGACTCGAATCGAGGCCGAGGGGCACAGATGGAGTCGAACGCTCGGTCAACCCGCGTCAGGCCGGCGGCCGAACGAGTCGACGCCATCTGCGAGGCACTCGACTGGGAGCCAACCTATACCCTCATCGTGGAAGATCGCTCCGGTGAGTTGTTTTCGATCCTCTGGAACGAACTCCGATACCGACTTTCGAAACTCCGCGGCGATACGCGCCCACGAGAACGGATTGCGGCACGCCGACAGTGGGCGGCTATCGACGATTTCGTGGCCTCCTTCGCCGCCACACTCGAGAAGCCACACCCCTGAATTGCGTAATCGTACATCGTCCGCCCCGTTCAGTGGATCTACTCCGTTTCACACGTCTCGGCGTCCGAGTTCTACTGCCATCAGCCACCGGAACGGCAGACAGATACTCACTTCCTGTCTGTCACAGTTTCCGTTTTCGGGTCTGATAGGAATCATAAGCGCATACCCGCGTCTTCAGGCGCGGATCAAGCGGTAGG
>JAOPJZ010000022.1 GCA_025517525.1 Natronosalvus hydrolyticus
TATCCACGATAAGCCGTCGCTGTCACGTGGTTTTTCGCTTAGCTAAAGACGGATAGTCGCGGAAGTAGATTGATAGACCTGACGCGGACGGATAGACGTGAACCTCGAACCAACCGTCGAACGGTGGGTAGTACTCCTCAAATGAGGTGGGTTCTTGAGTGGCGAACACTTCACGGTATTGCTCCTCGAACGTCGTTCCGAGTGCTGGCTCGAACACATCCCAGAAGTTCCTGCCGACCAGTCCCTCGCCGTCGAGGTCAATCAGCTCCTTCCCGCGGTCGTTGATGTATGCGATGGTCCAGTCCGCGTCAATCCCGATGAAGCCGTCCGTGATGCGGTCGAACGTCTCTTTGAGGTCCTTCTCCCTTTCGTGGAGCTGTTTCTCCGCATTCACTTCCTTGATCGCAGCTGCAAGCACGTTAGCGATGCTCTGGACGAAGTTCACGTCGTGGTCGGTGAACTCGCGGCGCTCGGTTGTATGTGCTCCGAGTACGCCCCATGGCTCTTCGACAGAGCCAATGATAACGCTGATGCCGCTGACGACATCGTGGCTCGTGAGCAGCTCAGGTCCGGAAAACCGTTCATCGGTTCGAAGGTCGTCTACGATGATCGGTTCTTCAGATATCAGCTTATAGCCCGCTTGAGAGTCCAAATCCGCTGGCACCGTTGCTTCGCCGACGAGCCCATTTCGCCAGCCGATACCCTGTTGAAGGAACATTTTGTCTCCATCGGGAAGCAATTTCAACACTTTGACGTAGTCAGTATCAAGTGTCTCGGCGATGGCAACCGCAGCGTCGTGCATCAACTGTTCAAGATCATCGGTTTCGAACGCTTGCTGGCCGAGTTCAGCGGCAACTTCCTGCTGCCGGACTCTGGTTTGCAATTCGGAATTCTGTCCGACAGTTGAATCCATGCTGAAGTCTGTAAGGCAGGAAGAAGCGTAAAGGCCTCGATATTCACACGTATTATAATAAAGTAGGACTAACAGAATATTCCTAACGAACGTCACTGTGACTGCCAATGGGTGGATTCACTGGCCAGTCGAACCACTACTAAAGCAGTGAAACGAACGATATTATCGTGCTGAACTTATCCTCTGCCTTATTATTCAATAGTCACAATCAGATATTGTCCTCATTTGATACTATTTCGGTTGAAAGACTCGTGCTCTGTTCCCACAAACATCTATCAACCTCTGGGAATTTCTGGAGGAAATCTATGAATCGTTCAAGAAAATTAATTCAGAGAGTGAACTGTGGCGGAAACTGTTATCTCAGGGAGCAGGTTGAAGATAGTCGTGAATCAGACACATCGGATGGAAACGAAGACTGAATTACTTGCGGAGAGCGAACAAAATAAAGGGCTAGCTCACGAATCTGAATTTGAGAATTTACATCCAATTACCGAGGACTGCTATGAAAAGAGTGACCGAACGCGTCCAAGAATGCCACCCGACCGTTCCTCCCGATAGTGTTCGAACACCGGATGCAAGGCGTTGAGTAACTCCTGGCGACTCTCGAAGGTCTTGACATCGACCATCTCGAGTGCCTTCTCCAGCGCGACGGCGTTTCCTTTCACGTCGTACGGAATCGAAGCCGTACCAAGGGCCTCCCGAACCTCGGCTTCCGTGGCAGGAAACTCGAGATCCGTCTGCTTCAACCGGGCATCGACAGCCGCGATGCCGAACTCAATACTCTCCGGCTCGTCATCTCCGCCGTTTGTCGGTGGCCGAACTCCCATACTCGCTCGTTCGAACGCAAGGTGAAAAATCGTATGGACTCGCCAGGATCGAAGTCGTCACTTTCGGTTGAGTACTCAAGGGTGGAAATAAACGTCGTAACGTCCCGCAAACGCGATCGGCGTTACAGGAATCCACCACCGCCTCGAAGGTGTCTGCCTTTACACAGATACATCTCGAAAGCCCGGATGACGTCAGTGAGCGATACACATTTGGGGACGGCCAGCCACCCATCCAGTAGTCACGATGACCGAATATACGACCGTCTCCATCCCCAAGGACCTCGCCGCACGCGTCGAAGAGACCATCGAAGGAACGAGCTTTCAGAGTACGAGTGATCTCACTCGGTTTTTGCTCCGCAGTATCGTGATCCAACATCAGAAGTCGGGCGAGTTAACCGAAGCCGAGTTCGAGGAAATTGCCGAACAGTTACGGGGATTGGGTTACCTCGAATGAAAAACGAGAACGCTCTTTTGAAGCAGATTGTTGATAGCGAGAGCTACAGCTGAAAGTCGAAGAGGGAAAGGGCATCCCGGCAGCGGTGCCCGAATAACATGTTACCAATCTACCACTTCGTGTCGGAATCAGCCGAAGCGAGCATACGAACCACTGGATGACGACGACACCTTCAGCCGCGAATACGTCGTCCACAGCGATGGTGAATACGTTGATGAAGATGTTCACATCAATACCTGCGAGAGCCACGGCCGCAAAAACGAGCCGTGGCTCTCGCCCCATCGTGGAATCTCAAAAGACAAGCTAAGGCCGTATCTCAGAGCCTTTCAGCTCCGTAGAAAATCAGCTGACGACGCACTCAAACAAGCCATCGATGCTGCGCTCTGAAATCAACAATGTACTTCCGAAGAGCGTGCAGCTAATATTGCCGGAAGCGACATCTAAGTAACCGCACGACGGCGTAGACCACCAGTCGATCAGGGGGTTCAAGTCTATCGGTGATGCCTTTACTCGAAACGCGGCGAACCCGCTCATGTCTGGCGATTACTAATCCACAAAAGTTGAGGTGGGGTCGGAGGGATTTGAACCCCCGATCGACTGATATCTCCGGTGCGCCTCGGAACTCCAGAGGGTCATCACACGGACACTGATCAGGTGTCCGATCAGTATATCAGTCTGGAGTGTCGTCCCGGGCGCGGGACCTCTGGAGTCAGTCGCCATGCCTGGCTTGGCCACAACCCCGTGGCCGGTTCTTGGGTTATCCACCCTAAAGCAGTTACGATTCGGTTCGGTTTTGCGACCCTCGAGACACAGCACAATCTTGAGGCAGCAATCGGGATATCGACCACGAAAAACGGCCACCCAACGCCGTTACAACCAGGGTGCCCGACCCTGGGTCGTCGTCGTATCGTCGCTCGGGTACGGCTCGTCGTCATCGTCGGCATCCTCGTACGGTTCGGTAGCCTCAGTAGCCGACTCATTTTCTGACAGTTCCTCGAGCGCCTCGAGTTCGTCATCGGTCGTGCCACCGTCAGTTCGCGTCCCGGAGCCGACACCGGGGAGCGATTTATCGGCCGTGGCGTCAGGATCCAGTGCGAAGATGGCGGCGACGATCAGTGCCGCGAGGGGTGCCTGTCCGAACGCCATACCCATGATCGAGAGTGGCAACAGGCCCAGCGCGACCGCACTCCCGAATCGGAAGCGGTTGATGTCCATGTAGGTGCGCAGGTACGGTCCACTTACGGCAACGCTCAGGGCGAAGCCGACGCCGATGACGGCTGCAAGGGTTGCGTTGGCGACCAGTGTGGGGTCTTCCATCAGTGCAAGTTCGGCCCCCGATGGGTCGAGGCTAGCGAACAATCCCAGGACGATGATGACGCCGGGCCCTGGCAAGTATTCGCCGACGGTCGCACTCGCCGTTTTCGCCGCGATGGCGAGGATGACCAGAGCGGCGAACCGTTCGAAGATGACCGTATCGATGACGCTCCCGATGGCGGGTGCCAGTGCCGCCTGTATCGCCGCAATGACGATCAACGGAATGCCAACCAGCAGGACGACGCGAACCTGGTGACGCACCGACCCCTGCATTTCAGCGAGGATCACGGCTAGCGTTGCACTCCCACCGAAGATGAGCAGGCCGACCTGGATCGCGCCCATCGTGGTATCGAGCGCACCGGCCAGTATTAGCGCGACGAAAATACCATCGACCAGTGGCAGCGCCATTACCAGCGCGAGTAATCTGGTGTCACCGCCCACCAGTCGCTCGAGACGGAGCGCAATTGGATGTTGGGAGGTGCTCATCGATCAGGTACGATGGCCATGACCCGAGGCCTGTGGGTAACGATAAGCTCGGTACTCCTGTCGGTGCTGGGTTGGTGCGAGCCAGTCCAGTTCCGGTCGGAGCCGAAGGCCTCGTGCTGTGAGTGTGCGTTTCCCCATAAAAAATGCGGCGTCGGAGTCGACACTCGTCCGGCCAGCAGTTCGGGAATCGCAGGGAATCACAGCGTGCATACAAGGATAAACTGGGTGATTGTTATTAAAGGTTGTGTGGGAAGGGGCGACACAATTCTATAGATTTTCACCGAAATCGGGGAAAGACCGACAGATCTGTGCCGATATGCGCTATCCACCCACATGGATTGAGTAAGATGACGGTCTCGCAGTGAACGTTTCACTCGAGCGAAAATGGTCAGCCAAGTGGACTATCGGTGCAATACGGATCACAATGACTCGAGTGACAGGCTGAGTAGTTCGTCAAGCCTGAATATGTAAGGCGAACCGATAGCGATTGTCGGGTTCGGCGTACACGTCATCGTTTGACGGAGTACTGAGAGACGTCCGTTCGATAGTCTGAGTGGGGGATACGAACCCTCTCCAGAGCGAGTTTATCCGGTATGTTGACCGGCTTCCGTGTAACTCTTGCACCGAGCTCGTTAGGAGCCGTACATCGGGCCTGTTATACCGTCGGACAGAGGCTTTGATAGACTGTCGCCGGGAACGTCCTCCAGCGAAACTATCAACCGTTTTGTCCGACGGTATAGGAGAGACGTTCACACACGGTCAGCCGTTCTCGCAACGCTTTTCAACGCTGGTTCCGGACAGTTTACATGGCGAACGACGTTCCCGAGAACGAACCGTATTCTTCGAAGTTGCGTGTACCGGAAGCGTTGACTTTTGATGACGTATTGCTCCGTCCGAAAGAGAGTCGAGTCGAGCCCGACGAGGCCGACTTGCGCTCACGCGTCTCGAAAAACGTCGAGGTTTCCGTCCCGATTCTGTCGGCGGCGATGGACACTGTCACCGAGAGCGACCTGGCAACCGCGATGGCTCGACACGGCGGTCTTGGCGTGTTGCACCGAAACATGAACATCGACCAGATGGTCGAATCGATTACCCAGGTCAAACGTGCCGACGAACTCATTATTCCGTTCGAGGACGTCGTGACGGCAGACCCCGAGATGAGCGTTCGAGCAGCCGACGAGATGATGGTTCGTAAGGGCGTTGGCGGCGCCCCGGTCGTCAACACCAACGGTGAAGTCCTGGGGATTATCTCGAGCACAGATATTCGTCCACACCTCGAGGTCGGGGAGAACGACCCGGTCACGGCAGCGATGACCGACGAGGTCATTACAGCTCCGCAGGATATCGACGCCCGCGATGCGTTCGACCTGATGTACGAACACAAAATCGAGCGCGTCCCCGTCGTGGATGACGAGAACCTGTTGGTGGGGCTCGTGACGATGCAGGGTATCTTACAGCGCCGGGAGTACAAAGAGGCCGCCCGCGACGAGGACGGTCGCCTGCGCTGTGGTGTCGCTGTCGGCCCGTTCGAAACCGACCGCGCAACTGCTGCCGACGAGGCCGGTGCGGACGTGCTGTTCATCGACTGTGCACACGCACACAACCTGAACGTCATCGACGGCGCTCGAGAAATTAAAGAATCCGTCGACGCTGACGTCGTCGTAGGCAACGTCGGGACGCGAGAGGCAGCCGAGGACCTGGTCGGGTTTGCCGACGGGATAAAAGTCGGTATCGGGCCCGGTTCGATCTGTACGACTCGCGTCGTCTCCGGTGCTGGAATGCCCCAGATCACGGCCGTTTCGCAGGTCGCAGACGTCGCTAGCGAAAACGACGTTCCCGTGATCGCAGACGGCGGTATCCGGTACTCCGGCGACGCGATCAAAGCAATCGCCGCCGGGGCGGATGCGGTCATGCTCGGCTCGTACTTCGCTGGCACAGACGAGGCACCGGGCCGCGTCGTTACGATGAACGGCAAACGCTACAAGCAGTACCGCGGTATGGGCTCGGTCGGTGCCATGAAATCCGGTGATGGCGACCGCTATCTCAAAGACGACCCCGAAGACGACGAGGAGTACGTCCCGGAAGGCGTCGAAGCTGCGACGCCGTACAAGGGCACCCTCGAGTCGGAACTCCACCAGCTCGCTGGCGGGATGCAGTCGGGAATGGGTTACGTCGGTGCAGAGACCATTCCGGAGTTCAAATCGCGCGCCGAGTTCGTTCGCGTCTCCGCTGCCGGACAGGCCGAAGGTCACGCACACGACGTCGTGATCACCGACGAGGCACCGAACTACTCGCCACAGGAGTAGCGGGTACTCACGTCCAGACTCGGGAGGTGTACCTGGAAGCCGAGAAGCACAAGGATACGCGCCATCTGTTCCAATTTCGTTTCGAGTCTACCCGGATTTTGAAAGGCTTTTGCGACACAGCCGTTCGATACGGAGGGCACCACACCGAAGTCCACCCCCATCGTTTATGCAGGATGACCGTCCACGTCACCGTATGGACATCGAAGCCTTCTTCGAGGAGATGCCGTTTGCCGACCTGCTCGGCGTCGAAGTACTCGAGGCAAAAGACGGACACGCCGAAGGTCGACTCGAGATGCGGGAATCGCTATCGTGGAACGCCGACCGGTTGATGGCCCACGGCGGCGTCACGTTCACGCTGGCTGACACCGTCGGTGGAGCGGCCCTCGTCTCGGAGGTCGATCAACCCGTACCGACCATCGACATGCGAATCGATTACCTGTCCGCCGGAACGGGTGACCTGTATGCCGAAGCTGACGTCGTTCGCTGTGGCGGGGATGTTGGCGTCGTCGACGTCGACGTCTACAGCGAGGACGAGACACTCATCGCGGACGCTCGCGGCGTCTACAAGACCGGTTGAGCTATCGCTCTCGTAACCGAACGCGAACGTCTTTCGCCGGTTGGAGGGTCGCGCCTGGCTCGAGTTCCGGCTCCGGGTCGCTGCACAGTTCGACGTCGAATCGTTGCCAGAGCGTTGCCAGCACGACCGTGAGTTCGAGCATGGCAAATCGCATCCCGATACAGTGGCGTGCACCGCCGCCGAAGGGGAAGTACGCGTACTCTGGACGGGTGTCGTCGATTTCCTCACGCCACCTATCTGGCCGGAACGCTTCGGGTTCATCGTAAAAACGAGCGTCACGATGTATCTGGTACTGTGGCAACGAGAGAACAGACCCTTCCGGAATCTCGTATCCACCGATTGTTACGTCACTCGTCGGTTTCCGGAAGATGATGTATGCGGGCGGGTACAGTCGCATCACCTCACGAAGCACACGGTCAGTGTACTCGAGTCGCGTCACGTCCTCGAACGATGGGGCCCGACCGCCAAGGACTTCCTCGAGTTCCTCCTCGAGTCGGGTACGAACGTCCGCATGCTGAGTGAGCGTGAGGAACGTGTACGTGAGCACGAGCGACGTCGTTTCGTGGCCGGCGAAGGTGAACGTGATCAGGTTATCTCGTATCTCGTCTTCCGAAAGCTGGTAGCCATCCGTGCCAGATTGATGCAACAATAGCGAAAGCAGATCGTCACCCGGATTTGACGCAGATACGTTTTCCCGTCGTCGTGTTTCGATCAAGGTGTCGACGCGATCCCGATAGGCCTCCATGGTTCGCCGATAGCGCCGGTTCCTCGGTGTTGGAAGCCATCGCGGGAGCAGTCCCATGACGCTCCGAGAGTTGCTTTGTTCGTTGATCAGTTGGGCCGCTCGCGTCACCGCGTCGTCTTCCCCTGGCTCGAGTTCGATATCGAAGAGAGCTTTCGTCAGGATTCGCAGGGTCAAGCGTGAGAACGCCGTATTGAGGACGATTTCCTCACCCGGCTCCCAGGCGTCTGCGATTTCCTCGGCGTACTCCGCCATCGTTTCCGTGTACGATCGTATTCGGTCGACGGTGAACGCTGGCTGCATGCGTTGACGTTGGTTGGCCCACTGCTCGCCGTCGTTGAACAGAATGCCTTCAGGGGCGAAATCGAACCCCTGGTCGGCAAACAGATATCGCTCGAACGACTGCGGTTCCTCGACGAGTACTCGCTGGACATGCTCCGGGTGGAACAACGCTGTTGCCGTGTTCCCCACGATCTGGTATCGAACCACGTCGCCGTAGCTGTGCAGTTCTTCGAGAAAATCCAGCGGTTCTCGGATGATGCGATGAGCGCTCCCGAGAATCGGATAGCCGTCCGGACCAGGCGGTTCTCGTCTCGAACCGGAGGCAGTACTTGAGGGCCGGGATGACGCTTCCCCGTTGGAGTCGGTATCCGAGTGTACTGGCATACGTGTCACTACACTTTCACGCACCTTCGAACTGTGGCCGAAGCACCTAGATGATTTTTATGTACCCTGGGAACTTCGTTCGCCCAATGCGATATCTCGAGACCTGGCTCGAGCAACCGGAGTGGATGATGCACCCGATGCAATCGTTTATTCGTCGGACCGACGCCGTGCGCTACGAAGAACTGCTGGCGTGGACTGTCGACCCCGGCACCGACCTCGAGTACGAACTGTTCTACGTCGACGGTGACCTCGAAGCGTATCGGCCAGTGCTGGAGCAGGTCGATTCCGTCCGTCGCCACACGATTACTCCGATCGATGACGGTTCGTTTTACGTGTACGTTTGCCAGGAAACACGACCCGAAGACGCCGGCTGGCGCAACGCGTTTACCGACCGCGACCTCGTCGTCATCCCACCGGTTCGGTTCGATGACAGTGCACGAATGGGGCTCACGGTCGTCGGTTCGGACCCTGATTTACAGGGACTCCTCGAGGATATGCCCCAGGCCATCGACGTCGAAGTCGTCCAGATAGGTGACTTCGACCGCCGCGGGAGCACTATCGCCCGGCGACTGACCGATCGACAACTCGAGGCGATTGTGACTGCCTACGAGCGTGGGTACTACGACGTGCCGCGAAGCGGGACGCTGACAGACGTGGCCGATACCCTCCAGATAGCCGAAAGCAGCGCCTCAGTGACGCTTCGACGGGCTGAGTCGGTGCTCGTCGAAACGGCATTACGACAGTATGGCGTCCGGAAGGGATTGGAGGAACGATAGCTGGGCACCCATATTGATAGTAATATTATAGCAATTTACTACTGATTCAAGATTTTGATTGTACATAGACCGTAGTTACTTCGACTCCAGTACTAATGTGGATTCGATAAAAAGCGCTCGATCCGTCCCTGGCGACAAGCACGGAAAGACGCTCAACCGAACAACTGGCCGAATACGCCACGCTGCCCCCGTCGTAGTCGCTCGAGAAATGCCGACTTCCCGATATCGAGTTCAGCGGCTACCTCCGAAGCGGCCACGGCTTTCGGGATTTCGAAATATCCCATCTCGTAAGCCGTCTTGAGTGCTGCTTCCTGTGCGGGACTGATGTCCCATCGATGTGCAACAGCCTGATCGTCTTCGTCTCCCAGTGGATACATTCGCTGGAGAGTGACGCCAATAGTGTCACCGGCGGCCTCGAGCACGCCCTGGAGAACGTCACGCCCCACGACGGCCCCGGTGTAGCGTTCATCACCGTCGACGTACTGTATCGAATCGACGAGAAATCCGACGTCGATCAGTTCGTGGACGACGCACGGTTCTCGGGACAGACAGCGAAAATTCTGGCGGTCGTTCGTCCGTGCGACGTGGAGATATCGAATCCGGTCATCGTCATCGAGTACGGCAGCGAGCCCCGAGTCGGCAGGGCCGCTGAACTGCAACAGCGTGTTCCCATCACGACGCCGTTGTGGGGGTTCGGCGTCGACCGTCAACCCCGTCGTCGCTGTCGCTTCTGCGAGCGGGCAACGGTCACCGCTCACGGCGAATTCGACGACGAGACATTCCTCGATCATGGATGTGAAAAGGTGCCCCAGATGTTTATAAATGCCGCCCATAGACGGGCTAACAGGTAGGCAGAGCGAACCCGAATAATTGTTCATGGACCTCGAGACCGTCAAGGATCGTGCGGGTCCGCGGGCGTTTAGCCCCAAGCACGATCTGCCGGAAGAGTATCGCAAAGCCGCAACCCGAATGATCCAGTTTCACGCTAACTCGGAGATTATGGGCGCATATCTCGAGCGCCCGTTCATCCGACAGGCACCCTCACTCGACCGAAAGCTGGCGTTTTCCGCGAAGGTACAGGACGAAATCGGCCACGGACAGTTGCTCTACCGGGCAGCCGAATCGCTTGGGATCAAAACCCGCGACGAAATGCTCGACGAACTCGCCAACGGCGAGGGGAAGTTCCTCAACTGCTTCCACTATCCGATGGAGAGCTGGACCGAAACGCCGATGATCGGCTTTTTCGTCGACGGGGCCGCGATGCGCCGACAGGCAACCCTGAAAAAGGTCAGCTGGGAGCCGTACGCCCACGCCATGGACAAAATCTGCTTCGAGGAAGGGTTCCACGTCAAACATGGCGAAGACATTCTGCGCGAACTCGCCACTGGGTCGCGGAAAGAACAGGAGATGCTCCAGGAGGCGTTCGACGAGTGGTGGCCACGAATCATCCAGTTCTTCGGCCCCACTGACGACAAAAGCACCCACCACGACTTCTCGAGCGAAGTCGGCCTCAAACTAATGAGCAACGACGAACTACGAAGCGCCTTCCTCACGGCGTACGTCCCCAAGGCAAAGAAATACGGCCTCGAGATTCCCGACGAGCCACGCATCGAAAAGCGCGACGACGGTACGTACAAAGTCGTCGAAGACGACCTCGACTGGGACGAGTTCTTCACCATCGCGAAGAACAACTCCGCGGGCAGCAAAGAACAGATCGGGAAACGCCACGACACCCAGGAAGCAGTCGAGTGGGTGCGCAGCGTCCTCGACGAGAACGAACGAACGACGACGGGTACCGCCCCGCAGGCGGCAGACTGAACCATGATTTGGGAAGTTTTCAGACAGGAGAAATCGGGCGGCTACCACACCCACTGTGGGAACGTCCACGCACCGGACGCACAGATGGCGAAACTGTTCGCCGAGGTCCAACACGGTCGGCGAAAACCGACGAACAGCCTCTGGGTCGTTCCCCAGCAGGAAGTAGCCGAGGTCGACGCCGAGGAGGCGAACTTCGGCGGCACGACGGACAAGTCCTACCGGTGGGCGATGACGTACAACCGGGTTGACGAATCGTTTGCCGAAGAGGTTGCCGACTCCCAGCGCGAACAGGAGACGGCTGACCGCGAACGCGACGAGGTAACCGCAGGTGGGAACCGATGAGCGCCATCGAGCATCTTTCGGGCCCCGACGATCTCGAGGACGACGAACGAGAAGCCGTCGAAACCTTGCTCTATCGGCTGGCGGATGACGAGTTCGTCATCGCCGAACGCTACACCGAGTGGCAGGTTCGTTCCCCGACTCTCGAGTCGGACCTCGCGCTCTCGAACATCGCCCAGGACGAACTGGGCCACGCCCGCCTGTGGTACGACCTCCTCGAGGACTTCGGCTATACGGAAGCCGAACTCCTCTGGGAGCGAGACCCCGAGGATTTCAGACACTCGACGATGGTCGAACTCCCCTTCGAGACGGGCGACTGGGCCGACGCAATCGTCCGGTCGTACCTCTACGACGAGGCCGAAGCGCTCAGACTCGAGGCCCTCGAGGACTCTTCGTACCCGCGAATCGTCGACCGTGTCGGCAAGGTGCTGGGCGAGGAAACCTATCATCGCGAACACGCGACGAACTGGCTCGAGCGACTGGCCGGGACCGACGACGGGCGAGAACAGGTGCAAAACGCAGTCGACCGCGTGTTTCCCCACGCACTCACCCTGTTCGAGCCGGTCGATCCGGACGTCGAGCGCCAAATCGACGAGTACGGAATCCGCACCCGGAGCCTCGACGAACTGGCCACCGATTGGCTCGACCGTGTCGTCCCGTTCCTCGAGTCCCAGGGCATCGAGACGCCGGTATCGAATTCGAGCGAGGTGACCACGGCTGACCTGCCGGACGTTCGCGGCCGTGATGGCACGCACACCGACGAGTGGTTCGACCTCTACGACGAATTTACCCACACGTACCGCGAACTCGGCCGGGACCGCGCCGACCGGATTATGTCGGACCCGGACGATGCGTAACTGTCCGGTCGCAAAACGAGTAACCGATACTGCAAACACACCGAAATCATGACTGAAAAAACCCCCATCGGCGGCGAGAATCCAGGTTCATCTACCGAGGGAGAGAGTGACCGGCCTCCACGGAATGACCCCTCGAGTGAACTCGCTGCCGACGTGAGCGACGAACGACACGATGTCGACGTGTCGTTCGATAGCGACGCGGAACAGACACCGTGTGCTTATACCCGGTACGTCGAGCGAGGTGACGTCGAGGGACTCCCGGCGACCGGTGAGGGAGCCGCGGGAATCGAGCGAGCCGTATGGGACGCACTCTACGCGGTTGAAGACCCCGAAATGCCGGTCTCCATCGTCGACCTCGGGCTGATTTACGGCGTCGAACTCGAGGACCGAGACGATGGCGTCCACGTCAGGGTCATCATGACGCTCACCTACACTGGCTGTCCGGCCCGGAAAATGCTGAGCGACGAGGTTCGAGAGGCCGCAGCCTCCCCAGATGGGGTCGAATCTGCCGAACTCGAACTCGTCTGGAGTCCGTCGTGGTCGCTGGATATGGTTACCGAACAGGGCAAAGCTGACCTGCGAGAATTCGGCCTGAGTGTCTAACATGCGACGAACAACCGATCCAAGCGTCGAAACCGGTGGCGACTCGAGCGGTGCCGAGTGTCCCTACTGTGGCTCGAGTGATACCGTCAGAGAGCATCCGAAGGGGCCCTCGCTGTGCCGGTCGATGCACTACTGCAACGGCTGTGAACAGCCGTTCGAGAAGTTCGAGTGAAACAGTAGCCTTAGGACCCTTCATTCCCTAGCCAGGGGTGTGAATCGTCGGCACGTCCTCCAGTCAGCAGGTGTGGTGTCCCTCGGAGCCCTTGCAGGGTGTCTCGACGGCGTGAGAGAGCACTTTACCGGCAGTATCAGTACGAACGCGCCTATCGAAATATACAGTGCAGCAGAACGCTCGTACAACATCGCTCTCGAGGGGATCGACCCCGAATCCGGACGACAAACCTACGACCAGAGTTTCACCGTGAACCCGAACGAACGGGTTATTCCGCAGACTGCAGCACGGAACGGCCAACTCTTTCGAGTCACTCGGTTTGGACACGACGATCTGAGCGGACAGCCCGGAGCGGATCTGGTCGAACAGGGAATCGTCGAGCGTGACACACAGCAGATAGACATTCACATCACCGACGACGATCTGACCCTGACTATCTCGAGGTCGGAAACTGAGACAAACAGCTCCGCAGACGGAGAAGAGCGGACCGACGGAGACTCCGCTTCCGTCGAGTGAGCCACCGAATGCGCCCCCAAACCGCACCCGTTGGTTCGTGACCTGATTTTGCACATAGCGTTTCGATTCGGAGAGACGTTGCCCAACTCTTCGCCTACGGATACGGATGGAACGCTCGCTCGAGTCTGGGTTCGAAGCCCATCGATTCGGGAACCTCCTGCGCCCGGTCGCTGAAGTACGGGTCCCCCGTGAACAGCGGTTGGGCCTCCGGAACCACGACACGAACCGCTTCGAACCCGATTCCCTCGACATCTCGAGTGGTCAGCCGAGCCGCATAGGGCGTCAATCCGGCATCGGTTGCCCGCGTGAGGAGTGCTTCGAGGCGATCTGCACCGGTTGGAACGGGGTCAGGGCCGACCGTCTCGGCGGCGACCGACGTTTCCACATCGACGAACTGACGGGCCTCGTCCGGAAACGAACCGTAGTGCCCGATTGCACCACCAGCTTCGTCGGCCCCCTCAGGGCCGAGACTCCGCAGTTCCATCCAGTTTTGCACGGCTTCCTCGAGCGCGCCCACGGCCGCCGCGGACGCATCGAGTCCGGCAGCCGACCCGATGGCAAAGTGTGGCCAGGACTCGTCGTACTCGTCGGTTGGAACCTCGAGGTCGCGGTGAACGGCCACCGCGACGACTGGCACGTCGACGTCCATCGTACACAGCAGGGCCGTGGTCTCCAGTCCCTCGCTTCGAGCCCGTTTTCGAAGCGTCTCGAACGCATCAGCCTCGACCTCGAGGCCCAGCGGCTCGAACGTGGAGTACCACGATAGCATGGTGGCGTCGCGCTCGAGGACTTCCGTCAGCCCCGAACACAGGGCGTCGACGGTCGACGAGCCGAGACCCAGGCCGGTCGTAATCGAGGGGACGTGAGCCGTCCCCGGTTGTGGAAACTGCACCGCGGCAGCCGGAAGGTAGGTTCGGTCGCCAGTCTCGAGCGCTGTGGCCTCGACCCAGCGGATTTCTGTCTCCGGATCGTAGGTCGGAGAGTCTTCCTTTCTGGCGAGTGCCGTCGGTGAAACGGCGTTCGAGAGCTCACTCTCGCAGGCGTGAACGAAATCGCTATCTCGATAGGTGCCAGCACAATAGCGTTCGAGGCCCTCACCCACGGCTTTCATCAGGGCCCCGTTCCAGTCGGTAGCGACGCCCGCCGACTGTTGGGGTGCCTGCACGTCGCTGTAGGCCGAGGTGTCGGCCGTCGTCGCGAGGTAGTACGGTGCCGGGAACGACTCGAGTTCGCCGATGGACTCGATCAATCCGACGCGGTCGTCGATAGCGAGTTCGGCCCGGTCGACGGCCGCTTCGAGTGAGAGAGAGTCGTCGTCAGTGTGGTCGAGGGTCCGATCACGACCGCCATCTTCAGCCGGTTCCTGGCAGGAACAGCCGGGCACCGGGTGGAGCGTATGTCTCGCATAAGGCAGTTCGCGAACCTGTCCCAGAATCGACGGCTCGTCGCCGCTAAACAGCCGAATGCACTCGCGGCCGGCAATCGCGCCGGCCAACCGCGCCGCGCTCCGGTTAGCACGGGGCCTTTCACCGGCGTTCGCGGTCGTCGAGGCCACGCGCGCCTCGAGACACTCGAAGCAACCACTCGCCGCCGACAGTCCGGAGACGGCCGCGTCGACGCCCTCGAGAGCGTGGCCACCGACGCCGCCGATTTCGACGGCGACCCAGGGTGTCTCCCCGGAGAGCGCCGCCTCGTTCGCTCGAGTGAAAGTCTCGGCACCGACGACGTCGCTCACGACACCAAATCGGGCATCCGACAGGTCCGCAGGGCTGGCAGGGACGACCGAAATCGAGTCGATATCATCGAACGCGGCAATGACCGCCGCACGAACCGGATCGTCTCCAACGACGTGTACGTCCATACTCGAGGCTCTCACGCAGAAGGCAAAAGCGCGGCGTTCGTCGGAGACCAGGAGTCTCCGTCAGGCGGCCAGTGCCGTCACTCGAGTTTCATCGACAGAGCTACCGACAAGTCTCGGTAATGAGGCCAGTCAGGAATCCTGGGCCGCCGCAGCGAGGTCCGTCAAGACTTCCTCGGCGTTCTCGACCGCGTGTGCCTTTTTCGCCGGATAGGCCTCCACTTTCGCGCGGAACGTGATGCCGTCGCCAAGGGCCACCTCACCACCGAACGCGGCCTGTTTGTCCAGTCGGAGGAACAGTTCACAGTTCTCGGTCACTCGATCGTCGAGTTCTTCGATGACGGTGTCGAACGCCTCGAGGTCGGTCAACTGGGAGAGGACGTGACGAACGTCATCAGCGTTCTCGACGCGCGCTGAGAGAACGAGAATCCGATCGCCGTAATGGCCCTCGCTCTCGACGCGTTCGATATCGAAGTCCTCGGGGAGAAAGCGTCGCAAGGCATCTTCGACTCGTTTTTCGTCCTCCGTGGCGTAACAGAACGTTCGCAAATCGACGTAATGAAGCGGTATCTGTGGCATCTGAGATTTCGGTATCGGGTATCGGCCACCGACCGTCGTGAAACGGCCAGTTAACGGGCCTTATTCTTCGTCGTCTTCGTCAGCCGACTCCGGTTCTGGGGCCGCCTCGAGTGCGTCCTCGGGAACACCGGCTTCCTGGCCGTCCTCGAAGCTGATGGTGTAGGTGACGTCGCCGAACATCGACTCCATCGTCTGAGTGATAGTCCCGGTTTCGCCGTCGAACTCGCTGTGTTTGTCGTGCAAGACGACCTGGTCGTCCTCGTCAAAGCTCATACCCAACCTTCCCCACGCCCGGATAAAAAGCCCGTGATTCGTCGATACAACACGATCATGGGTGTCAGAACGGACGGCGTTGTCAATCTACCGTCACAGATGGTCTCGAGTGTTGAGTAATCGACCAACGTGAGAGTCACTCCAGTGCAGAATGCCGTTTTTGAGGCTGTGTGGTGGAGTGGGTGATATGGCCCGACGATCGAATCCGTTCGAAGACCTCGCAGAACTGGTCGACCGACTGAGCCAGGAGTTCGAAACTGCTGCTCGCTCGTGGAATCCCGACGATACCCGCGGCGGGTTCGGCTGGTCGCTCGAGGACCGCGAACCCAGCATCGACCTTGCAGACCACGGCGACACGTTCGTCGTAACCGCTGACGTTCCGGGCTATGAAGCCGAGGACCTCGAGACTCGGCTCAGCAACGGTACGTTACACATCAGGGGGACTCGGTCGGAGACGGACGAAACGACAGACGAGACATTCATCAGACGGGAACGAACGACCCAATCGTTCGACCGGCGCGTCTCGATTCCGGAACCGGTCGACAGCGACGCAGTGAGCGCTACGCTGAACAACGGCGTCTTGACCGTTCGCCTCGAAAAGGCAGAGCCGACAGTAGGGCAAGTCGGTATCGACATCGAGTGAACCGGGTTGGTGACGCTATGTGGAGGACGCCCCGTCGAGATTGAGGGCATCGAAAAACCGCTGCCTGACCCGGGTATCGACCAGTGAGAGTAGTGCTTCGTCATCGTCCCCGACGTCGTCACCGAACAATCCAAGCTCGAGACGGCCGCCAGCCATGTCGTTGTGGCCTCCAACAGAGCCCAGGTCGCCAAAGGCCGTCCCGAGCAACTGACCCACGTTCACTCGCGGGTCGAGCGAACGCGCGCTGAGTCGGATCGTCCCGTCGATGATACCGTAGGCGAGGACGGTGTCGACGCCTTCGACGTTGAGCAGGTATTCTGCGGCCTGTGGTAAGGCATCCGTCTCCGTCGTGCGTCCGACGCTGGCGATCATCGACGACCCACGCTGTTTTCGATTGACGATAGCCCGACCGATCGCGTCGATCGTCCCTGGAGAGAACGCGCTCCCGTAGAGTCGCTCGAGCGTCTCGAGGTTTGCGTCCCGATAGACGGCGAGTGCAGCTTCGTACTCACGAATCGTGGGCTCGCGCAGATAATCCAGGCGTTCGCGATGGAGGGCGAACAGAAGCGCCGTCGCGAGACGCGACGGGATTGCTAGCTCGAGTTCCTGGAGGTACTCCACGAAGATGGTCACCGTCGCCCCGTAGTCGGTTCGAACGTCGGCAAACGCGGCATCGACCGGTGGCCCAGGATGATGGTCCACCACGATTGACGGCTCGAGTTCGGTCGTCAGACTCGTGTTGACGCCCTGTTTGGAGTGATCGACGAACGCGATACAGTCGAACGTATCCACGGGGACGGCCCCGATGGGTTCGACGTCGATATCGAGCAGGTTGACGAACGCCCGATTTTGCTGGTGGGATATCGACCCACCGTAGGTGATCGCGATGTTCGAAACGTCGGCCTCGCTCGAGGTAGCGATCTCCTGTAGCGCGAGCGCGCTCGCCAGCGTATCCGGGTCGGGATTATCGTGACAGACGATCGCGAGCGAATCACACGCCTCTAGAACGCTCACGAGAGCCGCTGCACGTGACATACCTACAGTACGTCGACGACAGGCTTGAATTTCAGCCCCAGGTTCGCGTTGTTCGCTCTGGAACAAAAACAGTCACCGCCCGATGTCGCTCATCGGGTTTTGCACGAGATGACTCCGCGGCCGGATCACTCTCGAGACTTGATCAGGAACTTCATGTCTCCTTCGAAGACAACTGTCCCCTCCTGGTTCGTCATGGTCGTATCGATGATTACGAGTCCCGAATCGTCCCGACTCGAGAGGTCTTTGGTCTCGATGACCTCCATATCGAGCGAGATGGTGTCACCCATGTTGACCGGCGCAGGGATATCCATGTAGTTCATCCCGAGGAACGCCAGCACGGTTCGCTCGAGGAATCCACAGCGGTAGACGAAGCCGGTTGCCAAGATGAACGTCATCGGCCCGTGAGCGACGCGTTCGCCGAAGTACTCGTCGTCAGCGTAATGTCGGTTCGTGTGTAACTCGGTCCAGTCACCCGAAACCATCGAGTGGACGACGAAATCCGTCTCTGTGACCGTTCGCCCGACGCTTTCGAACTCCTGTCCTTCCTCGAAATCTTCGAAGTAATGTGGCTCGTAGCTGTACGGCATATATCCACGTTCACGGTATACTACCTTTAATTGTGATGGTTACATCTCACAAATGACTTATCGGCTCCCCTCGTAGCCCACGTATGGACCAGGACGATTTCGTACGCCTCGCGTTCATCGCGTTCGGCCTCGTCATTTTGAGTTTCGTCATCCTCGGATTCAGTCGGCTCGTCGTCCCGTTTCGAGTCGCCCAGACGCTCGCCGCGCCCGTCGGCGTCATCGGGTTCGGCCTGGTCGTCTTCCTCTTCCTCCGCGCAACCGCTTCAGCAACGGGGATTGCCCCGATAGAAGAATCGGTGGAAGAGTAGCAAAAAACCAGGCCGCCACCACACAGACACCGCTGTCACGAAAGAAACCGTTTTTCACGCCCCGCTCGAAGCCCATTCTATGACAACGCTTTCGGTCACCGAAATTGCCGATCTCGGCCTCGAGGCCCGAGCGGCGCTGTTCGACCGCGACGCCGGGATCGACGCGGCGAGAAACGACGCCCGCGAGATCGTCGAGCGCGTCCGCGAAGAGGGTGACGTCGCCGTGCGAGAGTTCTGTAGAACCTACGACGACGTCGACGTCGGCAATCTCGAGATTACGGACGATTGTGAACGGGCCGTCGAGGAAATCCCCGACGACGTGCGAGCGGCCATCGAAACCGCCATCGACAACGTTCGCGAATTTCACGAGGCACAGGTCCCCGACGACTGGCGACGGGAGTTCGATGACGGGCGAGAACTCGGTCGTCGCTTCCGGCCCCTCGAGCGCGTCGGCGTCTACGTCCCCGGTGGCCGTGCCGCGTACCCCTCGAGTGCGATTATGGGCGTCGTACCGGCCGTAGTCGCCGGCGTCGAACACGTCTCGGTCGTCACCCCGCCTGCTGATACGATCAATCCGGTGACGCTCGCCGCCATCCACCTCTCGGGGGCAGACGCGGTCTACAGCGTTGGCGGCGCACAGGGAATTGCCGCCCTCGCGTACGGCACGGAAACCGTGACTCGAGTCCAGAAAATCGTCGGTCCCGGAAATCGCTGGGTCACCGCCGCGAAGGCGCTGGTTCGCAACGACGTCGAAATCGACCTGCTCGCCGGCCCCAGCGAGGTCGTCGTAATAGCCGACGAAACGGCCGACCCGGACTACGTCGCTGCCGAACTGCTCGCCCAGGCCGAACACGACCCTAACGCGTCCGTCGTCGCGGTCACCGACGACGAGGGGACGGCCCAGGCGATTACGGAAGCCGTCGATGCCCAACTGGCCCACCGGAAGCGCGCGGATACCATCGAAGCTGCCCTCGAGAGCGATGCAAGCGCGGTCTTGCTCGCCCGATCGATGAGCGAAGCCATCCTCTTCACCGAGGAGTACGCCCCTGAACACCTCTCGATCATCGCCGAGGACGACGAATCGATACTCGAGCGCATCGACAGCGCCGGGAGCGTCTTCCTCGGTCCCGATACCCCGGTCGCCGCCGGCGACTACGCGAGCGGGACCAATCACGTATTGCCCACCAACGGCGGGGCGAAGGTGACCGGCGGTCTTTCGGTGGATCACTTCCTCCGGGCAACGACTGTCCAGCGCCTCTCAAGCGACGGACTCGCATCGCTCAGTCCAACGATTACAACCCTTGCTGACGCCGAAGGCCTCGATGCACACGCCGAAAGTGTCCGGCTTCGTCTCGAAGACGAGTAACGCCCTTTTGGCTGAAATCAGACTCGAGTTCGTAGGAACAGTGTTGAGGGGCCGAGCCACCACTCTCGGAGGGGATCGATCTTCCAGTTTACGATCAGCCGGTTCGCAAAACGAAACTGGCCGTGGCGTCACAGTTAACATCCTCCCCACACAATAGGAGTCTATGAGTACCGAAAGCGCGGATAGCTCCGGAAGCCGTCCCCGGATCGAGGTAACCGAAGGGGCCGCCGAGGAAGCACTCAATCTCCTCGAGAGAGAAGGCTTCGACACGGGTATCGCCGGTCTTCGACTGTTCGTCCAGCAAGGCGGCTGTGCCGGTCTTTCCTACGGTATGCGCTTCGACGAAGCGCCAGAAGAGGACGATTCGATCTATATTCACCACGACCTCCGGGTATTCGTCGACCCGGCCAGCCTCAAATACATCGAGGGGAGCGTCCTCGATTACGAGCACGGCCTCCAGGGTGAAGGGTTCCACGTGGAAAACCCGAACGTCGTGAGCGAGTGCGGGTGTGGCGAATCGTTCCGCACGTAACCGACCCCACCTTCGCTCACCCTGACGGGTTCGCTCGTTGAGGGTGGGGCTTTGATGTGGGACTCGCCGTCAACTGTCGCCAGGGAGGAAGGTTGTTCTTCACCTATGCCGAACGACTCCGGGTCGCCCTCCCCACCATTCAGGGGCCGGGCTACTGCGGGCCGTGATACCGCCGACTTGTGCAACGATATCACTGGCTAACACTACTGCCCCCTGTCGAGAAAGCGAACCGGTTGCGAGTCAGGCAGCCGAAACGTGGCGGTTGTGGAAGCCTGTGTCCGCTTCCTCCCCGCCCTTCCGTTCCGACCGGATGTCGGAACCCAAGGAGGGGGCTCCGCCTCGAAAGGTGCTGAAAAATTTCGTAACTTGTTACCGGTGGTTGTCGACTCGAACGGATAGTTGCCGGTGAAAAGACGACGAAACGGGGGGTTACCGGGAGATTAGTCCTCGAGTTCGAACGCGACTGTGACTTCCGCCTGGTACTCCCGGTCTTCGACCGAAGCGATTTCGACGCCCAGTTCGTCGACTTCGACCCAGTAGACGTTTTGTAAGGTTGCCTCTGCGCGGTCGATGGCGTCGTCTGCGGCGGCGTCGAAGCTTTCCGAACTCGTTCCGATGAGTGTAATCTTTTTGAAGACCATAGCGAGTGACACTACCGGCTTTGGGGACTTAAATATACACCCGAAATTTCGAACCAGGCCCGCCTCGAGGGCCGACACTACTCGCTTCGGTCACTGCTGGCCGTGTGGCCGAGGTGTTCCTCCACCGCCGCAACCTTTTCAGCCGCAGACTCCTCACTCGAGCGTTTGTCGTCGATTTTGAGGAACGTACTCACGCGGTCGCCGTCGACGGCCTCGTGAGCCGCCTGCACTGCATCGAGCAGTTCACCGATGTTGGGGGCTTCGATAGTCGTGCCCATCGGTCCCGTCTCGTACTCGACGTCGAAGTCCTCGAGTGCCTCGACGGCGTTAGCGACGTCTTTCGCCATGCTGTCTTCGGTGGCTGGTGCCGTGCTCAGAAAGCCGATGACCGTCATGGATACCTCGACGTGGCCTGCGACAAAATAACCATCGGGTGTCACGTTCGCGTTTGCAAACCCGTCGACTCGTCTGGATATTTATCAATCCCAGAAGGATTTCGTGCGGGCGTACTGGCGTTCTTTCTCGAGGATGTCACGATAGAACTCCTGTTCGTCTTCGCGCAGTCGGTTGATGATCTGGGCGGCGTTGTGTGGACCGACCCCACGGGCAGACATGGCGATGACGGCCCGTTTTCCGTGACTCTGGACTAAACCTGCGTTGCGGACCGCTCGCTGGGTCTGTTCGATCTGTTCGTCGTCTTTTTCGGCTGCTTGTACCGCCTGCACTACCTCGTCGGCCCACGGACTCAGGGCCGCAATTCGCGTCGAGCCACACTCAGGACACGCTGGCTGGTCGGCAACCCGTTTGACTTTGGTTCGCGAGAGCCAGTCCAGGCAGTGCGTACACAGTAGCGTCACCCGGTCGTCGTGCAACCGCTCTTTGACCGTTTCGATGACGCTCGCATCGGCGTTCTCGGGTGCAAGCAGTTCCTTGCCGCCGGAGCGACCCGCACTCCCGATTGCCGTTCGCCCGCGAACCGTCTCGAGCGCAATCTCGCCCGATTGGATTCCCGCGAACACCGCACTCGCCGCCTCGACGTCGAGGTCCTCGTGGAACACCGATCGAACCGATTCGGCGTACATCGGCGTATCCTTGAGGGCGGCCAAGAGCCGCTCGTTCGACAGCCGACCCGAACCCTGCCAGCGTTTGAGCGCGCCGAACTTCGCCGATATCTGGGCGAGACGGTAGGCCAGTGTGTCAGAGCCTTTTAAGCCTAGCTCGAGGATGGGTTCGACGTGTGCCGGGTCAGTTTTCGTCAGCTTCTCACAGATATCACTCGTCGAGACGCTCGTGGGAACCTCGAGTTCGATACGATACGGATCCGTGTCGAGACCAACGGAGGAGCCGGATTGCTGACCGAGCAGTGCCGAGAGCACGCGACCGAGCGTCTCGTTCGTCCGGTGTCCAAAGCAGGCGTTAAGAACCACGGTTCGGCCCTGGCGTTCCAGCACCACGCGGTCGGCCGTCGGCATGGGTGCGTCACCCTCACGCTGGTCACCCAGATGCCGACAGGCGCGCTCGAGCGCCCGATGTTCGCCGGGGTATCGTTCCCCGAGATCCTGGCTGACAGACGTGACGTCATCACCAGTGTCGAGTTGACTACCCACGATGGCCCGTATCGCACCGACCTCCTCGGCAACGGGCTGTGGGACCGGTATCTCCTGGCCGGTCCAGGACGGGACTTCCCCCGCAGGGTCTTCGATTGGGGTCACCTTGACCCGGGTTTCGTCCTCGTCGATTTCGACGATTCGCCACATTTCACCCCGCTGGATAAACACCGCGCCTGGCTGGGCGAACGTCGTGACGAAGCGCTCATCGAGGGTCCCAATTTGCCCACCCGAGGCGATGTCGTGGACCTCGTACGTCGCCTCGTCCGGAATCATTGAGAGATTGGCGTAGACGTACTGCCAGGTGCTACCGGCGGTCTCGACCCGGTCACCTCCCTCGTCGAACCAGACGATTCGGTTCCGATGGAGTTCGCCCAGCACGCCCCTGAACACCGATTCCTCGAGGTCTCGAAAAGGATACGCACGGCGGAGCAAGTCGATAACGGTATCGACGTGTCTCGACCCGGTCGACTGCACGATGCCCGGAATCTGGTTGGCGACGACGTCGAGACTCCCCTCGTGGATGCCCGCTGGTTCGACCTCACCCGCTTTCGCCCGACGGGCGATGGCCAGTGCCTCGAGCGTATCGTCGGGACGGGTCGTCACGATAGTCCCGCGTGAGATTTCGTCCCGGCGATGGCCGGCACGGCCGATACGCTGGAGCAACCGTGACACCTGTCGCGGACTCTGGTACTGAATAACGTGATCGATGCGACCAACGTCGATACCGAGTTCCATCGAGGAGGTACAGAGCAAAGCGTCGAGTTCACCCGCTTTGAACCGGTCTTCGACCTCGATGCGGGCGGCTTTCGACAGCGAGCCGTGGTGAACGCCGATGGGCAACTCGAGGCGGGTGAACCGAGAGCCGAGTGCCTCCGCCGTCTGTCTGGTGTTGACGAAAATCAGTGTCGACTCGTGGGCGTCGACGATATCGCGAATGCACCGGACGTGGCTGGCCGTGGTCGCATCCGTTGCGAGAGCCCCGGCGAGGCGTTCGTCTTCGTCGGTGACCGTCGGCCGACACACTTCGACGTCGATTCGACTGCCAACGTCGATCTCTCGAACCGTACATGGCCGGCCACCGGTGAGGAACTGCCCGACAGCTTCGGGTTCACCGACCGTAGCCGAGAGGCCGATTCGCTGGAACGGGTCAGACAGTTCCTGTAGTCGCTCGAGGCCCACCGCTAACTGGGCCCCCCGTTTCGAGGCCGCCAGTTCGTGGACCTCGTCGACGACGACGTGGCGCACGTCCTCGAGTCCTTCGCGCAGTCGCTCGCCAGTGAGCATCGCTTGCAGCGTTTCGGGCGTGGTGACGAGCACGTCCGGCGGGTCTTCGGCCTGTTGTCTCCGCCGGTACTGGGTCGTGTCGCCGTGGCGAACATCGACCTCGAGGTCGAGCGTTTCGCCCCACCACTCGAGGCGGTCGCGCATATCGCGGTTGAGGGCGCGAAGGGGCGTGATATACAGGGCGCCAAATCCGTCCGGTCGATCTTCGACCAGTCCGTCGAAGACGGGTAACATCGCCGTCTCGGTTTTCCCGCTACCTGTGGGTGCGATTACCAGTGTGTGTTCGCCGGCAGCCAGTGGAGGAATCGCCAGTCGCTGTGGGGCTGTCGGCGTCGAAAAGCCGCGTTCTGAAAGTGCCGAGCGAACGCTCGAGCCGAGGTGGGTAAACGCCGCGACGTCCCCATCGGTCATCGCCGGAACCAGGGGCTGGAGGCGAATAAATGACCTGTTCGCGGGGTTGATGGCGTTCCGGCGGGTTGCTCGAGCGAGTCCCCGTTGGCGGCGGAGGACTCACATCCTACTGGTTGCATGCGCGAGGTCAGCAAGTGGCGTGCCGTGCGCTCGAGACACATGCCATCGCGGCCTCGTAACCCCCTTATAGCTCCGACCATCTATCCATGTCCATGCACCCACCCGGCGCGCAGACCGTCCTCGTTCGCCACGGGGACCTCAACACCAAGAGCAACGTCGTCAAGCGCCAGATGGTGGACCTCCTGGTCGAGAACCTCGAGGCCGTTCTCGAAGACCGGTCCGTACCGGGAACGGTCGAGTCGGCCTGGAACCGGCCGTTGATTCACACGTCCGAAGCCGACGTCCTCGAGGTGGCCCAAACCGCCGCAGACGTCTTTGGCATCGTCTCGACCAGCCCTGCGCTGACCGTCGAAACTGACCTCGAGACGATCTGTGACGCACTCGCAACGACTGCCCTGGAAACGTACACCGAAGGGACGTTCGCCGTCGATGCGCGTCGGGCGGACAAACGACACCCCTACACGAGCGAGGACGTGGCGAGAGCCGGCGGAACAGCGATCTGGGAGGCCGTCGAAGGCGAGTTCGAACCGAGCGTCGACCTCGAGGAGCCGGATTACACGTTCAGCGTCGAGATTCGCGAAGAAGCTGCCTACATCTACACCGACAGTATCCAGGGCCCCGGGGGACTCCCCCTTCGATCGCAAGCACCGATGGTCGCGTTGATCAGCGGCGGTATCGACTCGCCCGTCGCGGCCTACGAACTCATGCGACGTGGGTCGCCGGTGGTTCCCGTCTACGTCGACCTCGGCGACTACGGCGGCCCGGACCACGAGGCACGGGCTCTCGAGACAGTACGAACGCTCGCAACCTATGCTCCAAACACGGATATGAGCGTGTACCGCGTCCCGGGAGGCGAGACGATGCGGCTACTCGCCGAAACGATGGAAGAAGGCCGCATGCTGTCGATGCGTCGGTTCCTATATCGCGTCGCCGAGCACATCGCCGGCACCGTCGGTGCACACGGCATCGTCACCGGCGAGGCCATCGGTCAGAAATCGAGTCAGACCGCCCAGAACATCGGCGTTACGAGTCGGGCAACCCGTCTACCGATTCATCGGCCGCTGCTAACGCGAGACAAACAGGACATCGTCTCCCAGGCTCGAGCTATTGGCACGTTCGACGACTCGACGATTAACGCGGGCTGTAACCGCATCGCACCGGAACGAGCGGAGACCAACGCGAACCTCGAGCGACTGCTCGAGTTCGAACCCGACGACCTTTTCGAACGGGCGAAAACGGCGGCTGCAGAAGCGACGATTATCGAAGTGTAGGCAAGGCGTTGACGATGGCTGGCTGGAGAAACCAACAGATGTGGATCGATGGTGTCAGATTGCTTTGCGGTCAACTCTCGGCACGTTCCTGACGCTCTGACTCGAGGCGGTGACACCCGATTACCAGCGAGTCAGGGATGTCGACCGCGTTCGCGTGAAGCGCGGAAAAGACGACCGCCACTTCCTCAAATCTGGGCCCACGGGATGCAGTTAACGGGTCCCGGTCCCAGTGGATGAATCCCTGGTCCTCGAGTTTGGGCAGGTGGACGTGGAACAGTTCCTGCCGAAGCCGTTCGGCATCGGCCGGAACGTCGGGGTTGACCGCGCTTTCGGGAAGAGAGACAACCTGGTCGGCAGGCGCGTCGAGCAGTGAGACGATCAACTGCCTGCGCGGCTCTGCGGTTATCGCTTCGAAAACGGCGTCCCACCGGTCCACCACGCGCCGACAATTGGTGACTCGTGCCTCGAGACTCATTGTAGTAGATGTCTCGAGAGTATCGAATTTAAATGGACTACCTAAGGATAGAGGGATTTTTATTTGGGTTCTCTCGAGAATACATACGGCAAGCGCTCGTGCCGATAGGTGTGTACATCGTTTCACTGACTACTATACCGCCCACCACGGTCGTCAAAATCAACGACGTGGATTGAGCTCCCGAAGTACTTTTTTATCGCCTCATCGACCGAATCCGATTTGAACGTTCCGAGCTGGTCCCCCATCGCGTCTCGCAACGCGTCGAGATACGCCTGGTCCGTCTCGAGTTCACTGAACGAAATCGAGGCAACTGGCACACCAAGTGCGTCCTCTGCAACCGCTCGAAAGTACGTCTCGTCCCCGAGGTTCCCGCGCCAGAGATGATCGCGGAAAAAGAGCCACCCGTCCGCTCCCGGTGGGTCCGCCGCTCGGTACAGCGTTGTCTCGAATGTTGCAGGGGCAACCGACACTTCGGGCTGTGAGGGTTCGATATGGAACCGAACCCGGAATTTGTAGCGAGCGGTTCCCTTCGAGGAGTCGCTGGTGTCCATATCTGTCTACTTGGCTCCCCACCCGCAAAAAACGGCCTCGTTAAACACCACAGACGATGCGAAGTTTTACACCCCTAATATAGTAGCCAGTGAAAGTCATTGCACACCCTATCGCACGACGGCGTTGCGATACGTGTGCAAATCGTTTCACTGGCCACTATAGATACACAGTGCGAGCGAAGACAAGGTTGGCTCGACGTAGGCATGATTTTCCCCGCTTATTCAGATTCTTCGAACGATTCAAACGCTGCCAACGTCACCGTGTACGCGTCCCGGTTTTTGTGATAGGCGATCCGATATTCTGTCGGATACTCGCCGGCTTCGGGCATCCGCTCGGGCATACTGATCGGCTCTGTCACCGTGCCCTCGAGGCCCGCGAAGAACTCGGTGGTGATCATCGGTTCGAAAAAATGTAGATCCCCATCATAGTGACCCCAGACGAACGTTTCAGTGAACTGCTCTCCGCTTGGCACGCCGGGTGCCTCCCACTCTTGGGACGTCTCATCGAAGAGGTGTTCACCCATGTTGGCTACGACAGCTCGAGTTCTGAAGTATCCCGGCGGGAACTGATCGTCGGCCAGTTCGACCGCGTATGGATCACCACTTCCGGGCGGATAGTTGATCGGTTCGATCCGGTTGATAACATCCTCCGGCTCGAGATAAAAGTGAATGTCGAAATGTGGGACGCCGTATACGTCTGGCGGGCCGTGTCCCGCCGGTTCCCAGTTGAGACCGAGCCATTCGAACTGGGTGTCGCCGGGAAATTCAATCGAAACGAGTTCTCTGTCGGGGTACTCGTTCTCGTCTATGGTGGCCGCCTCCGCGCTCATTTCCACGCCGAGATACGTCCATTTGTCCTGTGGATGTTCGGTCAGGAAGGCTTTCACTTCGCCGTCTCCCAGCGGTTCCGGGTCGCTGTACACGGTTCGTCCCCTGGGTGGAAGTCCCTGACCCTTCCCGGGATTTGCGGTTACTGCTCCGACAAAACCACTGGCCCCTACTGTGGCTACCCCGCCGAGGACTGCACGTCTTGTACGCTGAGGCGACTGTTTTTTATTCATGAGTTTAAAGATACTAAACCATAATCTAGAAGTGATATAATATTTTGGGTGCCCTAGCGAAGCGAGTGATGCCAGTTACAAAAATAATGCGTAAAACTACCGTACAACTGCCCTACCCGGAGGTGTCGATACAGCAGTTAACGTCACCCGAGGGCGTTTGTGGAACCGGTTCAGCGCTGGGACGCCACCCACGAAATAGCAACCCGAAACCCACTTTAGCCGGACGCTCCCAGAGGTACTCGTGACGCGCGTCTGCTTCGTTGGCTCGCCCGACGTCAACCTCCAGTACGAACTACTCTCCCGAGAAACGTCTCGAGAGGCGCTTGCCACGTACGACCTTCGCCGGCCGTTCGAGAACACCCTCGAGGTTCGGACGATCAGCCTCGGTGCGGCGATTTCTCTGTGTAACGACCTGCAGTGGTATCTCGTTCGGTTCGTCGACACCGTTCTGATCCAGGAGCCAAGCGTGAGCGACGACGAGTGGTTGTCTCGCTCGCTGGCCAGAGCGCTCCGTGACGGTCACCTCGAGCCAGCCGACACCGGCACGTATCTGCAGGTGTACGGACTCGAGCGCCCTGATCCGATGTCCGACACAGTAGACGCCCCAGGCGCTGACACAGTAGACGCCTCGAGTGACGACCAACCGATCGACGACACCGATACACCTACCGCCAAGAAATCGGGTGGAGGAAGACAGGCGCAGACGGTACAACGGGAATCACAGCAAGCTGAATCGACGGAGACTGCAACCGAATCACAGCCAACACCTCGCCTGGTCGAACCGCTGTACGTCAAACGGGTCGACGGGGAAGTACCGGAATACGACCTCAGGCCAGTCGACGAGACGCTGGTCGTCCGTCTCACCGAGGACGAGTTTTTACCATGAAATCCCGCGTCGGTGGCACCGGCCGCGTTACCGTCGATGGCTGCCGACTCGCCTATCGCCGCGCCGGAACTGACGGCCCACCCATCGTGTTACTCCACGGTGGTGGCATCGACGATTCACAGCTCTCCTGGCACGAAACGATACCCCGTCTCGCCAGAACCCACCAGGTCTACGCCATTGACTGGCCCGGATACGGCGACAGTCGTGGTCACATCGACCACACCGTCCCGGCGTACGTCGACCTCCTCGAGGCGGTTCTCGACGCGCTCGATCTCGAGGAAGTGACACTGGTCGGCCTCTCGATGGGCGGTGCTATCGCATTGGGATATGCACTCGAGCAACCCAATCGGGTTGCCCGACTGGCACTCGTCGGGAGTTACGGATTGGGGCCGCGAGTGCCGGTCGGCTCCGTCTGGAAGACGCTCGCGATGATTCCCGGCGTGAACGACCTTGGCTGGGCCGCAGTCGGCAGTACGCGCGAGAGCGCGTTGATGGGGCTCAGTTCGGTGGTTGCGACCCCATCGAGCCTTTCGGACGAATTCCTCGAGGCCTTTCGAACCCGTGCGACGCAAGCGGGGTCGGGGCAGGCATTCGAGGCGTTTCAGCGCAACGAAATCAGCATCAAGGGAGCGGCAAGAACCGATTTCACGGCCGAGTTATCAACCCTCGAGGTGCCAACACTCCTCGTTCACGGCGAGAAAGACCCACTGTTCCCGGTCGTCTGGTCGAGGCGGGCAGCGACGACGATACCCGACGCAACCCTCGAGGTGTTCGACAACTGTGGTCACTGGGTACCAATAGAGCATCCAGTGCGGTTCAACGACCGGCTCGGTACGTTCCTCGAGTCGGCCCGCTGAATCCTCGTTTGTACGTTCCTCGAGTCGGCCCGCTGAATCCTCGTTTGTACGTTCCTCGAGTCAGGGTTCGTCGAACAGCCCCGTCGAGAGGTATCGTTCGCCGCTGTCCCAGAAGACGGTCACGACCAGCGGGCAATCCTCGTCAGTGCTCCCCCCATCGGTGCTCGTCACCGCCGAGTCGTCGCCGTCGAACACGCCCGGGATTTCCGGACAGGGCTGTCCCGGGTCGGCGATGCGGTTGGCTTCCGCCTGGGCGACCAGACTCGTGGCCCCACTCGACTGGCCGACTAACACGCCTTCCTCACGTGCCAGTCGCCGACATTCCGTTTCGGCGTCCTCGAGCGCGACGGTTTCGACCCGGTCGATCAAGTCGACATCGAGGTTGTCACTAACGAAGCCCGGACCCATCCCCTGGAACTCGTCGGCTCCGGATTCGCCCGTCGAGAGGACCGGGTTACGTTCCGGCTCGACGGCCACGATGTCGATATCGGGGAACTCCTCGCGCAGTCGTCGACCGATTCCCGAAAGGGTCCCACCGGTGCCGACGCCTGCGACAAACGCCTCGATCGAGCGCTCGCCGACCTGTTCGACGATTTCCTCGCCCGTAGTTCGATAATGGGCTTCCGGATTCGCCGGGTTGTCGAACTGTCCGAGCTGGACGGCTCCCTCGGCCTCGAGTTCGTCCGCTCGTTCTCGTGCGGCTTCCATATCGCCGTCGACGAGTTCGAGGTCGGCCCCGTAGGCGGCCATGATTTGGCGTCGCTCTTTCGATTTCGATGCTGGCATAACGATAGTCAGATCGTAGCCGCGCGCGGCGGCAACGAGCGCCAGCCCGATGCCCGTGTTCCCGCTGGTCGGTTCGACGATCCGTTGGCCCGGCTCGAGGCGACCGTCGCGCTCGGCCGACCGGACCATCGCCAGTGCTGGTCGGTCCTTCGCGGAGCCACCGGGGTTGAACGACTCGATCTTGGCCGCGACGGTCGCCCCCTCAGGCGATTCCATCCGGACAAGTGGCGAGCCGATAGTGTCCAGAATGCTCGCTTTCATTGGACACAGGTATGGACTCGAGACGGAAAGCCATAGCGGGCAACGGCAGGATGTGCCGGCGTTGGCCATCCGAAAGATGTGCAGGCGTCGTCAATCGACACGCTGGTGGCAGATTCACCTCCTCGAGACGGTTGCCACGAACGCACCGGTTAAGCGACTGGCCACGTGAACACCACGTATGACACTCGAGACGATGCGGCCCAACCCGACCTGGGATAGTGCCTCCTACGAAGACACCGTCGACGCGCTCGCAGACCACCGCGACGAGCTAACCTATCTCGTCTGGGGTGGCGACTGGTGTAAGGACTGCCGAGCCCTGCTGCCCGATTTCGGCGCTGCACTCGAGGCAGCCGAGCTTCCGAACGAACGGATCGAAGAGATCGCCGTCGATACCGATAAGCAGGGGCCAAAGGTCGACGCGTACGATATCGAATACATCCCAACGATCGTCGTCGAGGACGACGACGGCGAGGAAGTCGCTCGATTCGTCGAAAGTGAACAGCTCCCGCCTGCGGTCTATCTGGCCGAAGAGATTCAACAGAGCCTCGAGACGCACTGACCGTCTCGAGATTTCCTAATTCCCTCGTTGTACGGTCTATACGTCCCCGACGAACCACTCGAGCGCCTCGTCGACGTCGTGGGTCGGCGGTGAGCAGGCCCGATTTCGACACGCGTAGACGGTCGGCTCCCCATCTCGGGCTTCACGACCGGCCCACAGCGGTGGAGCGGACTCGAGGTTCAGTGTCTCGAGCCAGGACTCGAGGCCGTCGTCGGTCGCTGGTCGGCGGCTCAACAAACGATCTGGAAGATACGTTTCCCCGATCGTTGCCCGCCACGCCGAGGGTACGGAGTCGGCTGCGACCGTTAGCTCGAGCGAGCCAGTCTCGAGTCTGTCCGCGGCGAGACAGAGGCTCGTGTATTCGACGGGACTCGCTCTGAGCCGGCCGCCGTGGGTTTCGATGACGGCCTCGGCGATGTCGCCGAAAGGTTCCGTCGCGACGTGATCGAGCGCGAGCAAGACGTCTGTGGCTACCCCCATCGAGGAAGGCGTAGACGAATCGCTGAACTCCTGGGGGCGCGTGACCAGGGATTCGCCGCTCTCGGGGGTGAAATACAGGGTCTCCTCGGCATCGTCCCAGAACTCGTCCTCGATTCCGCGGGCGAGGTCGAGGGCGAACGCCAGGTGCTCGACGTCACCGGTGGCCTCGTAGCAGGTGAGCGCGCCACGAGCGAGGAAGGCGTAATCCTCGAGGTAGCCGTCGATATCGGCACCACCGACGGCATCCGTACTATTGTCTTTGTAGCGACGTCGCAGGGATCCGTTCGCTTCATCCCACAGACGGGTGCGGACGAACTCGAGGGCATCCACCGCCGTTTCCGCATAGCGGTCTTCCCCCAGGACGATTGCACCCTCCGCAAACGCGCCGATCATCAGCCCGTTCCAGCCCGCGAGGACCTTCTCGTCGCGACGTGGACGTGGGCGCTCCTCTCGAACCTCCCGGAGCCGCTTTCGGGCAACCTCGAGCGCTCTTTCCACGGCCTCACTCGAACAGTCGTAAGCGTCAGCAAGTTCGTCGAACGACTGCGTGACGTTCAAGACGGTCTCCCCCTCGAAATTACCGCTCGCCGTGACGCCGTAACGGTCACAAACGAGCGACGCGAGCGTCTCAGTGTCGAACTCGTTCGATGGCGCTTCGTTGTCCGCTCCCTCGAGTATCCACTCACTGTCCACATCTTCGAGTGCTGCCTCGATCTGGTCGGGCGTCCAGACGTAGAACGCCCCCTCTTCGTGGTCGCCATCTGGCGTCTCGCTCTGGGCGTCGAGCGTACTGAAAAAGCCGCCGTCATCGTGAGTAAGTTCGCGTTCGACGAACTCCAGCGTTCGTCGGGCGACAGCTGCGTAGGTGGCGTTCCCGGTGAGTTGGTACCCAGCGAGATACGCACGGGTCAGTTCCGCGTTGTCGTACAGCATCTTCTCGAAGTGTGGAACCGTCCAGTCGCGGTCGACGCAGTAGCGATGGAAACCGTCGCCGGCGTGGTCGTAAAGTCCACCGGTAGCCATCGCGTCGAGCGTCTTCGTCGCCGCCTCGAGGGTCGCCTGGCGACCAGTTCGATCGGCAGCCCGTAACAGCAGGTGAATCCGGGCTGGCTGTGGGAATTTCGGTCCGTCCGAGCCCCAGCCGCCGTGCTGGTCATCGACGCCTCGGAGCGCAGTTTTGGCCGCCGACTCGAGCAGGCCACTCTCGAGGGATTGCGGGGCGTCCGGCGTGTCCTCGAGTTGATCTTTCGCCGCCGCTGTCCACTGGTCTGCCCGGTTTTCCATCTCCTCGCGGTCGTCTTCCCAGGAGTGAGCAATGTTATCGAGTAACTCGAGAAATCCGGGCATTCCGCGTTTCGGCTCTTTGGGGAAGTAGGTCCCCACGTAGAACGGACGGCCATCGGGAGTGAGCCAGGCTGAGAGCGGCCAGCCGCCTCGACCCGTCACCAGCTGACAGACGGTCATATAGATGCTGTCGACGTCCGGACGTTCCTCACGGTCGACTTTAATCGGGACGAAATCCTCGTTGAGGCGTTCGGCAACCGCCTCGTCGGCAAAACTCTCGTCTTCCATGACGTGACACCAGTGACACGCCGAGTAGCCGATCGACAGAAAGATCGGCACGTCCCGCTCTTTGGCTTCCTCGAGCGCTCGGTCGTCCCAGGGTTGCCAGTTGACGGGGTTATCAGCGTGCTGGCGCAGGTAGGGACTTGCCTCCTCGTCGAGTCGGTTGCGTTGGGTTGAATCGGTCACACCATCCTATACTGGGGGAATTTGTAAAAGCGCCACGTACAACATACCGATGACACAACCCCGCATGTCAGCTGAGCGCCACTCCACGCGTCGCTGTCAGAACCGAAGGACCGTCCTCTCGAGCACCGTCGCCGGGGGGTTCCTCGCCCTGGCCGGCTGTCTTAGCCTGCTGGAGAATGGTGCCGAAGTCGAAGACACGGCTCCCGAGACGAGTGAGGAAGTCGATTTCGATGTCGAGATAGTCACTGACGAGGTGGCGTATCCCTGGGGAATCGCCTTTTCGGACGATGGTTCGACGATGCTGGTCACCGAACGCGAAGGAACGCTTTCCCTCGTCGACCACGATAACGGCGATCATCAATCCGTTGCAGGGACGCCTGAGGTCTACGCTAGCGGCCAGGGCGGGCTCCTCGATGTCACGTTTCACCCAGCGTATCCTGACGAAACATGGGTGTATCTCACCTACGCCGCCAGCGACGACGACGGCGCGTCAGCCACACATCTCGGCCGTGGTCGCCTCGAGGAATCCGAACCCGCCCTCGAGTCGTTCGAACAGCTCTTCGTCGTCGAGCCGTTCGTCGACAGCACCGCCCACTTCGGCTCGCGCGTCGTCTTCGGCGACGACGGAATGGTGTATCTGACAAGTGGTGACCGCGGGTTCAAAGACTTCGGCCCTGATCACGTCTCACAGGATACGACGAACGCCATCGGCACGACCCTTCGACTCGAGCCGGACGGCACGGTCCCGGACGATAACCCGTTCGTCGACGACGACGATGTTCTCGACGCAATCTACAGCTACGGCCACCGAAACGCACAGGGGATGGTCGTCCATCCGGAGACCGGCGACATCTGGCAGAGCGAACACGGTGAAGAAGACGGTGACGAAATCAACGTTATTGAAGCGGGTGGCAATTATGGATGGCCCATCGCACACACCGGCTGTGAATACAGCACTGATGACCCGGTCGGTGCGGATCCGAGAGAGTTAGACGACGTCGTCGACCCGGTCTATTTCTGGGAGTGTGGCACCGGTGGGTTCCCCCCGGCCGGCATGACCATTTACGATGGCGACGCGTTTCCGGACTGGCACGGGGACCTGTTCGTTGGTAATCTGGCCGGCCAGTACATGGGCCGGTTCACGCTCGAGGGAACCGTCGTCGATGGCGTCGAAGCGCTGCTCGAGGGCAGGGGCTGGCGAGTCCGTGACGTCGAAGTAGAGCCCGGAACCGGGTATCTGTACGTGGCCGTCGACAGCGACCGGGGACCCGTCGTTCGACTCCGCCCGCAGTCAGATTGAGACAGCGGCGAGAGTATCTCTACTGGGTAACGTATTTGGGACTGGAGGCAGTTAATTATTATTAATGAAGGAATGTGACCGAGAGGGCACTTCGACGCAGCCGATTTCACGGCAGCGACTGGCCACGCTCGAGCGTGAGGCCCCGCTCGATGAGATATCGATGGCACTCGCCGACGCCCGCGTTCGATACACGCTCCACTATGTAGACGAAGAAGGCACGGCCACGCTCGAAGCGCTGACGGACTTTTTGACGGGTATCGACGCGTCGAAGTCACGATCAGTGCACACGTCGACTGATTGGGAGCACATCCGAACGAGTCTCCACCACGACGTCCTTCCCCGACTCGAGGCACTCGGTTTCGTCGTATACGAGGGCGCAACAGAGACGGTTATCGCGACTGGGTGGCCAGAAGCGGTCACACGCGCCTTGCAGGTCGCCGATACTCCGCTGTTCGAAAGCGGGCCAGAGTAATGTCCTTTCAGCGTGTTTTCGAGTGGATTCGCCAAAACGAACGTACTCTCGAGGTCCACACCCGGGACCCAGACCGCATAGCCGACCTCGAGGCAACCTTTGGGACGTACAACGTGACGGTATCCGCCCGGGAAACACCACCACAGGTCGACGACGAATTCGTCCTCGTTCGGGATTCGACTGGGTCGGTGCAGGGAGTAGTCGGATGTGAGACGCTCGAGGCGATTCTCTCGCCAACCGAGGCACACCTCCGTTTTGAACCGACGGCTACTCGCGAAGAGATGGCGGTCTTCGATTTTTTAGACAACACGATGTTTCGCTCGTCCAGCCGTCGCCAGTTGCTCGCGATCACCCGTGAACTCGAGGAACGAGCCTGGCGGACGAACGGAGGGAACCTGTACGTCGGGTTCCAGCGATCCGGTGCGCTCGAAGCCCAGCGAGAACTGTACGAACGGTTCGAAAAAGATCGTGAGGTAGCAGTTAACCTATACATTCGAGACGATTGGCACGGGAACGACTCGTTCGAGGTGAATACAGTCGTTGCGGACGAAATCGCTACGAACTGGTTCGTTATTTTCGATGGCGGACCCGGTGGCGAGCAGCGAGGGGCGCTGGTCGCGAGAGAGCGTTCACCAGCCGAGTACGATGGGTTCTGGACACACGACCGAGTCGTGCTCGAGACGCTGATCGATACCCTCGAATCACTGGAAAGTGTTGTGCCCGAAGAGCGAGATTGATACGTATCACGTGGGCGGCAGGTGTCAATCCGGCTGGAACCGTCACCAGTCCTGCCGTGGTTCTGTATTGAACGGAACCGCGTATTTGTTCGGTACGTTTCGATCATTGCTTCGACCCTTCAGCACGAGCAGTAGTAGTCAGATCCACCAAACATCGTTTCGAGGAGTTGCAGGGCTGGCCCCGGATCGGACGGCCGATACACACCGGTCGTCAGCCCTCGCTGTCGTTCGAACGCCCCCGTCAGGAGTGACCGCCATGCTGCGCTCGAGAGGACATCGTCCGCACCGGGAGTACTCGAGAGCCGTTGGATTTGACATCCAGCGCGAGTCACAGATCGGGTCGACGGCGTACGACTCGCCGACTGCATCGGCATATGCCGCATATGGCAGGTTAATACCGGCTTTAACGGGCAGCGAAATCCACTTCCAGGGTCGCGTGTTCACGTCGAGAAGAACGTACTTCTCCCGTTCGCTATCGTAGACGAACTCGGCCTCACTGATTCCTTGAAATCCACCCACGACTGAAGTCGTGGGATTCCTCTCGTGGGAGCCTTAGTCGTCCTGAGCTTCCCCGAGAGCGACATTCCCGCCCGATGCGGTACTCTGATCTGTGTACGCCTCGTTGGCCGTTGTCTCCACAAGGGAGGGCGGGCTATGGTGTTCCCGCCAACTGTGATTGTTCCACTTGAGGTACACGGGCCGTGCCATCGACCCTACTGCTATCTGCCGTCTCAGGAACGATTCCGATGCGACAAGGTCAGCGTGCCCCTCGAATCCGCACGGACACGCCAGCGAATCCTCGTGGCGAATAGTCCCTTCGCGCTCGCCACATTCGGGACACTCCTGACTTGTCCACGCTTCAGATTCCTCTTCGACCGTGATACCGTACTCTTTGCACACGTCTTCGAGGCGGTTGATGAACCGCCGGTACGCCCAAAAGTTGTGCGTCTTCTCGTTCACATGCGCCGACCAATGCGTTGAGAGAACGCCTTTGCTGTCGCCCACGTACAGCGTCGAAACGCCTTCGTCGTACAGACGTTCCACGAGGTCGCGGACGAGGGTGTCTTGGGCGTGGTTGCGCCGGTTCGTGCGTGTCCGATACAAGCGGTCGATGCGCTTGCTCGACTCACGTTGGTCTTCGAGGAGTAACTGGTAGTGTGCGATACGTTCCGTGGTTTTCCGGAACTGCTCGAACAGGTCGCGTCCGTCGTACAGGAGTTGCAAGCCGGTCGTTGTTGTGCAGGCGACGAGGTTGTTCGCGCCCACGTCCAAGGCGGCTTCATGGGAAGCCAGTGGTGAATCCAGTCGAGAATCAGGGACGGTGACTGGTTGGAAAGCCCTGAACGATTCGGTGGTTTCGTCGTACACAATTTCAAGCCGGTTCTGCTCGCCCCTCCATTTCGGCTCACCAGCAACTTCAACGCGAAGCCGTTGGTTCCGATTCAACCCAAGTTCGGCTTTGAGTTCGGAGCCGATCGGGACTTCGAGGCGGGAACGCTTCCCGAATTGGATGGTGTACTGGTCGTTTCGGACATATGTGCGTAGCACTCGTCCGTCATCTTCGTTACCCCAGTATCCGGGTGGCGACGGCTTCTCATCGAGTTTCCCAGCGTGGTACTTCTCGTTGCTGGAGAAGAACGACCGCCACGCTTCGGAGTTCTTGCGAATGATCTGCTGGGCGACGGAGCTGCTGAGAACACCCTTGTATTTGCCTTCGAGACTGCCGGTGTCGGCGTCTCAGATGCTTTCGTCGTCTTCGAGGAAGGCTTGGCGGCGACCGTAGTTGGTCTCGTTCCAGAGACTCGCAGAAGCGTCCAACCAGCGAACGAACACCTCACGCTCTTTTGCAGAGCGAGGGCGAACGTCAAACCGGTTGGTTCGCTTCATCACTACGTGTAACGAAATATTGTGTTGTAAAGGTATTGATTAGCGTGGGAGACTCAGGCCCGCCAGTGAGCGTTGGTGGTGGAGTGGGATGCCGGATTCATCCCACGACTCAAGTCGTGGGCTTTCTCCTCGAGTCTGTGTAATACTCGCCAGCTTTGAGGACCGACTTCGCCCGAGACTCGAGTTTCGAATCTTCGATGGTATCGACGACACAGGACGTGCCGTACGCCTGCGGATATCGGACGCGGGCGTTGCCGACGAGGCCAATCACGTCTCCATCCGGTGATCGATAGGATACGAACGAACGATCGTGCCCTGTTGCGATTGGTACTTTCTCCTGTGCCATGATCCGCACGTCGGCAGCGCGCGCACGTTCGACGATATCGAAAAACGAGTCCGTATCTTCGACCTCGACCACGTTGGTCCCGATCAGTTCCTCGAACTCGCGCTTTCGAGCCGGTTTGACGACGAACGGGTACTCGAGACGCCCCAAGATCGTCTCTGGATCGTATTCGGATAGGCGGTACGTTTCCGGATACGGGATTTCGAGAGCGTCCGCGAGGGCATACAGCGATTCCTTGTCGAGAACCGTATCGATCACCTCACGGTCGGCAAACGGCAATCGGACGCCCGCAGGTGCCCCCTCGACCAGCGCGTGCACCCACTCGTCCATACAGGGGAAAATAACGGGGTCGTATTCGAGCACGGCTGCGATACGTTCGACATCGTGAACGAATCCGTTTGCGTCCTCGAGTGGGAATGTGACCGCGCCGGCCGCAACGACGGCCTCCGAATACGGCCCAACGCCATCGCCGTTGCGGTCGATAGCGATTACGGGCACGTCGTGGTCAGCCAGCGCACGACCGACACTACACCCCGTGATATGGGCGTTACAGACGAGTGCTGGAGGACGATCGAAACGCATCGACTCGAGCGTCTCGATGAGTCCGGATGTCGAGTGAAACGAGGTGGCCATACCCCAGTTTCAGAGCGGTTGCCCCTAAATCCTCCCGAAAGAGGGGATAAAATATCAAATAATGGAGGGTTGGTCGCGAGATTTATCAACCAGAGCCACCATTTGTGACGCGTGGCTGAAATCGAAGACGAGAACGGAGGGGTTTTCCGGTGACTGACGAGCCTGAAGTGCTCGTCGTCGATGACGAGGCTCGTCTTGCGGACCTCTTTGCGGCCTGGTTGGGGACAGAGCGCCCCGTCGCGGCCGCCTACAACGGCGAACAGGCGCTCGAGTTGATGAGCGACTCCATCGAAGTCGTCCTCCTCGATCGCCGTATGCCAGGACTTTCCGGTGACGAGGTCCTCCAGACGATCCGAGAGGAAGGGTACGACTGCCGGGTAGTGATGGTTACGGCAGTCGATCCCGATTTCGACATCATCGAGATGGGCTTCGACGATTATCTCGTCAAACCCGTCTCGAAGGACGAACTCCTCGAAATGGTAAAGAACGTATCGACCCGATCCGACTACAAAACCGATATTCAGGAGTATTACGCGCTGGTCTCCAAAAAAGCGCTGCTGGAGTCAGAAAAAGCAGATCGCGAACTCGCCGACCACGACGAGTATCAAGAACTCTGCGCACGCGTCGATGAACTCCGCGACCAGGTCGACGAAACCGTCTCGGGGATGTCCTCTCACGATGACTTCGTTGGTGCTTTTCAGGACCTACAGGGTGAAAACTGAAGACCAACAGTCCCCGTTCTCCGATCATTGTGCATCCTCCCGACGTGAGCGAAAGCGTCTTTTCTTTGCAGAAAATCGTATTTCGAGCCTATGCGTCGATGGCGAACGAAAACCTGGCCCCACCGGCGGAACTCTCATCGACCGAGACGGTCCATCCGTGTCCTTCTGCAATCTCCCTGACCACCCAGAGACCGAGTCCGATTCCCGACGACCCGGTCGAGACGGACGAATCGAATACGTCCTGTCGTAATTCGGGCGGGATTCCACAGCCATCGTCCGCCACGTAAAATCCTTCACGCCCGTCCTCGAGAGCGCCCACACGAATCGTCAATGTGTGTTCAGACTTGGGGTCAGGCTGGCCGTGTTCGATCGCATTGCGGAACAGATTTTCGAGTAACCGGAGCAGTGGCGACCGGTCAGCGGTGAGCGTTACGGTCGAATCGATTTCGAGGTCGGCTGCTTCGGTCGACACGTTGTCCCACGCCTCTCGGACGACCTCCGTAAGGTCAACTCGCTCGAGGTTGCTCGCCCACTCGCCCTCACGAGCAACGGTGAGGACGTCGCCGATGATGGCTTCCATTCGTTCGAGCCCTTCCCGGACGTTCTCGAGGTGATCGAACGATTCGGTCTCCTCGAGGAGGTCGAGATACCCCTGTGACACGCCGAGCGGATTGCGAAGATCGTGGCTGACTATCTGGGCAAATGCCTCGAGTCGTTCGTTTTGTTCGCGAAGCTTTCGTTCACGACGTTTCCGTTCAGTGATGTCTCGGACAACGCCGACGGAACCGTGCACCGCTGGTTCCTCGACCAACACGACCTGTGTTTCACAGGGAATCTCCTCGCTGGCTTTCGTTTCGAGCACCGTTTCGAACGTCGCCGTGGTCGACTCGCTCTCGAGCAGTCGTTTGCTCGTTTCGCGCTCGCGTTCGTAGCCCTCTTTGCCGAACAACAGCGAAAGCGGTTCGCCGAGGATGCCCTCTCGACTGTGCCCAGTCATTTCGACGAGGGCGTCATTGACCGTCGTGAGGTGTCCATCCTCATCGACGATATACATTCCGTCACCAGCGGTCTCGACCAGCCGTTCGTAGCGTCGGCGAATCCGCTCTTGTTGGGCGAGTTGCCCGCGAATCGCCACCGTTTCGAGGGTGTAAGAGACGCTCTCAGCGATTTCATCGAGGGCTCGATGTTCGACGTCAGAAAGCGGGGTAGCCCCGTAAACAACTAACACGCCGTACCGGTCATCTTCGACGGCGAGCGGTTCGACGGCGACCGAACGGACCCCACGGGAACGGGCCTCCTCACCGAGCGGAACCACGCATTCGTTCCCCTCGATCTGTCGAACGACCTGGGACTGACCGCTGTGTAATACCCGTTCGAGCAACGGTTGGCCCCCATCACCGATTCGGAAGGTTCGTTGCATCGGCCAGTCGACGGCGGAGGGATTCGTGATCCAGGGAACGATTTCCCGTTCGCCAGGGTCATACTCTCCGAGCCAGGCGAAAACGAATCCCTCGTACTCGAGGAAAGACTCTCGTACCGTCCGTTCGATATCGCTGGCTGACCGTGCATCGACGAGCCGACGTTTGATCGTGCCGACGAGTTGATCCAGGGTCGAAGAAAACTCCGACTCAACCCGTTCGGCGACCGTATTTGCCAGTGCTGTATCGAGGCGAGTCGGGCGCGTTCGAGAGACGACTTCGGCGAGTAGGCTCACCGTCTCCTCGGTATCGTCTTCCCAGTGAACGAACGCCGGTGTTCCTGGCCAGCAGCTCTCGACGGCCTCGAGCAAACCGGGGACATTTGCCACGGTGTTGGCGTCGACAAGTACGGCGTCAATAGGTTCGTGCTCGAGGCGGTCAACGGCATTCGAAGACGTTTGGGCGATAGCAACATTGACTTCGACCTCCCCAAAGGCGCGGGTGAGCGCCGCCCGCGTTGAGCGATCACTGCTGACACAGAGCACCCGTGGTCGTGGCGTGTGACTACTGTCTGTCCCCATTATCGCCACCAGTTCCTCGACACCATTAGTGGTTCGTCACGCCTGGACGTGTGAGCCGAACCGAATGTGGTTTTCGGGTTCGACTCAGACGCCGACACGTGACGGAGTACTAGATCAATCCTATCCATTATTTACTCTGTTATCGTCTCGTTAGCTATCGTAGTGATCTAAACGTTGATTGCTTTTACGACTTTTTTCCGGATGGGAAGACGGGTGATATCTGACGATCGAGAGGGATAGTAGCCATCGAAACGGTTTATCAGCCATCGTGACGCCATCCTGGGGCTGAGCGTGCAATGAGTTTAAGTTGTTACAACCGGTTTTCGGGGCGGTAGGTATTCTCTGTAAAGTCCATCGCCCGGCGGGACTCGGCGGTCATCGACAAATTGTTACGGTTTGGTGTACCTCAGCGGTTCGCCACGGCTGCGCGTGTGAGCCGAATCGATGGGTTCGGCTCATTGGTCAACGCGTGACGGTGTAGTCAGCCTGCAAACCCACTCAAAAGCCACTCACCGTCACCGCCATCGTCAGTATCGAGGCCCGGAGCACTTACGAGGACGAACGCGCTTTCGGTCTCACCGTTTCGAATCTGGCGGGTCGACGCCGGTGGAATCCAGAGGGCATCGCCGGCTTCCATCTCGACTGGTTCATCGTCGACGACGACGGTGGCCGCACCTTCGATTAACACATACACTTCTTCGTGATCGTTATCCGTGTGGTCGTGTGGCTGGCTGTTCCAGCCAGGATCACAGCGAGCGATCGTCACGCCGACCTGTTCGGTCTCGAGTGGGTCACTGAGAAAGTGCATTGCACTCGAGACCTGTTCGACGTCTTCGTAGTTTACTTTACGATAACTCATACGAGTACATTACGCCGTGGGGATAGTAAAGGTATACTGCGATTCCGAAGAAGCATATGAAGACAGGACCCGCGCTAGTAAACGGATATCGAACTGATGGTTCGGAGCGTGCTATCGTTCGCGAAACTGTCGCACTCGTCAGATTACTGTAGTGTCTTACGGGTGATTGCCCTACCGAGCGGCAATTATCGGTTAAAAGTTACAGCAAACCGTATCAGTGCTGACTCGAGAGCGGGTCGAATCCGTCAACTGGGTTTACCGAGTAGTCGACGGACAACACGTCCTGTGTGGCTCTGATTTTGCCGACGAACGTGGAGATATCGGCGAGTTCGCCCTCGAGAACGAACAATTCCATGCAAAAGCGGTCGCCGACATGTGTATGAAAGTTCGATGCGACGAGCGATTCGTGTTCGTGACGCAGGTGCATCATGCGTTCTTCAACGGTCGTCGTTTCGTAATCGAACAACACCGTGACGATGGCCATGAGTTCGCGGTCCTCGAGGCGAGTGTCCTCGAATTCACCAAGTAGGTTTCGCGATGCTTCCCTGACGACCTCACTCCGTCCTGTGTACCCGTGCTCGTCGGCAAACTGATCGATTCGCTCGAGGAGTTCATCGGGCATCGAAACGCTGACTACTGCCATATAATAAATTGAGTGGGATTTGCTATTAACCCTTATCATTCGTTCATCTGTGTTAGCATTTCTGGCTCCGAATCTCGCACGCATACTTGATTTTATGGTGCTATATCCCTTTTAGTTCTCTCTCGCGACGTAAAACTCAAATAATAATTTGTTGTAGCCTCTCGAGATGGGCGGAGCGAATCGGGGACAACGAATCAGACAGTCAATGATAGTCATCTCCCCAACAATTCTTCTCAATACTCACTACAGATGGAGTAAACAAAAGAAAACGTGTGTCCGGTGGGTATGGAATAAATATGCTAAATAAATATTCGATACGGAGATTGTCGCTCATTCGTCTGTTACCGCTCGGATCCAGTAGCCAGAGGCAATTAACAACACCCGTTGTAATATCTCCATTAACTATAAGTGGTCATCACTCACACTTACTAACAGCTATGGTTGCTAACCAGTCACAGGGGTCGGATACGAATAGCTCAAGCGTCTCTCGCCGGACGTTCGTCAAAGCAGCAGGTGCATCGGGCGCAGCAGTGAGCCTGGCTGGCTGTATTTATGGAGACGATGGAGACGGCGACGAGGTCGTTATCGCGATGGGGGCACAGACCATCGAAGACGTCGAAGACGCCATGCCGGACCTCCTCCACGAAAACGGATTGGACGACGATATCACGATGCGATTCAGTTCGCAGTCCGATGACTCGGGGGACCAGCGTGATACGTACATGCAGTTGCTCGAGTCCGGGGAAACGGAACCGGATCTGATGATGGTAGACACCGGCTGGACGAACGTCCTCATCGAGCGCGGGCACCTCGCGAACCTCTCGGAGGAACTCGACGACGATACGCTCGATGTCATCGACAGCGAATATTTCGAGGCGTTTACCGAGACCGCTCGAGATCCGGACGGCGACCTGTTCGCACTACCGTTGTTCCCGGATTACGCCGTAATGTTCTACAACAAAAACTACGCCCGTGACGCCGGCTACGACGACAGTGATTTCGAAAACTGGGCGACCGATGCGATGACCTGGTCGGACTGGGCGGACCTCACCGAAGAGATCGTCGAGGCGTCAGATGCCGAGTTCGGTCTGGCTACCCAGTGGGACATCTACGAGGGGACGGCGTGCTGTACCTGGAACGAGGTAATGACCTCGTGGGGTGGCGCGTACTTCGGCGGCATCGACAACCTCGCTGGACCGGTCGGCGAGCGACCGGTTACCGTCGACGAGGACGAGTTCATCGAGGGACTCCGGATGATGTATACGTTCGCCGCCAGCGAGGAAGACGAAAACACGCATCCGGATTACCCGACCGGTATCGCGTCCGACAGCATCACCTCCTGGACGGAAGAGGGTGCTCGAGAGCCGTTCTCCTCGGGCGACGCTGCGATGTTGCGCAACTGGCCGTACACCGTGCCGTTGACCCTCGACCCAGACAACGACGATTACCCGTTCGAGAGTGCAGACGACCTCGGCGCAATGCCAATTCCGTATGCCGCCGAGGAGGGCGAAGGTGCCTACCCAGGCACTGGCGGCACCACCTCTGCCCAGGGTGGCTGGCACATCGCCCTCAACCCGAACTCCGAGCGAAAGGACGAAGCCCTCGAGGTCATGCGAGCGATGACGGAAGACGATTTCAACCTCGGCATGCTCGACGTCATCGCGTGGCTCCCACCCAAACCGTCACTGTTCGACGCCGACGAGGCAACCGACCCCGACGCAGTTGGCGAGATTGCCAACTACATGGATACGCTCAGAGTGGCCGGGGAAGGCGCAATGCCACGTCCCGTGACCGAGCAGTGGCCATCCCAGGTCGACATCATCGCCGAACAGGTCAACCAATCAGTTGCCGGTGACAAGAGTCCAGAAGACGCCGCTGCTGACTTGCAGTCGGCGCTCGAGGACTCCGAATCAGTATAATGAGCACCGAGGGCCAGACGTCAGTCGCCGATCGTGAATCGAAGCGGTCGGGGCCGCTCGTCGCAATCACCAGATGGCTGGAAAACCTGGGCGAGACAGCGTTCGCTTACTTGCTGTTGTTGCCGGTGTTTGTCTTGCTCGGTTCGGTCGCGCTCTACCCACTACTGCGGACGCTCGAGTTGTCGATGTTCGTGAACATTCTCGGCACGGGTGAGCCCGAGTTCGTTGGGCTCCAGAACTACATCGATCTGTTCACCGGGGCCAGTAATCCCCGGTTTCCCGGTTCGACTACCTTCCTCCCGTTAGTGGAAACGTCCTCGAGTTTCCCCTTCGTACACGTCGAAGGGTGGCTCCGTAGTGCGTTGATCGTCACCTTGCTCTTTACGTTCGTGAGCGTTTTCTTCGAGACGATCATCGGCTTTGGACAGGCCCTGATTCTCGACCAGGAGTTCCGTGGTCGAAGCTGGGTCCGAACGGCGATCATCATCCCGTGGGCGATTCCAATCGTCATTCAGGGGATGATCTTTTACCTGATGTTCCATCCGAGTACCGGATTCCTTACGGAGTATCTGGCACGGTGGGGCATCGTCGCGGGCACAAACACGCTCAACGATCCCTGGAGCGCAGTGTTGATCATCATCGTCGCCGACATCTGGAAAACGTCTGCGTTCATGGCATTGTTGATCCTTGCCGGGCTCCAGAGCGTCGATCGCAGCCTCTATGACGTGGCCAGAGTCGCCGGTGCGACACGCTGGCAACAGTTCAGAATGATTACATTACCGCTGGTGTTGCCCGCCGTCGGTATCGCAGTGCTCTTCCGAACCATCGACGCGATGCGAATCTACGGACTGATCGACTCGGTCTCGAGCTGTACGGTCGTTCCGTCATTATCGTGTATGGTCGTCGAGACGTTCAACACCAATCGTGGGCTCTCTTCGGCCGTTGCGTTCGTCACCGCCGCGATTATCGGTATCCTGGTGACAATCGTGATCTACCAGCAGTACAAGGAGGGAATCTAGAATGGCTACAGAAACGAATCCAGGAGCCGATTCGGACGACAAGAACCTTGGTCCACTCCAGACGTGGACGCGCGGTGTCCTGACCGATCAGGACAAACAAGATCGGCTATACCGGGCGCTGTTTTACGTCGCCGCGGTGTTCTTCCTCGTAACCACGCTGTTCCCGTTTTACTGGCTGTTGGTACTCGCATTGACACCGAACAGTGCAATCTTGACCGGTGACTGGTCGCTGCCAGTGCTCGGTTTCGAGTTTCCGCATCCACAAGGGTTCAACGTGTACGCGTTCGTCGAGGTATTCCAGCAGGTGCCGTTCCACCTCTACGTCTTCAACAGCTTCGTCCTCGCGACAACGACAACGATTATCGTCATCATGATAGCGAGTCTCGCTGGCTACGTCTTCGGCCGACTCGAGTTCCCTGGACGTGGCGGACTCATGCTCGCAATCCTGATGGTGTCGTACTTCCCCCCAGCAGCGTTCCTGATCCCGCTGTTCGATGCGTTCCTCGGGAACGCCGTCGCGATACCATTCCTCGGTATCGAGGTATTCGAACCACCACGGCTGGTCAACACACCAGGCGCGTTGCTCTTACCATTTAGCGCGCTCATGTTGCCCCTGTCGATCTTCATCCTGACGACGTTCTACGCGCAGATTCCGGACGGCCTGGAAGATGCGGCACGCGTCGAAGGGACGACACGGTTAGGGGCGCTCGTACGCGTGATCATGCCGCTGTCAGCACCCGGCCTCGCCACTGCGGCGGTGCTGACGTTTATTGCGGTGTACAACGAGTACTTCTTCAGCGAAATCATGGCGCTCGAGAACGTGCCGCAGAACTGGTCGCCGCTGGTGGGTGGTATCCTGAGCTACCAGACCCAGTACACGACGGATTTTAACCTGATGGCAGCAGCGAGCGTCGTCGGGGTGCTCCCCATGCTGATCATCGTGGTTTTCGCACAGGAAAAGATCGTCAGCGGCCTGACCGCCGGCGCACTCAAGGAGTAAACAGATATGGCAAACGTAACACTCGAACACGTCACGAAACGATACGAAGACGTCACCGCAGTCGACGACATGAACCTCGATATACGAGACGGCGAATTCGTCTGTCTCGTTGGTCCATCCGGCTGTGGGAAGTCGACGACCATGGAAACGATCGCAGGATTAACCAAACCGACCGAAGGCACGATCAAAATCGGTGAGCGGGACGTCACGAAACTGCCACCGAAAGACCGCGGCGTCGCGATGGTCTTCCAGAACATCGCACTGTTCCCGCACATGGATGTCTACGACAACATCTCCTTCGGCCTCCGGTTGCGAAAATACGACACGGAAGAAATCGAACGCCGTGTCGAACACGCAACTGAGGTCGTCCAGCTCGAGGGAATGCTCGATCGGATGCCCGAAGAGATGTCGGGCGGACAGCGCCAGCGCGTCGCAATCGCACGTGCAATCGTTCGCCAACCGGACGTCTTCCTGATGGACGAACCGCTGGCGAACCTCGACGCGAAGCTCCGCGTGCACATGCGAACCGAACTCCAGCGCCTGCACAAAAAACTGGATACGACGATCATCTACGTCACCCACGACCAGGCCGAGGCGATGACGATGTCCGATCGAATCGCGGTCATCAACGCCGGTGAACTCCAGCAAATCGATCCACCACTGATCTGTTATAACGAGCCAGCCAACCTGTTCGTAGCCGGTTTTATTGGGTCACCGTCGATGAATCTCATCAACGGCGAACTGACGAACAACGGCATACAAACGGACACGTTCAGCGTCGATTTCGACCCATCCATCCTCGAAGGCGTCTCACCCGGCGATCAGGTCACGCTCGGGGTCCGACCGGAAGACGTCTATCTCACCGACCAATCAGAAGGGGTCGGTAATGCAACAAAGCCAAAACACGTGACTACGGACGTCCTCGAGCCGATGGGGAACGAGATATTCGTCTACCTCAATCTGGACGACAGCAAAGAACGATCGATGGCCGATGCCGAAGGAGCGGCCAAAGGCCAACTACTGATGAGCGTCGACCCGGACACTGAGATCGACGAAGACCAGTCAGTCGACATCGTCCTCGATCGCTCGAGCCTTCATCTGTTCGACACGGAAACGGGCGATGCACTACTTCACGGCCTGGAGACGCCGGTTGCCGTCAGTGACGAAACTGGAACCGTTGCCGAATCCGATAGCTAACAATGAGCTCCCTGGTCCCCATCGTGTACTACGGCGGCCTGACGGTCCTGTTTTTCTTCTGGATCTACGGGATCGTCTCGTTCGTGCTCGATTTGAAGAATAAAGTCATTCCGGGAATAATCCAGTACCGTCGGGGACGAAAAGCACAGAAAGAGAAAAAAGAACAGGAAGAAGAACGTGACGAACACGAACGACAACTGTACTGACGCCCTGATTCAGGAAGGGCAAAACGTCCGGTTCAGGTCGTTCGAGATCAGTCCGCAATCCAACGAGATGGACGTCAATACCAGGGTACGCCAACGATGACAACAACACACATATGCTCGAGGGAGACTCGATGACAGACGAATACTCGTCGATACGAACCGGTGTGATCGGCCTCGGCAACATCGGACAGTATCACGCCGAACGTCTTCGAGACCTTGGAGTTCAACTCGGTGGTGGACTCGACGTCTCCAAAGCCGCTCGAGATCGGTTTCAGGCGCGATACAACGTTCCCGTCTACGAAACGGGCGCTCCCCTGTACGAAGACTGTGATGCGGTGATCATCACCACACCAAATACGTTTCACGAGCCGTACGTCGTTGAGGCGCTGGAGGCAGGCTGTCACGTGCTCGTGGAAAAACCGCTCGCACACTCACTCGAGAGTGCAGAACGGATCGCCGAGGCTGCCGACTCGAGTGATCGCGTCTGTATGGTCGGATTCAACAATCGGTTCCTCAACACGGTGCAGATCGTGCGGAACCGAATCGAATCCGGCTTTTTCGGCGATATCACCCACATCGAGGCAAACTACGTACGACGCCGTGGCGTCCCCGGACGTGGCTCGTGGTTTACTCGTCGTTCCGTCGCCGGTGGGGGCTCGTTGATCGATCTCGGCGTCCACGCGATCGATCTCGCCTTGTACATCCTCGACTTTCCCCAGGTGACGGAGGTCAACGGCGTCACTCGTACGGAGTTCGGCTCCAGAGAGGACTATGCCTTTCTCGAGATGTGGGGTGATGACGGCGGTTCAGACGAGTTCGACGTCGATGATTCCGCAAGTGCGTTCATCCGGTGTGCTGATAACCGAACCGTGTCGCTCGAGGTCGCCTGGGCGACGAACCGGCCGGCCAATCACGACTTCATCATTCGCGGTACTGAAGCCGCCGCGGGCCTCGATATCATGGAAGGTGACCTCTCGTTTTATACGGCGAGTTCGGACGGCCCAAACCACTTCGAGGATACGACCGTGCAGGCGACACACAACGATACGCACGCCGACGAGCAACGGGCCTTTTTCAGCGCGGTCACGGAGGGTCAGGGATTCGAAGACAGCGTCGAACAGGGCGTCACCGTCCAGCGCGTAATCGACGCCATCTATCGCTCGAGCGAGTCAGGTGGCTGTGTCACGAGCCTCGAATAGCTGATCGTGATTCGAGGAACTACCGAGACACTCGAACGGTTCCGTCTCCACTCGAGTCTCCCAGGGCTTCCACGAATCGCTATGAGAGAAACGATACGGACAGTCGATCGAAATCTCTGTCAGCCCACAATTCAACTGGACGATGAAGTGCCCGTCTGCATTGTACCGTTCTATTGAGACTCCCACGAGCGCGGAAACCACGACCCCGATTACAAAAATAGCGTTCCAGCGACGAACACGACCGCCACAAAAACCGCCACTAACCCACCGACTACCCGGGGGAGGCCAGCCAACAGCAAACGTCGAACGGTACCGGATTCGTCCGTGTCACTGATGACGAACACGGGTGTCGCATTGCCGGCGTGTAAAATGGTGTCCACTTGCGAGCTCCCCCACTCCCTGTCTCCAGACGTGTCTCGACTGGCTTGCCCAAACGCGTACACCTCACTACCGACATCGAGCCGTCGCTCGGTAAATCGCTGTCTGTTTCCGGTTTTCAATTCGGTGATCAACAGGTTGATCGTCCCATCCTGGGCGTCCACCTCATCGGTCGTCGCGACGTATCTCGCCAGCGAATCAGGAAGTTCCTCGCCGGGATCGACCGTAATGGTGTGTGTCTCGAGATGCATATCGCTCCCGTCAGGGTCGACGCGAACCCGTCCGGAGTCGTCTTCAATGAAGAAATCGACTCCGCCCATGCCGCTATCGAGCGTCTCCCAGCTCCCGTTATCGTTATTGGATCGGTACTCTTCAACCTCGTATTCGTACGCGAGGCAGGTCTTCCCCGTCAACGGAGCGGTAACTGTCCTTTCGTCGACGCAAGCGGTTCCCTCCACGTCTACCGGTCCCGTGTGCCGCTGAAGTGACCAGACGGGGACCGGGTCGTGCTGGCGAATCGTATGTGCCGCACGGAGATCCCGACCGCCGGTGACCAACAGATACACGCCAATCGGCAGTGCGGAGAGGAGTACGAGCACTAACCCAACGTTCATACGGTATCTGGGAGGACCTCCGGCTAATCGTTTCCGTTTTTCGACACGAGTGATACGGTTTACTGTAGTCTCTTACCGGTGATTGCCCATACCGGGTCGGCAATCACCGGTAAACAGTTACAGTAGACCGTACGAGTCGCAACGACCGCAGCTATCCACGGCTTTATTTTCCCGGCCCGTGATACACAGAACGTATGGATATTGGCGTTCACACACCACCACTGTACGGTGAATCGCTCGAGGAAGCAATCGCCTATCTGGCCGACCAGGGCGTGAGTGCGATCGAACCCGGCGTCGGTGGTTTTCCCGGCGACACGCACCTGAACCGCGGTGAGTATCTCGACGACGAGGATGCACAGGCCGAGTTACAGGCACTGCTCGAGAACCACGACATGCACATCAGTGCGCTGGCGACCCACAACAACCCGCTCCATCCAGATGAGGAACGGGCAGCAAACGCGGATACCGAACTGCGCGAGGCAATCGAACTGGCCGCCCAACTCGACGTCGGTACCATCACTTGCTTTTCGGGCTTGCCTGCTGGCGGTCCGAACGACGAGGTACCGAACTGGATTACGGCCCCCTGGCCGAGCGAGCACGCCGACGCACACGAGTACCAGTGGGAGGTCGCCATCGAATACTGGTCCGACCTCGCGGCCGACGCCGACGAGCACGATGTCGATATCGCCATCGAGATGCACCCGAACATGCTGGTGTACGAACCCACGGGGCTCGCACGACTTCGCGAGGCCACCAACGAACGCATCGGTGCAAACTTCGATCCCTCCCACCTCTACTGGCAGAATATCTCGATCACCGAAGCAATACGTTTCCTCGGCGAGAACGACGCAATCCACCATTTCCACGCCAAAGACACCCGTATTTACGACGAACAGGCGAACGTCAAAGGCGTCCTCGACAACACGCCCTACGACGACGAGATCAACCGCTCGTGGATCTTCCGGTCGGTCGGCTACGGCCATGGCGAGAGTCACTGGAAAGACATCGTCTCGACGCTCCGCATGGTCGGGTACGACGGCACGCTGAGTATCGAACACGAAGATTCACTCACCAGTTCGAAGGAAGGGCTCGAGAAGGCAATCCAACTGCTCCATCGTGCGGTTTTCACCGAACAGCCGGGCGAAGCCTACTGGGCTGAGTAGGTCGATTATCGGTCTGCTTGCCCGTTTACTCCCCTCGAGCACGTTCGAACATCGCGATCGCTTCTTCCCTCCGATCCGAGTGATTGACGATCGGGTCGGGATACTCCGGGGCGAGATTCCGCCGTCTCGAGACGGAGAGTTCGTGCCAGTCGTGGATATCGGCGGCATCGACATCGGCCAACTCGGGGACGTATGTTTTGATGTACTCGGCTTCCGGGTCGTAGTCACGCCCCTGTTTCATCGGGTTGAAGATACGAAAGTACGGCTGAGCGTCCGTACCGGTCGATGCAGCCCACTGCCAGCCGCCGGTATCGTTTGCCGTATCGTGGTCGGCAAGGCGGTTTCGATACCAGTCGTAGCCCTCTCGCCAATCGATCAACAGATCCTTCATCAAAAACGAGGCAACGATCATTCGCACTCGATTGTGGACCCAGGCCTCAGTCCGTAGCTGTCTCATTCCGGCATCGACGATGGGATAGCCGGTTTCGCCGGCTTTCCAGGCCTCGAGTTCATCGGGGTCGTTTCGCCACTCGATAGGGTGGGAATACCCGGAAAAATTCACGGTCACTACCTCCGGGTTGAACGCCAGTACGTGGGCGTAAAACTCGCGCCAGGCCAGCTGTTGCTGGTACGTCTGAACCGATTCTCGGGCGGCCTCGTCGGGTGCGCGCTCGAGGGCCGCCTCGGTTGCTTCGTACAGCTCTCGTATCCCGATCGTGCCATATTTCAAATCGACGGACAGCCATGACGTGGCGTTCCGTGCGGGATAATCCCGTTCGTTCTCGTAGCGGTAAATCGGTCCATCGCAAAAGGTGGTTGTTCGTTCGCGGGCACGCTCGAGTCCAACTGACGGTACCGTCGCTTCGGGGTTTTCGAATCCGAGATCCTCGAGCGTCGGCAAGGGGTCGCCCGTGACAGCAGCGAGGTCGGAGGTCGACGGTGCAGAGACCGAATCGGGCTTGTTCCGATCGCGCCATTTCTTCCAGAAATAGGTATAGACCGAGTAGTGTGTCCCCTCGTTCGTCGTGATGGAACCGGGCTCGAAACAGAGTGCGTCCTGATGTTCGTGTACAGCAATCCCCGAATCCTCGAGTGCGGCAGTAACCGCCCGATCACGCTCGCTAGCGAGACCGCTGTAGTCGACGTTCCAACTGACGGTCGTCGCATCGACTTCTCGAGCCAGATCAGGGAGCACCGCGCTGGGGTCGCCATATAACACGACGAGGTCGCTCTCGTGTTCCCGATACCACGTCCGCAACGAATCGAGTGCCTCGAGCAGACAGGCAACTCGAACCGGAGATGCGTGCTCGAGAATCCCCTGGTCGAATACGAACACTGGAACGACCGTGTCATCACCGGCTGTGACGGCGTGGTGCAGACCACGGTTATCCGTTGGACGCAGGTCCCGGCGATGCCAGTGGATGTGCATAGTCTCACTGTGACCGCCAGCCGTGAAAAAGTCGTGATGGCGGTGATCGATGCCTGTTTGCGGACTGCAGAAGTTCCCATGGGTTCGTTGTCGTAGTCAGCGACCACCCTGGTTCGTCACTGATCCGTACACAGTGACAACAATCCCTATCAGGATCGGTTGGCTGTCCAGTTCCGGAATCGAGAGAGGATCGACCGGCCGATTTGTGACAGATCATTCACCGAGTACGTGATGCCGATATAGGCGCTAATTCCTGCGAGAAAAATACCCGCGATCACGTCCGAAAACCAGTGAATACCGAGATACATTGTCGAGATGACGACACTCAAAGCCAGGAACCCGGATATGGGCACCCACAGCGGATACTCGTCTCGAGTCCACCAGGCGAGGATGAAGACGGTTACTGACAGCGACGTGTGGAGCGATGGAAAGACGTTCGTATTCTGATTTACCTCGTTCGTGAGGAGTCTGGCCTGGGGATACACCTCGTAGAGGAGTGGCGTCACGTCGATTGCGAGAATGTTCCGTGGGCCGTAGGCGATAAAGAACATATAACAGACCAATCCGATGGCGTAATTCGCCGTAAACGCCAGAATGAGCGATGAAAGCGCGTTCATTCGTTTGAGTGAAAAGTATGCGATAACGGGGAAAATGAGTAAAAAGACGTAGCCGTATAAATAAATGAAGACGAAAAACGAATTCAACACCTCTGTCTCGAGTGATTGTAAGACAATCACCGGATTTTCGGCAAAAACGGTTCGCTCGATTCGTTCGATATCCGGTGTAATATTCCGTCCCAGGACGCGGAACTGTAGCCGAATCGCCACGTTTTGGCTTGCAACTCGAATCAATAACACGATGGCGAGGAGACCAACCACTGGCAACATCCGGCGGAGTCGCCAACGGCTGTCGCTGACGGCTCGAGCGAACCGTCGCGGACCGACGAGGACGACAGTCGCCGTCAGCAACATCGCGCCGACGACGAAGATGAGCTCTCGAAGGACCGCTTCCAGGGCCATATCTAGAACCGTAAGGCGTCGACCAATTTAAGTGGTGTCACTCCACTAACTCTCCCTCGACGTAACTGTAGCCGGCTTCTTCGAACATTTCTCTGGCTTGTTCCGTGTCCACTGTGCCGTCTTCACCAGGGAAATCGAAGTCGTGTGGGTATCGAGTGGTTTCCCACAGTCTATCCGGGACACCGTTGAGCGAGTTATGTGTTTCCGCAGCGGTTGCATACCCCTCAAAGAAGGTCTCGACGACATCATCCCGGTCGATCAATCTCGAGACGGCACCCCGAAACCGCCGATTCGTGAGCGTCGGATGACGCAGGTTGTATCCTATCATATAGAACGTCCCTGTCGAATGAGTCAGTGGTCGAATCGTCTCTGATTCATCGAGCCGCTCGCGACTGTCGACTGGAATTTCACTGGCAACCAAATCGATATCGCCCTCAATCAGGGCATCGATGGCCGATCCAACGTTTGGCGATATCTCGAATTGAAGTTTACCAGCGTGACCGTCTTCCGTCTCGAGAACGGAGCGGTCAAATGCCAGTTGTGCAAGGAGCTCGGGTGCTCCAGTGGCCAGGAGTCTGTGTTCATCGAACAAGTGAAGGTCCAGAAATTCATTATCTGTCGAGTCATGGAATCGAAATAGGCCAGAGCCAACTGGCTCGGGATTGTCCCAGGCGAGTGCCTCGGTTCGCTGCTCACCAATGACCTCTGCCCGAGACCGCCAGATGTGCTCGGGAAGCATCGGCAGGGTAAACGCCCACTGGGCGACCTCCTGTGAGAGCGATCCAAACGAAAACGAAACCGTCCGGTCAGTTTCTATCGTCACCTCGTCCACGAGTGACTGACGTCCTCGATATTGTGGTGCCGGTATCGGACTTTCTCCCTCGCCAAGGGAGGTATCGAACAAAAACCGATGGGTAAAGGCGATGTCTGCAGCGTCGATTAGTTCACCGTCGTGCCACTGAAGACCATCCCGAAGCGTAACGAGTGCCTCGAGTTGCCCGTTTTCTTTTTTCCACCGAACGGTCTGCGCCAACCACGGGACGTATTCCCCCTTGATTCGACGGTAAAGTGGATCATACAGCAGATCGAACACCAGGCTGATACTCGTCAAGTCGACAGCGAGCGGATTGAGTCGTGAAACCAGTTGTTGCCCAAAAAAACCGACATCGATCGACGGTGGATCACGAGCCTCGAGTTCGTCGTCGTTGGCGTATTGAGCGGTAACTGTACCGAGTGCGTTGAGATAACCGATGGCATCGGTCGGTAACCTCGAGATCTCGAGAATACGCCGCTTCGCGCCGATGTGATCGTGGTGGGCAACGGTCGTAAACGGTGCCGTGTCCTCTTCGATGAGGTACTCGAACATCGAGTCGAATGTCTCCCGACGCTCGTCAGCGGACAACTGGAGTTGGGCTTCCAGATAGTCGTCCACCGTTGGATCTGACAGGCTAAACGGATTTTGCCACCCCTGTTCGCCAACGAAATCCGAGTGTAAAAGCGACCGCAGCGAATCCGGTTCGTCGATACCGGGGTGGCGCATGACAAAGATGTCGTAATCGCGGTCGATGAGGACCTCCCGGTTGAATTCGGCCTCGTCAATAGCAGACTGATCGGTATCGATTCCGGCGTCTCTGAGGTTTTCAGTCAATCGATTAGCGATCATGGCCGCAATCCGATCGTCGTCGGTCGGAACGGATTTGACCTCGAGTGAGACGCGGTCCGGTGCTGTCCGCTCAGCACGCGACCAGAGACGTTCAGAACATCCTGCTAGGGCAGCGCTACCAGCGGCTCCAAGACTAGCCAGCAGGTGTCGCCGCTGCAGGGGACCGTCCATTGCCAAAGAGATTTGCTGTAGCCACGTATAGGACTTTCTACTCAGACGATATCTTCTGATAGCTCTCGAGGGTACCGAATCATTCATCGGTCCAGCAACATACAACGTTAAGAGAGTTGACTGTGTATTTGTCCATGTTCCCACCACCCATGATACGGAGTGACTGTCGATGACGACCGACCAGTACCGGGTTGATGGAGACGTCGCACTAATTACGGGTGCCTCGAGCGGTATCGGTCAGACTATCGCCGAACGGTTCGCCGCCGACGGCGTCGACGTCGTCATCTGCTCACGCGAACAGGACAACGTCGATACGGTCGCAGATCGAATCAACGAAAGTGACCGACCAGGACGGGCACTCGCCGTCGAATGTGACGTCACTGATAACGCGGCCGTCGAGGCAATGATCGAGGCAACGCTCGAAACGTTCGACGGACTGGATATCCTCGTCAACAACGCAGGGGCGAGTTTTATGGCGAACTTCGATGGGATCAGCGAAAACGGCTGGGAGACCATCGTCGATATCAACCTGACGGGGACCTATCGCTGCACCCACGCCGCTGCCGACGCACTCAAAGACGGAGGGGGTATCGTCGTCAACCTCTCGAGCGTCGCCGGCATTCAGGGCGCACCATACATGAGCCACTACGCCGCGGCGAAATCGGGGGTAAATGCGCTGACAGCCTCACTCGGCTTCGAATGGGCGACCGAAGGCGTCCGCGTCAACGCTATCGCTCCCGGTTTCGTCGCGACCGAAGGCGTCGAAGCCCAGATGGGAATCGCCGCCGAAGACGTCGACCGTTCCGAAATCAATCGTCGAATGGGGACCGTCGAGGAAATCGCCGACGTTGCCCAGTTCCTCGCGAGTCCCGCCGCATCGTACATCGTCGGACAGACCCTCGAGGTCGCTGGCAAGCCCGCGATCATGGAAGATCCAAACGTGTAAACACATGACTCAGACACCAATTCGAACGCTGCATTTGCCGGTCGCTGCACAGCCAACCGTCGACTCGCTCGTCGACATCGCCAGAGCGGGTGAAGAACACGGGTACAAACGCGCATGGCTTCCCGAAACCTGGGGACGTGATGCCGTCACCGTCCTTACACAGATCGCCGCCGGCACCGAGGAAATCGGTATCGGCCCGAGTATCGCCAACGTCTACTCGCGGTCACCCGCGTTACTGGGCCAGACCGCAGCAACCTTACAGGAGGTCTCGGATGGCCGAATGCGACTCGGGATCGGGCCGAGCGGTCCTGCGGTCATCGAAGGCTGGCACGGTGTCGACTTCGACCGCCCGCTCCGGCGCACGCGTGAGTACATCGACATCGTCCGCGCGGTCACCTCGGGTGAGACGCTGTACTACGATGGCGACATCTTCTCACTGGCTGGCTTTCGCCTTCGCTGTGATCCGCCGGAAGAACAGATCCCGATAGACGCCGCCGGGATGGGGCCGAAATCCGTCGAACTGGCTGGCCGGTTTGCCGACGGCTGGCACGCAATCGTGTTTACCCCCGAAGGCATGGAAGAACGCCTCGAGGACCTTCGACGCGGCGTCGAACTCGGTGATCGCGACCGAGACGACGTGCGCGTTACCCTGTCGCTGACCGCCTGTGCGCTCGAGGACGGTGACCGCGCCAGAAAACTCGCACGACAACACCTGGCTTTCTACGTCGGGGCAATGGGCACGTACTATCGCGAGTCGCTGGCTCGACAGGGCTACGAACAGGAAGCGAACGACATCGCCGCTGCCTGGTCGAGTGGCAATCACGACGAGGCCCTCGAGTTGATCTCCGATGAACTGCTCGACGACCTCGGCGCAGCCGGCACGCCGGAACGCACTCGAGCGGAACTCGAGAAATTCGAATCTATCGATGGTGTCGACTCGCTTGCCATCGGCTTCCCCCGTGGCGCAACCACGGACGAAATTCGACAAACCATCGAGGTTCTCGCGCCGGAGGCCTGATGCGGAGTTGTAGACCGTTTTGAGACGCTTTCGAAACCAGCGAACGGTTTTTGTTGAGAGAGTGAAAAATAATCTATAGGCGGTGCAGGACGAGAACCCCGACCCTTGAGGTCGGGGGTGAAGTCCG
>JAOPJZ010000023.1 GCA_025517525.1 Natronosalvus hydrolyticus
GTCGGTAACTCACGCTTCAGCGTCAGTTAGATGAGGATGCTTTGTGAGGTACTGAGCATAGTTCTCACGGCGCTCATAGTTGATTTCGTTCCAGAGAGCGGCAGAAGCGTCCAACAGGCGTCGAAGCAACTCCTCGTCCTCGTCGGACTGCGGAACTACCTCGAACGTGTTGGCTCGCTTCATCGACTACTGTTTGTACCGGAACACACATAATGATGTGTTTTGTGTGTTACTATATGGTCGAAGTCCGCATCGAGTTCGATGACGATGAACAGTATGAGCGGTTGAAAGAACTGAAGAAGCACCGTGGGTTAACGTGGAAGGGATTGCTCCTTGAGGGTGAAAAGAAAGTCCGAGAGGATACCCCGGAGTAATCGTCGAGCGTGGATTGTAAAGTGGAGTGTCGGATTCACGCCCGCCCTTTAGGGCGGGACTCTCTCCTTGAGTCAGGTAGTGTGGATTCATCGTATGATCGAACCGTATAGGCCACGAGACAATATAGCCCTTTCGCAGACAACACAATATCGAGCGAGATAGTCACAGTCCCTATCAGCCGAAAAATCACACCACACGTCTCGAGCGACCTGATTTTCGTTCAGTACGAGGGAGATTCCTCGAGTTCGCCATCGCGCATGTTCACCACGCGAGCGAGCGTAAACAGCCCATCCGAGAGCCGGTTGAGATACTGAATGGCCGTCTCGTTTATCGGCTCGGTTTCAGCCAACGCGACGCCCCGCCGCTCGGCCCGTCGACACACGGCTCTGGCGTGGTGCAATCTCGACCCGCTGTCACTCCCGGTTGGAAGGATGAACGAGCGGAGCGGCTCGAGTTCCTCGTCGTGAGCGTCGATCCACGATTCGACGGTTTCGATGTGTTCCTCGCGAACGACTGGATCGTCTTCTGACGGGTCTGGATTGGCGAAATCAGCCAGCACGATGTGGAGATGGTTCTGGATCGTCTCGAGTTGGTCGTCGATATCCTCGTATCCCGTCGGTCGAAGGGTTCCGATGAGCGCGTTGAGTTCGTCGACGGTTCCGTACGCTTCGATCCGCGGGCTGGTTTTCGACACGCGGCTCATATCCCGAAGGTCGGTCTCGCCGTCGTCGCCTCGGCCTGTGTAAATAGGCATCGAGTAAATCGAAGGCTGCGGTGTACTTAATTGTCGCTTCGAACGTGTCTGCCAGGACCTCACTCGAGATGACTGCCCTGGCACCACAGTGGATGCCTGACGGCGTACTCGACCCCTCCAAGAGGTCACCTATTCGATAAAGTCATACGATGTGACCCGCTCTGAGGAACCGTACAGACGCGACAAACCCTCGAGTTCACCGCAGAAACAAAAGTAGCCATTGCATGCTCTCTCCCAAGACGGCGTTGCGATAGGTGTGTGAATCGTTCCACTGGCTCCTATACTGGAAGTCAGAAGCTCGTTTCGGGGAGCGCAGTGGAACCCCCACGGCCGCCACCACCGGATTCGAATACCGTTATTCGGTCTCGTGGAAGCTCAATTGTGCGTTTATCACCCTCTCTCGGCGAGCGTTCGGCTGTCTCTACCACGAACTCGTGGCCAGTGGTAGTCTGGACTGTCACATCGTATCGACAGCCAATGTCGGCAACAGACACGACTTCACCGGGGAGTGAGAGAACCGTCTCGTCGGCCACCGTTCTTGCAGGTGGGCGAATCGACACATCCGCAGGCCGCACGTGACACGTAACGGACGTTCCCTCGGGAACGGTAACCACCTCGTCGGAGCGGGTGAATTCTCGCTCCCCCACCCGGAGGATGAGCGGTTTCCGGGCAACAACCGTTGCCGAGAACGTGTTCGACCGACCAAGGAACGACGCCACAAACTGGGTTCGTGGTGAACGGTAGAGCGTTCGTGGCGTTCCAGAGCCGGAGATGTGACCATCGTTCATCACGAGAAGTCGGTCGGCAAGTGCCATCGCCTCTTCCTGGTCGTGGGTGACGAACAGGGTTGTCACCCCGGTTTCGTCCTGAATGCGGGCAATTTCCTCACGCAGTCGTTCGCGTAACTGCCTGTCCAGGGCCGACAGGGGTTCATCGAGGAGTAATACGTCCGGTTGTGGCGCGAGTGCTCGAGCGACTTCGACCCGGCGTTGCTGACCGCCACTCAGTTCCGACGGATACGTGTCCCGTTGGTCGCAGAGATCGACCAGTTCGAGATACTGGTTCACTCGCTGAGTTCGCTGTTGCCTGTCGAGACCACGCGCTGTGAGCCCATAGGCGACGTTCTCACTGACGCACATATGAGGGTACAGCGTCGGTTGCTGGAAGACGATCCCGACGTGGCGCTCCTCGGGTGGCTCTCCAGTTACGTCTCGGCCGCGGAGTGATATCCGCCCCGCCGTTGGCTGAACGTGGCCGGCGATAGCCTGCACGATCGTTGTCTTCCCACACCCACTTGGACCGATCAGTGCGACCAGTTCGCCTTCCTCGAGGCCGAACGAGACACTATCAACGGCCAGCTCGGTACCATAGCTGTGTGTAAGCTGGTCGACCTCGAGACTCATTGGTCGATCACCGTCGGTACACGGCCGAACCGTTGCACTATTGCGAGGACAGCGAGCGTAATCCCGAGCAGTGCGAGTGCAAGCGGTGCGATCGAATCGATACCACCCGCGATGAAATCAACCCAGATGCGAGTCGGCATCGTCCGTGGATTGTACGCGACCATCATCGTGGCACCGAACTCACCGATGGCTCGAGCAAACGTCAGAATAATACCTGCGACGATTGACCCTCGTGCGAGCGGCAGTGAAACGTTCCAGAACGTGGAGAGTGGACCGTAACCGAGCGAACGAGACGCCTGTTCTAATCGCTCTTCGACCGCGCCAAACCCGGCACGGGCGGTGATGATCACGAAAGGGGCGGCGACAAACGTCTGTGCGAGGATGACGCCGATCAAACTGTCAGTGAGTGAAATACCGACAGCCGCCGCGGCAGCACCTATTGGGGTAAATCGGCCGACAGCAGTGAGGAGCATTGCACCACCGACGACCGGGGGAACAATGAGCGGCAAAATCACGAGCGCTTCAACGAATCGTTTTCCGACGAATGACCGTCGAGCAAGGACGTACGCGAGGGGGACGCCAAAAACGGTAGCGATCGCCGTCGAAACTGGGGCTGTCAAGAGAGAGTTGCGAATTGCGATCTGGGATTCGGGTGTGGATAACCCAGCAATGACGTTTGTCGTGCCAGTTCGGGCGAGAAATGCGGCGAACGGGATCGCAAAGTAGACGAGGATGAGTGCACCCAGGAGCGCGGGAACGAGCAGCTCTGGCAATCGTTTTGACCGCTGGTTCTGAGAAGGGTTCACGAGATTCATACGGTGAGCTCACCCGGGATATCACCCTCCAAACGGGGTAGGCTGTCTCCCACTGTAAGGCCGGCCTCGACCAGCAAGTCGGTCTCATCGATGAGAAACTGAACGAGGTCGTGTCCGGCTTCGGACGCGTCCGCTTCGTCGTTCACCGTTGCGTTGTACAACACTGGACGCCCTATTGCAGTGTATCCTTCTTCGTCCGTCGTGAACTCGACAGTCCCATAGCGGTCTGCCAACGCGGGTACTGCAAAGTTGTACTCGTCGGGAAACTCGAAGAAGGGCATGTCGTGATCGATCGCCATATTCCGGTATACGATGGCTGCTGCCCGCGACCCGGTTTCTACCCCGGCCATCATCTGCGGTTCGTCCGGCTCCTCGTAAACGAGGCCCATCATTTTGTCCCGGAATCCGTCAAGATCGTACTCGTTTTCAGCCAGCTCGAACGCCTGCACAGCCCGGTACCCAAGGGGATCGAGATCTGGATCTCCGATCGATATGTCGCCCTCGTTCGACTCGAGCGCCAATTCGTACCAGGGTTCACCGTCCTCGAGCCTCCGTCCAAACTCCGTCTGTTCGTTGTATCCGATACCGACGCTATTCGTTGCAAAGACGACGTCCCAGTGGGTAAAATCGCCGTACAGTCGATCTCGGAGAAGTGTTGCATCGGCACTCACGATGACATCTGGATGTTTCGTTCGGTCTTCGACCATCCGCATCACTGCATTAGCCCCGTAATACTCCCCGTGAACTTCGATACCAGTTTTCTCCTCGAACGCTGGACCAACGTGTTCTTCGAATGTGTGTGCGAGACTGCCGGCTGACAAAACGCGTACTGCGTTAGAATTAGATCCCAAACAGCCTACAAGGGTGGTACCGACGAGACCTCCAGCTGTGACCAGGGCCGTGCGACGATTTACCGCCCCTCGGTCGCGAGGGTCACTAAGAGCCATATGTGTCTGTCTGGTCACCACATGCATATAACCACTTCCATTTCCAAAAATATGATAATGCAACCAATATTGGTTCCACACACCAGTGAATGCTGGCTCACGAAACTAGAAATACAATCGCCAGCACGTGCTACTGAAAGTGGTGCCGTATTCGAATCGACGATCGATCTACTCGGACAGACATCGATTGTCTGCCTGACCACTGGTAATGCAATCTGAATTTCTCTGCAAGTGGTTACATCACAGGAATATATCCTCAAAAACACATCTGCATCAGGCCCAGGTGACGATTTGTCGCCCCTACTCACAGTCCGGTGAAAACCACTGTCGTCTCATCATCGGCCACATAAATTGATGTAGCGGTATGTAGTTTACCATAACCCGCGGGGAGCGTTCTCGAGCGTCAAAATCAGTACGTTAAACTCGCTCGGTCCGTAATCACCGCGTATGTCGATGGAACTCGAGGCAACTTGTCCAGATTGTGGCGAACAGACGTTTTACCGTGCGGCCAGCACGACCTTACACCTGGGAGAGAAAGTCAAGTGGCACTGCCCTAGTTGTGACTACGGATTCGTACAGATCAACGGCATCGACTCGAGTGCGGTCTAAAGCGATCGATCTTCCCGGCTGTTCACAGCTAAGGAGACGCCGGGGGGATACCGCATCCACTGCCGGTCGTGGGTACTGAATACGAGAGACATTCCAGACTGTTTCTGCGGCCGACTCTCATCAAGGTGCTCGTACCCGGATCTGCCCGAAGTTCACTAGCGGAACTGAACCGGACATTTTGTATCGACCGCGTTCGAGATATGTGCGTGACCCAGTCCCTGAACGACCATCGAACGGAGCGGGCGGAAAGATTGCTCTCACTCGAGGAGCAATATACACCGAGCTTTCGTCCTATCAAATTCTCGCGCGCGAAGATTGCCACCCCTCTGCCAGAAATACCCGAGTTTGCCAGGAGGCAAATGGGGCCACCGACAGTGAGCTATCACGAGCATAATTGACGATAGTATAGTAATCGCTTCAGCCGACGGGCATGCGAGAGACAAAAATATCAGCTCTGGCACTCATTAGTCTGGGCGTCGAGTTGGATCCGATCTGGTACGTACAGAGACACCCATGTACCGCCACCGCTCGTTACGAGGTCGGCGACCGGTGGCAAGTGGCGACTGATTCTATAGGCGGTGCAGGGCCAGAACCCAGACCCTTGATGTCGGGGTTGTTGACCAAACGATAACCGCTCTAGGGCTGCGTGGTGGCCACAGCAAACTGCGTTATCCTAACCGTTGAGTGAGGATGACGGCAAGTGTACCCGGTTGTCGGAGGCTTCGACATGCGTTCCCCATCCGACGCATAAACCCTCTCGTGCGATACGGAATTGCTGACGATGCGGGCCACAACTACCCACTGACGACAGTTCTTGCTGTAGGCCGGTATGCAGCCAACGACGTCAGCTACTGGCAAGACACGTTTCAGAGACCAGCGAAACGTGGTTATCCTTCGACGACGGCCACCCACTACCTCGCTATCGATGATCCTTCCGTGTGCGGAGAGGTACCGTGGGAGTGCGAAACGGCGGTATCAGTCTAGCACCCGTACACGAATTGGCTAACGTAATACCCGATTTGCACTTTTGTAATCGCCGATTATGGGCTCCTGTATGATTGGAATAGATCGCAAACGAATGGGTAGTGAGGTGAGTGAATAATGGCGTGGCAAGATTTCGTCTTCCTGGCTGGAAGTTTGTTCTCTGTCGTGTTTCTTATCCCGACGCTACGGGATGCGGCCGCTTGCATTCCGAGGGCAACCAGTGTGCCCTCTATGGTAATCGGCGGTGTATACTCGGTAACGTTCTTTACGCTCGGTATGTCGTTTTCTGCACTCGGAGCGGTTTCAGCCTGCGCGATGTGGGCGTTGATCGTCTGGATCCGAGCGCCAGAGTCATCCGACACGGCGTTTTTCTCCCCGCGACTGTTGAGAGGGGTGGGCATCGCTGGTAACAAAATCAAACGGTGCAAAGTACATCTCGCCGAAACGCAATACGGGGAGGCCACAGACTAACGAGTGCGGTCGGGAAAATTCACTACCTGGCCGGGCAGCAGTATGACGGGTAAAGGCCCAAGTTCGTCAAGCCTGAATCGGGGGTAATGTCATCAGCGCCCCATCCCCAGAAGCATTTCGAGGCGATTGCCCACTGTGCTGAGGATGGTATCCTCACGATTTCAGGAGAGCGGATAATCCAGTATGCTAATCCGGCTATTGAACAAATATTTGGGTACCCATCCGACGAACTCGTGGGTGAACAAGTCGACATATTACTGACCGATGAGCAGGCCATAGAGGTAGCGGAGTGGGTGGACCAGTATCTTGCAACGGGCGAGAAAACCCTCGATTGGAGCAATCTTACTCTGCACGGCGAACATCGCGACGGCCACGACATTCCGCTTCGTCTCTCTTTCAGTGACTACGAACAAGACGGAACCACCTACTTTACCAGCATCGTCCACGATCGAACGGAACAACAGAAACGAGAAGCGAGACTGGCCGGATTGAACTACCTGGCCCAAGAACTAGCAGACGCCGAGTCACGAGAGGACGTTTGTGAGAGTTCGGTCCGCGCTGCACACGATATTCTCGAGTATTCAATCGCGGTCGTTGAAATATACGATCAGGAAACCGGTCAACTCGAACCGTGTTCGTGGACCGATGAAGTGGATGAAATTACAGACGGCGGCCGAATGTTCGGCAGTGGGCGGTCGGTTCTGTGGGACGTATTTGTCTCACAAGATGGAGGGATTGTGACAGATCTCGCCGATGAACTGGACACTGACGAAAATACCGTGCTAATCGAGAAGGCAATCATCTATCCTATCGGCCCTCACGGCGTCCTTCTCGTCGGTGAAGAGGACGGGATCAGTGACGAGGATGCAAACGTAACGAGGATTCTGGCTGGTAACGCGTATTCAGCGCTCGAACGCATTGGTCGTGAGGAGACACTCCGTGAGCAAAAAAACCAGTTACAGGAGAAAGCAACGTCACTCGATCGTGTTTCCCGAATCAACACCGTCATTCGAGACCTCACCGACGTATTGACGCAGGCAGCGAGTCGTGATGAGATGCTGTCTGAAGTGTGTTCCCGTCTTGTAGTATCGAGTCCGTACCGGTTCGTCTGGTTTGGAATCATCGATCCAGCCAGTGACAAAATTATCCCGGAAACCGAAGCGGGAGTTGCAAACGGATATCTCGAGGATATCGCCATCACCGGTGGGAGTGACAAACTGGGACAGGAACCTGCAAGAAGAGCGGCCAAGACTCGTGTGCCGCAGGTGCAGAATAACATTTACCAGGACCCTCCGTTCGAGCCGTGGCAACAGGAAGCGATTCAACGCGGGTATCGCGCGAGCGTTTCCGTTCCGGTCATCCACCAAGACACGCTATACGGGGTACTCAACCTGTACGCTGGAGAGGCAAACGTCTTCGACAAGATGGAGGTGACAGTCCTCGAGGAGCTTGGGGAAACGATCGGATATGCACTCAACGCTGATGAACGAAAGCGTGCATTCACGAGCCAGCGTTCAGTCGAACTCGTATTTGAAATCACTGATCAACGGGACGGAATACTCGGAATGCCGGTAGAAAGAAATTCCCAATTCGAACTCGAGAATCTCGTGGAACGACGAGACGGATCAGTGACGATGTTTTTCGCTGCTCCCGGCATCGACCCCAGTGAGTTCGTGGCATCGGCCAAAAAAAGTGACGAGATACGTGAAATACGGTTGCTTACGAAGCGAGACGACGAGTGTTTGTTCGAGTGTTCGTTGGCACCTTCGACCATCTGGGCACAACTACTGCAGCGAGGGAGTGTCGTTCACGACGCCGTAACCACCGAACACTCGACGCGCATCAAAATTCGCATCCCACAAACTGCCGATCCACGTTCGTACGACGCCCTCCTCGAAGCACACTACGGCAACGCCGAGTTGGTCGCTCGACGGGAACGGGACGAACCAGTGATAACGCCGGAGGAGTTCGAATCTAAATTCAGAAAACGCCTCACCGATCGCCAGGACGAGGTGCTTCAAACGGCATACTATGCGGGATATTTCGAATGGCCACGAGAAATAAAATCCAGTGAACTGGCCGACATTCTTGGCATCGCCCAGCCGACGGTAAGCCGTCACCTCCGCTCGAGCGAGCGAAAATTACTCTCAATGGTTTACGACGATTCGTCGGGGCCAGGATGATAGGACGGAGACACAGACGGTGTAAGAAATACTGACAACTGCTTCCCGTCCGTACATCCAAGCAAGAATTGCACAGACCTGCTACCGAATTATCACTCCCCGATTCGCCACCGGTCAGTCAATGAGTCGTGAAGAAAGCCGCTGCAGCAACCGGAACCGATCCGCTCGAACTCGAGCCCCTGTTACTGTACTTAGTCCTGACAGTCTTAATACGCTCTTTGAACCGCCAAACGCACGTGGTCTTCGACTCATTGGGGAGGTGACCTTCGAATACGCCGACTGTGAGGTGAGCGTACAGGCCCCCGACGATGTCGAAGTACGGTCCATCGGGGAGCAACCAGGTCCGCAACCGAAACCAAATGGAGGCTAATTGCAGACGGAAGTTTCCGAACCAGGGGGATCAACGAGAGGTGACTCCTGCGGAGCCGCGATTGCAACCGATCGATGGCATTCTGCGCGTAGTAAGGAAAACGATGACGCTACGCTGTGCTGTTTTCAGCGAATAAACCGCGCTGGCAACGACGATAGCCCACCGCTCTCACGTTACAAACGGTGTTAGGTATCGAGCGACGATTATGCGCGTTTCAGTTCGCTCCAAACTCGTTTCGCTCCCTCCCGAATCGGTCAATGAATCGTCGAGCGATTCCCAGGCGAATTCACTCGTCCTCGAGAGCGTGCCAGGACAACCGCGGATTCCGTGCAGCGCTCGTCTGATCGATCCGGCCAGCAGCCGTCCGGTTAGGGGCGGTCTCGAGCGTTTCCGCGTCGGACGCACTTGCGCGTCTGAACGCCGAGGCCAACAGGTCGAGCGTCTCCTTGCTTTCGACCTCGGTTGGCTCTGTCATGAGCGCCTCCGAGACGATTTCGGGCCACTTGGTCGTCGGCGGGTGGACACCGAAATCGAGCATGCGTTTTGCGACGTCTGCTGCGTCCTGCTCACCGGCACTGGCGACGAACTCGTGGTGGAACGGACCGTAGGGCACATCGTAATCGATCTGGCTCGCGAGGTAGTTCGCGTTGAGAACGGCTTTTGCACTCGCATCGAGCAACCCTTCATCGCCCAATCGCGCAATGTACGCGAAGGCTTTGATCAATACGAGCCAATTGCCCTGATAGCCGTGGACGTGGCCGATCGTCTGCTCCGGATCGAACAGTTCGTATCCGTCCTCGGCTTCGCGAACGCGGGGTGCCGGCAGGAACGGAGCGAGTTCGTCGACGACGCCCACCGGGCCGGCCCCTGGACCACCGCCGCCATGGGGCGTCGCAAACGTTTTGTGGACGTTGTAATGCATCACGTCGAAGCCCATATCACCGGGCCGAGCGCGTCCGAGAAGCGCATTGAGGTTTGCGCCGTCGTAGTACAACAGCCCACCGACGTCGTGGACCATTTCCGCGATTTCGGTGATGTCGCGTTCGAACAACCCGAGCGTGTTCGGGTTGGTCAACATCAACGCAGCCGTCTGCTCTGACAGGGCCGCCTCGAGCGCCTCCAGATCGACTCGACCTTCGTCGTTACTGGGCAGCGAAACGACGTTGTAGCCGCCGAGTGCGGCGGTCGCAAAGTTGGTCCCGTGCGCACTCTCAGGGATAATGACTTCGTCACGATGTCCCTCGTCGTTGTGTTCGTGATAGGCGTTGGCGACACGAATGCCGACGAACTCGCCGGCAGCTCCGGCAGGCGGTTGGAGCGTCACTGCGTCCATCCCCCCGATCTGTGCAAGATAGCCCTGCAGTCGGTACAACAATTCGAGAGTTCCCTGAATCGTTTCGGGTGAGCGGCCAGGATGGACGGCACCCGACTCGAGTGCCGCAACGTCTTCGGTGAACTTCGGGTTGTATTTCATCGTACACGACCCGAGCGGATACGGGCCGGTGTCGATGCCGTAGATCATCTGGGAGAGGCGCGTATAGTGGCGAGCGAGTTCGGGTTCAGAAAGCCCCGGCAACTCGAGGGTATCGCGCGTAAGGTGGCCGGGAAGTGGTGAGTCATCGTCGTGGATGGTCACCTGCGTCTGATCCTTTTCCGAAAGCAACGGCTCGTAGTGTCCGTTTCGAACGTACCGTGCCTGGTCGTAATAGGCGTCTTCGACACGGGACTTCTCACCGTTGGACGCGTTATCGCTCATCGTGCCACCTCGCCAATCGCGGCGACGAATCCATCGATCTCTGCCTCCGTAACCCCCGAGATGCAACACTGGATGTGATCGTCATCGAGGACGTGAACGGCGTATCCGCGTTCCTCGAGCGCACGAGCGATCGCTCGTGCGCTGTCTTCGACCTGGGCGACGAACTCACGGAAATGCCGGCGGTCGTCTACCGGTGCCGTGATACCGTCCAGCTCGTCGAGCCGTTCGGCGAGGGATTCAGCACGGACCACGTCACGCTTTGCCAGATCGACCAGTCCGTCCGGACCGAGCATCGCTGCGTGCATCGCCGTTCGAAGGGCAACCCACGCCTGGTTCGTGCAGATGTTACTCGTTGCGCGTTCGCGTCTGATGTGTTGCTCGCGCGTCTGAAGCGTGAGCGTGAACGCACGGCGATCCTGGTCGTCTTCGCTGACGCCGACGAGTCGGCCAGGTACCTGACGCAGGTACGATTCGCGCGTCGCAAACAGCCCGAGCCCCATGCCGTAACTGGTAGGCAACCCGAGCACGCTGGCGTCACCGACGACGACATCGGCACCGACGTCTACCGGCCGCTGCAACAGCGACAGTGCAATCGGATCGGAGCCAAGCACGAACAGGGCATCCGACGATGAAGCGAGAGAGCCAACCTCCGAGAGGTTGGGTTCGATCGCACCCGACACCGTCGGGTTCTCGGCATACAACATCACGACGTCCTCGTCGATCTGTCGCTCGAGGTCGACCAGATCGACGGTTCCTTCCCACGTCGGATATGTTTCTACTTCGAGGTCCGTCCCCGAAACGTAGTTCTCGAGCGTGCTCCGACGCCCCTCGAGAATCGTGTCGGGGACCAGAACGCGATGTCCCGAGGTTTCTCGAACGCGTTCTGCAAGGGTCGCCGCCTCACCGAGTGCCGTGGCCGCGTCGTACATCGAGCAGTTTGCGATCTCGAGCCCCGTCAGTTCGACCAGGAGTGACTGATACTCGAACAGCGCCTGCAAGAAACCCTGTGACGTCTCAGGTTGATACTGCGTGTATGACGTCAAATACTCCGACCTGTCGGCTAGATGGTCGACCAGCGACGGGACGTAGTAGCCGTAGTGACCGCGTCCCAGCAACTCCACCAGCGTGTCGTTTTTTTCGAGCGTTTTCCGGATCAGCGCTCGCGTCTCGCGCTCACTCCGGGCAGGGATACCGAACTCGTCGTCGAACCAGACCCCCTCCGGAATGTCAAAGAGGTCGTCGACCGAGTCGGCACCGATTGCCTCGAGCATCGCCGCCGTATCGTCGTCCGTGTGAGGAGCGTACGGACTCCCCGAAGTACGTGTTCCGTGCATGGCTTGTGATTGAAAAGTTCCCGGCCCGTCCCCGCCACACAACCCTCGCCACTGGTCGGCCGCGGGTTTCGTTCCGAGACACGTTACTAGCTGCTTAGGAGCACGGGGTTAAGAACGCACCTCTTTTCGAGCGAGCGGTCGCAACTGAACCGTAGCGCTCGTACAGACTTATCCGCCGGAAAATAGGTTGTTGCCGATCAGTCGACGAATCGATATTTACGCTCGCCCATACGACCCCACCCGTCGAAGACGAACTCGCCTTCTGGGGTGGTCAGCGGTTCGATATCGACGTCCATCTCGTGATTGTGTGCGTCGTGAATCTCCTCGTAATCCTCCCAGTTGATATCGTAGCGCGCCTCGAGCTGGTCGTCGACGTTCAACGCCTCGATCTCCTCGTGCCAGTTCTCCTGGACGACTTCGGTGTGGATTTCGGCCTGGGCACCGCTGCCATACGAGCCGACGAGCAGTGCCTCACCAGCCATGTCGATGTCGTTTTCGGCGGCGTGTTTGAGCGCGCTCGCTCGTGCAACGTGGACCGAACCGGTGTACCAGTTGCCGACCTCTCGAGAGATGGTCAACGTGGGTTCGATGGTATTTGCGTACCACTCCTGGTATCGGTCGGTACCTTTGAGCGCGTCCATGTACTCTCGGATCGCGTCGTGGAACGCTTCCTCGTCGTCGAATGCCTCCTCGCGAGGCTGGCGACCGATGTCTTCGGCGAGTTCGTCCTCGATTTCGGTATCGCGCGTGATGTGACGGTAGGCGAGCAGCGCCGCTTTCCGGACCATCCCGGGGAACGGCGTGTGGAACGGCGCGTACCGGAAGTCGTCGACGGTGATCGTCCCGGCTTCGCGCTGGTAGTCCACGAGCGCTTCGCGCATCCGCGCGAGGTACACCTGCACCGACCGTTTGCCGTCCACGCTGGGGAACTGCTGATTTGGCTTGAGGAAGTCGGTTTCGTCGGCCGACCCGAAGCCCTGCTCGGTCGACAGTTCGACCAGGTCGGGGTCCTCGCTGATCAACATCGCCACCGCACCTGCACCCTGGGTTGCCTCGCCGGCATCGCCTCGAGCGTACAGCGCGGTGTCCGTCGCGATCACGAGCGCGGCGCGTCCGCGGTTGCGGCCCGCACGGATCCAGTTGTACGCGTCGTCCAGGCTCTGGGTACCCGCGATACAGGCGAACTTGCGCTCGCCTTTGTTCGCGTGGTGGAAATCTCCCTCGAACACCTGCTCGAGGCAGCCTGCGACGTACGTCGAAACCGGTTTCGAGTTATCGAACGCGCTCTCGGTTGCGACGTCGATACGGCCGATATCGTCCGGCTCGAGGCCCTTTCGCTCCATCAGGCGGTGCGCGGCGTTGGCCCCCATGGTGACGATGTCCTCGTAACTGTCGGGGAACGAGGAGGCGTTGAGACCGAGTCCTTTCGTGTACTTGGCGGGGTCATCACCCATCTGCTCGGCGAACGTGCCAGGCAGGTCGAGTTTCAGGTTGCCCGTCCAGATTTCGACGGCGTCGATACCGACGGATTTCATAGTACTGTTACTCGAGTCAGGATATATGATATTGTCGTTCGGGATTTCGACGATTGACGTATCAAATGGAACTATTTATTGATTGAATCGATATCTGTTTACCAGATAATCAACAATCCGATTCGTCACATTCGGCTTTGGTGAATCGCTATACAGCGTCGGTCTATTGTGTCTCACTGTCTTCCTGAGATCGGTTACTTGGTTCGTTACCGCCGGATTCGTGGAGGATGCAGTCACGATCGTTTCAGCGTGACGCCTCGAGTGACGTATTTCTTCAGGGTAAGTCGCCGCAATCTAGTAATTTACCAGAGCCTCACATTCAAAATATGGTTTATTAATTATACTGTGTTTGAATCAGTCAGTGATTTGGAAGAAATCTCCATCCTCGTTGTTCAAGTTATCACGATATTCTACCCAATACGAGGTTCCTGGCTCGCCAACAACCTCAATTCCACTGATTGTTACTGTCCATGTCCCATCTGCGTTCCCCTGGGGTGAAAACCGTATCTCTTGAGCATCTCTGTCATATTCTGCAGACGAGACACTTCCACTCACACTAACTTCCACATCATCCCCGGAGTAGTCAATTCCCCCGTTGTCCTGAGGATCCGATAAGTCGATCGTAGCTTCATCATTATTACCTAAGGGGCTTGCATCAAATGTGAAAGTTTGCGATGTGTTATCGACATCAACGTCTCCTGCAGTGAAATTAACACCTCCCGATTCAAACACAGTAACCGTTGTCGAGTCACTGTCGTCCTCACTCGAGACAACCACTTCACGGTCACCGGCATCGCCCACTTCAGTTGTATACGTCAGTGTAACCGTATCGTCTGCACCACCGGCAAGCGTAACTTCCTGACTATCGACTTGCCCACCCTCAAAGTCGAGTTCGATCGTCTGGGTATCCTCGACGTCACCAGTATTCGTAATCGTCGTCGTCACCTCGAGCGTATCACCTTCTGCAACAGGATCGTTCGTCTCGTCGATCTGCACGTCGAAGTACGGAACGTTTTCCCCTATAGTGACGGTATCCACATCAGTATCGTCATCGCTCGAGATGCGAACGTCGTACTCGCCCTCGGCCTCGCCGGTCGTATCGTAGGTAAACGTGAGTTGTTTTGAGTCGCCCGAACCGAGGGTAAGGTTCTCTTCGTCGTTTATAGTTCCGTCGTCGTCGAAGTCAAACGCGATATTTTGCGTACCCTCCTCGCTACCGGTGTTCTCGACGGTTACGTTCACCTCAAGCATTTCACCTGGGGCGACTGGGCTGTTAGAATCGTCGATCGTAACGTCAAAGATCGCGCCTTGCTCAAACTCGACGCGAAGAGTATCACCGGATCCGCCGCTATTCGCGTGTACCCTCACAACGTCGTCGTTGGTCGCGCCGTCCTCCGAGAGCGTTGTGACGTGTTCGCCATTTGTATCCGTTTCGCCGCTCGAGGGCGAGAGCGTTGCAATTCCCGGCAAGGTTACAAATTCGAGGGAGTAATCGACGTTCGCTCCGGAGACAGCCGATGTGGTATTCATCGTTAGGTCGACCGGTGATTGCGCGAGATTGAACGTACACGCCGATCCTTCACAAGACATTCCAGGTTCACCATCGATCGTATCGACATCCCAGGCAACGGTGTACGTTCCCCCGCCGCCACTACCTCCACTCGAACCTTCCCGTACCTCAATTGTTTCTGTAACTCGTTGGTATTCAGAAGAATTCGACGTGAAGTTTGCTTCCAGTGTTACTTCATCGTTATCGGGTTCTTCGGCAGTGTACTGGAAGGTTACCTGTCCTTTCGAATTACTCGAGGCAGAAGTTGGTTCGAGAGTCCCATCCCCATCGGTACTACCGTTTACTTTGACACCAGAAACCGGATTATTGTATCCATCCCGAACCTCTACGGTCATTCGAGTTGAGTCGCCTTGTTGAATGGTGCTTCGAGGTGGGTCAACAACGGTCAGATACGCCTCACCGTCCTTTCCATCCTGATAATTGCTTCCAAGGCCGACTTTTGCAATCTGTAAATCATACGAATTGCCATCAAGTTCTATTTCGACATAGCCATCGGCGCCAGCAGAGGCAGTCGCACCATCATCGAGAAGTCGATTCCAGACACTTTCGTTTAATTCGCTGGGTACCTGAATCGTGATGTTGTCATTATTCGTCGCAGACAAATTAATCGTATTCGAGGACGCACTCACCGTTTCGAAATCGACAGCCACCGTACCGGATTGACTCGAGGAGTACTCACCCTCGAGCAAAACAAGCTGAATCGTATTACCATCGATTAGCCGTTGCCCGCTCAAAGCTGCTTGCCCACCATTCTGTTCGTTGTACAGGACCGAATTCTCGTAGACGATAGTTGGTGCGTTGCGATACTCGTTATACCGCGGCTGATAAACGAGCGAACTCGTATTGAACTCGAGTTCACGTTCGTTCCAGTAGTCACCGACATCACCGCCTTCAACCTCGACATTCTCGAGGCGTATCGTCCGATTCTCCCCAACTGTCTCGAGTGTCCCCGAAGAGGGCGGCGGATTGATCGTAAACGTTCGCGTCGGATATGTCGTCCCGAGCGCGACCGAATACGAGCCCACGCGTCGGTCAGGCGCGTTCACCAGCCCGTTACGAACGTCGAGCAGTTGACTCTGGACGCCCTGATGGTGTTCGTACTCGACGGCCCGGTTATCATCGGGAACGACGTTTACCTGGTACAACGCGAGCGCGGTAACGAGAATGCCGAGGATGAGGACTGCACCGATGATCGTCGAAACGGCCCGCTCCTCACCCCGGCGTATCATAGATTGAGATTGTTCTGCTACGGTATATGAGTGTTGGCTCGAGCGAACAGGTCATCAAAGCGACAAGTTCAGTTCGAGACACCAGGAAGAAAACAGCCTACTCGTCCTCTTCGACGACTTCCGGATCGCTCATCGCACTCTGGAGGCTGTCCAGACCGTTGATCCACTCGGTGACGAGCCCGTACTCGAGTTCTTCCGCGATGGTCATATCGAGTGTTTCGCCGTCGAAAATCAGCGTGCCGGCCTGGGCAGCAAAGCCGAGGGCCGCATCCAGATCCTCTTCGGCTTCCGCGTTGGCGGCCGCGCCCACGTAATCGGCCACGCTGCCTTCTTCAGCGGGACCGCTGGCGACGTACTCTTCGGCGGCGATGAACACGCAGACCAGGCTGGTCTGTACCCCGTCGACGAGCATCCGCGTCTCTTCGTCCCCGATGTCGACCTCCGAGAGGACGATCTCGCGAACGTCGGCGATTTCCTCGAGCGCGGCCTCCTCGTCAAGGTCGCCATCGTCGTAGGCGGCGACGATTTTGGCGATGGCGATGGCCGTATCATCCTGCAGATTCAACAGTAAACGGGCCGAGGATTCGTCCTCCGGGTCGATCTCTTCGTCGTCGATGCGATCGATCCAGTTTTGCCAGCGTTCTGCGGAATAAAACTCGGTCGGGGGATTGCTCATACTGTCACCTACACCGGCCGCGTAAAATGCCTTTCTCTACACCTCGAGTGTGGCGGCGGTCCCCGTGGCGACCGTGCGCACCCGAGCGGTCGCTGCTGCGGTCAGGAGACGAGCTTAGTGGGGCGGAAAACAGGTAATAGCCAGAGGGACTGAACAGCTGACGACAAACCGGCACTCAGGGGCACCCGTGTTCGTCCCATCAGGACTCGAGCGTCGCTTCGGTGTCGATATCGTAGACCAGACGTGGCGTTTCCACGTGGGCATTCCGTACGGCTTCGTCGTGTCCGTCCTCGAGGAGCCACGAGACGCGACGCGGGACGGTTTTCGGACCGAGGACGGCTCCAGGCCGGTCCGGGTCGTCGATGAAGTCGGTTTCCATCAAAAACGGCTTGCCGCGGTCGACCGCCTCGCGCAACCGGTCGCGATCACTCATAACGCTCGGCGTGACGCCCTCGAGGGTCCCACTGGCGTAGTGTTTGACGACTCGGTGGGCGGGTAACCCCACGGACTGGGCCATTGCACCGACCGCAGTGAAGTCGTCGCTTCCTTCGGCGTGTAACTGTACGGCACACTCGAGGTCCGCGCCGAGTTCGAACGCCCGTCGCATGACTGAATTCGAGGCTTCCCAGACGTCGTCGCTCACGTCGTAATGTGGGCGTCCGGACTTCAACCCGAGCGCTGTGCCGGCTTCGACGTAGTTTGCCGCGCACTCGATGCCTTCGCGCATGATTTTGCCGGCCGCTTCAGGGGTGAAGCCGCGTTCGCCGACCAGTCTCGAGATCAGCCCAGGGTGGACGCCCAGTACCGGCCAGGCACGACCCTCGAGCCGGTCGCTGGCTTGCGCGACGGTTTCGATGGTTCGCTCAAAGACGGATTCGAAATCCGCACCCGATTCGACCTCGACGTCGAGGTGCCAGGAGGGTTTGTTGATCACTATAAGATGTGTCCCGCCTACGCGTGCGAACTCGTCGACAGCCTCCAGGCCCCGACCGTACTCCGGGTCCAGGTGGAGGTGATTGTCGAGGATGGGTTGCGTTCCGTCTGTCATACCGGATGGTGATTGCCAGTCCCCGAAAAGTCACCGACTTCAGTCGCCCAACGTAAGTGCCCTATCGGCGGCGTTCTGAAGTGCATCCGAGCGGCCGTGAGCGCCCGGCGCAATGGCGATCGTTTCGATACCATTGAGGCCAGCGTATTCGAGGACGGGTTTGAAATCGGTGTCTCTCGAGGCGATAGCCAGGTGTGTGAGCTGTCCCTCGGCGATACAGGCGGTCGCATCGACGGCCAGTTTGACGTCGACGTCACCGCTGGTAATAACGACCTCGAATCCTCGAGCTTCGGCCGCCTGGATCAGACCGGGGGTTGCGTGTTCGTCGAGATAGAGGCGAAGGATGCCGACGGAACCCAGATCTGTCACAGCAGTTCGAAGGTCATCGAGGTCGACGTCGAACTCGTCCCGAAAAACGTTCGGACCATCGACGAACAACCCCAGTCGATCGGTTGGCTTCGTTGTCGTCAATCGGTTCCGAACGCGTTCGAGCATATCGTCGGGTAGACGACTTGCTAATAAAGATGTGACGAAGGACCCGGGAAATCGAATCGGCCAAAAAACTTACCTGTGGTTGTTAGCCATACCGAGAGTCAACACAGCAATAGATACTTCGACTCGAGAGTGTACGTGGACTTAATTAAGCAATCCATGGATATTCTATAGAGTCAATTTCGATAAATTGTGTAAGGTTTAGTAAGGATTTAATATAGCCTCCCTATTGTTGTAGGTAGCCATGTCAGATGATGGCAGTCATAGTTTCGATCGTCGATCGGTTCTCAAAGGTGCGAGTGCGCTTGGTGCGTTTCTCGGTATCAGTGGTGTAACAGCAGCAACGCCGGGACGGAAACCCGGTCCGAAAGAAGACGAAATCGTCGTTGGTCTCGGTGCAAACATCTCGAAGGCGGAAGCGGCCGTCGAGCCGGCGATTCCAGCGGACGCTGAAATCGTCCACAAAAACGAGACGCTCGGCTACGTCGCCGTCAAACTGCCCGAACAGGCTTCGATACAGGCGAAAGAATCCATCAAAGCAAACGTCGCAAAACAGAGTGGCGTCGAGTACGTTGAAGACAACGAGACGTACGAAGCATTGGTCGTCCCGAACGACCCACTGTACGGCCAGCAGTACGCGCCACAGCAAGTCGGCTGTGAAGATGCCTGGGAGGTAACCTTCGGCGACCCTGACGTGACGATTGCCGTGATCGATCAGGGGATCCAGTACGACCATCCTAACCTGGCCGAAAACATGGACGGCAGCGTCTCTAACTACGGGTACGACTTCGTCGACAACAACGACGACCCTTACCCCGTCTCAGTCGGAGAAAACCACGGCACCCACGTTGGTGGCATCGCCGCCGGCGGCACGAACAACGGGGAGGGCCACGCCGGCGTCTCGAACTGTTCGATGCTCTCGGCTCGAGCGCTCGGCGACGGCGGTGGCGGCTCACTTACGGACATCGCCGACGCGATCCAGTGGGCTGGTGACCAGGGAGCTGACGTGATCAACATGTCCCTCGGTGGCGGCGGCTTCAATGACACGATGAACAACGCCTGTGAATACGCTTACAGTCAGGGTTCCCTGCTCATCGCCGCGGCCGGAAACGACGGCGGCAGCGTCAACTATCCTGCTGCGTACGACTCGGTGATGGCGGTTTCGGCCATCGACTCGAACGAGAACATCGCGAACTTCTCGAGCCGCGGCTCGGAAATCGAGCTGGCCGCGCCCGGCGTAAACGTCCTTTCGACGGTCAACTGGGACGATTACGACAGTCTCTCGGGAACTTCGATGGCCTCGCCGGTCGCCGCCGGTGTCGCCGGCCTCGCGAAATCGGCAAACCCCGGTATGGACAACGACCAGCTTCGTGACCACCTCAAAGCGACGGCAGTCGACATCGGCCTCTCGAGCACCGAACAGGGTGCCGGCCGTGTCGACGCCGCAAACGCAGTCGGTGAGGGTGACGACGACGATGATGACGATGACGACGATGGTGGTGAATCACCGGAGTCGCCAACGGCCGTCATCGACGTTTCCGATACTACACCCGAGGTCGGTGACACGGTGGAGCTCGATGGCACTGGATCGAGTTCGCCAAACGGTGAGATCACCGAATACTTCTGGAACGCAGATCCCGGTGGATCGGTTACGAGTCCAACGGCCTCGCTCCAGCGAGACGAGGAAGTCGACGTCGACGTCTCCCTAACGATCACCGACGAAGACGGCCAGACCGACACCGAGACGGTTACTGTCAGCTTCGGTGGCGACAGCGGTGGACAGTGTGGCGACGAAGTCAACGTCGCCAGCGTCGAAGGGTCCCTGAGCGGTGGCTGGTGGGGCAACCCGAGTGACAGCTACACGTACAACCTCCAGACGGCCGACCCGTGTGCCAGCACGATCACGCTCGATGGACCATCGAACGCCACGTTCGACCTCTATCTGACCCTCGACGGTCGAACGCCGACGACCAGCGACTACGACGAGCGTTCGTACAACTGGGGCGCTGACGAGGAGATCACTGTCGACCTCGACGGCAGCGAAACCTTCGGTATCCTCGTCGACCGCTACGATGGCAGTGGCAGCTACACCCTGACTGTCGAAGAACTCGGCAAGTAACGACTCCAGACGCCTCTTCGTCTTCTTTTTTTCTCGATTCAATCTCGAGTACTTGGACCTCGGTTCGTAGCCGTCTCGAGTGATTTCAGAACCAGATCTGTAACTGATAGGGTTCGTTGTCGTGGTCAGCGACGTACTGGGACCGTTGCTGACCGGTAAACAGTTATAACGATTCTCGGGAGTCCTGATACGGTCGGCTGTACCTTTTTATCGGTGATTGCCGACCAGGTATGGGCAGTCACCGGGAAGAGACGACAGTAAACCGTATGAGGCACTCGAGCGGCACCGTCTCCACTCGAGTGTTTCGATAGTTCCAAAACCACTATACAACAACCCTATGAAACCGTCTCACAGGCTCGATTGTCCGCACAGGTCGATGGTTGGAATGTGGGCACCAGCAATGCACAGGTAATTTCGAATAGCTTGTGACTCAAATAAGAGGTACACCCATATCATATTAAAAAACAAACACGTGATTGTTTTATTCCCACAATGCAATAATAACCATCGCTAACAAATATTTCTATCCATATACAGCTATTCTAAAGCACGGACTTCGTTTCCATTGATACTCTGACAATAAATTCCACAGTATTTGGGAACTATTTAATTAAGGTATGCGCTATGTCTGCCTGTCTCATGGTAGACAATGGCTCTCCCGGACACAACCGACGTAACGTATTGAAAGCTGCTGGTGCACTTGGCGCATTCATCGGTCTTGGCGGCGTCACTGCGGCGACGCCGGGTCGGAAACCGGGTCCAAAAGAAGACGAAATCGTCGTCGGTGTCGGTGCGAGCGTTGCCGACGCCGAAGCGACCGTCGCTCCTGAAATTCCTGACGATGCCGAAATCGTTCACAAAAACGAGACGCTCGGCTACGTCGCCGTCAAGTTGCCCGAACAGGCATCGACGCAGGCAAAAGAGAAACTCAAAAACAGAGTCGCAAGCGCAAACGGCGTCGAGTACGCCGAGGACAACGCGACGTTCGAAACGCTTGTCGTTCCGAACGATCCGCAGTACGACCAGCAGTATGCACCACAGCAAGTCGGCTGTGAGGAAGCCTGGGAGACCACATTCGGTTCTTCGGATGTCAGTATCGCCGTGATCGACCAGGGGATCCAGTACGACCATCCTAACCTGGCCGAAAACATGGACGGCAGCGTCTCGAACTACGGCTACGACTTCGTCGACAACAACGACGACCCGTATCCGGTTTCGCAGGACGAAAATCACGGCACCCACGTCGGTGGCATCGCCGCCGGTGGCACGAACAACGGGGAGGGCCACGCCGGCATCTCGAACTGTTCGATGCTCTCGGCTCGAGCGCTCGGTGACGGCGGCGGCGGTTCGTTGACCGACATCGCCGACGCGATCCAGTGGTCGGCCGACCAGGGAGCCGACGTCATCAATATGTCCCTCGGTGGCGGCGGCTTCAACGACACGATGAACAACGCCTGTGAGTACGCCCGCGACCAGGGCTCGCTGCTCATCGCCGCGGCCGGAAACGACGGCGGCAGCGTCAACTACCCTGCAGCGTACGATTCGGTGATGGCCGTTTCGGCCATCGACTCGAACGAGAATCTCGCGAACTTCTCGAGTCGCGGTCCCGAGATCGAGCTGGCGGCTCCCGGCGTAAACGTCCTTTCGACGGTCAACTGGGACGATTACGACAGCCTCTCGGGAACCTCGATGGCCTCGCCCGTCGCCGCCGGTGTCGCCGGCCTCGCCAAATCGGCCCACCCCGATATGACGAATGCGGAACTGCGCGATCACCTGAAATCGACTGCCGTCGACATCGGCCTCTCCGACGATAACCAGGGGGCCGGACGTGTGGATGCGGCTAACGCGGTTGCTGATGGAGACGACGGAGACGATGGCGATGACGGTGACGACGGCGATGATGGCGGAGATGACGAGCCAGACGAGCCAGGCGAATGCGGTGCGGAGGTCAACACTGCAAGCGTCGAGGGAGAACTGAGCGGCGGCTGGTGGGGCAATCCGAGCGATACCTACACCTACGAACTGCAGACGGCCGACCCGTGTGCCAGCACGATCACGCTTGATGGTCCATCCGACGCCACGTTCGACCTCTATCTGACCCTCGACGGTCGAACGCCGACGACCAGCGACTACGACGAGCGCTCGTACAACTGGGGTTCTGACGAGGAGATCACCGTCGACCTCGACGGCAGCGAAACCTTCGGTATCCTCGTCGACCGATACGACGGCAGTGGCAGCTACACCCTGACTGTCGAAGAACTCGGGAAATAATTCGACTCGCCAACCGAAACCATCACCTGACACCGTCGCTTCCTCTTCTCTCGGACTCGAGGCACGCTACAGCCTCCCCGACGAAAAGACATTACTACTCCGAGAGAGATATCTCGAGTATGTCGCTTCAGACGCCACCGCTAGGTGGGGTACACGACGAGTACGGGGCGAAGTTCACGGACTTTGGTGGCTGGGAAATGCCGGTGGAGTTCGATTCGATTCAGACCGAACACCACGCCGTTCGGGACGACGTCGGCAAGTTCGATGTCTCACACATGGGCGAGGTGGTCGTCTCCGGTCCCGACGCAACTCGCCTGATGCAACGGCTGACCTCGAACGACGTAACCGCCCTCGACGTCGGGGACTCTCAGTACGCCGCAATCACCGCGACAGATGGGACGATCATCGACGACACGGTCATCTATCGACTTCCAGACGACGGCGAAATGGAGTACCTGTTCGTCCCGAACGCTGGCAACGACGAGGCGATGGTCGAGCGATGGGAGACCCACCGCGAACAGTGGGGTCTCGAGGCGACGGTCGAAAACCGGACACAGGAGTATGCGATGGTCGCCCTGCAAGGTCCGAACGCTCGAGCGCTCGCGCGTGAAGCTGCCACTGACGGACGTGACCGGCTCGCAGATTTGTCCCGATTCGAAGCGACATACGTCGAGATCAACGGTGTCGACTGCTGGACCGCTCGAACGGGGTACACAGGCGAGGATGGACTCGAGTTCGTCGTCCCCTGGGAATCGGCCGAAACCGTCTGGTCGGCACTCGAGTGTCAACCCTGTGGCCTCGGCGCACGAGACACCTTGCGTCTAGAAGCCGGATACGTGCTCGCCGGTCAGGATTTCGATCGGGAGTCGAACCCGCGCACGCCGTACGAGTGCGGGATCGGGTTTACGGTCAAACTCGACACCGAGTTCGTCGGTCGTGACGCACTCGAGGCACAGAAAGAAGAAGGCGTCGAGGAGAAACTGGTTGGCTTCCGGCTTGTCGACCGCGGTATCGCCAGACACGGCTACGACATCACGACGAGCGAGGGCGAGGTCATCGGCACCGTCACGAGCGGAACGATGAGTCCGACACTCGAGCAGGCAATCGGACTCGGTTACGTTCCAACGAGGTATGCCGACAGTGGAACGGTCGTCCGCGTCGACGTTCGCGGGCGAGACAAAAAGGCAAAGATTGAAACGCTTCCCTTCGTCGAGACAGTATAATGAGCTTCGATACACCAGACGATCGACGGTATCTCGAATCGCACGAGTGGGCACTCGAAACGGACGGCGTCGTCCGCGTCGGCATCAGTGATTTCGCACAGGACGAACTCGGTGACGTTGTCTTCGTCGAACTCCCCGACGTCGGTGACGACGTGAGCGCCGGCGACGCGTTCGGCGTCGTCGAATCGATCAAAGCGGTTTCGGACCTGTATGCACCGGTAAGCGGCACAGTCAGCGCGGTCAACGAGGATCTCTTCGATGCGCCAGAACTCGTCAACGAGGACCCCCTCGGCGATGGCTGGATGCTCGAGATCGAGGCGACCGACGAGAGTGACGAGTTGCTCTCCGCGGACGAGTACGCCGACCAGATCGCCTGAGAAGGCACTACTCGTCAAACAACCAGCCGATCCCCGGAACCGCTCGAGCGCAGCAAATCCACACGATGCGAGGAAGGGAACTAATCGCTCGAGTGACTGGGGAATCACTCGGTGAGTTACATCGACTCGAGTGAAACGCGACGAGTTGACTGTGACCGACTACCGGGCGGTAATAGGGTTTGTTGTCGTCTCTTACTGGCGATGACGGACCAGATCGGTCACTGACCAGTACTCGGTTACAATACTCATGAGTCGCTCAACGGCCGATCAGGGCTTTGTCGCCTCGTAGACCTCGAACGTGTTTTGTTCGAGGGCCGTCACCTGTGCTGGAATCCCGGTATCGAACTCGATGTCGACCCGATAGGCGCTACTGTCTTCGTCGGCCGTACAGTCTTCCCCCGGTTCGGCATCGTTGTACGCTGCGACGAGTACCTCGAGTGAGCCATCCGCCTCGTCGTACTCGGTTCGACGGAGTTCGTAGGCGCCACACGTCGAGGACCCGTAAATGATACGCCCCTCGATATGAACGGTCGAATCCTCGTCAGCGAAAACGATCCGAGGTGGGTCAGTACCACCGGGATAGTCGCCACCAGCGTCGGCGTTCTTTTCGATATCGACCGAGCGTATCTCTGAAGGGACATCGGCCGACGATTGCTCGAGCGTACCGAGACAGCCGGCAACGCCCACGCCGAGTGTCGCTGTCGTGGTCGTCAGGAACGCTCGGCGTTCCATACCTGTCATTTTTCCGTATCAACTATATGTTTTGTGGGGTGACAGGTACGGGTGGCGGTGACCGAGGGCTTCGGTCTCGAGAGGGGGGTGTGGCTTTCGAGAGTGACATCGATACGAGAAGTGGTCATCTACTGACTGGCTACATGTCGACCACGAGTGTCCCGGTTACAGGAATCGGAACGTCTCGAGGTTCTTCGGTGCGAACGTCCGCATGTTGAAGTCGTGGTACAGCGCAGAAGAGAGATCCTGCGTGGAGCGTTCGTCTCCGTGGACACAGAGCACTTTCTCCGGCCGCGGGTTCATCGTCTTCACGAAGTTCATCAGGCCCGCGCGGTCTGCGTGTCCGGAGAATCCGTCGACTGTTTCGACGTTCATGTTGAGCGAGAGGGTACCTCGCCCGCCGTTACCGTTCGATCCCATGCCGACTTCGCTGGTCGGGATCTCGTCCCAACCGTTCTGGATGCGTCGACCGAGTGTTCCCTGTGCCTGATATCCGACGAACACGAGTGTCGAATCCGGGTCCGGGCCGATGTGGCTCAGCCAGGACATGATCGGTCCTCCAGTGACCATCCCCGAGGTGGACAGGATGATGCATGGACCGCCGTCGGCAACGTCCTGTCGTTCTTCTTCGCCGCCATCGATGTGATTGAACTCATCGGCGAGGAACGGGTTTTCATCTTCGTGGAAAATCCGGTCGCGCAGATCGTCTCGAAGATATTCCGGATACGTCGTATGAATCGCCGTCGCCTCCCAGATCATGCCGTCCAGGTGAACTGGCATTTCCGGAATCTCGCCGCTCCGCATCGCTTCTTCGATGACGAGCATTATTTCTTGTGAGCGGCCGACGGCGAACGCCGGAATCACCACTTTGCCGCCACGCTCGGCGGTTTCTTTGATGACTTCCATGAGTTTCTCCTCCGAATCGGCCTGATCGGTCTGATAATCGTTTCGACCACCGTACGTCGACTCGAGCACCAGCGTCTCGACGCGTGGGAAGTCGTTGGTTGCGCCGTTGAACAGGCGTGTGTCGTCGTAGTGAATGTCACCGGAGAAGGCGACGTTGTACAGCCCGTCACCGATGTGGAAGTGACTCACCGCAGAGCCGAGAATGTGACCAGCGTTGTGGAAGGTGAGTTTGACGTCAGGAGCGATATCCGTGACGTCACCGTACTCGAGTGGGATACAGTGTTTGATCGCCTCGCGGACCATTTCACTCTCGTATGGCGGGGTTCGCCCTTCTTTGGCTGCCACGTCGAGATAGTCGAGGGTCAACAGCCCCATCAGATCACGGGTCGGCTCCGTACAGTAGATCGGACCGTCGTAGCCGTACTTGAACAACAACGGGATCAGCGCGGAGTGGTCGAGGTGAGCGTGGGTGAGCACGACAGCGTCGATGGTCTGTGCCCCAGCGCCCAGTGCTTCGGGAACGTGGAGGTAGGGGACTTCACCTTCGGCACCGGGTTTGTCGCCACAGTCGATCAGAATTCGCGTCTCGGGGGTCGAGAGGATAAACGAGGCGCGTCCGACCTCGCGACAACAGCCGAGAGTCGTGATTCGCACCCACTGATCGTCGGACATCTCTTCGCGATGGATCTGTCGGCCAACACGTTCGAGTATGTTCCGCCGGTCGTCCCGTTCCTGTTTCAGGAAGTTCCGGACGTTCGAAACCGTCGACGACTCGATCGGAGGAGTGCGGACGACTTCGGGAGTCCAGCCGACGTTTTTCGTAATCTCGCGAAGCGTCGAACCGTGACGGCCGATGACCATACCCGGTTTCTGGGCCTCGATAACGACTTCGCCGGTGTCGGCGTGGAAATCGAGATCTGTAATGCCGGCTTCTTCCGGAACGACGCTCTCGATTTCGGCTCGTGCCTTCTCCGGGGGAGAGAGAACGTCGGGGTCTGGCCGAACAGTAATTCGTTTCCGTAGTTTGCTGGCCAATTTCCGGACCAGATCCCCCTGTCGCGCGAACTTCTTCGGGTCACGCGTATAGAGGACCAGTTCAGGACCTTCGTATTTCACCGAGGAGACCGACACGTCGTTCGGTAACTCGCTCGTGATCTGTGCTTTCAAATCGTCGAGTTGCTGCTCTACAGTACTCATAGTCGCCAGAGGTGGCCCGGAACCCTCGATGTCGACAAACGGTGTCGACACGGGGTACCTGCCCTATGCGGGTCGTCGCTCGCTCGAGTCCTGCCCGGTGTCGTCGTGCCAGTCCCCGCGGTACCATCGGTGATACAACGAGGGTACGGTCACAGGCTCGCGAACTCGAAGCGTCGTGAGCCGAACCGTACGATGACGGGCACGTGTCCAGTTACCTGATTCAGACGGGAAGATCCCAGGGAGAACCCGCTTACCCGAGCCTATTCCGTGCGTGATATAAAAACCTTCCCAATGCGGCCCTTCCAATGGAGTGCTCAGAGCGCGTTCGGTCGGAATATTCAGGGTAAACCACGGCAAACTTCGACCATGGATCGACCCACTCGAGAGTCGGTAACACTCACTCGAGACCGAGTCGCCGAGGAACGCGACTGGATGCTCACACGAGGAGACCGCATCGTTCCGTTGATCAACGACGTCCGGACCGAACTGGGCGATATTTTTTCGACTGACGTCGACCCAGTCACCGAGAGGGATTACCGTGATGAAGTGAACACGGTCTTCGCGGATGGGGACCTCGCTGTCAACGTCGCTGCCATGGTCGCAATTCTCCGGAACCTCGACGTCGAAGGCGATTACCCCGGCTTCATCGTCGACGAAATTCTCGGCCGCGAGCTGGCAGCGACGATTGCCGGGACACAACCGCTCCGAACACTCGGCGAGGCGACGTTCCACTACGCGGACGTCCACGTCCACGGTCCGGAAGACGAAAATGCCGGTGTCGACGACCTCGAGGCGGCACTCGCGGCCGGTTTTCAGGAACGGATTCCGGGGTGGGACTGGACCGAACGGGAGAGTCCGTTCAGTCTGGAGCCACGGCGAGAATAGTATCGACAGGATTCGGCCATCAACAACACTGTTAGTACTATACTATCGAAAACGTAGTTAGGGTTCGGACTCCGGTTCCGGCTCGCCTCCCGCACCATCTTGCTGTGCCTGCAGTTCTGCAAACCGACTGCCGGGAAGCAAACCGTCGACGGCCTCGTTCGAGAGCGCTTCGATGAGGGCACCGTCGCTCCCCTCGAGTAGCAGTGCACCGACCTCTGGGACGGTGTCTTCGACCGTGATGTCTACGTCCTCAGCGTATGATTCGACGGACTCGACGGCACCAGCCGTCAGTTCCGCCTGCAACGACTGCAACTGGGCCATCGCTTCCTGTTCGGAGAGTTCGTCGTCTTGGACTTTTGCGATCAGTTCTTCCCGGAGTTCCGCGACCTCCTGTTGTGCTTCTTCGTCGGGTTCGACGAAGGCCATGACGCCCGATTGGGCGGGTTCTTCCGACCCCCTCGAGCGAAGCTCCGTACAACCGGCAACAGCGGACATTCCGGCGACACCGACGCCCGACAAAAAGCTGCGGCGATTAGAGTGTGTATTCATGTGTTTTGAAACGGGGAACTCGAGGCGGAAAAGTCGTGGGATAGGCGCGTAGCCAATGAAAGATTCGCCATCGATGGGGCCAGACCGAGGACGCGCCGTTTTTATCCGCCCACCGATATCGGTCTACTGTGCGCTCTCTCGAGACGCCCTCACTGCGGACGGCAATGACCCTCGTCACGGAGGGGCTTCGCACCGGCGAGCTCGTGACACTTTTCGGGTGCTGTCGAGTCGAGTACGACGGCCGAGCGGCCAGTACTCTCGGGTCCGGGAATCGACACGTTCTACTCAAACCGGATGGGACTGCACTGGTCCACACCGCAACCGGGCAACAGCCAGTCAACTGGCAGCCGCCGGGGTGTACGCACACTGTCGCGATGGACGAGGGAGCACTCGTCGTCACCAGTGAGCGCGAAACGCCCGCAGAACAGTTGACAATCAGGTTCGAATCACTCGAGCACGTCGGCAGCTTTCAGGTGACAGACGAACCGGAGGGGGTGTCTGTCGTCGGAACGGAAGCCGATCTCAGCGACCACCTGCTCGAGAACCCGTCGCTTCTCGAGTCCGGATTTACGCCACTGGCGACCGAACGGGAAACGACCGCCGGTGCCATCGACATTTACGGAACCGATAGCGAGGGGCGAACGGTCGTCGTCGAACTCAAGCGACGACGTGTCGGCCCCGACGCGGTGAGTCAACTCCGCCGGTATGTAGATGCCTTGCATCGAGAACTCCATACCGACGCCGAAATTCGGGGCATCCTCGTCGCCCCCTCCGTGACCGGCCGAGCAACCAGCCTCCTCGAGGAACACGACCTCGAGTTCGTGGCTCTCGAGCCACCGTCTCGAGACGTATAATGAAGCCTAGTGGTTCGTCACGCCTGAACGGGTGCGTGAAGCCTAGTGGTTCGTCACGCCTGAACGAATGCGTGAAACCGATTACGGGTGTCCGGTTTCACGCATCGGTCGACGTTTGGGAGGGTATTAGGCTTGGTTGCGCGACGTCATGTGCAGTTTGTTAGTGTCGCCAAACAAATGAGTGAGCCGTGAATCGGAGAAACGCCTTTAGCGCCGCATGTGTCACAATCCAACATGGTCTCGACTACACAGCGTGACGGTGAAACCTGGTACGAGTGTGAAGAATGTGGATTGCTATTCGACCTCGAGGAGGATGCGAAGGCACACGAGCAAAACTGTGACGACGATGACGACGGCCCCTCGTACATTCAGTGACGGGCCACAGAACGCCTGGCTCGAGGGTTATAGTGATTCCTGAAATTATCGAGTGGAGACGGTACCATTCGAGTAGTGCAGGACTTCCAAGAATCCTATAACACCACCCGTGGAGCAAGCGCCGCTATTTCGAATCGACGAGTTCGTACGCGTGTTCGCTCATCTCGTCTTCAGCGAAGACGAAGACGCGACCGTCGACCAGCGAGTGGTCGACAGTCACTCGAACGGAGTATCCCTCGGTCTCGACTGTGACCCCCGGAAACAGTTCCTCCTCGTCGGTCGCCTCGAGCATCACGCGACCGACTCCCGTGGCCTCGAGAATGTCCTCGTGGGTGTTCCGGTCGTTGATGTAGGTCATGATTCCCTCAACACCGTCCGGATCGGTGACCAGCACATGCACCTCTTTGCCAGGTGGCGATTTGACCGACGCTTCGACCGGTTCCGGAACCCCATTATAGAACGTTTCCCGCCCATCGAGATACTCCACGACGACGCCACCATCGACGAGATCAACGGGAAGCGTGCTCGGGGCCACGTTGGAACGCGTACTCATAGGTGCACACTCGAGTCGGGCGGGGAAAAACACCACGAAAGGTCGCCCAGTTCCGGGTTGGGACCCCCTCGATACTGACAGAGACAAGACGGGCACCCGAACGCAATCTTGATGCGGCCAGATACGCACCGACCATCAGTCGTAAATAGGCGCTGGGAGAGAGCCTATGTATGGACGGTCGGGCGGTCGCACCAGCAGCAGGCACCGTACTCAACGCCCTCGCAACAGGAACCGGATCGGCGTTCGCACTCGATCTCGAGACCACCGCGACGGTAACGCTCAGTGACGACCCTCTCGTGAACGCGACCATCACGGATGCGCCCGATGCCGACACGAGTCTGATCGAACGATGTGTGGCGTTGACCCTCGAACGATACGAGCCGGCGGCCGACCTCGATGCAACACCCCTCGGCGCACAGGTCACCACCGGTAGCGACGTTCCCATGGCCTCAGGCCTGAAAAGCTCGAGTGCCGCTGCCAACGCGACCGTGCTCGCGACCCTCGATGCGCTCGACATCGGTGAAGAAGTCGACCGCCTCGAGGCCTGCCTGGTCGGCGTCGAGGCAGCCAGGGACGCGGGGGTCACTATTACCGGGGCGCTTGACGACGCCAGTGCGAGCATGCTTGGCGGTGTTACTGTGACGGACAACACGGAAGACCGGCTGCTCAAACGCGAGCAAGTCGACTGGCATGCAGCGATCTATACCCCACCAGAACAGGCGTTCAGCGCTGATGCCGACGTCGACGCCTGTACCCGCATCGCCTCGACGGCCGAGGTGGTCGCCGAACTCGCGCTCGACGGCCGATACACCGACGCCATGACGGTCAACGGCTTTGCCTTCTGTGGCGCACTCGAGCACTCCCCAGCACCGATGCTCGAAGCCCTCCCCGACGCTGCAGGCGTCTCACTCTCCGGCACCGGGCCGAGTTACGTTGCCGTCGGTGATCGGCCCACCCTCGAAACGGTCTGTGACCGATGGGCAGAACGACCTGGGACGACTCGCCTGGTCGAAACGCGAAACGACGGAACTCAGATACGATGACGAACGAGACAGACACCACAACAGACGAAACAGCCACCGAGAGCCGATCACCCGAAGACATGGATCTCGAGGATTTACGCGAGGAGATACAAGAGATCGACCGCGATATCGTCGAACTCATCGCCCGCCGAACCTACGTGGCCGACTCCATCGCGCAGGTAAAAGACGCGAAAGGAATGCCAACGACTGATGAGAGTCAGGAGGCTCGAGTGATGGAGCGAGCAGGTGAGAACGCCAATCGGTTCGACGTCGATGACAACCTCGTGAAGGCGATTTTCAGGTTGTTAATCGAGTTGAACAAGGTGGAACAGCGCGAAAATCGGTAGCAGTTTCTCCTAGGAAAAGTTGTATTGGTGAGGCTACCGCTGTAGTAGCCAGTGATACGATGTACACACCTATCGCGATGCGGTCTTGCGATGGTATGTACAATGACGTTCACTGACTACTATCGAATCCGAAAGACGGTCCCTCCATCGTGGCTACCGTGAGCAAATACCGGTCGGTACGAAAAGGTGCATTCAAGTATGCGCCACGACTTCGTGTGGGTATGCAAGATCAGGGACGCTCTACCCGCAAACGCACCGGCGGCCGACTGAAACCCTTCAAGAACCGACGCAAACACCAACTGGGCCGACATCCCACCGAGACACAGGTCGGCGAACCTCGCTTCCGTACCGTCGACGCTCGAGGGAACGGCGAGAAAACGCGCGCGCTGGCAACGAACGTGGCCAACGTGAACACGGGCGAGAGCACGGTCACCGCAGACATCAACGACGTCGTCGAAAACGACGCCAACCCCAACTACGTCCGACGAAACATCATCACCAAGGGTGCCCTTATCGACACCAGCGAAGGCACCGCGCGCGTGACCTCGCGACCAGGTCAGAGTGGGCAGGTTAACGCTGTTCTCGTCGAATAACCTCGAGTGCGCCGGCGGTTCGTATTTCAGACCGTCAGCAACCCACGCTGTTTTCGCCAGCAGTCCGACACCGGAACTGTGTCAGTGGTGACTGCACCTTCCAGGTCCAATAGAACGGTATCGCTGAGCACCTCGTCCTGTCGTCGACAGCAACTGCAACCCCGCCAGACTGGACGACGCCACGATCAGGAGTCGGCTTTCAAATTGTGGACGACCTCGAGTCGGTCCACCACACTTGCAGTCTCACGTATCGCGGTCTCGATCACGTCACAGTCTTTGTACGCGCCGGGTGCTTCGTCGACCGGTAGCACGCTCGAGTGTACCCCGTTCGCCTCGAGTTCGGTCGCAATCGCCTCGGCATCGAACTCCTCGTGGGCCTGTGTCCGACTCATGACCCGACCCGCGCCGTGACACACGGAGTAGTTCCACGCAGGATTCGACCGACCTTCACAGATGAGCGTGCCGTCGGCCATATTGAACGGGACGAGGACGCGCTCGCCTTCGTACGCACGCGTTGCGCCCTTCCGAATGATGCCGTCTCGAAAGTCGATATAGTTGTGCGTCGATTCGATACGATCGTCGAGCGACGTGTCGAGCACGTCCGCGACGGTTTCGAGCATCACGCGACGGTTTTCAGCAGCGTAGTGTTGACAAAAGATCATGTCGATGAGATAGCGGGCTGCGTGTCGGCCTTCGAGATACTCGAGGTCGTCCCCAGTGGCTTCCTCCGGGTCAGGAACGGCGGCTTTCAACGCCGTGCTGATCGTTTCGATTCGGGACGGATCGTCCTCGAGGAAGTCGGACTTAAGCGCCTCGTAGTCGACAAAATCCTCACCCATACCGCCCTGTAACCACTCGAGAACGTCGCTGTCGCTGGTTGCTTCCGGGTCGAACTGGAGATAACGCGTTGGATACGTCTCGAGTATTGCTCTGGCATCATCAACCCTGTCATCGTGGAGGCGGGCCGCTTCCGCCTGCCAGTACTCGGCCGTGTTCGCGCCCAACCCACGACTGCCCGAGTGGACGATCACCCAGTACGCACCGGTCGTCGCACTCTGCCCAATTTCGAGAAAGTGGTTACCAGAACCCAGTGTCCCCACGCTTTCGATAGCAGTCCGGACCGAAAAATACGAACTCTGGGTACCCGCCCGCTCGGCACAGAGGGTTTTGAAATAGTCGAGGTCGTAGCCGCCCGCCTCAAGAAAGGAGGCGAGCGTTTCGCGATAGTCCTCGTGAGCGACCTCGAGGAACGCCTCGAGCCGCCGGTTCGCCCGCCCCCATGGAAACGAGTCGCCGACGTGGTAGTACTCCCGTTCCGGTGCCTCGAGTCCGTCGGGGCCAAATCCCATCGGGATTTGCTCTCTGATCGCCTGATCGAGGGTTTCCCCCTCGAGCGGGAGATCGTCGCCGAGACGCCCGGCCGTCATCCCGCAACCGATGTCGACACCGACGACGTTCGGGACGACGTACTCGCCCAGTGGCATGGTGAAGCCGACGACACTGCCTTTTCCCCAGTGTGCATCGGGCATAATGCGTACGGGCCCGTCGAACGCCTCGTGATCGATCATCGTTCGAATCTGTGTGAGACAGGCGTCGTCGATCAGGTCGCTGTCGCCGTCGAGACCCATCACGCGCGCGGAGGTTTCAGCGCCCTCGAGTTCGATCATGCTCGGTATGCACGCTTTCCGGTCGCCGCATATAAACCGCGTCGTTTGAACGCCGCTGGAGAGGCGACAGCGACACCCTTCAAAAGTACGACTCGGCTGGTGAGCGGCCGGGGCAGAGGTAGGCAAGATATCCCAAGAGGTAGGTGATAAACAGGCGAAAGTAACCCACTCGCTGTTGGCGTCTCGTGGAGGTCCGGACAGGACAGGTCCGGTCGTACACCAGGACACCCGTCGATCGAAGCCGCAACGAGAGGTCGGTATCTTCGAGGAAGGGGAGCGATTCGTCGAATCCATCCACTTCCTCGAACGCCGACCGGCGAACGCTACAGTTCGGCCCTGGCTGTTGGACGAACCCAACTGGCCAGCTTACGCGGTACCACCAATCGGAGAGCACGCGGAAACACAGCCGATGACGAAGTTGGCGCTCGAGTGGCTCGAGTGGGCCGCCAACCCCGACGATTGCCGGGGTGAGGTAGTGTCGATAATGATCCTGTATCCACGTTGGTGGAACCACGGTATCCGCGTCAGTAAACAGTAGAATATCGCCGGTTGCGACACGCGACCCTCGGTTCCTTGCCTGACCCGGCCCGCGTTCGGTTGCATTCGACTCGCTCGCTGTCGATTCGGGGACAGTCTCCTCGAGGACGCGATCGACCACCGCGTGTCGCCTCGCAACCTCGATGGTCGCGCCGCCGCAGGCGACGACGATCACTTCGGCCGTGCTATCAAATTGTTGCTCACTGATCGAATCGAGTGTTTGCCCGAGTCGATACCCCTCCGCCTTTGCGGGGATGATGACCGAGATGTCGGTCACCCGTTCTCACCGCTCGAGTCGAGGACGTCCGGCACCGGATTCCGCCAGTTCGTCTGTGGTGTCATCCGAGAGGACCCTCACACCTACAGATATAAACCGTTGGGATCCCTCGACTCGACAGCTACGCTTGCCACCGCCGCAACCTCCTTTTTTCCCCATCACATACAACCGCCAATGACGAGAGTGACCGTCAGCGCTGGCGCGCGACTGCATTTTGGGTTTCAAAACCTCTCGCTCGCCCGTGACCGTCTGTATGGCGGCATCGGGGTCGGCCTCGAGGAGCCACGCGTGACGGTAACCGCCGAACCGGCCGAAACGGTAGCCGTCAGCGACTCGCTGGCTCACCACTACGCCGCCCAGGCAGTCTCCATATTATCCGTCTCCGGCATCGACCTCACCGTCGAGGAACGGTTACCCAGACACGTCGGCCTCGGCAGTGGCACGCAACTCGCCCTGGCCGTCCTCGCTGCAACCGCACGAGTATATGATCTCGAGACACAGGTCCGTGAACGAGCGCCCCTGCTCGGACGTGCGGGACGGAGCGGCGTCGGCGTCGCCACGTTCGACCGTGGCGGGTTCGTCGTGGATGCTGGTCATCCCACTGGCCGGTTCACCACTGAGCAACCACGCGATGGCAGTTGGACCGTCCCCTCGGTTATCGCCCGTCATACCCTGCCAGCGAACTGGCGGTTTCTGGTCGTCGTCCCCGAAGCGGACCCTGGCCGTAGCGGCACTGACGAGGACGCCAGCCTCCGAACTGTCGTGGAACACGCCGATCCGCTCATCGCCGACGATATCGCCCCCTTGCTCACCCAGAAACTGCTTCCCGCTGCGGCCGACGGCCGACTCGAGGCGTTCGGCGAGGCGATCACAGCCATCGGACGAAAAAACGGTGCCTGGTACGCCGACGTACAGGGAGGCGTCTTTCGGCCACCGGCCGGCGAACTCGTCGATACACTCTCGACCTCTCCCGTCATCACTGGCGTTGGGCAGTCGTCGTGGGGCCCTGCCGTCTATGGCATCACCGACGAGAGCCACGTCGACGAGGCCACAGAGGCTGCGACCCACGCTCTCGAGCACACTGATATCGATGGCAGGGTGCTGGTGACACAACCGGCCTCGAGTGGCGCGAGAATACGAGAACACGGCAAACGCCGTCCCTAAACTCGAGACGGATTACTCCGAATCGGAGAGATACAACGTTCGGTCGATACTGGTGACAGCAGCATCTCCCCACTGCTCGATCGCGTTTCCGTCGGCGTTTGGAATCTCGATAACGATTCGCTGGTCGCCGATAGTGACGTCACCTTCCGGCGTCGACGCCTGGTCGGCAAAGCTCTGGAGTTGGTAGGTCAGCAAGCGTTTCGTCGACCCCTGAATCTCGACTGTTTCCGGGTCGAATTCGAAGGTCAATACGACGCCGTCGTCGTCTTCGACCGAACTGACGTCGAAGCCGTGACTCGAGAACGTTAGCTCCGGCCCCCCTTCGGTCAGTGCCTCGAGCGCTTCGTCGAGCGGGATCGGAGCGGGCTCTGTGGAATCGACTGCTGGTTCGTCTTCGTCGCTTTCTGTGCTGTCTTCGCTGCCATCGGTGGCCGATTCATCACTTTCGACTGTGTCCCCACTATCACCGTCAACTGCCGATTCAGCGTGGGTTTCGTCGCCATCATCGGCAGGGTCAAACATCCCACTGCTCGCGTCATCAGCCGTGTTATCCGTCGATACACTGGACTCCTCGAGCGGTTCCGGATCGGTCTCCTCGCCCGATTCAGCCTCGAGTTCGGTTTCATCGAAGGTGATCCTCCGGAACTCATCCGACGCAGATCGGCTGGCTGAATCCGGCGTTTCGTCCTCCGGCTTCGTGGCTGAATCCGGCGTTTCGTCCTCCGGCTTCGTGGCTGAATCCGGCGTTTCGACGCCTGGCTCCGCGGCCTCCTCGACACTGTCGCGTTCGTCCTCGCTGGACTCCGTTGTACCGGGGTTAGCAGCGATACCTTCGAGCGCGTCTTCGACAGCGTCCTCGAGCGCAGACTCAGTTTCTGTCGATGGATCGTCCGCCTCAGTATCCTGATCGTCCACCGCGGCGTCGGCTTCCGGGGAAATCGCTTCGGGTTGATCGGAGCTATTGGCGGGCGGGGCAGCATAGACAGTCGAAGTCCCGGTTTCGCCGTCCTTGTCTTCGCTGTCGGCATCTGCGTCCAGTTCGTCATCGCCAGCACCCGCTGGCGAAGGTGCGTCTATATCCGTGGCACCATCCGCAGATTCGTGCTGCTCGTCGTCCTCGTCAGTATCGAAGACCGCAGGCGACTCGAGCGCCCCGGCAATTGGCGTCGAATTACCTTCGGCGATAGCTTCACGGTCGAGTGCCGTCCGGTACCATGGCGTCCGGTCCGGCGACGTAATAAATCGCCCACGGTTCCAGGTCGCGTTCGGATGGGCGACCGAAGCCGATTCACTCTCCGCGGACTCCTCCGCAGTCGACGGGCCCCTATCTTCTGCTGCCGTCTCATCCGCCGTTTCCGGTTCTTCATCGTCGACCTGCTCAGCGGAATCATCGACTGATTCGTCGGATCCCTCCAGCGAATCCCCATCCTCCGGCCCGAGCGAGTCGTCCGTGGGGCCGTCACTCGTTGCGGCTACGCCCTCATCCGCCGTCTGTGAACGCCTGGTCTGAGCATCCATCTCGCCTCGAGGCGACTCCGACGGGTCTCGAGTGGCTCCGTGAGCCGACTGTGCCGAGTGGGGCCGTTCAGGACCAGATTCGTCCCGTGGCTCCTCGGCCGATGGCTGGGGACCTGAACTGATCGTCCCGCCGCTGTTCAGATGCAGCTGTGTACCACCACCGGGGGCGTTCGAGAGTGTATTGATCCCGTATCCGATATCTTTCAGGTCGTCGTCGAGGTTATCTTCGAGTTTGTCTATTTTGTCCCCAACGCTCCGAAGTGCCAGTGAGATGTCCCAGAGAACAACCACGGCAAAAAATATGAGCGCAAGGAACACCGTCACCGCGACGCCTGCGAGAAACTGAATGTCCACTTCGACCATAAGGTAACTAGATTCGTCATCGCTCGGTCGCTATTTAGTAGTTCGGTCAGTATCGAATCTCGAGTCTCGGGGTGAGTCTCCGACGCAAACACCGTCGGGTCGTCTCGCAAAAAGGGATGCTTCGAGAGCTATAGTTCGATCCACTCACTAGGACCGTTGCTGTCCCGAAGGTACCACCGCTGTTCGTAGCCTCCGTCGCGGATTCGAACTTCGACAGTCGCATCGAACAGCGGCTCGAGAAGATTGACCGCATCGTGGTCGGCATCCAGTGGGAGATGGAAGTGTCCCATTCCGGAAACCTGTTTGACGCTCGCAGTTGTCATGTGTAAAAACCGAAAGACAGTTTCTGTCTGATAGTCGCTCAAAAACGGGACCAGAGAGTCAACACAGACGCGAAGTTCCGCCGGTTCGAGCCCGTCAGATCCAGCCTCGATCTCCGTCACGGCATCGAACACTGCGGAACCGAGAACGGACAACGACACTTCAGGTGTATGGGTAAGGTGCGTCTCTTTCGTCTCCGTTTCGCATCGATTCTCCGCCGCTAGCACTGCACTGTCGGTAGATCCGGCCGATTGGCCATCGGCCGGCGGATCGATTTTGAAAACGTTTGTCTCCGGCCCGGTTTCTGCAGCGGTGCAGCTGTGGCCACGGTAGGTCGTTTCACTGGCCGTCACGATCAAACGATATCGAGGTTGATCGGACAGTTCGCCGAGGAGTCGACAACAGACACGTTCGTGGGCGGCTTTCGCACCCGGTCCCACGAGCAGAATGTTTGCGCCTTCCTGCTTGAGGGACTCGAGTGTCTGAGCAAATAGAGCCCCATCTGCTCTCTCACCTCGTGACCTTGCCTCCATCCTTTGTAAGAGTTATCTAGGAATGTAATAAATATTGCGGCTACTATCATCTATTTCGACGTTCGATGGAAAGATATAATCCATCGCCACCAGGTCGGTTTCGAGAGGGTGAGGTGATCGGCTATTTTTTCAGTCTGTACGACAAATTCACCGTATGGACGATCGGACCGACGAACTCACAACAGCCATCAAAGAGCTGACAGCGACCCTGGACGAACTTCGGGTCGATCTCGAGCGGGGACGGACACGACCCCGACCACGATTTCGACCGCCGACCCCCGAGGAACTGGCCACCTTCGGGGACGAAGTCGCAATTCCGGCGACGATCGGGATCCTCAAACTCAATATCAAAGCCCTCGAGACCCTCCAGCGCACACTCAGAGCCAGCCGTCGGAGCAAGAATCTGCGAGACGACGCCGATGCCGTTGCCAGTCGAACGAGGAAGCACTCGAGTGCGATTCGCGAGACGACACTTTCACACCTCGATTCCGCACTCGAGGAGCTACAGGATGCCATCTCGGGGGGATCACTCGAAGCCGACGAGCGCACTCGAGACCTACTTGAGGATGCGAGACGACTCCGTCAAGAAGTCGACAGGCGACTCGAGCGTCAGTCGGACTCACTGAGAGCGGACGAATCGGCCGCCGAAACCCACCGGATCGAAATCACCTCCGAAGATACTGATTCGGATACTCGGGATGAGAACGAACCGGCAACGGAGTCGAACGATACCCGCGTCGACGTCGATGTCGACGCCGAACTCGAGACCCTGAAAGAACAGTACTCACCAGCGGACGAGGAGCCGTCGGAGAACGATGACACGCAGGGCAACGATACCGACTCGAGTGCTGTCGACGAGGGGGACAACGACCACGACTCGAGTGCTAACGACGAGGGGAACGACGACCGGAACTCGAGTGCTAACGACGAGGGGAACGACGACCGGAACTCGAGCGAGGGTGATAACGGGGAGAATGGCGAACGTGACGACGCCGACGATCACCGTTCGAATGACGACGGATGACAAGGGGTCCCAGCTGCCTGTGCCAGCCTCCCATCGTCGACACGGTTCACAGTGACTCGCTCGGACGTGTTACCGAGAAATCTCTTCGAGCGCTCATAACGTCGGTTCTCTCGAGGGAGAACCGATTCAGTCCGAAATCGGTTCGAATCGATAGCCGTCCCACTCCTGTTCACTGCCCGCTTTGATCCCGACTGTCGGGTCCCGCAGTTCGTCGACGTAGACCGGGCGAACGCTGTCGCCGCTTTCGACATCGCCGGTAGTCAGTTGTCCGAGCGCCCGGACCGGCGTGTCGACCTCGTGGTCTTCGAGGTCGAATTCGACGATAGCGAGATGGTTGGGCTGTCGAACGCCGGGCGGCGTCGCCGTACTGGTCGTCCAGGTGACGACCGTGGCCGTGTACTCGCTCAGATTGATCGTATCGACCGGTTCTTCGCCGTCGAGTCCGAGGTGATGGCCGGGGAATCCGACCGAGCCATCGGCATAGACGAACGCCTCCATCGTCATTGTCCTGCCTCCATAATCGTCGTAATCACACAGTTGCCAAAGCCACCGACGTTACAGCAGAGGCCGACGTCAGCATCGACCTGTCGCGGGCCAGCCTCGCCGACGACCTGTTCGTAGATTTCGACACCCTGAGCGACGCCGCTCGCCCCGAGTGGATGCCCCTTGGATTTGAGACCCCCTGAAGTGTTGATCGGCAACGGTCCCGTCCGCTCGGTGTCGCCAGCCTCGACGCGTTTCCAGGCCTCGCCGTGGCCGGCAAAGCCGAGCCCTTCCATCTGCAGGAACTCGAGAATCGTGAACATATCGTGCAGTTCGGCAACGTCGACGTCCTCGGGGCCGTGCCCGCTCATCTCGTAGGCCCCCTTGCCACTCTCGACGACGCCGTTCATCACCGTCGGGTCCGGGCGCTCGTGGACGACGTGCGTGTCCGTCGCGCCCGCAACGCCGGAGACGACGGCATAGTCGTCGGTGTACTCCCTGGCGACCGATTCCGGACAGAACATGAGCGCGGCACTCCCATCGGTAATAGGACAGAAATCGTAGAGTCGCAGCGGATCAGCTACGATGGGTGACTCGAGCACCGTCTCGAGGTCGACTTCCTTCCGGAACTGCGCATGAGGGTTGTCCACGCCGTTTTTGTGGTTTTTCACCGCCACCTTGCCCAGACTTTCTCGGGGAGCGTCGAATCGCTCGAGGTAGTGACGAGCAGTCATTCCCGCGAACGAAGGGAGCGTTACGCCGTGTTTGTACTCGTCGGGATGCGTGATCGAGGCGATGATATCGGTCGCCTCGCCCGTCGTCTTGTGGGTCATCTTCTCGCCACCGACAAGAAGCGTCATCTCACTCGCGCCGCTGGCGATCGATTGCCAGGCGGCGTAGATGCCCGCCCCGCCGCTCGAACTCGTCTGATCCACCCGCTGGCTGTACGCCGGCAACACGCCCAGGTCATGGGCGAGCATGTTCATGATACCGCCCTGTCCCTCGAACTCCCCGCTCGACATGTTCGAGACGTACAGATGCTCGACCGCACTCGAATCCACGCCCGCATCCTCGAGGCAGGCCTTCCCAGCCTCGGCAATGAGGTCCCGAATCCACGCCTCGCGTTGCCCAAACTGGGTCATCGACGCGCCGATAATTGCTACACGTTCCATGCGAAGACACAGTCGCGTCACTCATTTATAGGCTAAGGTCCTGGCAGCATTGATTCGAGCCGACCTCGAGCGGGGACTGAAGCTTGGCCGTCCCTGACCGAAATGGGGTCCGCATAGCCACTGATACAATAACCATACCAGATGACTATTGAAACGCTATCGGATCCGAATCCCGAAAACTATGCCGTTGCTTGCAGTTCGCTCGCTCGAGACCGTGCTCTCGAGATGATTTCCGGTCTGGCTTCGAACGATATCGCCACGTCCGCCTCGCCGTAGGTCACGTCGTCGACCGTCGCGTGGTCGTGAATCCAGGAGACGAGACTCATCGTGTCGTCGGTCATCGGCACGACCAGGCGTTCGGTCTCCCAGTCGGGCAGTTCGGCGTCGATCCGATCGAGCAGGGCGTCGATGTTGGCCCCAGTCTGTGCGCTGACGGCGACCGGGTCGGGGGCGAGTGCCGAGAGCGCGTTTCGTTTTTCCTCAAGTTCGGCTTCGCTGACCTGATCGGTTTTGTTGAGGACGGTGATGATCGGTGCCTCGTTGCGTTCGTACAACGTGTCGTGACTGGTCACGAGCTTTTCGTGGATGTCCTCGATAGGTTCGCTCACGTCGACGACGAGCAAAACGAGGTCCGCCCGGTAAACCGAATCGAGGGTCGACTTGAACGACTCGACCAGCCAGTGAGGTAAGTTACTGATGAACCCGACCGTATCGGTCAGTAGAACGTTTCGTGGCTCGATATCCGCCCGGCGGGTCGTCGTGCCAAGCGTCGTGAACAACTTGTCCTGAGACTCAGCGGTCGCGTCGAGGTCCGGATGGAGGTCCTCGTTTTCGTCAACGTCGATATCGCGGGCCATTCGTCGTAACAGCGTCGACTTGCCGGCGTTCGTGTAGCCCGCGAGAGCCACCAGATCGAACCCGGAGTCACGTCGCCGCTCCCGGCGCTGTTCTTCTGTCTGTTCGATCTGGGCCAGTTCGTCGTTGATCCGGCTAATTTGGGCTTTGATGTCCCGTTCGCGACTCTCGTCGTACTCACCGAGGCCCATGAAGCCGGGGTGTTCGTCCCGCTTGGCGAGACTCACTTTGGCTTCGGCACGCGGCAGTTCGTAGCGCAGTTCCGCGAGTTCAACCTGTAACTGGGCTTTCCGAGTTTGAGCACGTTGGCCGAATATCTCGAGGATGAGGGTAAACCGGTCCATCACCTCGACGCCGTCGGGCAACAGCTGACCGAGATTATACGTCTGGTACGGACCGAGACGGTTGTCGAATATGACCGTCTCTGCGCCCGTCTCACGGGCCAGTTGGGCCAGTTCCTTCGCTTTACCCTCTCCCAGCTGTAACGCCGGGTCCGCCCTTCGGGCCTGGGTAATTTCGCCGGCAATGGTGTAGCCACTGGCACGGGCGAGGTCGATGATCTCGGACGTATCCGGAACGCCGGAGTCGACCCGTTTTGCGATTATTGCGGTCCCGTTAGCCTCTGTATCCGCTCTGGAAGTCGATTCGTGCGTATTCATGTGCGGGTGTTTTTCGTGGGTGTTGGAGGAGTCATCGCACTCAGGTACCGTCTGGTACTCGTGTGTCTCGAGGATCGACGAGACAGATCTACGGGTCCCCTTCGTGACGGACGCCGCGTACCACTCGGCACACGGTGACTGACAGTTGTTAGCAGGAAGTGCGAGGAGTTACAATCGGCTCGAGACGTAGACATCGCTCGAGGGCCGACTGCGGTCCATCGACGTCCACACCGTCCCACGTCAGGGATGCCGGTCACTCACCTCGATTCGTTTCGCGTTGACCATACCATTGGTACGCCGGGCACACTCTTGAATCCCTTGGCGCAGTTGCAGAGCGCTCGAGACACACCCCGTCGATATTGAAAGAGCGAATACACGCTACAACAGTGCCCGATTAGCAATGCGGACGATGAAAGTCATTGTCCTTTGACAGTCTCGTCACCACAAAAGTCATGCCCACCGAACCGAGTGTGGAACACATGTTAGATCTCGATCCTACGACCCTCGGTCTCGAGTTCGGTGGCGGGGCCGTCATCGGCGGGATAATTGGCTTTGCCGCGAAGAAAATCGCCAAACTCATCGCCGTCATCATCGGCGTCCAACTCGTCGTGTTTCGGTATCTCGAGTCACAGGGAATCCTCATCGTCGACTGGGACGCCCTCTCGAGAGGCCTCATCAGCACGTCCGAACGCGCCGACGCGAGTTACCTCGAGTCGATCATCTCGACGCTCTCGGTGGGTGCCGGGTTTACCGCGGGCTTTCTGATCGGGTTTAAACGCGGATAACTCGAAAAGGAATAGCAGTTACCGTGTACTGAGTTCACCCTTGTCGCTCACGACCTGCGTTTCCGCTTCGCCACTCGTATTCTCGTTGACCACGTCATAGAAGTCGTTTTGCAACCCGGCTGGGAAGGTGATGACGCCGATCCAGGAGCCATCAGGTTGCCACTCCTCACGCTCAAGGTCACCGTACTGACGGATCTTCGCCTGCGCACTGCCGGCGTGCTCCGGAGGAATCTGAACGGCGACCGTAATTTCCTCGAAACGAATCGGAATGATCGGCCGCAGGGCATCGAGCGCGTCGTCGACCTGCTCGCTCGCCGGTTCCATGGGGTCGACGGTAAAGCCCGCCTCCTCGAGCGCGTTGTCGATTCGTTCGGGTGGATGCGGGGCGTCATCCATCTGTGGATTGATCGCGTTACGCGCAATCGTCGTGATCAGTTGCTTGCGCTTTTGGGCCTGCATCTCCCGGCGCTGGTCGGCCGTGATCTGGATCTCTCCCTGTTTGATCACTTCGGGGATGATCTCGAGAGGATCCGTCGTCCCGAACACGTCCTCGAGATCGTTTTCTGCCGGACGGTCACCCGTCGAGGCGTTATCGAAGACGTCCTCGGCAGCGATAACCTCCTCGAGGTCGCCGTCGAACTCGCCACGTTTGATCGCCAGTGCCGCATCCGGGTCGACTAACACTTCGAATCGCGCGCCGTGAGACTCGAGTCGCGCGGTGACAGCCTCGTCAAGCGAGATCATACTCGAAGATAGCCGCGGGCAGTTACAAGAGTGTTTCCCGTCGTCGGAGACCGCGTGTCGATACCGACCCGGTTCCTCAAAGCCGATTACTCGTCGGCTTCCTCGTCTTCGTCCTCACCTTCGTCGAGCAAGTCGTTTTCGACGAGATGGGTTTCGATTTCGTCGTCTTCGAGCTGGACGAAGCGCTCAGTTTCGGCGTCAACCGTTGCCAGCCCGACCTCGTTTGGCAACAGCGAGCCGTCGTTGACCGAGGCCAGCGCCTCGAGTGCCAGGCTGACGCCGCCGTCGAGATCGGCAGCTTCGTCGTAGTTCTCCTCGAGGAAGCCCTGAAGTTCGCCGCGGTCGGCACCGACAGCGAGGGCCTTCCACTCGTAGGGCGTCCCCGATGGGTCCGTCTCGAACAGACGAGGTTCGCCGTTTTCGATGCCGCCGACGATGAGCGCGACACCGAACGGCCGAGCGCCACCGACCTGCGTGTACTGCTGGATGTGGTCGGTCACCGTCTTCGTCAGTGTCTCGACGCCGATCGGTTCGCCGTAGCGCAGGTGGTTGACCTGACTCTGCCGACGGGCGAAGTCGATCAGTTGGCGAGCGTCGGCGACGTGTCCGGCGCTGGCGATGCCGATATGGTCGTCGGCCTTGTGGATTTTCTCCACGCTCGAGTCCTCGAGCAGTGGCGAGGGAATCCGTTTGTCGACCGCGAGGACGACGCCGCCTGCCGTTCGAATGCCGATACTCGCGGTGCCACGTTTAACCGCCTCACGGGCGTACTCTACCTGGTAGAGTCGGCCGTCTGGCGAGAAGATCGTGATCCCGCGGTCGTACGCCTGCTGTTGGGCTTGTCCCTGCATAGTATCACGTTAGATCGCAGTCGAGGGCTGTCGTGTTGATCGTCGCGTCCCCCGTTGTCCGTCTACAAGTCCATTCCGCACAACGGCAACACGGTCAGCGATATCGAACACGACGTTTCTCTCTTTCGACCCTAACCGGCGGCGTCCTAAATAGTTTTCTTACTGGGGCATCCTCACCGGGTCCGAAACCTCACGGGAAACGTTACGGGTCGAGGATTTGTCGTGGGACCCGATAATCTTTCGAGTCGACCAGTCTCCCGGCACCCCTCGAGTCCGCCCCCATGCTACCGTTCTATCTATCAAAACTTCGACTCGGCAGCCCGGATCGTTCCACTAACTCCCACGATCAACACGCCCAGTGGCTGGCGGTCAACCGCGTCGACACAGGCGATAGCGGCCCGCGCTGGGGCCACCATACCGTGTCGAACACGAACGATAGCTTCCCCCTGTTCGTCGTCGAACCGAAATCGAATCACCGTCAAATCGGCGTCTGCACTGCCAGGATCACCAAGCAAGTTCTGTCCCGCATACCAGAGTTCGCGCTGAAACGCACGCCGGTCGATAGAAACCCCCGGATTGCTCTCGAGAGAAATCGCGAGATAGCGCCAGCGCGTTCGGAGATGCTTGGGAAGGTGTTTCATCGATGGGGGACGCTCGTGGGTTGTCGTTGCTGCCAGGTGCTCCCGTCTCGAGAAACCGTCACGCCTCGTCCCCTCGAGGTCGCTCAGCCACCAGAACACCAACCAGGTCGTGGACGCGTTCGACGGCCGTCAGCGAAAATCCGGCGTCGGTAAGTGCATCGGCGAGGACGCCAACGGTCGCCGGGTCGTCGACGGCAGGATCGTAAAACGACGCGCTCGAATCCGCTTCGTCGAAAAACAGCAGATCGCCGAGCACGAATCGCCGTGGTTCGAGGGCGCCAATGGTCTCGATTGCCTCCCGTTTTGCCGCATCGTCTAGATGGTGCATCGCGAAGTTGGACGTGACGATATCGACTTCCTCCGACTCGTTCTCGGACGCTGATTCACCACCGTGTGCGCCCCCTGGCCAGTTCGGCTCGCGGAACGTCCCGTACCCGAACGTGACGTTCTCGACGCCGCGCTCTTCGGCCTTGGTGCGAGCGACGTGCATCATTTCGTCGCTGATATCCCGTCCAACGACGCATTCGGCATCCTCGGCGAGTGCCAGTGCAATCGCACCGGTACCGGTGCCGAGATCGAGTACGGTATCGGATTCGTTCGGATTCGCATACTCGATGACAAGATTCGCACACGCCCGATACTCCGGCGAGCCAGCGTCGTCGTAGTCGGCCGCTTGCTCGTCGAACCTGGCCGCGTGTTCCTCAACGCTTCGTTTCATATTGCCCCCGTTCGACCCCCGGCTCAATGAACGAATCGGACTGGATCCGCCGATTTCGTGTTGCAAGATCGCCCCACTCCTCGAGTCCGGCCTCGACCCACGCCGAATCGAACCCGAGCTGTTCCCCCAGCGCACACAGTTCTCGCGGTGCTCGTAACTCGAGCGGGCTATGAGGGTCGCTGCTGACGACGTAGGGCGCGTCGTAGTAGTCGACGATTTCGCGCAGCTTCCGTAATGATTGGATCGCACGCACGCGACGCCCGCCGCTGGTCCGTAACACCGGCGCGAACGAAAACTCGAAGCGAACGCCGTTGTCGGAGGCCGCCTTCGCGAATACGTGATTGATGTCACCGGAGCTGTCCATCGGATGGGCCAACACGTCGACTTTGTCCGTCTCGACCGCAAAGCGATTGATCGCATTGGTCCCCCCGTGGATGGCCAAAAGCGTCCGCTCCGGTCGGTAGTTCCCCACCGAGCCACTGGCCTGATGTGGGTCCTCAGCCCTGATTTCGATCCCGTTTACGACGTCGATATCGGCCGAGGCGTTCGCGACAGCGTCTTCGATCCGCGCCGAATCCACCCTCGAGTCGTCGTGGTTGCGAATCACGAGCCCCTCGTACCCGTATCTGGCCGCCGTCTCTATCCACCGCTCGAGCGACCCCTCGCCGTCGGGCGCGACGTGGACGGCCTCGTACATACTCGATATATCGTTTCCGGGGGGTCTTGTGAATTGCGAGAGCGATAACGGGGGTTTCAAAGCGCGGCCGAGGGGCGAGTACTATCAGCTCGGCGACGCGAACCAGTTTAAAACCTGGATCATTTCCGAATCCAGATATGGGGACTGGACGAGACGGACGCCCGTCCACGCTGCACATGCTACCTCCAGGTTTATGCGCCCTTTCGAGGTAGCATGACGGCGATGGCCCTACTGGAGATCAACCACATCGACGAGAACGATCGAATGGCCGACTGCATGGACAACTGTCTCGAGGCCGCACAGGCGTGTGAGTGGTGTGCCGACGAGTGCATCGGAATGGGCGAGGAGATGGCTCGCTGCATCCGCCTTTGCCGGGACGTCGCCGATCTCACGACGATGCACGCGCGATTCATGGCGCGGAACTCGGACTACAGCAGTGATCTCGCGGAGACCTGCGCTGCCGCCTGCGAAGCGTGCGCAGACGAGTGCGAGCAACACGACCACGAACACTGTCAAGTCTGTGCCGAAACGCTTCGGGAGTGTGCCGACTCCTGTCGTGACATGGCACCCGCCTGAACCGTCTTCCTCGCTCGAGGGTTCGGCCTGAACCCCCGATGGACCACTCGAAACATCGCCACGAAAGAGGAGAGCCCGCAATATGAGCAACCGTCGATTGTGCGTCTCGTAAATACCACAACGACTGTCAGTCGCCGCGTCTGCCCGCCGGGTAATTAAGGGCATACGTGTGGTAGCACCCCTACCTGATGACACCCGCAGAGACACTCCGACGACTTCGCTCGCTCACGAAGACCGAGGGACACACGGTCGAGGCTGATGATCGACCGCAGCGAGATCACCTCGTTAGCGCCGTGGGTCGTGGCATACAGGCGGGATTCGTCGCGACGCTGATCATGACCGCCTTTCGGCTGCCTATCTTGCGATCACTGCCTCCCTCGGCGAACTTCTGGTCCCAGTACGTTACCGGTGAGGACCCGGAAACCCACCCCGTCGCTGGTCTCATCTTGCATTTCATTTACGGGATTCAAGCGGGAGCCGTCTTTGGCGCCCTCTTTGCGCTGCAAGATGCCGAGCAATCGATCGAGCCCGAACAACGCGGTCTCGTCTGGGGAGCCGTCTACGGGATGGCGCTGTCGGCTCTCGGCTCGCAGGTGATGCTGAAAGAACTCCTCGGTATTCGCCTCGATGCCGACGAACTCGCGCTTTTTCATGCTGGGCACCTCGTCTACGGACTGTCGCTGGGAGCCTGGGTCGGCTCGCGGACCGAGGGCGCCGAAGACCCGGATGAAGAATACGAGTACGGGGGCGGGAACTGAACAGGTGCAGTCCAGGCTCGAATGGGCCACATGGCAGGCGACGAACGGCATAGTGTCTTCGCCACTTCGCCCGCGGTGCGGGCTGGAAGGTATTCCGTACCGCCTAAACGACAGCCGTGATACAAACATCTGGCCGTCAGAAAATACTCCATCTGGGATTTGAAACCGATGCAGTTCCTGGCTTCGCCACAACGACGTACCGAATACAGTGCTGTGGGTTAGGCGGCCTGTCTGGCAGAAGCGAGTGCTATTGCCCACTTTCCGAACTACGCCGATACATGTATTCGACGGGCCACTCTCATCCCTCGGTAGTGGCATAAATCTCCAAGAGGCGACTCGAGATGCCATAAAAAAACAGGATCGTGGACGCAGCAACCTGAACCCAGGTTCCGACGAGGAGTTCCAGTAGATCACCCCTCGGAGCGCCGGTAGAAGCAACCACGAGGGAGAGAACTGCTGTTACTAGCAGAATCGTGGATGTCTTCGGATTCCACGGTTGGAAAACCTCCGGCGGGTGCTGAGAGAGATAAACCCCTAAAACGACGATAGCCGCGGCAAGTGCTGCACTGATCACGACCGATGGCGCGAGCCACACCGTTATCTCATCACCCTGACAACCCAACAGTTCACGATGGATCATTTCTTCAGTGCACAGACGAGCCTGCGGAAGGACGGCGCTAATTACGTAGAGAGCGGCGGCAACGAGTGCAATGAGCTCACCCCGGTTTGCGGCCTCTGTATCGAACCACCAAATTTGCACGTTGTCCTCGGAGTTCCGCTTCCAACTACGCTTTCTTGAATCTTCGGGTCGCATGGTTCGCCGGCCCGTCTGCGCTAACAGAGCGTCACTGGAACAGGAATCCGTTACGCTTCAATCGGGCTTTACACGGCCATCGTCCCGAGGAAACCCCGACATAATCGAAAGGAAAACCACCTCGAGCCATCGCTCCTGTGCGGGCTGTGACGTGTCTACTGCAAATCCAGAATGGGATTTCCGTTGTTCACGGAGTTGTTCCCAACAGAAATGCTCCGTCTGGGATTTGAACCCAGGTCATCGGCTCGAAAGGCCGAAATGATTGGCCGGACTACACCAACGGAGCGGGGTTCGCATCCAATGCTTTCCCGGGGCTAATAAAAAGCGTTCCGTTCCGAGTCGAGGGTGTGAGTCTATCCCGTACCACACTCGAGTCACGCGTTTTTTCCGACGCGTTCACACACGACAATCCCGGAGGCGTGTCTGAACGCTTTTACTCCCGCCGTCGAATCCTCGAGTATGCACTTCGTTCGTATTCGCGATCCTGCCGGAGCCGTCCGCCGTGGCCGCCTCGAGGACGGTGTTATTCACGTTAGCGACACGACGTACGAATTCGAAAGCGACGAGATCGACGTACTCGCTCCCTGTGAGCCATCCAAAATCGTCTGCATCGGTCGGAATTACGCCGACCACGCCGCGGAGATGGACTCCGACGTACCCGACCGCCCGCTGCTCTTTTTGAAGCCACCGAACACCATCGCGACGCACGGATCGAGCGTCACCGTTCCCGCGGGCAAAGAGCGAATCGACTACGAGGCCGAACTCGGCGTCGTCATCGGCGAACAATGTCATCACGTACCGGAGGCCGATGCGATGGACGTCGTCGCCGGATTCACCTGCGTGAACGACCTCTCGAATCGTGACGACCAGCGCCAGGAACAAAACTGGGTGCGCGGAAAAGCTTTCGACGGGGCGGCTCCCATCGGTCCGGTGCTTGCCACACCCGATGAAGTCCCCGCGGACGCGTCCGTCCGGTCTCGAGTCAACGGCGACCTGAAACAGGACGGCTCCCGAAGTCAACTTATTTTCTCCGTTCCCGAACTCATCGCCGAAATCACGACCTACCTCACCCTCGAGGAAGGGGACGTCATCGCGACCGGTACACCGGAGGGCGTCGGACCACTGGCGGATAGTGACCAGGTCGAAATCGACGTCGAAGGTGTTGGCGTCCTCGAACACACTGTTCGAATACCCTGAGCGCGAGTAGACCGCTCGAGAGTGGGACTACAGCCATTTGTGCAGTGCTGCTGAGAGTCCGCCAACAACGGCCCCGTAGAGCACGTGTCCAAGGCCACTTACAGGATTGAGCGCCGGAACCGAAGGGGCGGTCATCCCGACACTGCCGAGCCACAGTGGCATGAGAACGCCGGCAGCGCCCACCCAGAGGACGGTCGCCCACACGATGCCGAGCGTGGTACTCGCGAGGACCCGGTTGTGGAACGGCTGGAGACGCCCCCACATGAAAAACCCGCCGTACACGAGCGCGAAGACGATTGCATGCCAGAGGTGGAACACCCACCCGGCTGTCGTCCCCTCGGTGCCGTACAGAGCACCGACTGCCTGAATCATTCCCATCACCTCGTGCATGACTACTCCCATGAGAATCCCGGCAACGAGGCCAGCGACAACGAGATGGCTCCAGTAACCAACGGTCAGTTCGACGTACTGTCTTTCGTGCGTAGTAGACATTGACTGATGCTATCGAGAGGACCAGATTACCGGTATCGCGTTCGTTCGTGACAGAGACACAACCGCAACCGTCGACTGAAAAATAACCGACGAACCGGTCACCGGCGCAGGTTTATTGGACTCGAACACGAACGCCATCGCATGAACGCGTATTTCACAGACACGCAACCGAGTCAGCCAGCCACTCCACGCCGTCCCCTCGAGGTGAACCAATGGCGATAGCGTTCGATGGACCGATTCTCGTTCCCGCTGCCGATCCTGACGACGGCGAAGCGACTGCACGCGCGCTCGCACCGCGACTGGGTCCGGAGAGCAAGGTTTTGCTCGTCCACGTGATCGAAAAAGGCGGTGGTGCACCCGATAAAGCGCCACTCGAGAGTCGTAAAGAGTACGCACAGCAAGTGTTCGGCCGAACCCGAGCACCACTCGAGGATACGAGTGCGACCATCGAAACGGAGATACTGTACGGAACCGACGTCGTCGAAACGATTTACAAATCAGGTGCCGAACGAAAAGCGGAAGCCGTGGCGTTCGTACCCCGGAAAGCCAACCGGTTAGTGGAGATGCTCAGTGGAAACACTACTCGGCGGATGATCAGGGAAGCGACGTTACCGGTGATCGTGCTGCCGGTCAACGATCTCGAGTAAGTACGATTTTCGAACGTTTTGAGGGGCGAGCGATAACGGCCTGCCCCGGGCTACGGCCGCTCATACTGACTGAAAAGGGTTTTGTACCAACGTACCGCCATCCGTCCATAACGGGGTCAGCGACCGGCAGTCCGTGACACAACGATTCCCGTGAAACGATATTACTCCTTGCTACTGCTGGTTGACCAAGAATCTCCGCCTTCGAGATGTCGAAAAAGCCGCCTATTCGTCGTCGTCCTGGCCCCGGTGCCAGACGTTGGTCACGGAGGAACCGGATGGCGGTGTGTGGCTGACGTCTTTCATTGTGGTTTGCTTTGACATACCCCATTTTACCGATTCCGACCATATAACGGTTGCCTGAAACGAATATATACAGTATTATGTGTTAATATGCCACGGAGGTTGTAGACTGAGAGTGATGGCTGTGCTATCGGCACGGCTCGAGGGTGCTGTCTAAACAACGCGATTCAAAAAGGCTGTTCAGGCGGTCTGTTCGACAGCAATCGTTCCGTCAGCCTCCACCGTAACCATACATTCGCTGTATCCAAATGTGACGCTCCCTCCATCTCGAAGCCCGTCGGCCCGCGGCTCGAAGAGTCGCTCGAGTGCGTCGACGTCGATCGCGTAGTGGAGTGGCTCAAGCCCTGTTACGTTGGTGTCGGTGACTGTCGCGACTGCCTCGGCGATGGCAACGCTCAGCGGTTCATCGTCGAGACGGTCGAAATGAGTAGTATACTGGTCAGCGGCTGTTCCGTGAAGTGATTGTGTAGATGAGTCAGTCATGGTTTGTATCCCCCCCAGAGAGGAGTGTGCAGACGATTGCCCCTTTGCCAGTGACTGCAAAGAGTGTGGTCGTTAAGCACGTAAGTCGTTGCAATTTGTATGGTTAAGTGTTTAATCCCCCCCTTAGTGCTCGCGATCGAATAACTTACGAAACACCTTGCGTTCGGCCGTTCGAACGTGATTATGGAACGCGGGAGCCGAGATGCCAAGTGAGGTTGCAACCTCTTCACCGGTCGTGACTCGAGGCCACTCGAAGTAGCCACCGTGGTAGGCCGTCTGGACGACTTCCCGTTGACGATCGGTCAACTCCTCGAGAGCTGACGCCCGGTTCGTGTCGTACATTGGCCGTTCGTGTCCGTTATGATCGTCGGGCGACTCGCGGCGGGCGAGTAACGTCGTCGCGAGACCGCGCCGGTTGAGATCCGTGAGGACTTCTCTGACGTCGACCGACTTCGGGACTTCGAGCGTGGCCCGTGTACCGGATTCTGGATCCACCGTACACGAACGAAGCGTGCCGCCGTAGGTCTGGATAACCGGTGTGAGAAACGGGCCACTGATGGCCAACTGCACCACCGTCTGTGACGAGTCACGGCTGATTATCGTCCCTGTGGCGTCGCTGTCTGCGAGTGTATCGCCCGTAAGCGAGGCCGACACCGTTGCGAAGACTGTCGTCGAGCCGTCTTCTTGTGGAATAATTCCGTCGATTTCCAGAGGTGCGCCGGCAAGTTCAGCAACCGCCATGAGTGTCGGGTCCGGCGCAGTCTCCAGTTCGATTTCTGTTATCCCCTCACCCAGCAACGCCTGCTTTCGCTGGACCGAATCGATGGCGTAGGCAATCGTCTCGCCGAGTTCGGCAAGCGTCGTTCGTGTCGGTTCGTCGAACCCGTTGCGCTCGGTGCTATACAACGTCACAACTCCGTACAGGAAGTCATCGTACACAATTGGAACTGCATGGACACTCTGGAAGTCACGGGAGAGGGCTGCCGAACGCCAGGCTCCCTGTCGTAAATCCTCGGCGACCGCAGGCACGCTAATCGGCGTCCGAGAGCGGACAGCTCGCCCTGCTGGCTCGGCCGCCTCGTCGTCGAGAGCCGTCACTGTTACCTGTTCGAGATAGTCGCGTCCAACTCCGGCTGCGTGTCGACTGATCACTTCGTTCCCACCGGGGTCCGGTTCGCCGATCCAGGCGTACGCACAGCCATCTATCTCGAGAAGGCGATCACAGACGCCTTCTTCGATTTCGGCCCGCGAATTCGCGCGCAACAGGAGCGATTCGATGTCTTCGCGCAGCTGGGACGCATCGTTCAGCCGCTCGAGGTGTTCGTTTTGCCGTTTGAGTTCCTGCTCGCGTTCGTGTAACCGCTGGGTGCGACCGATTCTGTCGAGTGCAGTCTCGGCTGTCGCACCGAATGCCTTGGCCAACTCGACGGTATTCTCGTCGAAGCTATCGGACTCACTCGAGTGAGCGACGAGCACGCCGTGTTCTCCGAGTGGTATCCAGAGTCCACTTCGAACCGTCGCGTCGTCGTACAGCCGCTCCAGCGCTGGGTCGTCCGTGCGGACCACCGTCTCACCGTCGAGGAAGACGTCCCAGGTGGTGCCCTCTCCTGGTGCAAACCGAGGTGGCGTCCCAAACTGTGTGAGTAACCCTGTTGTGTACGCAGCCGGAGCCAGTTCGTTCTCCCGCTCATCGTACTGGTATACGACAACGTTCGACAGGTCGAGGACGTCTGCTGCCACGTCGGTCACGTACTCACAGGCCGCCGCCTTCGACTCGACCGTCAGAAGGTGCTCGGTCGCTTCGTACAGTGTATTGAGTGTCTCCTCGTACTGTTCGCGTTCGGTCACGTCGATGCCGATACCGATGACCCTATCGAGCGTCGACCCGGTGACGACCGGCCGATACCACGTCTCGAACACGCGACCGCCAACCTCTCGGAAGACGTGTACTTCGTGTCCATCCAGCGCGGTTTCGATGTCTTCGACAATTTCAGGATGGTCGGCAAACACTGCTGTGGCCGATTCCCCAACGACCTCACCAGGCTCGAGGCCGATTCGCTCGAGTGCACTGCCTTCGGACAGCGTGAACACGCCGTTTTCGTCGAGCGAAAAGAGGACTACGGGGGCGTTTTCGACGATTACCTGCAGCCGTTCGGAGCGTTCGACGAGCGCCTGCTCGCGTTCGACCCGGTCGGTGACGTCGCTGAAATAGATCGACAGGCCGGATTCGGAGGGGAAAATCCGGGCTTCGACCCATCGGTCGAACGGTTCGTAATACTGTTCTACCGTTTGTTGTTCCTGCGTTTCGTACGACGTAAGAGCCGCCTCGGTGAACGCCGAATCGTCGAGACCAGGAATCGATTTGAAAATTGACCGGCCCAGTAGCTCCTCACGTGGTGTCTGGAAAAACAACTCCGCTCGTTTGTTGAGATACGTGAATCGGCCAGTCGAATCCAGCGAAATGAACGCATCAGTCACGCGTTCGAACGATTTGGTCAACTCCCGTTCGACATGCCGATAGGCGGTTATGTCACGAACCGACACCACGACGCCATCGACGGCGGGGTGAGCCAGTTGATTCGTCACGATGGCTTCGTGCACTCGCCAACTGCCATCGCCGTGTTTAAACCGGTACTCACAGCTTTCGGAGGTATCGACCTCCCCCTCGAGCACGGTCTCAAATGTCTCTCGAAACGTCTCCCTGTCAGCTTCGTGGATACAGTCATCGATCTGCTCGCCGAGCAACGACTCGGGATCATATCCTGCGACGTGTTTGACCGACGGGCCGGTGAAGGTGTGCCGACGGTCAGTATCGAGGACGAAAAAGAGTGCCGGAGAGTTTTCAATTAGCGTTTGGTACCACGATTCGCGGGCTTCAAGTTCACGGCCAGACCGTGCCTGGTCGATCACAGACTCGAGGCGGTGGACGAGCAGCTGTGTCTGCTCGAGCGTCGCTTGCTGTACCACGTCGGCTGCCCCGGCCTCGAGAGCTGCCTCGAGGTGGGTGCTGGACGCTTCCCGTGGCTCTCCAGATGTCGACCCACCGTTTGTCGATGGCGACAGCCCCTCCTCGCCGACCGTCGATGTTGACTCGGAGGAGTTCACGGTGTCGGCACTGGGACCGACGACGACCGGTGCGTCCGTCAGTTGTGCCTCCTTACAATCGTCAGTAAGCACGCAATCGATGGCCTCGAGTTCCACGTCGGCTACCGACGTAACCGGACCGACCACCTCGAAGGCCTCCTCGAGTCTCTCACCGACGCTGTGGACCCAGTCGGCCCTTCCGGTGAGTAACACGGTCGATGAGTCGTGGTCCGTCGTTCGATGCATACCACCTGTTCGAGAGTGAAGACTAAAAGACCGCCGCCCACCTTACGACCTGTTTCCAGACCGAATAAACGAAACACACCTACATCTATTAGTGGTTTATCACCAGCCGAACGAATCGGTAGGTGGCCGGTATCACCGCCGTTGCACCGCCCCGCCAGTTACAAGAGCGATGGGGCGTTGCATACACCTGTGCAACTCGAGTGTGTGTTCTTCGGGCCGTTTCGCGAGGACGTCGGTGATAAAACCGTCATCTGGGACGAGGACGTAGACAACGTCGGCGAACTCCTCCGCGAACTCGAGGCCGCGTATCCAGTGCTTTCGGGGCGATTGCTCGATTCGGATGGCTCCGGTATGGGTGGCCTGGCCGAGAAAACCGTCGTGACGAAGAACAAAACAGATATTCGCCATCTCGAGGGCCTCGATACCCCGCTCGAGGATGGCGACGTGTTACGGCTGGTTCCGTCGGTTTACGGCGGGTAGTTCTGAGAGAAATCGTTGTACTCACGTGGCGCCGATCGTCCGTAGCGGGGTCAGCGATCGGCGGTAGGTTGGAACAGTCCCGATGAATCATACGGTCTACTGGGCCGTGGTGAATCGCCATATGGCATTGGATTTGGCTAGTTCACAGCACGCTTGA